>CAVRBA010000010.1:0-162494 GCA_963719015.1 uncultured delta proteobacterium | reverse complement strand
CAGGCGGGACATCTACTGTGCAGCTACTGGAACAAGGGAAATCCCAATCAGGCCCTGCAGGAAATTGTCTTACCTGTATAGAATTGGTACTTGAACCACCATTATTAAAGATAATATCCAATGGAACAGCCGTGGCAAACTGAGCGGCTGCAAAGCTGAATAGTACAAAACAGAGGAAGGCGATGGTCAACAGTCTTCCCCACGATCTTCCCGTGGCCATCGGTTTTTTAGATTTATTTTGAATATGAGGCGTCATAATGTTCCTCTCCTTCCTCTTTTCCGTTCAGATCTCGTATGTAAAGATGTCAAGATCGTGTATGTCTATAACTGCCGGTCAAAGGATGTGATCGGGTTCAGGTCGTTGGCATTGTAATTTTTTCCGGCCCCGGCCCCGGCCTGGGCCGTGTAACCGGTAATGCTCTCTCCGGTGGTATCGCCCTGCAGCAGGATCTCCACGCTGGCGCTCCCGCCGCGGGGTCCCCAGGCATCCGAGCGGATCCACACCAGGGCATCTTGGTCGTCGTTGAAGGTGCCGCCCGTTCCCGTGCCCGTGGCGATCGATTCATCGTTGTTCCACAGGTAAATCGAATAACGGATACCATCGATCACAGCCTCATCGATCCACATCGCCGAGGTCTTGTTTCCGGCCGCATCCTCGTAACTGCCGATGGTATCGCCGTCGGGGTCGCTGGCATCATCACCGCCGCCCGCCACGCGATTGGCACCCAAAAAGGCAAAATCCCAACTAGCTGTCGCTCCTGAGCGCACCAGTGGCGCGTTGACCGCCACAAAAGGTTGCTCCAACAATTTGACAGCATGGTCGACCCCCGCTTCAGCCGAGAAAAAATATTTCTGATGCAGGAGTTCGTTCCCTGCGATCTGTCTTTCGATCGTGCTTGTTCGCATGGCCGTGAACGCCAAAATGGTCAGCAGCACGAGAATGAGGATGGCCATCACGAGCACCGAGCCCTGTTCGTTTTTCACAATCGCAGTCATATTTTTCATTTGATAGATGTCCTTTTTACTCGGCAATTATCGTGCTGAGTCTGACCGGCCGGCCGTTTCGGTTGACCGGTGTCACTGCCACGGTGACCATCTTGGTATTATTTACTGGGGTATTATCAGCCACAGACCACTGCACATCGTAGGGTCCCGTGCTACCCGCCGGCGGCTGATGGGGATTGGTTGCCGGATCCAAGTCAGGCGCATCGAATGGCATCGACCGCAGTTGCTCGATCACGTGACCACCTAAAGCCGTCGCTTCTGTCTTTCAACCGTGCCTGGGCATTCCCACTGATGTAATTGGTCTGGAGCCCAGCCAAAGCCAGAATACCCTACCGCAAATATGGCCATGGCAACCATCACCTCGATCAGTGTAAATCCCCGTTTGTCCGTAACTATTACTTTCTGATAACGATTTTCGATTGTCATAAATTCCACCTGAATTGCTTTGATATTGTTCGAATCGAATGTTCATTGTTCTAGCGCAACCCCAAGTTACGGCAGTTCATACTGGTTGCCAGCAGTTCCCGTTTGAAGTTGTCTCCCGGTATCAGGATCTTGTTGCCCACGACATAAGTTTCGGTGTCGCTGTAATCCCGGAGCGGCGCCCGGGTTCGTCCCAGGATCCAGACCCTGACTGCCCGTATCCGGCTGACCGGCACCGTCGGTGCCAGGGCCACGTCGTTAATCCACCCGTCGCTATTTAGGTCATCATCGGCGGTGATGGCGCCATCGTTATTGCTGTCCAGCAAGACGGTCCAAATCGCCGTTTCCGTCGGAATCGTAGGCCCAAATGATGTTGTTGCCGTTGGTGTCGACGATACCATCAGGCGTTGCCGCCCCGTTGTCGTCGTCGAACGCATAACCGAAAGCCACGGCCTGGATCGAGCTGGCCAGGACTTGCAAACCGCTCGCATCGAAACTGCGCCGAAGATCGGTTACACCGCTATTGGCAATTCCGTCGCTGTCAATCGTCACCGTGTCGGCCGCCAGCCCGTAACCAACGAGCTCGTTTGAGTCACAGAAATCGCCGTCGGCAACATTGTCCGAAGCGTCGTTGTCGATATCCATCCTTACCTGGATGGTGTGCGGGCCGGCCACCAAGACACCGGAAATATCGTTGGCCTCGTCCGGGTCGGCACCATCGGTATTTGTGTCGCAATCGTTGTCGCTACCGTCTGCGGGCCGGTTGTCGTCCACGCCGTCAGCATTGCCGTCAACCCACAGCGGATCGTGACCGGCCATGCGGACGTCCTGCTGCATGAGGTAAAGGGCCGCACGGAGATCCTGCTGCATTTCAACCACTAATTGTTGACTGACCTGGGTCTTCTGCTGGGAGTTGAAGGCCATTAAAATAGCTGCCGCTACGATACCGGCGATGGCCATAGCGATCATGAGTTCAAGCAGGGTAAACCCTTTATTGTTCAATTCTTTTTTCAGCATGTTTTCCATCTCAGGATTCGAGGTCCTATTTCGGTTTCAATCTCCAGGGCCTAATTTGGCTCGAGAAACTTAAAAACTTAACCTTAATTAATACGCGCGTTACCTGTGATTTCGATGGTCACAGTTTTGGTTCGACCTTCCGAATTGCTTAGGGTAATCGTGCTTCCGCTGACAACCAGAAGGCCGCGGCTGTTGAAACCGAAACGGTCGTTAGTAAAACCTGTACCTGACACCTGAACACCGGTCACGGACTTCACCTTCAGCAAGCACGGTCTCACCGCCATCCAGATTCCAATCCAGGTCTTCATCGATAAATACCAGATAATTACCGTCCAGCGAGCCATCACCATCCGGGTCGAGCAGCACGGCGACACGCCCGTTTTCTTTTACGGCCTGCAGCCGTGCATCCTGCACAACGGCGTGTATATGATTGACCCCGTTAGTGAGCCTGAAATTGGGTAACCAGTTGACAAACGCCGGAACGGCAATGGCCGCTAAAATACCTATCAGAGCGATGACCACCGCCAGTTCCATTATTGTAAAGCCTGAGTTTTTCCGCATGACATTCCTCTCCTGAAATTTGCCTGGCTTTGTTTTGAATCCAAAAAACATGCCAGTTAAGGCTTGATCTTCTTGCCTCAGTCGAAGCATCAATATTTTATGTCATATTTACAGCTACTTATATCTATACAGATATCGGTAATATCTCAAAATGACGTCTCCCGATGGCTCACCGTCAACTGTCAGCTGTAAATATATTTTATGAAACTATTAAAACTTTTAATACCCACATAAGGTCTTCATGCCTGCGACCTTGTGTCTATATAAGGTTGTATAGACCCTCATATATTATCGTCGTGTCGGCCCGATTCTTTAGCCCGAATATTTCATGAAATCTTTTCATTGAGCAGAAAAAAAGAAGCCATATCGGGGTATTGGTCATACTCATGAACCGTATAACCGAGGGACACTTTGTACCTCCTCAATATCTAATGAAAGAGCTGAAAAGATTACACCCCTCGGGTCAACCGGAGGCTCCCATGGCCGGCGTTATTCGAGGATCGCGGTAGACTGACTACAGCATCACCTCGAAATGCCTTGCCCATAAAAGCCTCCAATTGATGAAATTTCCGGGTTAGCCGTGGCGCAACAAATAGTGTAGTTGAATGTACTACTGAATGTATTACAATCATGTATTACAAGTAATTGATATCATGACAAATTTTGGCGGTTTGACTGACAAAATTCGGGTTGATTTGACCGATAAGAATGGTCTCGGACGTAAGGGAACTATACGGGGAATGATCGAAAAGGCGCTGTAATTATTATAGATATGCAAACAAATAAAAAATATATTGTAAATTTGCATAGTATTTGCAGCTTTTCGGTCGAAAGCAAATTGACGATGCCAGTTTTGGGAAATCTGTTTTTATACAGGAACGATGACGAAGAGGATGGAAAGGAGGTCGAAGTTATGATGAATAAACGAGTAAAATATATCTTTTTGATCTTGTTGACGTTCGCGTTTTTGACACCATCTGCCCAAGCGGGTGCAAAAAAATCTTATCATTACAAGTGGTACAACCCCTTCAGCAGCCTGTGGAAAGCCGTCGGTAGTCTGGAAAAAAAGGTTGCCAAGGCGAATAGAAAAATGGTCCGAATGGAAAGAAAAATTAACGATATCAAGGTAAACGGGGTGCCTGGACCTCAAGGACCTGCCGGACCTCAAGGACTTAAAGGCGAAAAGGGTGAACCCGGACTCACCGGGCCGCAGGGGCCAGCTGGAACAAACGCCCGATTCATATGTCCGGGTTGTAATTTTTCCGACTCCGAAGAATGGGCCAATGACAACACCCCTATGGTTGCGCGCATGAATCTCAACAATGCCACAGTAGAGAGCAGTGGCGATAATAATCTATTTACTGGAGCATATCTCGCTCACTCGTTTTTCGACAATGCCAATTTCAATGGAACGGATTTCTCCGGTGCCAATATGCATCATTCAACATTACACCAAAGCACATTTTTTAATGCGGACTTTACGAGTACCAACCTAAAAGGCGCATCATTCTCCGGTTCGGATCTAACTGGCGCAATTTTTACTGTGGCAAACCTGGACGAGGTTTCATGGTGGAATCCTGTTTATGCCCAATATTATAATTGGAATCCCACGATTTGTCCCGACGGAATCTCAGCAGACCTAGTCGGAAATACATGTATTAACAACCTGCTGTACTGATAAAGAGGGTAAATAAGATAGATTCAAGGTTTTTCTCTGAAGAAAATTAATAAGAGGGCAGATTTAAATAAAAATCTGCCCTTTTTATTTAAGCCACAAAGGACGGAAAAGTTTAAGACAATATTATTGCACCTCTTCCCATGACCGGATGGCAACCACCGGCTGCGAAAATGATTTTAGCTTGTTGTTGTAAATACCGCTACCTCTGGATTGCAGTCCAGTCGATGTCATGAGGTAGAAGTGCTCGTCTGATACCAATGGATCGAAGCGGACGTCCCCTAACCTGCCGGAAACAATGTCTGTACCCTGAAGGTCAAAAACGTAAAGGTGCCCTTCTTCTTCATCCAAAGAGATAGGCCTACTACAAACGTCTGCGGCGTCTGAGGTGGCGGTACCGATATAGACCCGCCCGGCAGATATAAATGCCGAGGAGGTGATGCGGTGTTTTTCCGGTAATTCAGCAAACCAGTCGAGCCGCTGCTCATCCTTATTACACTCGCCCTTTTCGTTCTCATCGACATATGCGAAGAACAGATTCTGAGCCAGAGTGTCTTCGATCATATCAGCTTGATACGGGCTGTCGCCTGTCCCCACAAACACCCGCACTGTGGGGGTCATTTCGCCGTTCTCAACTATTCCAGCCTCAACCGTAACCGTGGGTGAAGCATAAATTGGCTGCCAACGGTGTTCCGGAGAAATTGACCGCCCGTTGGCATCGGTGATATCGGTGTTGATCACGCAATTGGAAAACCCCATCAACCAAATCTTGCAGGTCATCCGGAATGTTGAGCTTGTATACCAAACCGTGGGATGAAGCCACATATACACGGTCGACAAATCCGTTGTTGTCCGTATCGACGATGGCCGGTTGACCGCTGAGAATCCCTCCGCGCCCGTAACTGGCCTCATCAGCATCCAACATCCCATCCCCGTTCAGATCGACTGCTGCATCTAACGAAACCTTCTGAATCACATTTCCATTGGATATATCGAGCAGGTAAACAGCGGGATAATTTCCTTTTTCTGCCAGTCTTCCGGTGCTAATAAACGCGGTCCAGATGGGTTCACCGGTCTGTGGATGACGTATCCGCCCGATCCGCGCCACCGCCGGAGGTAGGCCATCACGGTTGAAATCTGCCAGCGGTTTTTCCCACAGAAAAGCCGGTTCATGTGGATCTGTCACATCCAGGCAAAAAACACTCAGTCCGGGGTTGCCCACAGTTCCAACGATCACAGTGCGCCAGGAGTCACTCCGTCCATCACCGTCGGTGTCGATATAAACGTCGGATATCACCGGCGAGATATCCACGGAAATCCGGCTGCCGCCGCTCAACACATAATTTTTCAACTGCGGCAACAAGTTAGCCGGAATGAAAGCCCACATCTCCCTGCCGGAACCGTAATCGGGGCACTTGGATCCACTGTAATTCTCACAGTATGACGGGCTGTCGGCCGTCTTGGACTCCCATGCAAAGTAACCACGGTTTTCTCTGATAACGGGGGTTTCCGGGTTGTCGCCGTAGCGGAATTTGCCCGCATCCAAAGCATGCAAAAAACCACCGCCTGACCCGACAAACAACACACTATCCCGTTCTTTATGGGCTTCCCGGAATTCGACATAGCCCTGCCGTTCATTATCTGTCACCGCGGTTCCCGAAAGCCACCGGGGGTATCCGGGTGGCACCAAAAGTGCCGGTACTGACGGCCCGATTCCGGTCAGCAGCCAGTCCTTCGTAACGCCAACTTCCGGCCGACGATCGCCCCTGGTCCACTGAACCAGCCATTCGGCGTCGGCCTGCCGATCCGTTGTGTCAAAGGCAGCGTCCCCATTGAAATCGTGTAAAAAACCGTCCGGCCAGACATATTCATCCGACAGGACCAACATCGTGTTGGTCACCTGGCCCGGCTGAAAAGTTTTCTTCGATCGACCCAGGGTGTACCAGCTGTAATCGGCCACAACCGGCACACCGACAGCTGGTGGATGGCTGAACCATATCTCCCATTTGCCAGTAGTGTAATCGACGACACCGTTACCACCAAAACTCCCTGCTAACGATAGAGGTTTCTGGTCGGTAAAAACTTCCGGCCGACCGTCGTATATCCGCACCGAAGACCCTAGAACCGGTTGGTGAGCGAAAACACCTTTAAAGGCGGTCCGAATTCCGTCACCGAATATCTCGCGCCCGCTATCATCGATCAAATGTTGTTTAACAACGCGATGGACATCGATGTCTGGGAAGAAAATGGTTCGTTTATCAGGATCCAAACCCGCCAGTACCTCGCCTGCGTCCCAGAGAATGTGTTGCTCAGGCAGCGTCCGATCCGGCTGGGCCGGATGATAAATCTCTCTGGCTGTCAAGTGGCCGCGGATGGCGTGCTCATGCCAGCCAATGGCCGGTGTCTCGACTAATCCCGTATAAATGACGTTGGCTTGCACCACAGGAGCAGCAGCAGGCAAAAAAAGACTTGTGGCAGTCGCAGCATTGATCTGCACCTCGAGTACCTGCGGTGAACAATCGTGACTGGCGCTCGTCATTACAACTTTCCACAGCAGCCGGTTGCCGGTAAGACCTCTTTTGATCAGGTCTATCCGACGTTTGCGGCAGGTATATTCATGGTCCTCCGCTTCTAAGGCCTCCGGATCAATGGCATTACCTCTTAAGACGGCGCCTTCTGGATTCAAAGAAATCAAATAACCGCTGTCCCAACCATTCACCGCGATCCAGGTGGTTCCCAGATCAACCGATACAAAATAGGTCAATGAGGTCTGGTCGGCACAGTCTCGCGCGGGTTGATAATCGCAAACCTCCAGGTCGATCGACGTAAAAAAGGCACCGGCTTCACCAGGTCTTATGGCCTGTGACGGGTTCAGTGCCGCTGAACCGCCGTTTGGCCGATCAACAAGGAACACCAAATCGTTGAAATCCATATCCGGCACTCCGACTGCGGGTTCCGCGTCTTCGAATCCATAAACCCACTGGTTGGCATTTCTTTCCGACGGCCCACCGATCATGTGGGGAAAAGATTCCCCGACGATCAGGGGTAAACGGTAATCCCCGAATAGCGGCAGGCCAAATTCGTTCGATAAGCGATCGATCACCGGTTGCTCCAGCCAACCTGTTTCCGTTAAACAGGCTTCATCTTCACGGACTCCAGCCAGATGAAAAAGCTTGTGAAATATCCCCCTAGCCTGGTCAGCCCATAGGGGACTGCCGTCTGGCGGTACACAGGCTATATATGAATCTTGGCTCCAGGGCTTGCTGAAATACACCTGCGGATTTTCCAGGGAATCTGGTGGCCAGGAAGAAGACAATCTCGCTGCCGGCGGCAAACCGACCGATCCGTTTTTTCATGTCACGGGGTGTGACACGACCATCCCGGTCAATTAGAAACGTGGTCCCGCTCCCGTCGGCATAGCCAAATAGACCGGTTTCGCTGTCGATCGGAAAATCACCGTTACCATAGTCCGTGGCCAGGATGCCGTCACCGTTGCCACAGCAGGCGTCACTGACGTCATTGTCGACCACATGCCGAAAGATGATGTGTTTGTTTCTCTCGTCGATGGTGTCCCATCCCCGAAATTCACCGCTTGCATCAATAGCGTCAGCGTAGAGCATCCAGCCCAGATCGGACGTGTATCTGGACTTCTCTGAAATGAAAGTCGCATAAACCTCTTGCTCGAACGGAATGACCACCTTGCCCGGCAACCCGCTCATATCGTTCAAAATTTCAAGGACATGTAACCCCATTTATCGACATCCACGTTGACCCATTCAAAGTGCTGCGGATCAAACCCGCCGGTGTAAAGTGCAGATACATTGGTTCCACATCCCATCGTCTGCGGAGCCATATCACCCGCGAGAGTCAAATCAACGCCACCGAAGGCGGTCATACCAGGTGACACATCATCTGCCAAAATCGGCATTACGATCAGCAACACAAAGGGAATCGCCATTGACATGTTTGCCATAAATCTCTGTCTTCCTTTCTGTATCCCGATTTTGTATCGCATTTATAAATACCCCCTCTGGAAGGTCACAGCTGCCGCCTAAACTCTGTAATCGGATCCAAATCGTTAGAAACAAAATTGTTTCCGGCGCCGGCACCGGCCTGGGCCGTGTAGTCGACAATCACCGGACCGCTAGCTTTCCCCTGCAATAAAACCTGGATACTCGCCCCCCCGCCCCTGGGGCTGGTCGCGTCGCAGCGGACCCATACCAACCCGTCCTGGTCGTCTCGATACGACCCCCCCACTTCTGAATCATCGTTATTCCACAGCATTACCCGGTAGGTGATCTTCTCAAGCGCCGTATTCTCGATCCACACGGCACTCTCAGAATAACTGCCCAATCCATCTTCATCCGTGTCGATGGCATCGTCCGCAGTGTCTGTCACCCGGTCGCCTCCGGCAAAAGCAAAATTCCAACTGGCAGCCATCCCGTTACTTAACGGACTCGTATTGGCTGTAATGAACTCTTCTTTCAGCGAATTTACGGCATGATCGATCCCGGCCTCGGCCGCAAAGAAATACTTCTGGTGTAACAGTTGATTGCCGGATATCTCCACCTCTACCGTGCTGCTTCGCACAGCGGTGAATGCCACGATCGTCATCAAAACCAAAACCATGATTGTGACCACCAGAATCGAACCTGCCTCGTTGCCGAATAGTGGCAGTTTATAACGCATGCTCGTCACTCCGTTATCTGGCCAGCATAGTACTGATTGTCACGGGTATCCCATTGACCCGATTATCCGGTATAACAGTGACCTTTAGCGCCTTAACATCAGTAGCCGAAGCGCTTTCCGTAATCTCCCAACGTATCGTATAGGATTGGGATCCATTTCTTTTCAGCTCGTGAGGATTACCGCTCGCATCAAGATCAGAGTGGTCTTCGGGAAGCATCCGCAACTGTTCAACCATCTGTGTCCCGATCGCCGTCGCCTCGGTTTGTATCCGCGCCGAAGCATTGCCGCTGATACAGGTAGCCTGCAATCCCGTCAGAGAGAGGATTCCGATCATAAACAGGGCCATGGCGATTAATACTTCTATCATCGTAAAACCCGACTGGTTATTTTTGCCAAATACATCGATCGGTGGGGTGAAGTGAAGTTCCATGACTCGTACCTCCAACTAATTGCCCTTTCGCACTGGGAATAGCGAGTGCCCAACCACGAATGACTCTGAGACACAAAGAAGTTTCCGATCCAGAAATAAGCAATTTAGTGCAAGTTCAAGAATATCAAGGAATTGTGCGGAGGCGCACTCGTGTATGCCGCACAAGCGATTCCGACGATTGACGCCGAAATTGCAAAAAAGGGCTATTTGCGGACGGAAACTAACGCAACCCAAGGTTTCGGCAGTAAACAATCGTTGTCATCAGCTCCCGCTTGTACCGATCCCGAGGTGTTAGAATCTTGTTGCCCACCACATAGGTCGCCCGATCATGGCGATCGCGCACAGGAGCGCTGGTGCGCGCCAACAACCAAATCGCTACTGCCCGCACCCGGTGGATCGGGACCGCATGGGCCAACTGCGTATCGTTGATCCGACCGTCGCCATTTAGATCGTCGCCAGCATCGATGGCCCCGTCGTTGTTGCTGTCGAGCAGCGTGTCCAGATATCCGTCACCGTCGCCATCATACCCCCAAAGAATATTTCCGGAGACGGTATCAATTTCTCCGTCCGGTAATACGGCCCCATTGTCGTCATCGAATGCATACCCGAAGGCCACGGCCTGGATGTTCTCTGCCAGGGGTTGCAGGCCCGAAGCGCCGATACTGCGCCCCAAAGGAGCCGCACCTGTATCGGCAATACCATCCCGGTTGCGATCACGGGCACTCGAAAAACCGAACCCGATGAGATCTGCGGAGTCGCAAACATCACCGTCTCTCAGACGGTCGAGACGAAACTGTAGATAGTGGGCTTGAGCAGCGGTAAAATGCACCAGGTTTTCGTGCTCATCGGCTTCGAGATCATCGTGATCGACACGTCCGTCGCAATCATTGTCAATCTGATCGTTAAGGCGGCGGTCGTCCAGCCCGTCATCGTTGGTGTCATTCCAAGTGGCATCATAGCCAGCCATACGGATATCATGCTGCATCAGACTTAAGGCCGCTCGGGTACTTTGAAGGATGTCAACCATCATCCCCTGTTCCGTCAGGGTCTTCTGCTGGGACCCAAATGCCAGACAAACAGCGGCAAGAAGAATACCGGTGACGGCCAAGGCAACCATGAGTTCTACCAGGGTGTAGCCACTGCAGGCGGACGTCCGTGCGGCCGTCGAGGATATCTCCCCGGGGTTTTCGGTAAGAAGCAAAGTTGTACAGCCGGCGCTAACGGTCATTGTTACCGATCGATGGGCGCGCACACCGGATTTCGGGGCGATGTAACACGGAATGATATGTTTTCCCGGCAATGAATTTTTTATGTGCATCATGGATTAGAATGCCCGAATGTTGCCCGATGCATAAACCGTGATCTTTCTGGTCTGGCCATCGGCGTTCTTTAGATAAATGCTGCGGTTTATGCCCATCAGGTGACCCTGGCTGTTAAATCGCAAACGGTTTTTTGCAAAACTGGTGCGCGTAAGATGAACACCTTCAGGTAAGCGACCTCGGTTAACCAAAGACTCACCGGTCTCTGGCTGCCAGACCCAGTCGCCCGGTCCCCCGTTCCCGTTGTCGACAAAGGCGATGTAATCACCATCGAGGTGGCCGTTTCCATCGGGATCAAAGAGAACGACGACCAAGCTGTTTTCCTTGACAGCGCGCAAGCGCGCGCATTGAAGTGTCGACAAAATTTCGGTTACCGCCTCTCTGAGCCTGTAGCGGGGTATACTGGCGCTCAAATTCGATATGGTCGCAACGGCCAGAACTGCAATGATGGAGAGGACCACCATGAGTTCAACGAGCGTAAAACCGAGACATTTTAGATTTCCAGGCGCTTTATTCATCTGGCCCACATGAAAAGTAAATCACGAAAAAGTGGATTCTATCGGCTTCAAAACGTCACAAGAACCGGATGGCATTCGAGGGCAGATCTATCTGCAATGCGCCGGGGTGACAATACAAAACTTTCACTTAAGTAAAGTAAGGGGGAGTTGTCAGCTGAAGGATTATAGTGGTTGTAAAAAAAACGTTCCGTTATGCGAACATTTTTTTCTACAACCACTTATACCACCCACCGTATTTCGGAATTTATTTTTGGAAAGCAGTATAACTTAAAATTTCAGGAGATTTTTTCAGGGAATGGCCCACTGCCCGGATAGCGCAAAGATCCTCAAGTAGAAAACCTTATTTGAGCTTTATGTGGGGACGGAGGAAGTAATGGGTCGATCATCTGTGATTGATGAAGTCGACCGCATTGGAGAATATCTTTATGCCCGGCGTAATCCTGGAACTCAGCGCAGTGGCCTGATTGTTTCTTCTCAAAAGCTCTTTTTGCCGGGCCCAATCGGGGTGATTGGTGAAGTGGTTATAGGCTTCCGGATGCGGCATTAGACCGAACACACGACCGGTCTGATCACAGATTCCGGCAATATCGTCCACGGAACCGTTGGGGTTGAAGGGAAATCGCAAATCAGCCGGTTGACCCTCCGGTGTGGCATAACGCAGAACCACCTGGTTCTGTCGGATAAGCCGCTCAATGCTATCGGTTTCAGCGTAAAATTTCCCTTCACCGTGCCTGACGGGCAGATCGATCCGGTCAATCCCCCGTGTGAATACGCAGGGAGAGTCTCCATTGACAGCCAGCGCCACCCAATCATCACGGAAATTACCGCAATCGTTGAAAGTCAATGCAACCGAGCGGCTGATGTAGTCATTATCGAAACCGGGCAGTAACCCCAGATTCACCAGTGCTTGGAAACCATTGCAAATCCCTAGCACGAGGTTGCCGTTGTCAACGAATTCAAGGATCTGACTCCCGATGTTGGTCTTGAGACGTACGGCCTGTATGACACCAGCGCCGTGATCATCCCCCCAGCTGAACCCACCGACAAAGGTCAGTATATCGTAGTCAGCGAGCTTCGCACTGCCGTCAATCAAGGAGTTTATGTGAATCCTTGTGGGTGATGCGCCTGCCAGTTTGAAGGCATGCGCGGTTTCCGTGTCACAGTTCAATCCGTATCCTGTGAGAACCAGTGCTTTTACCGCGTTCATTCAGTCTCCAGTAATATGGGATATCATCTCTTTTTTGTTCAGATATGCTGAAGAATAATCTAGCTATATACAGTCTAAATAAGATTACCGAATGGTCTTTCCCACGCCGCCTTCAGATCCGAAACCGGCAGCGACACGATGACGCGATGGTCCAATCCCTTAAGGGTAAGTACCGGTTTTTCGGTGATATGCCCCACACAGGCGCATGGCAAATTCTTGAACAGCGCCTCGAAAGGGTCACGTCGTGCCGGGTCGACCGTAACGACAAACCGACCGGCAGTTTCTGAAAAAAGAGCCGTGTCATTTCGAATAACCCCTTCGCAAGGCAACAAAGCGAGTGCCGCCTCCAACCCGAGATTTCCGGCCATGGCAACCAGGGCCAGATGGATACCGAGCCCGCCCCTGTAGATCCCGTGAATCGATGCGGTCAACTCCCTATCGACCGCATGTTCCAGGGCCTCGTATACTTTTTTAAATTCCGCGACGTCCACCTGCGGAACATTCAACCCGGTATGGCCGAGATGTGCGTAGTATTCCGATGCGCCAAGCTCGTCACGCGTAAGCCCCAGGATGTATACCAGGTCACCGGGTACCTTGCTTTCCATGGTCACACATTTGGACACATCATCGATCACGCCGATAGTGGTGAACTGCATGGTTTCTAAAGCGGAAACCTTGTGAACCTCACCATAACGACCCGGCAGGTGACCATCGACATACATGCTGTCTTTACCGGACAATAAAGGAACCCCATAGGCCAGGCACATATCCTTTAGAGCGCTGCAGGCACGTACAAGCTGGGCCGCCTTAAAACGTCCATCCGGATTGAGAACCGGATCGTATTGAATGTTTGGCCAGCAGAAATTGTCGACCCCGCCGATATGTTCGAGACGGGCACCGACCGACAGCAGACGACGCACCGCTTCATCGATGGTGCAGGCCGTCATGTGATACGCATCGATGGATGAATACGACGGCAGGAGCGCCTGGGCCATAGCCAGTCCTCTTTCGGAGGTCAACACCGGTCGGGTTACCGAGGCATCGCTGCTGACATCCCGCTCTGCACCCACAAGCGGTTTTATAACGCTTCCGCCCTGCACTTCATGATCGTACTGGCGGAATATCCATTCTTTGGAACAAATATTTGGACGCCCCAGCATGTCAAGCAGGAGCGGGGCGACACCCGTCGGTTCCTTGAGCACCGGCTCAAACAGTCCGCGTTTTTCCGCCGATTGCCAGCGGGCATCGAACTGCCACTGGGGAAATCCGGATTCGAGCAGACTGAGATCGACGAACGCGCAGGTTTTTCCGTTGTAGGTGATATGGAGCTTGCCGGTATCGGTATAGCGACCAATAACCGTGCTTTCGACAGCATGCTTAGTGGAGAGCGCCATAAAGGCGGCCAGGTTATCAGGGTGCACCGCTACTGTCATCCGCTCCTGGGATTCAGACACCCATATTTCCCATTGGTCGAGGCCTTCGTACTTCAACGGAACCTTGTCCAGCTCGATTTCACATCCATTGGAAAAGCAGGCTGACTCACCGACAGAGGATGATAGTCCCCCACCCCCGTTGTCAGTGATAAATTGTATCAAGCCCTGATCCCGCGCTTCCAGCAGGAAGTCATGCATTTTCTTCTGCGTGTACGGGTCACCGATCTGAACGTGTCCGGCGGGCGTATTTTCGGAATACGTCTCAGAAGAGGCCGTCACACCATGGATGCCGTCCTTACCGACCCGCCCGCCGCACATGATTACAAGCTCTCCCGGAGCCGTAAGCTTTTGTTCGGTTGGTTGCCCAGCAATACTTGTCGGCATGATACCCACGGCCGTTACAAAGACCAGGCATTTACCCAGATATCCACGATCGAAAAGCACCTGACCGACCGTTGTCGGGATACCGGATTTGTTTCCGCCGTCCCGCACCCCCTCGATCACACCGTCCAACAAGCGTTTGGGGTGCAAGTGCGGCCGCAGATTGCCGGAGTAATCTCTCGGACCGACGCAATATCCAAAGCCGCCCATGACCAGCCGGGATCCTTTCCCCGTGCCCAAGGGATCCCGATAAACACCGACGATACCGGTGATGGCACCGCCGTACGCTTCCATGTTGGAAGGGGAATTGTGGGTTTCACCGGTAATGGTGTAATAGTGGTCGTGATCGAATCGACCGGCACCGGCATTGTCCCAGAGAACGGATACCACCCAGGGCTTCTGTTTTTGTAAAGCGAGTGTCGGCGCCTCGATGAAGGTTTTAAAAAGGTTGTCAACTTTAAACTTTTCACCTGTGTCCAAGTCAACGTAATGGAACATCCCCCTGAAGGTGTTGTGATTGCAGTGGTCACTGCGCGCCTGGGATATGTATTCCAATTCGACGTCCGTGGGATCCGATAGGCCTGCACTCGCCCGCGCGACTTTAACCTCAGGTTGCAGGAAATAGTCGCGGACGATCGGAATGTCATGGGGGTTCAGCGCCAGGTTGCGTTCGGCGCTGATCCGTTTAAGCGATGAATCACTATCGATGGGAATCGTCGTGACCGTCGGGGTGTGATTCAACCTGACTTTGGGCACGATGAATCCGACCCCAACCTTCGGGTCCCAGTCGCTTATCGAATATATTTTCCATTGTTGAATGATATCGTTGGCCAGAAGCTCACCGGCAATAGCGTCTACTTCCGCTGCCGCCAATGCGGGACCTTTGAGGCAGTATCTCTTTGACGTGTAGATGGCGGCGTCATCTGGCAACATTTGTCCCAAAAGGTCTTCAATCGCTTCCCTCGCAGTACTGCCCGGATTATCACGCACTCCAGGGCGAAAACCCACCCAAATAATCCAGTCAAAATCAACCGGCAGCGGTTCAAAAGATGACATTTGAGTGACCGGATTGGTAAAGATCTCAGTCTGGATTTTGTTCAACTGGACTTGGGAGAAGTCGAGGTCGAGGGTCAACACATTTACGGTGCGAACAGTTTCTATCTTAATATTAAAATAATTCAGAGCCTTGTGCTTTACTCCCTCACCTTCTGCATCAACCAGGTGAGTCTTCAGGGCAATTTCGAGTCGGTGTGGCATAGCGATCGCTCAGCTGTCGAATTATTGATTGAAAGAAGAAAGATAGGCTGTATGTACAACGCTTGCCCCGGCATCGGCGGCTTTTACTGACCAGAGAATATTCTGGTGATATCGTTATAGAAAACAAAAATCATCAGTAGAATCAAAACAAACATACCGGCCTGCTGCGAGACCTCACGAATCCGTATGTTAACCGGCCTGCCGATGATCAGCTCGATCGTAAAAAACAGCAGATGACCGCCGTCCAGTACAGGTATCGGTAGAATATTGAGTATGGCCAGATTGATACTGATCAGCGCAATGAAGAACAGCAGGTTCATCGCACCGAGTTTGGCCTGCTGTCCGGCCAGTTCGGCGATCATTATCGGACCACCGATGGTCTTGGTCGACACCGATCCCTGGATGATTTTAGCGACACTGACAACTGTCAACTCTATGATGTTGTATGTTTGAATTATACTTTCGGTTATGGCTCCGAGAGGGTTGAGCTTCTGGGTGTAGGTTTCACCGGCAGCCGTAATGCCAATTACATAGCGGGGTATGTCTTCTCCAAAAATATTCTTGGTTGTCTTTAGAATAGGCGTCAACTGTGCGACCCGGCTCGTTCCGTCACTGCGGATCGTCACCTCGAGCGGCGATCCCTTGCTGTCGGCAATGATACTGGCCATCTTATCCCAACTATCCACCGGTGTGCCATTTATGTCGACGATATCATCGCCCTTTTTTAGACCGGCCGCTTGGGCCGGTGTACCGTCCTGGACATCACCGATGATCGGTTTGAGAATGATCGTTCCAGAAATCTGGAATATTCCGTAAAAAATCAAAACCGCCAATAAAACGTTGAATACAGGGCCAGCGGCGACGATAAGAATCCGCTTGAGAACGTGCTTGTGGGTAAAAGAGAGGGAAACTTGATCAGGTTCGACCTCGGCGTCCGGTTCTTCTCCGACCATTTTGACATAACCGCCGAGAGGAATGGCGGAGATACGATAGTCGGTGATACCGACCTTTTTTCCGAAAATCTTGGGCCCAAATCCAAGTGAAAACTTTTCCACTCCTACACCGAAAAACCGGGCAACCAGAAAATGTCCCAATTCATGAAAGAAGATGAGGACACCAAGAACAATGATAAATGCAAAGATATTTGTACCCATAGAAATCTTCTCTTAATTAACGTCGATCTGCTTTAGAGTTATTGCCCGTGACCACCGGTCAGCTTCAATTAGCGCCTCGATGTCAGGATTGGCTGTGACCGGGTGGGCATCCATGACAATGCGGATGATCTCCGGTATATGTGTGAAAGAGATCCTGTGTTTAAGAAACGCCGCCACCGCAATTTCGTTGGCGGCATTCATAACGGCCGGCATCGTCCCTCCGGATTCAGCCGCGCCGTATGCCAGTTCAAGGCAGGGAAATTTTTCTTTGTCCGGCAACTGAAAGGTCAACCCACCGATTCCGCCGCTCCCGGTGAAATCCGGTAAGGGTTGCCCGAGTGGCAACCGTTCCGGATGGGACAGGGCAAATGCGATGGCGCCTTTCATGTCCGGAATACCCAATTGCGCAAGAATAGAGCCGTCCCGGTAAGCGACCATGGAATGAATGATGCTTTGCGGGTGGACCACGACCTCTACTTGTGACAGGGAAACACCGAAAAGCCACTTGGCCTCGATGACCTCGAGTCCCTTATTCATCAGCGTCGCTGAATCGATGGTAATCTTCGGCCCCATCTGCCAATTGGGATGCTTCAACGCCGCTTCGGGAGTAATCGCAGCCATAGCATCGGCCGAAGTATTTGCAAACGGACCGCCGGAAGCGGTCAGAATAATTTTGTCCACATCCTGAGACCGATTGCCGGCAAGACATTGAAAGATGGCGCTGTGTTCGCTATCCACCGGTACGATGTTGATCTTGCGGGCGGCGGCCTTTTGCATGACGATTTCACCGGCCACCACAAGGGTCTCTTTATTGGCCAAGGCGATATCATGTCCGGCGTCGATTGCCGCCAGAGTCGGCAGGACACCGGCGGCGCCGACCATGGCCGTAACGACCATGTCTGCAGAAGCCAAGGCAGCGGCCGCCCGGTAGCCATCCGTTCCGAAGAGAATCCGCGGCACCTCGCTGCTCGGCAGCATATTCTTTAACTCGGCGGCCAACATCTCGTCATATACGACAGCCAGTTCGGGTTTGAATCGACGGATCTGCTCGCATAACAACGTAAGATTGGATTTTGCCGCCAAGGCCGCAACCGAATATTTTTCCGGAAAACGGGCCACAACTTCAAGGGTGTTCCGACCGATGGATCCTGTCGAACCGAGGATACTCAGACGTTTCATGAATGGCTGTCCGTTATGATTTCTTGAAGCATCAGCGCCCCCTGCGCGACCGATCCTGGAATTATGCCGAAGTCTAAAATATATGTATTTTGAATAAATAGGCAATAGGCGCTGCAAACAGAAGCGCGTCGATACGATCGAGGATACCACCGTGACCAGGCAGCAATCCGCCTGAATCCTTAACCTGTGACGATCGTTTAAGAACAGACTCGAAAAGGTCACCGACCTGTCCGGCCGCACCGATCAAAAGGCAGAACAAAACCGTTTGGGGCCAGTTAAGTGCCGGTAAAAAGAAAAGTTTGATCAGACAACCGACACCTAAATTGGCGGCCAGGCCACCGAGCGATCCCTCTATAGTCTTGCCCGGACTTACTGCCGGACTCAATTTGTGGCGACCGATGGCTGAACCGACATACAGTGCACTGATATCCCCGGCAAAGACGATCACCAGGAGAAAATAGACCCATACGATACCGTCCGTGCTATTACGAATAAGGATCAGGAAAGCGAGAAAGAAGGGAATATATGTGACCCCAAGGACTTGCTTAGTCAAGGATTTGATCATATTCGGCGCAGTACCGAACCTTAGAATGACCAACAGGGCGCAGGCCAATAGATTGAAAGCCAGAGCTATTGCCATCAGATCAGGGGCGTTCCTGTAGGCCGCATAGAGGACCAACACAACGGAACAAAAACCAATGACGGGAAGGCCCGAGACAATCTTTTCGTCTTCTCCCCGCATGATTCGATAATACTCCCACAGCCCGAGCTCTGCTGCTGCGACCACGAGCATAAAAAGCCATATGCCGCCTTGTTGTATGAAAAATATAAGAAATGGCGAGGCGACCAGTCCGGTTATCCACCGCTTTTTATGCATATTTTGAATGTTGCCTTAATGGTTGTGTGAGTCGCGCCTGGATATCAGTGGCAATCCAGGTCATGGACAAGACGCGTTACGCATCAATCTTTCCGTAACGGCGATCCCTCAGCTGGTAATTTCTAAGTATCTCGATAAACTCATCTTTACTGAAATCAGGCCACAGGGTGGGTGTTATGAATAACTCCGTATAGGCAATCTGCCAGAGAAGGAAATTACTGATCCGCATCTCGCCGCTGGTCCGGATTAAAACATCCGGATCGGGTATCCCTGCGGTGTAAAGATGGTCGGAAATAAGATCTTCCGTGACATCTTCCGGTCTCAGATTTTGGTTAAGCGATTTTTGTAAAAGCGATCTGACCATGCGGACGATTTCGAATCGGCTGCCGTAGCTCAATGCCAGGTGAAGCGTCATGGCATCGTTTCGCTCTGTCAGACGCATTGTTTCAATCAGCGCACCCTTCACATCGTCTGCCAGGCGGTCGACCTCTCCTATGGCATTCAAGCGGATGTTGTTCTCCATCAACTCTTCCTGTTCTGAATTCAGAAAGTGTTTCAGGAGTTTCATCAATGCATAGACTTCAGCCTTGGGCCGCTGCCAGTTCTCGGTTGAAAACGCATATAGCGTCAGGTGGGAAATCCCGATCTCACGGCTGGCCCGCACGATCGTGCGGACAGTTTCGGCTCCCTTTTCATGGCCATGGATCCGATTCATTAACCTCTTTTTCGCCCATCGGCCATTGCCGTCCATGATGACAGCCACGTGCACCGGCAGTTTATCCGGATTCAAACCGCTGGCGGCTGGATTGACGGCGCTAGAATTCAAGGATCTCCTTTTCTTTCTCTTTGGTGACCTGGTCGATGAGGTTGATGTTGTCGTCAGTAATTTTCTGGATCTGCTCTTGGGCCTTGAAGGCTTCGTCTTCCGATATATCGCCTTCTTTTTTGAGTTCTTTGAGCATTTCGTTCGAATCTCGCCGGATATTCCTTACGGCGACTTTGTGATCTTCACACATCTTGTTGACCACTTTGACCAGATCTTTGCGTCGTTCCTCGGTCAGTGGCGGGATGGCGATTCGTATAATCTTACCGTCGCTCGAAGGGGTCAGTCCTAAATCGGATTTTAGTATGGATTTTTCGGTCTCCATGATCACGGATGTATCCCAAGGCTGGATGGTAATCAGTCGACTTTCCGGCACTGCCAGGGTAGCCATTTGATTCAGGGGTGTCGGCGTTCCGTAGTAGTCAACCCGAATGCCATCCAATATCGACAGCGATGCCCGCCCAGTTCTAACCCTCTGAAATTCTCTCTTGAGTGCTTCAACCGATTTGCCCATGCTTTCACGCGTCTCTTGGAATATGTCTTCAATCATGGTTTTCTCCGCGGTTGTGGGGTCAAGTGCAAACGAATTGGCGGAATTCCGTATTTAGAAACATGTCTTCCTCAACAGGAAATCCGTGTCCCTACGTCATCTCCGCAGACGACCTTCCTAATGTTTCCTTTTACTTTAAGGTTAAACACCGCCAGCGGCAGTTGATTGTCCATGGCGAGCGAAATAGCCGTCATGTCCATGACCTTCAACTGTTTTTCGATGACTTCCATATATTTGATGCATTTCAGAAATTTGGCTTGCTGATTTACCACGGGATCCGAATCGTAAAGGCCGTCAACCTTGGTGGCCTTGAGCAGGATCTCGGCATGTATCTCCTGAGCCCGTAAAACAGCTGCGGTATCGGTGGTGAAGTACGGGTTTCCCGTTCCGGCCCCGAACAGGACGACGCGTCCCTTTTCAAGATGCCGCAGGGCACGACGCAATATATACGGTTCGGCCACTTCGTGCATGGTTATGGCCGTTTGGGTGCGTGTCTGGATACCTATTTTTTCAAGAGCATCTTGAAGTGCCAGGCTGTTAATGACAGTTGCCAGCATCCCCATTCGATCGGCGGAAGCGCGATCCATACCGTAAGAACTGGCGGCAATACCCCGAAAGATATTGCCCCCTCCGACAACGATGGCGATCTGCACACCGAGATCAAACACCGATTGGATTTCACCGGCCACATATTTGATCATCACAGGATCGATACCAAATTCCTGCTCTCCCATGAGGGCTTCACCGCTGAGTTTCAAAAGTATTCTCTTGTATTGGGGTTGTGGCATGGCAGGCTCCTCGGTACATGGCGAATGCGGCGCGTTCCGTTCACAGGATTCAGGATCACGGGTCGCTCATGACTCACCGACCTGGAACCTTGCAAACCGCTTAATTGTGATATTTTCCCCGATTTTAGCGATCAATTCATTCAAGAGGTCGGCAACCGTTATATCCGGGTTACGCACATAGGGCTGATCCATCAGGCAGTTTTCTTTGATGAATTTCTGCAGTTTTCCCTGGGCGATCTTTTCCAGAATGTTATCCGGCTTTCCGGTCTCCTTGGCCTGGGCTTTATAGATCTCCATTTCTTTATCGATGATCTCCTGCGGAATGTCTTCAGGTACGATTCCAAGTGGACTGGACGCAGTGATATGCATGGCAATATTGCGCGCAAACTCCTGAAAATCCTCGTTTTTGGCCACAAAATCGGTTTCACAACCCACTTCTACCATAACGCCCAGCTTGCCACCCATGTGAATATATGACTGGATCGTACCTTCCGATACGTCACGTCCGGCACGCTTGGCCGCCGTGGCCAGACCTTTTTTACGCAGGAACTCGATAGCCTTTTCCATGTCACCACTGTTATCTGCAAGGGCTGTCTTGCAGTCCATAATACCAGCTCCAGTTTTTTCCCTGAGCTGTTTGACGAGATCCGCACTGATCGTAACCATATTCTACTCTCCTGTATCTTCCGGTTGAGTCGTTTCTGCTGTTTGGGGAGCCTCGGCTTCTTCTACCGCCGGGGTTGCTGATCTTCTGATGATTTCGACCACAGGGCCTTCGGACCCGTCGGAGATGACTTTTCTTTCTCCAGGTTTGAGGTCGGCACCGGCAGCCGATGCATCGGTGGTTTCGTCAGTTTCTTTATCGGCTTCGGCCTGACGCCTTTCAACAAGTCGCTCCTTGCCTTCTATACAGGCGTTGGCTATCCGTGACGTAACCAGCCGAATGGCTCGAATGGCATCATCGTTGCCCGGGATAATGTAATCAATATCATCCGGATCGCAGTTGGTGTCCACTATCGCGACAATCGGAATACCCAGCCGCTTGCCTTCCCGCACGGCAATCGCTTCGTTTTTGGGATCGATAATGAAAATGGCCCCGGGAACCTGGTTCATGCTGCGTATGCCGCCGAGATTGGCATCCAGTTTGACGCGCTCTTTCTCGAGCTTCAATCTCTCCTTCTTGGGAAATAGATTTATCGAACCGTCATTCATAATTTCGTTCAGATAATTGAGACGGTCGATACTCTGTTTAATGGTCTGGAAATTGGTCAGCATGCCTCCCAACCAGCGATTGTGCACGTAATACATCTCACACCGATTGGCTTCTTCATATATTGATTCGCGCGCCTGCTTCTTGGTACCGACAAACAGGACGGATTTTCCATTGGCGGTTGTGTCGACAATAAAATCATAAGCCGTTTTGAACATCCGAACAGTCTTCTGCAAATCGACGATATAAATGCCGTTTCTGGCCCCGAAGATATATGGTTTCATCTTGGGGTTCCACCTTTTGGTCTGATGGCCGAAATGGACACCGGCCTCCAACAATTCTTTCATCGTTACGTAAGCCATTTCAATCTCCCTTCCGATTGGTTTTGCCGCCGCCCTTTTCTACCCTCTTTCCGACTTTCACCCTTTGTGAAAGCACCGGGAAAAAGGTCCAAAGGCGTGGGGGTTATAAATTGCTGTGCGTTATAAAAAATCTGTCGTTTCTAACAAAATACCATTGAATTCGCAACATATTTCTGAAATATTTTCCGACCGTTCCGCCGCCAGCCAAATCAGTGTCGACGATGTCACCATTCGGACCAGATCAAAGGCCTCATGGTCCTCGCAATTCGATCTTTACGGAAGATGGACGACAGCTTAACTTCTATTGAAGGCCTTGGTCTCGAATGTCGCTAACAGGCGACATTTACGTGACAGGCAGACCTGACCCAAGCGTAAGGTCCGCCCAGATTTATTGAATAATACCTGCATTCTTGGGCAATGGCGCTTAAACCATAGGTCAGCAACTCAGTATTTCTGGGCTACAGGCGTTTTCTCGAGATGATGCACACGCGACTGCAACGATTTGTCTTGCGCTTACGATTTTTTCCTGACGCATACGACCCGATCGTATCCACCGTAATCCGTGTAAAAAACAGGCGCGAAATAATGCGTGCATTCGATGATGATGTTTTGCACGGCCTGACGTTGGTCGTGACCGATTTCCATCAGCAAAGCACCACCCGGCTGCATAAACCGGTGGGCTTCTAAAACAATTTTTCGTAGGCATCGCAGCCCATCCTCCCCGCCATCCAAAGCCTGAAGCGGTTCATAACGGTGGATCTCGGGTTGCAGGTTCTGAATCTGATGAGTTTGAATATAGGGCGGATTGCTTACAATCATGTCAAAAGAGCTGCATTGCCCTTTGAACGGTTGCGTCCAATCTGCGCAAAGAAAGTGAACCTTGTCTCCTATTCCGTGCAAATGGGCATTGTTTCTGGCTACCTGCAGTGCACGAAATGAAATATCGGAGGCAATGCCGACAACTGACCCCACTCGGGCAAGCAGTGCCAAAATTATGGCCCCCGAGCCTGTTCCCAACTCGAGAATTCGAGGACAGCAGGTCGTGTTACTGGCGTTCAGCACCGATAGAGCCTGTTCGACCAGGCACTCTGTTTCGGGACGCGGAATCAGTACGTCCTGTGATACGGACAGGTCCATCGACCAGAATTCCCGCCGCCCGAGTATGTATGCCACCGGCTCTCTGAGAGCCCGGCGCCGTATCAGTTGCTTGAAGTATACCAGTTCCGCACTGATCAAGGGCTGGTCGTAGCGCAGGTAGAGATCGATCCTCTGAAGATTGAGCACATGCGCAAGGAGGATTTCAGCGGTGGCCCTGGGGCTGTCTATATCGCGGGAATGAAAGTAGGTAGTGGTCCACTCGAGAAGCTTTTTGATTGTCCATTCATCATCCTTGGAAGCCATCGAGTTCCGTATTTTGTAGTGCTTGCGTTTGATAGTGGGTGGTCAGTTCCCGGACTATTTCTTCGATGTCGCCCTGGAGAATGTTTTCAAGCCGGTAGAGAGTCAGCCCGATGCGATGGTCAGTCACCCGGCCCTGGGGAAAATTGTAGGTTCGAATTCTTTGACTGCGGTCACCGCTGCCAACCTGATTCTTACGTTCCTGGGATCGTTTTTCATTCTGTTCGCGTGTTATGCGGTCCAACAGGCGGGCACGCAGGACCTTGAGCGCCTTGTTTTTGTTTTTTAACTGGGATTTTTCATCCTGACAGGTTACGACGAGGCCGGTTGGCAGATGCGTGATGCGTACGGCCGAATCGGTTGTGTTGACGCTTTGGCCACCGGGTCCGGCAGAGCGGTAAACATCTATTTTCAGATCGCTGGCATCGATCTCGACTTCAACATCCTCGGCCTCAGGCAGGACCGCCACAGTCACGGCAGATGTATGTATCCGCCCCTGGGTTTCGGTTGTCGGAACACGCTGAACCCGATGAGTACCACTCTCGTATTTAAAAGTACTATAGGCGCCGCGCCCCTGTATTGTGGCGATGATCTCTTTCAACCCGCCGACACCGGTGGGGTGATGAGTGAGGACTTCAACCTTCCAGTTTTTACCTTCGGCATAACGGATGTACATTCTGTAAAGATCGGCCGCAAACAGGGCCGCTTCTTCTCCACCAGTTCCGGCGCGAATTTCAAGCACCACATTTTTTTCGTCGTTCGGATCTTTTGGGATAAGCAACATGCGAAGGTCCTGCACGAGGGCCTCCTCTTTATTTGTCAACTTGTCGAGCTCCTCCCGCGCCAGTTCCCTGATTTCCACATCACCCTCTTGCAGCAAATCTTCGCTTTCCTTGATATCGTCACGTACCTTTATATATTCCCGGTAAGCTGAAACGATTTTGTTAAGTTCAGCATGCTCGCGAACGTATTTCTGGTAGCTCACCTGGTCCTTGACGATCTCAGGATCTCCCATCAGTTTTTCAATTTCCAGAAAACGGTCTTCAACGCCGCTAAGATTTTCAAACATCGCTCAGAATCCCTTACTGCTCCGTTAACACGAGCAGCGGTCGGAATTGACACCGGGTGCTCATTTTCCCTGAAGCTCACACACAAAACCACGATTCACACAGATGCTTGAAAACACTTCTTCACGTGTTTTCAATACCCTTATCGACATCATGTGTATCGTGGTTTTCAGGGACGAAGGTGCTGGTTGTTAAAGTGTTTTTAAGCGTTCTGATTTTTTTGAAATTTTTCGTATTTCTTACGGAATCGCTCAATTCGACCGGCTGTATCGATCAGTTTCTGTTTGCCGGTGAAAAACGGGTGGCATTTGGAACAAATTTCAATCCGAATGTCCTTTCTGGTCGATCCGACGTCAATTTCATTTCCGCAGGCACATTTTATCGATGTCTGGGAATATTTCGGATGAATGTCTGTTTTCATTTTAATTTCAACCCCCTATATAAAATTTATGCATTCATTGATCCCAAAAAGTCTGCATTATCTGCGGTTCCGGCCATTTTATCAAGTAAAAATTCCATACTATCGACGGAATTTAGAGAAGACAAAAGTTTTCTCAATATCCACACGCGGTTCAATATCCCTTCTTCCATCAGCAACTCTTCTTTACGAGTACCGGATTTCTTAATGTCGATGGCCGGGAAGACCCGCTTGTCAGCCAGCCGGCGATCCAACTGAATTTCCATGTTGCCGGTTCCCTTGAATTCTTCGAAAATGACCTCATCCATCCGACTGCCAGTGTCGACCAATGCCGTAGCGACAATGGTCAGCGAACCGCCCTCTTCTATATTCCGGGCGGCCCCGAAAAAGCGCTTCGGACGCTGGAGAGCATTCGAATCCACACCTCCGGACAATATTTTCCCACTGGGCGGCATCACGGAATTGTAGGCCCGAGCCAGCCGGGTAATGCTGTCAAGCAAGATGACAACATCCTTTTTGTGCTCAACGAGGCGCTTGGCCTTTTCAATGACCATTTCGGCCACTTGGACGTGCCGTTCGGCGGGCTCATCAAAGGTCGAACTGATGACCTCGGCGTCAACGGTCCGTGCCATATCGGTCACCTCTTCCGGACGCTCGTCAATCAAAAGCACAAACGGTACCACCTCCTTGTGGGAGGCGATAATGCTGTTGGCGATGTTCTGCAGCAGCATTGTTTTTCCAGACCGCGGCGGAGAAACAATGAGACCGCGCTGCCCGAAACCGATCGGTGTCAAAAGATCCATGATGCGGGTTGAATAATTGTCGGCCCCGTTTTCGATGTTCATTTTGCGGTTCGGATATAATGGTGTCAGGTTGTCAAACAGAATTTTTTCCCGCGCCACCTCGGGATCTTCATAGTTGATCGCCTCGACCTTCAGCAGCGCAAAATAGCGCTCCGATTCTTTGGGTTGCCTTATCTGACCCGAAACGGTGTCACCGGTGCGCAGATTAAACCGCCGTATTTGGGAGGGTGAAACGTAAATATCATCAGGGCCAGGAAGGTAGTTGTAATCCGGAGACCTCAGGAATCCGAAACCGTCGGGCAATATTTCCAGCGTACCTATGCCGTAAATCAGGCCGTTTTTCTCGATCTGGCGCTGCAATAGGGCAAACATAAGTTCCTGTTTGCGCATGCCGGCAGCCCCTTCGATGCTGAAATCCTTCGCCATGCGGGCCAGCTCATTGATTTTCTTTTCTTTTAGCTCTGCAATGTTCATTAATGTGATTCCCCGTTACTGTGGTGGTGGTTTCGATATAACGTTCTGGAAATATTTTATAATCAATAGATTCTTAGTGTCCTGCTTTTGCGGCGGCATTTTTTCCCAGTTATCCGGGGGGGGTCTTTCACTGTGTGATTTTCATTCCACGGGCGAACGCAGTCGGGTAATATACGTGCGCTGGCAGTGTAACGCGTCTCGTAACGGTTAACTACCTAAAGTTCGTGCCTATTATGCTGGAGGATGCTGAGTGTAATTAACGAAGACCTGCTCTGATATTATCTCCAAATTTGGCGGGTTTTAAATTGGATATACATTTTTATATCACAAACATGGAGGTGTCAAGCGGTTTTACTCAGTTTTATATCGATTTGTGGAAAAACTTTTACTGTTTATATCAGTATCAATGCCGGTTGGGTGTCTCGATCGATAATACGTGACGGCCGAACGCCTGCTGTGGACGAACGCCCCGCTTTGCTGTAATGTAATCTTAGGATTAGTGTCCCAAACGAACCACACCGGCGAATACGATCTATAGTGGTTGTCAAAAAAGCGTTCCGTTATTCGAACGTTTTTTTGACAACCACTTATACCATCCTTCTGTTTTCGGAATTCATTTTTGAAAAGTGGTATAAAAACCGTCCGATTTCCAATTTGAGAACCGGCATTCTGTGCTGGCCCTATAGACTACTTAAGGAATTAAATTTCAACAATCGACGAAGAGGATGATGCGCTCCCTGCCCGCAAGACTACAATATTTCCTACCCCCCGGCGCGACACTGGAGGTGAGCCCACAATCCGTTTACATTGTCGGCGGATCAGTCAGGGACCTTCTACTCGGCAGGTCGCCGCTGGACTATGATTATGCTGTAGCTGGTGACCCGGAAAGTTTTGCGCGCCACCTGGCTTCGCAGACGAAAGGTCGCCTTATCGCGCTTGGGAAACCCGGTCGAGTGATTTACAGGGTGGTAACACCCGCCAATGTTTTCGACGTCTCAGGATTGAACGGTCCGACGATTGAGGCTGATCTTATTCGCAGGGACTTTACCATCAACGCCATGGCTGTCGATGCGGCTACAGGGGATATCATCGATGTCTTAAATAGCCGCGAAGACCTTCGATCTGGCCGCGTCCAGATGGTCTCAGACACGGTTTTCAGGCAAGATCCGATCCGTCTGGTCCGGGCCTTTCGCATGGCGGCGGCTTTTGATTTTGAATTGTCGGCAGAAACAACGGCAGCTATTCAAGCTCAGGCAGCGCTCATCGCCAGATCAGCGGGTGAGAGGATCTGGTCCGAATTGTTGAAAACCCTGGAGACGAGACGGTCAGTTCACTTTGTCAGCCAAATGGTCCAATGCGGCTTGCTTCAGGCCATTCTCCCTGAAATCAATTTCGGAAGCAACCAGCCATCGATGCGCCGTCAAACGAGGGTAAGAGATCTCCCCTTTGAAGCCGCTTATTCGGAACTGGAAAAGCTCCTGATCGATCCCTCGCCAATTATTCCCCATAAACTATCCCCGGACGTTTTGTCACAAACCACTGTCCCGGCGGCCCTGCTAAAATTCGCTCTCCTTCTGCAAGATTCCGCAACATTGCCGCCCGGTACCTGCAGAACTCAACCGTATTTGCAAAACGGCGCGGCACACCAGATCTACCATCGCCTGAGAATGTCCAATCGCCAAGCGCATTATATTGACCATATCATCCAACACCATAAAATACCGTTCACTCTATTTAGCGCCTACCAGAAAAAACGTCTTTCACATACGGCCGTCACCCGCTTGTTCATGACAAGTGGCGATATATTGCCCGATTTACTGCTGAACGCTGCAGCTGCGGATGCCGCCAGTTCCAAGGAAACAGATGATCGCAGTGAAGGGTTCTCGGAATTCGCCCGTGGTTTGCTGCAGCGTTTTTACTTCAACTTCAAACCCCTCAGCGTTGCACCGCCACTTCTCACCGGAAAAGACTTGATCGCTTGTTTAAACTTGAAACCTTCTCCCACGTTCAAGTTCCTGCTGAATCGCATCGAGACCGACCGACTGGCAGGACGTATCCATTCGAAAAATGAAGCGCTGGACCGGGCCAGCCAATTGCTGCGGGACGGACGGTTTGAAACCTGATGGATCGATGCTGGCTTGGGTATCGACCGATGCGGAACAGTGTAAAGTGGTATAAGATGACGGTTTGCCTGCAGTTGAGCGAACTTCGAAACAAGAAAAGGTTTCTTCCTGCCCACAGCCGAAGAAACCTTTTAATGAAAGCTGGATGATATGATTCAACGCATCATTATAGCGCGGCCTTGACGACATCCAGAGCCGTGAAAATCTGGCCTCGGATCTCGTCGACCTTGCCAACGCCTTCGATCTTTACATATTTCGGTGACGTCGCCTCGCCGGCACTCTCCCACTTCTTGTAATAATCGATCAGCGGCTCGGTCTGATCATGGTAAACTTCCAAGCGCTTGCGAACCGTTTCTTCTTTGTCGTCTTCCCTCTGGATTAACGGCTCGCCGGTGACATCATCCTTACCCTCGACTTTGGGCGGATTAAAAACAACGTGGTACGTACGACCGCTCACCAAGTGAACCCGCCGACCGCTCATGCGTTTGATAATCTCGCCATCCGGCACATCGATGTCCACGACGGCATCAATGGGAACACCGGCCTCTTTCATAGCATCGGCTTGCGGGATCGTCCGTGGGAAACCGTCAAACAGAAAGCCTTTCTGGCAATCCGCTTCCTTGATACGCTCCTTGACCAACCCGATAATGACGTCGTCCGGAACAAGCCCACCGGAATCCATGTATTCTTTGGCTTTTTTACCCAAATCAGAACCCGCCTTAACAGCGGCACGGAGCATGTCTCCGGTGGAAATCTGAGGGATCTGATAATTCTCTTTGATGTAATTGGCCTGGGTTCCCTTACCCGCTCCGGGGCCGCCCAAAAGTATCAGACGCATCTTCTCTCCTCCTTCTTATCTATTCGATCATAGTCAAATATGGCCTTTGCCGTTTCATGTGCCTCGACGTCAGGTGATATGCAGGTTTGACGTTCGGCGTGAATTACTGATGAACAACAGCCCGGTCCGCATATGTCGCTTCTTCAGCAATCATGCTCGGCCTAACCGGGCAGCGACTGGTGGTTGGTGGGCGGAATAATGGCTGAAACAGTCCAGCCTGTCAAGATTTTTATCGGCGGCCCTGCCGCACTGGGATCCGACTCGGTAACCCAGTGACAATATGACAGTAAAGGCTGTCGCAGTACTTTGGGTGCACAAAGTTTACTCATCACCATTCCCGGTATCGGTGGTCAAATCCCATCTGAAGTGGCGGCCGCTCACCGTTCAAAATATATTGTGAATGAGTATTTTTTTCTTGCATTCACGTCAGGTAAGGGCTATGTATTTTCGCTTATAGTTAAGTTTAAAATGAATAACCACCGTGCTGGTGCGAAGAATTTGGTGGAAAGAAGGGGGCGAGATAATTGAAGGAAATCACGGTCAAGGTCTACGACAATGACATTGAAAAGGCAATGCGTATTCTGAAAAAGAAAATTCAGAACGACGGCCTCTTCAAACGGCTGAAGCTGAAAAAGAGCTACGAGAAACCCAGCGAATTCCGCCGCCGTAAAGCACGCGAAGCATTGCGAAGGGAGCGGTTAGCAGCTTCAAGAAAGAACCGTTACCGCAGATAATCTGATGGGAATTTTATTAAAACCCGACGGGTAATAACCCGCCGGGTTTTTTGTCAGATCACGGGAATATTCGATGTCCGCCAGCGAGTCCTATAATGAATGCCTGAATGAAATGTTCAACTTGAGGCGCTTTGGTATCAAGCTCGGCCTCGAAACGATCCGCCAGATCCTGGTTAAATTGGGCGACCCTCATGAAAATTTCAAGACAATTCATGTGGCCGGAACCAATGGCAAAGGTTCTGTGGCCGCCACTTTGGCATCCATCCTGCGCACCTGTGGATATAAAACCGGTCTCTATACATCACCCCACCTGGTCCGTTTCAACGAAAGAATTGTCGTCAACGGTACCCCGATCAACGATGAAGATGTTCTGTCCGCTTACAAGGCCGTCAAAGCGGTGCACCAGGGCAACCGCGAGCCGACTTTTTTCGAATGCACAACCGCTATGGCGTTGCATGAATTCAGACGCCGGGGCGTTGCCTGGGCTGTTATCGAAACCGGAATGGGTGGCAGGCTGGATGCCACCAATATTATTCATCCGGCCTTGTCGATTATCACCAATGTCTCCCTGGAGCATAGCGAATACCTCGGATCCTCCATCAGACAGATCGCTTCTGAAAAAGCCGGAATCATAAAACCGGGGGTTCCGGTGGTCACCGGCGTCAAACAAAAAAATGCCATCGATGTTGTCGTTGCGGCCGCGGCCGCCCGGCAGGCACCATTATACCGTCTGAGAAAAGACTTCCGGGTAAGGCGCACCTCGCAAGGCACATTCACTTACCAAAGCCCGCGGACAAAGTGGACAGGACTAATGGCTTCACTGGTCGGCCAACACCAGTTGGAGAATACCGCCCTGGCATTGGCGGGATGCGATATATTGTCACCGGAGCTTGGCCAACTCACCCAAGACAGCCTCAAAAAGGCATTGCTCCAGACTCGCTGGCCCGGCCGCCTTGAAATGGTTAAGGACAAACCACTGACACTTCTGGACGGTGCACACAACTTGATCGCTGCCCGTGCCCTCGCAAAATATCTCAAATCAAACCTGGCGGGACGCCGAATCACACTCGTGGTGGGCATCCTGGATGACAAACCTTACCGCGCCATGCTCGAGGCTCTCGTTCCGATCTGCCAACGGGTCATCGTGACACAGCCCAAGATTCAACGGGCTCTACCAGCAGGAATCCTGCAAACGGCCGCAAAAGAGCTCTCAAATCAAGTCGACGTCATTCCGGATGTCGACCAGGCGGTAGCCGCGGCCATAGAATCATCTGGACCGGATGACGCCGTTTGCATCGCCGGTTCTCTTTATGTGGTGGGTGAAGCCAAAACCGCCTTGACCGGCCAGATACCACCGGTATCCCTGTAAGCGATAGAAATCCACGCTTGACATCGATGGTACATTCCATTAACTAAAATTCCCAGCCGCAGGTGGTTAGAAAAAAGCGTTTCAATTGATCCCCGCACGCGCCCGTAGCTCAGGGGATAGAGCGTCAGCCTCCGGAGCTGAAAGTCGCTGGTTCGAATCCAGCCGGGCGTACCAATTTCATGGGTTAGGAAAATTTCTAACCCACTTATATTAATATATTAAATATTCATTCCCACCATATTCCCCAAAAATTGATCTTTATTCACTTATCTGATATTATTTGATATTCTAAAAATATAACAGGAAGTAGGAGATATGAACGGGGAAGACGACATTCGGCAACTGCCCCAGAGCCTTGAAAATCATCTGAGAAGCGAAAATCCACTGTTGGCAGACGTCGTAAAGAGCTTCCGACAGCTCGACAGGGTCACTCAGCAGCTGGGTTTTTTTAACCGCGAGGAATCACACACCAGTCGCATTCCGTGGTGGCCGCTGATCTCAATACTGGGCACCTATTCCTCGGGCAAGTCGGCCTTCATAAATACCTTTCTCAAATATCCGCTTCAGACGACCGGCAACCAGGCGGTTGACGACAAATTTACCGTTATTTGCTTCACAAACGATCATCAGGTCCGCTCCCTGCCAGGGCTGGCACTGGATGCAGATCCTCGATTTCCACTTTATAAAATCAGCCAAGCCATCGACGAAGTGGATTTTGGACAAAGTGCCCACATTGACAAATATCTCCAGCTTAAAACCTGCCCCAGTGAAAAACTGCGGGGCCGGATCCTCATCGATTCACCGGGCTTCGACGCTGACGAGCAGCGATCCTCGACTTTGCGCATCACCAATCATATCATCGATCTGTCGGATCTGGTCCTTGTCTTTTTCGATGCCCGCCACCCCGAATCCGGATCGATGCAAGACACGTTGCAGCATTTGGTCAAAGCGACCCTGATCCGCCGCGATGCCACCAAATTCCTCTATATTCTCAACCAAATCGATCACACGGCCCGCGAGGATAACACCGAAGAGGTATATGCCGCCTGGAAACGTGCACTCGCCCAGTATGGTCTGACGACCGGAAGCTGCTATGCCATCTATAATCCTGAACTGGAACTGCCAATCAAGAATGATCGCATTCGAATCCGTTTGGAGAACCGTAGAGATGCCGATCGAAAATCGATCAACGATCGCATCGAGCAGGTGGTGGTTGAGCGGGCTTACCGTATCGTCGGAATTCTGAGAAAGACGGCCCATTCCATTGAGCAGGATATGGTTTCACGCATCACCAAGTTTCTCGAGGGATGGCGGCGCACGGTGCTTTGGGCCGATGCCATTGTGTTTGGGGGCCTTTTGCTGACCTTTCTACTGATCACGCTGTGGGCCGGGTACTGGAATGGCCTGCACCTCAATATACCCATTCTCAGCAACCTTCTTGCCAGTAACGATGCCGTTCAAGGTACATTCACCCTTATCCTGTTGATCGCGGCCGGTTACATCCACTATCAGGTCCGCCGCAAGGCTGCCGAACGTGTTAAAAATCGGATCCTGGAAGATATAACTGACCCCAACCTGCGCTTAAACTATACCCTGGCATTCAGAAAAAACAGTCGTTGGTGGCGGAGTGTGTTTCAAAGCAGTCCCTCCGGATGGAATCGAAACAGCCGCAAGGTCTTATCTACCGTTGTCGAAGAGGCCAATACCTATATTCAGATTCTCAATGACACCTTTACAAACCCTTCCGGCAACCAGCTTTTCGGCGATCCTTACGACCAGTACATTGAAAGTAAAAATGCCGATAATGCCGGTGCCCGTGGTTCAGCCTCCCCTTCTCAATCGTTCAAGGAACAGGCACTGAAAGTCATCACCCGCAAATAAGCGGCCGGTGCAATTTCTATCAAATTTGACTCACTTTTCAGCTGCTCATCGATCTGATAAAAATTTCAGCAAACTGCTGTTGAAGGCGTGCGGTTTCTCGATATTGCACAAGTGGCGCGCGCTCGGTATAATGCAAAGCTGGGACCCGGAAATTCGGGCATGGATCGCCTCGGAGAATGCCACCGGCGTTCCCGGGTCATCCTCGCCGACCATAATGAGCGTCGGTATGTCAATGCAAGCCATACGCTCAAGGTAATCCAAATGCCGGATGGCTTCACAGCAACCGACGAAACCGGTCACCGGAGTGGAGAGAATTTGCTGCCGGATACGTTGCACCGCAGGTGGATCGGCATTCAGGAAATCCGGCGAAAACCAGCGTTCGAGGATTTCTGCTACCAGAGATGACATCCCCAAAGATTGGGCCCGTGAAATTCGGTCCTGCCAGACCGGCTGAAGTTGATCCCCCATGACAGCAGCTGTACTGGCGAGAACCAGCTTATCCAGCCTCTGCGGGTGACGAATAGCGATGCTCTGACCGATCATGCCGCCCATCGAAAGCCCGACCCAATTCACCTTTTCGATACCGAGAAAATCCAACAAGCCAATCGCATCATCGCCCAGCTGATCCAGTGAGTATACTCCCCCGGGGGCATCGCTGGCACCGTGACCGCGAGTATCGTATCGAAGGATCCGAAAATTGGGTTCAAGGTCCGCCAGCTGTTCATCCCACATGGCGAGGTTCGTGCACAGAGAATGACTCAGAACCACCACCGGTCCATCCAATTTCCCGGTTATGGAGGCATTGAACCGCATACCGTTTACTTCAATATTCATTGTCCATACCCTCCTCGAAAAGGATATCGATTTTGTGACTATCCACAAATGGTTGATAAGCTACTGTGTGTCCAAGTCATGATTGAAAACCTCGCCGGGCAAGTTGAGTACCCTTACACTTTTAGAAGGATACGACCCGCTGACTTCTAGCGGGAACCGTAAAAAGGTTTGCGGCCGGAAGCCCCTTAATGACACTGCCCAACGGTAGAAGGCTAATCATGAATGATCAACTAGAAGTCATCTCAAAAAAGTTTTTTAGCCCAATCTCTGCGTTGGCTCTTCGCTTCAAGTCCTCGACATACTTCAGTATGTCTGCGGGTTGCGACCCACAAAGAAGAATCGATCAGGCGGGAAGTCCCGCACAGCGGGGAATCTTGGATCCGCCTTGACCTTGGGCCAAAATCCTAATTTTGAGATAGCTTCTAATTTAGATGGTAGTATGTCTTGTACCAGTCAACGAACTTTTGGATACCGGTTTCAATAGGTGTGTCCGGTCTGAACCCGACGTCTCTGGCGAGATCATCGATATCAGCGAATGTCGCCGGTACATCACCTGGCTGCATCTCCCGCATCTCCTTTTTGGCCGGCTTCCCTATCGCTGCCTCTATGGCCGCAATGAAATCATTTAGCGCCACCGGACGATTGTTACCGATGTTGTAGATCTTGTAAGGTGCGGCGGAGGTGCCGGGGTCGGGTCGATCTCCATGCCAATCGTGGTTGGGTTCAGGCAGCTTACCCATCACCCGGACAACGCCCTCGACGATGTCATCGACATAGGTGAAATCGCGTTTCATATGGCCATGGTTGAATACCTGTATCGGTTTGTCTTCAAATATGGCTTTCGTAAAGAGGAAAAGAGCCATATCGGGTCTTCCCCATGGTCCGTAGACTGTAAAAAAGCGAAGTCCGGTGCACGGTAGACCATAGAGATGGCTGTATGTGTGGGCCAGGAGTTCATTGGCCTTTTTCGAGGCGGCATACAGGGAAACCGGATGGTCGACATTGTGATGCACAGAGAAAGGCATGCGGGTGTTGGCCCCATAAACCGAGCTTGACGAAGCGAAAACCAAATGAGCCGTATGGCTATGTCGGCAACATTCCAAAAGGTTGACGAAACCCACAAGATTAGCTTCCACGTATGCATGCGGATTCTCTATCGAATACCTGACCCCGGCTTGAGCGGCCAGATTGACCACAACATCGAAAGCCTGACCGTCAAAAACTGCTCGCAGATTTTTTAGGTCGGCAAGGTCGGTCTCAGAAAATAAAAAGTTCGCTTCAGCCTGCAAAATCTTTAAACGGTTTTTTTTCAAATTGACGTCATAGTAGGTGTTCAGGTTGTCAAGGCCGGTGACATGAATCCCGCTTTCCAGTAATCGCCGCGCTAGGTGAAATCCGATGAATCCGGCCGCACCGGTGATAAGCACTTTTTTAAATTTGAACGCCATATTCACTCCTGTTCTATTCTTTTTAATTCTATCCTAATTCAAGCGGTCACTACCGGCCAATGCGCTTCACCCAATAATTTCATGAAAATTATAAATTTGCGATCGCACAATGGTCATCCGCCGTTACATGGGTAATTCCTTATATTTGGGCACACGAGGCGGCATACCAGCGGAAAGTATTTCCAAGTCCCTCTTCGAATGCGACCGTCGGCTCAAACCCCAGCAGGGTATTAGCGACATCGATGTCGGCGACCGAAGCGACGATATCGCCAGCACGCTGCGGCGCATAACGGGTATCCACATTGAATCCAGCCAGGTTCGCAATGATTTTCCACAGCTGGTTGATATCAATTGAGATGCCGGTCCCGACATTGACTGACTGACCGGATGCAGCCCGGGCGCTTGCGGCTTTCAGCAAGGCACGGACCACATCCGCAACGTACACGAAATCTCTGCTTTGGGTTCCATCCCCATATATCGTCGGTGGTACTTTCTGAACCGCCTTTGACATGAATATCGATATGACACCGGAATACGGTGACGTCGGATCCTGTTTCGGGCCGTAAACGTTGAAAAAACGCAGGCTGGTGGTATTCATTCCATACAGTTGATGGTAAAGGCGCGCATAGTACTCACCTGTTATCTTTTGCACGGCATACGGACTGAGCGGTTTTGGCATCATTTCTTCTTTTTTCGGCAATGCGGGGTCATCCCCATAGACCGCAGAAGAACTCGCAAAAACCAGACTGGCAGCACCGCTGCCACGGGCGGCTTCAAGAACGTTCATCGTTCCCATGTCATTGACTGCGGCCGATTCCAAGGGCTGCTCAACAGTTTGAGGGACCGACACCACTGCCGCCAGGTGAAACACGGCCTCACAGCCTTCCGTTGCCTGCTTTACTGTCCGGAAATCACGGATATCACCCTCCACTAGTTCAATCGATCCGGCCACCGAATCCAGATTGGACTGGTGGCCGGTGGAAAAATTGTCCAGGACGACAACCTTGCAGCCTTCAGCAACCAGGGCTTCCGTTAAATGGGATCCAATGAAACCGGCCCCTCCCGTTACCAGGGCCCGTTTGAATGCAACGGTCATCTGTCCTCCTTTTAGACTGGAAAACGCAATACTGCCTGCCCGTTTAAGCGTGAATTGCAAGAGAGTAGTATACCACGACCGCACCGATATAGCCAAGGTTACTGTGGCTTCTACTCTAGATTGAAAGGGCCTCAGTGGGGTGTGAAACTCCTGTGGTCAATCCCCAGTTTTTTTATTCGATATTGCAGGGTGGTGCGTGGAATACCCAAGAGTGACGCTGCACCCCGCTTTCCTCCCAACTGACCGTTGGTGTTGGCAAGCACCATTTCAATATGCTGCCGCTCCGCTGCCGCCAGATTGAACTCTCTTTCTCCCTTGCCTGGCTGTCCTGATTCGACAAAGATTTCCACATCCTTCCCGCTGATGTTTTCCCCCGGACGCATGATGATCATTCGTTTGACAAGGTTTTTTAGTTCACGGACATTACCCGGCCAGTGATGCCCGCGAAGAACTTTGATCGCTGAATGGGTATATCGGGGGGCGAGCCGGTTGGTTTTTTGGGATTCGAGTCGGTTGAGCCACTGAACGAGGCCGGGCACATCATCAAGCCTTTCCCGCAGCGGAGGCAAATGCACTTCAACCGTATTAAGTCGGTAAAACAGGTCCGAACGGAACTTACCTCTCCAAATCGCTCTGGTCATGTCTCGATTGGTTGCAGCGATCACCCTGACATTCACCTCAATGGGACGGCTGTCACCCACTCGCTCGAAATATCTATCCTGCAAGACGTGCAAAAGTTTGGCCTGCAGTTCGATCGACAATTCACCGATCTCGTCCAAGAAGATGGTACCGTCGTTAGCCATTGCAAAGCGGCCGACCCTTGCGCCTGCGGCACCGGTAAAGGCTCCCTTCGCATGCCCGAAGAGTTCACTTTCGAATAGACCGGTTGATAGCGCCGGGCAGTTAACCTTAACGAAGAGACCGCCATTGCGGGGACTCAGGCGATGAATATGGCGCGCAATGAAGTCCTTGCCGGTACCCGTTTCACCGGTAATCAGAACACTGGCATCTGTGGCGGCAATCAGATCCACCTGACGCATCACCTCAATCATGACGGATGAATTAAAATAAAAAGATTCCGGGCGGTAGTACTCCTCGGCGCGTTCCAGAAGATATTGCTTCTGCTGGACCAGGCTCTGGTTGACTTCTTTGAGTTTGCTGTATACCAGCATATTGTCCACGGCAACAGCGACAACATCGGACAGCTCGGTTAAGAACTGCGAGAGTTCTTCCATTTTACGCGGTTGCTTCTTGAAAGAAAAATGCAATACCCCCAGCACATTGCCTCGGGTAATCAGCGGGTAGGCCATGCTTGACGTAAGACCCGCTTCCAACATGGCCCTTACCGAAGCCCAATAGTTACGCTTCTTCAAATCGGGGATGATGACGGGTTCTTTTGATCGTATGACCGCTTTGGCAATCGCACCCTGTGCCAACGGTCGTTCATAATCGCTGATTGCCTTGGGTGAAATTCCTTCGGCCGTACTGAAGTAACTCAGCACCCTTTTATTCGCATCATAGAGATTGATACTGAATCGGTCATACGAAACGGTTTTTTTTATTTCAATTGCCAGCGCCTTGAAAAGGTTCACACGATTGGTATGTTTAACGATCGCATTATTGATTTCTATAAGTAACCGGTAACGTGTCGCGGCATTCCACGTCATTTTGCGCTCTCCCTGATTTGCAATTGCCCAATATTCGGCATACATATCCTTATCGATTGATATGAAAATTAGACCCATATGGATAAAAAACACGAATATATTAGAATGTTACCAATAGACTGATACGATAATTCCACGAATATATCAAGCTTTTTGCCCAATAGCCGGCATGACGCCCAATAACCGGCACATTATGCGAATGGTGAATCGGATGGATAATCCTTAACCATCTGTTATTATATATATATTTTAATTTTTGCTTTTTGGCATGCTCATTGCTAAGAAATAAGTTGTGGTCGTAGACTTGCCGGTTCCATCTTCAATCATTCCCCTTCATAATTAACGCTTTATCACGGAAATGCCTCTATGCCTGATATCATCATCACCGAATTCATGGACGCAGAGGCTGTGGAAGAAACATCCCAACATTATGACCTACACTACGACCCCCAACTCGTCGACAAGCCGGATGAACTGAAATCGCTACTCTCCAATGCCAGGGGATTGGTCGTCCGCAACCGAACCCGCGTTGATGCTGAATTACTCGAGGCGGCGCCCAAATTGGCGGTGGTCGGACGATTAGGTGTCGGCCTGGACAACATCGATCTAAAGGCCTGTGAAGAGCGGCGCGTGACGGTCTGCCCGGCAACGGGAGCCAACGATGCCGCCGTCGCCGAATGGGTGATCGCGAGCGCGATGCTCCTGCTGCGCGGTGCATTTCTCTCCCAGACCCAAATGTTGAATGGCGAGTGGCCCCGTACAGAGGCAATGGGTCATGAAACCGGTGCGAAAACTCTCGGATTGGTCGGCTTCGGCCAGATTGCGCGTTATACGGCTCGGCTGGCCCAGGCCCTGGGAATGAAAGTGATTGCCTATGACCCTTATGTCTCCGCGGATGACAGGTGCTGGACGGGAATATCCAAAATCGACAAATTGGGCAAACTGCTTCGGATAGCCGACATTGTCAGCTTACACGTTCCTCTCAACGATGACACCCGGCACCTGCTCAATGAAAATGCCATTGCTCAAATGAAAAAGGGAGCCATATTGGTGAACGCCGCACGCGGTGGGGTGTTGGACGAAATTGCGCTGGTGGCCGCAATGAAATCCGGTCGAATCAGGGGAGCCGCTTTGGATGTGTATGAGACCGAACCTCTCTCGATTTCCTCGGCGACCAAGTTTGCCGGTATACCCAATCTCGTTCTCACCCCTCATATCGCCGGTGTAACCATCGAATCGAACCAACGCGTCAGTCAAGTCACCATGAATAATGTGCGTCGGGTGCTGGAGGCTTCCACATGACGGAGAGAAGGTTAACGCTCGCTGAAGCACACAAAATATGCGTAGACGCGCTCTGCTTTCACAATACCAGCGATAGCAACGCAGGACTCGTGGCCAAGGCTTTAGTCGCCGCCGAAGCGGACGGTTTGAGGGGCCACGGTCTATCGAGACTTCCTTCTTATTGTGCTCAGGCGGCCAGCGGAAAAGTCAACGGACAGGCACAACCGCAATCGACTCCGGCGGCCGATGCCGCCCTCAGGATCGATGCCCGGAATGGCTTCGCCTATCCCGCCCTGTCGCTTGCCGTGGATAAACTCGCCGCCACGACACCGAAAAGCGGCATAGCAGTGGCGGCAGTGACCCATTCGCACCACTGCGGTGCAGCCGGATATCACGTGGAGGCCTTGGCCCACAAGGGCCTCATCGGGTTATTGTTTGCAAATACACCCAAAGCCATCGCACCTTGGGGGGGGGATCAAGGGGTCTTCGGCACCAATCCCATTGCCTTTGCCGCACCACGGTCCAACCATAACCCATTGGTGATCGATCTTTCCCTCAGCAAAGTGGCCCGAGGCAAAATAATGGTCGCCGAAAGCGAGGGAAAGTCCATCCCGGAAGGCTGGGCTCTGGATCCGCACGGCAAACCCACAACTGACCCAAAGGCCGCCATGGCCGGCACCATGTTGCCGATGGGCGGCGCCAAAGGGGCCGCACTGGTTCTCATGGTCGAAATTATGTCGGCCGCCCTGACCGCCGCCCATTTCGGCTTCGAAGCCAGTTCGTTTTTTACCGGTGAAGGCAAACCAGCAGGCGTGGGGCAACTTCTGATCGCCATAGCACCCAACCCCTTGTCGGAAGAGACCTTTAACGACCGACTGGAAATTCTTCTAACCGCCATCTTGGATCAGGAAAATACCCGTTTGCCCGGCGATCGACGTCTCCAATTGCGGCAAGCCGCCCGGCAAAACGGCATCTTAATTCCCGGACAACAATATGACCAGTTGGTCGCGCTAGGTTCGGGCACCTGACTTTCAAGGTGAAGCGCCGAACCGAGCGAATGAATATTCTTTAAATTTTTTCAATCAACAAAACGTAAGGAGGCTTAAAAATGATTCAATTTTTGGTTCACGAAACGGCCGACTCCGTTGGCGTGGCCACCGTGGATATCAAGGCTGGGGAGAATGCCAAAGGGCTTTTCATGGATTCCCAAAAAGGCATTGAGATTAAGGCCCTCGACGATATCCCGTTAGGACACAAGATCGCGCTGAATGATCATGCCGATGGCGGTGATGTCATCAAATACGGTGAAGACATTGGCAAGGTGGTTGCGAACATCAAAAAGGGCGGCCACGTACACATCCAGAACCTGAAAACCAAGAGGTGGTAGAAATGAGTAATTTAGGAACCGTCTGGGGATACAGACGTGAAAACGGTCGTGTGGGTATCCGCAACCATGTATTGATTTTACCGTTGGATGATCTTTCCAATTCGGCCTGTGAAAAGGTCGCTTACGGCGTCAAAGGCACCAAGGCGATTCCGCATGCCTATGGCCGACTGCAGTTCGGCGAGGATCTGCAGCTTTTTTTCCGCACCATGATCGGCACGGGAGCCAACCCCAATGTAGCGGCCGTGGTCGTCATCGGCATCGAACCGGAGTGGACCAACATCATCGTCGACGGCATCGCCGAAACCGGCAAACCAGTCACCGGTTTTTCGATCGAGCGCCAAGGCGATTATAAAACGGTTGAGATGGCATGCTGGAAAGCCTACGAGTACATGCAGTGGGCCAGTGAACTCAAACGCGAAGAAGTGGATTTAAGCGAGATTTGGGTTTCCACCAAATGCGGTGAAAGCGATACCACCAGTGGCCTGGCCAGCAATCCTACGGTCGGCAATGCCTTCGACAAACTGGTGGCAGCCGGCGCCACCTGTTCATTCGGTGAAACCAGTGAAATCACCGGTGCCGAGGCGGTCTGCAAACAGCGCGCAGCCACGCCGGAGGTCGGCGAAGAGTTCATGGCCATCTTCAACAAGTATCAGGAAATGATCGACCGCTATAAAACAGATGACCTTTCAGGCAGCCAGCCCACCAAAGGCAATATCCGCGGCGGCCTGACCACCATCGAAGAGAAGGCTTTTGGCAACCTGCAGAAAATCGGCAAGACAAGCAACTACGTGGGATGCCTGGACAAGGCCGAGGCGCCCACCAAGCCGGGACTCTGGTTCATGGACACCAGCTCGGCCGCGGCTGAAGCCGTCACGCTGTGGGCGGCCGCTGGTTTTGTGGCCCACTTCTTCCCAACCGGCCAGGGCAACATCATCGGCAACCCCATCGAACCGACGATCAAGCTTTCAGCCAACCCGTTGACCTGTTCCACGATGAAGGAGCACATCGACTATGACTGCTCCGCTATCCTAAGAGGTGAACTGACCCTGGATCAATCCGGTGATGGCCTATTGGAACTGCTGAAGCGCACCTGCAACGGTCGTCTCACCGCCCAGGAACTGCTTGGCCATGAAGAATTTGTTCTGACCAAACTGTATGAAAGTGCCTAAATAAAAGGTTATAAAATTCTGATTTCAGGAACTTTATACGCCATTGTTAGGATTGGCCGCTTTAACCCATCGGGTGAAACGGTTATATAAGCACCATAACACCAGAATTATTCATATATGAGTAAATTAAGGGCTTTTTAACCCAGAACGTTGAACCCTGAACCGTTCAACCTATGACTGAATAAAGACGCGACGATACAACAGGAATAAACGCTATGGAGAGTAAAAATAATAAATTACAACATCCCGCGAATACGACACCACAGGGGGGCAAGGGAATGTTGCGGATATCACTTTTCCTGTTTTTTCTTTTTTTTGCCAATCTGTTGATCGGCAAAGGGAATATCTCCTTCCAGTGGGGTTTGCCGCATTTGGATAGTGTGGCTGAATTTCTATTGCTTGGAGCGGCTTCGACAACGCTTATTTGGGCAGCGTTGAAACGCGAGGCCGCCGAAAAAGACATCACCAATACAACTTCAAAGGAGGCATGACATGAAGGATCTGATGAATGAACAACGAGAATTGAAATCTGCAGAGCGGCGGCGTTTCATGGAGGTCAGCGCCAAGTTTGGTTTTACCGCGGCTACGGTAGCGCTTTTTAGTGGTGTGATCCATTCGCCGGAAGCCTCGGCCCAGGTTGCCAAAGAGGAAAATGAACGCAAAAAAGCCGCAAAATACACAATGAATATCGCCACCGCATACATTCTGGGGGCCTCCCGCAGCTATCCCATCATGCAGCTGGATATGAAAGAGAATGTTCAGAATACAACCAACGGCATGATCTACGTAAAATTGGCCCCCGGCGGCCAGCTGGGCGCCGGCAGCGCTCTCGCTCAGAAGGTTCAGGCCGGCACGATTCAGGCCGCCCAGCATTCGATTTCCAACTTCGCACCTTACGCACCGGTGGTGGATCTGATCAATATTCCCTATTGGTGCGGTGAAAATCAGCCATTCGTCAATCTGGTCAACTCCGATGCCTGGAAAAAAGAAGTCGATCCCAAGGTGGCAGCCAAAGGCTTCAAGGTTCTCTGGTATGTCTGTATTGATCCGCGGGTCGTGGCTATTCGCAGAGGGATGGACGGTCCCATCAAAACTCCGGCGCAGATGAAGGGCGTGAAATTCCGCGTGCCCGGTTCAAAGATTCTGGCCCAGTTCTACCAGCTATTGGGTGCCAATCCGACGCCCATCGCCTGGGGAGAGACATCCAGCGCCATCAAGCAGGGCGTTGCGGATGCGCTGGATCCCTCCGTGGAGGCGCTTTATGTTTTTGGTTTTAAAGATGCCTTGAGTTGGGTCACTTTCAACGGTGCAGTGCCCGACAGCCAAGTTTACTCCTGCAACCTGGAATGGTTCAACAGTCTGCCCAAAAAGGTTCAAGAAGGGATCGAGTTTGCCAGCGAAATCACCATGCGTCAGAACCTGGCCAAGGTGCCGGCGGCGCGCGCCTATGCGATGGCGGAGCTGAGCAAATCCGGTGTGCAATTTTACGTACCCACAGCGGAAGAAAAGAAAATGTGGGTCGAAGCGGCCGGGGCCCAGCTGCCCGCTTGGGATGCATTCAAGAAAGAGTTGGCCGGTGATTTGAAGGTTTTTGATAAACTCCAGGAAGCCGCCAATACCAAAGGACAGTACTACGTGCATGACGTATAGATAACTCAGAACAGGAGCCGGAAGCATATTTGATGTTTCCGGCTCCTGATACTCATCAAGCTGGAGGAAACAATATTTATGTCGGCAAACAAATTTTTCAAGAAACTGGATGCTAACGCCGAACGGTGGCTATTGCTGCCCCTCTATGCACTCATCGTCATCACCATTTTTGTGGAGGTGTTTCGCCGTTTTGTGCTGAGCTACTCCTCGATCTGGGCCGAAGAAATCGCGCGTTATGCGTTTATTTATGTCTCCTGGATCGGCGCTTCGGCCGCCATCAAGGAGCGGGCGCACATCCGCATCGATGTTATTTTGCCTTTTGTCGGCGAGCGCACCCGGGGAATCCTGATGATTGTCGGTGATTTGGTAACCATTCTTTTGGCAGTTGTCGCCTTTTGGTGGTCCATGGAGACGGTCCTCACCTCCATCAAGTTCGGTTCCGTCACTCATGGTCTCAGGATCAGCCATGCCTGGTTTTTGGCTGCTGTTCCCTTTGGCTTCGCCATGATGTTTTTCCGCTTGGTACAGTCGATCATCCGCGATGCCGGAGATGTCCGCGCAGGACGGCCCATTTATCGCGGTAAAAAACTATTTGATTAGGAGGAGAAGTGCTTCAACAGTATTTAATCCAGCAACAAGATATCACCTTGGGATGGCAATTTTTTGTTCCTTTGGTGTTGATGGTCGTCTTGATCCTTCTGGCCGTTCGTATTTGGGTCGTCGTGGGGCTTGGCGCCCTGGCCATGCTCTATTTTACCGAAGTGCTTCCGCTGACGCTCTTAGGAGAAGCACTTTTCGACGGCATCGATTCCTTTGCCCTTATCGCGGTACCGCTTTTTATTCTCACCGGCGACGTGCTGGTGCGGTCCGGCCTTTCAACCAAACTGTTGGATGTTGCCGAAGCCACAATGGGGGCGCGTCGTTCTGGCTTGGGAACGTCCACAGTACTGGGGTGTGGTTTTTTCGCCTGCATCAGCGGCTCCGATGCCGCCGATGCCGCCGCCATCAGCCGTATCACCATCGACCGGCTGGTGGACAAGGGCTATCCGCGGCCCTACGCTTGTGCGTTGGTGGCCGCTGGTGCGTGTACCGGTATCTTGATTCCACCCTCTATCAGTTACATTATCATTGGTCTGGTGCTCGGCATTTCGGCATCGACATTGTTCCTGGCGGCGGCCATTCCGGGCGTGATGATTCTCACATCCATAATGATCACCAATGCGGTATTGAATCGTGTCAAGGGTTATGAAAATTCGCTGGGTGGTTTTAACCTTAAATACTGGCTCAAGACGATTTATGACGGCCGCTTTGCCCTCCTGATTCCTTTTATCATTTTGGGTGGTATCTATACCGGAATTTTTACGCCCACCGAAAGCGCTGCGGTGGCGGCTCTGACCACCATTGTCATCGGTTTCTGGCAAAAAACCTTGAAGTTGAGTGATATCCCCAAAATCCTGGAGACATCGGCCAAGGTGAGCGGCGTGATCGTACCCATTATTGCGATGAGCCTTCCGTTAGCACAAACCCTTGCATCACTTCAGGTCCCCCAAGTGTTTGTGGCTTTTATGACGTCTTTGACGACGAATCCGTATCTGATTATCCTGATCATGATCCTGATCCTGATGATCGCCGGATGCGTTATGGAAACCACCCCCAACATCGTGATCCTGGCACCGATTCTGTTGCCCCTGGCGCTGGAAATTGGAATGGACGAAATCCATTTCTGCATTTTCATGGTTTCGGCTCTGGGTATCGGCTTCATCACCCCTCCCCTGGGGTTGAATCTCTTTGTGGTTTCCGGAGTGACTCAAGTTCCTGTTGTCAGTATTTCCCGCTATGCTGTTCCATTTGTGCTGACAATGATCGTTGTTGTCATCATACTAGGGTATGTGCCCGCATTTTCACTTTGGTTGTTAAACTAAAGCTTGAGCCCACTGGTGGTTTGAGTTCGCTGAAATGACTGCTTAAATTACCTCCCTTGAGCGCATGCAATCTTGGAGAGTGATTATACCGCTTTTCAATAATAAATTCCGAAATATGGAAGGGTGGTATAAATGATTGTAGAAAAAAACGTCCGAATGACGGAACGTTTTTTTGACAACCACTATGAATCCTCACGGATAAACTGCAAGAATTCTTCACAGGAAGGATTGACCACATGAGTGTACAATACTTGAAAAAAGCCGAAAAGACACCTGAGACGGACGAGGGAACCACCCGCCAGATCGTCATGGAAATGCTGCGCTCCATCAAAGAGAGCGGCGAGAAGGCCGTGCGCGACTACGCCGCAAAGCTTGATGGGTGGACCGGCGATATCATCGTCACCCAAGATGAAATCGACCAGGCAGCCGCCAGTCTGAACGAGCAGACCAGAGAAGATATCAAGTTCGCCCAAGAGCAGGTATATACCTTTGCAGTGAAGCAGCGGGAGAGCATGAAAGAATTTCAAACCGAGCTGCACCCGGGAGTGATTGCAGGGCAGCGTCTCATTCCGGTGAACGTGGCCGGCTGCTATGTTCCCGGAGGGCGCTTTGCACACGCAGCCTCGGCCATCATGAGCATCGCCACGGCGCGTGCCGCCGGCGTTCCCTTCATCGTGGCCTGCTCTCCCCCACATCAGGGTGGCGGGATTCATCCCTCAATCCTCTACGCCATGAGCGTTTGCAAACCCGACGTGATCATGACCCTCGGCGGGGTGCAGGGAGTTGCGGCAATGGCTTACGGTATTTTCACCGGTAGACCTGCCGATATCCTTGTAGGGCCGGGAAACAAATACGTGGCCGAAGCCAAGCGTATCCTTTACGGAGAAGTGGGCATCGACGTATTTGCAGGTCCCTCGGAAGTCCTGGTGATCGCCGATGAGACGGCGGATCCCGAAATCGTCGCCATCGATCTGGTGGGCCAGGCCGAGCACGGTTTCGACTCGCCAGCTATACTGGTGACCACATCCAAGGATCTTGCCGAGAAGGTGATGAAGCGCGTACCCGAACTGGCTGCAGCCTTACCCGAACCAGCAGTCACACAGTCGTCCTGGGCCAATTACGGGGAAGTGGTGTTGGTGAGCACCCGGGAGCAAGCCGTAGAAATAAGCGACAACTACGCCCCCGAGCATCTGGAGGTACATGCCGCGGATCTGGACTGGTGGCTGGCGAATCTCACCAACTACGGATCGCTGTTCCTCGGTGAAGAAACCACGGTCGCCTATGGGGACAAGACATCGGGCCCCAATCATATCCTTCCCACCAAAAAGGCCGCCCGCTATAGTGGGGGGTTGAGCGCGGGAAAGTTCATCAAGACCGTCACGTGGCAGCGCCTCACCAAAGAGGCCAACCGCCAAATCGGCGCGGTTTCCAGCCGGATTTCGAGGCTCGAAGGAATGGAAGCCCATGCGCGCTCTTGTGATGCGCGACTGGACAAATATTTTCCCGGGGAGCAATTCGACAAGGGGGTGTTGAAGCAATGAGCATGGTAGAGGACTTGTTCGGATTGGAAGGCCGGGTTGCCCTGGTGACAGGCGGCAGTTCTGGAATCGGGCGAACCATAGCCTATCACCTTGCCCAAGCGGGTGCGGCGGTCGTGCATGCCGCGCTTCCTCGGGAGGAGGATGCTCTTAAGGAAGCCGTGACCGAAGTGGAATCCTCGGGAGGACGTGGCGCCTACGTGACCTGTGATGTCAGCATTCTCGAAGAACTCCCTGACATGGTCGCGCAAGCCATTTCTTTTTACGGTTCCCCCGATATCCTGGTCAACGCCGCCGGCGTCAACCTTAGAGAACCATGGGAAAAAGTGAGCCCTGAATCATGGAACAAGACCATCACAATCAATTTGGCAGCGCCGTTTTTCCTGGCACGCCTGTTGATACCAGCTATGCGCGAAAAAGGATGGGGCAAGATCATCAACATCGGATCCCTTCAGTCGGTGCGGGCCTTTCCCAACAGCGTTCCTTATGGCGCGTCCAAAGGTGGGGTGATGCAGCTTACACGTGCCATGGCAGAAGCGTGGTCAAAGGACGAGAGCGGGATCACCTGCAACGCCATCGGGCCGGGTTTTTTCCAGACAGGTCTTACCGCACCGTTATATAACGACAAAAATGTCATCGATGCTCTTTCCAGACAGACCATTATCGGGCGCAACGGAGAAATGTCGGACTTGGCAGGCGTGGCAGTGTTTCTCGCCTCCCGGGCATCGGACTACATCACCGGGCAATTGATCTTCCTTGACGGCGGCTGGAGCGCCAAGTAACCCAACCGGATAATGAAAGGATACGCATGAAAGCGCTTGTATACACGAAGCCGGACGAGGTCGTATACCGGGAAGAGCCGGATCCGGTTCCCAGTGAGGGCCAAGTGGTGGTGAAGGTGGCGGCCTCAGGCATTTGCGGTTCCGACATGCACGCCTACCACGGGCATGACACTCGCAGGGTGCCCCCGCTCATACTGGGGCACGAAGTGGCGGGAACCGTTGCATCGGGGGAAAGAAAGAGTGAGCGCGTCGTGATAAACCCGCTCATGACATGCGGCATGTGCGCCGATTGTGAAAGCGGCCGCACGAACCTGTGTCTCACGAGGGAACTCATTGGCATGCGGGTGGCAGGTGCCTACTGTGAATATGTGGCGATCCCCGAACGGAACCTGGTTACCATCCCCGATTCCTTCGACATGGTAAAGGCCTCCCTTGCAGAACCGGCGGCCTGTGCTCTCCATGCCCTCAACAAGGCCCGAATACTGTCACCGCGTCCTCTTGCCGAACTGCGGACACTGGTTATCGGGGGCGGAGCCATTGGCATGCTCTCTGCTTTGCTTCTTATGAGTTATGGATGCAGGCAAGTTACGGTGGCCGAGACCAACAGACTGAGGCGCAAAACGGTTGCGGGCGCTGTGGACTGCGCTGTCCATGACCCATCAAGCGATCCCGAAATCCCTGCCGATTCTTTCGAATTAGTCATCGACGCGGTAGGGGGCGGCATAACCCGGTCTATGGGGTCGCGGGCGGTCAAGCCGGGAGGGATTTTCGTCCATATCGGGCTCATGGACTCGAAGGAAGGCCTTGATATCAGGAAGTTAACCCTACAGGAAGTTGCTTTCACCGGAATCTATACCTATACACGGGATGACTTTCGGGCGACGGTGGGTGCCCTGGCTGACGGCATGTTTGGCGACCTGGCGTGGGTGGAAACAAGGCCCCTTTCCGAGGGTGCCCAAGCTTTCGATGATCTCGAAAAGGGGAGAATTCCCGCAGCCAAGATAGTGCTGGTGCCGGAATTATAAATCAGCGCCACATATGGCTTCTGGCCTTCTAAAGCGCATATATCTTACCAATTAGAATTCGAATTAGTCGGCTTCACCGCGAAACTTATCCGTTCTTTGCTGGGGTAGACTCCGGAGAGTATCCGGGGTCTGCCCCAGCATTCCTTTTCCTCGTAAATACACGTCCCCTGAATCTTAGCATTTGCTCATATTTTGGCTGCTATAGGAGTACTGGACTGCATGAATCGGATATATATCCCAACGTCTTGAGAAACGGAATGGCAATGCCATTTTCAGAAACAAAAGACCGCAATCTGATATTGCCCAATACACCGAGTCTTGAAGCAAACTTGATTTTGATATAGTACATTTTCAATGACCTCCGGCAAAGCTGTGGGTTTACCGTTGATTATTATCTCGTATCGAATTTTACGGCAGCGTCACCTTGGTTAAACAGGCATATTTTAAAAAAAGACGTCCAAGACAGCACGTGGCTGCGTGCGCGAAGCAATAGGACGTCGCGGTGCGCTGCGACATTGACAACCGGAAGTACAGGGGTACTTCCGGGTACTTTCACCGAAAACAAGGAGGCAGACGATCATGAAGAAGCTCGCGACCATCGTTTTTGTAGTGCTGTGCGTGTGTACGCTTGCGATACCGGCATTGGCTGGTTATCCAGAAAAACCGATCACCTACCAAATTCCCTTTGGCCCGGGCGGACAATCAGACCTGGAGGCCCGCCGCCAGCAACCCCTACTGGAAAAAGCCCTCGGGGTTAAAGTCATTGTTCAGTATAAACCGGGCGGCGGCGGCTCCATTGGATGGGCCAACCTGATCAGTCAAAAGCCTGACGGTTACTTCATCAGCGGTATCAATATTCCCCATATCGTGCTGCAACCCCTTGCTCGAGGCAATGCGGGATACGAAACCGACCAGCTTAAACCCATCGCGCTGTTCCAAGCGACGCCGATTGGATTGGCGGTGCTAAAAGACAGTCCTTTCAAAAACCTCAAAGATCTGGTGACGTATGCCAAAGAGAATCCGGATGCGATTGTTTGCGGCGGATCCGGCACCTGGTCGGGCCATCATATCGCCCATCTTCAATTCAGCAAGGCAGCAGGCATCAAGATGACTTACATTCCCAGCAAAGGCGCCGCTAAGAGTGTGGCAGCCTTTCTTGGCGGGCATGTGATGGCACTATGGGGCAATAGTAATGATCTGGTGCAGCACGCCGACAAGATCCGGGTGCTGGCTTTTGGTACCCGGGAACCCTTTCCCAACATGCCCGATGCGCCCACTTTTGAGAGCCTGGGCTATAAAATTTACGCCTCTATTGACCGTGGAGCCGGAGCGCCTCCCGAAACGCCGGATGAGGTCATTCAAGTTCTGGAGAAAGCCTTTTTGGGCATCGCTAATGATCCAAAGGTCAAAGAGCAAATGAAGAAGGATGGTTTTGTACCCATTGCGATGGGCGCAGCGGAATCCAAAGCTTACATCGCTGAAAAAGTGGTGGAGTGGGCACCGGTGGTCAAAGAATTCAAGAAATAACTTCAATTAATATGAGACGCGATCCCGGGGTCGTTTTTTCCCGGGATCGCATTGGAGTTGCGGATGTTCGATTTCGCTTTGACAGGCCTCTATCAGGTATTCATTCCCGGTAACTTCCTGGTACTATGCATCGGCGTTTTTATGGGAATCACCTTTGGGGCGCTGCCCGGGCTTACGGCCACCATGGGCTTGGCTTTGTTGGTCCCTTTCACGTTTACCATGTCCCCCTCCGCCGGTCTCATCATGCTGGCCGGGATCTATGTCGGGGCCATGTATGGTGACGCCATTCCAGCCATTTTAATTAACACGCCGGGTACTCCGGCTGCCATCGCAACTACTTTTGACGGCTTTCCTTTGGCACAAAAGGGAATGGCCCAGCATGGTCTGGTGGCAGCGGCTGTGGCCAGTTCATTCGGATCACTCGTGGCCAACGTCGTCCTTGCAGCGGCAGCCCCGCCCCTGGCTGAGATTTCACTTAAATTCGGTCCGCCGGAATATTTCTGGTTGGGTATTTTCGGTCTGACGATCATCTCCACCCTATCCAGCGGCAGCCTTATCAAGGGATTTCTTGCCGGATGCATCGGCATGATCCTTTCGGCAGTGGGTATGGCCGAACTTGGCGGCGATATACGCCTAACTTTCGGGTTTACTGAACTACAGGGCGGCATTGAGCTGATCGTAGCGCTCATCGGTTTCTTCTGTCTGCCCGAAATTCTTTCCAGCGTCATCGGTCAGCGCCGGGCGGCCTATGCTGAAAAGATGACCAAGCCCAGCTTGGATGTTATATGGCAGGTCATTACCGCCCTGTTCAGACGTCCGACGCTGATGTTCCGCTCTGCAACCATTGGTACAATAATCGGGTTTGCCCCCGGGGCAGGAGGGAATATCGCGAGTATGGTCTCCTACAACGAGGCCATTAGATGGGATAAGCACCCAGAGGAGTATGGCAAAGGCACGATCAAGGGTGTGGCCGCCAGCGAAGCGGCCAACAGTGCCATGGCGCCGGGTTCCCTAATCCCGCTGCTCACCCTGGGAATTCCCGGCTCCCCGCCGGCAGCGGTCATCCTGGGAGCGTTGATGCTCCATGGCATGCGACCAGGCGCCGAGCTGTTTACCGACTATGCTGACATCACCTTCGCCTTTATCATGGGACTTTTAGTGGCGGCCTTTCTGGTAACTATAATTGGAAGTTTCGGCAGTTTCGTTTTCAGCCGCATTATCAATATTCCTTCCCGTTACCTGGCCCCGGCCATCGTCTTTATGACCGTTTTAGGTTCCTACGCCATCCGCAACAACATGCTCGATGTCTGGATCATGTTCATTTTCGGCATCATCGGATATGTGAGCAATAAATTGAAATTCCATCCGGCCCCTATAGTACTGGGCCTCATTTTAGGGCCATTTGTTGAGGAAGGGCTGGTCCAATCCATCCTTGCAGGCAAGGCTGCTGGGGGGACCTTTCAGTATATGGTCTACCGGCCCATTAGCGGCGTGCTTATTTTTCTATGTATCATGTCCCTGCTGTGGCCTCTTTTCGCGGCATGGCGATCTAAACAAAAAGAAGCTAAAGTGACTGAGTTGACAGGATCGAAAGCAGAAAGGGATGTGCGCGATGCCTGATATGAGTGCACCACAATCGACCAAGCAGCTTAACGCCGACCTGATAGTCGGTGCAATATCACTGGGGCTGGCAGCGCTGGTATTCTTCTCAACACGAGAGCTGAGCGAACTGGGCGGGGTCTTCGTGGATTATATTCTGGTGGCGTTGACAGCCCTGGCCGCGCTGACCATTATCAAGGGGTTTATCAAACCCGAGCGTATTGAATTTTTTGAGTCGGCAATAGAGCGCAACAATGTTCTGGTCGGCATCGGTATACTTCTTCTTTACCTGATATTCTTGCCCATGATAGGTTTTTTACCTGCCAGCTACGCCTTCTATTTCTGTTTTAACATGTACCTGGCCGATGAACGTTTCACCACCAAAAACATCCTTTCCTCCGCAGCCCTAACTATTGTAGTGGTAACGGCCTTCTATTTCATTTTTCACAATTTCCTTGAAGTGCCGCTGCCGGAAGGAAAGTGGTTTGAGTAGTCGTTAATAATGGTGTTAAAAGACTGCTTTGAGCGGTTCACAAGCCATTCCTCCGGCTTTGCCGGAGGTCATTGAAAACCGGTAAGGGTCTCTCCAGACACTTTTTCTTGACTGCGAAAATGTGTATTTAAACGAAAGGTTCTACTATGTCACCCCTATTCGACGCCACTCAAATCAACGGTATGATGCTTTCCAATCGGTTTGTGCGTTCCGCGACCTGGGAGGGCATGGCCGAATCGGACGGCAGCTGCACGGATCGCCTGACGGCGTTGATGGAAAAATTGGCTGCCGGTGGGGTTGGTTTAGTTATCACTGGACACACGTATGTCGATCGTCGTGGACAGGCCGGACCCTGGCAGTTGGGCATCGACTGTGCCGATCGCGTTCCTCCTCTCCAAAAAATGACGACTGCCGTGCATGCGCAGAATGGAAAAATCGTGATGCAACTGGCGCATGCCGGCTTGATGGCCGATACGGATCAGACCGGAACAATTCCACTGGCACCCTCCATTGTCGACGGGTATTCCAAAATCCCTGCCCGGGAAATGACGCCGGATGATATCGGTGAAGTGGTCGATGCCTTCGGTACAGCGGCTGCGCGTGCGAAAGCGGCCGGGTTTGACGGTGTTCAGATCCACGCTGCTCACGGCTACTTATTGAGCCAGTTCTTGTCCCCTGTTTTTAACCACCGCTCTGATACTTATGGAGGAACGGTCGGCAATAGAGCGCAGATCGTTCTGGAAGTGATTCGGGGTATCCGTCAAACAGTTGGTGACCGCTATCCGGTGTTGATAAAGATGAATACTGCAGATCACCTCGCCGGCGGACTCGAACTGCCGGATGCCGTGACAGCAGCGGTGCTATTTCAGGCGGCCGGCATCGATGCCATCGAGCTGAGCGGTGGCACAGGCGCATCAGGAAAGCTGCGCCCGGTCCGAACCGGAATCAAATCGAAAGAGCGGGAAGCATATTTCGAGGAAGCCGCTAGATCTTTCCGCCAGCAAGCTACCGTACCGCTGATCCTTGTCGGTGGGATACGATCCTATGAAACAGCCGCGCGCATCATCACCGAAAACACCGCCGACTATGTCTCCATGTCGCGTCCTTTTATCCGCGAACCCGATTTGATTAACCGCTGGCAATCCGGCGATCTCAAGCGGGCAACCTGTGTCTCCGACAACCGCTGTTTTATTCCGATAAGAAAAGGCTTGGGCGTCACTTGCGTTACGGACGCCAAACATACCTGACATACCCTTTCCTAACCTCCCAAGGCGACACAACATCCCCCCAAACCTATGAAATACTTTGTCATATACAAATACATACATTTTGATTGAAAGAACCCTATTCCTCTGCTAAGATGGTTTTCAATAGATCAGAGGCGCCTTTTTGAAAACAATCCGACGGTCCCCCGATCCGCCCCTCCTGGTGAGCCAGAGTCGAGGGGTTTCGCTTTTAGTGGCGCCCATTTATTAATCGAGGGGTACCATCCCGGAACATTAGCGGGAAAGACGCAGTGACGAGATCATGTCCAGGCGATCTCCTCACAGTATCCGGATGGCATCGTTATTCAAGCTTGCCATCTAAATTCGGAGGTGGCTATGAAGTTCACCGAATCGCTGTTACCTATCACATCCAATCCGTTTCTACTCATATTGCTGCTTCTGGCGGCCATGTATTTTGCCCGGAAACCATTTCATAGGGCGGTGCATGCATTTAGCCTGGTTTTGAATAATGCCCTGCGGCTTTTTGCGGCTTCCGTTCGCCAGGCCGAAAAGCGGCTTGTCGAACGCAATAGAGAGGTCCTCATGGCCGAGGGGCTCGAGAACGCTGAACGCCTTGTGGAACGTGAGTTTGATCGTATAAATGCCGCGGTGGTCCGGGATTTGAAAGGCTACCCTGCCCTGCATCGTCAGATGGCCGAAGTGGCTACCAAACTGGAGGAAGATCATTCCGCAAGCGTAGAAGTTCCGCCAAGTCTGCCAAACTGGGTCACAATCATCGAAGCCATCGCCAATATCAAGCATACCGGTGATTCGATGGTGTCAAATATGTTGGGCGAAATCGATAAGAATCTCAGAGCGCAGCATCAGTCGGCCATCGAAAGTTATCGATTATCGAGCGGTAAACGGCACGCCTTGCTCAACAGAATGATACCCCTGTGGCGAAAGGTACAAAAGAAACTGGACGAAGTGGGCCATTCTGTGACGGATCTGACCGAACGAGCCAAGGGCATCGACCACTATATGGATGAATACCAGGAGATCCGTGCGAAAACCGATAAGGCAGCCCGCAAACTCTCTTCATCCTCCATGACTCAGTTTTTCATATCCGGGTTGGTTCTGTTGATCGCCATCGGCGGAGCGATCATCAATTTCAACCTGATCGCACTGCCCATGTCAGAAATGGTTGGAGGAGGCAGCTTCATCGGCCCGTATAAGACCTCCGATGTTGCCGGGTTGGTGATCATCTTGATCGAACTCAGCATGGGACTTTTCCTCCTGGAATCGCTCCGCATTACCCGCATGTTTCCGGTCATAGGCGCCATGGACGACAAAATGAGAATGCGCATGATTTGGATAACCCTGACGCTGTTAACCGTGCTGGCCGGTGTAGAATCGGCCCTGGCCTTCATGCGGGATCGTATTGCAGCCGACATGGAAGCTCTGCGTCAAACCCTGGCCGGGGTTGAACAGACCCTCCGCGCCACCAGTAAGATTCCGACCATTGGTCAGATGATAATGGGTTTTATACTGCCTTTTGCTCTCGCTTTTGTGGCCATTCCTCTGGAATCTTTCATATCATCAGCACGTACAGTCCTGGGGGTTTTGGCCGCCGGCTTACTGAACACCGTCGCATTTCTGCTGCGACTGGCCGGAAACATCATATATTACACTGGAAAATTTATCACCAGCGTCTACGACCTGATCATCTTCCCACCGTTGTGGCTCGAAGGTGTGATTACCGAAAGGCCATTCAAGATTCGGGAAGCTCTTGACAAGGTTTCCAAGTCCCGCCAACAGAAAAAAGCGGACAGGGTGACCAGGCAATACGAGGACCAGACGCAAATACTGGAGAGCAGGAAATGAAAAGAATTTTCAGTGTCATATGCTTAATCGGATTGATGCTTACCGGCTGTGCCGATTCCCAGAGTCGAACCACCGGCATCTATATGCTAGTGGATACTTCCGGCACGTACGCCCTTGAATTGAAAAAGGCCCAGTCGATCATCAACTATCTGCTTGGCACTTTGCAGCCGCATGACACCCTTGCAGTCGCCAGCATAGACACCGGCAGTTTTAGTGAAAAGGACATCATCGCAAAAGTGACCTTTGACCAGCGGCCATCGGTCGCCAACAACCAGAAAAGGGCCTTCCAGCAAACCATCGATGAATTCGTGACCAACGTGAAAAGCAGCCCATATACCGATATTTCCGGTGGTATTCTTCAGGCGATTGAATATTTGAATGAGGTCAGGTCCGGACAAAAATATATCCTCATTTTTTCTGACCTCAAAGAAGAACTGGCCAAGGGCTACGTGAGGGATATTCCTTTTCAACTGTCTGGTTTCAATGTGGTCGCATTGAATGTGACCAAGTTACGCCAGGACATTCGGGATCCCAAAAAATATCTCGGACGGGTAGATCAATGGCGTTTGAAAGTCGAAAACGGCAACGGTGCATGGCGGGTGATCAACGATTTGGAGAGACTGGAGTATATCTTCAAGGGGTAGGCGGAAAGACAAGATAACCGGGCAAGGCTCAAACACGGTTATCTCAGTCATTTTCAAGCGCCACTGACACTCGCTTATTTCTTGTCAGGGTTTCCGCAAAGGATCTGCAGGGGCCGTACCATCTTTCATCCAAGGTTCCTAAGATTGAGGTGAACCGGATGCTCAAACATATAGTGGTTGTCAAAGAAACGCTCCGTTATTCGACCGTTTCTTCTACTACCACTTATGCCACCCTTTCATATTTCGGAGTTTATTTTTGAAAAGCGATATAATATCAGCCTGCTCCACCTGTTCGACGCATGGGCAGTCACAGCTGCCAATGGTCGGCAGATTCAAAATCGGGCGGCTGCATTTTTGGGCCGACTGGCCTCGATGTTCTTCAAGCTGTTTTGGATTTCAATCGCGCCCCAGCCCTCAACCCCGTTAGCTATCTCCTCAAAAGACGCCCAGCCTCTGATCGGATGCTTATCGCTGCAAGATGTAACGGTTTATTTTTGCTTGACTGTCGACATGCGTAGCTTTATTGTAGCTTCATAGTGGTTGTCAAAAAACGTTCCGTGATGAAAACGTTTTTTTCTACAACCACTTATACCACCCTTCCGTATGTCGGAATGTATTTTAAAAAGCGGTATAATTCAGTAATTTCATAGTATGTGACGTTTCAGACCGATTGACAAACATCGATAACATCTGCGGTCTGAATAAATTCATGGCGTAACACCGGCCAGCCTGTCTCACTATGTCATAACCAAAACGTCACGCAGATTCAGCTGGCACCGGTTTCGGGTATTCACGAGCCTGCTGCGAAACCGATCGCCTCCCAGGTAGATCACAGATCAGTCGCGCTCGTTGACCGCCCTTGATCCTAATCGTTGATGCAAATATGGAATTCATTACCAAAATTGCCAGTTACACACCCGTTCCGGCCGGCGGAGCCGCTGTTGCGAACTGTTTCTGCATGGCTGTCGCTCTCATATACAAAGCGGTTCTGTTTGAAACCGAACGCAATACCTCCCCCCCCCTGATCGGCAGCAACCTGGCGGCTGTAAAAAAAGAAATCGAACGGCTGCTGCGGGATGCAGAAACACTCGTGGAAGAGGACTCGGAAGCCTATTTGAATTTCGTGCAATCCCGGCGTGATGGAAAAGCCTTGCAAATGAAACAGCATTTCAGTGACATCATCGATGTCAGCATGAAAGTCATGGAAAAATCTGCAACGGCTTTTGATTGGGTACGGCAGCTCCACCCACTTGTATCGCCGACCTTGCAGACCCACCTCCTGGTGGCCAGCGAGCTGTTGATGGGTTCCATAAACGCCACTGTGCACGTGGTGAAAGCCAACCTGAAATCGATCAAGTCTGAAGAAAAAAAGCAGAACTATCTGAAACGACTATACGACCTGCATCGGGATTACCATGCCCGCTACAGACAGATTATCGACAGTTTCTCGGTGGATCGAAATGTTGCCGACGCGTAACTGGCCCGGACTGAGTGCATTGACACATTGCAAACATGAAACCAAACATCACTTATGATTGACACTGAAGGATGCTATGGCGACAGATGCTAACACCCCCGAGCCGGAAACCGGACATGAACCGTCCTTGGAAAAACCCGGAAAGCAGGTGAAGTTTGAAATTTACGGCGAGGAGATGATCGAGAAAAAGGTCAAATCGAGCGGCAACAGCGGGCGCGTTTATCTGCCACCTAACTGGGTCGGTCACAATGTGAAAATTATCCGGATCGACTGAATCCAGTTGCTGGCGTCTGGTTCGCTCACACTATAACTCATGAATTAGTCGTGGGGTCTACCTGTGGACAATGTTATTATCAGAAGGTTAGAGCCTGGTGATGCCGATGAAATCAGCCGAATATACGGGGCCATCACCCAAAAGCCCGTTCAGGCGGATTTTAAAAAACTGGTCGAGAGTCATGCGCTGCGCGCCGAAGATGCCTGCTTCGTGGCAGAGCTTGACGGCCGGGTCGCGGGTTTTATGGTGAGTTATATCATGACGTTGGGGTTCGGCATCGAAAAAAGTGCCTGGATTGCCACTCTCGGAGTGAATCCCCAATTTATGGGTCAGGGAGTCGGGGCGGAGCTGGCGCGCGAGGTTTTCAAATTTTACAAGGCCGAAGGGATTCACAACGTTTACACGTCGGTCCGATGGGATTCCACCGATTTGCTATCATTTTTTAAAACACTCGGCTTTGACCGGAGCAATTTCATCAACTTGATAAAAGTGCTCGAATAATCGCTCTTATAATGGAAAAAATCATCGTCGCACCCGCCAAGGCCGCCGACTGGCATTTCTCCATATTTCTGCAGATTACCTTAAATCATCTCGCTTTCACTTAGAATAGATCTTGTCATTTTTTTGAACATGGGTGCAAAAGTGTTTTAAATATCCATGGCTATTTTGATAATATATTTTTGGGACACGACATAGTCTGTACTGTCTGGCATATCACCCACCGATGGGGTACGTTGCAGGGATTTACTAAGACGGGGCTGCGACACACCTGCCGCTTCAACCATTACATTAAAGATATGGGTGTTGTCGACGATCCGCGTACCGGAATACCAGGCACCCTCATATTTTTCGAACAGGTGGATACCGCTCCCCAGTGCATATAATCGAACGAGCTCATTGGTATGACCGCTGGAGGCGTAACGGATTTCATTGTCAGGATAGATGTATTTGCCACAGTATACAGCCTCACAAGGTGCATCCGCCGCACTTATTTGAAGAGGCAGCTCTCCACGTCCCAGACGCTTCCCGAACCGCAAATGGCTGTTTCCGTGATCGGCCGTAACGATCAACAGGGTGTTCGACCAGTCGATAATATCATCCGGTTGATTGACGAACGCAATCGCCGACTGAACCGCAAGATCTAGATCCCAGATCGTACCGATCATACGCTGATAATCGTTGGCATGGTTGGCCCAATCGATGTCTCCCTGCTCAAACAAGACGAAAAACCCGCGAGGCTCCTGGCTCAAAAGGGTCAGCGCAGCCGATACACTATCCTTTAGCAGAGGGTTTTCAATGGTTCCACGAACCACTGAAGGCGCTTGGGGTCGGTCCTGAGGTTGCGGAGATTCGAGGTTTCCATCCCGACCGCCAAATAACCCGAAGAGTTTTTTCTTGTTGATCACCGCATCCTGGGCGGCCGCTTGCAGTGCAACAGCCCCGTCGATACCGGTTTGTCTCTCGATAAAATCATAAACGCCACCGACACCATCCTTTTTCAGAGCAGCGTAGTCGGATTCAGATAAATATGTGAACCGACCGTACCACTGAGGATGGCCACCGCCGATAACAACATCCGGTTGAATGGTGTATATAATCTCTCTGGCAATACCAATGGTGTCCTTACGGTCGACGTTGTGACTGACGTGGGCCGCCGGTGTCGCGTGGGTAAATGGCACGGTACTGACCACACCAATGGCGAACCCTCTCTCCCTGCGCAGGATCTCTGCGATGGTGGACAGAGAGCCGTTCGGAGGGTCGCCGAAACGCCAGGCAATATTACCGGTATCGGTTTTATGACCGGTTGCCCAGGCCGTAGCGGCAGAAGCAGAATCGGTGGCTGCAGCGGTAAGGTAAGCCGCATCCAGCTCAGTGGTTTGTAACGGGTAAGGTTGAATACCGCCCCTTGAGATATCATATCCCAGCCAGGGCAGGAAATGTTCCGGTTTGAAAGGGGGAACACTGCGCTGACGCGCCCAATAATTATATGTGCTGACATCCCAGGTAGCGACATAGCCGCGGTATGGAAACCGATGAAACACGAGGGAATCGTCCCGACCGAAAAGATACCGACTGGCGGCGATTTCGTGTGCCAGTTGCATACCGTCGCCAATGAACAGGATGATGTGTTTAACCAGTGGGTGGTCACTCTCCCGGCGTGCGGCGTGGCCGGCGTGGATCCCTGAGGCCCAGACCGCCACGGTTAAAAAGATCATCAGAACCGTGCCGGTTTTGCGGTGGGTATATGGGTCACTCATCAAAAATGTCCCTCATTTTTCGACCAAAATATCATTGAGACAATCGAACAGCTCTTCTATTGTGTAAGGTTTCTGGATGAATCCGCTGCAACCTTTTTCCAGAACTTCGTTTACGTGGTCATCGATGTCACAACCGCTTGAAATCAGGACTTTTAAACCGGGTTTGATTGTTCGTAGGCGTTCAAACACTTCGCCTCCCCCCATACCCGGCAGTATCATATCCAGAATGACAAGATCGATCACGCTTTCATTGGCGCGAAAAACCTCGAGAGCCGCATGGCCGTCAGTCGCACCGAGTGCGGTGTAGCCCATTTTTTTTAGTAACTCGATGCCGACTTTCAGAACCATTTCTTCATCTTCCACCAGTAAGACGACGCCTTTTCCCCGATAAATTCTGGGTGAAGATACCGCCTCGGGATAGTGGATTTTCTCCCCTGTTGTTGGAAGAAGAATGGTGAAGGTTGTCCCCTTGCCTCTCCGCGATTGCACATCGATGTATCCGTGGTGCCCTTTGACGATGCCGTACACGGACGCCAACCCCAGACCGGTACCTCTGCCGAGTTCTTTAGTGGTGAAAAACGGCTCGAATATCCGTTCCTGTATGTCGCGCGCCATACCGATACCGGTATCTGTGACGGTCAATTCAACGTAGGGGCCGGATTTGGGTTTATAGATTGTGTCCGTGATATCGCTCCGGCTCACATTGCGGCTCTTCAGAATCAGTTCGCCGCCGGTTGGCATGGCATCGGATGCATTGACGAGCAGATTCATCAAAACCTGCTCGAGTTGGCCATGATCTCCATTGACAGCCTGGAGGTTTTCAGACAGTTGGTAACGGATTAGGATGTTCTTGCGTGTCCGGGCGAACGTCTCGGTCAGATTCATGACCATCTGGTTCAAGTCCAGCGGCCGAACCACGTACCGCCCCTTGCGGGCATAGCCGAGCAACTGAGCGGTCAATTTGGCACCGCTGCGAACCAGCTGTTCAATATTGGTCAACAATTCGTAATGCGGGTGCGATACGTCAATATCGTTCAGCATAATGGATGCACTGCCTTGGATCCCCATCATCAAATTATTGAAATCATGAGAAATTCCACCGGCCAGGGTACCGATGGCCTCCAGCTTCTGCGCTCGCAGCAACTGTCCTTCAAGTTTTTTCCGGTTCTCTTCCAATTGAACACGCTCGGAAATATCCAGGAAAAAATTCAAGACAGCCGGCCGGCCCTTCCAATCTATCCGTGCGCCGGTTACCTCGACCCATTTTGTTTCACTGCCTTTGGTGACCACACGGAATGAATTGGCCTCGGCTAACGCGTCGCCTTTGATTCGCTTCAAGTGCCGCTCAAGCGCCGAATGCCTGTCCTGCGGGTGGACATGTACAAAAGGATCGCTGTTTTCAAGGGTCTCCTCGCCGGAAAGGCCCAGAAATTGTGAAACGGCCGTGTTGGCAAAGGCAATCTTTTGGTCCTGGATCACCATCATGCCAACACTGATATTCTCGATGACAGTGCGATACTGTTCTTCCGATTCGCTTAACCGGCTCTTGACTTCTTGCAACCGGGCAATGAGCTGCGACAGACGGTTGACATCGCCCAGATGTCTTTTTCCACGCATTTGGGCGATCCGACGGTAGTACTCTAATTCACGCTGCGTTTCCCGCAGTTGAGTTTCCAGGTCAGCACATCTTTTCTTTATATTTGCTTCATTCTTCGTCACAGGTCAGTCCGGACTTTTCACCAAAACAAGGTTATTATCACCAGGACGGAGCGCTGGCTAATCCTCGGCCAATACCACGAGAACACCGGTCCAATCCAATCCTCTGCTCCTCTCCAGTAAGGGCGCAACCTCCACGCCCGAATAAAAACCGAAAAAGGGGCACCGGTATCGATTGAATATTTTCTGGACCTCGGAAGCTTCTTCATCCGGCGTCATGGAATATTCTGCCGCCCGACCGGCACAATCGATATAGAATCCCAACAAGGCCCGGCGGCCCTCAGACTGAACCCGGGACATCAATTCCTCAGTATTGAGCCGGGCCGAATCAATCATTTTCTGGGTGTCCCGCAGCATGAACTGAATTTCCGCGCCCTCTTCGATATCGGATTCGAACAGGCAGATACCTTCACCCTTTGGCAGAACCCCTGTTATGAGGCGATTGACATAACGACCCTCGACCGGATCACTGTATTTTTCCCCGCAATTGATGCCGATGGTCAACAGATCCACGGGTTTTTTATTATGCCAATCCTGCGAGCCGTAAAGGTCATCGATAATCGGCACAATCGGCTGGCCGTCCAGTTCGAATATACAGGCCCCATCGCTCTTTGTCACCCGGTGGTAGATTCCATCAAGAGGCGTGCAGCCATGCATGATACAGTAGTAGACTGAGACATTGCCGTTGAAAACGGCTCCGGTGACACTTTGAGTACCTACAGCAGATCCACAAAATTGAGCCGTTGCTTTTATTAGAGAGAAGTCACCGACCAGGCCGGCGCCGATGACCGGTATACTCGGGGCAAGCGATTCTTCGATGCCGCTTATCAGCAGTGACGAAGTGTTTAACTCCGGCGGCGCTGCAGCACACGCAGGCTTTCTGACGGAGTCGTAAAAGAACAACAGCAACCGATCTTCGCTTCCGCTATTCAACTGTCTGCTCAATCGACGACCGGCATCTGTTTCACCCGCGTCCAACCGATCGGCAGTGGCGATCCGACACTGAATATCGTCCGATTGAAGGGCTACCGCACCGGCCGGGTAACCGGAATAAGAAACAATCGTGTTGGTAATGATACCGACGGCAGAACCGCCGATGATCGGTATCTCCCTTCCGAGTACCGATTGCAAGCCCTCGAAATACTCTTCATGTTCGAGGTTTCCGCTGCAGAAGGCCATGACCAGGTCTGGATGGTCAAGTCCGCCGCTGGCCAGAATCTTCTTTGCCACCATCTTACCGGATACCATGGCATCGGGATGATTACTGTAACCGGTTCCGATCTTCATTTTATCTCTCTCTGATGGAAATATCCGTCTCTTTTTCTAAGGGGCGTGACATGCCCGTCGTCATGGTGGAATGTCTGTGATCGTAAAGCCCGAACTGACCAGGGGTGCCCTATAGTTCGGCCAAAAGCTTCAGATCTACGGCATGCAGATTACCGGCCTCCTTCTGGTTTTCCAGTTTGAACTGAAAGATTAAGTTCCTATCCGGCAGATCATAGCGGCTCGTGCCCTCCGGTAGATCGGACTTGTTGAAGTAAGCCGTCTGGTAAGGCGAATTTGGATTTCTGGCATCCGTAATCCACAATCCGCCCGAAATCTTCATGAGATAACGCATGTACCCCCTGCCGCGCTGCTGATCGTAGTGGTAGCACCGGCCGACAACAAACGAACCGTTATCTCCCCAGTTTTTTGCTCGCGGCTGCTTAAGGGGAAAAAGGTTGGGTATCAGATAGCCGGGCATGAATACATCGGCTTCATAGCGCAAATCCTTGGCGATATTTTGGAAGGCAACGATTTCAACCCGACAGCCCTTGTTCTGCAACGCCCGAACGACCTTCACGAAGTCGCCGTCGCCGGTCGCGAACACCACCCGATCCAAATTCTCAGATTGCAAGAGTGCGTCAACACCCATGTCGAGGTCGGCATTCGCCTTACAGAAACGGTTGCCGGAATCATCTGTGAACCATTTGACAATCTTACGATTGATCTTGTAGCCGTATTCTCTCAAGGCAAAAAAGAACTCGTTGATCTTGTATTTGTATTTTGAATCTTTGGCGGCACGTTCGGCGTCGTAGGCAACATAAACGTTGAGTCGGGCGGCTTCGGCACCGTCTCGGCAGGCAAATTCGCGCAGAACATCATACTGCATGCCGAAACCGCCGTTGAGTCTCAGGTTTTCAGCATCGACATAAACACCAACTTTTGAGCTGGAAATAATACCGACCACTTCTCCTCCCTATAGCGTCACATTATTGGTGGTGATGGCCAAATTCAGATCGGAACGAACTTCTGACATTCGTGTTGATACAACCGCTGGGTATGCCGGACAGGGCAAAGGTGGACAAAAAAGGGGAATTTCAGTTTGCATGAAAATCCCCTTTTATCCGGCTAACGCCTCTTTTTGCCAAGATTGCGGTCATCGCTCTCATTCTCGACCGTATGATTTTTCCGCTGTATTTAACAGATATTACGGTCATTATTGTTTCTGGGGTATGATTATCACGTCTATGCGACGATTGGCGGCCCGCCCTTCGGTTGTCTCGTTCGACATCAACGGTTTCGACGACCCATACCCGATGGCAAACAGTTTGCTTTCCGGTAACGTTTTGTTTGCGATCAAATACTCCTTTACAGCTTGGGCCCGCTCCTGGGAAAGCTGTTCGTTGACATCCGCCGATCCGGTACTGTCGGTGTGGCCTTCGATAATAACCTCCGGTTCGTCGAAGCTGCGCAGCGCTTGCTGCACCTTGCTCAACAATGCATAATTTTCCGGCATGATAACGGCCTTGCCGATCGGAAACTGCATTCCTCTCAGACGGATGACCAGTTGGTCGCCCTGGCGGTAGACTTCGGCCTCCTGCCTATTGAAGTATGATTGGATGGCCTGAAACTTCTCGTTGAATTGTTTCTCGGCTTCCAAACGTTCCTTGGCCAGCTGTTCCTCTCTGCTCTTGCCCTCAAGGCCGGCTACGGCAGTGTTGAGTGTTTCAATTTCGCTGTTCTGCTCCTTGATTTTGCTGTTGAGAAAATTCTGATTTTCCTGCATGGCCCGGATCGATCCGGTAATATTGTCCAACTGGATGTCAAACTTCTGGTCGCGCATGTCCGGAGCCGACAATTGACTCGTCGCTTGATAGAGGATGTTCTCGATCAGCAAGGTAATCTGTTCGGAAGTCATACCCTGAACTTTTTTACCTTCCTGCGTCAGTTCATTGGCCCGCCGGGCATAAAACAGGGCATCCTTGGCCTTGCGCGTCATCTCTTCGACTTCGTATGGGTTCTCAGAGATGAAGGTGTCGGTGGCATTGAGCTTCTGTACGGCTGACGAATAGGCCTTTGGGGCATATTTTTTCGCTTCAGACCGTTCGGCGGCCTTCAAGGTTGTGCGCACTTCCCCGAGTACGTTGCTTTTGATGGCGGTGATCTCGAGGTCGCGAAATGCATCCGCGACCTTCTTTCGGTTCCGCATGGCATAGCCGAGATTGTTTTTCTCGATTTCCCTCGTGAGCCTGAGAAAGTCGTTTTCGGTCCACTTGTACCCATCGAGGCTGGCCGCACCGGCTTTGCGTGCCATTTCCCGTCCGTTTGATAACTTCCGTCAGGGTGGTCCGTGATACAGTGGCAATCTCATCGGCCTTGCGCAACTCTTTCTTACCATTGGCGACATTCTCCGCGATTCTTGAAATTTCGGCCTGGTCTGCCAATTCTTTTTTCGCGGCTTCAAGTGACGCTTCGGCTTTGCCGTACCACGTGGGAGCCAACAGGTTGACCTGATTTGAACGGGCGTTGGCCATGGCCCGTTCGAGCCCAGCCACATGAGCGCTGGGGTTGGTGACCGTCTGGGTGGTCACACTCTGCTGGGTAGGCGCACAGGCCGATAATAGAAGCAAAACCGTCACCACCATCACAATAGAATTTTTCTTCATCTTGGCGTCCTTTTTTTTCGGTAAGTAATCATTTTTCATCGCCGCAATTCCGACTAATTTTCAACCTATTATTGAATTTTCAATTTCATAGTGGTTGTCAAAAAACGTTCCGTTATGCGAACGTTTTTTTCTACAACCACTTATACCATCCTTCCGTATTGCGGAATTTATTATTGAAAAGCGGTATAAGCCCTGTCGAAATTTTTCGATACAATCTGCGGGCTACCGAACGATCGGATAGTTATCGCGTCCCCATTGTCAGATTCCGTGGCGCATATTATAAATGCGCTTGAAACCTGAATCGATCATGATTTTCGAGGCGACCGTGCTTCTGTTTCCCGTCGCACAATAGATCAGAATATCCTGATTTTTATATGCTGATAGTTCTTTCAGTCGCGACTGAAGTTGCTGAACGGGTATCAGTACGGCGTTTTCCAGGTGGCCGCTTTTGAATTCGGCATCGGTTCGCACATCCAGGACCACGGGCTGTATGTTTTGAATGAGCGCGAAGGCGTCCTTACTTGAAACCTCCGTATAGTTCGATTTTTGAAAGTCGACAACCGAGATCGAACCGTTCAGGTCCCCGAGGGTAAACGGAAAAACACCGGTTGTCTTCATCTTGAAATACGGGGCCTCGGACGGATTTCGGGGCAACTTCTGCCGAATCGACAAGCCGGTATGGTCAGATACGGATCGGCGATGGAATCGCCGATGTCAAACTTGATATAATCGCCGCGATAAACCGTTAACGATAACTCTTTGCCCTCAGGGGGACGGTTCGATCGACACAATGCGGTATCCACCGACAAGTTTACCGGAAATATTCGCATCCGGTTGGGAAGCAATCGACACCGGTGGAACAAAACCGATTGAAAATCCGAAGAGAATAATTACCGCTATCTGAAATACTGTATTCTTCATAACACACCTCAAAAATTTTACGCCCTTCCCCATGCAAGGAAATCATAAGCCATTATCCGTTCAATCCGGCGGAATTCGGCTATGTCTTTCGGATGAGAACCGCATAAACTGACTTCCGGTTTGCCATTTTTCAGAACATCTCGAATGAAAGGCCCATTTGGGCCACCGCTCCCGGATAAAATGTTACAAGAATATAGTCTCATACCACTAAAATGTCCACTTTTCTGCGAGGGCGCGCACATGATACACGGTGCAATGGGCAAGATTTCCGGAATATGATTGACTGCCAGTGGTAATCTTATCAATTTATAATGCCGTTAGTTGTGCCCGTCTCCCTCTCAGTCCGATAAAAACATTGCTAAAAATGACAACGGCCGATCCAATGAGAACCGAAAAAGTGGGGAGTTCTTTCCAAAAGATCCAACCGAGGATAGTGGCCCAAACAATGGCGCTGTACCCGAAGGGTGCCAGCAACGACGCTTCGGCGTGTCGGTAGGCTGCTGTTTTGGCCACTTGTTGTATAGCAGTAAAAATTCCGATCCCACTCCCAGGTTGCCGATTAAAGCCCGATACAGGTGCGCTTTAATCCTGCGTGTTTTAAACACCGCTGAGGGACGGTTGATCATCATGTAGGGAACGAGAATGAGCAATGCCACAAGGCCACGATAAAACACCATCTCGATCGGCCCGTAAGACAGACTGCTCATTTTGGCGCACGTGTTCATCAACACAATACCCAACGTTGCCAGAAGGGTCAGGCTGATGCCTCTCAGCAGGCTTTCCGGCACGGCGTCTCCTCCGTCCACAACGGATGGGGTCGGTTTTGCTTCGCAGGTCTTAAATAAAGATGGGCCATGTGCCTCAGGTGATTGACCTGATCTCGGCAACGATGGCATCGCCCATTGCCTGGGTGTTTACGATGGTCGACCCCTTAGTGGCGATGTCGCGAGTATGAATCCCCTGATCAATGACATTGCTCACGGCTTTGGTCAGCACATCGGCTGCCTCCGAAAGCTCCAGGCTATAACGCAGCATCATTTCGGCGCTCATGATTTGAGCCACCGGATTGGCGATTCCTTTACCGGCGATATCCGGTGCCGATCCGCCGGCGGGTTCATACATACCGAACTTACCGGCATTGATGCTGGCCGAAGACAGCATTCCAAGTGAACCGGTCAACATGGCACACTCGTCGGTGATAATGTCACCGAACAAGTTGCCGGCCAATAAAACATCAAACCGGTGTGGGTCCCGCATGACTTGCATTGTGGCGTTGTCGATATAGAGATGATCCAGGTCAACATCAGGAAACTCACTGGCCACTTCGTTAACAACATCACGCCAGAGAACCATGGTCGTCAGCACGTTGGCCTTGTCGATAGATGTCAGTTTCCGTCGGCGGCTGCGGGCGATCTCGAATGCTGCGCGTGCGATGCGTTCGATTTCCCGGCGAGAGTATACCATGGTGTCAAAGGCTTTCTCGTCCGCACCTTTACCTTCGCGGCCCTTGGGTTGGCCGAAGTAAATATCGCCGGTCAACTCCCTTACACAAATGATCTCAAATCCATCCTTGACGATTTCAGGTTTCAAGGGGCTGGCACCGGCCAGTGCCCGGTAGGTTTTGGCCGGTCGGATATTACAGAAGAGATCGAACTGTTTGCGCAGTTTCAGTAATGCCCCGCGTTCCGGCTGCTGTTCGGGCGGCAAATGCTCCCACTTGGGCCCTCCCACTGACCCGAAAAGAATCGCGTCGCTGGCTTGGCATATCTTCAGGGTTTCATCGGGAAGCGCATGGCCGTGGTTGTCGATCGCCACCCCCCCCACATCGGCGGACGCCATTTCTAATTTCACACCATACGTATCCTGCAGCGCTTCGAGCACCTTGACGGCCTCGGTCATAACCTCCGGTCCGATCCCATCTCCGGGTAGAACAGCAATTTTTTTCAACACCCATCCTCCTAATTTTTTTTGCGATGAAACATGTGAAAAAGATCGGAATTTCGTTCGATCCATTAACCCGAATCTCATGATCAGGTCAATAGAGTCGCCATTATTTCAGAGGTCGAGGAGTTTTTCCCGAAATTCTGCACCAGAGCGGAGGGAATGATCAGCAGCGAACGGCATTGCAATCATTAAAAAAGCCATGAATGTTTTCGGTATCGAGATAGCCTGCACCCCGGACGGCTAAATTCCTTATGTCCACTCTGGTGGATCGAGGAACGGGGATTGGTTCCCCAAACAATATGGTACTGACAATGCCGTACACTTTGTGCTAAGTTACGGCGTTTATCCACTGATCTCTGCGGTTCGATGGTGCGACAACAACTCAGCGATAAGATGTAGTGAAGGGCCCAATCTCGCCCCTTGGCTATTTACGACAAACCGATACAAGGCTTTAGGACGACAATGGATAGCCAATAAACTAACGCGACCCGTCAATTAAACTAGTTTTGGACGCCCATGAATTACACCACTATTGCAAATGTCCTGGGAAAGTTATTGATGGTTACCGGTATTTCTATGGTATTTCCATTGATCTGTTCGCTGTACTACGGGGAAGACGACCTCTATGCAATTGCCATTTCCGGAATCATCACCATCGGCCTGGGTGTGCCGTTGTGGCGGTTCTTTCGTCACCATCACGAACTAAACATTAAGGACGGCTTCTTTATCGCCGTTTTTGGATGGGTTCTGATTTCCGCGCTTTCCGGCCTGCCGTATATGATCCACGGTTCGATACCCGCTTTTACCGACGCCTTTTTCGAGATGATGTCCGGTTACACTACCAGCGGTGCAACCATCCTGACCGATATCGAAGTGGTACCGCACGGATTGTTGTTCTGGCGCAGCCAAACCCACCTGCTCGGCGGAATGGGGTTTTTGACCTTGACCGTTATTTTCCTGCCCCAAGGAATGGGAGGCTTGCGCCTTTTTCGGGCCGAGTCGAGTCCCGGTCAGGTGATTACCAAGGAAAAATTCATACCCCGCAACCGGGATACGATGATCTGGCTTTGGGGGATCTACATGGCCCTGAACCTGCTGGAAACCATCTTGTTGTGCCTGGGCGGCATGACGGTCTTCGATTCGCTATGTACGTCGTTCGGAACGGTGTCGACATCCGGCTATTCGCCCTGGAATGCCAGCATCGGACATTACCACAGTGCCTACATTGATTGGATCGTCATCCTCTTCATGTTCTTGGGCGGCATGACATTCATGCTTTTTTACCACATGATGCAGGGCAACTGGCACGTCATCAAAATCAACACTGAATTCCGCTGGTATGTGGGGTTCTTGCTCTTTTTCTGCGGCATCGTGTCATGGATCTTGTGGAAGGAAAACACATACGCCAGCCTGATCGATTCGATCCGCTACGCAACCTTCCAGGTCATGTCCCTTTTGACAACCACCGGATTCACCACGGCCGACTACGAGAAATGGCCCCAGGCCGCGCAGATGTTCCTCTATGCGGTCTGCTTTATCGGTGCCTGCGCCGGATCGACCACCAGCGGTATCAAGATCGTTCACTACGTCCTGATATGGAAATTCGGGGTCGCGGCGATCAAACGCATTTTTTTTCAACCGATGGCAGTGGTATCGGTCCGCTTGAACCAGCGCCCGGTCGACTCACAAATCATCGATCTGGCTGTCTATTATTTTATCGTCAATATTTTCCTGGTGCTGGGTGGGGGGTGCTTCATGGTGCTGGTGGATTCGATGGACTATGTCACCGCCATGAGTTCGGTGATCGCCACCCTGATGAACATCGGGCCGGGATTCGGGGCAGTGGGACCGTCTGAAAATTACGCCCAGATTTCGGATGTGGGCAAATGGTTTTTATCCTGGAACATGCTGGTGGGACGACTGGAAATGTTTTCGGCGCTGGTGATATTCTACCCGTCATTCTGGAAAAGATAGATAGCGTCCATCCATAAAGGGCCTTTTTTCCGCTGGGTCCCGCCATGGCGGGATTCTCCGCAGATTTCCGGCTGCGGCGTACGTTAAGTACGCCTCGCCGCAAACCCTTGTGCGGCCCCCGCTAAAAAGCAGCGGGATTTCGTATCTGATTGAAACAAACATGGACTCAACTTGCCCAACGAAAAAAAATCTCATTTATGAATTGGACACATTATAGTTTTAGGCCAGAAATAATTTCTGAACATCTCTTAAATGCTGTGACAGGCAGACCACAATCGCGCGCTCATCACTTTGAATGTGGGTGTCCCCGACTGCCACCTGCCAGGCGTCGTCGCGATGGATCGAACCGATCATAATCTTTCCATAAAAGCTCGAATCCATTTTGGAAAGCGGTTTGCGGGTAATCGGCGAGTTTGGGGCGGCAATGATTTCAACCACCTCGGCATCGAGACCGTGCAAGTGCGCTACGGAAAGCAGTTCGCCCCTGCGAATGAATTTTAAAATTTCGTTTCCAGCCAGTATTTTTTTGTTCAGGGCGATATCCGAGCCCATGGTCGAGGCTAACACCAGATAGTCTTCTTTGTTGACCAGCGCAATACATTTTCCTTGCTTACCGTTTGAGCCTTCGCTGTGCTTATTCATCAGGTGTTTGGCCATCACGCAGCTCATGATATTGGTTTCGTTTTCGCCGGTGGCGGTAATAAAAGTGTCCATGTCCATCAGTCCGGCTGACACCAGTGTATTTGAATCCGACCCGTCACCGAGCAACACTTCCGTATTCGACAATTCAGAGGAAAGCTCCTGGGCAGATTGTTCATCTTTCTCGATCAGCCTGACCTCGACTGTTTTTCCCAATAGTTCGGACAGGCGGCGTCCGACCAAGCCGCCACCGAGAATCATCACCCGATGACGCTTCTGCTGCTCGAGTCCCGTAATGCCCATAAGGTGGGGAAGGTTTTCGGTGCTGGCCATGAAAAAGACTTGATCCTGCGGCAACAGCTCGTGGTCTCCGCCGGGGATAAGGGTGGATATTCCTCGCGCAATCGCAACTACCCGGAACGGAAACTCACGATACTCCTTAGCGATATCTTTCAGTGTTCTGTGGGCCAAGGGCGATTTCTCGGCAATACGGGTGGCCATGACCTGAATTTGGCCGTCGGCCACATCGATGATGTCGTTACCGGCCCTGAGTTTAACAAGTCTGAAAATTTCCTGGGCAGCCAGCTCTTCCGGGTGAATGATCAGATCGATTTTAAGATCCCCAGCGGGCAGGATGGAATCTTCATCCCCGAAATCCATGGAGCGCACCCGGGCTATTTTGCGCGGGATCCCGAAGCGGTCGGCGATCATGCAGGCCATCATATTCACGGCATCATTGTCGGTAACCGCTATGAGATAATCCATGTTGCTGGCATCGGCTGCGCGCCAGCGATCGATGTTCATGGCGTTGCCCTGGATCAGGCGGGCATCCAGGATCCCATCGGCCTGGCGAATCATTCTGTTATCCGACTCAAAGGCGGTGATTGCGTATCCTTCATGCACCAGGCGCTTGGCCAGGTAATAGCCGACACCACCCAGTCCCAGGACAAGGATGTTTGTCGATTTTGCTGGTTTATTTCCATTCATAAATCAAACGGCCTCTTTTAGACGATCAGTTTAAAGGTCAGTTACGTGACGGCAATCAAATACTCATTGGGGCCCTCTTTGTCAACTGAATCGCTCGGCTGAATCGGTGTCTGGAAGTGGTGAGGGCCGTTTTCGGTTGCAGGCGGATCGCGCGACGTGTTCTTTGCATCCAATGGACTAACGCGTGCCATCACCACAGTGGAGTTTTAACACTTAGGATACCGGCTTTTATATCAATACTCCTTATAAAATGTCAAAACGGCAGTTCTAATAGGATTCAAAAGGGCATGAAGCCCACAACCAGTCACGCCGCACGTAGTAAGAGATGTCCAAACAAAAGGCTTTTTCCACCACCAAATTAAAAAAGGCCGCCAGATATTCTGACGACCAAATTTTTGCAGATGGCGTCCCCAAGGGGATTCGAACCCCTGTCGTCCCGCATGTCATGCGGGATGTCCAGGACACTGGCCTTTCACGCCGGCAATGAAAAAGGCCGCCAGATATTCTGACGACCAAATTTTTGCAGGTGGCGTCCCCAAGGGGATTCGAACCCCTGTCGTCCCGCATGTCATGCGGGATGTCCAGGACACTGGCCTTTCACGCCGGCAATGAAAAAGGCCGCCAGATATTCTGACGACCAAATTTTTGCAGGTGGCGTCCCCAAGGGGATTCGAACCCCTGTCGTCCCGCATGTCATGCGGGATGTCCAGGACACTGGCCTTTCACGCCGGCAATGAAAAAGGCCGCCAGATATTCTGACGACCAAATTTTTGCAGGTGGCGTCCCCAAGGGGATTCGAACCCCTGTCGTCCCGCATGTCATGCGGGATGTCCAGGACACTGGCCTTTCACGCCGGCAATGAAAAAGGCCGCCAGATATTCTGACGACCAAATTCTTTGCAGGTGGCGTCCCCAAGGGGATATCGAACCCCTGTCGTCCCGCATGTCATGCGGGATGTCCAGGACACTGGCCTTTCACGCCGGCAATGAAAAAGGCCGCCAGATATTCTGACGACCAAATTTTTGCAGGTGGCGTCCCCAAGGGGATTCGAACCCCTGTCGCCGGCGTGAAAGGCCGGTGTCCTGGACCGGGCTAGACGATGGGGACGCAAAGAGAAAAACTTCTGGTGGGCCGTGTTGGACTCGAACCAACGACTCTCTGCTTAAAAGGCAGATACTCTACCGACTGAGTTAACGGCCCGTCAAACCGCTTAAAGTGGATTTAAATAACGAGAAATTCAGCGCTTGTCAACCCAAAATTAACCCCCAAGCCGATACATTTATAGACGAGTTCGAGCGCGTTATTTTCTGTCTTGCTTTCCATATTTTGAATCTTGCGGCGGCACCGTCGCTTTACATAAAATCGCACCCGCGATTTTATAACTATTTGCGCCAAAATTCCGGCACCAGCAGAATGATCACCGTATAGATCTCCAGCCGACCCAGCAGCATGCACCAGATCAACAGCCACTTGCCCAAGTACGGCATCTGGGCGTAATTCTCCACCGGGCCCACCATTCCAAACCCGGGCCCGATGTTTCCAATTGTGGAGGCCACGGCACCGATGGCCGTAACAAAATCAACCCCCAGCCCGGCAAGAAGCACCGTATTGGCAGCAAACAGTCCCATGTAAAGAACCATGAATCCAAGCACGCTTCGCATCACATCGTCCGGCACCGCAGTGCCTGAAATTTTAACGTGAGTAACGGCATGGGGATGAATCAGGGAAAACAGTTCCTTGTAACTGTATTTAAAACAAAGCATTACCCGCAGGCACTTCATACCACCACCGGTGGAGCCGGCGGAGGCGCCGAGGAACATGCACATCAGCAGAATCAGCTGCGACATGGCTGGCCATTGCTCGTAATCGGCCGTGGCATAACCGGTGGTCGTCACGATGGAGACCACCTGGAAAGCCCCGTAGCGCAATGCCTGCCAAATGGAGCGATAAACCGCGTCTCCGTAGACGTTGAGACTCACCACCAGCGTCAAAACCAGGATCGCACCCAGATAAAACCGGCATTCGGCATCCCGCCAGAAAGTCAGCGGCCGACCTTTCATGGCCTGATAGTGCAATGAAAAATTGACACCGGCCAGCACCATGAAAACGAGAATGACCGTGTCGATATAGACGCTGTCATAATGGGCAACAGACGCATTTTTCGTCGAAAAACCCCCGGTTGGCATGGTGGTAAAAGCGTGGCAAAGGGCATCAAAGAAACTCATCCCCCCGAATACAAGCATAACAAACTCAGCCAGGGTGAAGAGGACGTAAACCTTCCAAAGTACCATGGATGTATCGCGGATACGTGGCTTGAGCTTGTCCGGCACTGGACTGGGAACCTCCGCCTTGTAAAGCTGCATGCCGCCGACCCCCAGAAACGGAAGAATCGCCACCGACAGCACGATAATTCCCATACCGCCCAGCCACTGGATAAAACTGCGCCAGAACAGCAACCCTTTAGACACCGATTCGATGTCGGTTAGGATGGACGCACCGGTGGTCGTGACCCCGGAAACTGACTCAAAAACTGCGTCCACAAAAATGCAGGATTCGATTCCCAGGTAAAAAGGCAAGGCCCCTGTCAATCCGATGGCCGTCCATGAAAAGGCGACAATAGCCATCCCCTCCCGCTGGGTAAGCACCTCTGCCTTGGACCCCCGGAACGCAAAAAAGAGAGCCGCCCCAGCACCAATAGTCAGGCCCATTGATACGAGCAGGGGCTTGATGCTCGAATCCGCATAATAGAGCCCACAGAGCACTGCGAAGACCATCGTCAGCCCGAAAAAGATGTTCAGAACACCGACTATTTTGGCAATGTAGCGCCAGCGCATTTAAAAGAATTCCAGCTTGACCGCCAGCAGCTTTTCGATGCCGGGTATCGCCTTGCGGTTGGCGAAAATGATGACCCGGTCGTCGGGTTCGATGACGCTGTCGCCGGTGGGGATGATTATCTCCGCCTTACGGATGATGCCCACCACTATGGCACCTTTGGGAAACGAAACACTTTTGAGGGGCTTTGAAACGATGTCGGAGGTTTCCAGGGCCACAGCTTCCATGACCTCGGCCTCCTCCCCTTTGATGGAAATATCCGATATCACTTGGCCTTTGCGGATATGCTTTAGGATCGTGTTGATGGCCGATAGGCGCGGGCTAACGATCTGTTCAAGCCCGATGGTGGTCATAAGAGAAAAATAACTGAACTTGCTGACCCGGGTGATGGTTTTGCGAGCGCCCATGCGATGCGCCAGAAGCGATGTCAGGATGTTGGTTTCATCTTCATTGGTGAGGGTAATCACCAAATCGGTATCCAGAATGTTCGCCTCGGTCAGCAGGCCCTGATCGGATCCGTCACCACATAACACGATGACTTTGTTCAGCCGCTGGGCGAGTAAATTACAGCGGTCTGGATTCTGCTCTATTATCTTGGTGCTTACCGACCGTTGGTCCAGCAAAGTGGTCAACCGGTGCCCGATGCGGCCACCGCCGATAATCAGAATCCGTTTCAACGGTTCGGAGCGCTTGTCGAACACAACGAGCATGTCGAGAAGTTTGGATTCTTCGCTGATGAAGTAGACCAGATCATCGGCCAACAACCGATCCTCACCACGGGGAATAATAATCTTCTCGTCGCGCACAATCGCCGCAATCAACGGTCTATTATCGCCGAGCATCGACGGTAAATCCGATAGCTGCACACCGGCCAGGCGAGCTGTCGGATCGAGTTTGATCCCGACGAATTTAATACGGCCTTCGGCAAAATCATTCACATCTACAGCCCCCGGCACCTGCATCAAACGATCGATGGTCTTGACCACTTCGATCTCAGGGTTGATAACGGTGTCTATATGGGGAGCGTTGCTGCGCAGTTGTTCGTAGCATTGATCATAGTCTGCCTCACGGATGCGGGCCATCTTTCTGGTAGACGGCGAGAGAATGTCAGCCATCAGGCAGGCGACCAGGTTAGTTGCATCATGGTTGGTTACCGCCAACAGTATCTCCGCCGATTTGACGCCAGCTTCCTCCAGCACGAGCGGGCTGCTTCCGGAGCCCTGAATGACCTGAACATCGATGGACTCGGAAACACGGCGCAGGGCGTCCGGATTTCTATCGATAACCACCACATCTTTGTTTTCATGCGCAAGGCGATTGGCAATGTGAAAACCAACCTCGCCTGCCCCGACAATCACGATTTTCAACTTTTCACACTCTTCCCTGATCGTTTTCGGTCCATTTGCAGAAGGCCAATCATCACTTCCGAAAAAGAGTATCAGTAACCCGGCAAAGCATTTACACCCGGACAAATCGCCTGTCAACTGCCGATATTATAACGCTATTCAAAAACTAATTCAGAAATACGATAAGGGTGACATAAGTGGTTGGTGAAAAAAACGTTCGCATAACGGAATGTTTTTTTGACAACAACTATATCCAGTGAGGTATATTAAAGAAAGCTCAGCAGCCCGGCGATTCCGATGATACCGCCCAGCGTCCACCAGTCGCTTTTTCGTGACGAAAGAAGGGGGTCGGTCCGCAGATCCGAATAGCATCTGGCTTCCATCGCTTCGGTGAGTCGATCGGCGCTTAAAAAGAGGCGCCGCAGGAAAGGAATGACAAAACGGGTGAGTCGATAAACGGGGTTTCGGCGGTTTTCGATTCCGCGGGCCCGTTGCGCATCGAGCGTTGCATCGGCCTGACGGAATACAAGTGGTATAAAACGGAGCAGCAGCCCCAGCATCGTGCCGATCCGGGCGGCGGGAAGCCGGGGAATCGGTTTCAGAAAGTAGACCACAGCGGCCTTGACGGTCGACGGCCTCGTTGTCGCAACGAAAAACAGACCAAATATAGCCACCAGAATAAGTCGCCACGCCATCAGTGCCCCTGCCAGAAAACCCTCTCGGGTCACTGGTATCCAGAGCGTGTCAAATAGCGGCACACCTGGTGTCGTTAAGGCCCGCGCAAGAACAACCAGCGCCAGGAGCATGATAAAATAGCGCAGCTCAATCAGGATTTTAGCTGGTGGCAATCCGACATATCGGCCCACTATCACCGGCAAAAGCGATATCACTGCCAGCGATAGGGAACCGTAAGTCAGTATGGACAGGGACAGGATCGCTAAGGCGATAAGCTTGAATCTAACATCCAGCTTGTGAATGCTGCTGTCGCCGGATCGATACGTGAAGAAGGCACTCAGGTGAGCCATGATTCGACCGCCAGGCCCCGTCGGGACGCACACGGCTCACGAACACCGAAGCGCTCGACATCCTTGATGATCTGATCAGGAATGCCATCCCTGACAATGCGACCTCTATCCATGACAACCAGGCGATCGGCGTGATGGAGGATCTTCTCAAGATCGTGGGTGCTGATCAGAAGCGTTTTTCCGGCCTTTTTCATCCGCACTATTTCCTGCAGCACCTGCCGCGTACCCGCATAGTCGAGGCTTGCAAACGGTTCGTCGAATACGACGACTTCCGGATCCATTGCCAAGATACCGGCGATGGACAGGCGGCGTTTCTCTCCGCCGGACAGTGAATAGGGCGATTGCTCGGAAAGTGCGGTCAGCCCAATTGTTTGCAAAACCTCGCTGACACGAGAAGAAATTTCGTTCGGCGCCAGACACAGGTTTTCAGGTCCAAAAGCCACGTCAGCGGCGACTGTCTCACCGACGATCTGATTATCGGCATCCTGAAAAATCATCCCCACCAATTGCCGGGCGCGGCGGAGGTCATGAGCGACCTCTTTGCCGTCTATTTTCACAATGCCGGATTGGGGAATCAGAAGACCATTGAGCTGCTTCAGTAAAGTTGTTTTCCCAGAGCCGTTGGGTCCGGTGATGACCACCACGGTGCCTTTTTCAACTCTTATAGATACCCCGTCGATACCGATGGTGCCGTCCGGGTAGCGGTAACTCAAATTATCGATATCGATGATGGGCATGGAAAAGGTGACCCCTGTTGTTGCGAGTTGCGGGTTACGAGTTACGGGTTGCGGGTTACGGGTTGCGAGTTACGGGTTGCGGGTTGCGGGTACGGTGTCGCGGTGTGAACCACCGGGCGCAGCGCACGAGCAATCGGAACAGCAACCGCAATTTTGAGCGCATCTCCCACCAAAAAAGGGAGCATTCCGACGGCAAAAGCCTTGGGCCACGGCAGTCCGGTAAGCAGCTTGAGCCAGACAAGCCCGCAGGCATAGAGAACCACGGTACCACAAAGCATGGCCAGAAGATCTCCCACCGGGCGCTGGCCGGTTTTGGTGGCGATCCATCCGATCAGAAACACCGCGGGAAGATATCCGATTAAATATCCGCCGGTCGGACCGAAAAAACGTCCAACACCGCCCGTTCCACCAGCAAATACGGGCAAGCCGACGGCCCCGGCCAGCAGGTAAATTCCCACACTGGCAAGACCCCAGCGACCGCCCAGAATCAGGCCAGCCAGAAACACAAACAGATTTTGCATGACAACCGGTACCGGTCCAATCGGCAAAACCATATAGGCGCCCACGGCCGTCAGGGCGGCAAAAAGGGCTGAATATACGGTCATTCTCAGAGAAATAGGTTGTTGCGGATTCATCTCTATCATCCTTCGATTATCGTCCAATGTAGTGGTTGTCAAAAAAACGTTCCGTTATGCGAACGTTTTTTTCTACAACCACTTATACCACTCTTCCGTATTCCGGATTTTTTTTGAAAAGCGGTAAAACTTTACGTTAGCGAAATTTAAAGGTGAAAACAGTCACCGTAAATGATCGTCTTTAATGACCCGTCTGCAAGCCTCAAAATCAGAGAGCCGTTTTCATCCACGTCAACGGCCGTGCCTTCAGACGTCTCTGTCTGGGTCTGGATCTTGACCTTGCGGCCGATAGTGACGGTCTGGGTCTTCCACTCGTCAATAACGTTAATACTATCTATGGTATCGAGCCGGGCTTCCAATGCATCCAGATAAGCCGCCAGAATGGTTTTGCGCGATACCGGCTGGCCCACAATCTCCTTGAGTGACACGGCACCCGGTACGGCCGAGGATGGATCGTTGTTGACATTGAGGCCGATACCGACATTGACATAGGCCACCCGGTCGGTTTCCGCTTCCATCTCAGATAGCATACCCGCGATTTTGCGGTCACTGACCAAAATGTCGTTGGGCCATTTTACAACGGCGGGAATGCCGTAAAGTTGCTGCAGCGTCTTTGCCATGACAAGGGATACACAAAAGTTCACCCGCAGGCTGAGCATCGGTGCCAGGTTGGGTCTCAGTACGACCGTGAAATAGAGTCCCCCTGTTTCGGATTGCCAATTGCGCTGCAGGCGTCCCCGGCCGAGTGTCTGTCGTTCAGCCGTGACCACCGTCAGCGCCGGGCATCCCCCCCGCGCCAGCTTACGGGCAATATCCATGGTCGAGGAGATTTCCGGATAAAAGTGAATCGCCTTTTCACGCCCCGGAAATTCCCACGCATACGGCACATCCGGCTCCACCATCAACTGGTAGCCCTTACCCGATGCACGGATGTCATATCCGCAGTGCTGCAATTTCTGAATGTGCTTCCAGATGGCCGTTCGCGAGAGGCCTAAAGTGGTGCTGATTGCCTCTCCGGAAACGATCGCCGATTCTTCTCTGAGGAGGTTGAGGATTTTTCCTTTTGTTCCATTCATGTCTTCGTCAACCTATAAATTCGAGCAGGTTAACGAAAATAGAAAGGTCTGTCAACCACAAAAGGATTATAGCGATTTTTAAAACTTGGTTCCGCCTGAGATAAAACTGAGTATCAACGATGGACAATCCAAAGTTTTGAATTTGGAACGCGGAGTTTGGATTGAAGGCATTCAGTCTGTTCTATTATAGGATAGAGCAAAACGATACCGCCAATCCAAAATCAAAAATCCAAAATCAAAAATCCAAAATCTAAAATGCACGCTGAGGGATAAGCGGTTGATAATGGAACGTTTTATCGACAACCCCATAATACGAATCTGGGAGGCGATTAAGTATGGGCATAGGTTTGAGTCGCTTCGAATCGATCAAGTTCAGCTTTGAATGGGGCGAAAAATAACAAGGTGGGAATGTCAATTGATTATTCGAATGATGCGGGGCCGGTATTCATCCTTCTTGCCCATACGATTGCTGCGCAGCCGGACGAATACAAAAGCCAGAAGGAAAAAAAGGAGACCTGTCAGCATGGAGAGCGTTGAGGGGTCCATTTGAAATTTCGGACCCAGGTTCTGTCCGATAGCGGCCCCGAAAATCATGAGAAGGATCGGGAAGACATAAAGCAGGAAAGAGACTTTCAACACCGCTGACGACGAAACGCTGAGCACGATCCGATCCCCCACCTTCGCGCCCGCTTCGTTAAGAGCTTCGACTTCCGCCTCCTGGCCGTCACTCCCGGTGACATGGCACGACTTGCGGGACGCTCAGCCCCCACAAGCGTTGCTGCGGGATGTTTTCACCCAGGCCGTCGTAGCGGCGTCTATTTTGGTGACAATACCCTTTTCCGTGGCCATAGGTTATCAGGCAACCTTCTCTGTGGGTGCGGCCGCGTGGCGGTAGCATATCAAACCGCACTGCAAGCATCGATCGGCTTCAACTCTGGCCGTTGCTTCATCGAATCCAAGTTCGACTTCTTTGTGCTTGCCCTCATCGTGGGGTCCCCGCAACGGCATGAGGCGGCGCGCAGAGGAATTGACTTCTTCAACATGATCGACGTTTTGAACATACACTTCCGGCGTCACGACATTCTCAGGAAGATCCAGCGGGATTCCGTACATGATTTCATGGACCGATGCGGCGATACGGCGTCCCGCACCAATGGCCTTTATGGCCGCGCTGAAATCGGTGAATGCGTCCCCCTTGGAAAACAGGCCGATTTCGGTTCGGAAGGTCGGTTCTTTGTAAGGACTCATGCCAACCCAACGCACGGGACCTTCGGCGTCAGGCGTGGCATCTTCAGACGGCTCTTCGTCTGTGGTGGTTGCAACGATAACCATCTCAGGCAGGCGGCCACTGGCAAGCACGAGGGTCCCGGCGGTCAAGGGCGTTTTTTCGCCGGATTTCAGATTTACCGTTTCAAGTCCGGTCAAGCGGCTGCCTTCACCTTGAAGTTGTACGATACCGGTGTTGAATAGAAAGCGGACATTCTGCCCGGAGAGTTCTTCGAAGAGAGTATCGTCTAATCGGCATTCTTCCTGCGTTTCTCTCAACACGACAGTGACCTTGTCTCGACCGATATCCTTGCTTATTCGCGCCGCATCGAGTGCAAGCCGACCACCACCATAAATGACAACGTCTCCTCTTACGTTAACGCTGGAATCCTTTTGCGAGGCGTTTTTCACAAAATCAAGCATCAAGTAAACACCTGGTATCGGCTCTTCAACCTTGTGCAGCCCCCCGCGTGCCAGACGGCTGTCCCAACCGCCCAAGGTCAGCAGCACGGCTTGGTTGCCATTCTGCAGCAAGGATTCGACAGTCTCGTCTTTTCCTAATACCATTTGAGTCTGCGCTTGGACACCCATCTCGAGTACGCCATCGATGTCCCAATCGAGAACCTCAGCCGGCAGACGATTGGCAGCGATCGCGCTTCTGAGCAATCCGCCCAACTGGGTTGTCGCCTCATAAAGTATGGGGGCATGCCCCAGCCTCGCCAGGAAGAATGCGGCCGACAAGCCTTCGACACCCCCCCCGACCACCGCAACCTGTCGGTTGGAATCCGGCGCTTTGTATGGCAGAATGTGGTTACCATTCTTCATCTCGTAGTCGGCCGCATACCGTTTCAGAAAGTTAATCGCTACGGATTCGTCGACAAACTGCCGGCGGCATTCATTTTCACACGGCCGCGGGCAGATTCTTCCGATAACAGCCGGCAGCGGATTGCGTTCCTTGATCACCTGGACAGCGCGGTGATAATCCCCAAGGCTTATCTGGCGAATGTATTCACAAATATTTATCCCGGCCGGGCAGGCGCGCTGGCAGGGCGTGGTGCATTCATCGGCTTTGTATTCTTTAAGGATCCGACGGGTGACTGAAGAAAGATTGATGATGTTTTTCGGGCATACGTTTTCACAGGTGCCGCAACCCGTGCACAACTCTTCGTCGACAACCGGGAGCCCATCCGGCCCCATGACAATGGCGTTGAAAGGGCAGGCGCGCTGACACGTCCCCAGTCCGAGACACCCGATGGTACAAACTTTCATACCGCCGCTCAACAACGCTGCGGCCCGGCAGTCGTTCAAACCGTCGTAAAGAAATTTCATGTCCGCGTCGGCCACCCCATAAGTGCAACCCGGACGGGCAATATCCGGTTCCTTGGCTTCAACGCTGACGCCCATAATCGCGGCGATGGCCTCGGCCACATCGGAACCGGCGGCAACGCACGAGTTGGGCGCCGCCCGACCCGCGACGATGGCCTCAGCGTTGGCGCTGCAACCGGGCAAACCGCATCCGCCGCAGTTGGCCCCTGGCAAGGAGTCTTCGATTTCCAGAATTTTCGGATCCACATACACGTAAAATATTTTCGATGCAAAGGCCAAGCCGGCGCCAACCAGCAACCCAAGACTTCCCATCATGATAACGACATCAATCATGTTTCTACTCCGTTAGCCCGCAATGGTTCAAAAGATCGCATCGAACTTGCACTTTTCAAAACAGGTCATGCATTTGATGCATTTCTCTTTGTCGATGACGGCGACCGTCTTCTTTTTCCAGGCAATCGCCTCGGTCGGGCACGCCCTGAAACAGGCGCCGCACTTGGTGCAGAGTTCAGGTTCCACTTCGAAGTTGAGCAGCGCAACGCAGCGCTTGGCCGGGCAGCGTTTCTCGTTGATATGGGTATCGTATTCGTCCCGGAAATAGCGCAATGTTGAAAGAACAGGGTTAGGTCCGGTCTGTCCCAGGCCGCACAGAGAGGCAGAACGGATGACGTCCGAAAGCTCTTGCAGTATTTGGATGTCTTCCGGTTTACCGCGCCCCTCGCAGATACTCTCCAGGATCTGGAGTTGACGTCGGGTTCCTTCCCGACAGGGCGTGCATTTGCCGCACGACTCGTCTTGAACAAAGTCCATAAAAAAGCGGGCCATGTCAACCATACAGGTGTTTTCATCCATTACGATGGCACCCCCGGAACCCATGATGGCGCCGACTTTCGCAATGGCCTCGAAATCGACGGGCGTGTCGAGATACTTCTCCGGTATACAGCCGCCCGATGGACCGCCCAGTTGTACGGCCTTGAATTTTTTCTTTTTGGGTATGCCGCCGCCGATATCGTAGACAATTTGTCGCAGAGGCGTTCCCATGGGCACTTCAACCAATCCGATATTGTTCACGTCTCCCGAGAGGGCGAATACCTTGGTCCCCTTGCTGGTCTCTGTGCCGACGCTGGCATACCATGCCCCACCTTGGAGCATGATTTGGGGTACATTTGAAAAGGTCTCCACATTGTTGAGAATGGTCGGTTTCTCCCAGAGCCCCTTGTGTGCCGGAAACGGCGGACGGGGTCGCGGCATTCCGCGCCGGCCTTCGATAGACCGCATCAATGCTGTTTCCTCACCGCAAACAAAGGCGCCGGCCCCCTGGTAGATTTCAACGTTAAAATTAAAGCCCGATCCAAGAATATCCTCTCCCAGCAGACCGTTCTCCTTCGCCCGCTGGATGGCGATCCCCAGTCGACGGACGGCCAGTGGATATTCGGTTCGACAATAGATATAGCCACTTCTGGATTTAATGGCTTTGGCGGCTATGATCATTCCTTCAAGCACGGCATGCGGGTCGGCCTCGAGGATACTGCGGTCCATGAAAGCCCCGGGATCCCCCTCGTCGGCGTTGCAGAGCACGTACTTTACGTCACCCCCGCTCATCCGGGCAAAATCCCATTTGACGCCGGTGGGAAAACCGGCGCCGCCGCGGCCTCTCAATCCGGAAATCTTCATTTGTTCGATGATTTCCTCGGGCGTCATCTCAAAAAGTGCCTTGGCGGCGCCCTTGTATCCGTCACGGGCAATATAATCGTTTATCTCCTCCGGATCGATCAAGCCCTTGTTGCGCAGCGACCGCGGCATCTGGTTGGCAAAGAAGGGAATATCGTCCAGGGAAGCAATTCGTTTTTTCGTGACCGGATCTTTAAAGAAGTGTTTCTCGACGGGCTGTCCCTTTACCAACTGGTTGTCGACAAGCTCCGGTATGTCTTCCACCGAGAGTTTTTGATAGAAAATGTTTCCCGGATGGATAACCAGGATCGGCCCCATGGCACAAAACCCGTTACAACCAGTTTCAACAACTTTAACTTTTTCTTCAAGCCCCTTTTCAACGATTTCCTGCTCAAGAGCTGTCTTTACGGCGATACTGCCGGTTGCGTGGCATCCGGTACCGCCACAGATCAGACAATAGGTCTTGTCTGCGAACGCGACCGCCGGTGCCATCTCTTCTTTGATCTTCTCCAGATCCTCTACCAGCAACTTCGGCATTCAACATCTCCTTGCATCTTACCAGGACCCGTCCAGGCCCCTCAGTCCGTTCATGTATAGTTTTCCACTGGCAACAAACAAAGAGTAGCGGGTTACCATGGTGGGCAGTTTGTAGGATCGTGCCAGTTCAAGGGCACTATCATGCGGTTTTTTACCTCTGACAAATACGACGGCGCCGACATCGGCGACCTTGGCCGTACGAATGACATCGTCACCGGTCATACCGGTGAGGATAACGGCATCTTTGGTGGCGGCGGCGAGAAAAGCGTCCATGATGTCGGCCCCGCCGGCGCCGATGACGGTCCTCTCCAACCGGTCGTTGCCCGTAAGAATTGTCGCCTTTAGTATGTCCCTGACTTCGGAAATTTTCATATGACCCGGTTGATAAGCTACCGTCCGTTATTCGTACTTCTTGAGGATATCGATAACGGCGTCTGAAGATATAGCGCCGTGGGTATCCTGGCCGATCACCATGACGGGCGCCAAGCCGCAGGCTCCCAGGCATCTGACGCCTTCAAGCGAGAATCGTCGATCTTCGGTGGTTCCGCCCTCTTCAATTTTGAACTCGTTGGAAATCCGCGAAATGACTTCTTTGATACCCTTGACATAGCAGGCCGTGCCGGTGCACACTTTTACGAGGTGACGTCCTTTTGGCTCCATCGAAAACAGGGCATAGAATGATGCCACACCGAACACTTCGCTGCTCGACAGGTTCAAGCCGTCACTGATATAATCGATAAGTACGACCGGCAGGTAGCCGACAATATCCTGGCACTCTCGCAGCGTCGTAATTACAGCACCCGGTTTGTCTTTATTTGCGGTGAGGGTCGTATTGATTGTTTCCCACATTTCAGCACTGATGTCTGGGTGAGCAGGCGGCGTATCCGGTATCATAGGTTAATATCTCCGAGGGCTGTATTCAGGACCTTTAAAAGCCAGGACTTGTAATCATCCAAGGCGCTTTTACATCACAATACCAAGGAAATGTCAACGGCATCGTCACGGTTTTGCAATTGAATATGAGCGCTTGACGATCACCGGTTGCTGAACTATAAACTGCTGGATCGTCAATCAATTATTCCTCGAATCGCACGCCATGGAACAGTATAAACGCCTTGTCAGAGAAACTGCCAAACACTTGCGCACCCGTCTGAAATCCTTGCCGGTCATCGGGATTCTTACCGGAACGGGTCTCGGGGACAGTGTGCGCTCAATTTCGGCCAATGATGTTTTCCTATATACCGACCTGCCCCACTTTCCCGTTTCTACCGCCCCCGGCCACCCGGGCAAAATGATATTCGGCAGCATCGGCAATCGCTCGGTAATGATTATGCAGGGTCGCATCCACCTTTACGAGGGGTACTCACCCAAGGAAGTGACCTTTCCCATACGTGTCATGCAGCAGTTGGGTATCGGCCACCTGATCGTCACCAATGCGGCCGGCGGCTTGAATTCGGACTTTCAAACCGGCGATATCATGTGCATCAAGGATCACATCAACCTTTCCGGGGCCAATCCGCTTGTCGGGCCGAATGCCGATGACTGGGGTGTTCGTTTTCCGGATATGACCCAGGCCTACGATCCGCCTTTAAGGCAATTGGTTGCGGATGGTGCGCAGGCAGCGCGAATTCGATTACAAACCGGGGTTTACGCCGGTCTCCGTGGGCCCTCGCTGGAAACCGCAGCGGAGATGCGATTTCTGAAAACCATCGGCTGTGACGCTGTCGGATTTTCGACGGTCCAGGAGGTCATCTGTGCCGTCCATGCCGGGATGAACGTCCTGGGGCTCTCCACGATCACCAACATCAACGACCCGGACGACCCCTCCCCGGCCTCCGTGGAGGAAATCATCGCGGTTGCCGAATCTTCCGCGGCGGCAGTGGAAACCCTGGTAACGTACGTGGTGGAGAATATCGATGTCCCGACCATCGGCTGACCTTTTGATAGCCAACGGAATCGTCCTGACCCTCGACCACAACGACACCCGGTTCACGGACGGCGCGGTGGCTGTTGTCGGAAATCGAATCCATGCCATCGGCCCTGAAAAGAACTTCAGGGATTGGCAGATCACCCATCGCGTTGACGCTGCCGACGGTATCATCATGCCCGGTCTGATCAACACCCATACCCACGCTGCCATGACCTGTTTCCGGGGACTGGCCGATGACCTGCCCCTAATGAGCTGGCTCAATGATCATATTTTCCCGGCCGAGTCCCAACTCGACGATGACACGGTTTTCAGCGGTGCACTGCTGGCGTGCGCTGAAATGATCCGATCCGGTACCACCTGCTTCTGCGACATGTATCTGTTCGAAAATGCCGTGGCCCGAGCCGCCAGTACAGCCGGCGTGCGCGCGGTGGTGGGTGAAGTTCTGTTCGATTTTCCGTCACCCAACTATGGACCGATAGATAAAGGGTTCGCCTACAACGAACAGTTGATCGAAACCTGGGAAGACGATCCGTTGATCACCATCGCCGTGGAACCGCATTCCCCTTATATTTGTGCACCCGATCTACTCAAGCGGGCCAGTATCCAGGCCAGAGAAAACGGGCTGCCTCTGGTCATCCACCTGGCGGAAACCCATAGTGAGGTGGCGCAAATCCGGGATAAATATCATCTGACGCCGGTCGGCCTGCTGGCCGAACTCGGGATTTTAGGTCCGAACCTGCTGGCCTGTCACTGCGTTGTTCTGGATGCCGCCGACATCGACCTGTTAAGGCAGTTTGATGTCAAAGTCGCCCACAACGCCGAAAGTAACATGAAACTGGCTTCGGGCATTGCGCCGGTGCCGCAGATGTTACAGGCAGGAATATGTGTTGGTATTGGTACCGACGGCTGCGCCAGCAACAACAACCTCGATCTTCTTTTGGAAATGGACACCGTTGCCAAACTTCATAAGGTCAATACCCTCGATCCCACCGTTCTGGATGCCCTCACAGTTCTGCGAATGGCCACCATTGACGGTGCCCGGGCATTGGGCCTCGATCGGATCACAGGTTCGTTAGAACCCGGTAAGGCGGCCGACCTGATCGTCATCGACACACACAAGCCCCACCTGACGCCAATGTATAACCCGGTCTCGCATCTGGTCTATGCCGCCAGAGGCAGCGATGTCGCTGCCGTGGTTATCGACGGCCGGGTGGTCATGGAAAACGGTCGCTTGCTGACAATAGACGAGCAACAGGTGATGGCGAACGTCAACCAAATTGCCACACGAATCCGCAGCCGGTGACCATCAAAAAACCGCTTTTAATCATTTCAATCTTTCACCATGCGCTACGACATCGTCATCACAAACGGCACCGTTCTCACTGTAGACGATCAATTCAAAATCCTCGAAAACGGTTTGATCTGTATTGTCGATGACCGGATCGCGCGTATCGAGCCCATTTTAACCGATCGGCCGATTCCGGATGCCAAAAGAGTCCTTGACGCCGGGGGAGGAATCATCCTGCCGGGCCTGGTCAACACCCACACCCACCTCCCAATGACGCTCTTCCGCGGTCTGGCTGACGACCTGCCTCTCAACCAATGGCTAGAGGCGGTCATATTTCCGGCCGAGACCGCACATGTGAATCCGGAAAATGTCCGGATCGGCACGTCACTGGCTTGCGTGGAGATGCTGCTCTCCGGTACCACCACCTGTTGCGATGGTTATTTTCTGGAGGACGAGGTGGCTCAGACGGTCGCTAATTGCGGTTTGCGGGGAGTTATGGGTCAGGGCGTCATCGATTTTGCGGCTCCAGGAATCGAGAACCCCAACGATGCCATCGCAGTGGTCGAGCGATTTGCTGTGAAATGGCGTTCCAGATCCCCCTTGATCCGCCCGTCTGTCTTCTGCCATTCTCCTTACACCTGTTCGGCGAAAACCCTGGCGGCAGCAAAACGCGTCGCAGACGATTACGGTCTGCTCTTTCAAATCCATGTCGCCGAAACTCTTGCAGAGTGCGAATCTATCCGTGAACAGCATCAAACCACGCCCATTGGCTATCTGGATCGCCTTGGCCTCATCGGCCCGAACTGCCTGCTGGTGCACTGCGTGTGGATTGACGATACCGACATTGCCATGATCGCCAAGGGCAAAGCAATGGTGTCTCACAACGCGGAAAGCAACATGAAACTGGCCGCCGGCGTTGCGCCCCTCGCCCGGCTACAAGCCGCCGGGGTCACTGTTGGCATCGGCACGGACGGCTGCGCCAGCAACAACAATCTCGATCTATTTCAGACGATGGACATCACTGCCAAGCTGCACAAGGTCCACATCATGGATCCCACGGTAGCCGACGCGCGCACCGTGCTACAAATGGCCACACGAGACGGTGCCCGTGCCATTGGGATGGAAGCGGAGATCGGGTCGCTCGAAGTCGGTAAAAAGGCCGACCTGATCATCGTCGATATCCACCAGCCCCATCTGGTCCCCATGTATCATCCAGCCTCGCACGCGGTGTATGCTGCCAAGGGCAGCGACGTCAAAACGGTAATCATTGACGGACGCCTGGTGGTTGAAAATGGCGCACCCGTTCGTCTGGACCTCGCGGATATCATGCAGCGCGCCAATTCAGTAGCGCGCCGCGTGGCACAAAAGGACACACTTTAATGAACATGAAGACTATCATCCGCTGCGCACGCGGCGATCTGCCGGCCGATCTTCTGCTCACCGGCGGGCGTTTGCTAAACGTGTTTTCCGGCGATATTTTGCCGGGCAACATCGCCGTCAAAGACGGAGTGATCGCCGGCATCGGCGACTACCGGTCCCGGGAAACGGTGGATCTCGGTGGCCGCCTTGTCGTACCGGGATTCATCGACGCCCATGTTCACATCGAAAGCTCAATGACCGGGGCGAACGCATTCACCCGGGCCATCGTTTCCCACGGCACCACGACGGTGGTCGCCGACCCTCACGAAATCGCCAACGTTCTGGGTACAGACGGCATACGGTACATGCTTTCGGCCAGTGCCGGGTTGATGGTCAATGTCTATTTCATGCTCTCTTCCTGCGTGCCGGCCACCGACATGGAAACCGCCGGTGCCCGCCTAATGGCCGATGATCTGCGCCCTTTTATGAATGACGACCGCGTTCTGGGCTTGGCCGAGATGATGAATTTTCCCGGAGTCCTGTCCGCCGACCCGGACGTTTTGGACAAAATCGCCATGGCCCGTGCTTCCCGCAAACCGGTCGATGGTCACAGTCCCGGGCTATCAGGCGCGGCGCTGAATGCCTATATCGCTGCTGGAATATCGAGCGACCACGAATGCACAACGTTCGAAGAAGCCCGCGAAAAACTGCGGGCCGGCATGCACATCATGGTGCGCGAGGGAACCGCCGCCAAGAATCTAGCCGCTCTGCTGCCCCTGATCGACCCGCACACCTACCGCCGCATGATGTGGTGCACGGACGATCGCCATCCCCACGACCTGCTGGCCGAAGGGCACATCGATTTTATTGTTCGTAGTGCGATCGCTCAGGGCCTGGATCCAATCATCGCGGTACAAATGGCGACCCTCAACCCGGCCGAATATTTCGGGCTCAATCATCTGGGGGCTATAGCCCCCGGCAGGCAGGCCGATCTTCTGGTCCTTGAGGATCTGAAAAGCGTTGACATCACCCGGGTGTATAGCCGGGGTCAACTGGTGGCAGACGGCGGCCGCTTGATCGGCGAGGATAGATGCCCGCGGCCTGTTAACCCGCCCCACTCAATGAAACTCATGCCGGAGACGATTGACTTTTCAATTCGCGCCAGTGGCCGTTCAATGCGGGTCATTGACATCGTACCCGACCAGATTATTACACGTGAAGTTATTGCCCCCGTCCGTATTAAAGAGGGACTGGCGGTGGCGGACCAACAGCGGGACATTCTCAAAATCGCCGTGGTGGATCGTTACAGCGGCGCCGGTCGCACCGGCTTAGCCTTTGTGAAGGGCCTGGGATTGAAACGAGGGGCACTGGCATCCAGCGTGGCCCATGATTCCCACAATATCATTGTCATCGGTGCCGACGACCGCGACATGTCGATTGCCCTCCGAACCATTGCCGATGCCGGTGGCGGCCTCGCTGTCGTCTCCGAAGGTCTCCCCCGGGCTGTGCTGCCCCTGCCGATCGCTGGTTTGATGTCGGATGCATCGATGGAAAAGGTGTGCCAACACCTTGATGATCTGCGCGACGCTGTCGGTCACCTGGGCAGCCCCTTAAAAAACCCTTTCATGACACTGTCTTTTCTCGCCTTGCCGGTCATCCCGAAGCTTAAGATCACCGATCAGGGTTTGGTCGACGTGGAAAAGTTTGAACGGGTGCCACTATTTATTGGTTAGGAATATATATATTAATTAAAATTGGTTAAATAAAACAATATCATGTAATATATTATATATATGATTGGGAATGAATGGAAAGGATGCCCGAATGACCAGCAAAACCGCCCCAAAACGGCCGATCTGGTTGGATGAAAGCACTGACACGGTCAGGATCATCGATCAAAGACGCTTGCCGCATGAGTTGACCATATTGGAACTGGCTGATCCGCTCGATGCCGTGCAGGCCATAAAGGACATGTGCGTCCGGGGGGCGCCGCTGATTGGCGTGACGGCCGCCTACGGCGTATTTCTGGCTGCGCGCACCGCCCAGGGGGATGCAAGCGCCATCGATGCGTTCTGTCATACTCTCAAGGCGGCCCGGCCCACGGCGGTCAACCTGGTTTGGGCTGTCGACCGGATGCGTAAAGCGCTGTCGAAGGCAAAGGGAGCCGAAGCTCAGATCACCATCGCCCGTAATGAAGCGGCTGTTATCGCCGAGGAAGAGGTTGAGAACTGTCGCCATATCGGGGAACACGGTTTGGCTCTCATCGAAGCGGTCAGTCGAATCAAGAAGGGCCAAGCGGTTAATGTGCTGACCCATTGCAATGCCGGCTGGCTGGCCTGCGTCGAATACGGCACCGCGACGGCGCCGATTTACACGGCTCACAACCGCGGACTGCCGATCCATGTCTGGGTCGACGAAACCCGCCCACTCAACCAGGGGTCCCGTCTGACAGCTTGGGAGCTGTCACAATCCGGTGTGGCCCATACCGTAATAGCGGACAACACCGGCGGTCACCTGATGCAGCATGGATTGGTTGACATGGTCATCGTCGGCACTGACCGAACCACCTGCACGGGTGATGTGGCGAACAAAATCGGGACCTATCTCAAGGCCCTTGCCGCGCGAGACAATGGGATTCCTTTTTATGTGGCCCTGCCCTCCAGTACCTTTGACTGGCAGCTGCGGGACGGACTCAGAGATATCCCCGTGGAAGAACGCAATCCGGATGAGATGCGATACGTGCAGGGTACTGATGGTCGCCGCATCCGCAGTGTCCTGGTGCCCCCCGAAAGCAGCCCTGCGGCCAATTATGCATTTGATGTCACACCAGCACGGCTGGTGACAGGATTCATCACCGAACGGGGCATATGCCGACCGACAGAAACCGATATCCGTCGGCTTTTTCCCGAAAAGAAGTAATCCCGCTCGCCCGGGGGATAGGGTGTCAAATCCCACAACCCGCAACTCGCAACCCGCGACACGTAACCCGCAACCCGCAACCCGCATCCCGCAACCCGCAACCCGTAACCCGAACTCTTGACACTTCACCGGAACCATTCTAAAAGAGGGCCATGCTCACGGAACTCGACAAAAAAGTCATTGCCGCCATTCAGGGTGACATTATCATTGCCCGGCGCCCCTATCGGCAGATCGCCGATAGCTTGAATATTCCCGAAGAACAACTACTGGAGATTCTTCAACGCCTCTGTGACCGGGGTGTCATACGGCGTTTCGGGGCCACTATTCGGCATCAGAAATCCGGATTCGCTGCCAATGCCATGGGCGCATGGCAAGTGGACGAAGACCGCATTGAGGCGGTTGGAAAAATCATGGCCGGGTTTAAGCAGGTTTCACACTGCTATCGGCGCAACCCCACCAATAACTGGCCTTACAATCTCTATACCATGATTCATGCCAAGGACAAGGCGTCCTGCCGTGAAACCGCCCGTAAAATGTCTGAAAAATCGGGCGTCGACAAGTTCGCTCTCCTTTTCAGCCGCAGGGAACTTAAAAAGACTTCGATGCATTATTTTTCGGCAGACACCGGCAGCGAAGATGACACGAAAAACTGATTGCACCGTTTCAATAAGTCCCACCGACCGACTCGCCGAATGAAAAACGCCCCCCACATCCTTCTGGTCAACCCTTGGATCCATGATTTTGCCGCCTATGACTTTTGGGCCAAACCCTTAGGTCTCTTGGTGCTCGCCGCGCTTTTGCGGCTTCACGGCTATACCGTTTCCTACATCGATTGTCTGGACCGTTTCCATACCCGAACAACCAAGGTCGACCCTGCGAATCGTTATGGCCGCGGGCCCTACCTGAAAACCCGTATTCCAAAACCGCATCGCCTGGCTGACATCCCGCGCCATTATTCCCGCTACGGCATCAAGCCGGCCTGGTTCCGGGAAGATATCGACGCCCTCCCCCGCCCGGATATGATTCTGGTCACATCGATGATGACCTACTGGTATCCCGGCGTCAGGGAAACGATCTCGATCCTGCGGGAACATCTACCGGATGTACCACTGGTTCTGGGCGGCATCTATGCGACTCTTTGCCACGATCATGCCCGCCAGACATCCGGTGCCGACAGCGTCATCAGAGGGCCCGCCGAAGACATGCTGCTGAAATTGGTCGGAGAATATACCGGATATCACCCAAAGAAGAAGTTCGATTCCGATGATCTAAACACGTACCCGTATCCGGCTTTTGACCTTCAACGCCATATAGGCTATGTCTCGTTGCTCACCTCCAAGGGCTGCCCGTTCACTTGCGCCTACTGCGCGGCGAAGGTGCTGAATCCCGACCGCCGAAACCGCGATCCGAAACAGGTGGTAGAAGAGATTGACTACTGGCACCGGCGGTGGGGCGTCGAGAATTTTGTTTTTTATGACGATGCGTTGCTCATGAACCCCGAGCGCCATGCGGCACTTATCTTTGAGGGGGTCATCCGATCGGGGCTGAAGGTACGGTTCCACACCCCCAACGCCCTTCACATCCGCTGGATCTCCCCGGAGATTGCCCGCCTGATGCAACGAGCGGGTTTTGAAACAATCCGCCTTGGACTCGAAACCGCCCGGAGCGACAACCGACCGGAGCACGACCCCAAGGTGTCGATGGAAGAGTTTCATCGGGCGATCGCCAACTTGAAGGCAGCCGGGTTCGAAAAACACCAGATCGGTGTTTACCTACTCGTGGGGCTTCCCGGTCAATCGCCCGAGGAAACAACCGCATCGATTCGCACGGTCAAAAACAGCAACGTACGCCCCGTTCTGGCCCACTATACCCCCATTCCCCACACGGCACTCTGGCCGACGGCCGTGGCAGCTTCCCGCTACGATCTCGAATCGGACCCGATTTTCACCAACAATGCCGTTTTCCCCTGTCAGAAGGACTTATTCTCGTGGGAGAGTGTCGCGAATTTGAAAAAACTTGTCGCTGGCTGAAACCAAGCGTTATATGCATATCCAATCTGACTTGACTAGAAGTTGAAAACATTATTCACGGGTATTTAAGCGGAACACGATGACTTATTCTGCCGGAAAGATAAAAAAACGATCTTTTCTCTGGGGGCAAATTCTTCTCAAAATCGAGCGTCAACCCGCGATCCATCGTGCTTCCGCTTGACAGCAGTTTCACCCGCCGGTATGGTGCATGACATCACAATGCTTCGCACCTCATAAAAAAGGAGAGACGACCATGCTCTATCTAAAACAACTTGAACCGGCTGCAGCTGAAACCGACGTGCTGGTCGTTCTGGTTTGTGAGGATGTCGAACTGAACGACCACCCCCTCCTCTCTTCCATGGTGGCTCGGATTCAAAAACTCAGCGAGTTCAAGGGAGCAAAAGGTGATGAGATCGTCTTGTATGATCCTGCTGGCACCAAGGCGCGTCGCGCCCTTTTGGTCGGGCTAGGACCAGCGGCAAAACTAGACCGCGAAGCCCTGCGATCGGCCGCCGGACGGGTTGTAAAAGGCGCGCTCAAGAAAAAACTGAAAGACATATCGTTTATCATTCCCAGCCTTTACCCGCCGGGGATTGAGATCGAAACGCTCGTCGAGGCGATGATGGAAGGGGCCGGCCTTGCGAATCACCGCTTCGATCACTATAAAACCAAAAAAGACCGTATTTATCTGAAACGGATCGACTTCCTGGTCCCGCCGGACACGGCCAAAGTACTGAAGAAACTGCCGGCAAAGGTGACGGCCATTTGCCAGAACAGCCTCCTGGCCCGCGACTGGGTCAATCTTCCTTCCAATGACAAACTGCCCGCAGCGTTTGCGAAGAACATCGCCGACCACGCCCGCAAAGCTGGCCTTCAGGTAACGATTCTCGGCAAGAAGGAACTGCAGAAAAAAAAATGCGGCGCCATTCTGGCCGTCTCTGCGGCCAGCCAAAACGCCCCGGCCATGGTGGTTCTCTCCTACGCTCCCAAAGGCGCCAAACAAACCGTGGCCCTTGTCGGTAAGGGGGTGACTTTCGACTCGGGCGGCATGAACCTTAAGACCACCAAAACGTTGAACATGATGAAGATCGATATGGCCGGAGCCGCTGCGGTGGCCGCTGCGCTAATGACTGTTGCCAAGCTTAAGCCAAAGTTGAAAGTTATTGGTGTCCTGCCCCTATGCGAAAACATGCTGTCCGGGTCGGCCATCCGTTCCGGAGACATCATCCGCACCCACAGCGGGAAAACGGTCGAGATCGGCAATACCGATGCCGAAGGCCGGCTGATCTTGGCGGATGCCATGTCCTACGCCATCGCCCGCTTTAAACCGGCTGCGGTGATAGATGTTGCCACCCTGACCGGCGCGTGTGTGACGGCATTGGGGGAAGGCATCGCCGGTCTGTTTTCAAACGATGACAACCTGGTGGAAATGATTTTGCAGTCCTCTGAAAAGACCCACGAACGCTGCTGGCGAATGCCACTGCCGGAAGACTACAAAGACCTGCTGAAAAGCGATCTGGCGGATATCAACAACATGCCCAAGTCCCCCAGGGGGGCCGCCATCAGTGCGGCGCTGTTCCTGTCGGAATTTGTCGGTGAGACCCCTTGGGCCCATATCGACATTGCCGGAACGGCTTATCGCAAGAACGGCAGCGATTACTGCGGCCCGGGGGCCACCGGGTTCGGCGTGCGTCTCCTCTGCGACCTGATCAACCGAATCGAATAATGGCTGCTGGTGCCGTTGCATCATCCTGTAGCTTGATTCTTTGAGCGACAATAATCATCGTCTCAGGTTTTTGTTAACTCATGGAACTGTTAAACTTTGGGAGGCTCCCCAGTTAAGCTGGGGATATACCGATGATTATTATCGGGCAAACGCCATGAACCGTTATGTGCTCATTTTCTTTGCCGTCATCGGCCTGCTCGATCTGCTCTATGGCCTTTTCTTCCAGGACCGCATCAGCATCATCGTGGGGCTGCTCATCACCGGCATAGCGATCTATGCCATAAAAACGAAAACGTGACCCAGCCGATGCGGCCGACACATTCACGGTAGCCAGGTCAGATTTTGATGGATAACACATGGGGCCGCTGATCATATCTCAATTTGTCGTCTGCGGTATTTGCCTGGCCATCGGACTTTTACATCTGGCCACTTACGCGCGTCTGCCTCAGCGTAAAGCCGATCTGTTCTTTTCCCTCATGTGCTTCCTCAACGCCGCGGGCGCCTTTCTCGAAGCGTTGACCTACCGTACCGTCGAACTCCAGACGTATAACGCGCTCTACAAACTCCAGGTATCCGTCCAGGGATGTCTCTGGATCGCCATGGTCTGGTTCATAGCACTGTTGACCGGCAGCACGAGACGCTGGGTTGTAAAAACCGTGACGGCCGCCTACGGATTGGCGGTCCTGATCAATATACTCTCACCTTACGGCATTCTTTATGCGACGATCGAAACCCTGGATACGGTGCGTCTCCCTTGGGGCGAAGAGCTTTACTTTCGCCATTGGCCCGTCCAACCCCTGGCGGTACGTCGCCGACATCGCCTGGTTGATTCTGATCTACATGGTGATCGACAGCTGCACACAGCTCTGGTCGTCGCGGGGAAAGGCGCCGCGCCCTGTTTATCGGAACCAGTCTTTTGTTATGCCTCGGCCCGGCCTATCTCCACGGCAGCCTTATCGACATGGGTTTACTGTCACCACCGTTTTTGAGCAGTTATGCTTTCCTGGCATTGATCCTTGTCATGAGTTCTTACCTTGTCGGTGAGATCGTGCAGGCATCGGTGCTGGCTCGCAAAGTGGCTGCCGACGAACACCGCTGGCGCTCGTTGTTGGAGAATGTAAATTTGCTTGTGTTTGGCGTCGATAAGGGCGGGCGTATCAATTTCGTCAATCCTTTCTTTAACCGGATCAGCGGATTTACGACCGAAGATGTCATCGGCAAACCGCTTGCCGAGCTGTTTTCTGAAGGCGACCGCCAAGAACTCCAGGAGCGTTTTACCAAGGCCATGCATGGTGACATCCGTCCCCACGCAACCCGTGCACTTGTCACCAAGGCCGGTCTTTCGAGACAAGTCAACTGGTTTAATACGGTGTTAAGGGATGCCGGCAATCAAATCACGGGCATATTGAGCATTGGGGAGGACGTTACAGAACTCATGCAGGCCCAGCAGGCACTGCAAGATGAAAAAGAGCGCATGGACGTGATCTTGTCCACGCTGGACACCGGACTGGTATTGCTCGATACCGAGCTGAACGTCGTCTGGATTAATGAGACGCTTCGGAAAATGTTTCCGGAGGGCGTACCGCTCGGTTCGAAGTGCTACGATATCGCCGAAAACCGGTCGGCACCATGCGAGGATTGCGGTGCCGTGCAAAGCTTGAAAGACGGCCGGGTTCACGTGACGGAGCGCTACAATGCGCCCATCGGAAAATGGGTCAACATCGTTTCCCTGCCGATCAGTGACGAAAGCGGAAGAGTTGTCCAGATCCTCGAGGCCACAACGGACATCACCGAACGTAAAAATACCGAGGAGGCCCGGGACCGGTATCTGGTTGAGCTCGAAACGCTTAAAGCGCGGTTGGAAGATGAAAACATCTACCTGAAAGAAGAAATCGAGGACCGCCAAGGGTTCAAGGAAATCGTCGGCCGCAGCAACGCTATCCTGTATGTGCTCGAAAAAGTCCGACAGGTCGCCGAAACCGACGCCACTGTTCTGATCCAGGGAGAAACCGGCGTAGGCAAGGAACTCGTCGCACGGGCGGTTCACAACACCAGCCGGCGCTCGCAGCAACCCTTTATCAAGGTCAACTGTGCAGCCCTGCCGGCCAACCTGGTGGAGTCCGAGCTTTTCGGCCACGAAGCCGGTGCGTTTACCGGTGCCAACCGCCTGCGCAGAGGTCGATTCGAACTGGCCGATGGGGGGACGATTTTTCTGGACGAAATCAGCGAGTTGCCGCTGGATCTGCAGTCCAAACTGCTGCGCGTGCTGCAGGAGGGTCAGTTTGAACGCGTTGGCGGCTCAAATACCTTGAAGGTCGCTACGCGGGCGATCGCCGCCACAAACCGCATTCTGTCCGAGGAGGTGGCTGAAGGCCGTTTTCGTCCCGACTTGTTTTATCGCCTGAATGTCTACCCGATCACCGTCCCGCCCCTGCGCACCCGCCGGGAAGACATCCTTTTGCTCGTGAACCACTTCGTGCCGCGAATCGCTGCCAGAATCGGCAAGAACGTCGACCAGATCCCACCGCACGAGCTCGAGAAACTCACCGCTTACGACTGGCCGGGAAATGTACGCGAACTGATCAACATCCTCGAACGGGCGGTCATCACCTCACGCGATGGAGTGATCCGCCTACCCGAGGAACTTACTGGGCCCTCTAAACCTCCGGTCAATACCAGGGATACTCAAACCCGGCTGAGGGACCTGCAGTCCGTCGAACGAGATCACATCCTATCCGTGCTGGAGGGTGTCGGCTGGCGCATCAGCGGCCCAAAGGGCGCTGCGAAGATCCTGGGACTGAATCCTTCCACCCTGCGCTACCGCATGAAGAAACTCGGTATAATGAAAAATAACTGATATTTCATTAAATATTCTTTATATCAGCTAAAAAGCGGATTTCGGACTTTCAATTCCGGGAATCGACTAAAATCCCGGTCCGCCGTCCAAAGTTCGCTAATTCCGTGAAGCAAGCACAAACCGGCGATTCTTGCATCGTGCACTTGAGGGCCAACGATCTTTCCGGTTTCCAGGATTCTGCGAAACTCCTGCCAGTACCTTTCAGATTCCGTCAACAGTGACAATGAAGGGGATTCCATCCAAGATACTACCTGATCGATCGCCGCACTTAGAGGTGTCGGGGGAAAATAGATTTTGGGGTGGGTCGAAATTGCGAGGAATTCATGAACACAAGGCCACGGTATCGCCCATGGTGCCCGTCCTTCAGCCAACTCAAGCATGCGGGCGTATGCCTGCGAATGCCACTGCGAATCCTCGCGATGAGCATAAACGAGAACATTCGTATCGACGGCAATCATCCGCCCCGACCCTCGTAGACCTTTTCACGAATCTTGTCCCAGGAAGCGCCCACCAGGCCCGCCTGAAGCCCTTTTCCCTTGAACGTCGCCTTTCGCAGCTTAAAATGTTGCTGATGTCTGCGCTCTTCGATGACCTTTCGCAACCCTTCCTCGATCAACGCCTTGATAGAGGATTTCTCACCGGCAGCTATTTTGCGAGCCTCGTCATGGAGGCTATCAGATATATCTACGGTCGTTTTCATACATAAATATATAATTATAATTATGTATAGCTGTCAATATCAATTATGACGTTGTTTAACCATCTGTAAATTTCTCATATTTTCAAACACCGATGCCACCGGACCATAACCTTTCTAAAAAATCTTGCCAGGGCAACACCTCCAGACCGGATCCAAGCCTTCTGGGATGTTTTTCGAGGCAGACAACAATAGCCCTTTCCACCGCGTGTTCCTCGATGAGGGCCCGCAAGGACCGGGTGTGAGTCGCATGAACTCTTTTTGACCCTTTGACCTCCACGGCCACTTGCATATCTCCCAAAATGAAGTCCACTTCAAACCCCGTGCTGGTGCGCCAGTAGCGTATATCCAATTCCGGATTGCGGTAGGCCTGATAGGCTTTGAGCTCTTGGAGAATATAATTTTCTAGTGCGTGGCCGAACTCCGGGGTGCCCATTTTCGGTGTCCGGCGCGATAAGTAATTGGTCACACCGACATCGAATAAATAGAATTTTTCGGTTTCAATCAGGCGCCTTTTTTTCGCTTTGCGCCAAGGTTGAATCCTGAAGCCTATCAGGGTGTCCTCCAGGATTTGGAAATAGTTTCTTACGACCTTTGCACTGACGCCGGATTCCCGGCCTATATTCGTGTAGTTGAGCAATTCACCTGAAGTCAGTGCCGCAACCCGAAGAAATTCGGCAAAAGCCGGGATATTTTGCACTGCGGCTTCTGCTGCAATTTCTTCCTTGAGATAATCAGCCACGTACGAGCGCAGATCCTGAATTGGATCGCTCGAAATGAAATGGGGCGGCAGCAGACCGGATATGAATATATTTTCCAGGTCGAAACCTTCAGTCTCCACATAAGAAAGCGGTGTCATCGTATATCGCCACGCTCGACCGGCAAGTAGGTTCGCATGGCCTCGCCTTAATTTGCGAGCACTTGAGCCGGTCATCAGAAATGAGGCATCGGTGTTCTCGATCATCCAATGGATTTCGTTAAGAATATCAGGGACCATCTGAATTTCGTCAATAACCACCAAGCCGTGATGATCCCGGTAACGTTCCCGCAAGAGTGATGGCCTTGACGCATACTCGGCAAAGACGTCAGTTTTCAACAAATCGATCAGTGGCATATCAGCAAGGTGGCGGTTAATCCAATAGGTTTTACCGGTTTTGCGAGGACCCCACAGAAATGCCGACTGACCTAACGGCAGTTGTATATCCAACAGTCTTTTTTTAATTATTCGCATAATGACGTAATAATATCTAGATAATTTGACCTGTCAAGCAATTTTATCCTCTTTGTCGGGTTTTCACTGTTTGCCATCAAACATTTCGCAGAATTATGATTCCTGCAAACTAATTGGTCTATTAAAATTGGTGACAGCATTTGCCAGCCTGCCTTTTCAATCAGTTCTAAATAGTCCGCTATTAATAATAGACTCGCAGTATTTTGCGAATTCGTAACATACCGCGAAAAATCCCTCCCCAATTTCAATTAAAATTCATCATACTGGCTGAATTGTTACTAATTTATTCAAGTATTACAAGTGAATAAAAATTATTAACACCCACCCGCCCTATTCCGGCATCAAACTTGCTCAACTTTATAAGACGAACAACCCCAAATCACTTGGCAGGTGGCAGATGATCGGTCTCGAAATTCTCATGCACATCCCATCCAGGCACCGGCATGAGTTTTTACAAGCATTTGAAACATTTTCTTATAAGCAGGAAAACGGTCATGAATGCAGCGGCAAATGTATCGACCGCAGTATTTTTGAAAGCATGGGCACCGCCAACCGCTTTCTCTGGATGGAAAAGTGGACCGATTTAGAATCACTCGAGGATTACATGAAAACCGATCGCTTTAGAGCCCTTCTGGGTGCCATTCAGGTGCTGGGAAAACTGGACGCCATTCATAAAGGTGAGCTTTTTGAACTCAATCAACCCGGCGCCTGAGTCTTGGGTCACCAATTGATAAGTTAACGGAAAAACAACATGAAAACGAACACGGTGGTTGCATCAAATGGCAGCGAAACATTGGATCGAAGAAAGACAGATGCCCTAACGGATCGTCGTAAAGGTGAAGATCGGCGGCAGGTGTATGATGCGGACTATTTTGAAGGCGGGGGATCGGAAAGACGAAATGCGACGGATCGCCGTTGGCGCGATGAACGCCGCAAAGGATGCATCCGGGTGAGCAAATGGTCGAGCGTTTGTCCAAGTGGGTTATCGGATCATCCCGGGAGTTTGCTCCTTATCCCGAATATTTCATGAAATTATAGTGTTAGCGATGTCACAGGCAACACCACTACTGGTGCATTTGTCAAAGTGTGTTCCGCCGGGAAAGTGCGTGCGAGTAGAAAATCGCTCCTGCCCCTATTCTAAAAGGGGGAACGCTTACACACCGGCATCCCTTGTTATCGGCAGATCTGTGTTGAAACCACTGCAGTCCTTTACCGGTGACCCTTTTGACAAAGAGGGACATGGGGATTTTAAAAAGAGCCCATCGGAATAAAATTCTAACATTCGCTATAAAACTCAGAGAAAAGGCGAAAGGATGACCTAATGGTAACGGAACCCGTGCAGCCCGATTGGCGTTTTCGTATCGGCGTGATCGTGTTCGTCGTCAGCTGGTGCAGCCCGCTTCTCATACCCCTGGTGACGGCTTCCGGACTTTCCGCCCATTGGAAAACCATAATCTCGGGAGCGCTGGCTGTCGGGATTCCAGAAATCGGCACCATCCTGGCGATTGCCATCATGGGCAAGTCGGGTTTCGACACGATGAAAAAACGCATCTTCGGTTTTTTGAAAAAATACGGCCCGTCCGATCGGGTGAGCCTGGCGCGTTACCGGATTGGGCTCGTCATGTTCGGAATACCGCTGCTTTTCGGCTGGTTGTCGCCCTACCTGCAGAAGCTGATTCCGCAATACGATGAAAATCGGATTTTACTTTCCGCTATCGGCGATCTTCTGCTTATCGGCAGCCTCTTCGTTCTCGGAGGGGATTTCTGGGACAAGGTCCGCTCGCTGTTCGTTCACGATGCCATAGCCGTTATACCGGAAAAGTCCGTATCAGAGAAACCTTGAAACGACACGACGCAGAGATATGAGGAGGAATGTGGATGAAAACATTTAATATTCGATTGATACCGCTGGCGATTTCGATGGTCTTTCTCTGGATCGCAGCATTTCCATCGACCCAGGCGGTCGCCCAACCATCGGATAGCAAAGCCCCGGGCGGCGAGGACCTCCGCGCCGCCGTCCAAAATCCCGTCGGCGCCATGTACAGCCTTCCGCTTAAGTTTAGCTTTGATTACGGCGCGCCCAACGGTGAGGCTTCTTTTCTGAATATACAGCCGGTCATACCGATTACCGTGGGCGATTGGAATCTGATCAACCGGATTATCATCCCCCTTATCGACACTCCCGGCCAGGTGTCGGGCACACCTGCGATCCCGAACCCGCCTCCCGGTGACGGCGCCACCGGTCTCGGTGACATTAATTATTCCTTATTCGTTTCACCGGCAAAACCGGGAAAATTCATCTGGGGCGTCGGTCCGTCCGTCATGTTTCCGACGGCAACCGATGAGCAGCTCGGATCTGAAAAATGGAGCGCCGGCCCCACCGGCGTCATCCTGGTCCAACCCAAGTGGGGGACCTACGGTGGGCTGGTTCGTCAATTGTGGTCCTTTGCCGGCGACGATGACCGGGCCAGCGTCAACCAAATGCTCATCGAACCGTTCGTTAACTATAACCTCGACAAAGGCTGGTACCTGATTTCCGACATGATCATTACGGCAAACTGGAACGCCAATTCCAGCAACCGCTGGACCGTGCCGCTGGGCGGCGGTGTGGGAAAGCTGCTTAAAATAGGCAGTCAGGCGATCAACGTGAGGACCGAAGCATATTATAACGTCGCAAAGCCTGATTCCGCCCCGAACTGGCAGTGGGGGTTTACGATTCAGTTTTTGTTCCCCAAATGAAATTCGCCTAACGGCGATTTCATGAAACGCGACTTCGTCGCTGGGGGAGCAGAAAAATAGGTCATCACGGCGGCATTTTGAGACTAACCGAAGGTAAGTAAGTATGGAACCGGCCTCGATCTGCAGTAGCGAGTTTCCAGCCCATTATTTTGGCATGCGCACCGATGAAAAATTTTTGCCGAATCAAGCGGCATCGAGGGGGTGAATTTGTTTGAGTTCCTTTTCATACAACCGCTCCGATTCCCAGATGTCTCTTGAGTGTTGAACCTTCAACCAGAATTCCGGAGAATTGCCGAACAGACGGGACAACCGTAATGCCATGACCGGCGAGACGGAGCGGCGTTCTCGCAGCAGTTCATTGATGGTCTGGCGTGAGACATTTAAGACAAGCCTCAAGCCACAGCGCAACGAAAGGGGGATAATCAAAAAAAGGATTTCCGTGCTAATTCTAAATAGGAAAAAGGAGGAATTAATCATGAAAAGAATCACTATAAGTACACTCACCGTGGCTATGGTGGCCCTGCTGGCACTGTGCCTGGCTTGCCCGACAGCATTCGCGGCAAAGGACAAACCCAACATACTTGTCATTTGGGGCGACGATGTCGGGATTTCCAACATTTCGGCCTACACGAAGGGGCTGGTGGGCTACCAGACGCCCAACATCGACAAGATCGCCGATGATGGCATCATTTTCACCGACTATTACGCCGAGCAGTCCTGCACCGCCGGCCGATCCACCTTCATCACCGGGCAGACGGCCTTCCGCACCGGGCTTTCCAAGGTCGGCCTGCCGGGGGCACCGCAGGGCATGAAGGAACAAGACGCCACCATCGCTGCGCTTCTCAAGGAACAGGGCTATGCGACGGGGCAGTTCGGCAAGAACCACCTCGGCGACCTCGACGAGCATCTGCCGACGAACCACGGCTTCGACGAGTTCTTTGGCAATCTCTATCACCTCAACGCCGAGGAAGAGCCGGAGAACGAGGACTATCCCGCTGATTTGGTCATGGCGGACGGTCGTTCCTTCAGGGAGGTCTTCGGCCCGCGCGGGGTGATCAAGTCCTCTGCCGTTTACGACAAGAACGGCGCTGTCACCGGTCAGAAGATCGAAGACACCGGGCCACTCACCAAGAAGCGCATGGAAACCGTCGACGACGAGACCTTGGCCGCTGCGATTGAATTCATCCGGGCCAAGGAAAAGGACGGCACCCCCTGGTTCGTCTGGTGGAACGGCACGCGGATGCACTTCCGGGTCCACGTCACCGAAGAGCGACGAGCCATGGCCGACGAGGCCGCTGGCAAACACGTCGACGAGTACGCCGCAGGCATGATCGAGCATGACATGCATGTGGGCCAGTTCCTCGACCTGCTCGACGAGCTCGGCATTGCCGACGAGACGCTGGTGTTCTATTCCACCGACAACGGGCCGCACATGAACACCTGGCCGGATGCGGCATGGTCGCCGTTCCGGGGCGAAAAGAACACCAACTGGGAAGGCGCCTTCCGCGTGCCGGCCATGGTGCGCTGGCCCGGCAAGATCGAAGCCGGGCGGATCTCGAACGAGATCATGCACCACATGGACTGGCTGCCGACCTTCGTGGCCATGGCCGGTGTCGCTGACATCAAGGAACAGCTGAAGGGAGACGGCGTAAAGGCGATCGGGCGCGATTACCGGGTCCACCTCGATGGCTACAACACGCTGCCCTACCTGCTGGGCAAAGAGGAAAAGACACCGCGCAACGAGATCTTCTATTTCTCGGACACCGGCGATATGACCGCGCTGCGCTACAACGACTGGAAGGTCATCTTCCTGGAGCATCGCTTCCCGCAGACCATGCAGGCCTGGGTCGGAACCCTGGACCGTTCTGCGCATGCCGCTGCTGTTCAACCTGCGGCGTGATCCCTATGAGCGTGGGCAGATCACGTCGAACACCTACTACGACTGGTTCCTCGATCGCGTCTTCCTGATGGCGCCGGCGGCGGCTTACGTAGGCGAATTCCTTGCCACCTTCGAGGAATTTCCGCCCAGCCAGAAGCCGGGATCGTTCACCATCGGCGATGCGAAGGAGAAGATCCTCAGCACTATCGGGTCGCCTTAGGGCATCAGGCGGCAACGCTAACGGGGACAGGCCAAGCCGATCAATCGGTAGGCCCCTATCCTGGTACATGTTCACGGGGCTGAAATGCACAATCTATTGTAAAGCACTGACCTGTAAGCGTTTGCAGGGAGTCACAGATGCGCGGCGCCGGGCACGCCGACGTACTGGTCGTACTTCAAGTGCCCGGGAACAAAGCAGATGCGGTGCCCTGTGAACGCTTACCTATCCTGAATCGCTTCCAGCGATAGCACTCACCTTCCGGGCCCGGCTACCCTGCTCGATGCTCTGGCCGGGCCCGGTATGTGTACGTCTATGCCCCACCGCCGGAATGTGAGTGTCGGAGACGAAAAAAATGAGCTTCAAGAAGCTCCTGCCGCCCGAACACTTAAACTGACCACAAATCCAATTTTATTATATGAGAGAATCCTATGGGATAGGAGATCTTAATGAAAAAATTGAAGATAACTCGGTGTCACGTTCTGCCTGTATTGATCGCCGTTTCACTCATCGGTTGGATAGCCGTTCCGGCAATTGCGGCTGATCCACTGCCATCCTGGCGAGAGGGCCCGAACAAGCAGCTGATCCTCGCATTCGTCGAAAAGGTGACCACGCCGGGCGGTCCGGACTTTGTTGCCCCCGAAGCCCGGGTGGCAACCTTCGACATGGATGGTACAGTGCTGCTGGAGAAACCGGCCTATGCGCTTTTTGCTTTTGCCATCCCGCTGATCAAAGCGGCCGCTGCCGCCCAGCCGGAGCTGCTAGAGCGCCCCCATGTCAAGGCGATCGTAGACGACAATATGAAATACTTCGCCAAGGCCGGCAAATTCGGCCCGGAGGGGCTGTACGCCACGTTGCTGGAAACACACACCGGCAAAACAGAGGCACAGTACTTGGCCGACGCAAGCGCTTTTATTTTTGGACAAAAGCACCCCCGTTTTCAGGTACCCTATGCCGAAACGGTATACCGGCCCATGCTGGAAATGATCCGCTATCTGAAGGCAAACGGCTTCCGGGTCTATATCTGTTCGGGGTCCGACATTGCCTTTATCCGGGCCATGATCGAAAAGTCAATCGGGCTCCCCGTGGAAAATGCCATCGGCACCCAGGTCATGACCACATGGATCGAGCACGCCAACGGATCTGAATTCAGGCGCGAACATGCCTTTGTCGAACCGGTCAACGACGAGAAGGGAAAGCCGGTCAACATCCTGCGCATGATCGGCAAACGCCCCATCATCGCAGTGGGAAACTCGGAGGGAGACCGTGACATGCTGGAATATTCGGACGATAAAAACCCCGTAACCCCCGATCTTCAAATGATCGTCAATCACGACGACCCAGAGAGGGAATATGAATATGCCGTCGAAAAGGTCAATCACCTGGCGGCGGAAAACGGCTGGCATGTGGTCAGCATGAAAAATGATTGGGAATGGGTTTTTGATTTTTCAAGGTGATTAAATGAATCCATCGGAACCAAAGGCATCGGGTTGGCGATTGAAACTAGGCGCTGTGCTGTTTGGGCTCAGCATCATATTGCCGGTAGCAGGCGTGCCATTGGTTGCATTGTTCGATTTCTCAACCAGCGTGACCGCCACGGTTACCGGCGGTCTTTTGGTTTCAGCAGAGGTCATGGGACTTGCGGCCGTCGCGGTAATGGGAAAAAGCGGCTATGCACTGATCAAAAAGAAAGTTCTCGGCTTTATCAAACAGTATGGCCCACCGAACAAGGTCAGCCGACTGCGCTACCGCATCGGCCTGGTGATGTTCTGCACGCCGATCGTGTTTGGCTGGAGTGCCCGTCTATGCAGCGACCGTCATTCCTGCATTGAACAGCATGTCAATGCCCTATGCCGTGGGCGGAGACCTGCTCCTGCTCTCCAGTCTGTTCGTGCTGGGCGGCGATTTCTGGGACAAGATCCGTTCGTTGTTCGTTCATGATGCCGAGGTGCACTTTCCGGTGGTATCGGCAGGGAAGGACAACGTGCGAAAAGGACGTGGCGTCTTTGCGGCGTAGCGTGAGACAGTTAGGTTAGGCCTCACGCAACGGCGCTACGACGCCACGTATAAAAAGAAAGCGAGATGAGCGAGAACGAAATCCCCAAACAGAGGATTTGAACCCTCCCCGCGGCAAGCGACGGGGAATGCGCTCACTATCGCGGTTCAATCCTGCTCATTGAAAAGCGATTTATAATTGCAGCGTTGCCGCCAGATCAGGAATCTGCTGAAGGGGCCAGACCTCTAATTTTTCATCCACCGGATACTGATGTTCTCCGGGGTGGATGATCCAAAGACGATTGAGTTTCAGGTCATCCAGTGCAATGCGCATGGAACGGGTAACCTTCGGTGCTTCACTGAACTTGAATTCCACACCATAACGGCGACCCCGGTGCATAAAGAAAAAATCGAGTTCCGCGCCGCTGTATGTGGACCAAAAAAATTGCTGGGTAGGACGGATGACCTGCAACAGTTGATTCAGGGCGAAGCCTTCCCACGAGGCACCCACGCGCGGATGGCTCCACAGGCTATGCATATCGAAAATGCTCAACAGGCTATGCAGCAGTCCCGCGTCTCTCAGATAGATCTTGGGCGATTTGACCTGCCGCTTGCCGATGTTTTCATACCATGGTTGGAGTTGATGGACCATGTACGTGCCGGTGAGGATATCCAGATATGATCGCACGGTTTTGTCCGACAGGCCCATGGATCGTGCGAATTCGGAAGCGTTCCAGAGCTGTCCGTGGTAATGGGCCAGCATGGTCCAGAAGCGTCGCATCGCGGCAGATGGGATGGTGATCCCCAGTTGGGGGATATCCCGCTCGAGGAAGGTTTTAACAAAACCTTCCCGCCATGCTTGGCTGTCGTCATCAGAGCCAGCCAGAAATGAACGGGGAAAGCCGCCGCGAAGCCAAAGCGTTTGCCATGTATCAGCCCCGGTTTCACTGATATCAAATCCGGACAACTCGATGAATTCAACGCGACCGGCAAGCGTTTCCGAGACATTTTTAACCAGATTTGGTGAGGCGCTCCCCAAAATGAGAAAACGGACTGAATTCTCAGGCCGATCGACAAGGACGCGCAGGGTGCTGAACAACCCCGGCATATTTTGGATTTCATCGAGGATGACCATGCCGTCAAGGGAGCCGAGAACCAGTTCAGGGTTCTGCAGCCGCTGCAAATCAGGCTGGGATTCAAGGTCAAAATATTCAGCCTTGCGACCGCTGCCGAACCATTGCGCCAGGGTGGTCTTACCGCATTGGCGCGGACCAAGGATGGCCGTGATGGGAGATCGGTCAAGTGCGGTTGAAAGCCTTTGCATGGTTGTCCGTCGGTTGATCATGGTGCTATTTTACATTGAATTTTCGGAATGTCAATCCGAATATTCAAGTTTATTTGAACATTGATCCTTTAATTTTCAATTCAAACGGCGATGTAGCGTGGCGTGAAAGATATAGGTATACCTCACGCAACGACGCAACGGCGCAACGAGAGAAAAAAGTGATCAATGACAGAGAACGAAATTGCCAAGCAGGTTATGGATGCTGCGTTCATCATCCACCGGACTCTTGGGCCTGGTTTGCTGGAGACGGTCTATGAAGTCATTCTTGCGAAGAAATTGAGCGAAATGGGTGTAGCGGTTGAACGGCAAGTTCCGGTCCCGATTCAATTTGAAAACATCAAATTTGATGAGGGATTTCGAGCTGATTTGATTGTGGAGAAGAAGGTCATCGTGGAGTTGAAGTCCGTGGAACGGTTACAACCTGTTCATTCTAAGCAGCTTTTGACCGTATCTTCGTCTAACCGATTTGCGTCTGGGGCTGCTGATCAATTTCGGAGAGAACCTACTTAAACATGGCTTTAAACGTGTGGTTAATGGTCTGAAAGACCAATAAAAAGATCTCGTAGCGTCGTTGCGGCGTTGCGTGAGACTGTTTATGAAAGTGGGTAGACATAGATAGTGCCCATCCGCGGTTTTATGGAGGGCACTGATAAGTTTCCGATCCAGAAATGAGCAATTTTTCGCAAGTTCAAGGAAATCAAGGAATTGCGCGGAGGCGTACTTTTGTACGCCGCACAAACGATTCCGCCGATTTACGCCGAAATTGCGAAAAAGGGCCATTTATGGACGGAAACTAGATAACTCTGACGGTGCAATGATCATCAACAAGAAGGAAAACACGGTATGAAAACAGGCATACGGGCCTATCTGATGGTGTTTGTGATTGTGCTGATCCTCAGCGGCTGCGCCTCCCAGCCGAAAGACCAGATCATGTTGATGCCGGCTCCGGATGTCTTCGACCAGGGGGATTGGGACCCGTTTACGGACCGTGACCCCGTCAAGGACATCCCCTACGGCGGGATTCTCTATGCCACCGACCGCGAACCGGCCCAAAAAGAGGGGCAATATTATCTGGATGAGCGCGGGCATGTGCTGCGTCTGGGGGTCGCTCGGATTACTGCCGGCAAGGAGGGCATGACCTGGGAAGAGGCCCGACGCATTTCATTGCTCAAGGAAAGGCCCGAAGATTATCCGCTCAAGGTGACCGATGTCCGCGAGGACGGTGTTCTGGCCAGCAGCACCAATCTGTTTACCGAAAGCCTGTTGGACAGCGATCAACGGGACGTGCCGGGCGTCCAATTCGCCGCCAAGGTCAATGCCAAACTGGCCATTTCAAAGCGCAAGGACGTTTTCATCTACGTACACGGATATAAAGTGGTGTTTGAAAATCCGTTGCTGGTGGCCTCGGAGCTGTGGCATTTTCTCGGCTATGAAGGCGCTTTCATTGCCTTTTCATGGCCGTCCACACCGAGCACCCTGGCCTACTTTTCGGATCTGGAGACGGCCGCCTTGTCGGCCGGGAATCTGCGAATCCTGATCCAATACCTGGCCGAAAAAACCGATGCCCGCCGAATCCACATCATCGGCTACAGTGCGGGAACGCGAGTGGTGGCGCAGGCACTGGATCAACTCGCGTTGATGCGGGCGGAACCGGATTGCAATAATTCGACAAAGGATTTGCGCATCGGCCACGTCATTCTGACCGGCAGTGACATCGATCAACATCTTTTCGGCTCTTACCTGGTGGACGGCATGCTCGATGTCGTCGACGACATAACCATCTATGCCTCTGCAAAAGATAAGGCTCTGGGAGTGTCCAGGTGGGTGTTCGGGCGCGATCGGCTCGGGCAGATCGTCAACGAGCCCTTGTCTGAAGAAGCGACCAGTTATCTGAATGAGAATAGTCAATTGGTCGTCATCAATGCCACAGATACGCCGGGTGCCGGCAGCGGCAACGGTCACGCCTATTTTCGAAAGAGCCCCTGGACCAGCAGTGATATCCTGGCAACGTTGACGTTCGATCTCAAACCGGGGGAACGGGGCCTGGAACAGGTGGGCGGCCGGCCAATCTGGACATTTTCGGCGGATTATATCGATAAGCTGCGCGCGGCGTTGATAAAAGCACAATCGAAATAGATTACATCAAAAACCACAAAGAAAGGATCGAAAAATGAATCGAAAGGTTTTACTTTTCTAACAACCCTGCTGCTGGCTCTGGTTATAGCGGTGTCGTTGCATGCAGCTGACAAACCCAACATTCTCGTCATCTGGGGCGACGACGTCGGCTATTGGAACGTCAGTGCTTACAACCAGGGGATGATGGGCTACGAGACGCCCAACATCGACTCCGTCGCGAAGGAGGGTGCCCTCTTCACCGACTGGTACGCCCAGCAGAGCTGCACCGCCGGACGGGCGGCCTTCATCCTCGGCCAGCACCCTTTCCGCACCGGTCTGCTCACCATCGGGATGCCCGGCTCGGACCAAGGGATCGGTGACGACATGGTGACCCTCGCAACGCTCCTCAAGCCCCACGGCTACGCCAGCGGTCAGTTCGGCAAGAACCACCTCGGCGACCAGGACAAACATTTGCCGACGGTACACGGCTTCGACGAGTTCTTCGGTAACCTCTACCACCTCAACGCCGAGGAGGAGCCCGAGGGCTACTACTACCCGAAAGATGCCGAGTTCAGGAAGCGGTTCGGCCCCCGGGGCGTGCTTCACACCTGGGCTGACGGCAAGGGCGGCCAGAAGATCGAGGACACCGGGCCCATGACGCGCAAGCGCATGGAGACGGCCGACACCGAGTTCACCGATGCAGCGATCGACTTCATCGAGCGGGCCCACAAGGATGGCAAGCCTTTTTTCACCTGGGTGACGACGACGCGCATGCACGTCTGGACCCACCTAAGCAAGGAGTGGGAAGGCAAGAGCGGTATCGGCCTCTATCCCGGACGGCATGCTCGAGCACGATCATGACACCGGCCGTATCCTCGCCAAGCTCAAGGAGCTCGGCATCGACGACAACACCATCGTCTTCTACTCCACCGACAACGGGGCCGAGACCTTCACCTGGCCCGACGGCGGCACCATTCCCTTCCACGGCGAAAAGGGTACGCACCTGGGAGGGCGGTTTTCGCGTGCCGGCCTTCATCAAGTGGCCCGGTGTTATCCAGCCGGGAACGAAGCTCAACGGCATTGCTTCCCATGAAGATATGATACCCACCCTGCTGGCGGCCGTTGGAGAGCCGGATATCAAGGAAAAGCTCAAGAAAGGGCTTAAAATAGACGGCAAGACGTACAAGGTCCATCTCGACGGCTACAACCTCCTGCCGTGGTTCAAAGGAGAAGTAAAGGATTCGCCTCGAAAAGAGATCATGTACTTCGACCAGGTGGGGAACCTCAACGCCATCCGCTACAACAATTGGAAGGCCCACTTCGCCATTCTCAAGGGGAACATCGCCTCCGCCGTTCGCGAACAACCGGCGTGGCCCAAGCTCATCAATTTGAGGGCCGATCCATTTGAAAGAAGCCGGCACGAGTCGGAGATGTATCTCCGCTGGATGGCCGAGAACATGTGGATTTTCGTACCCGCCCAGGTCTTTACCAGACAGTGGCTGGAGTCCTTCAAGGAGTTCCCGCCGCGGGGCGGTACCACACTGGGCATCGACGGCGTCATCAAGCAGCTCGAGAATCCGGCATCGCGGCAGTAGTTTTGACCCGCAGCGGCGGCGGGCGGCATGGTCAGCGTGCCGCCCGTTGTCTCGAAACAAGGGCAGGGGGCAAGGCCTCAAAGGTCCACCTGGGCGGTTACGACATGCTCGACGACTTCAAGAATGGTGGCGAGGGTGACGAGGTATAATGAGAATTATCCGATGAGAAGCTCAAGTGCTTGGCGTCCGCCACGAACGGCATTCGCCGGTATCCGCTGATCAAGCGTGGCGAGTTTGCCCTTCTTGAAAAAAGCCAGACCCAGGAGGTAGACGTCGGTAATCTGAGCATGGGTGATAATCGTACCAGGATCAAGGATGTCCAGGATGCTCAGGTCTTCAGTCCAAAAATGATGACCAGGTGATTTGCAAATCTGGTCTAGGATCGAACACACTGCACGGACATCACCCGGGCGGTTGGGGTATTTCGGATGACTGGCGATGCGGACAAAGCCGTTTTCAGTCAGAGGGCACGTCGCCCAGCCCTTATGACCCTTTTTAGCAAACCACTGATGGGACAGTTCATGATGAACATGCATCGGATCCGTCAGGGCAAGCAGCAAATTGATGTCGAGAAGATAAATCGTCAAGGCAATTCGTCTCGCAGTTGGTTAACGAGCTCCGTGGTGACGACACCGGCATCCGGCTGGATCGGGAACTGCGGCAAGCCGTGCTTTTGGGATGTGGGAGACTTTCGCGTCAATGACTGCCTGGCCAAATCCGACAACACCCGGCCGAGCGTCTTTCCTCGCTGCCGGGCAATTTCCTTGGCCGCAAGGAGGACATCATCTTCAATATCAACAGTGGTGCGCATAAAACCTCCATGAATATGCGGGAATCTTTTGTAAAATTTCGTCGCGATGATCAATGAATTACATCTGATGTTTGATGTTATCGCATCAAACATTTGATGTCAAGACGACGTGTAGGCCAAAGGTCATGAGCTGTGTACCCTGAAAATCCGGAATAACAATCCGAATTTTCAAGGAATATTTTTATTGCCGCGTTGGATTCGGAGAAAATGTCGGCATCAAGCATCATTGAAGCGGGAAGCCCTTAAAACATCCATCTGCTGATTGACGATCTTCTGTTCTTCTCTGGCCATGTTGAAAAAGGGATGCTCAGCTACTTTGGTCATTTGGCCGCTTTTCGAAGGGTACTATTGTACCCTTGACTTTGCCGTGGTAGATGAGGGTGACTTTCTCTCTCCGGTCGAGGGCCTTTAAAACCTCATTCATTTTGTAACGTAAATCGTCAACACTCGCTTTCATCGGTTCCTCCTTTTATGCATAGCTACACTCTACGTTTTTGTGGAATCTGTCAATCAGATTAGAGAGAGATTGATTCTGGGATGAAGAGCAGTTTTAAAACATTTCCGGACTTTTTTATTTCCGTTCGAAGCAAACAAGGTTTGGGGAATTAGACCGCCATGCAACCTCAGAATAAAAACAGCTCCGCCGTAAAAACCATTCTTCGTGTCACCCTGTGGGCGGACTGTGGCATTGACGCTGCTTGTTGCTGCAGTAATTGTCGTCATACATTTTGTCGACTGGCGGCAATATGCCGACACCATTGCGCGGTCGTGAAAGAACAGACAGGCCGTCGGCTCGAGATCGGAGGCCCGGTGAAGGTGGGGATTTTTCCTGCTCGCGTTCTCATCGACGATGTGACGTTTGCCAATGCGCCCGGCGGATCGAATGATGTAATGGTCAAGGTTAAAAGGGTCGGTGCACGATTCAAACTGGCTGATCTCATTCGCGGCAAGCTGGCCCTGAGCATCGACTTGAGCGAGCCCGACGTGCTCCTCGAGACCGTCGCGAGCGGTGAGAAAAACTGGTCGCTCAGTTTCGAATTGCCGCCCAATCTGGCGTTTGCACAATTGAACGTCACCGCCGGCAAGGTCGTATTCCGTGAACACCCGTCCGGCGCACGAGTGGCGACTGGATGTCGGCAAGTTGCTGATTCGGAAAAGGCTGACAGGTGGATACACGGTGCGTCTCGACGCAAACATGAAAGATATTCCAGTGGAACTGGACGGCGACGTGAGGCCCGCAGAGGAAATCGCCGGCAAAAAAGAAACCGTATCCATCGATGGGCAGGCAGACATCTCCGGGGCGAAACTCAAATTTGAGGGGCTGGCTTCCAAGGACACTGAAGGCCCGATCGTCAAGGGAAATGTCCGGGCCGACATCAAGGATCTGCAAGCTTTGGGGAAACTGTTCCAGGCTTCCCTGCCGGCTTTGCCGCCGATCACGTTGGCGGCTGATGTAGCGGCTTCCGGTCAACTGGATCAATGTGGACGATCTGAAAGTCTCCATGGGAAAAAGTTCGCTCACGGGCAAATTCGAAACCGACATGGGGGCCAAACGCCCCAAGGTAAAAGGGACGCTCTCGGCAAAACTTATCGACATTGCCGAACTGAAAGGCAGTGGGAAAAAAGTGGTCGATAAGACCCAAGGTCTCCGATCCCGGCAGCCGGTTGATACCTGCCGAGCCCATCGCCTTCCCCCCGCTCGACATGGCCGACATCAACCTGAACATTTCGATCGAAAAACTTCTGGCCGCGCGTAATCTGACCATTCAGAACCTGCAAACCAACATCGTCCTCGCCGGCGGGCGGCTATCCTTGAAGCCCTTGAAGATGCACATCGCCGGGGCCGACCTCAATCTTAAGGGCGATGCGGAGGGGTTGGGTCGGGAGAATGCGAAGTTTTCGGCCAACCTCAACGCCATCCGGCATCGATCTCGGCCAGCTGCTCAATACCGTCTCCGGAAAGGAGGATCTGAAAGGCGGTCGGACGGAGGTCGTCGCAGATTTACAAGCTTCGGGTCGATCGCCGGCAAAGCTGGCATCGACATTGAAGGGGCACGTACGGGTATCCGTGGGGCCGGGCCGACTGAACAACCGAAATCTGGACGGATTTGCTCGGCGACGTATTTACCGGTGTGATAAATACGATCGACCCCTTCCACACCGAAGAGAACACAAGCGAGCTCAAATGCCTGGTCGTAAACGTTCCCGTAAAGGACGGCATCGTTCTGATCGATGACACCGTTGCCATCGAAACGGACAAGATGGGTGTTTCTCTGGCCGGCTTTGTAAACCTGAACACTGAAAAGATCGATCTTCTTGCCCGACCCATGGCAAAAAAAGGCTTGGGTATCGGTGCCGACCTATTGTCAGATCTCGTGCGCATCCGGGGCACCCTATCGAAACCGCAAACGGAAATCGATCCCGTAGGCGTCGCTAAAACGACGGTTTTCCGTGGCATAGATGTGGCAACCTTTGGGCTGACGGCTTTAGCCAGCGGGCTCGTCTCAAAAATTTCTGCCGACCAAATGTGTGCGGAGGCCCTGCGGACAAGAAACACGGCGCCAACCAGAAAAAACAAAAACAAATAAATTTGGTACTAATTGAATAATTCTAACACCAACCGAATGGTCATCGGCAACTGCCGGCCGAAATGTCCATGGGGTCCTGCGGGGAGAATTTAAAAGATGAAACAGATTGTTGAATTCCTGAAGACGACGGTAATCGGTGGACTTTTCGTGCTGCTGCCGGTGCTGCTCCTCTACATGCTCCTGGCCGAGGCCTTGCAGCTGGTGGTGGCATTGGCGGCACCCATCGCCGACATGTTCCCGGAAGAGGTGTTCGCCCAGGCCGAAGCCCCGGTTTTGATCGCTCTGTTGCTGATCGTGGGCATTTCCTTCCTGTTGGGACTCGCTTTGCGTTCAGCCGTATTGACTCGAATCGGCGACTGGATCGAAAACACCGTACTGAGCCGTTTGCCGGCCTACACCGTTCTCAAGAGACTGACCAAGGGCTTTGCGCAAGAGGAAGCAGCGGCCTTCAAACCGGGCTTGCTGGTTTCGGCGGAAGGCTGGAGGGATATTGTCTACGTGATCGAGGATCATGGTGATGGTCACCTGACGGTGCTGGTCCCCTGGGCGCCCACGGCTTTCTCCGGATCTGTTAAGGTCGTGGGCCGAGACCGTGTGGAGATGCTGGATGCCAACCTCGGTGACGTATCCAAGGTCCTGAGCCTGTGGGGTGTGGGCACGCGGGACCTGCTGGGCAAAGGCGGCGCTACCGGAAAGGTTCAAGGGTAAACGGCTGACGGCACTGAAAAAATTGCTTTCCAAGGGGCGGGACCGCATCAATATAATTTCAGTTTTGATCTCAAAAAGCACAGACACAAAGCGTAAGCCAAAATCAAAAACGAACCCATTTTCACGCGTCAAATCCATAATTTTATTCAGAACCTGCTAACATATATATCAGGAGATACATGGCTTAAGGCTTTGGCAATTGACAGTCGAACATGATTCGGTATATAGCTGCATGTCGAAAACTGAACGACGGTATAGGGTTCGGACAGGATACTCGCAAAACATTTTTATAAATTATTCCAAATTTTTGGATAGGATACCTCAAGTAGATGTTAAGAAATTCAATGCGACTCTGGGCGGTGATTGTATTGGCTAGTACCCTGTTCTTCGGCGTGCGCTTAAACGCAAGGGCGGAAACGGAATCAGAAGCAGAGACAAGGAAATGGGGCATCGCCCTCTATTACGCTCAGCTCAATGACGGAACCCTTGGCGAAACATTGACTTTCAGCGCCAATCAAGAGGATTCCAGCCTATTGGTTTTGGCGCTGTCACGAGATTTTTACACCTATCGCGATTGGTTTGATCTCGGTTTTGAAGGCCAAGTGGGCAAACATTTTAATGACCAGAACCATTGGGAATTCAATTTTCTGGGCACTTTTCGCTGGATAAAATTTCCCTGGGACCAATATGTTGATACAAGCCTCGCTGCCGGCGCCGGTTTCTCATATGCAACCGCGGAGCCCGAGATCGAATTCAAGAATCACGGGAATGTCTCTAAGTTTCTGGGGTACCTGATGTTCGAGGCCGCATTTTCCCTTCCGCCACTTCCCCGGTGGGACGTGTTCGCACGCATTCATCACCGGTCGGGTGCGGGGGGGATATTCAACGATGTCAATGGAGGATCGAATGCGTATGGCGTCGGAATACGGTATAAATTTTGATATTACCAATAAGATTTAAAATGTGATTACCGCTTTACCGGCGCGGTGGTCAAAGTCGAGTTCATCCGGCAGGAATATTCATCGATCACACTTTCAAAAGACCGGGGCAATGTATCGGATGCCCGACGACCGCGGGGAACGCATCGTCACGGGCGACCGAATAGACGCCAATAGTCGCTTGCGTTTCATACTGGTAAAAAAACACCTTCTCGGATGATCGAGACCATTGCCCTCTCATCCACGGAGGTATTTTTTTACCCACCGACCCCGTGCCTGGGGGACGGGGTCCAAACAGTCACTGGCGCTTGGCAATAACACCGAACGCCCCCCCTTTGTGGCAGCACATGAAGGTTTCCAAAGGTGCAGCGCATGAAGATGATAGGATCAACTCGTCATTTCTTGAAACTCACCGCAATATTTTTGCCTCGCATGCTACCAGTCTGCCTGATGGTTTGCTTGTATGTCGCTTTACATTCCTTCACGACCGTGAATGTCAGTGCTGCCGAGCCGGAGACCCAGATGGAACAGGCCCTGCTCCAGCAGGAAAAGATGCTGGGCGATTTCGATGAAATCGTTGCGCGGAAAAGAATTCGTGTCCTACTGGTTCACAGCAAAACCTTTTACTTTCTGGATCGTGGAAAACAACGCGGCCTTGCCTATGAGATGGCCAAGAAATTTGAGCAGTTCGTAAATAAAAAGCTCAATACCAAAACGCTCAAGGTGCCGGTCGTCTTCATCCCCGTCAAACGCGACGAACTCATACCCGGTCTAATCAACGGACTGGGAGATATCGCCGTCGCCAACCTGACCGTCACCCCCGAACGCCTCAAGTCAGTCGACTTCTCCGATCCCTTGTTTTCGGACGTGAGTGAAGTCCTTGTCACCGGACCGGCTGCCCCGACGGTCACCGCCATAGACGATTTGGCCGGTAAGGAAATCTACGTCCGCCGGTCGAGCAGCTATTACGAGAGCCTGGTCAAGCTGAACACGACCTTCGAAGGTGCCGGAAAAGCACCGGTTAAACTGGTTGTCGCCGATGAGATGTTCGAGGACGAAGATCTGTTGGAGATGGTCAATGCCGGGCTCATCCCCATGATCGTGATGGACAGCCACAAAGTGCAGCTTTGGGAGCAGGTCTTCAGCAATATCCGCGTTCACCCGGACATTGCCGTCAGGACCGGCGGGCAGATTGCCTGGGCCTTTCGCAAGAACAGCCCCCAACTCGCGGCCGCCATCAATGAATTTGTTACCGGCCACAAAAAGGGAACCCTTTTCGGGAATATTGTCTTCGACCGCTATCTGCGCAACGCCAGGTACATCAGGAATTCCGTATCCGAAGCTGAGCTGGAAAAATTCGATGACATGGTAAAGATTTTCCAAAAATATGCGGACCGATACGACTTCGATTACTTGATGATCGGGGCCCAGGCCTACCAGGAATCCGGCCTCGACCAGAAAAAAAAGAGCCCGGCCGGGGCTATCGGAGTGATGCAGATGTTACCGACGACAGCGAAGGACCCCAACGTTGGCATCGCCGACATTGAAAAGCTGGAAAACAACATCCACGCCGGTGTCAAGTATATGCGATTTATCGTTGACCGATATTTCAAGAATGAACCGATGACTGACCTCAACAAAACGCTCTTCGCCTTTGCCGCGTACAATGCCGGACCGGCACGGGTGATCCAGTTGCGGAAAAAGGCCGTTGATATGGGGCTGGACCCGAATGTCTGGTTTCAAAATGTGGAAATCGCCGCTGCCCGGGATATCGGCCGCGAGACGGTCCAATATGTCGGAAACATTTATAAATACTATATCGCCTACAGTAAAGTCATTGAACAGCTGGAACAGAAGGAAAAGTTATTGCAGGACAAGGCCGGTCAAAGAAGCCAATAGAGCGGACTTTATACTATAACTTATCTCAACATTAAGTGGGGGGCTAATGGCAAGGCACGAAACGGCGAAAAAGCGGCGCATACATGCCGCATGTGAGCATTTTGAGCCGGTTCGTAACACAGCCATGGGCTCTTAGAATATTTTTAAGATGGTTCTAAATGGCAGAGCGCTAATCCTCGAAAAGCGTTGGGCGACCGAACACGGTCGCCCAAACAGAGAGGAAATATGAGACAAAGGCTCAAAAGAGCTTACTACAAAGTTAAACTCTCAATAGTGTTATGTCAAATGAGGATTCTATTCGTTTTTAGAAAATCATGCACCCAACCCGGTAAACCGGCGACAATTATTGCAGTGTTTCCAGCAACCTCTCGTGGATATTGTCGAACCCCCCATTGGACATAATCAACACCACATCCCCACCACGCGCCTCTTCGGCCAGAAACGCGATGATGCCGTCGGTTTCCGCAAAATAATAGGCGGTCTTACCCCGAACCGTAAGATCCTCGACGAGTTTCTCAGATGAGAATCGCCGCCCTTCCGGAATCTTGCTTAACAGCGACGGCCGGCGGATGCAGATGAGATCCGCTTCGTCGAAGCAGTCGGGGTAAACATCCTGGAAAATATCTCGCATACTCGTGTTGGTTCGCGGTTCGAACACGGCTATTAAACGGCCTTTAGGAAAGAACGGGCGGACGGCCCGGACGGTTTCCCGCACCGCCGTGGGATGGTGGGCGAAATCATCGATAACGGTAATTCCGGCCTTGCGCCCGCGAATTTCCTGGCGCCGTCGCACACCGTCAAACGCCTTCAGAGCCCGACCCAGAACTGTCGCCGGAATCTTCAGATGACCAGCTACCGCAACCACGGCCAGGGTATTGAGAAGGTTGTGCCGCCCCATCATGCCCGTCCGATAAAGAACAGCGTCTCCGTTGCCCCTGGTTACTTCAAAAACCGTTTCGGGTGCTTGAATCCGATCACTTTTCAACCGCCAGTGAGAATCCGGATGCAAACCGTAAAACTCGACACCGCATCCGGCGATTTGCAGCACGTCCCTTACATCTGAATCATCGTCGAAAGCAATGAGCGTGCTGTCCCGGGAAATGCCGCTAACGAATTGCCCGAACGCATTTTTGACATGCTGCAAATCCGCAAAGATATCGGCATGATCGAATTCGATACCGGTCAACACTGCCAAATGAGGGTTAAAATGGAGAAATTTCGGTCCTTTGTCGAAAAAGGCCGTATCATACTCGTCACCTTCGAGCACAATGTAGTCACCGTCTCCCAAGCGATAATTGCTGTTGAAGTTCTTGAGGATACCACCGATCATGAAGGATGGATCCAGACCGGCTTCAACGAGCAGCCAGGCGATCAACGAGGCGGTTGTCGTTTTTCCGTGGGTGCCGGTAACGACAATCGGCTTTTTACCGTCCACCACAAAGCGGCTAAGGGCCTGAGGCATGGAGCAGAAACAGAGACCGGTCTCCAGCATCGCGGTCACCTCGGGGTTGTCGATGGATACGGCATTGCCGACAACCACCAGATCCGGTCGGTGAGACAGGTTCTCGGCACGGTAACCACTGGTCACCGTTATGCCCTTGCCCGCCAGAAAATCGCTCATGGGCGGGTAAACATTCTGGTCGGATCCGGTAACGTTGTAGCCGAGATCTTTGAGCATCGATGCCAGCGCTGCCATCCCGGTTCCACAGACAGCGGTTAGGTGAATAGTCTCGACTTTTGCAGGAATCGTGTTTTGTTTCATGTTCATAATGGGTATCCGGATTCAATGACCTCCGGCAAAGACGGAGGAATGTCTTGCGATCCGCTCAAAGCGGTCATTTAAAACCATTATTTCAGGCAACCAGCCGCGGTTATTGAATTATGATAATCATTGTCCCAGGTATTTTTTAACTCCTGGTACTGTCAAACCTTTGAAGTCTCCCTTGCAAAACCGGGTGTTTACCGATGATTATTACTCCTTATCAACAATATATTTCACCCGAAAATTTACATAAAATCTTCGCGCAACGGTTATTGGCCCAGCCCTCGCATGACCTCTTCGGCGGCAGCGGTGGTTGCGTCGATGTTGTCGTTTGTGTGAGCGGCAGAGACGAACAGGGCTTCGAACTGTGATGGGGCAAGGTAGACGCCGCGTTCCAACATCCCTTTGTAGTATGCGGTAAATTTGTTAAGGTCGCTGGTCTTGGCGTCACTGAAATTCCGAACCGGCCTGTCTGAAAAAAACAGTCCCACCATGGAACCGACCCGGCTAGCGGTTACGCGCTGACCGCCGGCCTCTGCCGCACGTTTCAAACCGTCGACTAACCGTTCGGAAGCGGCGTCGAGAGCCTCGTAGAAACCGGGCAGCTGCAACTGCTTCAACGTCGCGATGCCGGCGGCCATGGCCACCGGATTCCCGGATAGCGTGCCCGCCTGGTATACCGGCCCCTGGGGCGCAATGTGAGCCATGATCTCGCGTCGTCCGCCATAAGCCCCCACCGGCATACCGCCGCCAATAATTTTACCGAAACAAGAGATGTCGGGGGTAATACCGTAGAGCGTCTGGGCGCCGCCATACGCCACCCTGAATCCGGTCATCACTTCATCGAAAATAAGAAGGCTGCCGGCCTTGCGGGTTTCTTCCCGCAAGGTTTCAAGAAAACCGTCCACCGGTGGCACCAAACCCATATTTCCGACGACCGGCTCAACGATTACAGCGGCGATTTCCTCACCCTTTTCCTGCAATGCCTGGCGCACCATTTCGATGTTATTGTACGGAAGCGACAGGGTCCGGGCTGCAAAGGCGCCGGGAACCCCCGGACTCCCTGGAATCCCCAGCGTTGCTACCCCGGATCCGGCTTCGACCAGCAAAGAATCGGCGTGACCATGGTAGCACCCGTCGAATTTGATAATCACCTCTCGCCCGGTAACCCCTCGGGCCAACCGAACCGCGCTCATGGTGGCCTCGGTTCCGGAATTCACCATGCGGACCATTTCCACGGAAGGGACGGCATCCACAACAAGCCTGGCCAGTTCCACTTCAAGATCCGTCGGTGCGCCATAACTGGTTCCGCGTTCCAGGACCTTTTGAATGGCCTGAATGACCTCCGGATGCCGATGCCCGAGTATCATAGGACCCCAGGAACCGATGTAATCGATAAACGCATTGCCGTCAGCATCATAGATCATGCATCCTTCTGCACGCGCTATAAATAACGGATCGGAACCCACCGACTTGCAGGCGCGTACCGGACTGTTGACCCCTCCCGGAATATAGTCTTGCGCTTCCTGAAACAGCTTGTCCGATTGTTTTCGAATCATTTATAGCCTGTCCTTTCCGTTGGAATGAATTTATATTGAGATCAAATCCGAAAGAATTTATAATGTACTGAAAATACGCTCTTATTGCCCTGGTTAATACTTTTGAGATTTTTTACTGAAAGCGGCGAACAGAAGTGTCCATTCACTCTCCCAAGTTCCCGTGTCATCAGTGGTCAAAACCGGTTGACTTTTCGAACTTTTGATGGCTCTAATTCATTATAAAAGTTCAACCGGGCTGGGTTTCTATGTATAAAAGATATACTCATTCGTTTTATAGTGGTTGTCAGAAAACATGCTGTTATTCGAATGTTTTTTTCTACAACCCCTTATACCACCTTTCCGTATTTCCGGACTTATTTTTGAATAGCGGTATAAATCTTGAAATGTTCAACGTAGGTATCAAAGACCTTGAAACAAATCAAGCAACTGATGGCAACACCAGCGTATCGCCTGAGCTCCCGACAACCAACAAACTGACATCTATTGAACGAAAATGAAATCACAACAATCTGTCAAACATCTCGAAAAATTTTTGACTTATGTACTGGGTCGCCGCCCGGATGAATTCGGGTTGGTGCCGGACGCGAATGGTTGGATCAAAATTAAGGAACTGCTCAAAACCGTCAACGAAGAGGATGGCTGGCGGCATATCCGCCGGGCCCATATTAACGAATTGTTGCTGAGCCATCCGGCGCCGGAAATCGAGCTTGAAGACAACCGCATTCGCTCCAAATCACAAGACCACCTCTTCGCAGCCAGGCCGGCGGAACAGCTCCCGAAGCTCCTGTACACCAGCGTCAGGCGCAGGGCCTATCCGGCCGTTCAGGAGAAAGGCCTTATCGTATCCGGTGAAGAAAGGCTCGTTTTAGCCGCAGACCCGGAATTGGCCCGGCGAATTGGTAAACGCCGCGACCCCAACCCGGTCCTCTTAACCATCAGGGTCAACCAAACGATTGAAAGCGGCGTGGTCTACCAGCAGGTCGGCGAACAGATGTATCACGCCGATTTCATCCCGGCCGACACGTTTTCAGGGCCGGCGCTGCCAAAGGAAAAAGCCGACACCGTTAAAAAGACACCCACGGAAACCCAAACGCACCATCCTGATGCCGGAACGTTTAAACTGGATCCAACGCGGATCGATCCAGAAGATCGCCAGGAACATCGGGAAAGACGCCGCAGAGAGCAGGATTGGAAAAAAGATCGCCGGCAGCAGCGCAAGCATAAAGAGCGCTCGCGCGACTCATTCTGATACGATGTGCCGGACAAAAAACAATTGACAGTGCCGGCCAAAGTTGGTACCAAGCAAGCCTTCCGGGCCGTTAGCTCAACTAGGCAGAGCACCTGACTCTTAATCAGTAGGTTGAAGGTTCGATTCCTTCACGGCCCACCAAGAATATCAAGGGGCGAGCGATCATAATGCTCGCCCCTTTTTTGTTTTGTAAAAATTGCATGAGAGATTAACGCGTAAACGGGGTCATCTTGACATGAATTCCGTGTGGCACTTTGACGGAGACACGAAATCCGCCTGTATCCCACTCGACGAAATAAACATCGACTGAGCTGAGTGCATCCTCACAGTGGATATGCCACTCCTCAAATAAGTCTTAACAACTTTCGCTAAATAATTCTTTTGCCGTAAATTGTTAACCAGACTTTACATTTTCTGTCAGAATATTATAATTAATATAGAGTTGTACCAATAGACATAATTTCAACTCCCTGTTATTAATACGTATTTAATTTTGAATACGACCTGGCATGTAGATTGCTGTATAACAATAACACAGAAAAGCCGAATGGCTCCTAACCACAACACCAACGATAAGAACCGCGTCGTTCCGTTGAATACGGACGCAAAGGTTACCATTTAAAAAAGGGTTTTCGGATGCATTCGGACAGCGTTTCTCGGGTGTAAGTGCATCTCACATGAAAAACTGCGCTGCGGGAAACCACAAAATGAAAAAGGCAAGTCTCCTCTGACTTGCCTTTTTCATTTCTCGATAATTATACCACTTTTAAAATAAATTCCGAAATATGGAAGGGTGGCATAAGTGGTTGTTGAAAAAACGGATAGGGGTTATTGAATATTTTGACTCATTCAGCAATTGTGCCTATTGTCGATGCCCGGGCAAACAACAAATTAACATCCCTATTGGTATCTTGGCTTGTTCAGGATCTCCAAATCAATTAACCAGGGCAGTCTGTCTATCGGCCGCTTTCATGCTGATATTGTTCATTTTAGCCGGAAGCTCGGGTTGATGCGTAAGCGTGCGCCGTCGAAAGGGACTTGAAAGCAATTTAAAAATATCGGATGCTTTCATATAGCGGCCAAAATCACGCACCAGTTTGTAGGTTTGAATCGGGCGCCCGAAGATCCTCAGGAAAAATAAAAATGCATATCCCTTCATTCGGGCACTGTTCACCACTTCACCGGGAAGAATGGTCGGATCTATATCGGAGCATTTGAACCATTTGTACCAGTCGCGTTCATCGTCAATGATCCCGCGTTCAATATATTCCTGCCACAGTGGCGTACCCCGGTAAACACAAAGGCGATTAAATCCAAAAGTATCCAGTTTCAAACGTGCTGCAAATCGAAAGCTTTCCATGATATCCTTTTCGGTTTCCCCGGGAGAACCTACCAGAAAAAAACCATGGGCTCTTTCAATCCCATGGCGTTTGGCCTCACTGACCGCATACTCGACCTGCTCTAAGGTCTGGTTTTTACACAGCCGATCCAGGATCTTTTGGGTACCGGCTTCGACGCCATATGCCAGGAAGGTACAGTTTGCCTTGCCCATGATGGGCAGTTGGTCAACGGCAACGGAATCGACCCTTCCTTCGCAGCCCCAGCGGAATTCGAGACGGCGGTCGATAATACCGTTGCAGATATCGCTAATGCGCTTGCGCTTGAGCAAAAAATGGTCATCTGTGAGATAGATGGAACGGTAGCCCGCATCGTTGAGCATCTGCATCTCTCCCAGCACATGTTCGGCCGAACGGTGGCGCCATTTGCCCTTTGACAAAGACGGAATATCACAATAAACGCAGCCGTAAGGGCAACCCCGCGACGTCTGAATCGTGCAGAATTTGTCCAAAGAGAGCACCGCGGGAACGTCAAGGGGCAATGACTCGATATAATCGATCGGCAGACTGTCCCGGTCTGGGTAAGGAAACTGATCCAGGTCCCGGATAATGGGGCGGGGGGGATTGGATACGATTTTGTCTCCGTCACGCCACACCAGGCCGGCCACTGAGCCGGGATCATCCATATGGTCCAGATAATCCGGTAAAAGCGCCTCGCCTTCTCCGACCCCTATGCAGTCCGCATAAGGGCAATCCTTTAAAATATGGTCAGCGTTCATAGAGGCAAAAACGCCTCCCAGGATGATCGGGATGTCCGGCGCTGCAGATTTGAGGCACTCGGCCATGATTTTGGTTGGCGTATAGGTGGTGGTGGAAAGAAACGACAAGGCAATTACATCCGGTCGTTCTTCTCTGACAGCCCGCGCAATATTCTCCGCTTTCATCTCGGGGTGACAGGTGTCAAACATTCGCACTTCGTGACCATGTTGCCGCACCGCCGGTGCCAGGGTTTCAATCCCGAGCGGCGGGAATGCCATAACCTTGATCCGCTTATCGCCAGCCTTTGAACCGCCGAGTTCCTCCGGTAAAAATTGATAGTAATCTTCGTCACGAATATATACTAAAAAGATTTTCATAAATGTCGGATCCTTTATTACTGTTACTTTTTTAGAGGGTTATACCGCTTTTCAAAATAAATTTCGTAATACGGAAAGGTGGTATAAGTGGTTGTAGAAAAAACGTTCGAATAACGGAACGTTTTTTTGACAACCACGATAAGCCCAATAAAAAAGCGGATTCTACAGAACGTCAATCCGCTGCGCTGTTTTAATTTATCAGGATTTACTATAACCTATCTCAAAAATAATTTGGGGTTCATGGCAAGGCACGAAACGGCGAAAAAGCGGCGCATACATGCCGTATGTGAGCATTTCTAGCCGGTTCATAGCGCAGCCATGGGCGCCTATAATATTTTTGGGATGGGTTCTATTTATACAACCATAAATTAAATAGCAAGAGTGTAAACTAAAAGATCATTGAGCTTACTTGGCAATGTTGGGGGTTGTTAGAACTTGAGACAGCTTGATACCATCCCGGAAGGATTCATCATTCATATTGAAATAGATATCTGTATCTTGTCAGAACGTAAATTTTTAGATGCCGGATATATTCAATTTTTTTCGTTTACTGCTGCGTACATCAGCGAAATCAATGATCTGTGCCGGATAACCAGAGATGAGCGCCAAGATTATTGCCCCATCTTTCGTGTTGCGCCAGTGGATCGTGACGCTATCCCCGATTTTGAAATCAAGAATGCTGGATAAACGCCCATTGGTATCAAACTGCACGTCTGATGATAATTTTCCTTTTAAGGTTATTTGAAACCGCTTACCCATCGACAACTCAACGGCAATCGAATTTGTATCACTACCGATATGCCGGATCTGGCCGCGCCCGACGTGTACCGTATTTGGGGATGCCATCGGACAAAAAGAGGCTCTTTTCCGGCAGGCTTTGTGATCGGTCGGATGCTCAGAACAGACTTTACCTTCCAGCGAAAGTCGGGAAAAATTGTGCTGACTCGTGAATTTGTTATCATACCGATTTAAAGTCATTCCAGTAACCTATTTGACGCTGACTTCAATATAGTTATTTTTACAAATCTAAACCGGAGTCGAATATTCACTGGTTTATTAACGAGCGAATGAATATTCACCCATGTTCTGAACTCTGAAAAGATTTCATGAGTTATATAGGATAGGGCTCTGAGATATCACTCAGATACGAAAGACTTTTTAAATCGACCGATAAAAACAATGTCCACGCCGCTATTCTTCAAACCTCTCATATTCGTGCCGAGTATATCTGAACCAAACGCATGCACCTTTCTCAACGCGTTGGTATCTATCGTAATTTTGCGGAATCTGCGTTTGTCTTTTTCGATTAAGTTTAGAAGCCGATACGCCGATGCACCGTCGAGATCTCCAATGATTCTCACATAGAGGCTACTTGGATCCCTGCGTATGACATCGACTTGGAAGTTGCTGGCCATATTCTTATATATCCCTCATATTCTGCGTGAAAATAACGCTCACTATCACGGATGATATACCGCTCAAATCAATCTCTCCCACCGGATATGCTTAACCTAATCGTGCGATTGTCGCGTCTGCCGCATCTGCCAGCTCGATTTTGAAAACCTCACTTTACGACTTAGCTGGTTTGGCAGAAATCAGTCGGCAATCCAACCGTGCTGAGCGCCTCGCACAACACCTCAGCCCCGAACGGTTTGAAAAGCCATTTATCAACCAGACCGGTGAGCATGTATTGGTTAATTTCAGCTTGGCAGGCGGCTGTCATGATGACGACGATCGTGCCCGGTGATTCCTGTTTGAGCCAGACCGACAGGCGGTATCCGTTCATCAACGGCATGTCAAAGTCTGTAATCACCAAATCGTATTGCGAGGTCGCCAAATGGCTCATGGCAGCGAGGCCGTCGTCGGCTCTTGAAACCGTATACCCGAAAGACGACAATATTTTTGCAACCGCGTCACAAACAGCAGCGTCATCGTCGACCACCAACACCCGGTAATCAGCTGGCCGATTTTCTGCGTGACGATTGGATCGCTTCCGCCGGGTATCCTGTTCTAAGCTCGATGTCGGATTTTCGATAGGTGCTTGGCCTATTCTCATTTTGTTGCCTCCTGTTCGAAGGGCCGACGGATGCATTTCGAAGTTGAGACCACCATAAATCTGATGGCGGATTCAATCGATAATTTCAAGCATCATGCGCTTCTTTTGTTTGGCCGCCACGGCCGTTAGGATCGTCCGTAGTGCATCGGCCGTGCGCCCGCGCTTGCCGATGACCTGGCCCGTATCGCCAATACCGACCTTCAACTCCAGTAATGACGCATGATCCCCGCCGACTTCGTTAACAGCAACATTCTCCGGATGATCCACCAAATGCTTGGCGATGTACTCGATCAGTTCTTTCATGATTATCCACCCCTTAACTGTAACCCAACCGGCTTCACCACTGGTGCCCTGAATCCGCCGTTCACCCCCATTGGCCTTTTTCCAGAATCCGTCCCCGTTTCAGATGCAGCGATTCACTCGTGCGACGGGTGGGGCCGGTGCGATGTCGTCCCGGGAACTATGTATCAATTTCTGATATTGCTTGCAGGATTACAAGACGGGTTGTCTGTGGGTCTATTATGGGGGAAATACCAATATTATGTAATTGAGGTCAGGTAGGTTGCGAGGTTGATCCCTTTGTGCTTCAAACCCAGTTTGCTGCGGATATTGTGCCGGTGAAAATCGATGGTGCTGGTCGCCAGGCCCATCAGTTCGGCGATTTCCTTGGTGGTCTTGCCTTGCCGGATAAGATTGGCCACCTGGGTTTCCGCTGGGGAAAGCCGGGCGAGTTCGACAGTTAATTTGCGGGTCAGGGGTGAGACGATGTCTTCGAGGTTGGATTCGATGACGCGCAGAAGGCCTTTTTCCTTCTGCCCAAGATTTTTGACCATCAGTTTGGCCAGATGGGGCCTGACAAGATCATTGATATTGACCAGTAAATTCTCTTCGAGTTCACGGCGGTCGTTGTCACGCTGTTTCAATAGCACCCTCAGAGCGGCGTTGACCTCTGCCAGGCTGGCAGACTGTACCTCCAGCTCTGCGGTTTTATCCCGCAACGATTTTTCGGCCTTTTGTCGTTTTCCTATTTGCGCGAGTAGGCTACGGTTTGTTTTTTCCAACTCGGCGGTGCGCTGAAACACCCGGGATTCCATATCGTCGTGGGCTTTTCTGAGAGCCTCAACGGCTTTTACTTTCTCGGTGATATCGCGCCCGTAAAGGTTAATGTATCCTGTTTTGGTTTTGTCCGAAAGTCTGAAAGAAAAAATACGGCCTGCCGGAGAATGTAATTCGAATTCTGAAAATGACCCATCATCCGCATCACCTTGCACCGGCATAAGGATCGTGTCTGGCACTGGGTCATTTTTCTTCCAGCCCATGAACTCCAGCAACACTTTCGCTGATGTATTGGTATAAAGCAACTTCCCACCGGCAGAAATCCGCATCACAGGATTAGGGTTTTCTTCGGGAAACCGGGCAATGCTTTGAATCTCCTCCGCTACTAGTTTCTGGTCGGTAATGTCTCGAAAGGTTATCGCCAGATGTCCTGCGCGGGGTTGAAAGGCAGATAACACATAATACCGCCCCGTACTCCGATGGTAGTTTTCTATAAGCACAGGTTCTCCGGTCCGCGCCACAGAAGCCAGTCCATCGAACCAATGGTCTTCTGTTTCTGGCCAGATTTCTCGGATTCGTTTGCCTAAAAGGTGGCTGCGATCAATACCCATAATTATCTCATATGCGGGATTGACTTCCAAAAAACGCGCATCCACCAGTTGACCTTTTGTGTCTTGGATGACCTCGAAAAGTGCGGCGCCGCTGACCATCTCAGTAAACAGCAACCGGTATTTCTCCTCACTGTCAGATAGAACCTCGTTGGCTTTAATCTTTTCAGTGATGTCGGTAACCGCTGACCGGAATTCATGGTTTTTGTCTATTACCGATGGCCTAACGATACTTTCCATGAATACATTTAACTGGGTGCCGTCTTTATTCAAAAGTTTCAGCTCACAGCCATGCCGGTTTCCAGTTTCCAATACCTTCTGGCGATGCAAGTAGAATCTTCTCTGGTTTTCATCATCGAGAAAGGCACTGAAGCCCCTTCCAATCAAATGACGACGCTCAATACCCACAAGGACGGCACCGGCCAGATTCACACCGCTTATCACACCCTTGGCATTGAAGGTAAAATATCCCACCGGTGCAAAATCGTAAAGGTCGACATATTTCTGGCGCGAGTCTTCCAGCTCGACTTGGGAGCGCCGCAACTCCTCATTCTGGAGCTCCAGCTCGATTTGATGGACCTGCAGTTCGTGAACGAGCCGCTGTATATCGTCGTCCGGGGTGGCCGGAAGCCTATCATTTCTTTCCTGCAAGGTTTCTTCCGCATGCTTGCGCAAGCGATTGAAGGGCTTTGATCGGGAACGCTTAGCTTTCATAGAAAGGTCCGTTGTCAGTCTTTAATAGAAGTGGTTTCATAACCTCATCTAACACCCAATTGCGGTGTTGTGCCCCTCCTCAAATTACTCACATATCTCCATGTATGCTGCGTTTTTTCGTCGGCCCACGCCTTGCACTTGGGCGTGATCTAAGGTTTTGAAACCACTTCTAATGACTTCAACCTTAATTGGTCACATCTTCGAATGCGAGCAGTACCAGATTTTCTTTCCCCGTCCCACGTTCAATTTTACGAGCGTTAAGCAGCATCTTTTTCTTACCGATTTTCTCGAAGGTATGTTCGACTGGAAAATCTTCCATGACCATGGCTTCAACAACGACCTTTTCAAGCAGCTTCTTAAGGCTGGGAATTTCCCATTGCCGGTTCTGCAGTTCGAAAATATTACGCCCGGTGATAGCGCCGGAGCTGATCTGAAATTTGGCGTAAAAGGCCGGGTTGGTGGAGACGACATTCAATTTGCTATCGAGAACGAGCATGGGTTCGCGTAAGGTCTCGATGATTCTCTCGGCATAGGCGCATTGTTCTTCCAATGCCCGGTTCAATTCGTCGATCTTGCCGCCGGCCACTTTCTGTCCGTGGATATCCAGAAATATGATCACCACCCCGTCGATGATATTGTCGATGGTACGATACGGTAAGATGCGCACCAGATACCAGTGGCCTTTCTCAGTCTGTATTTCGACTTCCCGGTATACAAGAGTCTTGAGCACGTTCCGGGCGTCAGCCACCAACTGGTCGTATTTGAATCTGAAGGCGAGATGACGCAAGGGCCGGCCGATGTCGGTATCGATTACGTTTATCACCTTGGCGGCGTTCGCCGTGAAGCGCTTGATCCTCAGTTGCTCGTCCAGAAATACGGTCGGCACCTCGATACTGTCCATCAGGTTGCGCATGTCGTTGTTGGCCAGGGTAAACGCGTCGATCTTCTGTTGCAGCTCGGCATTGACCGTCACCAGTTCTTCGTTGAGCGATTGCTGCTCCTCCTTTGAAGTCTCGAGCTCCTCGTTGGCACTCTGCAGCTCTTCGTTGGTGGACTGCAGCTCCTCGTTGGTCGATTTGAGCTCCTCGTTGGAGGTCTCCAGCTCTTCGATCGTGATCTGAAGGTTTTCCCTGGTGTACCTCAGCTCTTCTTCGAGAGCCTCGATGGGTTGATGCGACTTTTTGCCGGCCGCCTTTTTCGCCGGAGCGATATTCTTCACTTTTGCGATAGGCAACCTTTCTTCGAACACCACCAGTAGCATGCCGACCGCGGAATCCGTCAGATTCAAGGGTTTTACGGTCAAATCAAACCTCCGCCAGCCGCCATTGTGCTTTACTTTCAAATCCTGCCTGACCACGTCACTTTGTTGAGCCAGGGCCTGACGAACGGCAAGGTGGAGTTCCGGCTTGAATCCTTCCCGGGCCATTTCCATCAGGTTTAGGCTGGCCTCTCCCGGTGCCGGTTCCAGAAAAGCACCGGTGCGCCCGTGGACGAAAAGAATGCCCCCCTTTTCATTAATTATCACACTGGGCGGAGCATAATTTTCCAGCAGGATTTTTTCCGTCATCCGGGACAGATTGAGTTCTGCTGGCCTGTCAGTGTTGGTATTGCGGCCGATATCGATCTTCGAGGGAAAAGGAAAATCGACCGCTGTATGATAGGCGGCCGCGGTTTGCTTGCGCTGGAAGATTTTCCACTTTTTATTTTCCACTTTGAAGAGGTCGGTAAAGTTGCCGATGGTTTCTGAAGTGCCCAGAAACAGCATACCGCCCGGATTCAAGGCATAATGAAACAGCGGCAACAGCTTCTTTTGAGATAACCGCTTCGAGATAAATCAGCAGGTTGCGGCAGGAGATCAGGTCCAGCTTGGTGAAGGGTGGATCGCGGATGACGTCCTGGGGGGCGAAGACCAGCATCTCGCGAATGTTTTTGTGGATGCGATAGGTAGCGCCTTCCTTTGAAAAAAAACGTTTAAGGCGTTTTTGACTCACATCTGCCGCGATGCTGGCCGGATATACCCCGCCGCGGGCCACTTCGATGGCATCGGTGTCGATGTCGGTGGCAAAGACCTGTACACCCAGATTAGTGCCGATTTCTTCCAGACACTCCTGAACCAGGATGGCCACCGAATAGGCTTCCTCGCCGGTAGAGCAGCCCGGCACCCACAACCGCAAACTACCGTTGTTCGATTTTTCCTTGATCAGATGTACCAGGCACTTCTTTTTGAGGGTCTCGAAGGCCTCGCTGTCCCGGAAAAAATTGGTGACCCCGATCAGAAGTTCTTTGAAAAGCAGTGTGACCTCCTGGGAGTTCTGTTGCAGCAGGCGCACATAATCGATTACCCGGTCGACCTGGTGCACGTTCATACGCCGCTCGATGCGCCGGCTGATAGTGGTGGGCTTGTAGAAGCTGAAGTCGTGTCCCGTGTGAGACCGCAGCAGGATGAATATTTTTTGCATCGAAAATGACAGCTGGCCGTCAGCCGGCAATGTGGCCGGAAAGGTTTTCTGTTCGACATGCTGGATATACTTGACGAGCTGCAAGCCCATTTTATCCGGCGACAGGACGTAATCCACCACTCCGGTGGCGACAGCGCTAACGGGCATCCCATCGTATTTGGCCGTGTGGGGGTCTTGGACCATGGCCATGCCAAGCTCCCCCTTGACCGCCCGAATACCCAAGGTCCCGTCGCTGCCCATGCCCGAGAGGATCACCGCTATCGCCCGCTCGCCGGCATCCTGGGCCAGTGTTCGCAGAAAATAGTCAATCGGCAGGTGCGATGACGGTTCTTCGGTTGTATCCAGCAACTGCAGCGTTCCGTGCAGGATGGCCAGATTCTTGTTTGACGGGACGATGTAAACCGTGTCGGACTCGACAACCATACCGTCTCTGATTTCCCGCACCGGCATCAGGCTATTTTTCTGAAGCAGCTCGGGCATCATACTGACATGGGTCGGATCCAGGTGCGGAACCAGCACGAATGACATGCCGCTGTTCTTGGGCATGTTCTGAAAAAAGCTTTGAAACGCTTCCAGTCCGCCGGCCGAGGCACCTACCCCGACGATATAGGGGTTCTCTCTATTCTTTTGAGATAGCTTTAAATCTCCCTTCCGTTTTTTTGTGGTCGGGATTTTGCCAGCCGTCTTTTTGACTTTTGAATTCGACGGGCTCTTTTTCTTGCCGGCCATAATGAACTCCTTTATTTTAAAAAAATGATGGCCACTTTGAGAGTTTGAGAGAGGGAGTGAGCGATGATGTGCTGAACCTTTTATGGCATGAAAAGGCGTTTATTGCAACTTGTCGCCGGCGGAAAAACACTTGGTGGCGTAACTGCACAGATTGAATAGATTGTTGCGAACAGATCAATATCTGACCCAAAACCAGATTGGCGGAGGCTACACCCTTTGGTTGTTTTATACCGCTTTCCAGTAATAAATTCCGAAATACGGACGGGTGGTATAAGTCGTTGTAAGGAAAAACAGTTCGAATAACGGAACGTTTTTCTGACAACCACTATACCTTACCGAAATGATGCCTTGGCCGTAAATTGTGAGATAGACTTTACATTTCCTGTCAGCATATTACATTTAGTATACAGTTACATTAGAAGATAAAACTACAACCTATCGTTATATTTACGTATTTTGTTTTTTATACGATCTGGCATATAGCTTGCTTTATAACAATGATACAGAAAAGCCGAATGGCTCCTAACCACAACACCATTGATAAGAACCGCGTCGTTCCGTTTAATGCGGACGCAAAGGTTAACAATTAAAAAAGGGTTTTCGGATTCGTTCGGAAAGCGTTTCTCGGGTGTAAGTGCATCTCACATGAAAAACTGCGCTGCGGGAAACCACAAAATGAAAAAGGCAAGCCACAGATGGCTTGCCTTTTTCATTTCTTGTCGCAAGAAGAAGCATGATCTCTTGCGTTAGAAGCATTCAACAGCGAAGTCATTCTCGGTTGTGCAATGCCCCTTGAATCCGTTCTGACATATTCTGCTTATTTCGGTACTTCAGTGTGGGCGGGATAGCTGCCGAGAATTTTCAACGAAATGGTCAGTTTTTCCATTTTCTTGAGCACATCGGCAGCCTTTTCATCTTTTTGCGAACCTTCGAAATCGAGGAAAAAACAATAATTGCTAGGATCCGAGCGCAGCGGCATCGAAGCGATACGGGTCAAGTTAATATTGTTTTCGGCAAACAGGCGCAACACGGCATAGAGCCGTCCGGCTTCATGCGGAGTGGCAAAGATGATCGATGTCTTTTCACCGTTGCCCTCAAATGGCTCCCTGGCCAGCAGCAGAAACCGGGTGGTATTGGCGGGGCCGTCTTCGATGCCTTCCTTGATGATTTCGAGGTCATAGAGCTCGGCGCAAAGCCTGCTCGAAATCGCCGCTGCAGCCCGCGGATTTTCGCGGGCCAACATTTTCGCGGCTCCGGCCGTGTCATAGAAAGGTCGTGCCTCCAAATTGTTGCGCATGAGAAAGTTTCGGCACTGTGCCAAAGCCTGGGGATGGGAATAGACCAATCGGATTTCGCGATAATCGGTGGCTTCGGTTGCAAGAAGACAGTGTTTGACGAGGATCCTGGCCTCACCAATCACCTTCAGGTTTGTGCTCGTCAACAGGTCGTTGACCTGGGTGACGGCCCCTTCCAGGGAATTTTCCACAGGTACCACTCCAAGATCCAGGTACCCTTCTTCAACACCGCGGAAGACATCGACAAATTCAAGGCAGGGAATAAAGGCACCGCCGGGCATTAGAAGGCGGGCGGCCACCTCGCCGTATGCGCCATGCTCCCCCTGGAATGCGACCAGCTTTCGGTCCTCTTCCTGCAGGCGCTTGCTCTCCTCAATAATCGTTTTGAGCAGCTGCCGGGTAAACGAGCGTTCAACCAGGTCCAGGTTGAGACGTTCGGCACGGGTCAGGACAGCCTCCTCACGATTTGGATCGGTGACGTTCGCCTTGAACTTTTTGGATCTCAGGGCCATTCCCATTCGTTCCTGCAGCAAAACCAGAAGTTCCCGATCTATCTTGTCTATTTTTTTCCTGATTTCTTCGAGCTTCATTCAGTCACCTCACCTATTAAACGCCCGGTTAAATTATTCAGGCAGTTTTTCCATAAAAGCCTTGAGCGGTTTCACCCGTTTCATTAGCTCTGCGAACATCTGCGGTGTGAGCGCCTGTTCTGCATCGCTCAGCGCCGCCTTGGGGTTGTTGTGCACCTCGATGATCATACCATCGGCGCCAGCCGCCACAGCAGCCAGACTCATCGGACCGATCAGGCTGATACGCCCTGTGCCGTGGGTGGGGTCGACGATGATCGGCAAATGGGTCAGTTCCTTGATAGAGGGAACGGCACTGAGGTCCAGCGTGTTACGGGTGTATTTTTCGAACGTACGTATACCCCTCTCACAGAGGATGACGTTGGGATTTCCCTCGCTGAGAATGTACTCGGCACAGTTGAGCCATTCCTCCAGTGTCGAGTACATGCCGCGCTTTAAAAGCACTGGTCGGTCTGACCGGCCCACCTCTTTGAGAAGCGCGTAATTCTGCATGTTGCGGGTACCGATCTGGAGTATATCAGCGAACTCGGAAACCCAGGAAACGTCTCTCGGATCGATTACCTCGGTGACGATCGGCAGACCGGTCTCTTCCCTGGCCTTCTCGAGAATTTTCAAGCCCCGCAGACCCAATCCCTGAAACGAATATGGAGATGTGCGCGGTTTGAATGCCCCGCCGCGCAACATATCGGCCCCGGCAGCCTTGACGGCCCGGGCGGTTTCAAGGGTCTGCTCCTCGGTTTCGACCCCGCAAGGTCCGGCGATCACCACAAACTGGCGTCCGATTTCAATGTTACCCACCCGGACAACAGTCTTCTGCCCTATTTCTCCCGATGCAAGTTTAAGATTTTTCATGGCTGATCCAATTGTTGATCTTGAGATATGAATGTCAATTGTCCTTCAAACAATGCACAGACCCTGCAAAAGGCGTAACGGTACATTCACCCGTTTGTTTCTTGTGGAAAAATTTGTTTATATCGCAGCTTTTTCTAAATAGATCAAATGTAATAATTACACACCAGTGTCGAAGCTTCCGCTTAATCTCAGAGTCATCGCGTTCTCATAACACACGCTGTTCATCGAGGAGTTCAATCTTGCTAAGTTTCCAGTATTCATCGGTCGGCTTGATTATTACCTTAGCGGTGTATGTATTACACCGGTAATGAACATGATTTTGATGATGCACCGAACCGTACACATCCCAATTGGCGACAATGCCGATGCTGCCATCCTTTTTACGGTCCATCGCTTCGATCGATTTGATATCCAGTTGTTGGATAATAGCCAGCGCCCCGTCGGCGTTTCCCATCCGCAGTTTTTCACGGTTCTGCAGATAGACCTCGCTTAAAAATTCACCGGCAACGCTGCGCGCCAGAGTATCGTAGACATCTTCATCCCTCTCAAGCATAAATGCCCGGTAGGTATTCAGCATCAAGCCCTGAAGAATTTTTGCGGCCTCTGCTTTGGTCGGGATGCTTTGATTAATAACTTTGTCATAAACAGGTAACCGGCTCAGAGCATACCCGGATAATGCACCGGCGATGAGTGCAACCGTGCAGAGGAGAATTCCCCTGCGCCGAGCGTTGGGCATCAAACTGAGCCCAAGCGCCGCTGAAAGCAAAAGAGCGTATCGCCAATGGTCGATGAACTTCAGTAAAGACCTGTGCGATTTTTTTTGTTCGCCTTCTACTTGATGAGGGTCGGGAATCGTTGCCGTGGTTTCGGTGGGACGCAGAACCACCCGGTGAATTGAGCCATCGGCCAATCGGATACGTACCAGGCCATCCGTCGTAGTCTGTTTGAGACCGTCTATGCTTATCTTCGTCCCGGCCAAACCGTCATTACCGCCGATCATATCCCACGTTTCAATAATGGCATCATTGGTCTTAACCCGCTTGTGAGGCGGTACGACACGAAATTGTTCCGGAAAAGATGGTTTTAGGTCCTGCGGTATCCCCTGACCCAGAGGAACCTTCCAGACGACCCGGATATTGCCGGAAGATAATTCCTCGATTTCCAGGTATACCGGACGGACATTGTCAGCCAGCACCGCAACGGGGATGACAGAGAAGAAAAATAGCCCCCCAATAATGCATTTAATGATCGTGCAGCGTGATATCTTCAATTTAAACATGCCCAATACCTGATTCAATGACCTCTTCACACAGTACGCCCGCTCTTTTGAGGGTGTTCAATAAAACCAAATAAGATCGCTCGCCTTTGCACCTGTGATTCATCTTCACACATCGGAATCGTAGGGCAATCCTTCCACCAGGACCTGATATCGAGAGCGTATCTCTTCATATACTTTGCGGGTATTTTCCTCCTGATTGGCGAACATCCAATCATTTCTGACCTGGTCAACAATCTCATCGAAAGCCGGCAATTTGCCGTCCTGACGATCGTAAATGTAAACGGCGTGGAGTCCATATGCCGACGCAATGGGTCCATACCACGCACCAGGCTTGAGGTCTTCGATTGTCCCAGCAAATTCATTACCAAACCGGTCCTTAATTTCTCTACCGCGGCAATTGTTGCAGCCGGTTGATAACATAGAGGGGTCTCCGAGTGCCTCCACCGTATTCGGATCGACGTTTTCTTTGACGAGTGCCTGTATCGCCTGTTTTGCCCCATCCACCCCTCGGTTATCTCTATTGAAATAGACATGCGTGAAGGTTATCTGTGGTGAAATCTCGTATTGGGCGAGATTCTCTTTATAGTATTGTCGCAGCTCATCTTCCGTGGGCGCGTTCATGGCCGATAGATCCTTGAACAAAAACGCCATCTTCTGGGCCAGACGGCGGCGAACAACGATGTCGCCTTCATCGAGGCCCATCGAAACGGCTTCACGGCTGAGAATTTGCTCGCGGATGAGCTGGTTGACCTGGCCCCTCAAATCCTGTCCGGTGGGTTCACGACCCATCTGTTTGTTGAAAAGGGTCCGCATCCATTCGATATCAGCCGAAGATATCTCCACAAGATATGGATCATTGAAATTGGCTTTCGGTTGTCGATCCAGTGCGGCATGCAGCCCGAAAACAGCCAGTCCGAGAACGAAAAAGTGAATTAGCGGTTCGCGCCATAATCGCTGAGGCTTTTTGCCGCCCTTATCAGCAGCCTTCTTATTCGAAAAGCGCAATTTCGAAAGCATTACTCTTTCCTCCACATTTCTATGTCCTAAATGACGCCGGCTGCAAGCGAATGATTGCAGCTCGCAGCCAGCATTCTCTTTTCTTCCGATAACTGAGGAACGAAGTATCCACTATATGAGACTGTGACAGATGGAAAATTATAGAAGTCATCTCAAAAAAGTTTTTTAGCCCAATCTCTGCGTTGGCTCCTCGCTTCAAGTCCTCGACATACTTCATTATGCCTGCGGGCTGCGACCCACAGAGAAGGATCGTTCAGGCGGGAAGTCCTGCACAGCGGGGAATCTCGGATCCGCCTTGACCTTGGGCCAAAATCCTAAATTTGAGATAGCTTCTAGATTCAATGGTCTCCGGCAAAGCCGGAAGAATGGCTTGTGAATCGCTCAAAGCGGTCTTTTTAGTGGCTGTCAAAAGATCGTTCCGTTATTCGAACGTTCTTTTCTAAGGCCACTTATACCAACTTTCCGTATTGACCATTTTTTTTGAAAAGCGGTATAAAACCATTATTTCGGGCAACCAACCGCGGTCATTGAATTATAATAATCATCTTTTCGGGATTTCGTTAACTTCTGGAACTGTCAAACTTTGGAAGTCTCCCCAGCACAGCTTGGGGTTTAACGATGATTATTATGAATCAGAATTGGAGGGCCTATCCTTTGTTAACCATCCAACAGTTGCTGACATCAATGAAACCATCCCAACGATTGGCATAAGTAGTAATAGGAATATGAAAGCGCCAATGGCAGGTAAACCGAACGCTATGAGGATTATGGAATAGTCAACGGTTTTCGCACAGATGTTTTCACCGTTAAAAAACACCCAATCGGCCACCGTTGCGATGGGTAAGACGAATAACGCAATGAGAAACACGACCAGGTATCCGTTCGATGGTGAATGTCCATCAGATTTTAAAAGTCCAATTTTGTCCAAGGATATGAAAAGAATGTAAATGCCAAAAGGCAGAAGTATGAATGGTATGGTTGAGATCCACGGGTATGAATAACCGAGCCCAGGACCGGCCCAAAAAGGTAAAGACCCAGTGCTCGTAGCAGCGAGACAATAAAGAGCCATAGATAGCCTCTTCTTTGAAGGGAAAATGCCCTTCATGGCCAAGAAGAAAGGATAACCAGTCAAATAGGCTAAACCGGTGAATATCAATGATGATTCATAGACCCCATACTGCTCGATGAGTCCCACAAATACATAAGTACGAATTGCTTCAAGCATATGAGGCATTGATCACCAGTGAAATGTATTTTGGGCCTTGAATGAAGGAAGACTTCTCAAACTTCAGGCAGAAACACCGAAAGTTAAAAAGTCAGGCACTTCGGGGTTGTCACCATCCATAGTGGTGCCTCATCAACCTTTTCCCATAACCGTCACCTCATCACTGGCCTTCCATATCCTATAACGAACTTCAACGCCATCCGGCACATACACCACGATGGGCAGACGGCTGTTGTAGCGGATGAGATATGGTTCACCGCCGATTGTGATGAACCGGTCTACTTTTGGTGCATTGGGATCGACCGCTATCAGCGTGCCGCCCATCGGGCCAAGTTTTTTGATCGTGTGAAGAGGATACCCCCAGCCCTTGATCGTTTCCTTTTCAATATGACCGCCGAAAAAGTACTTGTTCACTTCGTCAATCTGAACCGTTTTGCCGACGATCAGCTCCACCTTGAAAACAGATTCATCATCCTGCTTCGGAAGCTGCAGGACATATCGAACCATTCCCTCTTCTGCCGAGGGAAATGCCTTCATGGTGTCCGTCGCTTGGGCAGATATCACTGCAGTAAAAAACGAGAAGAACGCGATTGAAAACACCGTACTCATTTTTCCCCCTCATAACGAACAATTGATGTTCTGATTCCAAAGCCTATAAGTGGTTTCAAAACCCCTTCTGACACCCAATTGCGGTGTTGTGGTCCTCCTGGGTCAGAGTCAGGGGGCCCTGCCCCTGACTCTGAATACATGCGCCCATGTATGCTGCGTTTTTTCGTCTGCCCACGCCTTGCACTTGGGCGTGATCTGAGGTTTTGAAACCACTTCTAGTATCGTGTCCTATATGTAATTTACAAAACTCGGATGGATTTTACGGCTTATCCCAATCTGTGAAAAGATTTCATAAAATATTCGGGTTAGTTTCTTCCACGATAGCTAATATTCGAAGTCCCCGCCCTATCCTTGCGGCGTATACCAGATCGGCGATGTGTAAGCGCGTTCCTGGGTCGTCATGGGAACCTCAGGCGCCATCTTTATGTTATACCGTTTCGCGTCGTATGCAGTCCATCGCGGTGTCGGAATCTCGATCACGCGAGCGTAATAGAAGGCGCGCAGCGATGGATCGAAGTCCGGGTCTTTCCAGGCGGTGATCAGCTCAGGTGCACCGATCGTGTTGGTCCAGGTGGCGCTGGCAACGTCCACCGTACTGCCCAACGGCGGCAACTTTCCTATTGCGTCCGGCTTGCGATCGCCCCCCCAAACCACGTCGTAGACTTTCTCGTGTCGCTTACCGCCGGCATCCAGCCACCCCTTTACGATCTGGATTCGATCGAGGTTGCCGCTGAAAGGATCTTTAAGTGCTGCAACGAGAAAGGTTGGTGCTTTGCCGCCCGAAACCGGGGTCAAATCGCCACCCATCGGAACGCCCTTCGTGTAGCCAATTTGGGCCGGCAGTCGGCTCTGCGCATCCTTATCGGTGAAGTCCCAGCCCCCGAAAAAACGGACGAGCATTCGCGGCCCTGTGGTGGCATAGGTCTCCTTGCGCATCATCGCATCGAAGATCGCGGCGCGGGTGTTCTCTTTGGCCCACACAGCCGCGTAACCCGATGCGACCATGGCCCAGCCCTCGTATTTCTTGTCGCCGACCTGGGCCATGGGGTGCTCCCAGCGTTTGGGCCCCGGTTCAGCGCCCGAGTGCTTGCCGAAGAAATTGTCCTCGCCCGCCGTGGCGAGCGCCGTATGGCTGTCGGTGGACCCGATCATTCCGAACTTGTACGGGTTGACACCGAGCTTTTCTTCAAGCTGCAGGCCAATTTTTAAGGCGCTACGGGCATACTCGTATTGGAGCATATCCTGCGCCTTGGCAACGCTGAGATCCAGGTTGCCCTGATCCCAGGTTTCATAGTCGGCAAACTCATCGTTCGGCGACAGGAACGGATGGGCTTCACCGTCGCCTTTGATCTGGGTCGCCTCGTAGAGCGGCTCCCACTTGGCCCGGGTCCTGGCGTACGCCAGATCGACCGGCTTGCCGGTGAACGACTCCACGATGGGAAACATGATCCCGTTGCTCAGATTGCCGTTGTGGGCGATAGCCAGCGCCCGTCCGCCGGTTTTGTCCTGGTAGCCTTGTAGCCACAGCCAGAGATCACGGGGGTTGTCGCTACCCAGGGGCTTAAGGGTCGTATACGGTTCAACGCGGCCGGCCTTGTCGCCGTTGTCACGGAAAATCACCACCCGGTGCAGGTTATTGCCACCGGTATTGGACGTCCACTCGTAGCCGATAAAGGCGGTAAATCGGCCCGGATCGTTGTACTTCTCGGCCGCCTCGATGGTCTCCTCCCAGGCAGAGCGGTAGGCAGGACTGCCGGGGAGCGACTTCAGTTTCTCGGGGAAGGTATTTTGAGAGAAAGCCTGGATGATTTCGACGGCGGCCTTGACACCCTCTTGACCGCCGGCCTGCACCATCTCGTACCATTTCTTACCTGTTGGATCGGCCAGCATCTCCGGATCTCCCGCATACAGACGCGGGAAGAATCCCATGTTATCGGAATGATCGGCCACCACCAGGAAATCGAGCGGTCGATCGAGCTTTACCTTGAGGCCGGTCGAAGAAGTGAGTTCTTCACCACGAGCAAAACGATACGCATCTTCCGGTACAAGCCTTGCACCGAACGCGCCGGCGTCCATCGACATACCGGTGTGCAGGTGGGTGTCGCCCCAGAAAACCTGAGTCGGGAAGTTGCGCCCCGCATAGGGTGAGTAGTGTTTCTGCGCAGGGAAGGCCCCTTCCGCTGCCGATGTCGGGGCCGGTAACCCTACGGTATCCCCGGCAAATGCCGGGCTCATAACGCCTAAAATTATTGCCAACCCCAGGATTTGTCTTGTCCTTTGCAGCCGAGTCGTCAGTTGCATAAGTAATTTCATGTTATATCTCCATTCAATATGGTCAAAAGTGGTCTATTTTCGAGTCTTAGGATCTCTTTTTATACTACCAAATGCTCTACAGCTCTTTGCCGGCCCCTGTTAATAGAAAAATGGTTATCGTGAATAGCGATATTCTAAAGAATATAACGGAACAGAATTTTCGCATAGGGGGAAGCCGTCTGAATAGAACCCAAGTTGAGCGTTTCATATTTTCAATTTTGTCATTTCCAAAATATGAAACGCTCAACTTGGGTAAAAAAAAGTTGGAAGCATACTCAATAAGCGGTCAGTTTCGGTTGAATTTCATCGTTAGAAATCGTGGATAGTAAATACGATCGTTCTGAACAACGTTATCGAACTTAAACGAATTCGTCACATACGTCAGGACCACCCCGTCACCATTCAGGTGGGGATGCGCTTTAGCGGCATAGATCATGATATCTGTCATGTGGTGTTCTTCAGGCAGATAAAAACGATTGAGCGGACTCCATGGGCCTGTTAGCGTTTTTGCCCATCTCATTCCAATCCAAGCAGGGCCGAAACCGACAGTTTGAATCTCCAAGAATTGGTCAATTTCAGGTTCGTAATGGATGCTAAACTCGCTTTGTCCTTCAGCTATTACAGGTACCGATGGACCGTCAAGTTGCGAGGCGACCTTCCAGCCGTTATCCGATCCGGCCCACCACTGCGGTCGATCGAGGTTTCCGAGGACAACATCCGATAAGTGCCAACGCACCGCATGAATATCGCGTGTCGCTGGCTGATATCCAAAGGCATAAATGTAATTTTCTCGACGTAGGACGCTACCGGATCCCACGAGCACCCCAAAATTTTGCGATGGTTCTTCCAACCACAATACTTTCCAGTGTGAAGGCGGGGACTGTAAATCAGATATGATAACACCACGCCATCCTATCGCATCAAAACCGAGTTCGTTATCGGCGCTTCGTATAACCATCAAGAATACCAACAGTTTTGAATCGAGGCGGATGCCATGTCCCGGCCAATGCCAGGTGTCACTCTTTTCCGGAAAGAAGGCCTCAGGTTGCAACTGCGAACCTCTCCAATAAAATTCCATGGTCGCCTTTGACGGATCATAGCCAGTCTGAATGCCGATGGTGTTTCTCACGACTGAAGATTCGCTTCTGAGGCGATTGTCGTTTGTAGCAATGAAGCTATCGCCGAAAAGCCACAAGACACGTCCGTCTTTCAAGTCGATAGAATAAGCGTCATCAGCTCCCAGCCAATGCGGGTCACCTCTAAATAAGTTGTCAGCCTCTTCCCATGTCTCGGTATTAACAGAATTTACGACGGAGAAAGACTGTTCCTCGATGTTGGAACAGCCGCAAATAACTGCGATCAAGACCGCCAAACAGATCGAAAACGATATTTGCCTGTACTTCCTTACTATATAATCAGCCCAAAAATTTCCCATCACACGATTATATTACTTACCGATCATGAAAAATTTAACAAGAACCAAACCCGCAACGAATCCACCGATGTGGGCGCCATAGGCCACCCCACCGCCCGATCCGCCACTGAACATACCCAGCGAGCTGATCAGCTGAAACGCAAACCAAACCCCAATGGCCACCAGGGCCGGCACCTCGCTGACAAAGCGAATGATCAGCACACGCACGCGCCGTTTCGGGAACAACAGAAGATATCCTCCCAGTACACCGGAAATCGCTCCGGAAGCCCCCAGGCTGGGAACGAGCAGGTCGGCGTGCAGGGCCGCGCTGGTGAAAACATGCGCCAGCGAAGCCAGCACGCCACATGTGAGGTAAAAAATAAGGTAACGCAGGTGGCCCATCAAGTTCTCGATGTTGTCACCGAAGATGTGAAGGTAGAGCATGTTACCCAAGAGATGCATGAATCCGCCGTGCATGAACATGGATGTCAACAGCGTCAGGTAAACCGACAATGGTGTTACCCCCAGTCCGGGAACCCGGTAGCGTTGTCCGGAACCCGAGTCACTGACGATGCTATCCTTGGTAACAACGTCGGTACCGGTGAGAATTTCTTGCGGCACCGTCGCGTAGGAATAGGTGAACGGTAGGTTATTTCCCATACCCTGCAGAAAGAAAAACACCAAAATATTCAGCCCGATCAACGCAAAGTTGACAACCGGGCGAATTTTGCGGTCGGAATTGTCGTCACCCAATGGTATGAACATGAATCAGCTCTTCGTTATTACCCTAATTGAGCGTAAACAAAATCGAGATAAAATAGCAGAATTCATATCTCAGCGCTGGTGGAGATAATTAAATGAAGCTGAAAATTCAATATACTCATTGAAATCGATCTATTGTGATCGTTCTCGGTTTTGTTTACGCTCATTTAGGGTTATAGTTTTTAAGACTATCAACTATTTGAGACGCTGGGGCGGTTTTATCTCAAATCGCCAGCCGGATTTGAATCGTTTGTTCAAAAAAAATTTCCTTGTGTACCACACGTTCAACCGTGTTACACATTCAATACCTTTTCCAAAGCTGATGTGGTGGCTGGGTTAAGACCGAGACGTTCTCCAAAGCTCTTCAAGTAGGCTTTCTCGGCCGGTGTGTCGACCTCAATCGCCAACAGCGACGCTGCATAGAGCTGAGCCGCCAGTTCCGGTCGCCCGGCGGCCGCATTCACCAGGGCATCGGTGTCCATCGGTTTCTGCATCTCGGCGAACACAAAGTCCTGCGCCTCCTTGGCCATGCCCATCTCACCGAGCTTGCCGACGATCCGATTCACTTCGTCTTTGTCGACCTGCCCATCCGCTTTGGCGGCATTGATCATGGCCTGAAAAATAAGACCGGCTTCACGGTCCAACTCATTTTTTTCCTCGTTAGTTTTGGCTTCCTTTAACCCTACCGGCACCTGAGTGGCCGACTGTCCACCTTTCTTGAGGGCCGAAAACGCCATGGCACCGAGCAGGGCCATAACGCCCCCACCGAGGGCCCCTCCCATCGATCGACCGCCGCCGCCGAATAACGCACCGGCCAAAGCACCGATTCCGCCAACAGCCAGATTGCGCTTACCCCCTACTGCCCGGCCGGCATCTTCGAGGACATTACCGAGGGTTGTGCCGATACCGCTGCCGCCGCCGAACATCTTCGACAGGGCATCACCCAGACCTCCGGAGGCGCCGCCGAAAAGTCCGGACAGCAAGCTATCAGGCGCCTTGCCACCGGCGGAAAGCGCATTTCTCATCCGTTGGTCCGTCGATTTTGTCATTCCCGACTGCGTGAATGCGTCGAGTAAATCACTCATGTTGAACATATTGGCCTCCTATTCAGTGTCCGTCCAGAAACGGCGTCTTTCGGTCCGGGCCGGTGTTCTCGCTCTTTACAATCCTCGACGTAGCATTGCTACGCCTGCGGTTGTAAAATCGCTGCGGCCTTGGCCGGGACCCAAATCCACCACTTCTGGACAGACACCATTTATTATTGTTATTTGGATCGGCTCCTAAACCGGTCGAACGTGAAGCATGCAAAAATCTGCTGGACAGCGTTGGTTTCGATCAGAATCCGCCGCCCGTACGGAAACCGCCACCCCCCATGCCGCCGCCGAAACCGCCACCGCCACGGGACCCGCCACCGAATCCACCAGGAAAAATACCGCCGCCAAAACCTCGCGGCGTGCGCGGTCGCCGAAACTTTTGCTCCCGGTCGATACGGCCCCACACGTCCCGGCCCGAGGTCCTGCCGGATAGAAGCATCCCGAGCAAGGCCGCCAACTCGAACCCCCCTGGAAAATAAGAATGGCGGGAGTCGTAGCCGCTGCGTCTGAATTGCCGCCGGAGATCTTCAAGTTCCCGGTAGGTTAGCTGCTGCTGGTGTTCCTGTGCTTGCAAGTCTTTTATTTCCTGTGCAATACTTTTCTCTTCCTGCTGAAGGTCACGGATACGACCGACGATCACATCATCATCAGGCTTGGGCGTCATTTTTGCTTTCATGTAAAGATTCGCCAGAGAATCATGTTTGATTTCAGAAAGCTGCAATTCGATAGCCTGTCGGAAAATATCGTCGGCACCGGAAGAGAATGTCGAACGCTGCTGCAAGAGAGCGTCATGGTTCTCTTCATCTGCCTCGATGCGACTCTCGATCTTCTCCAAAGCTTTCTGCGCAACCTCTAAAGCGCTCTTATTGTGAATGATCTCTTCGACCTGCAGGGCTTTGGCTTCCATGTCGTGCAGCTTTTGCACTTCTTGAGCGGCCATTTCCTTCTGCCTATCGGCGTGCTCGCGCAACCGCACCGGCAATTCCGTCAGCATGTAGTAGTTGCTGCGGGCATCCGCATACTTGATTATCTTTGCCACCCAACCGTCCAGGCTGCGAGTCAAGCCGCTTCCGGTGTAGTCCGGTGTCAGGTAACGACGCTTCCACAAGTAGATAAACAGCGGGTCGTCGCGATACGGTTGGCCTTTTTCATCTCGGTCGGCTTCCGATTGGGCCGCTTTTGTATCGGCCCGCTCGGCCTTTGCCGTTGCCTCAGCAACGCGTTTTTCCTGTTCTTGGTAAAATTCTTGACGGCTGAGTTGCGATTTGATGTCGGCAGCATGCTCATCGATCTGCTTGACCAGGTCGTCACGTTTTCGAATCGTATGCTCGCGCTCCTCATTCAGTGGTACCTGCTGGGCACTGGACTGCTCGATGGCGGCTATCCAGCTCTTGCAGCGCCTGTGCCCGACGTTCCAATAATTTTAAAACAACCCGGTCGGTTTCATCCAGCTGAGTGATCATGCGGTTGGCCGTTAATTCGTCCAGGCGGAACCGGGCCAGTTTTCGGTATTCTTCGGTCATCTGGTTGCGCAGCTGCACCAGCCGCTGGTTCGCAGATTCCTTGCGCTTGTGAATGGCGTCGAGACCACTGTGGGCCGTGTTGATGTGCTGGTTGATAATCGCCAATTGGTCCGTTCCGTTGATCATGGCCTAACGTCTCCTACCATTCGGTGATCGTGCCACCCGTTGTGGTGACCGTGTAATCCGGTGTGAGATACCCGCGCTTCTTGCTTCCGACGCTCTTGTTATTCACGATCCCGTCGTCCATCTTGTCCTGTCGCACCCTTTCGTACACCTGGGGGTCGACCCGCAACCCCCATTCGCTGACCGAACGCACCTTACCGTCCTCTTCCGAGGTAATCGGCAGCTTGAGCCGCTGCCCGCTCGGTGTAACAGCCTCGACGATCAGGTAGTAGTTGCGGGCGGTGCGACTGTCGACCGGATAGCGCCATACACCGCTTTGTGTTCCCGGCCGCGAGACGATTTGCAGGGTGTACTCCTGCCCCAGCATGTCACGGGTGAGCTGCAAGGCCTGCCGCGCCGTGCGGGCCGTTTCAAGGTCACCGGCCCGTATAGCCGATAAGGCACTGTTGTAAAGCGCCTCGATCTTATCCGCTGCACCAGGATCACGGGCGGCCTTCAACGCCTCTGCGCGCAGTGATTCGAGGTCCTTGGACGTGTTCTTCAGCGATCGAATTGATTGGATGGCGGCCTGGGCATTCTGAAGGTCTCCCTGGGCACGGTCGATAATCCCCTTCTGCTCGGCGAGACGCTGCTGGACGCTCGCTGCCCTGGCATCGAGGATATCCGGATCGCTCGGCGTGACCGCCCCGAGTTTTTCAGCGGCACCCAGCTCACGAGCAGCCGACGCCAGTGATTGTCGAACCTGATCGGCCAGTCGGCGAGCGGTGGTCTGAAACGACGAAGGTACCGTCGGCATGGTTTTATCCAATTCGCCGGTGGCGATGCTTATCTGTTCCTGTAATGTGTTGATGGATTCCTGCTGGCCGGACGCCTGACTTTTCAGTTCCTGAGCCAACCGGCTCCGGCCGCGCTCAGCCGGCATGACGTAAAGATAACGGTAGCCGGCCCAAACGGCTGCCAGTACGAGCAAAAGCAATGCCGTCCGCTTGGCCCAACGACCACGGTTTACATAGAGCCGCGCCAGCATTGTCTGCAGCCCGCCTGGTGGCGGCTGATAGGTGAACCGCTCCTCGCGCAGGGCCTTGACACCCTGGGAGATCACCGCGTCCGTGACCTCCAGCCCCTGGTCAGCGTAGATTTTACGCAGCTTTTCGATCAGCTCGGCTTCGCGGTCTTCAGTCTGAAGCTCTCTTTGGACGAGCGACTGCTGATGCCGGAGGGTGTCGACCACATCCATGGCCAGCATCACTTCGGACAATTCGAACTTTTTAGCTGCCTGTTCTTCAGCCATGAGTTATCGCTGCTCCTGAATTAGCCAATTCAGCCATGCGTTTCTTGCTGGTCTCGACCGCGGAACTAATCTCTTGTTCGTTTCGCGTGGCCAGTTCCCTCATCTCGGCGATAAGAGTCCTGGATTTCTCCTGAAAATTGACCACCGAATCAACCAATTTTTTCACCGACTCGGCCTTAATTGTCGGGCCATATCCCGCCCTCAAGGCATCCTCCTGGATTTTGTTGCCAACCTCGGCAATGGTTTCCAGGCTCTGATTGACCCCCTCCTTCATGGCATCCAGCGTGCGGGTGCTTTCGTGCAGCCCCTGCAGGCTGGTGAAAGAAGCGTTCAGGGCCGTGAATACAGTTTCATTGGTGCCGAAAAACGACACCGCCTGGGAATAAACCCGCTCTTTGACATCGGTCGTCTGCGCGAGCCGCGCCATCACCACTTCGGTGGTGTTGTAGCTGATCGACAGGTTCTCGGCCAGATCCTTGACGATCTGGTAGCGCTTATCTTCATCCTGAAGCTCCCGCAGACGCTGGTCCCGATCCAATTCCAGTCGAGCGGTTTGTTCTCGGTCTTTACCCGCGTGGCTTTCGATAGCTTCGGATGCAGAATTTAGACGCCCCTTGGCTGTCTCGACTTCGGCTTCGGCCTTCTTCAGAAGTTGGAAGGCCATCACCTGGGCCTCTTTGAGAGCCACACGAAAGTCCTTGTATGATTCGAGGATTTTCGTCTCGCGCGCGATCTGGTCATTGGTGTCGTTCGTCACATCGAGGTAGGTGTCCTTGATCTTCCGGAAGCGGTCGGGGATGTCACCGCGCGTGACCTTCATCCAGAGGTTTTGTAGTCTTTCCGTGGTTGAAATCTTGCCGTCATCGAGTTGATCCACCATCGACTTGGCATCATCACGGATACTGCTGAAGGCGTCTGTGATTTTCTCGTATCTTTCCCCGACGTTCATTTGTGTGATCTGTTCCCGTACGACTTCGTTGAATATGGTGGTGTGACTCAGGGTGCGGGCGATAGCCACGGCCTTTTCTTCATCGAGGTCGCTGACCTGTTCGATCAAGGCCAGAATCGGGGCCTCGTTCGGCTTTTCGGGCATCAACCCCAGGTCGCGCAGGCCATTGACGGCCTTGTCTAAATATTTTAATGGGGTGCTGATGATGTTTGCGGCATTCATGGTCAACTCCTTAAGATTTGACCCTATGGAATAAGGGCCTCTATTGGTTTCTCTCGACCCATTTTAATGGGATCGTTGAGAGGTTCGTCTCAATTTTTTCCAGGCACTTACAACGGCTTGCAGCCGCAAATAAACGTCGGCTGGCCATCAGGCCCCGCTGTCCTGCCATCTAGACCATCGGGATGCGGATCTTCTGGCCAGGATAGATAAGATCAGGGTTCTTAATGACTTCACGGTTGGCATCAAAAATCCGGGGATAGTCATTGGCCTTTCCGTAGTAGTTTTTGGCAATGGCCGAGAGGGTATCCCCTTTTTGAATGGTGTAGTACTCAACCTGTGCCGGCTGTGGGGGAGAGCTGATGCCATCCACTTTTACTTCGGAAACCCCCTTGACATTACCAGCCATCAGTACTGCTTTCTCCATGGCCTCTGCGCTGTCTGCCGTCCCGGTCAACTCAACGACACCGTCGTTGTAATTGACGCCGAGATCCGTTATCCCGGGATTGGTGGCTTCGATATTCGCCTTGATTTTCTCGGCTGCTTCGTCTTCGCTACCGAATATTTTTTCACCCATGTCTTTCATAAAGTCGAATAAACCCATTGTAATCCTCCTTTTGTTGTTTTTGACCTTTTGAATTGGGCCCTTGCTACCGATTGGGCACACAACCCCATCCAATTATTCAATGAAATGTGTTATGCCATTGTCCTTTTTCATCGCCCCATACGCCGATTGTAGGATTGCGTGATTCGATTAATCAGCTCGGAATCGTTCGCTGTGGCACCGGATGTGTTAAACTCAACGCGCACGCTGCCATCGGCCTGGGTCCGAACATTAGCGGTGACATCAATCCCGTTTCGCGACCCACGCACGATTCCGGATGAACGATCTTTGGCCGCAATCCGCACGCCTTGATCTTCCAGCGCACCGACGGCTGCCGCCCATGAGCTGTCGAAACTGCTGACCGGTTTCGTGACGTAAACTTTAGGCGCGGGCTGATGATATGTGCAGCTTGAAATTAGAGCACCGGCCAATATAAACGCCAAAAAATCCTTTATCATGGCGACACCTCTTTCCAGCTAGAATCGGGATCGAAGAGTGCCATGGCGCGCGCTACTTCACCAGTATCGTCCCCAAAATCCCTTTCGTAGATCCGACCATCGTGGCTGACCAATAAACGTCATAACCCCGCTGTCGCCGTAATTCACCGGCCAAGCCACAAGAGCGAACCCGACTGACATACGTCCGTTTATCTCGTAATTGTATGCCCCACCAGGCGCGTTTTGGCCTTGGCCCATCAGAATTCTGTAGAAATAGCCATGGTAACCTATTCCGGGCGTTTCATCCCCGAAAAGTGGTCCGAGTGGGCTTGCTTTCTCGTCGGCCGTCACCGGCCAATACAGTCCGTCGCGATTGCCGGGTGAACTCACCAATCTTTGGGCATACTCGAGCACCCCGTCACCGTTGCGGTCGGCGAGGGCATATTCCCTCTGTGCGTCATAATAAGCCAGCACGGCCTGAATCGCCGACAGCTCGTTTCTTCCAATACGACGTGTCCGCATCTCCTCAGCACCTGCCACGGTATCGAAGCGCCAGGTGTCGCCCTCTTTAAAGATTGGGATTGGCAAGGTCCAGTCTTCGGGACCGACCGCCAGCTGTACCCGGCCATAGGCAATTGGCTTGAACCTGTGGGTTTTATCCCAGGCGTCTATGAATGCATCGACGTCTTCCTGACTGATGTCGCCGGTTGGTATGAATTCTCTCCAGTCAGCACCGAGTATCAAACCAAGCGATTCGTTATCTTTTGCTGCCACAGCCTCGACAAACGCTTCGGCAGCCAGAGCAGGGCTTTCGAATGTTTGCTGCGCGAGCGCAGTTTCCGGACCGAAGGAAGCGAGCCATAAAAAGACCGCTATCACAAACAGCCGGGGTAGATCTTTTGTTTTCTTTGCTATCATCGTCATCTCCTCCTATCGGCCACGTCGGCCACCACCTGAGCGTCCGCCACCAGCACGTCCTCCACCTCCGGAATGCCTTTGCATTGACTTCCGGCTCGAGTTGCCGCGATCGATTTGTTGTCTGGATCGGCCGGCATTGTTGGCACCTTTCAATGCGTTGTCACCGCTTCTGTTCTGGGCAGTCCGGCCGGTTCTGTTTCTGTCGACATTCTGGGCCTTGCCACGGGCCTTGCCCCGGTCGACGTTCTGGGCTGCAGCGCGAGTTTTGTCGCGATCGGTGTTCCTTGCAGCCGACTGAGCCCGTTCGCGGGTCTGCGGGTCGTTGCGCAGTTTTTCGCGGCCCTTGGCCGGATCGGCGCCGCGCTCCTTCAGCGTTGCCTGAGCCTTATCGCGGCTGGCATCACGCTGCGAATCACGACCGCGGAAACTCCTGGCGTTTGTCGCTGCCGGCCACCTGCTTGCCGTAGCGATCGCGGCTCTTGGCATCACGGTACGGCACGCCGCGCCGATTGTTGGCATTGTGGTTCCAGTTGGCGTTTCTCTGGTTGACGTTGAGCTTCCGGTTGACGTTGATATTGTTGTAGCGATTGACGTTGATGTTGACATTGCGCCGCCCCCAGTTACAACCGCCCCAGAGCGCATTGGTGATACCGATGCCGACGCCGAATGCGATGCCGGTAGCCAGCGCCGTGCCAAAAACATAGCCGGGCGGCGGCGGCAGGTAGTACGGCGGATACCGCGGATACCACCACGTCCCGTAAACCACCGTCGGATTGTAGGTCGGCACATAGACCACCTGGGGTTGGGCGGGTTCGATCACGATAACGGTCTCTTGGGTCTGCGGTGCCTCTTCGATAACCACCGTCTGCTGCTCGGTCGATTCGAGGTTACCGGCTTTTTGGGCCGCTGCCCGCAGTCGCTGGACCGCGTCCATGACGTCCTCAGGCTGCGCAAGGAAGGCGTCGCCGACCTTCTGGACCCAATCGGGATCCTGCTCCATGGTCGCCAAAACCTGCGGGAATGCAACGAGGGACTGCACGCTCGGATCCCAGGGCTTGCTCTCGACCATTTTAACGGCGGCATCGCCCTGCTGGTCGGGATGCGCCTTGGACCACTTGGCCGCCTCGGCGACGTCCGCCGGATAGGTAGCGGCCATCAACACCTGCGCCAGCAAGGAATCGGGATACAGGGCAATCGGCGCAAGCATCTGGTCGAGCTCTTCCACTGTAAAGGTTTTACCCTCCTGTGCGTCTGCTGGCAAATCCGCAAACAGGGTCAAGATGAGCAGCAGGCTCATCAAGGTAGATAAAGATTTCATTACTTCTCCTCTCAGGCAGGCGGTTCAGTTCGATGAAGCACGATTTCAAAACGCATACTACCCTCTAACGAAAGACACGCTTCCAGTCGCGCCCCATATCACCGACGTTAGCGCGTCGGCCGCCAAGGCGGCCGGCTCAATCACCAACACCACGGTCAAGGTAATGATCATGTATATATTTCGATGCATTTTCGTTTTCCTTTGTCGAGCGCTATACCGTCTATCCCCGCAGGAGACACGAAAAGCTGTCATCGAACCCGCGCTGACCTCCCGCTGCTGTTGTCCGTCGTTTTATTTGTCCCGATCTTTTACCTTAAAGAATGTAGGTAGGCAATTCTCATGCAGAGGCATTGATCGATGGAGGATGTTTCCGTGAATATATGCCGCTTTTCAAAAATAAATTCCGCAATACAGAAGACTGGTATAAGTGGTTGTAGAAAAAAACGTTTGAATGACGGAACGTTTTTTTGACAGACACAATATATAGGCGGTTAGCCCGGATTCAAAGCACTGATTGACTGGTGCCGTCCCCTTAGACAAGAACAAAAACATGCACTCTTAAGAACTAAGATGTTAGACAAACTTAAGGCATTATGGAAGTGGGTCAACCGCTGGATAAAAAAAAGAGTTATCATGAAGCAATTAGCTGAGCCCTCGGGCAGTTGTCATTAACCGGGAGCGGAGGGAATTATCAGCGACTTCAACACGCAAAATCGTGCATAAGGCAACCTAATAAAAGAAAAGTTTCCATTATAATATGGGGTGTTGAAACCACTTCTTCTCAACTTATTTTGTTATTACATACCAGTTATTCTGAATGTCATGGGCCAACCGATTGGTCTCGATCGATTTGAAACCGGCTTTCTTAAGGTATTCCCGTGCTTTTTCTTCACCCCACATGGCACCCAACCCCTCACCACCCTGGGAAAGAGATACCGTCATACAGTGCATGGTCGAAATGGTGTATATAAAGGTGCCGATCGGGTGGTCGACATTCTTATAGACATGGCTCGACCCCCTGATATCCTGCATTAAATAGACGCCGTCGGATTTCAGTGCGCGGTGAATGCCTTTGAGTACGTTGAGTGGTTTGATCTGATCGTGTATGGCGTCAAAAGACGTGATAAGATCGAACGCCTCGGGTTCCGCTGTTTCGTCGAAATCGCTAAGGTCACGGACGACAAACGCGACATTCCTAAGACCTTTTTGTGTTGCTTCAGTGCGTGCCGTACCGATCGCCTCGACGGAAATATCCATCCCGGTGAACCGGCTGTTCGGATAGAGCTCGGCCAACCGGATCAATATTCGCCCACTGCCGCAACCGATATCCAATACATTGACCCCTTTATCAAGCTGGTCGGCAAGACCGGGCACGAGCGGCAACACATGCGACTCGATCGACGAGAGCACCGACTGCCCGCTGTCTTCTGCCATCACGGCGTGGAATCTCAGAAAATCGTCATACGGCACACCGCCGCCTTTTTTAAAGCACTCGACGATCTTATCTTCCACAGAACCCAGAAGACCGATGTACTGGGTGAAAACGGCGAAATTGTCTGCACCCGCCGCCCGGGTCAAAAATGCGGCGTGTTCGGGCGGCAACGAATATTTCGTGCTCGTCGGATCAACATCGATCACTCCGGCCGTGACCATGGCTCCCAACCACTCGCGAACGTAACGTTCGTTGAGACCGGAGGCTTTCGCCACCTCATCAGAGGTGGCGGACGGTAACGTGCTCATGGTATCAAAAATCCCCGTGCGATGGCCAATAGACATCATCAGCGACAGTGAGCCGTAATTGAGCGCTGTCAAAAGTTTTTCTGAAAAGGCTTCGGCCTTGTCGGCGTCAAACGTCTTTTCTATATCTTGTGAAGTCATGGGGTTCACCTCCGTGTGGGTCTGGTTTCGATTTTGAGACGGCTTGTTCCGACTGGCAGGCAACTTGCCCAAGCCGTATGGATAACAATAAGACCAGGTTATTAATTTTCCAATTCCCGATCGCGGCGCCACCGGCAAGACAACGCTTACCTTTGCGTGATATGCTTTCTGGATACCTTTTTGCTATGAGGGTCAATGGTTGATAAGTGCAGACGGGGCGGTGAGAGAAGCGGATGGGACAGAGGGATGAGAAAAAAACGTTGAATGGTGAATGTTTATTTTGTTAGCCTCTATTTTTTGCATTCGGCGCGATCATTCTAATCTTGAAATTAACAGTAGCAAGGCAACATTATGACTGATAAAGAATCCGACCAATGGCGACACACGCTGCATGAGATAATATTTGAGGCAGACACACCGGCGGGCAAACTGTTCGATATTCTGCTGATCGTCTCGATTGTCCTCAGCGTCGTGCTGGTGATGCTGGACAGTGTCAGCAGCATTCGCAGCGTTTACGGCCGGCAGCTGTATATCGGTGAATGGATTTTTACCATACTGTTCACCATCGAATACCTTCTAAGACTGCTATGTGTCGGACGACCGGTAGCATATGCTACCAGTTTCTTCGGTGTCGTCGATCTTATGGCCATTTTGCCGACCTATCTGAGCATTTTTTTCCCGGGCTCTCAGTATCTGCTCGTCATCCGGCTGTTGCGCGTTCTGCGAATTTTCCGAGTGCTCAAACTCGTTCCCTATCTCGGAGAGGCGCGCCTGCTGATGCAGGCCATGCAGGCCAGCCGACGCAAGATAACCGTGTTTCTGTTCACCGTGATGATCCTGGTGGTCATCTTCGGCGCGCTGATGTATTTGATCGAGGATCCCGACAGCGGCTTCACCAGTATCCCGCAGAGCATTTATTGGGCGATTGTAACGCTGACCACTGTCGGCTATGGCAATATCTCTCCCCAAACCAATCTGGGCCAGCTTCTAGCGGCTCTGATTATGGTGACCGGCTACAGTATCCTGGCAGTGCCCACCGGTATTGTAACCGTCGAGATGGCGCAGACCTTCAAACGTAAGGTGTCGACCCAGGCATGTCCCGAGTGCAGCGCCGAGGGCCACGATGCGGATGCCAGATATTGCAAATATTGTGGGGCAAGACTGTGAGATTTCCGCCGCGTAAATGTTTCTGTAAGGCGTAAAAAATGCATCTCCCTGCAGCAAACTCCAGAGAGTTAAACCTTTTTTGTATTAATCACCCCTTTGATTGATGTTGTGATATCGTAATGAGCGTAAGCGGTATGAGAAAGTGATTGGCAAATCTCCAATAGCTTATAGTGGTGGTCAAAAGAACGTTCCGTTATTCGAACGTTTTTTCTACAACCACTTATACCATCCTTCTGTATTTCGGAATTTAATTATGAAATGAGGTATAAGATATGTTTGTTGAAATGTTAACGCAAATTGAGGCAGACCGACTTCGGGTGTACCAGGCTACCCGGGCCAAAAGCCAGGACAATTTAAGTAACGGACGAGATGTGGCTATGTAATGAAAAGGAGAAACAATGAAGCTTTTAATAATTGGTGGCAAAGGTACAATTGGCAAAAAAGTGAGTGCTCATTTCTCAAAGAAACATGAAATTATTATTGCCGGAAGAATTTCTGGCGATGTCACAGTAGATATTGCGGATTCTAAGTCTATTAAAGCTATGTTTGAAGCCATTGGAAAAATCGATGCAATTCTATGTATTGCGGGAGAAGCTAAATGGGCACCATTTGATTCGTTGTCTGAGGATGATTTCTATATCGGACTGAGGAGTAAGTTAATGGGGCAAGTAAATCTTGTAAGAATTGGACAGGATTACTTGACTACCGGAGGATCTTTTACGCTTACCACCGGGATATTGGCAGATTACCCCGTGGCAATGACGACAAGTGCTGCCATGGTAAATGGAGGAATTCACAGTTTTGTCAAAGCAGCAGCATTAGAATTAAAAAATGAACTTAGAATCAATGTCGTTTCATCTGGATTAGTCGAAGATGCAATAGAAAAATATGAGACCTATTTCCCTGGTCATAATCCAATTCCAATGAAAAAAGTGATAAATGGGTATGTAAAGAGTGTTGAGGGGAAAGCAACCGGAGAGATAATTAGAATGTATGATAATTGTTAAAAAGGATTACCCGAATATTTCATGAAATCTATTTACCGAGCATAATAAAAGAAGCAATATCGGGGCATTGGTCAAACTTAAGAACCGTATAATCGCGGGACACTCTGCATCTTACCAAGATCTAATAAAAGAACTGAAAAGATTTCCCCCTTCGGGTCAACCGAAGGCTCTCATGGTCACGCTGTGGCGTGATTATTCGAGGATCGCGGTAGACTGACGACAGCATCACCTCGAAATGCCTCCCGCTATGCGGGATCACACATCTGATCATTTGTTTGAAGGTGTGCGATTGGCCATAATAGCCTCCAATTGATGTAATCTCCAGGTTAACAAATCAGTTAATACGTTTCTAAATCAAATTGTTACATAATTCACAGATCAAACAGAAGATCGTATTGATCCGCAATATATCGACAATAAAATTAAACTTTGAAATGATTGGATACCTCTAATTTATCACACCATTGGATGAACCTGTGGTATCTGCTATCTATCGCAGCCTTGTACATCACTCAAAATCTTGTGATAGCTAAACCATATTCCTTGAAAATCCTCAGAAACTTAATTTTCATGTATTGGCAAGCAAGTCCAAGTATTGACCCAGCCCATAAATTCAACATATCCTCTCAATGTCACTTCATTTGAATAATTCTGTGCTAATGAATTAAAAAGCTAATAATAGGAACTTGAAAAATGGTTATTGCTAAGTCGCTATTTTATTTTGTACTGGCTGGATTCTGCGAGATAGGTGGCGGATACTTAGTGTGGCTCTGGTTGCGGGAAAAGAAAAGCCTGTGGTTTGCCGTCGTTGGAGCCATGGTACTAATTCTTTACGGCATTATCCCAACATTCCAACCGGCACACTTCGGAAGAGTTTATGCTGCATATGGCGGGATTTTCATTGTTATGGCTATGCTGTGGGGTTGGCAGATAGACAGAATACCACCAGACAAGTTTGATTTGATAGGGGCTTTCATTGCTCTTATCGGTGTCTGCATTATCATGTATTGGCCACGGACCTGATTTCACCCTCCAAATGTTGCATCTTCAAACAAAGCGGGTGAATCGAACGATAGCTTCAATTTCAAAGGCACAGATTACTCCGACAAAGTGTAAGTTTGGAGGGATTTGTACCTGTTACTACGACCTTTGAACTAACATTTGCCCGATTTCATTAAGATAGCCAAAGCGTATCGTCATTTTTGTCGTGATTTTTGATAGTTGTACCTGTGGCAAGAAATCTTTAATCGGAACTCTGCCAAATATGAGGCTAATTTTTAGCATTTCACAAATTTGGACAAAGTCCGGATAGTCACAACGTATCAGTAGTTGGCTGATAGTTGGTTTTGGGGGAAGAAATCTGGAATTAGCATCCTTTTTCAATTTAAGGATTTAAAATTTTATTAGGCAATTCAAAGGAGGATGAGAAATGAAAGTTCTGTGTGTTTTGTTGGCAATTGCGATACTTGCGTTTCAAGGACCCGCCTTTGCTTTATCCAAGGCCGAGGAACATCCGGTTATCAAGCCTATGCCAAGGTCTCAATTGGTTCCTGCCCAGAGTCGTACAAAGAATTATGCTTCCCATCAATTCCGGGTAAAAAAAGGTAAAAAAGCTGAGAAGGTTGAGAAGAAGGGAAAGTATTGGCATCTTCGATACATAATTAAAGATGCGAACGGAAAAACAGATAGGAATGTATCGAGAGAAGAGATCGTTCAGAATTATAAGGAGGCTGCTTTAGAGAAGGGTGGCAACATTCTTTACGAGGGAGCATATCTTTTGACGTTCACTCTAACAAGGAAGGATGGCGGGACGACGTGGGCTTTTCTATCAGCCGGAGATGGCAGTTATAATCTGGACATTATAGATGAGGCCGCTTTCAAGAAACAGCTAACATTCGACGCAGAGGAAATGAAGAAAGCTTTGGATGAAGAAGGTAGTGTGGCTATCTACGGAATTAATTTTGACGTTGATAGAGCTGTGCTCAAATTGGGTGCTGAAGAAGCACTTATTGAGATGGTCAAATTAATGAAAAACAACCCAGACTTGAAAATCGAGATCCAGGGACACACCGATAATACGGGTTCGGCCGATCATAATCTGGACCTGTCAACGCGCCGCACGGATACGGTCAAGAAATTTTTGCTATTATATGGAATAGAGGCCCCTCGTATGGTTTCTAAAGGTTATGGCGAGGAGAAGCCTGTTGCACCGAACGATACTGAAGAGGGCCGGGCGATGAACAGACGAGTGGAGTTGATAAACATCGATTGAGAGTTAAGAATATCTATCGCGCAGGGATTTCGTAAATGGGCCAAGGTTGCAGTTCGGATGCCGGAAACATTTACCTCCAACTCACGTAAAGAAACAGCGTCAAATATCAATTTTTGGATTTTCCAAATCAGATCTTTATCTTTTATGAGATCTGGTAAACCTATTAAATCTTCATCGATATACTTATGAACAGATTTAGCTTGAGAAAATTATAAAAATTAAGATAGTTACTAAAACAGTATAGGGAATCTAAGATTGGCTGGAAAGTGTACTGTTGAAATGGTTCAATGAGAAATAAGCAGAAAGGCGAGAATATGCCGAGTCACGAAGTTGATTATGAAATTATCGGGGACGACATTCAGATCGTAGAGGTGGAACTTGATCCCGGTGAGACGGTTATCGCTGAAGCCGGAGCAATGAATTATATGGATGATGGGATCACCTTTGAAACTAAGATGGGCGATGGTTCCAAACCCGACAATGGTTTGATGGGCAAACTCATGAGCGCCGGTAAGCGAGCCTTAACCGGTGAATCCATCTTTATGACCCATTTTACCAACAGTGGCAGTGGCAAAAAGCGTGTATCATTTGCCGCTCCATATCCGGGAAAAATTGTGCCGATCAAATTGAGCAAAGTGGGCGGCGAAATGCTATGTCAAAAAGACGCCTTTCTGTGTGCCGCCATGGGCACTGAAGTCAGTATCGCCTTCCAACAAAAGACTTGGTGCTGGATTTTTCGGAGGAGAAGGCTTTATTTTGCAGCGACTGCAAGGCGATGGAATGGCATTTATTCATGCCGGCGGAACCATTGTCAAAAAGACACTCAAAAACAGTCTTCTCCGAGTGGACACAGGCTGTTTGGTGGCATTTACCCAGGGAATCAAATATGACATTGAAAAGGCGGGAAATCTTAAGTCTATGTTTTTCGGCGGTGAAGGACTATTCTTAGCCACACTAAGCGGCACCGGCATGGTTCTGTTGCAGAGTCTGCCTTTTTCACGGATGGCTGACCGTATTTTACGGCATGCGCCTTCAGCCGGCGGAAGCCGCAAAGGCGAAGGCTCAATACTGGGAGCCATCGGCGGATTGATCGACGGAGACAACCGTTGATAATGCTAAATTCCAA
>CAVRBA010000009.1:5000-87612 GCA_963719015.1 uncultured delta proteobacterium | reverse complement strand
ACGGCAATCAGGATATTTTTGTTAAACATTTCCTCGTTACCGAACATGCCTAACCCTCCTTAAGACTTGGATATTGTAATTAAAATTTATTTGATCATTGATATTTGTAATTTATTATTTATTTAAGATTTGGTGTTTGCGATTTGCTGTTTCCGGTTTATCCGGGTTAAGTTAAAGTCGTCAGATACGAAGTAGTCAATTTAAGGTTTAAACTCCCCCAAATCATCCAGCAACTGTACCGTGTTTTCATAAAACCAGTTGGCACCCTTTGAAAAATGCATCAACACCCGGTTGAGGGTTTCGGGTATGTAAGGGTAAATCTTTTTGAGATTGGCCACGCGGTTGTGGAACACGATATTGACATCCTCTTGCCTAAGAGCCTGCAGAGCCGGGTGGTCTTGTTTCTTCATTTCCGGTACCAACACATCTCCCATACCAACCAAAAATACCAAAACGTTACCCAGGCCAAAGAGGCCGAAGCCGTATATATTTTCCCGGTGCCGGTAATTAAAGTCGAAATCGATCCAGCGATACCGTCCGCTATGGCGGTCTATCAGAATATGATCGCGCCGGATATCCCCGTGCTTTTCGCCATGTTCGTGAAGAAAACGGATGGCCTCGATGCATTCAATAAAGCTTTTTAGAATGCCAGGGAACTGCTCATAGAAATAGGTTTGATGGCCAAGATTCATATCCTCCACATGGCTATGGAGGGTATTACCGGCGATAAAATCGAGCACGCGAACGAGATTGCCCTCTTTATCCTCGATCCAATATCCATGCATGAAGTTTTTATGGCCGGCGACCAAATCCAGGATACGGGCCTCTTTTTTGGGGCTGCGAAAGCACTCGAATTCGATGCCGCCGATATGGGACTATATTTTTCGTAAAAGACGAGTTTGATGACCTTCAGACTGCCGCTTTTAAGGTCAATGGCGCGCTTTACCCAAAATTTGACCTCGTCATCAACCCCAAACCGCCCTTCCTTGGCATTATGACGAATGAGATAGGGCCTGTCGCCAAGAACAACCACATCACCATATTCCACGCGAAAATAATCCGTGGTGTCTGTATGAATTCGGAAACGGTGGACGTCCCGGGAGGGAGGAAGCCATCGGGAAGTCATTTGCCGAAGCTCCCCCTGAGATAGAGGTGCTGTCATCTTGGACGATTACCTGGGGCAAGAAGTCTCTAAATTTAAAAGAAATATGAGAGAGTTTAGGGCTATACCAACGTAATGAAAATAGCCTCGGGTGTCAAGGCATGGGATGGTCACCTATGTCGCGCTTTACGATTTCGCAACTTTTCGGACAATTTTCACCAACTCACTCTTCTCCCATGTCTTCATTGCTAAGGCCCGAATGCTATTTTCAGCCCCTTGTTCGTTATTGATCCGTCTGGTTAAGGCAGGGACCAGGATCGCCTATCACGCCAGGTATTGGTATGTGCATGTTGCATCAGCTTTTCCGCTACGTTACCACTACCGGGCGGTACTCGGTTGGCAGCATTGAAGGTGCATGACCTGAGAAATGCCTTGAAAATTTCCAAGAGGAGAGGTATTGTCAAAAAATACGTGAAAAAGGGTTCAGACGGGTCTGAAGGACGCATCGGCAGGGTCTTGAACGGTTTCACGTCTCTTTCGACCCTTCAAACCTAAGCAAAAGCATCGAAAACACGGAAAAAGGTGTGTGGAGCCTCTTTTTGGGAGAGGTCGCCGCATAATCCAGGTTTAAAGAACTTTACGCTTAACGGGAAAAAAACTCGTCTAAAAAACGACATGCTCTAATTATCCCGTGGCGGTGAGATAGTCCAACCACAAATGCATATATCGCCCATGGCGCATGCTCTGTCTGTGCCTGCCCATGAGACGTTCAGGAAAGAAGCCCATGCGATTTAGAGCTTTGGCCCTTGATTACGACGGGACGATCGCCCAGCACGGGGAACTCCACCATGATGTCCGCAGCGCAATCGAGGAGGCGCGCGGTCAAGGCATCGCCGTGATCCTTGTCACCGGCCGAATCCTGAAAGACCTTCGACGTGTGGCTGGTGACTTGGATTTCCTCGACGCCGTGGTGGCCGAGAACGGTGCGGTCCTGGCGTTTCCCGAAAAGGGCAGGACAATGATCCTGACGCATCCGCCTTCCCCAGTTCTGATCGAGGAACTCAGACGGCGAGACATCCATGCCGTTGCTGGCGAATGTATAATCGAGGCGGATGCAAGCCATGCTCAGCGCATCCTGGAAGTCATCCGTGAGCTGGAGCTGCCCCTCGTCATCACGTTCAACCGCAGCCGGCTCATGATCCTTCCCCTTTCCGTCAGCAAGGCGACGGGTCTTCATAAGGCGTTGTCCTTCTTTCGACTGTCACCGCACAACACCATTGCAATCGGGGACGCCGAGAACGACCACGCGATGCTCGATCTGTGTGAGATCGGCCTTGCAGTACAGTGGGGCAGCCCGGCCCTCAAAGCGGTGGCCGACGAGGTCCTCGAGGGACCCGACTCGGGGGCTATCGCCGCGTACATCCGAAAAATCTCCGCCGAGCCAAGGCTTCCCAAGGTGCACAGACGGCGAAAATTGCTGCTGGGCTCCGCAGAGGACGGCAAGCCGCTCTACCTTGAAGTGAGAGGGCGGAACATCCTAATCACAGGTGACTCAGGATCAGGGAAATCATGGCTCGCAGGACTGCTCTGCGAGCAGCTTATCCTGCAAGAGTATAGCGTTTGCGTTATCGATCCCGAAGGGGATTACTCGCCCCTAGAAGCCCTGCCAGGAGTCGTGGTTTTCAGGGAAGAGTGCGAGCCGCACTTCGAAAACCTTGAGCGGGTATTCCGCTACCCGGAGTCGAGCGTAGTCGTCGACCTCTCGAAGATGTCTCCGGTGAAGCGCCTCGATTACGTTCCGGCCCTTTTGAAGATGCTCGGCGCCCTTCGCCGTCAGACAGGATTGCCGCACCGCATCTTTGTGGATGAGGCGCATTATTTCCTCTACGGGCCAGAGGCCCACCAAGTGCTGGACCTCGACATGGCCTCGTATACGCTCGTTACCTTCCAGGCATGCCGGCTGGATCCCTCGGTAGTGCATGCTTCCGAGGCGATCATCATTACCCGAAAGAGCGATCCTGCCGAAGCCAGCCATCTTCATTCACTTCTCGGCGGCCAGGGTAGCGACATGGAATGGCAAGCGTTCCTGGGGTCCCTGAAGTCGAATGAAGCCGCCCTGCTTCAATGCACCGACGAATCGAAATGCCAGCTAAGCAGCTTCCGGATCGCATCGCGACTGACGTCCCACATCCGCCACCGGCACAAGTACCTGGACGCTCGCGTTTCCCCAAAAAGAAGCTTTCGTATTTACTTCCCAAGGTGGGCTGGCGGTCCGGTGCGCCAACAGTCTGACGGAGTTTATAACCTTGGTTTCGGCTTGTTCGTCGGAGGTCCTGAAGAATCACATGCGACGCCACGACTTTTCGCGATGGATCCGGGATGTTTTTCGGGATATTCCATTGGCGTCGCAGGTTCACGAAATAGAGATGCGGCATCACCTCATGCGTGACTCCGAAATCAAGGTGTCCCTGAAGAAGTTGATCAGGGATCGATACATGCACAAAACTCGATCAGTATTGACCACAAACTGAAAAATTCTTATGAGTTATGGTCCGTCGCGAACCGTAATCAGCGGCCTAATATCCGCTTTATGAAAAATACCCCCCCTCTCATCGTGGCTTAACAGCTTACTATCCTTTATAATATTGCCCCCTTTGTGTTGTGCTGATTAATGATTAAAATGTTTAAGTTAACATCACCAAATCAATCATTTTTTGATATGGGTAATTAATACCGTCGAACCTTTTGATTTCCTCTTCACTACAAGAAAAGTCTATTTGAGTAGCTTAATTTACGATTATGATTGTCGCACCCTGCACCATTAACCTTCCAAATGAGACGTATTTATGCCTGTCACCCTCTCAGGTGCCTTCATTAAAATTTACGATTACTGTGTGAGAATCTGTGTGAGACTTTTTCATCGATCTTTGCTCCGAGCTAGTCCATCGCAGCCTGTTCGGGCTCATAATACTCGCTTCTAAATTAGCAATATCGTTCTGCTGACCCACAGATGTGATTTACCATTAAAAGAATCTGCCTTTTCATATGCGATTATGCGGCCAGGAACGTTCAAAAACTCGTTTAAACTCACATAAACTCACATTCAATAAGTAACTTATTGTTATTATTAACTATCTTGGCAATTCCGGTCTTCGGCACCATATATAAAATCAAAGAGTTATACTTTGAAGCCCTTCTTCGGAAGGGCTTCCTTTTTGTATTTGGTCAACGTTTTGGTCAACACATGATGAAAATGGGTGTGACTTCGGAATCTTTAAAATCAATAGTGTTATTCACGTCTGAACTAATCTAATAATATTAAGATATTTATTTCATATCAAACGGTTATCTATACTTGAGGTATTGGCAAGATGTATTGAGGTTCAAGCCCCTAAATTAGCGACAGGTACGAGAACCTCTGCTCCAGCAAATAGATCCATTTGAAGCAGTTATATTAATTCAGTTTTGTAACCTCATAAATATGGATTTACCCCAATTTAGTGGACACCTCAAAAAGCCCAATGTATATGGACAACAGGAGGTGTTCCAATGTCAAAGAAACAAAGAAAGACTTACAGCCGAAAATTCAAGCGGGAAGCCGTGGCGCTGATCACCGAAAAAGGGTACAGCATCGCCGAAGCCTCCCGGAATCTGGGCATTGATTACAGCATCCTGCGCCGCTGGAAAAATCAGTTGGCGGATGACCCCGAAAACGCATTTCCCGGTAAGGGACAACTTAAAACTGCCGATCAGGAACTACGGCAACTCCAACGTAAATTGGAGCGTGTTACCGAAGAGCGTGATATCTTAAAAAAAGCACTGGCCTACTTTGCGGAGGATCAGAAATGAAATTTCGATTCATATCTGCTCACCGGGAGACGTTCAAGGTAGGCCGTATGTGCACGCTACTCAAAGTCTCCCGCTCCGGTTATTATGCCTGGCTGGAGCGTCCAGAGAGCCGTCGAAGCCTTGAAAACCGGACTCTGGAGGACAAAATCCGCGTCTTTCATGCCGCCAGTCACGGTATCTATGGATCACCCAAGATTCACCGGGATCTTATCGATGATGGCGTGCGATGCGGTAAAAACCGTGTCGCCCGAATCATGCGTGAAGCCGGTATCCGGTCTCGGGCCAAAAAGAAATTCAAAGCGACGACCAACTCCCGGCACAACCTGCCGGTAGCGCCAAACCTGCTGAACCAGGATTTCACTGTTGATGCTCCTGATCGTACTTGGGTTGGCGATATCACCTACATCCATACCGAGAAAGGATGGCTGTATCTGGCCGTGCTACTCGATCTGTTCAACCGCGAGATCGTCGGTTGGGCAACCTCATCCCGGATGACCCGCCAACTGGCGATTGATGCACTGCAGATGGCGCTTGGCCGTCGAACTCCTGCAAAGGGCTTGATTCACCACTCGGATCGGGGCAGTCAATACGCTTCCGGCGATTATCAGAAAATCCTTTCCAAGCATGGCATTACTTGCAGTATGAGCCGCAAGGGAAACTGTTATGACAACGCTGTTGCGGAAAGCTTCTTTCGTCTGCTCAAAACCGAATGGGTGAACCATCACCGGTACCTCAGCAGGTCACAAGCAACCCACAGCCTGTTCTATTACATAAAAATCTTCTACAACCGAAAAAGGCGTCACTCTGCACTCGGATATGCAACGCCGCAGGAATACGAAACTTTCTCCCTTGCGGCTTAACTCGGTGTCTACTGATTCGGGGGAGATAGATTCGGCTTTTTATATAGCGTTACAATATTGTTGTTATGTAATGCTTTTAAAGGTAAGGTACATTAACCGTTGCCCATCATATTTAGGTATCCAATATTACACAAAATGCTGCGTTTTTATGCATTTTTCGATTTTTTAAAAATTTCTCCATCGATATATCAAAATAGACAAGGGGTAGTGGCCAATACACTCCCCGCCGTGTCATCAAAATCCCGAAGATAATATTTAATTCTTTTCATCTTCCCCATTTCCCTGCTTATCCAGTCTCATATTTGAATTACGATTCAAACGCTTCAAATTACCAAATTGTAATTTAATTACGCAGTAAACCGAACAATACAATATAATTTTTCGTTAATATCTTTTAATTACAATCAGTTATAAATCGTTCAAAACCGGCATTACACTTGCATTTCCACTTCTCAGTCATTAAGTATTAAGTATCCTTAATTTAATCAAGGCACTGAGTATACACGCAGGCACATAGTCACGCTAAATATTTCGGAGTAAATACTGAATGAAACACCTCTACCATGCCATATTAACAACTGTTATAATCTCATTATTGGCAGCCCACGTCCACGCTTACGATATGACTCTCGCCTGGGATCCAAACTCTGAAATGGATATTGTGAAATACAACCTATATATTCGTGCGAATAGTTCTGGATCTTTCAGTTTGCTCGATGATTTGACTCTTGCAGAAATAGATCCAGACAATCCTCAATTCATGGTCACAGATATGGAAAGCGACGTCACCTATGATTTTGTGGTAACAGCTGTAAATGATGCTGGCGTAGAGAGCTATTTTTCAAACGATGTAAGTGTGTTAAACGGCCAAGCTCTTGTTCCCGTTGAAAGTTCCGGCGGTAGTGGCGGTGGTGGTGGGTGTTTCATCTCAACGTCTTCGTGTGGAGCACTATTAAAGTAAATGCTACGCTGATCCCACTTTCTGCATGATTTTAATCTTTGTTTTAGGCAGAATCTATCGTTTAGAAATCCCAGAAATTAGAATATACCGATACTGGAACCCATTAAAAGGCTCCCGCCACCTACCCTTCTCTGGAACCGAATAGGGCCTCGATTTTATTTATCTTTCAAGATTGCCAAATACCTTGATATAGATTTTTTCAAAATGCGCGAGCGCAAATACGATTCCCTTGTATTGGCACTCCCCATGCGAACCCCCTTCCCCACCCCGTGAAATGCCGAACACTGATATATTTTTGATTACAAGAAAATTAATACTTGTGTGTGTATGGGTAGCATTTTCGTTTGTTGGAAATATTTTTTCTATCCATTGAGTGTTACGAAAACAGTTTTTGCGGAGGGATCGGGTTGTTCAGATTTCTTCGTAGATTATCGCCTCTCTATATCACGTCCCAACTTCTTGGTGAACAATATGTCCGCCATCGGTTCATTCTCAATAATAGAGAGTAACTTCAAATTTCTGTACATAGTTTCCGGCATTTGGAAACTGCTATGGGCGGCGCGTCCTCTGGCGGTAGATTCCATCGATTTTTTCGAGTAGACGTTTATTCTTCTCATTGGCATTTTTTTAACTCTCCGAATTTATTCTTAAATACGTTACATCCGAATTATATCTCTGATAATATCGTCCGCCTACGCCCAACCGTAATTATTATATTTTAATCTAATATCAGCAGGTTATAAATTTATCATTTTTGTTTGACAAACAGCGCCACCTACCACTATTGATTTCAGAGGGGAAGGAGGTCGCTATGAGGAAAAGCAGATTTATATTCGCTATTTTAATCATTTTGGTCCCGTATTTATCATCAGCCGAAGATGGTGAAAAATATACTGGATACACACTTTATAATCACCTCATAAAATATGACTCTGGTGACACAATAGATTATGCAAAAGGGACCCATGCCCTTGGTTTCTTTCGGGGAGCAATTGATGGCCTTGTGCACATGAATTCAAATATAAAAATTATGCTTTCAAATTTAGATCAAACTAAGAAAGATTCTGATGCCATGACGGTTGTTAAATATTTAGGACTAAATATCCCTAGTGGTACCAGCTACGGTCAACTCGTTTTGGTTTATAAAAAATGGGCTGAAAATAATCCGGAAATATTAAACGAAGAAGCCGTTAGTTGTATTTATTATGCAATCCGTAAAACCTATCCTCCGAAATAATCACAGCAACCCCGAACGGGTTATTCCAATTTACGCAGACTCGGACTCATCTTCGTGAATGAGGAGTTCAGACAGATCAAAATCCTTCAGCGCCTTTATGTCGAAGACGGTTTCTTTTTCTAATACTCTCGTTTAACGTCCTGATTACATTTTCTGATGATCAAATCAGGCTTCCAGAAGCGCCAATCTTCGACCAACCCGTATATTGATTTGTCTTTTTGGTAGCATCCACCTTGATGTTTTATTTCGATAAACCCTTTGCCAATAGATCATCGATACCTCTGGTAATACGAGAGCGTGTGAATTTAATAGGTTCAGCTTCCAACTCTTTGTCGGTCAAAATAAGATTATCGCAATTGACGCAACAACATTGCTTTTTCTTCTTTCCATATTTTACATTCTTGAAATCTCGCTTGAGTAAAAATAGAATCAGCATGTATTTCGCAGGGGCGGTAAATGCCAAGTAGGCCGGCGTTGTGATCATTTCGGTTTTGATGAATGAACCTTTCACATAATAACTTTAGATATATTTATACCTCATATTCCTGTAGCTACCCTGAGAAGGTTGTTATCGAACGCTGTCCTCATCGCTACTACACCACCTGGTATTTGCAATCCCATCTGACATGCGTTAAGCTCTGCCAATCATGCATAGGTTCTTCCTCCAGTTCCGCTCTATGGATACTTTCCCGGAGGAAGAGCCTATTTTATTTCTCGCCGGAACGGTAAAACCTTTCCGGGTCCTCCACCAGAGGTGGAGGGTTTAGATCACAACTAAAATAATAATACCTGGAATTTTCGCTCCGTGGCTTCGGCGGCAGCGGGTTGGCGTCAATCGACCGGATCGCCATCTTGCTGAGGCAGGATGAAATCTGATTACTTATTATTAAAAAGAGGAAAAACGCATGAAAGCGTTGCTGAAAAAATCTTCGGAACTGGCCATTAAATACTTGGACGAACTCGGCAATCGCAAGGTTGCCCCTTCCAGTGAGGCCATCAATAACCTAGAAATATTTAGAGAACCCTTGCCGAAGTCATCCACAAGCCCCGAACAAGTCATTCGGATGTTGGACGACATCGGTTCTCCAGCGACGATGGCCATGGCCGGACCCCGCTTCTTCGGGTTTGTCATCGGCGGTTCGCTGCCCGCCGCGCTGGCTGCCAGCTGGCTGGCTTCGGCCTGGGATCAAAACTCGGCTCTGTATCAAGTGACACCGGCAACAGCGCTGATTGAAGAAGTGGCGCTCGGATGGCTGGTGGATCTGTTTGGTTTACCTGCAGACAGCGGGGGGGCCTTTGTCACCGGTGCAACGGTGGCCAACTTCACCGGTTTGGCCGCAGCGCGACATGACGTTCTCAAAAAGGCCGACTGGAATGTCGAAGCCGACGGACTCTTCGGGGCCCCGCCGATTTCGGTCATCGTCGGTGAAGAAGCACACCCGACCCTGTTTAAGTCCCTGGGGATGCTCGGTTTGGGTCGCAACCGGGTGATCAGGGTACCGGTTGACGGCCAAGGTCGCATCCTTGCCGATGCGTTTCCCCAAATTTCGGGGCCAACTATCGTGTGCACCCAGGCCGGCAATGTGAATACCGGTGCCTTTGATCCGATCGGTAAGATTTGCGATGTCGCCCACGAAAACGGGGCCTGGGTCCATGTTGACGGCGCCTTCGGTTTATGGGCGACAACGACATCATTACATGCGCCTCTCACAAAGGGAATAGACAAAGCCGACTCCTGGGCCACAGACGCCCACAAATGGCTAAATGTGCCATATGACAGTGGTATTACCCTGGTCCGCAATCCACATGTCCTTCAAGCGGCAATGGCCATAACGGCCGAATACCTTCCGACCGCATCGGCATACAGAAACCCGTCGGACTTTACACCGGAACTCTCCCGACGGGCCAGGGGGATTGAGGTCTGGACGGCATTGCGACAATTGGGCCGTCAGGGCATTGCGGATATGATCGAAGGCTGCTGCCGCCATGCGCGGCGGTTTGCCGAAGTCCTCGGCGATGCAGGCTATGAAATTCTCAATGATGTTGTACTGAATCAGGTTTTGGTTTCGTTTGGAGAACCTGAAACCACCCAAAAAGTGATTGAAGGTATCCAACAGGATGGTATCTGCTGGTGCGGCACCACCACCTGGCAGGATCGCACAGCCATGCGCATTAGTGTTTCTTCCTGGGCAACCCGGGATGAAGATGTAGAGATGAGTCTGGAATCGATGCTAAGGATTGCGCGGAAATATTAAAACTACCCTGCAGTTAGACTTGAAAGAGATCAGTCGCATCGCTGCCGTTCCGGCTATGAGGCATTCACTATCATTTCAGACGCACTGTCATTAAAGGAGGACCACCAGTACAACCGATTTTTAAGCCTGTTTATCCGGTTTAACTGCCTTTAAACATACAATATTCTGTTATTACAATTTTTTGTCCGCCAACCTCACGATGCCTCAAACCCATCTGATATATATCTCTCACACCCCCGATTACACCTTCTGAATTTTAAGAGAATTCAAGGTGTAAAAGCTACCCAGACGACCCTTATGTATGGATATGTACAGCGTTTCGCCGCTATAAAAATCTTACCCTTTTTCTCTGTCCACTGAGAGGCTCGCTGGCAAGTCCTCCACCATCCCAAATCCGATTCCAAAGGTCGATTTTTGATAGAAACTTCTAAACTAAATGGGCATTTGTGCCGATATATATTCGGTAACCTTTTGACTGGCGTATGGTTTTTAGAGAGTTGTTTGAAACAAACAGCGTTAACCAGGAGGAGGCATGAGCGTATACTATAGCGTCGTTTACAAGGGGAGAATTCTCGAGGGCTTCGACTTTGAAGCAGCCAAAAACAAACTTATCGAAAAATTTGCTCTCAGCAGGGATAAAGCCGAAAAAGTACTCAAGAGTCGCCGCGTGGTGTTGAAAAAGGCGGTTGACGAGATAACCGCCCGCAAGTTGGGCCTGGCCCTTAAACGGGCCGGTCTCGATGTCATTCTGACAAAAAGCCGCCCCACTGCAGCTGTTCAGCCGGTGAGCGCTGGATCGACCTCGAAGACCGAAGTTAAAGCGGATTTAAGGGTCGCACCGCCTGCCGCCGCACTTGACCGTCAACCAGACATCGCAGCTTCAGCCGCTGCAGACGATCAATCACCGACAACAAAAACCACTGGCATCCCCTTTGAGTTTCATGGTAGAGGAGGCGAATATTTCAAAATTTGGTTGGTGAACATTATCCTGACCATAGTCACGCTGGGTATATATTCCGCCTGGGCCAAGGTTCGCCACAAAAAATATATTTACGGCTCTGCGAAGCTCAACGGTGCGGGTTTCGAGTACCTTGCCGACCCGGTCAAGATTTTCAAGGGACGCATGATTGCCGGTGCTTTTCTGGTTATCTACTCAATTCTGTCCAATCTTTTTCCCCAAATCGGACTTGTCTTCTCATTGGGACTATTTGCCATCGTTCCCTGGATCGTCGTCAAAGCACTGGCTTTCAATGCGCGAAACAGCGCTCTGCGAAACATTCGGTTCGGCTTCAGCGGCAGTGTTAAAGATGCTGCCAAGGCCTTCGTACTGTGGCCGATTCTCGTGCCCCTGACCTTGGGTATTCTTGCTCCCTACGCCTATTTTCGCCAGAGAAAATTCATCGTCGAAAACAGCAGTTACGGAACCACCCGTTTTACCTTTACCGCCACGGCGCGTGATTACTATGGCCTTTTTTTGAGCGCATCTGTTCCGCTAATTATCGGCATCGGTCTCGTCGCGATGGTCGTATTTTTCCTTCCTCCCCTGGCCGTCCCGGCGGTATTAGCGCTGTATCTTTATTTGTTTGCATTTTATTCGGTTAAGACCACCAATCTGCAGTTCAACTCATCCCAACTGGCTGCGCACCGTTTCAAGGCCGACCTGAGAATCAAAGAATATCTAATGCTGGTGGTCACAAACTCCCTGGCAACAGCCCTGACCATCGGTTTGTTTTATCCCTGGGCCAAAATCCGCACCCTGCGCTATAAACTGTCCCATCTGAACCTGATGGCATCGGACGACATCGACGCCTTTATCGCCAGCGAACAAAAGCAAGTCGGCTCTTTGGGAGAAGAAATGAGTGATTTTTTCGACATTGATATCGGAATATGATCTCCATAGAAGGTAAATGGTATGACGGCCGAACTTCTGCTGAAGTTCCGGCCGTCTGTTTTGTATACGACAATGGTGCCGTGACAGTCGCGCACGCGACAGACGGTCGCCAAATCCTGACCTTACCCCGCTTTACAGTCAAAGTCTCCCCCCGCTTGGCAGACACTCCCCGCTATCTACACTTTCCGGATGGCGAAAAATTCGAGACCCAAAACAACCTTTCCGTCGACCGAGTCGTGAAGCGCTTCACCAGTGCTCGCTGGACGGCCTGGCTTCACCGGTTGGAGAGCCACTGGCGGTTTGTATTCATCGCCCTGGCGACAATGCTCGTGTTTCTGTGGGGGGGGGTGAAGTACGGTGTCCCAATAGCGGCCCGGGTAATCGCCGACCGCTTACCGCCATCGATCCTGCAAGCGGCCGGCGAACAAACCCTGGGTATTCTTGATCGATCGTTTCTGAGCGAATCGGCGCTCGATGAAACCGTCCAAGATCGGCTGCAGGAGCACTTCCGGCCGATTATCGGCGCCCACCCGGATGAAATCCTAACAATCCAGTTTCGCAAAGGGGGTCAGATCGGGCCGAATGCCTTTGCCCTGCCGGATGGCACGATTATTATTACGGATGAAATGGTTCGACTCGCCAAGCACGACGACGAACTCGCAGCAGTTTTAACCCATGAGATCGGTCACGTGGTTTACCGCCACGGCTTGCGCGCCGTGATTCAGGATTCGTTGATCGGTTTTGCCCTATTGGCAATCACCGGTGACGTGACCGGTTCATCGGAACTTTTTTTAGGGCTACCGGTCCTTCTGACCCAATTGGCCTATTCCCGCACATTTGAACGTGAAGCCGATAACTACGCCTTGAACTACCTGCGTGCTCATAAAATCGCACCGATTCATTTTGCTCACCTTATGCAGCGTATCGAACAGAACGATTCATCGCACAGCGAGGGATCCGATCCCAAATGGGCGGGCTATCTTTCTTCCCACCCGTTGACCGCAGAACGTATCCAACCATTTGAAAAAGAAAGTAACTGACCACAACTGCGTTGTTGACCCGCTCAGAATTCATAAGAATATATTATTTCCTAAATAAAATATCTTGACCTGTTAGAGCGGCCTGCCCTTGAATGTCCGTTTTATCATCAGGCTTATCAGCGTCCTTCAGGTAATAAGTAAAAAAACGGATTTCTGTTGGGGCAACAATATATTTCGAGGTCTTCAGGCTCTGATTTATATTGGAATCCCGCAGGCCTGAAATACCTGGCATGAACGTTTGCAATGCCTTTATACGGTGCCCCTGTTTTGGGATCGATTCCGCACCGGCTCTTAATAAAATCAATGGTACCTTTTAATTTATCCACCGCTTCGTTTTCGCTCTTTTCAGGATTTTCGTGTGTTCTATTTAGACCGATGATGATTCGATCCGTCTCCCAGTTATACGATACAAGTATCTGAAACTCTCTTTCATAAAGGCCCCGCCTTAAATACTCTTATAGCCTGTAGATACCCCAATCAAGCATCGATACCGGTTGGTTCATAAGATATTTAAATCCAGGGCTCGGTTCTGCGAGCAGATGACCAGCAGTTGAAAAAAACAGGCACACAACAACAAGACAACACCCCAGCAATTTGTGATGTATCGTTTTCATGGTTTCTCCTCTTGGACCTCCTTTTCGGACTTGCCAAGGCGTTTCATCAAAAACGGCAAGGGCTCGGGCACCTCAGAATATTGTCTCCAGAATCAAATACAGTGATTCGGCAAAAAGACAGGTTTTTCAGGTGCGTCTTTTCCATATCGAATGCCCGTTGACCTCTTATCAGATCGGTCATACTATTAACCATTCGCAAAACCCTGATAACCATCTTAAATATTCTGGCTGTTTCATCGATAAACGTTGATTCTGATCTCGCCGAAGCCAAAGTTTACCAATCTTACGCCGCCCTCCCCTCAGTGACAATTCCGAAGGGTCTTGCCAGTCGAAAGGTAAATCCTCTGCCATCGAAATGATTCGATCATGATTAATGGGCCTTTAAAATTTCTCTCTTAGTGCCTTCCGGGGGATGCAATCCTTCCCTCTGGAGGCACACATTATCTCTATGTCAAAATACCTAATCCGCTTTTAAGTCGTTGAAATAACTATTTTCTCCTTGCAAAGCTGCGTCACACGGTGTGCCGGACAACGTTCGAACCTTATGGTATTGGCCCTGCGACACGAGTCAGAAAGCACTGACACCAACAAGTCTAAACGGGTGTGCATCCATGATTTGATAAAAAACTGACCCGTTTCCGATCCAGAATTGGGCAATAATCTGCAATTTCAAGTACATCAAGGATGTGCGCGGCGGTGCTCTTTCGTACGCTTAACAAGCAATTCCGCCGGCTTGTCCGCCTTCGGCGTGATTGAACGCCAAAATTGCGGAAAAGGGCCATCTATTTAAAGAAACGAACTAAAACCATTGGCTGCAGCCAAAGCTTTAGAATAGGCATTCAACTCTGCAAGCGACGGAGAAAACAAACGCAAATGTATCAAGGAGGTGGCATTATGGAAAAATATCTTTTACTGTGGAGTCTAAATCAAAACATGATACCCGCTGACCCCAAGGAGAGGGCCTCCGGTTGGGGAATGCTCATGGAGATGGTAAAGCAAGATCTCGATAAGGGAATTGCAAAAGACTGGGGGTCATTCCCTGGCGAAAACAGAGGATACTGTATTGTGGAAGGCAATCATTTGGATGTCATGAAGATGACCCAACAATATACCCCATATGTTGGGTTTGAAGTCCATCCTGTTGCTTCCGTTAACGTTATCGGAGAACTGCTAAAACATATGTCAGGATGACCAAATAAGGCAGGGTTTCGGCTCTGCCTTCCCGATGATCTCTCATCTCCTTTTAGGATATCCCGGACAATTATCTCCTATGTACCTCAGGGGTCGGTGAGTTTTTCCGCTATTGCTGAACCAGAGCGGAGGGAATGATCAGCAGCGAAAGCGAGTCCCGCCGCGGCGGGATCAGAATGCATAAGGCAGCCTTGGGAAAGAACAGCGGCAACCCCGGATCTCAGAATGGGGCCACAAATGGTGAATTGGGTTGAATAGTTTTATATTATCAGTGAAATCTGTTCTTTTCTTAGGTTGCCTTATGCCTTGAGTTCGCGCGCTGAAGTCGAGAATCCTTCCCTCCGCTCCCAGTTAATAAAAACTCCCCGAGGGCTCATGTACCTGTTGTGCACCAACTTCCGGCAGAGGCGCTAGATCGTGGAAATCCGCATCCTGCCGGTGCGCATGGTGATCTTCAGTTTTGCACTTTACAGCCCGAGATGAAGGGCTTATGATCGCCAAGTCGTCTTACGAAATATCGACTAATCCCTTTACATCCGGGTCTGAGGACGCATCGTGCATACGCGAGACCGCATTTTTATGTCCTGCGAAGAAGCCCTGGCGGCAATTCAGGCCGACTTTAATCAATACGCCCCGCAAACCCAACTCTTTCTCGAAATCTTCCCCCTGGTTTTCGGTGAACGCGCGGTCATTACCGGAACACACCGGGATGATTGTTTGTGGATGGCTGCGCGCGGGCGGAAAATGTTCCGAATCAGCCCCCGGGACTTGGGCACCCGCCTCTGTCATGAACTTGAAAATATCACGCCACCGTTAGGCGTTCTGGCCGCGATCTGCCGACGCGTATTCAGAACCGATGCCTATCCGGGTGAAAACGACCGGTCAAACGAACCCGGCATATGGCTGTTTACGGGTATGGAAGCTTTCAAGTGTCGCCAGTGCGGACACTGCTGCCATAACCTTGACTACTATGACCAACTCACTGAAGCAGATTATAACCGCTGGCAGGCACTGAAAAGAGAGGACATCCTGATGACAGTGCGCTGTGTCAGAAGAGGGAATAACACGTTCGCCTATCGAATGTGGGAAAAAACCGGCATCGAAAAACCGGGAAGTCCCTGTCCATGGCTCTATAAAATTCCGACCCAAAATCGCTGGGAATGCCGGATCCATGACGTCCGCCCGGAAATCTGCCGTCAGTATCCCGGCAGCCGCAAACATGCGGATATGACCGGTTGCCCAGGCTTCAAGGCTTCCTAACCGATTATCCGTTTCCAACCGCGATACATTTCCGAAGATAAACCGCCGGGGTGTTATGCCATTGGACACAACATCACGTTGATCATCTGAAACCTGAGAAAACGGTGACTGTTAAAGCGCCAACGCAATCCGCTCGATCGCCGATCGATCAGGGTGCTGCTGGCCGAAGACGGCCGCCGCTTGATCAGGGATATATTACCAGCGCTGGTAAATATGACTGTGGCCATTGAAAATACCAATAATATTCAGTTCAGTGCTAATAAATACTGACATCGAGTCTCGGAGCCTAGGCATGTTTAATTACCACAGTCATATTATCGAGGAAGAGATGGTTTCGCCCTCTACCGAAGAGTTGGATGAACGGGGGCGTTTGTGTAAGAATCGGAGATTGATAGGCTGACGAGAGAATCGCGACAGCGGACCGCCGCAAAAAAAAACAAATCGGAGATCTCCGGGTCAGACCGATCTCGAAAGCGGCAATTATTCGCAAGCACTGCGGTTTATAGTCTCTTCCGGCAAGGCTTCGACACAAGCGCAGCAGACATTGATTATAGTGGTTGTCAAAAAACGTTTCGTAATTCGAACGTCTTTTTTACAACCACTTCTACCATCCTTCTGTATTTCGGAATTTATTTTTGAAAAGCGGTCTAAAATCTCCAGGGGGTGCAGCGATGAGCAGTAATGTGCCATCGGGACATAGGTGGGATTTAGAAACCAATTCAAACCATCTTTTAGCATGGAACCACGGTGTTCTCAGGATCTATATCGTCTACGGGAATGACAACTAAATTTTCATTTTTCCCAAGGTTGCGCTCGCCGATCATCTTCTCGATTTCATCTGTGTAGAGCGGATTCATCGCGATAACGACCTGCGGCTTGATGTCGGCCAGTGCATTCGGCGAAACGACCTGCTGACCAGTGCCAGGTATATAACATCCCTGTTTATGAGGGTTTATATCGACAACATAATCGATAACTCCAGAAGTTCCTAATACATTTAAAAACGATACCCCTTTTGACCCCGCACCCCAGACGACAGGGCGGATGCCCTGCTGGCGCATCTTCTGCAGTGACTTCCGCCAGTATGTAACGGTCCGGGAGTACATTTCAGCAAATCCATGCGACAAAGCCCGCCACCTCACCGATTGAAGTCAGGGACTGCGTTAATTCCAATTCGGATGAACCGGACAGTGGTCTGGCTTCGAGGCAAAGGTATTGCCCGCCGAAAGATTCAGCGACGCTCACGGGCCTAAAACCGGTATCGTTAAACAAACGGCGCAGTGATGGTTTCGTGTAGTAACTACAATGCTCGTAAATCAGGTCCCAAATACCGAAACTCTCGAGGGTGAACATCGCATTTGGTACTTCGAAAAAAACCACGGCAGCGTCATTATGGCCGATGGAATGCCGGATCGATGCCATGAACTTTCGGGGTTCCGCAATGTGTTCCAGCACCTGGCGGCAAGCAATAAAATCTGCCCGGTACTCTGAATATTTATCGGAGTAATAATCTCGAATAATATCAAAATGATTGCCTATTCCGGCATGAGAAGCCCTCTGTTCGTCATAGCTTGGATCAAAACCGGTGCAGCGGTTACCACCTTTTTCAAACAAGAGGTGCAGAAAATCCCCTTGTCCGCAACCGATCTCGATAACCTCCTTATTGTGTAGATGGTAACACTGAACAAGCCGTTCCGCCAACTCGATAAGATACGTCCGGAATACCGACGAATACTGTAAAGAGTTCTCATATTTGCTGGTGTATTCCACCCGGCCGGGATCAAAATCTCGGTTGAACACGTGCCCGCAATTCGTGCAGAAGTGAAGGCGGATTTCCCCCTTGGTGGCGGCCAGCGCTTCATTGCGGCTGTCCCAGAGCACATTGCAGAAAACCGGCACATTTTCTATGGCTATGAATTCTTCGGCACCGGTCGTGTGGCATACCGGACAACGACTCTTTGCTGATTTGCTTTGGGTCATCATCACACGTCAATCACCGCGTATTTCACGGTTCTCTATACTCATCACCAAAGGATTCAGTTCCAAGCCCTGCAACTCGCGCTGAATCTCTTCGCAGTAAATGGCATTCATCACAACCACAACATCCGGTCGGTATTGCTTTAAATCTGCCGGAGATATGATTCGCTGCCCAGTGCCGGCCATGAAGGTCTGTTGCCGGAAGGGATTGATATCGACAACATATTCGATAATCTCAGATGTATTAAGCGCATGTAAAAAAGCGACGCCTTTGGATCCGCCACCCCAGAGGACCACTCTTTTTTCTTCCTGTTCGAAATGGCCGAGTTGGCTTTCCCAGTAGCGTAAAGCTTCAGGGCAATCCGCCTGAAAGCTTGAAACGAGTTCATCCATGATGGTAACACGCTCGCACAGGGAGTGTCTTGATTCCTCACCCTTTTGCGACGGTCTGGCTTCCAATAGCACGTATTGATCGTTGAACGCCGTTTGCAGATCGAGAATATCGAATCCGTTCCGCTGAAACAGCCGTGCCAGAGATCCGGGGCTGAAATACGAACAGTGCTCGTAATAAATGTCTTCAAAGGCACAGCTTTTCAATATTCGGGTCACATCCGGCACTTGGAAAAATACGGTCGTATTGGCTTGGTCCCCAATGGAACGCCGCAGGGTGGCGATCAAATTAGCCGGGTCTGGAATATGCTCCAATGTCATCCGGCAACAGATCAAATCTCCCTGATACCTGGAGTATTTCTCCGAGTAATAGTCTTGGATGAAGTCAACCTCGTCAACCGGCTCTTGCGCAAAATTTCTACCGGGAACATAGGCCGGATCGATTCCGATACCGCTGCTATGGCCGAGGGCGCAGATGAGCTTCAGGAATTCGCCCTTGCCGCAACCGATCTCAACAATTTTTTTCCCATTTAACTGATATTTATCGACCAGGTATTGGGCCAGGTTCTTTGCAAATGCGCTGAAAGTCGGTGAGTAACCCTGAGATTCTTCGCATGCGGAAGAATACCTGACGGCCTCCGGATCGAAACAGGTATTCCAGATAAAACCGCACGCACGACAAAATCCGAGGGAAAGATCACCCCGTGGAAAAGCCCGGGCCGTCTTCCCGTGTATCGCAGTTCATGACGCTGTTGACCGGTATATTATTCATGTCGTAAAAGATACGCATATCCGAATAGCCGCAGACGGACAGGCGAATCTTTTCTGCGGAATGTCATGGTTAGATTTCATTTAGCGCTATGCAAGTCCCCGTTCCTGATAAGTAGACTATTGCTTAGACGTGCTTTCACCACCCACTTCGTTCGAGTCGCAGAGGGCGCAGAGTAAATTTTTATTTTTCATTTGCCGCTGAGACGCCCCGCTAGGCGGGATGACCGATCGGATCTTATAATTAATGGTCGGCCTCCGGCAAATGAAAACCAGCATGCCTTCGACAAATTATATAAAGCATTTCCTGCCCGTAAGGGCTGAAGTTTATTTCTTTTCGCGCTTGTTTACATCCCGCTTATGTTTAGCGGGGCTCAGCGAAAAGGAATAGAAAGAAATTCTCTGCGGACTTTGCGCCTCTAATGAGCGCAGCGAATGGGCGGTGAAATTAATCCGCTGAATAAGTACAAATCTATATTATGGCCGCGATAGTAAATTCAGCCGACCGTCACACGATCCTGGGTTCGGGAACCGGTACGATAAAACGGCCGCCCTGCCGTCGATACGCCTCCTGCTGCTGCATGATCTCTTCCGCAAAATTCCAGGCCAGAATCAGCACGTAATCGGGCATTTCTCTTATCAATTTATCCGTATCGAAAATAGGAATGTGTTTACCGGGCATGTACTTCCCATGCTTATGTGTATTCCGATCAACCACAAACTCAATCAAATCGGTACCAATATCCACATAATTAATCATCATGGTACCTTTAGCGGCGGCCCCATAGGCCGCGATTCTTTTACCCTGTTTTTTTATCGATCGCAGAAGACGCAACAAATCTGCCTTGAGTTTCTCAACGCGCTGGGTGAAGTCTCGGTAGTAGTTAATTTTATTCATCTCCCGTTCGGCCTCCTCGGCCAGAAACTTATCCACTTCTTTGCTGACCGATTCCTCTGTTTCCACATAAAGCCGAAGAGAACCGCCATGGATCGGAATCCGCTTAACGTCATTCAAGAACAACGAATGACGCCGAAACAGATGGTCTAAGGCAGTGACCGAAAAATAACACAGGTGTTCGTGATATATGGTGTCAAACTCACAATGGTCGATGAGTTCTCCGATGTACGGCACCTCAATCACCGCAACGCCACTATCCTTCAAAAGGATACGAATCCCCTCAACAAATCCATTGGTATCAGCAACATGCGCCAACACATTATTGGCATGGACAACGTCGGCTCGTTTTCCCTCTTCACGAAGCTGAGCCGCCAGCTCCTTGGTGAAAAAGGCATTGAGCGTCGGAACACCCTTTTCGGCCGCGGCTCTAACCTGACCTGGCGCCGGATCGATGCCCAACACCGGAATTCCTGCTTCCACATAGTTTTTCAGTAAGTACCCATCATTGCTTGCCAATTCGACGATAAGATTTTTCTTACCAAGCTGTCGTGAATTGATAATTTCAAGAACATTTTCACGTGAATGCTTCAAAAGCGCTGGAATAAAGGAAGAGTAATACTCGTAACCATCGCTAAACAAATCTTCTGGGGGTAGGGTCTCTAAAATTTGAATCAAACTGCAGTGCGGGCAGAAAGCAACTTCGAGAGGATAGAATGCTTCTTTCTGTTTGAGCATTTCTTTTGTTAAAATACGATCCGATGGCGGTTTTTCCCCTAAATCCAAAAAGATTTCAAGATTCTTTTCATTACATGAACGACATTTTGCATCGTGCGCCTTCATGAGTATTCCTCTTGTTGTGGCAGGAGTGAAAAAAATGTGGCCGGTGATTAGAAGTGGTTTCAAAATCCCATCTATCACCCAATTACGGTGTTATGGTCCTGCACGAAATAGTCACACACTCCGTTTATGCAGCGTTTTTTCGTCGACCCACGATTTGTTCTTGGGCGTGATCCGAGGTGTTGAAAACACGTCTAATCGGGTGAAAGATAATGTCGCTTGTCTAAACAACCTCTCCTGACTGTCTCTGTCGATTGTCTCTGTTTATCCAGCGAAGGTTTCTATCAAGCATCCCTCCATCGATCAATTTCTTCACGTGAGCGATTCTTTTAAATTTCGGACCTTCGAACGCTTCGAGGGTCAAGCCGACCTGCTGATAGGCTTCGTAAAGTTGTGCGATGCCCCGCCGTGCCGTCCACTGGGGTTTGAATGTCCTTAGAATCCTGGCAATCTTGTTGCAATCCACCCGGTAGCAGCGCTTATCCGGCCCGGCGTCGGGTGCATAGTCTATTTTACAGTTCGGCACGACATCCTTGACGATATCGGCTATTTCGCAAATTTGGTAATTTTCCGTTGTGGTACCGACATTGAAGGCTTCATTGTGGATAAGTTCTCGAGGCGCTTCCAATACCGCAACATACGCCCTGGATATATCTTCCACATGCACAATCGGTCGCCACGGTGTTCCGTCACTTTTCAGGTAGACCTTGCCAGTGGTAAAAGCCCAGGCCGTAAGATTGTTCGCCACCAGGTCAAATCGGATTCGGGGCGACAACCCGTAGGCAGTTGACGCACGAATGAACGTTGGGCTGAATCCGTTATCCGCCATTTTTGACAGGGCTGTTTCCACATCGACTTTAGAAGCCCCGTAGGGAGTTACGGGTCTGAAATCAGCCTCTTCGTCAAGAAATTTCTCTCCGGCCGCGCCATAGTTGCTGCATGAGGAAGCAAATAAAAAGCGCTTGATACCGACAGCCTTGGCCTTTTCGGCCAGTCGAATCGACGCGTCACCATTAATTTCCGCTGTCAGCGCCGGCCGATAATCACCCAACGGATCATTAGACAAGCCGGCCAGGTGGATAATCGCCTCATAACCGACCAAGTCGTCCTTCTGCAAATCACGAACATCTGTTTTGAATATTTCTATATCTGCTAACTGTCCGGTGAACGTGCACCGGCTGTAAAGGTCGGTGTCCAATCCGATGACATCGTGATCTCTATTCAATAGCATGGGGGCCAGAACGGTGCCGATGTACCCCTGAGAACCAGTGACCAATACCTTCATTATCAATCCTTCCAAATCTTCCAGGGAGCCCCGCCTGCATTCCAGTAGTTTTCCAGAATATGCTTTTCCCTGAGAGTGTCCATACATTGCCAGAAAGATGTGTGCTTGTATGCCATTAACTGCCCGTCTCTGGCGAGGTTCTCAAGCGGTTCCTTTTCCCACTGGGTGGCATCACCATCGATATAGTCGAACACAGCCGGCTCGAGTATAAAGAAGGCGCCGTTGATCCACCCCTCTCCGGTTTGCGGCTTTTCGGAGAATTCCGCAATACGATCACCGTCGAGTTCGAGGTGGCCATACCTGGCTGGAGGGCGTACGGCCGTCAGGGTGGCCAGTTTTCCATGGGATCGGTGGAACGATAAGAGTTGGTCCAGGTTGATGTCGGCAACACCGTCCCCCCAGGTGAGCATGAACGTTTCGTTGCCGATATATGATGCCAACCTTTTGATGCGTCCGCCGGTCTGGGTTTTCATTCCCGTATCGATCAGCTGGACGGTCCAATCCATATCGTTGCCTTCGTGCCGAACGATCTGGCCATTTTTCAGGTTAACCGTCAGGTTACTGGTCAGAGAGCAACAATCAACCATGTACTTTTTGATGTACTCGCCTTTGTATCCCAGAGCAACGACGAAATCTTTGAAGCCGTAATGAGCATATATCTTCATGATGTGCCACAGGATCGGCTTGTTTCCGATCTCAACCATCGGTTTGGGTCGAATCTCAGTCTCTTCCGCCAGCCTCGTGCCGAGGCCGCCCGCCAATATAGCCACCTTCATGTGAATACCCCTGCAATGTTAACATTCTTGATATAATCATATCGGGCATAAAAAGTGTCCAATATATTAAATGAACACAAAAAAGTACGATCAACTATTTTAGGATGGGCACTAAATACCAAATTACACCGCTATTGTAAAAAAGAATCGCCGATCGGCAACCGAATCTATGATCCGAATTTTAGTATCAAATAACGGCGCGTTATCCGTCGGCCGGTCGACGGTAAGCCCAAGCGGATTACTCACCAGCAGCACGTCTCTGCAGTTGACAATCACTGGCGCATTTGGCATCTTGCGATTTTTACGGCAGTTCAAACCAACGCTCAGCCACACAAAGAAAACCGGCAGATACGCGCAATGAACGCATACACGGCCTCGGTCACAAGTAGTTCTGCTGTCCGCAACAACCGCCCCCGCATAAGCTTTGCGATCCCGGTGCGTAACGGTGAACGCTTTATCGGTCGGGCCCTTGACTCATTGCTTGCACAGGATTTCGACGACCTCGAAGTCGTCATATGCGACAATGCCTCGACCGACGGAACCGGAGAAATCGTGCGCCGGTACATCGAGCGTGACCCGCGCATCCGCTACACCCGCAACGCCGAGGACATTGGGCAGATTGAAAATTTCAACCGCGTGTTCGAGCTCTCCCTGGGCGACTATTTCCGCTGGATGGGGGCTGACGACTGGCTCGAACCCGCATACGCCCGTATGTGCGTGGCGGCCCTCGATGCACGACCTGATGCCGTGGGTGTCACCACCCAATGGCGGTTTATGGACGATAAAGGCAACATCGATATTATCGATGTACCCGGGCCGCGTGTCGATGCGCCGACCCCTTTTCAGAGACTTAGCCGTGCACTGCTGCTGCTGCAAACCCCACCGGCGCTTCTCTTCGATCCCATCTACAGTCTGATCCGTCGCGACGCACTGCAGCGGACGGCAATGCTCTCCATAAATGCCTGGACCGACCGCCTTTTGGCTGTCGAGTTATGCCTCTTGGGGCCACTTTGCCATCTGGACGCCTGCCTCTCCACACGACGGGCCGCATTCGAGCGCTGGAAGGTGCGTTTACCCCGTTACAGTGAACGCTTAAAGAAAAAGCGGGGACACCGGCTGATGCTTTATGTCGGTTATGCGGCTATCGTCCACCGCACTCCGCTCAACAGCTGGCAAAAAATGAGTTGCTGGTTCGCGATCCTTTATTACTGGATGCGAGAGGACATCAGGCGCCGCGCGAAGCGGATCATTAAAAGGTTACAACGACACAAGCACGATTGATCATACTTTCGGAGACGACCGAGAAAGAACGCACTCCCCTACCCCGCCGTCTATCAATGCCCTGGAATCACCGGTCCCGAAAGCTCCGTGCGGTTGCAAATCCATTGGGATATGATTATACTTCCTCCATAATGAAACCGCAGAATGAAAAAACACCCCATCCGAAAGAAATAGAGAAGGAAATCAGTGAGTTTCTCAGCAAGAAATTCAAGGATAATGTTAAAATAATTTCACCGGTGGTGGTGAACCAGGAGTTGGCGCTGGATAAAACGGAAGCCAAATCCAGCCATGAAAAAAACATTAACTTTGATCTCCTGCCCGAGGACCTGATTGCTTACCTGGATCAATATATCGTCAAACAGGATCAAGCCAAGGCGATTTTGGCCACCAAGATCTGCACCCATTTCAATCGGATCAAAAAGTCCCTCAGCCTTAGCGATACGGTTTCCGAAATGGTCGGTAGCATCAAGAACAACGTCCTGATGCTCGGACCCACCGGGGTCGGAAAAACCTACATTATTAAGCTTATCGCCAATAAGATAGGGGTACCCTTTGTCAAAGGGGATGCAACCAAATTCAGTGAAACCGGTTATGTCGGCGGCGATGTCGAAGATCTGGTGCGTGATCTGGTACGGGAAGCTGACGACGACATCGAATTGGCTCAGTATGGAATTATTTACATAGATGAAATCGATAAAATCGCCGGCAGCCGCTCGCATCTCGGGGCCGACGTCTCGCGTGCCGGTGTGCAGCGCGGGTTGCTCAAACCGATGGAAGATACCGAAGTCGATCTGAAGGTTTCGCACGACCCGATATCGATGATTCAGGAAATAGAAAGCTACCGTAAAACAGGTAAACGCAGCAAACACGGCATCAACACCAAGAATATTTTGTTCATTATGAGCGGCGCTTTTGCCGATCTGCCGGAAATCATCGGTAAACGACTCAATGAAAAGGGAATCGGATTCGGCGCCCCGGTCAAAAACACGCAGAAACACCTGGACATCCTTCAGGAATTACGCTCCGAAGACCTCATCACTTACGGATTCGAATCGGAATTTGTCGGGCGCCTGCCGGTACGCGCCATATTCGAACATTTGACCGAATCGGACCTGTTTGACATCCTGCAGAACCCAAACAATCCGATTATCCTGGGCAAGAAACTCGATTTCGCAGCCTACGGCATAAACATCAAATTCGATGAAGCCGCCCTGAGACTGATAGCCGAAATGGCCTTCGACGAAAATACCGGTGCGCGGGGTTTGGTCAGCGCTGTAGAAAAGTCACTGATGCCGTTCGAACGCAAACTGCCGTCAATCGACATCAGCATATTTCCGGTTACCGAATACGTCATTCGCCAACCGGAAAAGGTACTGGCCGAAACGATTGCAGCACCGCACAGTGAGGCACTCCACAGAATATTTGAAGAACTAAGCGAAAAAGAACAGGCCTTTATCAAGGATTACCTAAAAACCAACTCGCGCAAAATGGCTGAAAAATTCAGCTTGACGATGACCGACTCGCGCATCAGCATAGTGGCCCTTTGCTATGCCAGTCACATAGTGGATGTCGGTACGGCGATTCGACAAATTCGGTCCTATTACGATGAGGTCAAAAAAACAGAATTGTACTTTTTCAAAAATCATGACATCAATATCGTCCTTGAAGAGGAGGCCATCGATTTTATCATTGAAAAGTTTGTAACATCTGATATGCATTTGGACGAGTTTTACAAACAGTTGAACGATAATTTTGAACACGGCCTGAAATTGGTGCGCGAAAAGACCGGTAAAAGTCGATTCTTTGTCACACGAGAGGCAATATTGGATCCTGAAACCTTTATTCGCAGCATGCTCGCCAAGCTATTGGACCCATCCTGACGAACGGATACGGATACAAACCGCCGTGCGCCATGACCTTTCACTTCCACCGCAACCAGTAAACCGAAAACACACCTGAAACGAATACTATGATTGGAATATCTAAACTCTATTGTGGAACCGTTGAACCGTCGGACGCATTACGATACAGCCGACATTCTTCCCAACTCCCTTCTCATCTGTTGCAGTTCTCGAAAGATAAACGGCCGGTAGTGGTCTGGAATGTAACCCGACGGTGCAATCTTAAGTGCGTGCACTGTTACGCCCACGCCACGGATCAATCTTATTCGAACGAGATGACAACCCAGCAAGGCCGCGATCTTATAGACGATCTCGCGGGCTTCGGGGTACCGGTCATTCTTTTTTCGGGAGGTGAGCCTCTGGTTCGCAAGGATCTGCCGGAACTTGCAGAATACGCCGTCAATAAGGGCATGCGAGCGGTCATCTCCACCAACGGCACTCTCATAAGCGCCCAAATGGCCCGGACACTAAAGGACATCGGTCTCTCTTACGTCGGCATTAGTCTGGATGGTATGGAAGAAATCAATGACAGATTTCGCGGTGTCAAGGGAGCATTCAACTCGGCGCTTAGCGGCATTCAAAATTGCCAATCCGTGGGTATTAAAGTCGGGTTGCGGTTTACCGTTAACAAATTCAATGTCAACGAGATCCCAAGGATATTCGACCTGTTGGAAGAAATGGATATCCCCCGCGTTTGTTTTTACCATCTCGTTTACGCCGGCCGTGGATCGAAGCTGGTGGAGGATGACCTTTCACACGAAGAGACACGCCGAGCTGTGGATTTGATCATCGATCGAACCCGGGACCTTCATGACCGCGGCAAGCCCAAAGAGGTTCTGACAGTGGACAACCATGCCGACGGCCCCTATCTCTATTTGAGGCTCCTAAAAGAGAACCCCGAACGCGCAAATGAAGTTCTGCAGCTACTCAAGATGAACGAGGGCAACAATTCCGGTCGGGGTATCGGATGTGTCAGTTGGAACGGTGATGTCCATGCCGATCAGTTCTGGCGTCACCACAGTTTCGGGAACGTCACGGAAAGACCATTTTCCGAAATCTGGACCGATACGTCCGACACGCTCCTGCAGAAACTCAAAAAAAAGAAAGACCATGTCAAAGGTCGCTGCTCCAGTTGCAGATGGTTGGACATATGCGCAGGAAATTTCAGAGTCCGAGCCGAAGCGCTGACCAACGATGTTTGGGCACCGGATCCCGCTTGCTACCTGACGGACGAAGAAATTGCCGATGCAGCTGGCGCCGGGCAACGCTGTGAGTAAGGAATTTTAAATGTCGTGTGCCTGAAGCCCGCCCGCCGTGAATCGAAGGCAGATATTGGTTGCTCTTCGACGATCCAGCCATAGAATCCGGCAACGTGGCTGTTGGGCACTGCCATCTGTGCGTATTGTTCATGGACGGCCCGTGGCAACCAATCGGATATCGGCGCGAACACCCTCCAAAAGATCAAATAAAGGGAGATACACCCAACGATGCTATTCCCCGATTACAGGCCGCGACGGCTGCGGCAAAACAGCGCGTTTCGGCGCATGATTCGTGAAACCCGGCTCAGCGTTGACGATTTCATATTGCCCCTTTTTGCCGTAAAAGGAAAAAACATCCAGAACCCGATTCCCTCTATGCCGGACCAGTATCAATTATCCTTAGATCGGCTGGTTAATACCGCCCGGCAGGCGGTAGACCTGGGCATCCCCGCCGTCATCCTATTTGGCGTACCCAACCACAAAGACGCATTGGCAACAGGTGCCTATGCCGCAAATGGTATCGTCCAACAGGCGATCAAGGCGGTCAAAGACGCTTTGCCCGACCTGGCGGTTATCAGCGACGTCTGTCTCTGCCAGTATACCGATCACGGGCATTGCGGCGTGGTTGAAAAGGGGAATGTCGATAACGATGCCACCCTTGATCTGCTGGCACGCACCGCCCTTTCGCATGCCGAGGCCGGGGCTGATATGGTAGCGCCATCCGACATGATGGACGGACGGGTGGCTGAAATCCGAGAGGCTCTGGATGAAAACGGTTTCAGTCACTTACCCATAATGTCCTATGCCGCAAAGTACTGTTCCGCATATTACGGTCCCTTTCGCGAAGCCGCCGATTCAGCACCGAAATTCGGCGATCGCCGCACGTATCAGATGGATCCACCCAACGTTCTGGAAGCCATCCGGGAGGTGACCATGGATGTAGAGGAAGGCGCGGACATTATCATGGTCAAGCCGGCTCTCGCTTATCTGGACGTTATTTGCCGTGTCCGCGAGGAAATCGACCTGCCAATCGCTGCATACAATGTCAGCGGAGAATACGCGATGATCAAGGCTGCCGCCCAAAAGGGCTGGCTGGACGGAGACAAAGTCATGCTCGAAACTTTGACGGCCATCAAGCGGGCCGGAGCGGATTTGATTCTAACCTACTTTGCCATGGAAGCTGCGGAGCTGATCAGAGACTGACCGTACAAAAACAATAACATTTCACTGAGCGTCACGCATAACGGAACTTAGTTACGGGATAAATTATCGTGAACCGATTCCTGTAGATATTCCGTCGCATGCTTTCCATATTCAGCAATGGAGTATTGATGCACCCACATACATTGGACAAAAACGATCACACGCCATCCAATCCCAAGGAGCCTAAAACACCTGCCCTGCGACTAGTTGCCTGGGAAACGACCCGTAACTGCAATCTCAACTGCGTTCACTGCCGCGCAGCGGCCACTCGCGGCCCTTACAGTGGGGAACTCGACACACCGGCAGCCCTTCGGCTACTGAACCAGATTGCCGATGTCGGCAAGCCCATCGTCATTTTGACCGGGGGGGAACCCCTGTTGCGGTCGGACATTTTCGATATCGCCAGCCATGGCACCTCACTCGGTTTGCGGATGGTCATGGCACCTAACGGCACCCTGATCACCGAAGCGATCGCCCACAAAATGGTTGATGCCGGTATCAAGCGCATCAGTATCAGCCTGGACGGTGCGTCAGCTGATCGTCATGATCGATTCAGAGGTGTTGAGGGAGCATTTGAAGGGGCGTTGCAGGGCATCGCAATGGCCAAAAAGGCCGGCCTCGAATTTCAAATCAACACCACCATCACACGCACCAATCTGGCGGAAATACCTGAAATACAGCAGCTGGCGGTAGAACTTGGTGCCGTGGCCCACCACATATTTCTTCTGGTTCCCACCGGACGGGGCAAGTATATTGTCGACCAGGAAATCTCTGCCGAAGAATATGAGCAGACCCTCAACTGGTTCTATGACCAACAAGGCAAAACCCCCTTACAGCTGAAGGCCACCTGTGCGCCCCATTATTACCGGATCCTGAGGCAACGGGCCAAGGCGGAAGGCAAGACCGTCTCACCCAAGACCCACGGGTTGGATGCGGTAACCAGAGGCTGCCTGGGTGGTACTGGGTTCTGCTTTATCTCCCACCGGGGTATCGTCCAGCCCTGCGGCTTTTTGAATGTCAATTCCGGCGATGTTACTCAGACCTCCTTCGCCGACATCTGGAATCACTCGGAGACGTTTCAGTCCCTGCGTCAATATAACGACCTGAAAGGTAAATGCGGCGCCTGCGAGTACCGGAAATTCTGCGGCGGCTGTCGGGCGAGGGCCTACGAGGCCACCGGTGACATGCTGGCCCAGGAACCGCTGTGCAATTATCAACCGGCAGGATGGGATCAGCCCTAAACGTTGGCCAGCCGCATACCGTTGGCTTTCGCCGCGATAAGCGGGGGAGGGGGGGGAGGAGTGTTTGCACCCTCCTTGCCGGTACACACCCGTCGGCCGGTGAAATTTTTTGTTCCGATTCAATAAGGAGGAACCGATGAAGGTCAGGGATCTGATGATTGCGGAACCCATTACCATCACCGCGAGCGCATCCATTACTGACGCTCTGGAATTGATGAAACTCAACGCCATCCGCCACCTGCCTGTGGTTTCTTCTAATAAAGTACTCCGCGGTTTTCTGACCTTGGCCGATTTAAAACAGGGGTTGATTCCCTCGATGGTGGCGGATGTTTCTCTGGCCGACCTGATGATCAGCGATCCGATTACGGTCAGCCCGGAGGAAGATATCGAGATGGCCGCCCAACTGATCTACAAGCACAAAATTGGCGGCATTCCAGTAGTAGATGGTCGAAAACTGGTCGGTATTATCACCGAGTCGGACATCCTGAGGGCGTTCATCGACATGATGGGTATCCTGACCGGAAGTTCGCGAATCGATGTCGTAATGAAAAGTGATCCGGGGGCATTGAAAGAAGCCATACAAATTATCAATGACAGCGGCGGTGATATCATGAACGTGGGAATTACGGCACAGCAGACCGGCAAAAGAATCTACTACTTTCGTATGGCGTCCTGCAAAACAGATCGCATCAAAAAAGCCCTTGAATCCGCTGGTTTCGACGTGTTTTTTGCAATGGACTGACAGCGGACAAACGCATGCATTCAGAGGGAATGTTTTTGGATATAGAAGGATCCGGGTTCGTGTTCAGGCAATAAATAAGGACAAGCGGCCTTGAGGGTCGGATAATGGTTGTGGTGCAGCCAATTGAGAGCACCGATTATCTTCCACTCAGGGTTGTTGGTTAAAAAGGCTTCCAACAGATACTGCTCGTTCCAAAATTTAACTTCTTCCCTGATCAATCTCGTCGTATAGTCCTTGGGTGAAAAAATGTCATGTATGTGAACTGTGACGCCAATGCTAAGCGAGGGGAGCAGCTGCAAATACTCAAACAATACATCACCCTGTGGTTTTATGATGTGGGAAGAATCGATAAAAAGAAGGTCGTTGGCGTCCAACTCTTGGAAGAACTTCACCCCCAGGTCTTCAGCTTTGCTGCGAACGACGTCGATATCCAAGTTTTCCAGCCAAGGATTTTCGAAAGGCTCGACACATACATGTCTGCACTGATAACTTTTATCTTCCGCCTTGTTCTTTGTAATCGCCCGCAATGCCATCAGCGTCGAGTATCCGCTTCCCACCTCGAATATACGGTCTGGTTTCTTCAACCGTATCAGGTTGTACCAGAATTCTGCATCGCCTGAACTGAAGAAGCCGTTATGCATGAAAAAAGATTTTGGATCCACTCCTTTTTTCAATGGAATACCGGCCAATTCGTCTGCAAATGCAAAAGATTCCAGTAGGCTTAGTTGCTCTTCCGCGTTCCAGTCAATTCCAGGGAGAGACCGGTCGTCAAAGAGATCGTCTTTCAGTTGCCGTTCGTCAAACAACGGCTCGTAATACGTATTTCTGATAGGAAACACGCCCACCTTGAGAAGCGCCGCTTTACATTTGGGAAATCTTTGAATGCCATTGCTGCGGATTCGTTTCAGCATGTATCCGGCCGGATAGCACAAGAGGGACAATAACCAATCGAACTTCGGCAGCCATTTTCCTCGTTTTTTAAAAATCCTCATCGTCTCTTAACTTATCACTCTGAATTAACGGACGGCATTAAGTTTCAAGGTAATCGGCCGGTCTTCTTCAATCTGCCCACCGAAACGGATCGGGCCCGGCCGCCGGTAATCGTCGTCTCCCGGCCGTGCGGCAAGCCACTTCTCTCGCAAGTATCTGACCACTTTGCAGGCGTTGGAATCTACATCGACAATGCTTTTTTCAATCACCAACACCAACTTGCCCTGCCTTTCTTCGAGGTGCATGAGTGGTGCGATGGGGATGCCGATCGGCTCCCAGTTGACGAAATCCTGCTCCAGATTCTTAATGGCGGCCATCTGCCCCGACGCACCGTTGGCGATCAGACTGAAAACCGTGAGACCCAAATTGTAAGTGTAGTTACAATCAAACCGGGTAGGATCACTCCCCCGACCGTCGTAGCCATAAAAATGGGTCTGGGTTTTAAAACGAGGTACCGATTTTTTATAAATTGTCACCAATGCTGGCGGCGGCGTGCCCTTTTTGAGGGCTTTGGCTTTCATCAGCGCCTGCTCGAGTGTCTTGAGGGAGATGATGGAGGATTTTCGTAAAAGGTAAGCGCTGTCTTTATAATTTTCGAACAGAATCGGTCCGTAAAAATCAGGATCAAGGCCATCGCGTTTCATTGTCTTCTGGTAGTATTCCCGCTTGATACCCAACCGGTATATCCCCTCCTCCTTCAAGATATCAAGGTAGTCCTTGACCAAACCCATAATAACCTTGTCGGTCTCAACTTGGGAGAACTGAAAATTTCCGTGGGCGTCTCTTTCGGTCAACAACCCTTCCCTGAAAAACTCGGGAATGTCGTTGAACAGATCGTCGTCGCGGGTGTTCCAAACGGTAAAAGAGCTGTCCTCACGCGAGCGTTTGGCCAGACGCCGCAGGTGTTCGAGTTTGTCTTCCATCAAGAGAAAGTCATTGTGAAAGCGGGTGTCATGGGTGGCGTTGTATTCGCCGATGATCGTGTTGAGCTTTATAATAAACACCTGAATTTCATTAATAAACTCCAATACTCCCTCAGGCAGGACGATGACGCCAAAATTCTTTCCCACCTCGGCCCGTCGGACAATGGCATCGCATATGACCCGGGAGAGGTGGCGCAAGGTCATGCCATATGCGGTAAAGTCGACCGTTTTTTGCTGCTTGGCCTTTTTGATTCGGCTCCGGTCGACAAAATCGGCCAGTTCCTCTCCGATAATCGTAATGTTAGCATGGGTCTGCAGGGCCACCTCTAACGCCAGATGGCTGGCCACCCGTCCCATGACCTTGCAGATATGCCAGTATTTGACATCTGAACTGGCGTCGGTGCAAAGGTTGCTGATGGCATAGGCAAAGGCTCGGGCGGCCGTGTGAAAACCAAAAGACACGGCACACAAAACATGACCGGCGGCATCCCTGACCTGGATGTCTCCATCGATGGTTTTCGGCACGCCGATCACCTGGACACCGTCTTGCATCAGGTCTTGGGCGAGAAAGGCGGCATTGGTATTGGAATCGTCACCACCGACGATGACCAAGGCATCCAATTCCAGGTTTTTGCAGGTTTCCCGGGACAGGATCATTTTCTGGGGGGTGTCGATTTTGGTGCGGCCGGTTTTAAGCATGGTGAAACCGCCCAGATTTCGGTAGGCGTCCACATGTGCATTGGTGAGTTCGATGGCTTCGTTCTCAATAATACCATCGGGCCCAAGGATGAATCCGAAAATTTTTGTATCCGGATTGGCCTTATGGGCCGCATCCCACACGCCGGCGACCACGTTATGTCCGCCCGGGGCCGGCCCGCCTGAAAAAACAATTCCGATATTTCGCCGCTTAAGATAGGACGCAGCGTGCGCATCATCGGAAGAATCGGTGCCGGCCACTGTCTGGACTTTATTTTCGATGATATCCGGCAGTTGTTTTCGCGCTTCCCGATCGACCTCAAACCTGTATCCGGCGTCCTCCTTCAGAAAGGTGAAGCGGTGTTTGAAAACGTCACAAATCAGAGGCTGCTTGCGCCGTCGTTCAATCAGTTCCCGGTTGACCGGACTGGTAATTTCCTCTACTTCCGCGATGTTCAACAGTTCTTCGGCACTGATTGTTTTTCGGTCAACCATTTCTCCCCCTGTTTTTTTCAGTTTGACGATGGGCATTAGGAACTGTCTTTTCATATCTGGGCCGCATCGATGATGTCAAGATTTACCTCCCGGCCGCCGACTTAGCGAGGGCATTGCATGGGGTGTTGTTGCTGAATACTTGACAGCGATTCGCAGTCCGGTTTAAGAGTAGAAACCGGCAAAGAATGCTTTACTTTACGCAATCGTTAATATAAAAACAGGCAGTCTATTGACGCTTCAATAGCTGAACGGCATTTATTCCTGCCGAGGGAGAATCCTTAGCTTGACACGATCTGCCGCATCAGTTGATAGGTTTAGAGCGATAACAATTAATGAAAATCCAACCAAACCACTAGCGGTTGGTTATATATGGATATCCGCAGATAGATCCGAAACCTGTTGTTTTTTAAAGTGGTCTCACCAATAACGGGCCTGCGATGATCGTCAGTGCGGATCCTCACCGGGCCACCATAAACTAACTGAAGGAGGGCTAAGAATGAAAAAATGTCTCATTACAGGATTGACAGTTCTACTGGCATGCGGTTTCTTGTTCACCACCGCTGCTTTCAGTGACGATATCGAACTCGCCAGGCAATCGACAATTAATGATATCGTGAAAAGAGGTGAACTGCGGGTCGGTTTCGAAGCCGGCTACCTGCCATTTGAAATGGCCGACAAACAGGGAAACTTCATCGGATTCGATATCGATATGGCCAAAGCCATGGCCAAAGCCATGGGGGTCAAGTTCGTGCCGGTCAACACCGCCTGGGACGGTATCATCCCGGCCCTGGTGACCAAAAAGTTCGACATTATCATGAGCGGCATGACCATCACCCAGGAGCGCAACCTCAAAATCAATTTTGCAGACCCCTATATCATTGTCGGCCAGACGATCCTGTTGAACAAAAAACACGAAGGGGTGGTCAAATCATACAAAGACCTCAACGACCCGAAATTCACCGTGACCTCCAAGCTGGGAACCACCGGCGAGCAGGCGATCAAGCGACTGATCCCCAAAGCCACCTATAAATCCTTTGAGGTCGAGTCGGAAGCGGCCCTCGAAGTGCTGACCGGCAAAGCCGATGCCACCATTTACGACCTGCCCTTTTGCGCCACTTTCATGGCCCAGCAGGGTGCCGGCAAGCTGATCTTCCTGGATGAGCCCTTCACCTTTGAACCGCTGGCATGGGCCATCCGCAAGGGCGATCCCGATTTTATGAACTGGCTCAACAACTTCCTGCGGCAAGTCAAAAACGACGGCCGCTATGACCAGATCTACAACAAGTGGATCAAGAGCACCGATTGGATCAAGCAAATCAAATAAATGGCCGCCGTCCGGAATAAACCCATTCCGTGACGACTTCTCAGGCTTCCAGCCGGGGGCCTGAGAAGTTTTTGGGTCGAAAATTACCGCCACCGGTCAACAGAACAAAATACGGTATTCACTGAAAGAAGAGAAACCGATGGGACGCGAATCGAAAGTCCGGCGCGCAATGCCGCAAAGTACGTACTATCTCTGGGTGGGTGTGTTTCTGCTTGTCATCCTATCGATCGTCTTTCTGATCTATGCCGCCACCATGCGGATCGATTATGTGTGGGCCTGGTATAAAATCCCTTCGGCTTTTGTGTACCATGATCAGGTGGAGATCCTTGCCGAAATCCAGGGGACGTTGGAGAGCATCACCCCCGAAGGTGACCAGTCCCTACTCGCGGTGCGGGGAGTTGGCGAGGAAGAGTCCTACACTGTGCCGACCAAGGATATCCGGGTCGCTGTGGGCGATTTTATCTATCCCGGCGACACTCTGGCCAGCTATGGTAAATGGGAAACCGGCATTATGTTGCAGGGGTTGTGGATTACCCTCAAGGTCAGTTTATTTTCGATTATATTCGGCATCATCATCGGTATCATCGGTGGATTGTCCCGGATATCGGACAACCCGGCCCTCAAGTGGCTGGCCATCACCTATGTCGAGTTGATCCGGGGCTCTCCCCTGCTGGTGCAAATCTTTATCTGGTATTTTGTCATCGGCACCATGGTAAACCAACTCCTGGCGGCCTACAGCATCAGTGAAATACCAAACCTCTGGTACGGCGTGGCATCTTTGGCCTGTTTTACCGGGGCATATGTCACCGAGATCGTTCGCGCGGGAATTCAGTCCATCGGCCGGGGGCAGATGGAAGCCGCCCGATCGCTGGGAATGAGCTACCCCCAGTCGATGCGCTACATCATCATGCCCCAAGCCTTGCGTCAGATCCTCCCGCCCCTGGCCGGGCAGTTCATCAGCCTGATCAAGGATTCATCCCTGCTGGGCATCATCGCCGTGCGTGAACTGACCAAGGCCACCCGGGAAGTCATTACGACCCAGCTGAATCCCTTTGAAATGTTCTTCCTCGCCGCGGCGTTGTATCTGGTGTTGACCTTTTCTTTATCCATGTTCGTCCAGTACTTGGAGAGGAGGACCGCAGCAACGTGATTGAAGCCCGCAACGTATACAAAACCTATTATGTTCCCCACAAGGTCGAGGCTCTGGTTGATGTTTCCACCGAAATTGCCGCCGGTGCGGTCGTGGTGGTCATCGGCCCGTCGGGATCCGGCAAAAGTACGTTCCTCAGATGTCTGAACCATCTTGAAAAGGCAACCAGCGGCCATATCATCATCGACGGGGTCGACATCCTCGCCTCCAAAACCGACATCAACAAGGTTCGGGCCGAAGTGGGCATGGTCTTCCAATCCTTCAACCTGTTTCCCCACAAAACGGTGACGGAAAACGTCACCCTGGCGCAGCAGGTCGTGCGGAAACGCTCAAAAAAAGAAGCCGCCGACAGGGCTTTGACATTGTTGGAGAAGGTCGGTATCGGGGACAAAGCCAATGTTTACCCAGCGCAGCTTTCCGGCGGACAGCAGCAGCGCGTGGCCATCGCCCGGGCTCTGGCAATGGATCCGAAGGTGATGCTGTTTGACGAGCCGACCTCCGCCCTGGACCCGGAGATGATCGGCGAGGTACTGGATGTCATGAAAACCCTCGCCAAAGAAGGAATGACGATGATATGCGTCACCCATGAAATGGGATTCGCCCGCGAAGTGGCGGACCGGGTGATTTTCATGGACGCCGGCCGCATCGTCGAAGTCGGAACACCGGAACATTTCTTCAAGCATCCTGACCACGAGCGGACCAAATCTTTTCTGAGTCAGATCCTCTGATGTCAAATCGTGCGGGCTTTGGTTTATCACCTATCGGAAAAAAGAGGATGGGCGGGTAACCCGCTAATTCACAAGGGACAATGAAATATTTTGTAGCAGATCCGTTAGAACCTGAGCTCAATAATATTTAGGGTCTGCCCATAAAGTAAAAACCCTTAACCGCATTTTCGGTGTCAAAGATAAGGCCGTCAAACTTTAAAAAAGCCATTTGTGGATGGACACTAACGATATCCATCTGGCCCTATTATAGCGAGTTCCCAGCCACGGTTTCATATTATACCGCTTTTCAAAAAATAAATTCCGAAATACGGAAGGATGGTATAAGTGGTTGTAGAAAAAAACGTTCGCATAACGGAACGTTCTTTTAACAACCACTATATAATGAAAATCTGTTCTTTCCGTAGGTTGCCTTATGCATGAGTTTGCGCGCTGAAGTCGCTGATGATCATTCTCGCCGCTCCCGGCTAATGAAAACTCGCCGAGGACTCAACTCGCTAAGCCTTCATTTTCCCCACCAGGTAACCATCCATTATCAGATGCACGATGTGATGTACCACACAGAAAACCAGCGCCTGCCCGTATTGTGGAAAAAGAGCGACCTGCAAAATAATCGATAAGGGCAGCGTTTTCTGGGCCCCCATAAATATCAGACTCTCCCGCCGGCCCCTACCGATGCTAAAGGCGTGGGCAATTCCCCAGGCAGCCGCCAGCAATACACCGTGAAAGAGAAATGACAACAGAATAATTCCACCGATCAACCTCCCCCCTTCGAAGATGGCCTGCCGCGCCTGAGAAATCCCCATCCAAACAATGACCAGTATAAGGCTTTGATTGAAAACCTGCAGCATCAGCGCGATACGGATGCAAAGTCTATCTGCGAAATATTTGATCGCCATGCCGCCACATAAGGGTAGCAATACGATGCTGAAAAGCTTGACCATAATGTGCCACCGGTCGATCATTACCGTTGTCGACCCGCCGATGAACGGCAGCAGCAGAGACAGCGCGATCGGCACGCTGAATACGGCTATGGTGTTGGCCAGAATTGTGATAAAAAGCGCGTGGGCCGTATTGCCACCGGCAGCCCCCGTCATAACGACGCCGCTGCTCAGGGTCGTGGGCATTACTGCTACAAGAAAGATACCGATCAGGATTCCGGTTTGCAGCGGAATCTGTGCAAAGGCCAATGCCGTCAATGGCGCAATGATGAATATGATCCCCAGCGCGGCGATGGTGCCGGTGAGATCCTTCAGTCCCGCTTTGACCTGTTCGATTTCAAGTAGGATTCCGGATGCGAGAAAAATCAGAACAACCGCAATATCCGGTCCGTGGCGTACTTTGAGCCACTGACCGATTGAAGAGACGGTGCCGGTTCTATCGGCGAGGGTTACGGTAAAAACGGCCCCCAGGGCGATCAGGAACCAGTAACGTTTGATCAAAGCGAGCATACGCGAAATGTTCAATCGAGCCATCGCTAATTAAATCAGGTGGCGGGGAATTTTTCGAAATGAGTACGAAAGGAATTATCCGCTCTCATCAAGCCCTTTCAATATCCGCCCGATACTTCAATTAATTCAAAAAAGTATGGGGGTAGCGATCGCATATCATATTTTTCGATATTGCCCAAGCGTGCATAATTTTAGGCCGCTTTCCCGGAAATTTCACGAATCGTATTCACCCATTTCAGCTCTCCTCGAAAAATTCATGCCCCATGCGGTCGACCGGTGGAATCTCACCGGAAAAAAAATGGTGACGAACGGCTATCCTTTCTCGTTTCCGGATGACCACTTATGACGCGCCGACGGCACCGCCAAATACCCACCACATGTTGTATTTTAAAGCCCAAATTAACACGCTCTGTTGTGCTTTTCCCTTTACATTCAGCCGCCTTCCTGGTATTCTCTTTCGGATTTTTACCGGTGGATGTATAACCTGATACCGGTGATCAGGGAGCCAAGGAGCAATGAAGCTAAAAAAGCTTGAAATCACAGGGTTCAAATCCTTCTGCGATAAAGCCAGTATCGAATTTCCACAGGGTGTGTCAGCTATCGTCGGGCCCAACGGCTGCGGAAAAAGCAATATCGTCGATGCCCTGCGCTGGGTGATGGGCGAGCAAAGCGTTAAGCAGTTGCGCGGCAAATCGATGGAAGACGTTATATTCGCCGGTGCCAACGGTAAACCGCCGCTGAACTTGGCCGAGGTGACGCTGACTCTTGCCAATGACAATGGTTCCGCCCCGGAGGAACTGAAAGATTTTACCGAAATCATGCTCAGCCGGCGGCTTTTCCGATCCGGTGAAAGCGGCTACTTTCTCAACAAGCAACCGTGCCGCTTGAAGGACATCCACAACGTATTTCTCGGCAGCGGCCTGGGAACCAAATCCTACTCCATCATCCAACAAGGCAATATCGGCGCTATCATCGATGCCGGGCCGGAAGAACGTCGATATTTCATCGAAGAGGCGGCCGGCACAACCCGATACAAAAACCGAAAAAACGAAGCGCTGCGCAAGGTCATATCGACCAACCAAAATCTTCTGCGTGTCTCCGATATCATCTCTGAAATAAAACGCCAAATGGGCAGTCTGAAGCGACAGGCCCGCAAGGCCGAACGCTACAAACGGTATCGGAATCGAGCTGATGAGCTCGATATCCGCCTGTCACTCTTGAAATATACCGAATATTGCCGCCAGATTGAGGAAACAGACCGCCTGCAACGGGAACTCAAAGACGCTGACATCGAGCACACGTCCCAAATTAGGAAGCTTGATGCTGCAGTCGAGGAGATCAAGCTGCAAAGGGCGCAAAAAAATCAAGAGATCTCAACGCAAAAGTCGCGAAAATTCGACCTCATGCGCAAGATCGATCGGCTTGAAAACGATATCGATCACTTGAAGCAGGAAATAGAGCGTCTTACCTCTGAATCGACCGCACTTCAGTCCGCCCGGTTGGACCTGGAAAGCAAAAACGAGAAAATCGGTTCGGAAATCGAACAGGCTGAAAGTGAAATATCACGTCTGCAGGAAGAGATCACTACTATCAGGAATCATCTTCACCAGGGGCAGGAAGAGGCTACCGAACTAAAAACCCTCCAGGAAAACCTGAGTGAAGAATTAGAAACAAGCAAAACCGCCCTTATGGACCGTATGGCCGAAGAGGCCAGATATAAGAACATCTTTCAAAATGCTGCCAATAATAAGGAGAACCTTCAACGGCGGTTGAAAAGAGCCGCGGAGGAGGCCGTCACCGCTCGCCAGAAAGTCGAGCAATTTCGTGGGTCGAAATCGACCGCCGAGGAGAGTTTGGCCCAATTAACACAGCAGGCGGCAGAGCTAAAAGAAAAGTTGGAGCGGGTAAGGAAGCTGAGCGATGAAAAACGCGAAGCATTAGGCCGGCAAGTCAAGCATACGCAATCCCTCGAACTCGAGCGCAATAATGCCAAGTCAAAGTATGCCACCTTGAAAAAAATGGAGGAGAATTTCGAATGGTACCGTGACGGTGTCAAAGCCATCATGAAGTCACCCGAATTCAACGCCGACACCAACCAGACAGCCGCCGATCCACAACAAAAAGGGGATTTTTCGAGCAAAGCGATCATGGGTCTGTTGGCCGATATCATTGAACCGACCCCGGATTATCAGCCCGCAGTTGAGGCGATACTGGGGGAATCCCTGCAGTATATCTTGGTAGATGGTCCTGATACCGGGGCACGGGCCATCGAATACCTGCAATCCAACGATGCCGGCCGCAGCGGATTTATACCGGTTGGTTCACTGTCTGCTAGCGGTAAAGACCACCCTCGACCTTTCGGTGCGTTCTCCACCGCCGATACGTTATTACGTCACGTGAGTGTTAAAAAAGGGTATGAGAGGATCGCCGAGGCCTTTCTCGGAAATGTTCTGGTGGTAGAAAATATTCAAATGGCTCGCGATATTCATTCCAGCAACGACCGACCGGGGACAATCGTTACAAGAGAGGGCGATATAATCTCAAGCCAGGGAATCATGATCGGTGGCAGTAAGGACAAGTTACCCGGCATTCTCGCAAAAAAGCAGGAACTGAAGACCCTAAGGCAACAGATAGTATCCTACGAGCAAAAACTCGACGATGCCCGCAGTCAACAGAACAGCTTGGAAATTGACGTCCGGAAGATTGAAACCGAACTGCAACAGATATATGAAAACAAGACATCGGTCGATACCCAGGTTGTCGAAGCCGAAAAAGCGCTCTACAGGGCTTCGGAAGAATTGAAACACGCTGTCCGTCATCTTGAAATTGTCGACCTGGAACACGAACAATTATTGGGTGAAGAAAGCGACATAGACGATGAAATCGCTCGATATAACGCTGCTCTGGAACAACTAACGACGGCAATAGACGCTGCAAGGGAAGACGTTGCTGAACGGACAAGACAGTTAAGCAATGTTTCCGCTCGACTGGATACCGTCAACCGGAAAGTCATCGACCGCAAACTGACCGTGACCGCACTGACCGCCCGGTTGGAAAACAGCAATAGTACGCTTAGACGCCTGAAGGAATTTCAGCAGGACGGGGCCATCCGTCTTGTCAGCGTTACCGAAGACATTGCCCTTAAAAACCAGAAGTCTACCGCCGCCCGGCAAAGGGTCAACGAAGACGAAAACAGTCTGGCCCTGACGTATGAAGAACTGAAGGAACTCGAACAGACCCTGGAAACCAATGAGTCCAATTACAGCACTATCGACGCACATCTCAAAGACAGTGACAGTGCAATTTCGGAACTCGAATCCGAACGCGATAAAATACTGGAAAATTCCCGTATACTGGATATCGAACAGACTCAACGCAGGGTGCATCGGGACAACACGATAAAAAGGCTTGAAGAGCAGCATCGCAAACCGTTTGAAGAATTCCGTGTGGAACTCGATGCACTCAAAGAACAGTCTGGGACGGAAAACCCGGACGACGACACAACCGAAGCGCTTGAGAATGAATTGCTCGGACTGCGCGAGAAGATCAGCGCCATTGGAGACGTCAACCTGGCGGCGATCAATGAATTCGAACAACTTAAATCCCGCCACGATTTTTTGTGTGAACAGCGGGAGGATCTAAACAAAGCGATCGAAGATCTGCATAAGGTGATCAAGAAGATCAATCGCATAACACAGCAACGGTTCATCGAGACATTCAATCTTGTAAATGAAAAGTTGACAGACGTCTTCCCGCGACTTTTTGAAGGTGGCAGCGCCAAAATGGTTCTGACGGAGCCGGAAAAACCCCTCGAAACCGGTGTCGAGTTTATGATCCATCCGCCGGGGAAAAAACTGACTCGAATGAGCCTTCTATCCGGCGGCGAAAAGGCATTATCAGCTATTGCCTTTATTTTTTCATTGTTTCTCATCCGCCCGGCAGCATTCTGCCTAATGGATGAAATCGATGCGCCTTTGGATGAAGCCAACGTGTTTCGCTTCAATAACCTATTGAAGCTGATCGGCGAAAAATCTCAAATCATTATGGTCACTCACAATAAAAACAGCATGGAATTTGCTGATATGCTATTTGGCATCACCATGGAAACAAAAGGAGTATCTAAGGTGGTGTCGGTTAATTTGGATCGTTGAAATAACAGTACAAAAGGAAAGTTAATTCAAGCATATGGCTTTGAGCTGGTTTAGGAAAAAACGATCGAATAAAAGAGGCGAGAAACCTGATGATGTCCAGCCCATTATTACAGAGACTGGTGCAGATGATCCGTTATCGAATAATCCACCGAAACCGGTTAACAATGAAGCATCCGAAAATATCACAAACACAGCCTCGGTCGACGAGGACGCCTCAACTTCTAGCGAAGCCATCGAAACATCTAAATCCTTTTTCGGTCGCTTGCGCCGCGGTTTATCAAAAACCCGTAAAATCCTCACCACCGATCTTGACGAATTGTTTGCCGAAAAGAACAAAATCGACGATGCGATGCTGGAGGATATTGAAGGAATCCTGATTACTGCAGATATCGGCGTTCAGACGACGATGCAGCTGATGGAAAATGTCTCCACCAAAGCATCAAAGATCGGCGATGCAGCGACACTTAAAGAGGTGTTAAAAGCAGAAATTCTTGCCCTCTTAAAAATTGGAGAGCCGCCCCGACACTCTACAGATATCAAACCCAAAGTGATTATGGTCGTGGGGGTCAATGGCGTCGGTAAAACCACTACCATCGGAAAACTTGCCGCGCGCTATCTGGCTGACGGCCAGAAAGTGTTGATTGCCGCCGCCGATACCTTTCGGGCCGCAGCAGTCGAGCAACTCGTCATCTGGGCTGAAAGGTCCGGGGCCGATATCGTCAAACACAAGGATGGAGCAGATCCGGCAGCCGTTGCCTATGATGCTGTCAAAGCCGCGCGCGTCAGAGAGGCTGACATCGTGCTGGTGGATACTGCCGGCAGACTTCACACAAAAGTCAATTTGATGGAGGAACTCAAAAAGATAAAGCGCTCCATCTCCAAAATACTTCCGGATGCCCCCCACGAGATCCTCTTGGTTCTCGATGCAACCACAGGTCAAAACGCGCTATCCCAGGCCAAGATATTTCACGAATCCCTTGAGGTTTCGGGAATCGCTCTCACCAAACTGGATGGAACCGCCAAAGGGGGTATAGTGATCAGTATATACAACAGTTTGAACGTTCCACTGCAATATATCGGTGTTGGTGAAAAGATAGATGACCTGCAGGACTTCGAACCACGGCAGTTCGTCGATGCACTCCTTTAATATCTGGCACATATGACATTGGGTCGGGCAACCTTTTTGGCATCAGATCTATCCTTTTATAAAGACAGTCCACCTGTAATGGTCATTCCGCGGTCGGTCGGGCCGGAATGGATAAACTTCTAACCCAATAAGGGGGAATCGTGTTATGACAAAAGCAGAATTAATAGACCAAGCGGCGAAAGATGCCGGGATCTCAAAAGCTGCGGCCACCGTCGCTCTTAGTTCCCTGTTGGACGGCATCACAAAGGCATTGAAGAAAAAGGACGGCAAGGTGACACTGGTAGGTTTTGGAACATTTGCCAAGATTCGTCGCAAGGCACGCAAAGGCCGTAACCCACAAACTGGTGAAGCAATTAAAATTAAGGCTTCCAACGTCGTTAAATTTCGTCCAGGGAAAAAATTGCGTGACAGCGTTTAGTTAAAACATGAACATTTTTTAGGCGGTTTATTGGGCCCGGCCAATAAACCGCCTTTCTGTTTTTAGGACAAATCTATATAGAAGTGGTTTCAGTACCTTGGATCACGCCCAAGTGCAAGGCGTGGGCCGACGCAAAAACGCAGCTTACTTGGGCGTGCATGTGAGTGTTTTGAGGAGGGTCACATCACAGTGACTTGTCCGCCTTTGGCGGATTGGCTGTTAGATGTGGTTTTGAAACCACTCCTATGCATTAGCAACGCCCGTCCTTGCTATAGACGCGGACCACCGAAAAAAAACTATCTGTATAGTATTTTTGGGGTCTCACCGCGCTGGAGTAAAGCAATGCGGAATAGTGAACCGAAGGCCGTTTTCTGCTTTACCTGTCCTGAGCAGTTCTGCAATCAGTGTGTCACACGAAATTCTACGAACGCGCCTGTAAAATCCTGCCATTGAACGTCAATATTGTCTACTGAAGCTCGCGGAGGGCCCTTCTGGCACCACGCCAGCAAGGACTCCACCGCCGCACGGTCGCCTTCGAAAACCGCCTCAACCGATCCATCATGTTTGTTTCTCACCCAGCCCTTAACACCATATTTTTCAGCCGCACGTTGAGTTTCAAGCCTGAAAAAAACGCCTTGAACAATGCCTGTAATGACGACATGGACTCTATGTCTCATTCATCGATTACCTCCGCTGAAAATATTTAGCCTCGACTACCCGTCCGTCGCCACATTCAGGAGACGTTGCAGTTCGGTTTCATCGATCACAGGGACCCCGAGGTCTCTGGCCCGTCGAAGCTTCGATCCCGGCGAAGAACCAGCAACGACATAATCTGTATTACGACTGACTGCACTGCTGACTTTTCCGCCATTTGCTTCGATTTCTTTCTTGGCCTGCCCCCTGGTCATGCCAGTTAAGCTGCCGGTCAAAACAAAGGACTTTCCCGCCAATATTTCCTTTGCCTGCCTGTCGGGTGTCGGCGGCACAATGTGAACGCCGTTTTGGAACAGCCGATCGATTATATCCCTGTTTTCGCCCCTGCTGAAGAACAACATTATACTGCTGGCTACTTTTGACCCGATGCCATCGATACTTTCCAGTTCTTCCATCGAAGCATTTGACAATTTCTCAAGACTTTGGAAGTACTCGGTCAGTAATCGTGCAACATGCTCACCGACATGGCGTATACCTAATGCAAAGAGAAACCGCTGCAAGGAAACATTTTTACTGCCGTCAATGGCAAGGAGAAGATTACGGGCGGATTTGACGCCCATACGATCCAATCCTTCGATTGTCTTTTGTTCCAATTCAAAAATGCCTGCAAAGGAAGCCAATACATTTTTTTCAACCAGTTGGTCGATCAGTTTGTGCCCTAAACCATCGATGTCGAAAGCGCTCTTGGATGCAAAGTGTTTGATGCGTTCTTTTATCTGGGCCGGACAACCGGCATTGACACATCTGATGGCTGATTCGCCTTCCTCGCGAACCACTACCGCTTGGCAGACAGGGCATCGATCAGGCATTTGAAAGATTTTTTCATCGCCGGTGCGCTTGGTGCCCAAAACTTTGACAACCTCCGGGATAACATCCCCGGCCCTCTGGACCAGCAAGTTGTCACCAATTCGAATATCTTTCTTACGAATTTCGTCCTCATTATGCAATGAAGCGCGGCTGACAGTGACACCCCCGATTTTTACCGGTCTAAGGTGTGCCACCGGTGTCAAAGTACCGGTCCGACCGACCTGTACATCAATACGCTCCAATGTTGTCACTGCCTGTACCGCCTGAAACTTGTAAGCAATTGCCCAACGGGGGCTTCGCGACGTGTTTCCAAGCGCTATTTGATTATTCAAGCTGTCTACCTTTACCACGACGCCGTCTATTTCGTATGGAAGTTGGTGGCGTTTAGCATCCAGTTCCTGGTAGTAGTTCAACACCTGCTCAATGGTAATATGAGGTCGAATAAGGGGGTTGATTCTAAATCCAAGCAAACGCAGATATTCGAGGAGCTTCCAATGAGAATTTAACTCTGGAATGTCCGCCGATCCAATACCGTAAAAGTATATGCGCAGCGGGCGCTGGGCGGTAATTCGGGAATCAAGCTGTCGCAGTGATCCCGCTGCGGCATTGCGCGGATTGGCAAACAATGGTAAACCGTCATCCAATCGCTGCTGGTTCAGTATTTCGAAACCCTCCCGTTCCAGGAAAACTTCGCCTCTGACATCAATGAATCGGGGGACATCCTGGTCATGCATCGCTTCCAGCACAAGCGGGACAGCTGAGATGGTCTTTACGTTTTCGGTTATGACCTCACCAACACGACCATCACCGCGAGTCGTTGCGGTTTCGAGTCGACCATCTTCATATGTCAATGCAACGGCCAAGCCATCTAACTTAGGTTCAGCAGTATACAACATTTTGTCCGTACCGGCTTGCCTGCAGACCCGCTCGTGATACGCCAGAATATCTGCATCCACGAAACCGTTATCGAGACTCAGCATCGGTGCGCTGTGGATAGCGGTTTTAAACTTTGCAAGTGGCGGCGCACCGACTCTAACTGTAGGCGAATCAGGGCTGACAATATCCGGATACACGGATTCCAGCCGAATAAGTTCCCGCAGCAGGGCGTCGTATTCGGCATCCGATATTTCCGGATCATCAAGTCACATGATAGCGATAGTTGTGATGGTGCAGCGCCGTTCTCAGTTCGGCGACTCTCGCGATGATTTGGGGGTCGATAGGGATAGACATATGCGCCTAATTACCTCGCATGCCTGAACACGTGCTGAAGAAAATGCCTCGGTTTTGAAACCCGGTACCCAGTTCAAGGAAGACAAATCGTCCGATACGACCAGAATGCCGCCGATATCGACTTCGCGGTACTTTGCGACGGTGAACAAGGCCGAAGTCTCCATGTCGACTGCTAATGCGCCCTGAGTCAGAAAATGCCTGATCTTTTCAGGCGTCTCCCTGAAAATAGCATCCGTTGTCCACACCGCACCCTCGCGAAATGGTATCTTGCCTCGGGCTGCCTGTTGACGGATTCGATCCAATGCAATTGCTGTAGGATGCGATACCTTTGAGGGTAAAGAATCACAAGGGTAGTGAGGAGAGGTTCCCTCGTCAATGATGGCGGCTGTAGGAATGACCAGATCGCCGATCTTCAGCTCTGGCGATAGGGCACCACACCATCCCAAAAAAATAAATTGACGCGCGCCCCAGACAATCAAGGTCTCCATCACCATGGCGGCATAGGGCGCACCGACAATCGGGCCGATGAAGGCTGCTGATAGGGGGTCGTGCGCATTGGCGTACAAACGGCTGTTAAAGAGTGGCTGAGGATGCACCGATTTTAGCGGCATCATCCGAATCAACGTGTTGAGGTCGCCGGATGTGCCGACCAGAACCACTGGTGATTCAACGGACAATGAACGTTTACCCTTCACGGGTTTGACAACGGCTTCATCGTGCTGGAAAATACCGCTATCCTGATCTCTGCAGCACGGTTGATTTTGTTTGTTATTAGGGCCTGCCATATGCACAGCACTCTCTTCGGTAAACCGTTTCCCCACAGGCCTCTGGCGTCCATTAAAAAAATGTTCAGGACGGCCTGGACAACGCAAACAGTTCTTCTTTTATTTCATCAATTATATCATAAACCCACAATAGGTCCTCGATACTCAAACGCCCGGCTTTTACCGGGGCGCGTTGGCTGCCGTCTTTTTTCAACAGTATTCGAGGGCCGATCTGTACCTTTGGTTCTCCATCGCCGTAGCGGTTGATCGAGATAACAAGCCCGGTATCATCACTCCGCCATTGTTTTAGCATCTTGTCCTTTTCAGGTTCGTACGGCATAACATTCCTCCATTATTGCTATTGATATAAATCCTTTTTGATTTTGACGCAATATACAGGTAGAAATCCCCCGCACCCAAGGATCGGACCGGGGGAATGCACACAGCTGAAGTTACGCAAACCCGCAACGTGGTCAGCGAATCGCGTCATATGAATCATCAAACAGGTCAAACGGTTGACGACATTCTATGTAGAGATCTTCGAAAAATCCGCTAGTTTTTCGTAAAGTTTGGCAATACCGCCAAGCAGGGCCAGGCGATTTTCGCGAATACCGTGGTTATCCGTCATCACCATAACCCCGTCAAAAAAGGCATCGACGCTGCCCCGCAAAGCAGCAATGTCGCGCAGGGCTTGGTCGAATCGACTGCGGCCGACCGCTGCTGAAACCTTTTGTTCGACTTCTTTGAAAGCATCATAAAGCGCCTTCTCACTGTCGTGCTCAAAAAGGCCAATATCGACCGTTTGAGACTGCACGTTTGCCGACGACCGGCCGGCTTTTTTAATGATATTACCCACTCGTTTGAATGCTGCGGCCAGAGGCTCAAAATCCGGTTGCGCTTTCAACGCCTCCAATGCCTCGACCCGACGCCACAGATCAGGGATATTGTTACTGGACACATCGACGACAGCAACAATCACGTCTTTGGAATATCCCTCTTCAGCCATAAGATGGGCGATGCGGTTTTTTATGAAAACATAAACATCCTGTGTTAGATCGCTTATAGCCGGTGCAATATTGGTAGTGAACATCTCCAAGCTGCAACGGATCAAATCGATCAATGAAAACGTAAAACCATTTTCTTTCATAATCTGGACGATGCCGATCCCCTGGCGTCGCAGAGCGTATGGATCAGATGCGCCGGTTGGAACCAACCCAACGCTGAAACATCCGCAAATGGAGTCGATCTTATCGGCTATTGCGAGAATTGCCCCAAGGGTTGTCTCCGGCAACGGCGCCCCCGAGTAAACCGGGCGGTAATGCTCCTCAACCGCAGCTGCAGCTGCGGCAGGTTCCCCGGATTCGGCAGCGTAAATCCTGCCCATTACACCTTGGAGTTTCGGGAACTCACCCACCACTTGACTCACCAGGTCAGATTTGCACAACCAAGCTGCCCGGACCGCCTGACTTTTCAGGCCAAGAATATCGGGATCGCTGGCCCCAATAACATCTGCCAGATAGGCGGAAATTTCAGCCACACGCTCTGTCTTTTCATACATCGTGCCAAGTTTGGCCTGAAACAGAACGCCCTTGAGCTTATCTATCCGTTGGTCGTTGGGTACATCCAAATCGCCACGATAGAAAAACTTTGCATCCGCCAACCGAGCACGGATCACCCGTTCATGGCCACTGGCCACCAATGACATATCCCTGGCTTTGGTGTTGTTAACCGAGATAAAACAGGGCATCAACCGTTTGTTCTCGTCGAGGACCGAAAAGTATTTCTGATGTTCACGCATGGCATTTATCAGAACTTCGTCGGGAACTTCGAGAAAGTCCTCGTCGAATTTACCGACAACTGCCACAGGGTACTCCACAAGGTTGTTGTTGATATCCTCAAGATCAGGGTCAGGAAGAATATGGCCGCCGAGATCTAAAGCCATTTTGCCAATTTGGTCCTGCAGTATCTTTTTGCGTTCATCAATATCGGCCAGCACATTCGCGGCACGCAGAACCTCCAGGTAATCGTCGGCATCTTCAATCTTGATACGGCCCGGTTTCATAAAATAATGGCCGTTTGTATACCGCCCACTCTTCAAGGGGCCCAGTTGGACCTGAATGACGCTTTTGCCAAACAGGACGACAATGGAGTGGATGGGTCGTGCAAATTGGATGTCGAGATCGGCCCAGCGCATCTTCTTGGGAAAGGGTGTGGCCAGTATAATCTCCGGCAGGATTTTCTTCAGTAACGTCCGCGTTGCCAGGGCACGCTCGGTCTTCTCCACGAACAGGTACATCCCTTTATCGGTTTCCTTCGTCCTTAAACGACCGGTGGCGACCCCTACCTTTTCAGCGAATTTGCGTGCGGCCATGGTTGGCTGCCCAGCAGAGTCATAACTGATAGACACCGGTGGGCCGATGATCTCTGATTTGGCTGCTTTTTGACGAGCAGCGACACGCTCGATCTTGACGGCCAGCCGGCGCGGTGTTCCGTATGTGATTACTTCACCATGATCGACACGGGCATCAGTAAGTTTCTGCCGAATATTCGAAGCAAGCGCTTCCAAGGCAGGCTTGATATAGCCCGCCGGTATTTCTTCCGATCCGATCTCTATCAATAATGTTTCCATGATCACCTCTGTTCCGATTGATTCATTGTCGTGCGATTGCGGTACTCTTCAGCCGCTGTTCACGAGGGGCGATATATTCGCCCGGTAGTGTGGAGGAAGACTCGATCCGAATACGATTTACCTATTTAACAAGGGGAAACCCTTCTCTTCCCGCTGATTCAGGTATGCCTCAGCACTGCCTCGCGCCAAATTCCGAATTCGGCCGATATAACCGGTGCGCTCCGTGACGCTGATCGCTCCCCTCGCATCGAGGAGGTTGAAAGTATGGGAACACTTGAGGCAGTATTCGTAGGCCGGCAATACGAGACCGAATGCAATCTGGGCCAAGGATTCAGCCTCGTACTTGTTGAACAGGTCAAACAGGGCTGAGACATCGGCCTTTTCAAAATTATAGGTCGACTGTTCCACTTCCTGCTGGTGGTGAACATCGCCGTACGACACTTTGTCGTTCCATTTCAAATCGTAAACACTGTTGACTCCCTGGAGATACATGGCAATTCGTTCCAGGCCGTAGGTTAACTCTACGGATATCGGCTTCAATTCGATGCTGCCGGCGAGTTGAAAATAGGTGAATTGTGTAATCTCCATTCCGTCCAGCCAAACCTCCCATCCCAAGCCTGATGCACCAAGGGTCGGCGACTCCCAATCGTCTTCAACAAAACGAATATCGTGATCAAGAGGATCGACACCTAAAACTTTCAAACTGTCCAGATACTGCTTCTGGGCATCGTAAGGTGAAGGTTTCAGAATCACCTGGTATTGATAATAGTGCTGTAGGCGGTTTGGGTTGTCCCCGTAGCGTCCATCCGTTGGCCGCCGCGATGGCTGCACATAGGCAACATTCCAGGGCTCGGGTCCCAGAGCCTTCAACAAAGTTGTCGGGTGAAAGGTTCCAGCCCCGACTTCCATGTCATACGGTTGGGCCATAACACAGCCCTTGCGGGCCCAGAATTTATTCAACTCTAGAATGACATCTTGAAAATTCATGGTTCGCCTCTCGTGATAGATATCAACTCACACTCTTGCCAAATGGCCGTCCGTACCAGTCGTTCCTGTCTTGCCTTATGTTTCCATGAGGCCTTCTGTGTCTATATCGAAATCGAGCAGACAGCCTTCGGGTCTTGTGGACAGAATTTCTCTCCACACCGGTCTGAGCCGCTCTATGCTACCGGTATCACCGAATGCCCAGAGGCACCCACCACCGCCAGCTCCAGTGAACCGCGAACCGCATTCATATGCTCGAGCTGCATCCGCCAGCTTTACACCTACTTCATCCAGAACGTCGGGAGTCATTTCGCGGCGCAGGTCCGTTTCGCGGTTCATGGCATCGGCAGCATCTTTATAATTACAACCGTTCAGAGCGTCAATAAACTTTTTGGTCAAATCCACTATTTCATACCAGTGAGACCGGTATTCACCACTGAGGAACTGCCTTACCCACCGCCCGTTGATGTCTTTCGACGCATGGGGCACGCCACAATAGGCCAGCAAAATATTTCGCCTTAATTTGCCGACATCGCGTTTTTTGTAAAGGAGAGATTTCTTGTAATCAAACCCTGTTAATTCTGGCTGCCAATACCAGGCGTTCACACCGCCAAAAGCTGCAGCGAGGTGGTCTTGGCGGCCACAGGGAACACCAGCCACACTTTCTTCGATCCGATGGGCCAGAAAAGCAATCTGCTGCCGAACCTTAGGGGTCAAGATGAGGTTTTCCAGAGCGATCAGATAAGCGGCCGTCAGCGCGACAGATGCGGCTGAAGACCCTCCGAGAGCGCTGCGCGGCGGAGATCCTGATTCAATGATCACATGGGTGCCATCGGCCTGGAAGTATGCAGCGGTGGCAAACATTAGACCAAGTGGATGATCGAAAGGCGCTCGATCGGCGGGAAACTCGGCGCTTTCAAAACCTTTCGAGCTGACTTTTATCCTCCCGGCACTGTAAGGCAGGATGCTGACTGTAGTTCTGATATCAACGGCAATGTTGAAGGTGCAGGGCGAAAGGTGTCGCAGCGGATGGTAAAATGTGCCCAAGTCTAATGTCCCGCCCATATCGATTCGGCAAGGAACCGAAGTATGTACCGTAGATTTTTTCAGGCTTTCATGTATGTTTTTTGTCACCACCATCTGTCGCCTTTCGTCAGCATAAACCCATCTCAAAAATATTCTAAGCGCCCATGGCTGTTTTGCGAACCGGCTCAAAATGCTCACATACGGCATGTATGCGCCGCTTTTTCGCCGTTTCGTGACTTGCCATGAACCCCATTATTTTTGAGATAGGTTCATGTTATTTTTCTCTGATCTGCTGTAAAAATTTTAAACTGCGTGGTTCTTTTCCGAACTGATAGGGGACAAACGCCTCGAGCACTCTGAGGCTTTCCCGGATAGCTGCTCCAGAGAGTCGGACGCGTCCCGCTTTAGAAAGTCCTCCGGTTTCAATCCAATGCAGCTGCTTGAGTGTGCCTTTTGACATGACCAACCCTTCTGATTTTGTCACCATGCAATCCTGGCATACAAGACCGCCTCGGGACAGATCGAACTGGAACTCTCTGGCATCGACATCATCCACCTTGCGGCAGCAATCCCGGCAGCTTCGCAGGTCCGGACGATAACCGGAAGCAAGCAATAGCCGGATCTGGAATAAAACGCTCAGCGCCTCGGGCGGTGTTTGCATTTGATCGAGTCGACATAGCGTGAATTGTAGCAAACGATAGAGTTCTGGTTGCTGTTGACCTTCTTCGGAGGATCTTTCAATCAATTCGGCCCAGTAACTGGCATAAGCCGTCCGCATGATGTCTTCCCGGATGCCGGAGAAAGCGTTTTTTAAAACAGCTTCCTGTAGAACCGGAAGACTATTGCGTCGAGAGGAGGTGCAAACAATATCAAGAGTCGTGAAAAGTTCTAAAATCCCCCCAAACCGCTTGGTACTTTTCCTGGCAGCTTTCGCTATCGCCGAAATCTTGCCTTTTTCCAGTGTATAAAAAGACAGGATAAGGTCAAAATCACCATACTCTACCCGTCGCAGTATGATGGCGGAAGTTGTCAAACTCGACATACCGCTCACCCGGATTCATTGTTATGCTTCATGCGGGATTCCCTTGCGGGCAGCACGAGACAGATAGTTCGCCACATATCAAACAAGCTATAGATTGAGTAAGGTCGTGGAGATATAGAAGTAAAACAAGACACTGATGATGTCCATCGACGTCGTAACAAAGGGCCCAGTCGCCACAGCCGGATCGACGTTAACCCTGGCAAAGGCCATCGGCACGAATGACCCCACCAGAGCGGCGATGGCCATCGATGCGACCACTGCCATACCAACTGACAATGCCAGCATTTCGACTCTGTAACTTAAATGGGCCACAAATCCAATAATGGTACCGTAAATCACGCCAAGAATGCAGCCGACAGCCAATTCTTTGAGGACCACTGAACCGATTTCTGTGATCGAAATCCGGCCGGTGGCCAAGCCTCGTACAACGATGGTAGAAGATTGGGTGCCGATGTTTCCGCCCATACCCATGATGACCGGGATGAACGCAGCCAGATAAACAAATTTGTTCAGGCTGTCTTCAAATTGATTGATGATAAAAAAGGCAAGAATACCGCCGATACAGCTGGCAAATAACCAGGGCAACCGAATCCTCGTGCTCTTCAATATCGATTTGGTCTCCACGAACTCCTCGCCAGCACCGGCCATTCGCAAAATATCTTCAGTCGCCTCACGCCTAAAAATATCGATCACGTCGTCCACCGTGACAATTCCCATCAACCGATTGGATTCATCGACGACAGGTACCGCAAGGATATCATATCGGGCGACAATTTTAGCAACTTCTTCCTGGTCCATATCGGTTCGGACAGAAACCACATCGGTGGTCATAAATGATTTCAAAGGCGTTTCGGGCGGTGTTACCACAAGCTGTCGCAAAGAGCTGACACCCACCAGTTTGCCGTATTCATCGACGACATAAAGGTAAAAGGGCATCTCCACATCAACGTACTCCTTCTGCAAGGATGAAATGGCTTCCTTTGCGGTGGTATCCTGGCTCAAGGCAATGAAATCCGGCACCATGATGCCGCCAGCCGTATCATCCTCATAGCGTAACAGACCCTCGAGTTGGTCTACACCCTCTTTTTTCATAATTTTGAGGATGCCATCAGACGTCTCTTCCGGGAGTTTTCCCAACAAATCGGCCACATCATCCGCGGACATGGATTCGAAGATAACCACAATTTCTTCGGTTTTAATCTTCCCGATAAGTTCGAGAAAGATATCCTCATCCAACTCGGAGAAAAGGTCACCTTTCCGTTCAGCATCCTTTATCATGCTGAAAAGGCGGTCCCGAGCCGGTGGCGACAGATTGCGAAAGACCACGGAAAGATCCGCAACATGGGATCTGTTGACAATATTTTTGAGGTGAGTGACAGCACCGCGACGCAGTAGACGTTTGACACTGTCAATCAGGATAGTGTTGTTCAGTTCAACCCGCATGGCTTTTCGGAAAAATAAAGATTAAAATTGATATTGACAGATGGTCTACTAATCGGCTTGCGCGCCATCACACAGGCTACTTAGGGGAGTTTAATCGTGACGACTTGCCCGCTTTTTCCCGGAAGATCCAAAAGTTTACCGTTAAGGTGGAGTTTGATTCCTCCGGCATTACCGACGAGTAAAGTGTAGCTGTCGGCCGCCTCCAGTTCAATCTGATCACCTGGAAACAAATTGTATTCCTTGGCTTCCTGGTTATCGACAGCGATTTTCAACCAGGTTTCTTCGATTGTGTCGATATTCAAACGGTATCCGGAAATTGGCGTTTGGGTGGCTGAATCAACTTCCGGCACTATTGGCAATGCGTTCGTCGCAGGGTCTTTGGCAACGACATCGGCCGCTTCGGTCGTCGCCACCTCGCTTGCTTGTTGCGGTGGTTCGTCGGTTACTGAAGCGGATTGATTCTGTGACGGCGTTTCTTGAATCTGTATGGATTTATCTGATGTAGATTCCGCCGGTGCCGGTTCGGTAACCATGCTGGGCGACTCCTCAGTCTGTGCCTGTTTGTCACGCCACATCGAAACAGCATATAGCGTGGCGACAATGAGGCACAAGAGAGCACCGATAGACAGCAGAAAACGTCGCCAGAAAACCCCTCCCGACCGTTTCAAATCCAACTCTGAAGTGGTAATTCTCTGCATGACCTCAAGGCGGGAGATGTAGCGACGAACGGCCTCGTCTCCATCGGCACCGATGAACTTGGCATAGGCCCTCAAAAAGCCTTTGACGAATACGATATCCGGTAGACGTTCATGATCTTCTTCTTCGATTTGAATCAGCGTTTCCGGCCGAATCCGGGTTTCCATGGACACATCCGCGAGCCTGATTCCTTTCTCGATTCGAATCGACTGAAGGTAACGCCCAAAGGAGAGAGTTGTGTTTTCCGTTTCTGTGGTCATTTTTCCCCGCCCTGTCCACCGCTAAAATCAATTTGCCGCCGGAACCGACGCTTCAATTGATGATCTTGACATGAGACCGATCTCTCAAGGTCTGAAGCCAGGATTGGTATTTCTGATCGATGATCTGGTTGAAAAGTTTGTCTTCGATTTCAGAGTAAGCTTCTGCCAACGATTTGCCGGCCGTTTCACTCACGTCTTCCACATAAACGATCTGGTATCCGAAGGGTTCCTCGAGCACAGGGGTAAATTCTCCGGCGTTCATATTTTCAACAGCGACCCGCAGGGAAGGTGAAAGATCCTCCTGCTTAAAGTCACCTAAATCGCCGCCATCTAATTGTTGACCCAATTCGGTTTCATTTTTGTCCAAGGCGTCAAAAGATTTGCCCGCCTTCAATTCCGACAGGATCGCTTCCATAACATTCCGGGCACTGCGTCTGTCGGCATCGGTAGCCATGGGGGATATGCGGATAAATATGTTGCGCAGGTGATATTTCTTCTCACCGGCATACTCTGTGAGGTTCTGTTCGTAGTATTCTTTGACATCCTGGTCGGTAATCACTATCTTCGACCGAACCTCCCGGTTAACCAACCTGGCCCGCAAAAGTTGCTGTTTGGTTTGTTTACGATAATCTTCATAGCTTAAGCCTTCACCGGATAGAGCCTTGCGCAGCTCTTCATCAGTGATTTTGCGTGATTCTTTCAGACGCTCGATTGTGCTGTCGACTTCCCTTTCGCTAACCGATATGTTCTGCTGCTTCAGTTCCTGGTCTGTCAATTTTTGGTTGATCAGTTCGTTTAGCACCTGATTTCTAACTTCGAACAGAACCTGTCTTTCGACATCCACTGGGTACTGCGACGCTTTTACTTTCTGGGTATAGGGTGCCATTGTCTGGTTCAATTCATACAGCGATATGACTTCATTGTTCACAACCGCAACAATTCTGTCGACGATCTCTGCAGCAATGGCAGTAATCGGGACAACACTACCTGCGGCATAAACAAAAGCGAGCGTCAAAATCAGCAGACACTGAAGCCTGAAAATATGTTTATGCGAATGCAAAAGGCCTGGTAACATTATGATTTTGCGTTTAAACCAATAATCAGAAGGTCTGAAGATCCAACGTCTGTCAATTCAAACTCTAGGTACAGTCGTGATAAGAGTTTCAGGGATTCGTTCATGTGAAAGCGATTGTTAATCACTCGCTGAATTCAGAAGTTCCTCCCACTGTTCTGTGTTAATGTCGACATTGTACTTTTTGCGAAGTTGCTCCATCCACGTCTTGTAGGCGAGTTCTATCTTTTTTCTGCGTAGCTGTTTGATAATGATTTCCTCGATATCATTCGAGTTCTGCATTGTCTTCGATTGATTGGCGTCATTATCATAAATTTCTCTATAAAACGCGGCAATTTCATCGGCCGTAATGACGATTTCATCCGTTAATTCCTGTTCGACGAGCTTCTCCATAAGCAGCCGGGATTTCAGACCCTTTTCCCAAGATTTGTAGGAAACCGCGTATTCCAGTAAGGTCTCTTCGAAAACATCATCCGGATAATCCGACTTGATCTTCTCAACGGCCTGTTCCACTTCCGCATCCGAAACGCTGACGTTCAATTCACTGGCGCGTTGAAGCAGGATCATTTCTTCCGTCATCTGATTCAGCAATCTTAATTGGGTATCTTTGATATCCTCTGGATTCTGCATACTGCTGAGCGGATAAGCGGCTTTGGCAATTTCAAACGCCCTGTTGAAATCTGCAACGGTAACCACCCGATCTCCGATCCGAATCAAATACTCGTCTCCACTACCGTTATTGTGCCCTGAACAACCAGCGAGATAGAGCAGAGAAACGACCATTACCAAGCTGAATATGTGTCTTATAGAATCATTCATATTTTTTGGCGAACAAACGCTTAAGGCGCAAATACCCGCTCCAGCATTACAAGCGGTCAATTCCTGTCTGAGCCAGCGAAAGTTGGATTGTCACTCCGAAAACTTATTGATATAACTCCAATATATAAATCGTTAATTGTTAACATGAGACGCGATTTCTTTCAAGATGTTTTTGGTCTGACTCAGCAGACCCGGTGCCGCCCCAACTTTCAACCGGGTTTTCAAAGCGTAATCGACCGTCAGGTGATATTTTTTGGATTGCGCCATAACGAGATCGGCTAGTCCCCGGGGATTTTTTAAATGGGCTTCTGAAAACAATATCGTTAGGTTGGCCCCGATTAAATCGAGTCGTTTCGCGCCAGCTCTGATTGCAAAGACTCTCAGCATGATTTTCAGCAACAAATTCAGCGCCTCTTCGGGCAATTTACCGTATCGGTCGGCCAATTCTGACTTGATATCTTTTATCTCCCTCACATCTGTCAGGCGCGAAAGACGCCTGTAAGCTGACAACCTTTGATCGATGTCAGGAATAAAAGATTCGGGGATGAAGGCCGACAACGGAATATTGATTTCCGGCTCTATAGCTTCGATCACCGGCTCACCCTTGAGTTCGGCTATTGTATTTTCCATGAGTTCCAAAAACATTTCATAGCCGACAGCTGCAATGTGGCCTGACTGTGACGCACCGAGTATCGTACCACCGCCGCGGATTTGCAAATCACTCATGGCAATTTGGAAACCAGAGCCCAAATCGCTGTGCTCCATTAATACCTTTAAGCGTTTCTGGGCGTCTTTTCCCAGCAATGATTCGTTGGGGATAAATAGATATGCATAAGCCTGTTCATCGGAACGGCCGACTCTCCCTCTCAGTTGGTACATTTGCGCCAGGCCGAACTTATCAGCCCGATTGACCAGAATGGTATTGGCGGAAGGGATATCGAGACCGGACTCCACAATTGTTGTGCACACCAGCATATCGGTTTCCCGTTGAAAAAAACGGAGCATGGTCCCTTCCAAATCGTCTTCGCTCATCCGCCCATGGGCAACGTCAATCCGAACTTCAGGAACCAGAGTTTTTATCTTCTTCGCAATTTTACCGATACTGGCGATATTATTATGAATATAGAAGATCTGACCGCCTCTCTGCAGTTCCTTGCGGATGGCATCGGCCACCACGCCATCGTTGAATTCTGAAATGTATGTCATTATCGCCTGACGATACTCGGGTGGCGTCGAGATAACGCTTATGTCGCGGGTGCCCGTCAACGACATGTGCAATGTTCGTGGAATGGGCGTCGCTGTTAACGTCAGCACATCGACGTTGCGTCGGAAGTTTTTCAACTTCTCCTTGTGTTTGACGCCGAATCGTTGTTCTTCATCCAGCACCAACAGACCGAGGTCTTTGAATGCGACATCCTTGCTGAGCAGTCGGTGCGTGCCGATGACAATGTCTATTTTACCGGCTTTTGTATCCCGAACAATGGCCCGTTGTTCCCCCAAAGAACGGAAACGGTTGAGGCAGGCTATACGTACCGGAAACTGTGCAAACCGATCCGAAAAGGTCGCATAGTGCTGTTCTGCCAGGACTGTCGTGGGCACAAGTACGGCCACCTGTTTACCATTGTAGACGGACACAAAAGATGCCCGCAGGGCAACTTCTGTCTTGCCGTAACCCACATCACCGCAAACCAGTCGATCCATTGGAACGGGTTGGGCCATATCGTTGAGTACATCTTCGATGGCCTTCAATTGGTCTGCTGTCTCTTCGAATGCGAATCCAGCCTCGAATTCACGCAATTCACCGTCTAGCAGGTTAAAGGCAACCCCTTTGGCCACTTTGCGATCGGCATATAATTTCAGAAGTGCACCGGCGATTTTTTCAGCCGATTTTTTCACCCTGGCCTTGATACGTGCCCATGACTTTCCCCCCATCTTGTCCAGTACAGGGACAACCCCATCCACGCCCAAGTACTTTTTCACCATGTTCATGCGGTCGACCGGCAAATAGAGTTTGTCGTCATCCCGATAGTTAATCACGAGATAGTCGTTGGTGGTGCCGTTCAGTTTCAACTTGACGAGTCCACCGTAACGCCCGATACCATGCTCGGTGTGAACAATCAGATCTCCCGCTTTAAGATCCTCAACGGTTATCAATTCGGAGGGCTTCACCCGGTGGGCCTTGGCCCGCCGTCGATAGCGGGCGCCGAAAATCTCCTCTTCAGTGACGATGGCAATTTTCTCTTCCGGCCAGACGAAGCCGCCGGAAATACGGCCGAGAACAATAATTACAGCCCCAGAGACGGTATCTGGTACAGGAAGTGCGTCTTTAAATTCCGGTTTTACCCCATAAGGAACGAGCAATGCCTGTAACCGCTCAGAACGGGATTTGGATCGGCAAACCAGCGCGGTCGCACAACCAGTCTGCTTTCGGGCAGCGATCCATTCGATCAAGGGGGAAAAAAGATATTCTTTAGACTTCGGATGTTTCAGAGCATTCTGCAGTTCCGAATTCTCCTGCAGATCAAATCGACAGTCCGTCACCGGTTCATTCTCAAGCGAACCGCCACTCAGGACGGCAAATGACTTGATCCGCAACGGGTTCCATTGCTCCAGAAGGTCCCTTGCGCTCTCCCAACTGAGAAACATCTGTTCCGGCTCAACGCACAAGCGCCCATTGTCACGAGCCTCAATGTAGTTAACCTCTACCCTTGCCAAGCTATCGACGGCCACCCGTTCTAAATCGCCGGTGTTCAACAGTACAAAGAGGGACTGCTCTGGCGTATAGTCGAAAAGGGTGTCCAACTGTGGATAAATCAGCGGCAACAACCCCTCGGCGCCCGGGAAACTCCCTTCATTTTTGACCCGGTCGACGATTTTCCGCACCCGTGAAACCGGCATCTCTAATTTAGCCGCCACCTGTCGAATACGAGCGATGACCTCGATGCGCGCTTGCCTGTATAAAACAGTTTCCCGAGCTGGTAAAATTATCGCTTCCGGCAGATCCTCAAGCGTCCGCTGGGTCGCCGCTGAGAATACCCTGATTGCATCCACCGTATCACCGAAAAATTCAAGCCGCAGCGGTTCGGTATATCCGGGGGTAAATACGTCTAGAAGCATGCCCCTGGCACAAAAATCACCCGGCTCTTCGACAATGGCCGTGCGGGTATACCCACCGGCTATGAGTTTATCGATAAGTTCTTCCCGTTGGCATGTTTCCCCAGCCATGATAAGATCAGCGAAATCAATAAGATCTTTACGGGGAACAACTTTTTGCAGCAAAGCATCGATGGAGGTGATAACCAGCTGTGGTGCGTCTGCTGAAGCTAACCGAAACAGCGTACCAATGCGGCGAGCGGCCGTTTCATTGTGGTAAGCCATGAACTTGTAAGGCGAAAGATTGTAGGCAGGGAATTTTGCCGTTAGGTTTGACACTGCGGGTGAAAAAAAACGCAGATCTTCTTCGAGAGATTCCGCAGCCTTCATCGAACTTGCAACCAAAAATATCGGTACGTTCACCTCTCTTAGCAGTCTCGACACCAAAAAAGCGGTACTCGAATCGGTTAAACCGGTGCAATCGATCCCGGCATCTCGATGGACAACCCTTTCGATCAATCGCTGTATCGTCATTTTTTCTTGATTTTGATTCATAAAAAACGTATCTAAATTTCTTACTTTCGGACCAAGATCAATTGCAGATGCTTCTGCCCGATCTGATCGAAAGATGAGTTCACACAAAACAGGTCACAGTTAAAGCCACCTTAGCTCAGTTGGTAGAGCAACGCACTCGTAATGCGTAGGTCTGCGGTTCGAATCCGCAAGGTGGCTCCATCCTTAGCACGCCTTTTACCGAAATTTAACAGGTACTCGCCCACCAAAATCATCCATTAAATCGACCGGCACGAACACTTTCAGGGAGACTTTACGGCTCCATAGTGTTGACTCTCTGTCAACCCTAATGGGTGATGCACCTCAATGCGCTGGCATACCGTTGGAGCCAACGATTGCCACCAGACTCACCCAATGAGGTGTCTCTCCTGTCTATTCATCCGCACTTCCCCATAGTAAATCATTGTTCAAACCTGGCACCCAGAATAGCATCTGGTGTGGGTCACCTCTATCAGGATGCCACAATGTCCGGGTGAAGCTCCCTCGGATAAGTCCAAGCCCAAACTGATCCCGACACTCAAGGGTGCTTGGAAGATCGAACAGACATTCAAACCTGTTATAATAAACAACAATGGACCGGATAGCAATGAGTCTCCGGGGGTCCAATGTAGACCATGGGTAAGGCCCATGTCCCGGCTTCTGAAAAATAGCGCGACCAAAAAGCCGAGGCATTAGGCCGCACGGAACCGGTGACTATACCTGAAGAAAGACCTGAATACCAATGGATTCAGTCCAGACCTACCATATACGGACATTCTTGGCCCTGATGAATAGGAAGGGGCTAAACCAGCTAAAAGATTCCAAGTCTTGGCAATTATCAAACGGTTATTCAATTTCTGCTATGAGCAGAGTCTGTAAAAAGGGACCACCCCTGCCGGTTAAAACTGAATATCAATAATTGGATGTGCGACCAACTGGCCGCCGAATGGGGTCGAAGGTTGTTGAAGGTATGCGCGACTGACCCCGACCGCAAAGGCAAGACTGTCGCTGCTATCAGATCGAAAGATAAGAAAGTCACGTCCTACGCCGTGAACGAGACAGCATGGACCATCAAACCCTCTGACTATCGGAAAGATGGGTGAAGCAAGCATAGGGTGGACGGGGGAAGCAACTCTCGACTATATCGAAGGGACACCAGGGGCCACTGAGAACTCTCAAACCAAGTCCTAAACGACTCCTGGCACCCCCCTCGATTAGGCTCGCCGCAATCTGCCGTCATTCAGGACTGCTCCACGATATTATCAACAAAACCCTGTCGAAATTGAGGCCATTCATGCATAAGCGCCGATTGAGCCGTGGCCCTGTCACCAACATCGAAGGCAGACGCGGTGGCTCTTGCTTGATCTAAATGGGGAAATAAGTGTATACTAACTTAGTCGTTATCTTTAACACCAAAGGAACGGTAGGATGCGGCCGGAACTTGACTTTCCTTTACCGGGAACTCATATTGATGGAGTTGCAGAAATTAACAATTCAGCTATCCCGATAAGGAGAAAATAATGGCTTACACATGCAAAAATTGTGGGGCTGTAGCCGATGCGCCCGGTCATTTGTGCAATCCCTGTGATGACAAAACCAATTGCAGTTTCTGTGGTGAACCGAAGGTTGACGCCAAACACGTATGTAAAGACAAACTATCTGCCATGCAGTATGTCTGCGAGGGGTGCGGTCGTGTGGCTATGGAGGAAAAGCACCTTTGTAGCCCCGCAAAAATAAAATGACACACGGGTAGTTATGCTTGCCGGCATCTCCTGAGCAGCGCCGTTAACATGTAATAAATTGACCGGAAAACGTCCACTGATCAATACAGATCAGACATATGTGAAAGCGCTGGGGTTGAAAAAATCGCCGTTCGAACCGGACCCGGATCGGAATTTTTATTATTCGTTCAGGGCCCTTGAGCAGCGTATTGGCCTGTTACGCGGGTTAATGGCCAGTCAAGACGTATTGATATTGGTCATCGGCGACAGGGGCATCGGTAAAACGACATTTCTAAACCGGTACCTGGATACCAACCGGGTGGAATGTCAAGTTTGCCGTATACGAACAAACGCCATTGACTGCAGAGAACCACCCGCTGTCAGCCAGTACCTTAAGGAACCTGTCTACATCCTGCAGGATGAATCCCACCGGACGGTGATAATCGACGATGCCCACCTTCTGGAGCCTGGGACCCTCAAAAAATTTTTAGAAAAGTTGTCATCGGGTGAGCAAAGAGGCAAGGTAAACCGCTTGTTGCTCATCGGGGAACCGCAGTTAAGTGCCAATCTGACATCACTCAACCAGGCTCTGGATGATGACATCGCCGTTAGCAGAGTCTTCATACCGGTATTGACTCAGGCGGAAACCGCAGCATATCTAGGCCACCGATTGTCAGTTGCAGGTGCCTCAAACCCGCGAATGTTCAGCAGGCGGGCAGCAAAAAGACTCTATCGCTCAACCGGAGGATTACCAGGTCAGATTAACGCCGCTGCAAACGATTGGTTACGGAAGCGTGCAAAACTGGCATTACCTCCCGCCTCCGACGGCAAACCGACGGGAATTGGACCGCTGCGACGTTTTCTAAAAGATTTTACCGCCGCTGGTGAAATGCTGTCAGTGAGCACCCTTTTTCATAAAAATCCGTCCGAAAATCACCCGATCTCCACCCAAATGGTGTCATCCGCACCGGCGCTAAAGGATGAGATCAAAGCCGGTCGAATACGCGTGTCACCGTCCGCCGAAGACCGCAATGAATCCGCCCCTGCATTCGACCAAAATCCCGGGATAGTTATCAGACGGAACGTCGCTTTCAATGTTCCCGCGACAACCAGAACCTCGCCTTCTATTCCCATGAAGCCGATATCTGCCGGACAAACGGGTGCCACACAACACGATATTTACCGTGAGAATTGGCTGCTCTGTTTAGACCCCGCGTGTTACACGGTTCAAGTGTTGGGCGCGAGATCAGAAAAGGCCATCGCAGCGATTGTCAAAACCCACCGATTTCCACCCCATCATCAGATCGCCTGTTTCCGTATGATTTACAAAGGCGAAAACGCCTATCCATTGCTTTGGGGTGTCTACCGAACCCGTTCGGAAGCCAGTGCTGCCGTGGATGACCTTCCTGATAAACTTAAGGGTTTTTTCCCTCTGATTCGCCGAATTTCAACCATTCAGCAAGCCATTCACGCCAACAAATCGCCTTAACTATCATAAATTATTATTTATTGAATAAATATTCCGGCTAATAGTCACGCATGAACCTCTACAAGAAAATACAAAGCAGGTGGGCCGTTGGATTTTTCGCTGCCAGTTTTTTGATCGTGATGGTTCTGCTGCTCATCCCTCGCCTGGTCAATCTCGAAGTCGTTAAGCAGAATATTATCTCTCGGCTCTCCACATCCATGGCCGGTGAACTCGTATACCGACAGCTAGATCTGCGGTGGTTCCCACAGCCGAGTATTGCGATTTACGCCGCCAATCTGACACGGCCGGACGACCAGCTTATCTCAATTTCCGCACTCAAAATATATCCAAAAATCCTTCCTTTGCTGATGGGTCGGGTACAATTTAAAAGAATCGAGATTGTGCAACCCCGCTTACAGTTCAGATTGCTAAACACGAACCAATTGGCACACGAAGCAAATGAAGATCGGGCAGTCATTTGGCATCTCAGGGAGCGCATGATTGGCATACTGACTGAACCTGTCCTAATGGATCCGGATTTGGTCTACCTTATCCAGAACGGCAGTATTGACATTCTCACCACTGCGGCTATCGACCTTAACTTCCGGAAAGTCAACGCTCACCTTCGCTATTTGGACAAACAGCTACGCTTGAAGGTTTCCTGCGAATCGAATATCGGCAGAGAAATTGTTTTATCGGGTTGGCTCCAGCCGGATGGACAGTTTGGTGATGGCCGACTCCAAATAAAACAGTTCCGCCCGCACCTGCTGAAAGAGGGTTTTTTCTCTGAGTCCTCATTTCAAATGATCGACTCGGCAATGAACCTGGAGGTTGAGTTCCAGGCCGACGTGAACAAGCGCGTGCAAGCCGAATTGAAACTTTCGGGAATCTCCTTTCGGATGCAAAATAACGATGACACCGCTAAAGTTGACGGTGGTAACATCCGAGTAGCAATCAGAGTGGAACCCCAGACCACGATCATCTCATTATCCAAATTTCTGTTCGACACTCCTCGGATGGAAGTTTCCGGCCACATGTTTATCAATCGCACTGGACCCGAGATCAGGCTTGAACTCTCGGGAATTGATATACACATCGACGCTTTGCGAAAAACCGCACTGGTTATCGGGGGTGGAAACCGCAACATCGAGAACATATTCAGGATAATCACCGGCGGACGGGTACCGATGATTACCGTCAGTGGCCGCGGTCGGTCGCTGGATGAATTGGGTCGGATCGAAAACTTAACCGTAAAGGGTGCCATGGCTGAAGGTCGGATCGATATACCGGGCCCCGAACTTCACCTGCAGCATGTCAAAGGTAATGCCACCATTTTTAAAGGCATCCTCAGAAGCGATCGAATGCAGGCCCAAATAGGCAAATCACAAGGCTACAATGGCGAAATGACGCTTGGATTATTTGGTGCGAACCCCCCGTTTCACTTGGAAATCGATACCCTTGCGGATGCCCCTCAACTACAGCGGATTCTTTTGCGTCTGGTTAAAAATGAAAAACTTCAAAAAGAACTAAAACGTATCTCCCAGTTAGCGGGAAAAGCCAAGGGCCGACTGATTATCGGTGACTATTTAGACTCGCTTCATATTTCAGCCAAGGTCTCCGAAGCACATTTTCAGGCCGCATATGACCGAATTCCACTGCCTATTGAAATCAGCGGCGGCACCTATGAACTTAAGCAGAACAGCTTCGTCGGACGGAATATAAATGCAAAAATCGGCAAGTCTTCTTTTGTTGGCATTTCCGGTGGATGGGAATGGAAACCTAAACCGCACTTAATGGTCACGACTGATAAGTCACGACTCGATTTGAATGAACTGCATCGGTGGCTCAAAGGGTTCGAACACCTCGAACAAACTCTGCAATCACTTCAGATAACACGCGGTACGTCAGAACTTTCAACACTCACCATTACCTGCGATGCTGCGGATATACCAGAATATCGTTTTGAGGTCGATGGAAGAGTATTGCAGACCTTCATCAACAATGGGATGACGCCACTTGCGGAAAGCATCGCCATCCCGGATGTCAAATTTTCAGCCCGGTCAACCTCCTCTGGAAAGGTAAAGATTGATCTGGTAGGAAAACAGATTCGATGGGGTCAGAGTCAATTGGATGTGACCGGTATTGTGCAGATCGCTGACCATATGGCGCATCTCAATCTCGATGTCAGCGCCGATAAACTGACTTGGGATCACTTCTCAGTGAAAGGCCGGGATAGGGAATTGTCCAACCCGGAGGTGCATTTCTGGGGCCAACACCTCAGGGGAGCCGTTCGAATCAAATCCGCCACTTTTTCCTATGGTATTTGGAACTGGCGATCCGTATTGGCCAAGGTCATTTTTACCCCCGTTTCCACCACCGTGGCCATACAGAAAGCCGAACTGTGCGGCATCCCTTTCCCTGGTAAAATTCGAATAACGCCGCGTAATGTGGAACTCAATTTTTCGCCCTTAGTCAAAGATAAAGATCTTGAACCGGATTTTACTTGTATCTTGAATCGTAATGGTATGGTTACGGGTCAGTACAGTTTAACCGCCAGCCTGATCAATGAAGCAGCTGAATATGGGCTGGTAAATTCGTTAAAAGGTAAGCTCGACTTGAAGGCTCGTTCCGGGAGGATTTACCGCTATGGTATCCTATCCAAAGTCATGGCGCTGCTTAATTTAACGGAAATATTCAAAGGTAAACTTCCGGATATCGTCAAAGAAGGATTCGCATATGAAACTATCACAGCTCAAGGTAAATTCGGGGACGGGAAATTCGTTTTGAATGAAGGAATTATCAACGGTTCTTCAATGACGATTATCTATAGCGGCACGTTCAACTTAATCGATGAAACCCTAGAATTGAGCGTATTGGTATCGCCGTTTAAAACCATCGATAGCATTGTTAGAAAGATTCCATTTGTTAGCCATGCGCTGGGGGGCCGTTTGATTTCGATTCCGTTTGCTGTGAACGGGAAATGGTCGGATTACACGGTGACTCCTTTGGTGACAGATGTTTCAGCGCGCCGTGCTCCCCTTACCATTGAAAATTAGAGCCTTGGAATACGGATCGGTGACCAGGAAAAACCGCTGAGATCCAAATGAGGTACAAGTAAATGATATATTCTGCATTTGAGGTAAGTCTGTATCTGTCTATGCACTTGGGTAAAATTTGATTTTCGCTCCAGTATCCAAATTGTTCATCGACTGATCTTTTTAATGAAGTTGCGGGATAAATCATCGATTTCCTTAATACCAAACACACGCCCGCTGCAGAGCAGCGCTGCCGTGAACACCGCTCCAATAATGAGAATAATCGATAAACTGCCTATGTCTGTCGCGGCATCAATTCCCCTCAGTAATAAACGTCTTAAATATTCCAGGCCAATCCCTAAGATACCGCTCAACAAAATTATTTGGAAATAAAATAGATAGACCTTGCGACTGCCAAGATTGCGCGATCTATGATTCCACAGGGCATACAAGGTTCCTACTTGAATAATTGATGAAAGCGAGATAGCCAACCCGATACCCCCAGCGCCCATCATCTGCATTCCGTACCAATAAACCGGCAGGCTGAAAAGAACAGTGATTGTTCCGAAAATAGCCGGAAACCATGTATTCTGGGACGCATAATACCCCCGCACAACAATAGTATAGGCCGACAGCGCAAAGGCCCCCGGTAATAGAAAGACGAGGATATGGGCGGTCATCGTCGTGGCGTCTGCATCAAATCTTCCCCTCTCGAAGAGGATCTGGACGATTTCATACCGGGTGACCATGAACAATACTGAGACTGGAATTGCCAAAGCCAGATATCGCAAAGCACCATTAAGGAGATTGTTCATTTCCTGTATTTTATTCTCGGCGATCAGGCGGGCCATAAACGGGTAGGAGGCGACACCCACCGCTTGACCAAACAGTCCCACCGGAATGAGGAGTATCGTACGACCGTAATTAAGACCAGCAACACTCCCTGGCTCCAAGTAGGTCCCGAAAAAGCGGATGAAAATTTCCATAGAAAACATCATAGTCAGACCGGCCATAAGAGGCACGGTTAGGTATATATATTTTCTGAGATCCGGATGCGTCAGATTGAAAATCGGCTTAAACGTCATACCCACCCTTCGAGCACCCCACCATTGCAGAGCAAAGTTTCCCACAAAAGCGCCAGCCAGTACCCCCCATGAAAACCCTTCCATTCCGATTTGAGGACCCAGAAAAGCACCGCAAAAAATGATCCCGATGTTATAGAAAATGGGGGCCAGAGCGGGTATGGCAAACTTTCCCTTGGCAAATTGGACTGCCATCAACAAACCACCGGTGAAGAAGAAAAACTGACCGGGAATGATGATTCGAGTCATTCTGATCACCTGTTCTCTGAACTCGGAATCTGGTCGACCCCGGGCGACCAAGTCGACTAATTCAGAGGTAAAAAGTATGGAGACCAGAATGAAGATGACGAGTATCCCCCCGATTACGGTAAATATGATCGAAAATACCCGCCATCCTTCTGATTCGTTATCGCTAGGCAAGGTAAGTCGAAAAGATGGGAATGAAGGTGACCGACAAAAACCCGCTGGCCACGATGTGGTTTAAGACTTCAGGGATAAAGAAAGAGAGTTGATAGGCATCAACCGCACCGCTTGCACCACCGCTGTACGCAATGACCATCTCCCTGCCAAGTCCGATGAAACGGCTCAGCAAAACGGAGCTCATCATAATGACCGAAGCGACACCGACCCTTTTTTGTAACGACTGAGACATCGAATATTTTATGCTATTAAAAGGAAGATTAAGACATATTAATCGTCAGTTGGATGGCTGTTTCCCCAGGAGCTGAAAAGCAATCGCTACCGGTCCGTTTGATAATCGAACGAAGTGATCCGCCGGAATAATTTGGTCAATGTATTAGCAGATCACCGATTAAAAGGCAAAATCTCCTGCAATCACGCTGTTTACAACCATGCTGAAACTTCAAAAGCATCTTGCTTTGACCATCCTGATAGCGATTATTTCACAAGTCGCACTTGCCCGCTTGGAAAGGATCCATAGGTTGGCAGCACTCACGTTCTGCCAACCTATCCTGTCGCCTCAGAGATTAAATGCATCTCATCAGAATATTGAAGGAAACTTCTGAAGGCTCATCTAAAATAGATTCCTTAACATTGAAAAAAATGATAAAGGATTAGAAACCTTATCACCATTAATTCAAACCAGCTCATGGAAAACGACAACAGCCGCTCGGCCGGACCGCAACGTAAAAATGGCATGTTTCAATTTATTCGCGATTGGACAGATCGCCATTTTTCCGATCCGCAGATTCTGATTCTCAGCTTTTTACTTGTCATCGGATTCATCGTCATATTCAAGCTTGGCGGAATGCTGATACCGGTATTTGTAAGCCTTATCTTCGCCTATCTGCTCGACGGTATTGTTAGCAAGCTCGCTTTTCTCAAAATACCACGCTTCGCCGCATTTCTCATCGTTTTCCTTTTATTTTTGGCCAGCCTGATCATGTTGACCGTTGGACTTCTGCCGCTTCTGTCTCAACAAATTGCCCAATTGATCCAGCAATTCCCGGCAATGATCTCGACAGGCCAAAATCGGCTGCTGGGTCTGCCCGAGCGCTACCCCGGGTTTATTTCGGAAACGCAGATTACATATGTTCTGGAGTTTGTTAGCGCCGAAATCACCACCCTTATGAAGCGGATTCTGTCGCTCTCAATCGCCTCAGTTCGCGGATTTATATCTGTCCTGGTCTACCTGGTTATTGTTCCCCTGATGGTTTTTTTTCTACTAAAAGACAAGTATAAGATCCTTCATTGGGTCAAGAGTATATTGCCCGACCAGCGCGGGCTCGCAAACGAAGTTTGGCGAGAAGTCAACCAGCAGACTGGCAACTACATCCGAGGAAAAATATGGGAGATACTTATTATCTGGGGCATCAGTTACCTGACCTTCAAGTTTCTGGGAATGAATTTTTCAATGGTGCTGTCGCTTGTGGTTGGTCTGTCGGTTCTTGTTCCATATGTCGGCGTAACGGTCGTCTTTCTGCCGGTCGCCCTGTTCGCCTATTTTCAATGGGGTTTGACTACCGAGTTCTTCTATGCCCTAATTGCTTATTCAATAATTCAGTTACTCGATGGGAATCTTCTGGCGCCTCTGCTGCTCTCCGAAGTGGTCGATCTCCATCCGGTCGCCATAATAGTGGCCGTGTTGCTCTGCGGCGGATTATGGGGTATCTGGGGCCTGTTTTTCGCCATACCTCTGGCTACATTGGCGCATGCCGTTTTGAAAGCCGTAATCAAACAAAGCGACGCGGCAAAACTGGCCGGTGAACCAGCCGAGGATAACTAATCCCGGAAAGATTGCATTGGATCCCCAGAATCATTATGTTACGGGAAAATTCGTTGTCTCTATTCGAAATCATAGAATGGTGACATTCCGGTTCATTCCATCATCCCGCCACTGTAATGTATCGCCTTTATGAAGTATGAAGAATGATCATGTGAAGGCTTTGGAAATGGGTTCAGGACTTCTTATTTAGACTGGTTTCGCCCCTTTTCCGTGGAGTGTCGGACAGGATTCTTATCACTGACTCACAATTCGTACCTTTCTTTGCAGCGTATCGACTATTAGACTGCTGGTTTTAGGAGATGGAGGGTCAAATTGAGTCCAGAATGCGATTCCGACAATCTGAGATCATATGGCCTGTGTTTAGGTGCGTCCACCATCTCTATTGTTGCGGTGGAACAAAATAAAAGAAACGGTAACCCACAAAGAGATTTCCCACAAAGACGGATCGTGTCACACGCCGTCCACGCCCACGGCGGAAACCCCAGAAAAACTCTGCGCGACATCCTCACAAGCCTCACCATCACTCCAGCACACCGTATCGCAGTAACTGGCCGTAAATTCAGAAAATTCGTTAAAATCACATCGATTTCCGAACCTGAAGCGGTGGAGTATGCCTATCGCTATACAAAACCAATGGGCTTCGACTGTCCGGCGATAGTATCCGCCGGTGGAGAAACCTTCATCGTCTATGTTCTGGACCGCATGGGCCAAATCTCCAACGTCGTTACGGGCAATAAGTGCGCCTCCGGAACCGGTGAATTTTTTCAACAGCAGTTGCGACGGATGGATGTTACCATTGAAGAGGCCGCCGGCTGGTCATCCACCGGCGCACCATACCCCGTATCGGGTCGTTGCTCCGTCTTCTGCAAATCCGATTGTACGCATGCCACCAATAAGGGTATCCCCAAAGCGACTGTCACTGCCGGCCTCTGTCAAATGATGGCCAATAAAATTCTCGAGCTGTTGAAAAAGGTGGAACGACACAACATCATGATCGTCGGTGGTACCACACGTAACCAGATGATGATAACGTATCTTTCCCGGGAAATCCCGGGCCTGATCGTTCCGGAAGAAGCGCCGTATTTCGAAGCCCTGGGGGCTGCCCTCTGGGGTCTTGAACACCCGACCGACCCGATGCCTGAACGTTCTGAAATCTTCTCCAGCGATACCTCATCTTTCGATGTGCTGCCGCCCCTCAGCCGTTTCAACGACCAGGTCGATTTCAAAACCATTCGGATGGATCGACCGCGCAGCGGTGATAAATGTCTCATCGGTCTTGACGTCGGATCGACGACAACCAAAGCGATATTATTACGGGAGGAAGACAACGCGATCTTGGCATCGATTTATCTGCGCACCAATGGTGAGCCGGTTGAGGCCTCAAGACGATGCTACCGCCACATTGTGGAGCAAGTTTCCGCCGCCGTCGACCCACAGAAAATTCACATCGAGGGATTGGGTGTGTGTGGTTCCGGACGTCAAATTGCCGGTCTGCATGCGTTGACTGACGGTGTTATCAACGAAATCATCGCCCATGCCAATGCCGCGGTCTATTTTGATGCAGATGTCGATACCATTTTTGAAATCGGCGGTCAGGATGCCAAGTATACTTACGTCACCAACGGCGTGCCGTCTGATTACGCAATGAACGAAGCCTGCTCAGCCGGTACAGGATCATTTCTCGAAGAATCGGCATTCGAGTCTCTGAACGTTAAAATGGAAGATATTGCAACCATCGCTCTTCAGGGGAAGAAACCGCCGAATTTCAATGACCAGTGTGCGGCGTTCATTGCATCAGACATCAAAAATGCCATTCATGAGGGCGTCCGCCATGAAGACGTCGTGGCCGGATTGGTGTATTCCATCTGTATGAACTACACCAACCGGGTCAAAGGTAACCGCCCGGTGGGAAACAAGGTATTCATGCAAGGCGGTGTCTGCTACAATAGGGCGGTTCCACTAGCCATGGCAGCGCTGGTGGACAAACCGATCGTCGTTCCACCGGAACCTGGCCTTATGGGCGCTTTCGGTGTAGCGCTCGAGGTAAAAAAACGGATTGAAAAAGGCCTGCTCGAGAAAAAATCCTTTGATTTGGTCAAATTGATTGAAAGGTCGGTAACATACGGTCGGACATTCATTTGCAGAAGCGGGCAGGGAAAATGCGATCGCCGCTGTAAAATTTCAGTCGTCGAACTGGACGGGAATAAATACCCTTTTGGTGGCGCCTGCAACCGTTATTACAATTTACGCCAAAAACTGGATTACGACATCGAAAAGCTCGATCTTGTCCGGTTGAGGCAGCATTTCGTGTTTGACGCTTACGTTCCGAAACCGGACCCCGAAAAAGTTCCCGAGGAAAGGAAACGGATCGGTTTTAACAAGAGCTTTCTGATTAACACTTATTACCCGCTTTACGCGACATTCTTTGCCGAACTCGGCATCGCAACCATTCTCCCGGAAACATACTCCCGCCATGGTATCGAACAACGCAATGCCGCATTTTGTTTTCCTGCAGAACTCGCCCATGGCTACTTTCAAACCCTGCTCGACACGCAGCCCCCCCCGGACTATTTATTTTTACCCCACTTCAGAGCTGTTCCCACTCACGTTACCTCTGCATATTCTCAAGTCTGCCCGATCGTACAGGGCGAAACATTTTATTTACGTACCACTTTCAAAAATAAGCTCAAGGCATTGAGAGCCAAAGGAATCCAGCTGTTTTCACCGTTGATCGATTTAACTCAAGGCTTGTCGGGTGCGAAGATACCACTTGTCGAAACCGCTGAACGGATGGGGGTCGATCGTCGCAGGGCTCAAAAGGCTTTTGATAAGGCCATCCAACAGCAGCGGCTTTGTCTGAAAGATATGCGCACCGTCGGAAAAAGATTCATCGCCGAACTCGAAGCACAACCTGATCGATCGGCAGTCGTCCTTTTCGGCCGTCCCTACAACACTTTTGTCGAGGAAGCCCATATGGGTATCCCCCATAAGTTGGCGTCCCGGGGAATCACTGTAATCCCCCTCGATTTTTTGCCTTTGTCAGACGAACCTCCGACACCCAATATGTATTGGGGGATGGGGCAGCTGATCACCAAGGCCGCGCAGCGCGTTAAAAAACATCCGCAGCTTTTCGGGATCTACATCACCAATTTTTCCTGCGGACCGGATTCTTTCTTACTCGGCTTTTTTCGCGACATTATGGGCCGAAAGCCCTCACTGACTCTCGAACTCGACAGCCATACAGCCGACGCAGGAATCGAAACCCGGATCGAAGCGTTCCTCGACATTGTGTCGTCATATCGTAAACTCATGGTAACGAAACGGATTCCACCGCCTAAAACCACATTTTCTGCTGCCCGTACCCGGTTGAGAGAGGGCTTACCACAAGTCATCACCTCGAGAGGTAACACACTCGATATCACCGATCCTCGGGTTACCCTTCTTTTTCCATCCATGGGACGTTTGGGGACAGAATGTTTATCAGCGGTTTTCAAAGGTAAGGGACTCAATGCCAAAGCGTACCCGCCAGCCAGCGAGGCCGACCTAAAAATCGGCCGTGCCAACACAAGCTGTAAAGAATGTCTGCCCCTTATTCTCACAACAGGTTCGTTACTCAACTACATTCAAAGTGAAAAGAAGCAGGATGAAGTGCTGGTATATTTTATGGCCGGCGGCAGCGGGCCATGTCGTTTCGGGCAGTATGCGGTCTTCATGGAAAACCTGATTGAAAGGCTAAAAATCCCCGATGTTGCCTTGCTTACCTTGTCCTCGGAGAATGCCTATGCCGGCTTGGATATTGACTTTCAGAAACGAGGTTGGTGGGCTATTGTTATATCCGATGTACTCGAAGACATGCGCTCGATGCTGTTGGCCAATGCCCAGGATGTGACATGGGCCATGGCCAATTTTGAGAATGAACTGGGCCTCATTTTGCGTGATATGCATTACGGAGATTTCAGCCAAATCGTGACGAGACTCAAGCAGACTGCCGGAAGATTTGCGCGCATTCCTCTGAAACGCCCTCCCCGTGACGTTCCGACAATTTTTCTAGCCGGAGAAATATTTGTTCGCAGGGATGCCCTTTCGCGGCAGTATCTTACAGAATGGTTGGCTAAGCAAGGCTTTGCCACGATCTGCGCCCCAGTGTCGGAATGGTTGCTTTACGCGGATTTCCTCGTAAAATCCGGGCGAACCGACTGCAAGCCGAGCTGGCTGGACCGATTGACGAATACTATAAAAAGCCGTTACAAGCGGTATTACGAACGCATAATCAAATCGGTCCTCTCCGAATCGGGATTAATCCACGCCGAACCGGTCGACGTTCAGAAAATCATTGGCAACGCGTCCCGACATTTGTCTCCGGACTTGGGCGGCGAAGCTATATTGACAATCGGCAGCGCCCTCGAAGAGGTCGTCAGTCATTCCTGTGGCGTCATCTCCATCGGACCTTTCGGTTGCATGCCCAACCGCATAGCAGAGGCAATTCTCAGTGAAACCATGAACCGCAAAGAAAAGAGCATCATCAATCCGCGCGACGAACGCATGCGTCTTGTTTTATCAGATCTCGACGAGCTACCGTTCCTGGCCATCGAAAGCGACGGATCGCCGTTTCCACAAATCATCGAGGCCAGATTGGAAGCCTTTTGTCTTCAGGCAAGTCGGCTCCACGAGCGCCTTTACACGATGAACTGACCGAGACTTTCTGGTTTTAAAAATATGATTCCCGCAAGTGCGCTTTCGTAAATTCATGCATAAACGAGGATGCGACAGAATCCGGATACCGGAATACGTAAACTTCATAATTTTAATATATTGGGTTATTTTTACTCTGGTACGTATCGATGGGAACAGAAATCTCAGCCATTGATCACTGGGGACCACAAACAGTGCTCCAGCTGCCGCCACCCCGTCTCGATGGGGTCGCATCGCTCGAGAAAACGTTGCAGCTGAGACGCTCAATTCGACGGTACAGTGCCGAACCATTACAATTGACCGATATTGCGCAGGTTCTCTGGGCCGCACAAGGGGTGACGACCCCAGACGGTCGACGCACATCACCGTCAGCTGGCGCGTTGTACCCCCTGGAAATATACCTGATTTCCGGGCAGTTGCCGGATCTGAATGCAGGGGTTTACCGTTACCAACCGACTGGGTCATAAACTCTTGCGGCTTTTTACTGGTGATTTGCGGACAAAGCTGTCCCAAGCGGGTTTGCACCAAGAGGCTATCGCCAAAGCGCCGGTAACAATTGCCATATTTGCGGTTTTCGAACGAACCACGACCAAGTACGGTGACCGTGGGGTCCGGTATGTCCACTTGGAAGCCGGACATGCCGCCCAAAATATCTGCCTGCAAGCCGTTGCCCTGGGATTGGGTAGTGTCGCTATCGGGGCCTTCCGCGATGGGGAAGTTCAGCGTTTGATCGGCGTGGAAACAATCGAACGCCCCCTGTACCTCATTCCAATCGGTACCTCGGAATAGCCTATACATCGTCATGGCCCTCTCGGCTCCGCCAGGCAAATCAATATAGACGATTTTTTATATGTTCCGTAATTTATCAACATCAAAATCTGAGAAGGCTACCAGCAATGATAAAAAGACCATTTGGGGATGGGCTTTTTATGACTGGGCAAATTCAGCATTTGCAACAACAGTAATGGCGGGATTCTTCCCAATTTTCTTCAAGCAGTACTGGAGCTATGGGACAGATGTCAATATCAGCACAGCCCAGTTGGGATTCGGAAACGCCATCGCCAGCTTGATCGTCGCCTGCTTGGCACCAATTTTGGGTGCTATTGCAGACAAAGGTTCGGCCCGCAAGAAATTTCTGATTCTATTCGCATATCTGGGTGTATTGATGACAGCCGGTCTTTTCCTTGTCGGACAAGGCCAGTGGGCGCTGGCCATTGTCATATACGTAATGGGGATCATTGGTTTTTCCGGTTCCATTGTATTCTATGATGCCCTGTTGCCGTTGGTGACTTCCGAAGCCCACTATGATCGTGTCTCCAGCCTGGGTTATGCAATGGGGTATTTAGGCGGCGGGTTGCTATTCTTGCTGAACGTGTCGATGACTCTGGTGCCTGAACGTTTTGGATTGCCGGATGCCGCCACCGCAGTTCGCATGTCGTTTATCACGGTAGCCGCTTGGTGGGGTGGATTTACCATACTTACCATTCTATGGGTGACAGAGGGCGATGCACGACCATCTGCCATCGGTGTCCGTGGTGCTGTGGTACAAGGGTTACATCAGCTGATCGAAACCTTCAAAGAATTTCGACGCCTAAAAACAACGTTTCTGTTTCTGGCGGCCTACTGGTTTTACATCGACGGTGTCGATACGATTATCCGGATGGCGGTTGATTACGGACTCTCCCTCGGATTTCAATCTACCGATCTGATATTGGCTCTTCTGATGGTTCAATTCATCGGCTTTCCAGCAGCATTAGGGTTCGGCAGGCTGGGAGAGGTCATCGGGGTCCGCCGCACGATTTTTCTGGCGATCGGCTTCTATGTGCTGATAACGGGTTGGGCCACCATGATGACGAGCAAACGGGAGTTTTTCATTTTGGCTGCCATGATCGGCCTCGTCCAGGGCGGTATCCAAGCGTTAAGCCGCTCCTATTATGCGCGGCTGATCCCTAGTAACCGAACGGCTGAATACTTCGGTTTCTATAATATGCTGGGTAAATTTGCCGCCATCATCGGACCGGCCCTTATGGGTGCGGTGGGCCTGGCTGCCAAACGCTTACTAATGCCCTCATCGCCTACGACCGCGGATCTAACGCACATCAGCCAGTTGGCCTCGCGTTGGAGTATCGGATCTGTGGCGATCTTGTTCCTCGTTGGAGGCCTTCTGCTCTATTTCGTAGACGAAAATAAGGGTAGAGCTGAAGCCGACTTTTTCGCGAAACATTAAGCCAGATCGTATTTCTGGCAAAGATCGGGGTTTAAGGCGTCAATCGTAATGACTGCCGGCAAATTCACCGTTGGTATGGCCAATGCTCCTTGAAATCAGAAAAAGCTTGACATGCGAAAGAAACTTTCGTTTACTAATAGGTGCTAGTCCTTACAGAAAGGAGCATCCTATGAACAGACATTGGATCGAAATCGATGACGATGTATGGAATTATTTGAAGAATTTTGCCGAGCCCTTTGTCGACACGCCCAATTCGGTGTTGCGCCGCCTGCTGTTTGACGATGAGGAACGCAACGATGAAGCGTCTTTGAGTATGATTGACATTAAAGGTGTCCCTAAAGCGTTGTCGCAGATTTTCGAAGTGTTGTACGAAATCGAAGTCAATGGTTGTTCACGCATCGAAGCCACACATAAAGTGGCGCAGAAAAGAGGAACCGCTCCTCAGACAGTTATCGATAAATACTGCCGCCAACTGAACAAGCGTGCCTATGAAATCGATCAGCTTTTTAACGAAAAGGATTATGTTCAGTTTAAAAAAATACTTAAAGAAAAATTCGTAAGCCATAAAAACATCATCGATCTTTACTTCGAGACTTTGATCGGAAATCCCCCGATCGTTCCCCAAGTACCGGACCATGGAGATATTGTGCAGGAGCCCGCGCTCGAATTGTAGCACTCGCAATGGCCCCACGTCATTACCGGCAAAAAATTACAACCAAACAGTTCCAACCAATCATAAATACAATTCATAACTTTCTTGACATACTCTTTATATCCGTATATTTTAGGCACTTATAAAAACTCGCCTCACGGAAGCCGCTCTACCCCGTTGGTTTCCGTCCGTTCAATATAAGAGCGACCTGCACGGGTCGAAACCCTGATATAATAACGCTGCTGGCCAGCCGTAAGATACAGTTTGAGGAGTGGATCTAATGATCGAAGCGGAAGAAGCCCGACTCAAAGCCGAAATTGATGGAATTGTTTCAAAAATAAACACCACAATGCAGAATATCGAAAGCGTTATTCCTGCAGACGAATCGGTGGCGAAATCGAACGGCGAAGACCGGACCGACAGCCGGATTTAAGTCGATATAGATACTTGATCCGGTTGAAATATTTCGATTTTCTACACCTCTGGACTGTAAAAAAATTATTGACGTTCCCAATCAACTCCATTAAGGAAATGTGAATTGATGTGGACGACAACCGACCACTTAGAGTAAGGGGGTGCCATGGCGTTAACCAAAAACGACATTGTCACAGCGGTACACGATCTTGGTTTCACCAAAAAAAAATCTGTGGAAATTGTAGAGTCACTGCTCGAGATTATAAAAAACACGCTGGAAAGAGAGGAGGATGTCCTGATTTCCGGTTTCGGTAAATTTTGTATAAAAGCCAAAGAGAAACGAAGGGGCCGTAATCCAGCAACCGGATCCGATTTGATTTTACGAGAGCGCAAAGTAGTGACATTCAAGTGCTCCGGCAAATTGCGTAACAAAATAAACGGATCTGATTAATCAAGAAACGTTAACGTAAACATCATGTGTGTTGCGAATCAAGCGCCACACAAAGCAATACCGATCGCCTGACCTTTTTGTAGATACCCCTGCCTACCCTATACCCCACCGACCCAACCGCTATCGAAACGGCGGAGCACTTGCAGTTGCCTCCGATTTCTGCCCACTCCGTAGAAGACTATTGGCAACCGATCGACTCAAGTGATTCCCGTGGTGCGCCCATATATGAGCGATTGAAACCTTACTGGCCAGCAGACGACTTAAGGCCTGGCTAGTGTTGTGTCCTATATATAATTTACCCTAAAGATCTATATTGTAACTTTTTATTTTACTCAACAAAGACGGATGGCTGATTTCCAATAGCCGTGATGCCTGCGTTCGGTTGCCGCCGGTTTCTTTGAGCGCTTTTTTAATCAGCGTCTCTTCCAACAGCTTCTGCGCTTCCTTTAGGGAATATCCACTGAATAAGTGGTCGAATCTGCCGTTCCCGGACAAAACACCGATACTTTCGGGAAAATTTTCAGGGAGCAGGGTTTCATGGTCGGCCAGCACGACCGCTCGTTGAATGGCATTTTCCAATTCGCGAACGTTCCCCGGCCAGGCGTGTTTCATCAGAAGGGCCATGGCCGCCGGAGCGATTGCGACAATGTTTTTGTTTAATTCACCATTGAACCTTTCCACAAAAAGTTGGCAAAGTGGCGGGATATCCTCGGCTCTCTCCCTGAGTGATGGGAGGCGAAGCTGTATCACATTGAGCCGATAAAATAAATCCTCCCGAAACGTTTCCAGCCTTGATTTCCTCTTCCAAATTCTTCGCTGTGGCTGCTATAATCCGGACATCGATTTTATGTGTTTTGGAATCCCCAATCGGTCTAATTTCATCCTCCTGAAGCACCCGCAGCAGCTTGACCTGAAGTGCCAAGGGCAGTTCACCGATTTCGTCCAGAAAGAGTGTTCCACCCTCAGCCTCATCAAACAACCCGGGCTTATCCCGATCCGCACCGGTAAAGGCGCCTTTCTTGAATCCAAACAATCTCGCTTTCAAGTAGATTTTCCGGTATACCGCCGCAGTTGATCGGTACGAGTGGTCCGTCGGCTCGTTCACTGTAAAAGTGGATGCCCCTCGCAACCAGTTCCTTACCAGTGCCACTTTCGCCGTTGATCAAGACGGTGGTATTATGACGTGCCACTTTTTCTGCCAGTTCGAATACGGCCCGCATGACCTTGCTTTTGCCGACCATATTACCAAAAGAATGCTGGTCCCGAATCCTACGGATTCGCTGTCGCAATTGGTTATTCTCTCTTTTTAAACGCTCTCTTTCCTCGGCTTTTTTCAGAGTCAGATTGACCTCATCGCCTTTGAACGGTTTTGAAATATAATCATAGGCGCCGAGCTTCATTGCCTCAATAGCTGTTTCGATTGTGCCGTAAGCAGACATCATGATGACGGTCGTATCCTTAATCCGTTCTCCAGCCGCCGCCAGAAACTCCATTCCGCCCATCTTCGGCATCTTGATGTCACATAGAACGAAGTCATATTGGGCCTGATCCAGCACCTTCAAACCTTCGCGCCCATCGCTGGCAAGATCGACATCATAACCTGACTTCGTCAATAGGGCCGAGAGCATGTGCCGCATGTTTTCTTCATCATCGATGACGAGTAAACGCCTTGAGTGTCCCTCGTCGTTTGTGTCAAGCTTAGTATTCATCTGGGCTTCCTGTTTATTCATCGCTGTCAAAACCCAAAAAATCGGATGGTTTTCGCGGTGGATTACCAACCGAATCCGAATTAAAATACGGGAGAATCCACACGCATATATGCCAATGTTAAGCGCTGGCGACTAAAGGTAGCTTTAAAATCATAGTCGTTCCTTTACCGCGATCACTTTCAGCGAATATCTTCCCACCGATGCTATCCACAATCATAAAACAGACCGCAAGACCAAGTCCTGTGCCTTTGCCGGGTTCTTTGGTGGTGAAAAAGGGATCGAAAATGTTGCCTAAGTTCACCGTATCAATACCTAAGCCGTTATCGGTCACTTCAATTTTGAGCCATTTGTGCATCGGATCGACGGCTGTTTCCCGTGCGATCCCGCCTTTTATGTTTGATGACCGAATGATGCAGTCGACCACTGTCATTTTTGGCATCGGCCGCAATAGCGTCGGCCGCATTTAACATCAGGTTCAGAAAGACCTGGCGCAATTGGTTGGAATCGGCAATCACGCGATCGTTTAGAGCTTCGAGATCGAGTTGGATATCAATATCGGACATCAATGGCTGCATTGTCACCACGTTGGTCATATCGGTGATGACCGCGTGCACGGGTATCGAATCCTTCCCTTCAGCTGACGGTCGTGATAAATCGAGCAGTTGCCGGATAATCGTATTGATTCTGCTAATCTCGTTTTCTGTTCGGCGAATATACTCGCGTTTCTCCTCATCATCGATATCGCCATTCTCCTGCTTGAGCAGTTCCAGGTATCCCATAACTATTCCTATCGGATTTCCAATTTCATGTGCAATGCCGGCGGACAATCTGCCGACCGATGCCAGTTTTTCTGCGCGGATTATTTCACTTTGGGCTTTCTTTAGATCGATATTGGCTTTTTCGAGGGAGTTGACAGTTGATCGCAACTTTTTTTTATCTTCGGCAATACGCGCCAGCATATGATTCAAGGCTTTAGATAGATGATGAAGTTCGTTGTCTTCTTTTCGCACGGCAAAAACCATTTCGTCACTCTCTTCGCGGTAGTCTTCGGCGCGCTTTGACAAACGATGTAAGGGCTCCAGGTAAATTTTCGAAATGCGGTGTACTCCGATGAAAGTAAGTATGGCAATGTTGATTAAAATGTAGATCAGGAAGATTTTTTGAGATCGTCTCGCCTTTTGATAATGGCCCTTGAGATCGATTGTTCCACCGACGGCTCCAGCGATTTTGCCTGATCGGATTCTTGGTGCGGCGATCGTCATATATCGATCCTGCATCCAAAAGATGCCCCAGGTGCGACCGAAAAAGCGGATCTCTTGTTGACCAGATTGTAGGGCTGTCTTAGTTCCCTCATATAGTTCCTGTCTGAGATCACACTCCGGCCCCCCGTAAAAAATCGGTTCAGCGACATTATCCAGAACGGCTGTACAGGCTAGATCAGGTTGGCGAATGAGGTGGCCAATCCGGGTGGCGACTGACTTGTATGTCTGTCCAGCA
>CAVRBA010000008.1:0-91369 GCA_963719015.1 uncultured delta proteobacterium | reverse complement strand
CCAGGCGTTATCCAATTGTCGTCGATGTGACTGGAATGATTCAAGATTCCCTATAAACGGCACATCGACTGGCTATCGGTCTGGAATTATTAGTGAAAATTAAGGTGGTGGACGTTCACGGTTTCTTATCTTCTTCGAAAATCGGTTTTTCTTGTCCTCCCTTGCGGCGGTTGAATGCATATGAAACTCATTTCACTGAAATCCCTGCTTATCATTCTTGGCGCAGTTTTGATCGGCATCCTGTATTTTGGATTGGGCCCTAAAAGCATTTGGTTCCCGAACGGTGTCGACTGGTTTTCAGATCAGCCCGGCATCCGTTTCAGAGAATACGGCATCGCCTTTACCAACCCTTTTGTCGAATCGACGTCGGGAGTAAATTTGATGCAGATGGTTTTTCGATCGAAATCGCGTTGACACCAGCCGACATTGATGGAAGATGGGTTCACATTTGTGTGGGTATTACACGGTGGCGATGACAGAAATCAACTGGTGATGGGGCAGTGGCGATCGCATCATTATCGTCATGAACGGTGATGATTACAATCACAAGCGAAAAATCAAACGGATAACAGCGGATGCGGCTTCACCTCCCAATGAAAAGCGTTTTGTGACCATCACTACCGGTCCGGAGGGCAGCCGGATTTACTTTGACGGCCGGCTATCGCGGACGAAAAAAGATCTGGCGCTAAAAATCCGACCGGAGATAAAATCAGACTTGTTATCGGTAATTCTGTGAGTGGTAAACACTCATGGCGCGGGACGATCTTCATGGTACTGGCCCTATATCGACAATCCCTCACAGAAAGTGACGTTGCTCTAGCATTTCGACAGTTGGGCCAAGGAGCAAAACTTCTCCTTTACAGAAAAAGACAACCCCTTCATCCTGTATTTTTTCGATGACGAGAGTCCGGCACAATGGCCATCGACCATGCCGGTGGGAACCGCCATCTTCACATTCCGCCGACAGCGAAAGTTCTCGAGGCGGCAATTCCTCGCACCACCCCGAGGCGGAATGGATCTGGCCAAATTGAATATCAAGGACATCATCATCAATCTATTGGGTTTCATCCCGTTTGGTTTTGTTTTGTCCGCGACGCTGTCTAAACTCGGTGGGATGTTCAGAAAATACGGTATTTTTCTCGCTGTCGGGGTCTGTTTTGCCGTCAGTCTGGTCATCGAAGTTACTCAGGCCTGGATACCGTCCCGCAACTCCGATCTATTGGACCTGGTGTTCAACACTTCCGGTGGATGGATCGGGGCGGTCATTTATGCAACGATTTCAGGCCGCATCGGTGCATCTTATGAGCCATGATCTATCCCGCACATTTCAACTAACGGATTCTTGTGAGCAACAATAACATCGTCATACAAGTAGAAAACCTCAGTAAGCTTTACCGAATCGGGATGAAACAGGAAATGCGGGATAGTTTCGCTCAGTAACGCATTTGACTTCATCAAGAGTCCTTGGAAAAATTATCGGAAGTATCGTTCTCTTTATAAGTTTGATGATATTAAACTGGATCAGATCCAGAAATCAAAGGACCTTCCTCCCGACATCATCCTGGCTGTCAATGATGTTTCTTTTGCGGTCAGCCAAGGAGAAGTTCTGGGAATCATCGGGAAAAATGGGGCAGGCAAATCAACCCTCCTCAAGATCCTTTGCAAGATTACAGATCCGACAACCGGAGACGCCAAAATCCGCGGCAGAGTTTCCAGTCTTTTGGAAGTCGGGACCGGTTTTCACCAGGAACTTACGGGTAGAGAAAATATGTATCTCAACGGTACCATACTGGGTATGACCAAAAGTGAGGTCGACCGCAAGTTTGATGAAATTGTCGATTTCTCGGGCGTGGAAAAATTTATTGATACACCGGTTAAACGTTATTCCAGTGGTATGAAGGTTCGTCTTGCTTTTTCCGTGGCGGCCCATCTTGAACCTGAAATCCTGATTGTAGACGAGGTCTTGGCCGTTGGGGATGCGGATTTTCAAAAAAAATGTTTGGATAAAATGGAAAATATAGGGCAACAGGGCCGGACCGTGCTTTTTGTGTCCCACAACATGCCGGCGATGACGCGACTTTGCCAGCGAGTCATACTTATGGATGAAGGAAGAATTATTGAAGATGGGCCTTCAAACGAAGTTGTCAGCAATTACTTATTCTCGGGTTCCGACATAAAGGCTTCTCGGGAATGGCCTGAACCGGAAAGTGCGCCGGGCGGTCGCTTTGTTAGATTAAGGGCGGTTCGGGTGAAGACAGAAGACGGTCTCCTTACCAGTGGACATCCGCAAGCCGGTCGGTCTCGAGATGGAATATGAAGTACTTGAGGCGGGAAAAGTTTTATTGCCTCATTTTGTTTTGTTTAACGAAAAAGGTGACCATGTTTTTATAACCGTCGACCAGGATCCCAACTGGCGACAGCGACCACGCCCAAAAGGTCGATACCTGAATACCGCCAGTGATTCCGGGTAATCTATTGGCTGAAGGGGTTCTAATGGTGGACTGCAATCTTTTTACACTCAATCCGGATGTTTTGCAATTTAACAGTCAAAATGCCGTTTCTTTTCATGTGGTCGACAGTATGGACGGAGATTCAGCCCGGGGCGATTGGGCTAAGAATATGCCTGGAGTGGTGAGGCCTTTATTGAAATGGGAGACTCAATTTACTCCCATTGAAAAGGGTGACAATTGATCAAGGTACTTCACATGTGGGCAAGCGATTCCCCTTCCGACGGTGGCGGTGGGGCAGGGTCTATGTTCCGTCTCCACAGCAATTTAAGGAAGGCTGGTATTGAATCTACAAATTTTGTGTGACTATAAAAAAACTGGTAGTCAGTATGTTTCAGAAAAACCAGGCATTACCAAAACGGAGAGGTGGATTATGAAATTTACCTCAAGATTTGGATTGAACGATATACATCGCATAAGCTCGTTTAGCCTCAATCGTCATGAATCCTATAAAGAGGCAGATATTGTAAACTTTCACGGCTATTCATAGTGGGTTTATCAGCTACCTTGCCTTCCCTCTTTGACTGCAAATAAGCCGGCCGTTTTTACGTTAAGGGATATGTGGGCGTTGACCGGCCATTGTGGTTACAGCTATGATTGCGAGCGCTGGAAGTTTGGTTGCGGCAAATGTCCTTATCCGGATGTGCATCCACCCATTCGGCGAGATGGGACCCGTATAGAGTGGTGGCTCAAAAACCGGGTTTATAGCCGTTCGAATCTTACTTTAGTCAGTCCCAGCACATGGCTGAAGAAATTGGCTAAAGAGAGCATGATCAACCGATTCCCGATTAAACAAATCCCCAACGGTGTCGACACCGATATTTATCGCCCGCTCGACTCCGAACAATGTCGCTCGCTGCTTGGAATACCAGGGGGCAAACATGTTCTTATGTTTGCGGCAGTCAATCTGAAAGATCACCGCAAAGGCGGAGATCTTCTAATAAATGCCCTGCAGAGTTTGCCACAATCGCTGAAGGCTGAAACGGTGCTTATAGTTCTCGGCCAAAGTGGTGGTACGATCGCTGAAACTGTGGGAATTCAAACACTTGATTTAGGATACGTCAGCAGTGATCGACTGAAAACGATCGCTTATTCTGCTGCGGATTTATTTATATTTGCCAACGCGGGCCGATAATCTGCCGTTAGTTTTGCTAGAGAGCCTCGCCTGTGGTACACCGATAGTATCATTTCAGGTTGGCGGCGTGCCTGATCCTGTTCGCCCCGGCATTACCGGTTATCTCGCGGAGCCTGAAAATGCCGCAGACTTAGGCAAGGGTATTATTCAACTAATAGAAGATAAAGCTCTACGCAGCCATATGAGTGAACAGTGCCGCTCAATTGCAGTAAAAGAGTATTCTTCAGATTTGGAGGCTCAACGGTACATCGAATTGTATCAACTGATGCTGAAAAAATAATTCTTATCCCAAAATGGCGTAAAATTTCCGCAACTGCTCGGTTTAGTCCGATAAAGAAACCCTTACCTTGAGGGCAAAGTCAGAGCTCAGTGGTTTTGCCATCTGAATGAATCATTTTGACGCCTTGAATCAAGAATTTGGCGCGTTCTGCCAAGCAAAACTTGCTGATTGTTTTAGACTGAACCGGCGATGTGAAATGCCGACAATCAATAATAGGCGTATCTATAGGTTAGACACCGGTTAGCCTGGAAATTTCATCTTTTTGGTCGCCCGGCGAAAAGATTTCATGAAATATTCGGGTTGATATGCTGTGGTGATAAAACGAAAAACTGAGTGATAGAAGCGTAATTTTTGATCGCTGCAGTTCCATGAATTGTGAATATGGATGAATGATAGGCAGGAGGGTGTAGAGAGAAGCGGATTATTTTACCATACGGCGTATGTTCGTTGACTTAATAAAAAGAAAATCTTATAATCCCCATCGATCCATCCTGCAACTTTACATTTCAGAAGAATCTCATTTTTAACCTATTGCATTACACAAAAGAAAATAGGAGGGCGATAATGATGCGCAAATGGAGACTGACCGTATTGGCATTTATGCTGGCACTTTCCCTGGGTTTCATTCCCTTTACCATCGATTCCGCTCAGGCCGCATTTCCGGCCGGCACCAGCGCCTATTGGGCCCTGGACGAGGACCAGCAGACAACCCCTGGTCCATTCGTTGAAGAGATAAACACTCCGACCGCTAATGGCGCATGCGCTACCGGCGGGTGTCCCACCTTTGCCCCCGGCCCTCCCCCTGCCGCGCAGGTCAACAACGCCCAGACATTCAATGGTGTTGCCGACGGGATCGATGTGGCGGATGATCCCGTGAATCCCTCCGTGTTTGACTGGGCGCCAAACGCCAGTATTTCTATCGCTGTATGGGTTAGGAGGGATCCAGGCGCAGTTATCAACCCCGCCGAGGTCGCCATCGGCCGGGACGAAACACAATCCGGTGCTGGTAATGAAAATCTCGGTATACATTGGTGGCTCGGCATTAATGGAAATGACGGCGCTGGTACGAATAATGTCGCTGCTTTCGTTCTGAGCGATAGTGGGGCCGTACCACCGGCTGGGGCAGAAGGGCTCTTAGGCGCTACTGATATTGCCGACGGGAACTGGCATTATCTCGTTGGCGTCAGGGATTATGCCAACGAACTGATTCTACTGTATGTGGATGGCGTCGAAGTCGCCAGAAAGTCTGTCGTACAGGCGAATTATCTCAACGGTTTTGGTTCCACACGCCCAATGACTATGGGTTACATGGATTTTCGTGGTGGCGATGTGGCATCTGCACCGGATTTCTTTTTTACGGGCGACATTGACGAAGTGGCCCTTTTCAACAAGGCCCTCACCGATGTGGAGGTGACCCAGTATTTTGCCCTCGGACAGGCAGGGGACAGCCTGGGGAGTGGCGTCGAACCGGTGTTCGATTCGATTGTGGTCGGCGATTTGAACGGAGATGGCCCCGAAGACCTTGCAGGAGTGAGTACTTCGGGTGAAGTCTATTATTCCCTCAACTTAATCGTCTTGGGTGAAAATACCCGGCGTGGTTCAGAGCATCGTCACCGGCGATTTTGACGGCGACGGCGATGAGGATATCGCCGGTATCAATCCCGACGGGGTGATCTCCAAGATATTTTACACGACCGATCTGGTTAATTGGACGCCGATTCCGGGCTTGATCACCTCGATCGTTGCCGGCGATTTTGACGACGACGGCGTTGAGGATATCGCCGGTATCAATCCCGACGGTGTGATTTCCAAGATATTCTACACGACCGATCTGGCTACCTGGACGCCGATTCCGGGCTTGATCACCTCAATCGTTGCCGGCGATTTTGACGGCGATGGAACTGAAGATATCGCCGGTATCAATCCCGACGGGGTGATTTCCAAGATATTTTACACGACCGATCTGGTTAATTGGACGCCGATTCCGGGCTTGATCACCTCAATCGCTGCCGGCGATTTTGACGGCAATGACGGATGAAGATATTGCCGGTATCAATCCCGACGGGGTGATTTCCAAGATATTCTACACGCTCGATCTGGTTAATTGGACGCCGATTCCGGGGTTGATCACCATGATCGATGTCGGCGATTTTGACGACAACGGAGTTGACGATATCGTCGGTATCAATCCCGACGGGGTGGCGTTCAAAGTTTTTTACACGACCGATCTGTCCACCTGGACCGGCGTACCGACGGTGGCACCGGGTGCACTTGAAATGATCGCGACCGGTGACTTCGATGATGATGGCATCGACGATCTGGCCGGAGTCAACGGTGCCGGCGAGGTCTATTACACGATCGACTTTAGCGACTGGACATCCGTTCCGTAATCGGCTGTTTCACTGTCCGTAAAGCATGGGAAATAATAAAGGGGAGCGCTGGCTCCCCTTTATTATTTCGTCTGTTCGAATGAAAATTTACTGACCCACCTTGAGCATTCTCCTTTCCACCTCCGGTCCGCTGGATTGATTTCGTTCAATCCAACATACCAGCGATCCGCTCAAGGAGGGCAATTTGGGGTTGTCGTTTTATCGGTTAGAGGGGTCAGTTTAGATGAGCGAAACTCATCCTCTCAGACTCCGGTCCGTGCGCCCTTTTGGAAGGGGGAACGCCTACACACCGGCACCCCTTCCCGACTCAAGAGCTGAGTTGAAACCATTTCAGGCCTTTATCAATTCTCCCTTTGACAATGGTGTCTAGACCGGCGGATTTCAAAATAGCGCCAATCGGAATAAAATTCTGGCATTCGCTGCATCGACGAGCGACAAAAGGATTTTTTTGACTCTGATTCATGAACATGGTATTTTGCCTGCCGATTCAGCTCCTGGCGAAGATCCGGACGTTGGCAACTCCGAGGAATTCGAGGGTTTAACATGGTCACATTCAGTTTCAACGGCATCGAGATCTACCCCGACAACCCGCTGGTTTTGATTGCCGGCCCCTGCGTCATCGAGAGCCGCGATCACTGCCTTTTCATGGCGGAAACCCTGTCAGAGCTGGCCGGGCGGTCCGGTGTGCCCCTGGTGTTCAAGTCGTCCTTTTTGAAGGCCAACCGCAGTTCCATCGATTCTTTTGTCGGTCCCGGCCTCGACGAGGGTCTGGCCATCCTGGCCGAGGTCAAAGCCGCAACCGGGGTTGCGGCGGTCGTTAGCGACGTGCACTCCATCGAGCAGGTCGAGCCGGCCGCCGAGGTGCTCGACATCATCCAGATTCCGGCCTTTCTGTGCCGCCAGACGCAACTGCTCGTTGCAGCGGCGGAAACCGGCCGGGTCGTGAACGTCAAAAAAGGCCAGTTCCTGAGCCCCTGGGACGTGAAAAACATCATCAAGAAGGTCCACAGCGCCGGCAACCGCAAGCTGTTGATCACCGAGCGCGGGGCGACTTTCGGCTACAACAACCTCGTCGTCGACATGCGCGCGCTGGAGATCGTCAAGAATTTGGGGGTCGGCGGTGGTGTTCGACGCCACCCACAGCGTGCAGCTTCCGGGCGGGGAGGGTGATAGCTCCGGCGGGCAACGGGAGTTTGTCGACCCGCTGACGCGGGCGGCCGTGGCGGTGGGGGTGAACGCCGTATTTCTGGAAGTGCACGACCAACCGGAATTTGCCAAGTGCGACGGACCCAACATGATCACACCGGAGCAGCTCGAAAACTGGCTGCCGCTGTGGCTTGAAATCGACAAACTGGTCAAACGAGGAAAACGAATTGAACTCGCCCATTGACATTGCCAGAGGCGTTCTCAAGAGCGAAGCCGATGCCATCTACCAACCTGATCGATCACCTCGACGAGAACTTCGAGAGGGCGATCGAACTGATCCTGAAGCACAAGGGGCGGCTGTTGGTTCTCGGAGTCGGCAAATCCGGGCACATCGCGCGCAAGATCGCCGGCACACTGGCCAGCACCGGCCAGCCCTCGTTTTACATCCATCCCACCGAAGCCATTCACGGTGATCTGGGAATGATGGTAGCCGGTGACGTGTGCCTGATGATTTCACACAGCGGAAACACGGACGAACTGGTGGCGACCATTCCGGCGGTCAAACGCATCGGCCTGCCGATCATCGCCATAACGGCCAACCCGGACTCGAAGCTGGCGCGATTCGCCGATACGGTGCTCAACACCCATGTGTGCGATGAAGCCTGCCCCATGAACCTGGCGCCCACCAGCAGCACCACCGTCGCGCTGGCCCTCGGGGATGCCATTGCCATTACCCTGCTCACCGTGCGCGGTTTCAAGGAAGAACACTTTGCCATGCGGCATCCGGGCGGCGTGCTCGGCAAACGCCTGCTGACCAAGGTCGGTGACATCATGATCACGGAAAACCTGCCGGTCATTAACAAGGACAGCTCATTCAAGGACGCCTTGGCGGTCATGACCAAGGGCAAACAGGGGGTCGTCATTGTTGTCGATGACAGGGGAAAGTTTGTGGGGATTTACACCGATGGCGACATTCGCAGAACCATCGCGCGGCACGACAGGATCAGCGACATCGTGTTTGCGGAGATCTTTACCCGAAAGCCAAAATCGGTCCGCGAAAATGCCCTGGCCACCGAAGCGCTCAAGATCATGCAGAACCGCAAGATCACATCACTGATCGTGACCAGCGGCAGCGACGAGATCGTTGGCCTGCTGCACATTCATCACCTGCTGGAGCAGGGTTTCTATTAGAAGCCATCTCAAAAAAGTCTTTTCGCCCAATATCGGCGTTGAGCCCTCGTCTCAAGTCCTCGACATACTTTAGTATGCCTGCGGGTTGACCCTCAGTCTCGCCTTGATCTCGACCGAAAATCCTAATTTTGAGATAACTTCTAACAGCCTATTAAGCCGCGATTCCGCCTATCCTAATTGAACAGGCCCGACACCGTCTGGATAAAACAGCCGCCGCCGCCGCCGCCGCCACTACTTACTGTGTTAACAACAGCGGTATCGTTGTCGGTGATCGTACCGACAGCCGTATCGCTGTCGGCCACATTGGCATTGGAAGCCGTGAGGCTGACCGTGAATGTTTCATCCCCCTCCACTATCGCATCATCGAGCGTGGCCACGGTAAACGTCTGGATCTCACCCGCCGTGCCGGCAAAATTCAACGTCACGGCATCGTCGGCATAATCTGCCGGAGCGGCCAGGGGTGCCGTGCCGGCGGTGGCCGTTACCCCGGTCAGGGTCACGTTCACATCAAAGCCGCCCGCCACATCATTATTCAGCGTGACGGTAAACGCGAGACCGGTGCCTTCGATCTCGGTTACATCCCCGATTCTCAGGGTGGCCGTATCGTTGTCGGTGATCGTGCCGGTGGCGGTATCGGTGTCCGTTACCTGCGGGGTCGAGGCGGTCAAAGAGACCGTGAAGGTCTCATCGCCCTCCAAAATGATGGTATCGTCTGTGGTGGCCACCGTGAAGGTGTGGCTCTCGCCGGCCGTGCCGGCGAAATTGAGCGTCTGGGTCGTGTGATCAAAGTCGGCCGCGTCGGTGGTCACATCGCTGTAGCTGGTGTCCACGCTAAAGGCGCCCGGCCACCGCATTGTCCAGGGTCACCGTGAAGAGCAGGCCCGTGCCTTCGATCTCGGTCACATCCGCGATGATCAGGGTGGCCATATCGTCGTCGGTGATCGTGCCGGTGGCGGTATCGGTGTCCGTCACCTGTGGGATCGAGGCCGTGAAAGAGACCGTGAAGGTCTCATCGCCTTCCAAGATGGTATCGTCTGTGGTGGCCACCGTGAAGGTATGGCTCTCGCCGGCCGTGCCGGCGAAATTGAGCGTCTGGGTCGTGTGATCAAAGTCGGCCGCATCGGTGGTCACATCGCTGTAGCTGGTGTCCACGCTAAAGGGCCCGGCCACCGCATTGTCCAGGGTCACCGTGAAGAGCAGGCCCGTGCCTTCGATCTCGGTCACATCCGCGATGCTCAGGGTGGCCGTATCGTTGTCGGTGATCGTGCCGACGGCCGTATCGCTGTCGGCCACAGTGGCATTGGACGCTGAGAGGCTGACCGTGAATGTTTCATTCCCCTCATCAGACCGCATCGTCGAGCGTGGCCACGGTAAAGGTCTGGCTCTCGCCGGCCGTGCCGGCAAAATTCAACGTCACGGCATTATCGGCATAATCTTCCGGAGCGACCAGGGGTGCCGCGCCGCCGGTGGCCGTGACATCGGTCAGGGTCACATTCACATCAAAGCCGCCCGCGACCGCATTATTCAGCGTGACGGTGAACGCAGACCGGTGCCTTCGATCGGGGTCACATCTCCGACGGTGACTGCGGCGGCACCGACAGGCACGTCATTGACGGTCACATCGACGAAGTCCGTGTCAGCGATGTTTGCGTTATCGACATCGCTGATCGATAATCGAAATCGTAAATACGATACCATTTGGGCCGACATCAGGGGCAGTGAATGTCGGTGTCAGACTATTCGGATCTGAAATAGTGACCGTGGGGCCAGCGGTCTGTTCCCATAAAACCTGGAAATTTGCGTTAGGAACGTCCGGCTCTTGGGGTACATTCGAGAATGTTCCGTCTAATGAAACGAAATCACCTTCGGTTACACTCTGATCAGGACCAGCATCCGCTACTGGCAAAATCTTGAACAGCCCATCATCAAACCATGCGGTGGCCATTTTATCGTAACCACTGGTGTTGGGGTGGAGCTCGTCCCACATGTCGCCGCTATATGGTGCGATTTGGTCAATGCTGTAGATCAGTTTATTCTCCATATTAACAACGACTATTTTGTCTCCAGCGGTTATTCTCGTGTCAGCCAGCGACTGAATTCGATTATTTAAGGTGGTGGTTGGGCCGTCCGTAGGGGCTCGATTGATAATGCGCGCTAATATGACCCAAATATTAGCTCCGTTGCCACCATCATATTGATCTATTGCATCAAGGATTTGTCTAATATCATTCTCTACCTCTGTTGGGAGTTCCGGGAAGGAAATGTCGTTGGTGCCGATGTGAAGCAAGACAACATCAACCGGGCCCTGATCCGGGTTGGCTGCTACCGCTGTTAACCAAGCATTTATATTATCTCTAATCTCGTCCGCTCGAAATCCAGGGTGCCCTTCATTATCAAAATCGAAAGGAGGAACTGCGTCCTGACCGGCTGCCTCGTTACCCACAAAGTCCACATCGTAACCGGCGGATAGTAAATCTAACCATAATGGCTGTCTGTAAGCAGTCCTTTCCTCCACAGGTCGAGTCTCTCCTATATTATTATCATAAGTAATGCTGTCACCGAGCGGCATGATGTTAATTATTGCCCTCACATTATCCGCCGCGACGAGGCCTAAAAAAAGAAAAAGCGACAAGGTGATCGCTTTGATGCGTTTATTGGTCGTGCTTCGATTATTCATACCAGGGCCTTTTTGCTTAAATGAGAATGATTTCAACAATAATAGGCACCATTGCCGTAAGGACAAGCTAAATGTTTTGGGCCTGAAACAAAGAAGGAGATGCTGGTTCCCCAATGCTGGTCAAATTTTAATGCCGTGACCCCGGTTGGGGGGAAGAAATTACATCGATCGTCATCGCTCATAATTTCCATCATTTTAATATAAAACAGCAAACAGGGGATCGTCATTGTTGTCGACGGCGGGGAGGCGTTCGTGGGGGATTTACTCCGAGGCGACATTCGCAGAACCACCGCGCGGTATGACAAGATCAGCGACATCGTTTTCGCAGAGATCTTTACTCCTCATCCAAAATCATCGGTCCGCGAAGAAGTTCTGGCCAACGCGGCGCTTAAATTCATGCAAACTAACAAGATCACCTTGCTGACCGTCACCAACAGCAGCGATGAGGTTGCGGGCCTGCTGCACCTTCATCATCTGCTGGCGCAGGGTTTCTACTAGAAGTGGTTTGAAAACCCCGTCTAACACCCAATTGCCGTGTTGTGGCCCTCCTCGGTCGGTGTCACGGGGCCCTGCCCTTGACACCGAGTACATACGTTCATGTATGCTGCGTTTTTTCGTCGGCCCACGTCTTGCACTTGGGCGTGATCTAAAGTTTTGAAACCACTTCTAATAATAATCGATAGATCCCCAGCGTTGCTGGGAAGATTCCCAAAGTTTGACAGTCCCACGGGTTACAAAGATCTGATATGATGGTTATTAAAAAAATAACATAACATTCCGGTATATTGTGTTAATGGGCAGAGCCATTTTAACCGTAAAACGCTTGCCACCGGTAAGGTTAATAAAATATTCCTAAAAAAACATTCAATGACTGGCTGGATGCATACAGCAATAGACTTAAGAAACCGCTTTGAGCGATTTATGCACCATTAGTTCCGCTTTGCCGGAAGGTCATTGAATTAATTGAACAGGCCCGACACCGTCTGGATAAAACAGCCGCCCCGCCGCCGCCCCCGCCGTTACTGACTGTGTTAATAACAGCGGTATCGTTGACGGTCACATTGACGGTGTCTTGGTCGGTGATGTTGGCGTTATCGGCATCACTGATCGTCAGTTGGAATTGCAGAGCGGCGCCGATGACACCGACCTGAGGGGCTGTGAATGTTGGTGTCAGGATATTTGGATTGTCAAGGTTGACAGCGAGGCCGGCGGTCTGAATCCACTCAACCAAGAAATTTCCGTTTTGGACTTGGGGAACATTTGAGAACGTCCCGTCTAATTGAACGGGATCTCCTTCGTTCACATTATCATCCAAGCCTGCATCGGCCACCGGCAAAATTAGAAACAATCCGTCGTCAAACCATGCGGTGGCCATTTTATCGTAACCGCTCACATTGGGGTGAAGCTCGTCCCACATGTCCCCACTGCTATATGGATCGGTTTGATCGATGCTGTAGATCAATTTATTCTCCATATTCACAACGATTATTTTGTCTCCCGCAGCTATCCGTGCGTCAGCCCTAACCTGAATTTCATCGTTTAAACTGGTTGTTGTGCCGTCCAATGGGGAGCGATTGATAATACGCGCCAGTATCACCCAAACATCCGGGGAGTACTGATCGATTTCATCTAAAATTTGCCCAATTTCGGCCGCAATGGCAGCGTTAGACTGGTTGTCAGAAATATCATTGGTGCCGATGTGCAATAGTACAACATCAGCGGGATTATTGATTAACCAGTTTCCGCCACCGGGCCCATCAAAGATATTGTCTCTAATCTGGTCGGCTCGAAATCCTGAGTGCCCTTCATTATCATAATCAAAAGGAGGGTTTGCAGTCTGACCGGCGGCCAAACTCCCGACGAAATCGACATTGTAGCCGGCGGATAGCAGATCTAACCATAAGGGCTGTCTGTAGCCAGTTCGTTCACCCGTTGGTCTAGGATTAAGAACATCCCCTGAATTGTTGTCATAAGTTATACTATCACCCAGCGGCATAATAGCAGTTTGGGCCCACAGGTTCTCCGCCGCGACGAGGCCTAAAAAAAGAAAAAGCGACAGGGTGATCGCTTTCATTCGTTTAATGGTCGTGCTTCGTTTATTCATACCAGAGCCTTTTTGCTTAAATGAGAATGATTTCAACAATAATAGGCACCATTGCCGTAAGGACAAGCTGCACTATATAGCAGCAGGTAAAAGTCTGATCCACTTTGTTCTTTGTTGTTGCTATCACGTTCAACTATAAAGTTTTTGTAGTCAGATTAAACAACAAAGGGGAGTCAAAGTTCCCCTTTATTGTTTTAATAACGGTATACAAGGGCAGTGAAACAGCCGATTACGGAATGGATGTCCAGTCGGCAAAGTTGAGTGTGTAATAGGCCTCGCCGATATCGTTGACTCCGGCCAGATCGTCGAAGCCATCCGCATCGAAGTCACCGGTTGCGATCATTTCAAGAGCACCCGGTGCCGTCGTTCCAGTCGGAGCAGATCGGTCGTGTAAAAAACTTTGAACGCCACCCCGTCGGGATTGATACCGGCAATATCGTCAGTTCCATTGTCGTCAAAATCGCCGGTAGCGATCATGGTGACCAAGCCCGGAATCGGCATCCAATTAACCAGATCGGTCGTGTAAAATATCTTGGAAATCACCCCGTCGGGATTGATACCGGCAATATCCTCAGTTCCATTGCCGTCAAAATCGCCGGCAATGATCGAGGTGATCAAGCCCGGAATCGGCATCCAATTAACCAGATTGGTCGTGTAAAATATCTTGGAAATCACCCCGTCGGGATTGATACCGGCGATATCCTCATCGCCGTCGCCGTCAAAATCGCCGGCAACGATCGAGGTGATCAAGCCCGGAATCGGGGTCCAACTGGATAGGTCGGTCGTGTAGAATATTTTGGAAATCACCCCGTCCGGATTGATACCGGCGATGTCGTCATCTCCGTCGCCGTCAAAGTCTCCGGTGACAATCGTCGTAACCGTACCGGGGATATTGATCCAAGAACTGAGATCTGTGGTATACCAAACTTTCCCGATTGAGTTGACACCGGCAATATCATCGTTGCCGTCACCATTAAGATCGCCGGTCACGATGCTCCGAAGTTCGCCGGGGATATTCACCCAAGAGGCCAAGTTGGTAGAATATTGGACTTCATCCGAAGTCGAAACCCCCGCAAGGTCGTCGCTGCCATCGTTGTTGAGATCGCCGGCCGTTATTGATTCAAAAATGATGGGGGAGGAACCATTGACGGTCACATCGACGAAGTCCGTGTCAGCGATGTTTGCGTTATCGACATCGCTGATCGATAATCGAAATCGTAAAATGATACCACTCGCGCCGACATCAGGGGCAGTGAATGTCGGTGTCAGGATGTTTGGATTGTCAAGGTTGACAGCGAAGCCGGCGGTCTGAATCCACTCAACCAAGAAATTTCCGTTTTGGACTTGGGGAACATTTGAGAACGTCCCGTCTAATTGAACGGGATCTCCTTCGTTCACATTATCATCCAAGCCTGCATCGGCCACCGGCAAAATTAGAAACAATCCGTCGTCAAACCATGCGGTGGCCATTTTATCGTAACCGCTGGCGTTGGGGTGAAGATCGTCCCACATGTCCCCATTGCTATATCGGATGCGGTTTGTCGATGCTGTAGATCAATTTATTCTCCATATTCACAACGATTATTTTGTCTCCCGCAGTTATCCGTGTGTCAGCCATAACCTGAATTTCATTGTTTAAAGCGGTTGTTGTGCCGTCCATAGGGAGCTCGATTGATAATGCGCGCCAGTATCACCCAAACATCCGGGGAGTACTGATCGATTTCATCTAAAATTTGCCCAATTTCAGTCCGCAATGGCAGCGTTAGGCTGGTTGTCAGAAATATCATTGGTGCCGATGTGCAATAAGTACAACATCAGCGGGATTGTTGATTAACCAGTTTCCGCCACCTGGCCACGTCATATATATTATCTCTAATCTGGTCGGCTCGAAATCCTGAGTGCCCTTCATTATGCGGATCGAAATCAAAAGGTGGAGCTGACGCCTCACCGGCAACCAAGCTCCCGACGAAATCGACATTGTAACCGGCGGATAGCAGATCTAACCATAGGGGCTGTCTGTAGCCAGTTCGTACATTCGTCTGGGCGGGTTTCAATGTTTCCTATTATCATAAGTTATACTATCACCCAGCGGCATAATAGCAGTTTGGGCCCACAGGTTCTCCGCCGCGACGAGGCCTAAAAAAAGAAAAAGCGACAGGGTGATCGCTTTGATGTGTTTATTGGTCGTGTTCCGTTTATTCATACCAGAGCCTATTTGCTTAAATGAGAATGATTTCAACAATAATAGGCACCATTGCCGTAAGGACAAGCTAAATGTTTTGGGCCTGAAACAAAGAAGGGGATGGCGTCCCCCGACTCTGTTAAAAGTGCAATGCTTTAGCCCCCAGTTGGGCAGAAGAAAATATGCTGATCGCGCTCAGGCATAATTTCCATTGCAAATCTAATATAAAACAGCGCACAGTTTTTGCTTGGCTTTACGCGCCAAGATGTTGCGTCATTGTGCCAAAAACCATAAAAATTGCATCATTTCCGTATAGATAGTTTTCATCCACGAAAGATGAGGGCCCCTTTTTGTCCTAATCATAAAGGGCTCTTTCCCGCAGTTTCGGCGTCAATCACGCCGAAGGCGGACAAGTCGGCATAATCGCTTGTGGAGTTTACGAGCGTATGCCTCCGCGCAATTAATTGATATCCTTATACTTGCAGAAAAGCGCCCATCTCTGGGTCGCAAACTTCATAGTGCTCTTCGTGAAACCGTGGAAAGACACTATACTATCAAAAACATACATCATTGACAACACGATATCGACCTTGGATAAGGCTCCTCGCGTTTGTACATAGGCTTGCCATGCAAGGGGAGATCACTTGTCGGCCAAGTGTTTCAAGAAGTGACCGATACCGGTCATGGCGATGCCCAAAATTAGCAAATTAACCGGCTCCGGTAAGGGTTTGATCTGGTTGCCGACAAACGCGGCGAAGGCATATACCGTCGAGACAATGAAAAAGGCAAGAAAAAATATTGACACTTTGGTCAACGTTTTCACTTTTGCACCACCCATATTTTCCGTGTACGAATTGAACATCCAACTCGTCCTTTTGTTGAAAAAATAATTTGTTGTGGCTCTCAGGCTTACTTTTCAATATAGGTGCAAAATGAATGCCAGAACTTAATTTGATACAGTCACAGATGGTGTAGACAGAAAAGTGTGTAAAAAAAATGGTTGCGGTGATTGAAACGAGAGATTACGGCAAACGCGGCAAGGGGGTATAAAGGGTTAGGTAAATCATGTGACATACTCTATGGAATGCGTGAAATAAAATAGGCGGCGGTTTTAGCGGTCATTTCCGTGCAAATTTTTGCAGCAGATTAAAAAAACGGGCGAATGCAACGCTACAAATAAGCGGGTATTTTACTTGGCTGCGGCTAAATCTTATTGAATGCCATTTTGTCTGGCATGACGATTAAATTCTTTTTCGCGTCCGTTCAGATAATTCAACACCTGCTCAAATGATGCTAAATCTCCTTTTTCTTGGTACTTTTCTATTCTTTCCAACTCTTTTTGGATCAACTCGAGTCTCTTGGCTATTAATGTCCCCTGAGAGTGAACCACTTCTTCCTGCCAAGGCATCGTTGCACCGGGATAACTATAAATCAACAATTCCGGATACTCTCTAATTGAAACTGTTACTGCAGTCATGAACGCTCTTAATTGATGAAATGGTGGGGCAACTACGAATATTGAACCGTATCTCTGTTGTTTTGAAAACCGGATGAGCGCTTCGGACTCGATGAGTGTATTTAGCTCTGATGTGCCTTCCTTTTTTACCCTTTCAATCTGCTCCATCGAAATCCCTAGCTGTAACAATTGATGCTTCCATTCTTCAAATCCTGGGTAACCACTTTTTGATTTCGCTCCAAGAATCAGTATCTTAGAGGTGAAAGAATGGTTAAGAAGAAACTGAGCTGTCTGGAAAATAGATTTCTGATTATCCCTGGTTTGGCAATAAAGATATGCGCCATGCGTTGGCATCTTTGGTTGAAGATCACAGAGAGTGCGCGTGATGAGTTCTATTGTATTATTCATTTAAAATTACCGGTAAAGGTATAAATTTATTTTTAGTTTTTATATTTTGAAACTCTATGGGATTATCGATCTTTATCCGCGACGGTTAAGCCTCGACAATCGCTCAATCTAGGTTCTACTTGTTTTTACGCCACCGGGGATGGGTGATGCCGAATTTCTTGATTTTGTAATTTAGGGCCCGGGGGGTGATCCCCAGTTTGAGGGCGGCATCCTTTTGGATCCATAAGCAGTCTTCCAGAACACTTAAAATCGTTTCCTTCTCGCGTTCCGCGAGAGATTCGGCCGGTTTCGGAATTTGTGTTTCACCCGAAACCGGCTGAATAATTTTTAAGTCCGGCAAGATGATATGCTGCAGTTCGATAACGGAACTATCTTCGAGGATGGCGGCGCGTTCGATGGTGTTGGCCAATTGGCGTATATTGCCCGGCCAGGAGTATTCCTGGAACGCCGCCATGACATTCGTGGCAAATCCGTAGATTTTCTTTTTCAGGATACGACAGATTTTTTCGAGCAGGTAAATCGACAGGGGCTCGATGCACTCTTTGCGCTCCTGTAGCGGTGGGATATGGACGCGAAGAACGTTCAGACGGTAATACAAGTCCTCCCTGAACGTGCCGTCCATGACCTGGGTTTCCGGTTTACGGTTGGTGGCGGTGATGATCCGGACATCCGAGAAAATGGTCCGGTTGCCGCCGACCCGTTCGAAGGATTTCTCTTCCAGTACCCGCAGTAGTTTGGCTTGTAGAGCACCACTCATTTCTCCGATCTCATCGAGAAAAACTGTTCCATCCCTGGCCTGCTCGAGCCGGCCGACCCGTGTTTTATTGGCACCGGTAAAAGACCCCTTTTCATGTCCGAAAAGCTCGCTTTCCAGAAGGGTTTCAGGCAGGTTGGCGCAGTTAATTTTGATGAACGGTTTGTTGCGCCGGTGGCTGTTGTAATGCACTGCACCGGATAGAAAACTTTTGCCGGTGCCGGTTTCACCGGTTATCAAAATGGTTGAGTCCGTCTGAGAAAATTTCTTGAGCGTGGCGATCATCCGTTTCATCGATGTACTGCAGGCAATGATACGGTTGAAGTCATAAATGATGTCCTGTTCGCGTTTCAGATAGTCGATTTCATTCTTCAGATGTCGATTTTCCAAACCCCGGCTGATTGACAGCAGGATTTTTTCCTTAAAAAATGGTTTGACGATAACGTCAAATGCACCCTTTTTTACCGCTTTGACGATCAGATCGGCCTGATCCGTGTCACTCAGGCCAATAACCGGCGTATAGGGGCTGATCATTTTTATCTGCTTCAGCAAGGCAAAGCTATCGACCCTTTTCATTCGGAGATTTAGGAGGATAACTTCGTAATCTTTATTTTTGAGGTGCTCCGTGATTTCACTCCGGACGGACCAGTTTGAAAGGGCGTGATGCGCTTCAATCTCGGTAATCAGGTCTTCCTCCCAGAGAGGGAGATCGTCTACAATTAGTATTTTAGCCACATCAACTCCAATACAGCGAGACCTTTGATAAACGCCCCTTTTTGCCCAATTTCGGTGTTATACTCAAAATATAATCCTCGAAATATTCAAAAATATTCCTGCGGTTACATTTTTCGTTTTCCTTGAATTGAACAAAAATTGACATTTTTCAAAGGTCTCACAGTTTGCGTGCGTCTCACAGTGGTTTCAGATAAATGAGGCAAACCGCCAGTATTCTTTGTGAGCGAATCGGATTCCTGTTATTGATCTCCATTTGTATTACTGAGAAATTTTTCAATTGCGCCAATGACAGAATCGTCTATAATTGATCAATTATACGGAATTTGCGGTCAATTATCAATTACAATCTTGTAATACAAACATGGGTAGAGACGTGGCAATCAATAGTGAAACTTTATTGGTTACAGGCGGTTCCGGTTTTATCGGTTCGAATTTTATTCGATACGCACTGGCGCAGCGACCAGGGCTGCGACTCATTAATCTCGATGCGCTCACATATGCCGGGAACCCTTTGAACCTTGAAAATATGGTGCCGGAAGCGGCCCGGCGCTATCACTTTGTTCACGGAGACATTCTGGACAATAAGTTGCTTGACGCGCTATTCGGCGACAACGACATCACCGGGGTGATCCACTTTGCTGCTGAATCCCACGTCGATCGATCGATTGTCGGCCCGGAATCCTTTGTGGAGACAAATGTACGCGGAACATTCCGTCTTTTGGAAACGGCGCGCAGCTCCTGGCAGAGGAGTGACCAGCCCGACGGGTTTCGTTTCCTCCATGTGTCCACTGATGAGGTTTACGGTAGCCTCGGTGCAACCGGTCAATTTTCGGAGGAGACACCCTACGATCCATCGAGTCCGTATTCCGCCTCCAAGGCGGCCTCCGACCATTTTGTCAACGCCTATCACCGGACATACGGGCTTCCGACTCTTATCACCAATTGTTCCAACAATTTCGGACCCTATCAATTTCCCGAAAAACTCATTCCCCTAATAATCCTGAATATATTCGAGAAGAAACCGCTACCGGTGTACGGGGACGGTAAAAACGTCCGTGACTGGCTTTATGTTCTGGATCATTGTGAAGGCTTACTCGAGGTTTTCGAAAAAGGCACACCCGGCGAAACTTACAACATCGGCGGCAATTCGGAGAAGCAGAACATCGAGGTGGTTCAGCGGCTGTGTGACGTCATGGACGACCGACTGGAGCGCAAAGGTAAGGCGTCGAGCCGGCGCCTGATCGAGTTTGTCACGGATCGTCCCGGTCACGACCAACGCTATGCCATCAACGCCGAAAAAATTTATAGTGAAATCGGTTGGAAACCCCGGCATCAATTCGAGGAAGCTCTGGCAGTTACGGTGGATTGGTATCTGTCACACATGGACTGGGTCGAATCGGTACGCAGTGGCGCCTATCGACGCTGGATAAAGCAGAATTACGGTTCACGATAACCTATTTGAATACCCACCATCACTCCGGCTCGAGATGCTCATCCGAAAAATTCACGAATATTTTTCAGAGAACACCAAACAAGAAACAATGATTCGGGCCCAGAACTGAGAACCTGCACGAGAATGACAAAACGATTAACAGGGAAGGGACAATGAAAGTTATCGAGGCAGCCCTCAAAGATGTGCTGATATTAAAGCCGCGGATCTCTGAAGACCCTCGCGGATTTTTCATGGAAACTTATCAGAAAACCCGTTACAGAGACGCGGGGATCAATGCCGATTTTGTGCAGGACAACATGTCGTTTTCCCGTAAAAACACCCTCAGAGGACTGCACTATCAACACCCGCACGGGCAGGCCAAATTGGTTCAGGTTTTACAAGGCGAGGTATTCGATGTGGCCGTGGATATCCGCAAGGGATCACCGTCTTTCGGGAAGTGGTGTGCCAGTCATCTGTCGGCGCAAAACAAGCGCCAGATGTTTATTCCTGATGGATTTGCCCATGGGTTTTGCGTGCTCAGCGATACCGCCCTTTTCAACTACAAGTGCAGCGACTTTTATGCACCGGAATGTGAAAATGGGGTGCTGTGGTGTGATCCCGATATGGGGATCGATTGGCCGGTAACGGCGCCGATTCTCTCGCAAAAAGATGAAGCCTACCCGTGTTTGAGTGACATTGAACTCAACAGATTACCGGATTATACTGGTTGAAACGAAGAGTCGATATGAAAGGCGCAGGCGGAAGAAAAGAGCAAATGCTAATAATCATTGGCAGTAAGGGGCAACTCGGATGGGAATTGGTGCGAAGGGGACGACAAAAGGGATTTGAAATCCTGGCGTTTGACTACCCTGAAATCGATATTACCGATCCCGCTTCTGTCAAAGCACGAATTCCATCGAAAAAATCCGGGTGGGTTATCAACGCGGCCGCATACACGGCCGTCGACAAGGCTGAATCGGAACCGGATGCCGCTTTTGCCGTCAACCGAGACGGACCAGGCTATCTGGCCCGGCATTGTTGCGTCTCAGACCTGCCGTTGATTCACATCTCCACGGATTATGTATTCGACGGCTCCAAAACGGAAGCCTATACCGAGCAGGACACGGTCTTGCCCATAGGTGTCTATGGAGAGAGCAAAGCCGCCGGAGAGACGGAAATCAGAAATCACTTGCCGAGACACATTATTTTGCGGACAGCCTGGCTGTACGGTGTAAATGGTCAGAATTTTGTCAAAACCATACTGTCTTTGGGGCGTGAGCGGCCGGTCGTGAAGGTTGTGTCGGATCAGCTGGGCTGCCCCACCTATGCGGCTGACCTTGCGGATACCGTATTGACTGTTATCGAAAAAGGGATAGGGGATCGTTCAGATTTGTGGGGCACGTATCACTATTGCGGTAGCGGAGCGACGACCTGGTATGCGTTTACAGAGGCGATTTACAAAATTGCCAGCCAGTATGAGAAACTGGTCTTGAAAGACTTGGTGCCGATTAAGACAGCCGACTATCCAACACCGGCAAGAAGGCCGTTAAATTCGGTGCTGGACTGCCGGAAAATAGAAAAGAACTTCGGTATTAAGCCGCGTCCCTGGCAGGAAGCGCTATCTGAGATGATTTCTGATTTATATAACTCTAATCCAAAGAATTCAAAATAAATAATCACCGCAAAGGCGCCAAGAGCGCAGAGTTTTATTCTTTATGTTTTTCGCTGAGACGTCCCGCCTCAGCGGGATGACCGGTCGGTATTGAGAAATTAAGGTCGGCCTCAAGCAAACATAAAGAGCGATCGCCTTAGGCGAATAAGAAAAGATAATGAATATAAAGCTTAATCGTATTTCCAGACAGTACGATTGAATGCTAAAAGATGTCCATAATTGCCGCCCGAAAGGCAGGCTACTTCTTTTTGCTTTTCGGCCCCTCAGAGAAAAGCAAAAAACCCAATTTTTAGTGTCTTTTGCGTCTTGCGCGAGTGAAAAACAGCGGGCGGTGAATTCATCTCTAAACAATAATGTACTCATCAGCAGAGGAGAGAAGCATGATCGATGCGTCATTCCCGAAGCCGAACAACACGTCGGTTAAGGGAATCATTTTGGCGGGGGGGGTCGGGAACCCGTCTTTACCCGATCACCCATGTGGTCTGCAAGCAACTTCTACCAATATACGACAAACCGATGATTTACTATCCCTTGTCGGTTTTGATGCTGGCTGGCATCAGGGATATCCTGATCATATCAACACCTGAAGACCGCGCTAAGTTCGAAACTCTTTTCGGCGATGGATCGCATATCGGACTTCGAATTTCGTATGCCATCCAACCGAAGCCGGAGGGCCTGGCCCAGGCGTTTATCATTGGAAAAGATTTCATCTGCGATGAAAACTGCTGTTTGATTCTGGGTGACAATTTGTTTTTCGGCCACAGCCTGCCGGATATTCTCAACCGTGCCGTCAAGATGAAAGAAGGGGGGCTGGTATTCGGTTACTGGGTCAGGGACCCGCAGCGATATGGCGTTGTTGAATTCGATCAGAATGGAAATGTTCTCAGTATCGAGGAAAAACCTGATCGACCCAAATCGAACTATGCTCTTCCGGGTCTCTATTTCTTCGATAAAGAAGTGACAAAGGTGGCGGCCAACATCAAACCGTCAGCACGCGGTGAGCTGGAAATCACCGAAGTCATTAAGACCTATCTCCAGAGGGGGCAGCTGAAAGTGGAACTGCTCGGAAGGGGTTTTGCCTGGTTGGACACCGGTACCCACGAGTCTTTCCTGGAAGCTGCCGTTTTTGTCGAGACCCTCCAAAAGCGGCAAGGACTCAAAATTGCCTGTGTCGAGGAAATCGCCTGGCGCATGGGATACATAAACGATGATCAACTTAACCATATTGCCGAGCCTTACCTAAAAAATGAGTATGGGCAGTACCTGCTCGATATCGTCGGCGAAAATAGATGAGTGTTTGGAAATAATTTGGCAGAAATGTGATGTCCCAGACGCCACGATCAGATAAAGCTCAACTCAAACCCGAAATCCTGGCCCCAGCTGGCAACCGGTTGGCCTTTCTGGCGGCTGTGGGGGCCGGCGCAGATGCGGTATATTGCGGTTTGAAGCACTTTTCAGCCCGCATGGAGGCCAAGAATTTTACGCTCAATGAGCTTGCAGGGTTGACCCGCTTGGCGCATGACAGAGGTATCAAGGTTTATGTGGCGCTCAATGCTGCATTAAAACCTGAAGATTTAAAACAAGCCGGCGCACTCCTGCAACAGCTCCAAGAGTCGGTTGCCCCGGATGCCCTGATTATCCAGGATCTCGGATTGATCGAATTGGCCCGGCAAACCGGCTTTTCCGGTGAAATTCACCTGTCTACTCTGACCAATTTTAGTTCTGGATCCGCCCTGAAGCAGATTCAGAGTTTCCCCCAAGTTAGCCGTATCGTTTTGCCGCGTGAACTATCCATCGATGAAATCAAGTCCATGGCTGCTGACTGCCCCAAACACGTCGGACTGGAAGTCTTCGTTCACGGCGCACTTTGCTATGGGGTTTCCGGCCGATGCTACTGGAGCTCTTACATGGGCGGAAAAAGCAGCCTTAGAGGGCGTTGTGTCCAGCCTTGCCGCCGACAGTACACCCACAACCGACAGTCACAGCGCTATTTTTCATGCCATGACCTGTCCCTGGATGTTCTGGTCAACACGATGCTGAATGAGCCGAAAGTGAAGGCCTGGAAAATAGAGGGGCGCAAAAAAGGGCCGCACTACGTCTATTACACCGTCCTGGCGTACCGGATACTGCGGGACATCGATGATCAACCCGAAAGCCGCGCGCAAGTCAAAAAAACAGCGGTTGCACTGCTGGAACAGGCCCTCGGTCGACCAGGCACGCATTATCATTTTTTGCCTCAGAAGTCTCAAAAAGCAGTGGATATAAAATTTCAGACCGGATCGGGGTTGTTTGTGGGCCGTGTCCAAGGGACAGCCAAAAGGCCGTTTCTTGTCCCCAGAATCGATCTGCTGCGGGGAGATGTTTTGCGCCTGGGATATGAAGATGAGAAGTGGCATGCCGTTCAAAGGGTCGGCAGGGGGGTGCCTGAAAAAGGACGGTATACGCTATCTTCGCCGACAAAACGGCCACCGGCCAAAGGGACGCCCGTTTTTTTAACCGACCGGCGCGAAACGTTTCTGGTCGATATTCTGCAGGGGTTGGAGCGGGAGCTCGATATTTCGGAAAAGCCGGAAGCGGTCATGCCCTTATTTCGTCCTCAGCTACCTGACAGCGTCAAACAAAAACCGATGCCTCGTGAGATTTATGTCTATCGGCATTTCAGTAAGCGATCCCCTGCCGGGCGTATCGGCCTGTGGCTGACGAAAGACGTCATAGTCAAGACACCGGCAGCCTTGATACCCCAGATTTGGTGGTGGCTCCCGCCGGTCGTTTGGCCTGATGAAGAGGACGCAGTGGTGGATGTGGTCAAGACCGCACGGCACAGCGGTGCCCGCCATTTTATTTTGAACACGCCCTGGCAGACGGGGCTCATGGGGTCCCGGAAAGAATCTGAACCTCTGGGCGGGTCCATTCTGCAATCTGAGTAACCCGTTGGCGCTCGCTGTTGCTGCAGATTTCGGATTTTCAGGTGCAATAATCAGCCCTGAGTTGGGTGGGGCCGACCTTCTGGCACTTCCTCGCCAAAGCCCAATACCACTGGGTGTCGTCATCGATGGCAACTGGCCCCTTTGTATCTCTCGCACAGTATCCGAAAGCATCGAAGAGGACCAACCGTTTACAAGTCCAAAGGGCGAAAAGGCATGGGTGCACCGCTACGAACAAAACTATTGGGTCTATCCCAACTGGAAGCTGGATCTGCAGATAAAGATGGCTGAGCTGAGGCGGGCAGGCTACCAGATTTTTGTCCACCTGGTCGAACCTGTTCCAGGGAACATCGAGCTAAAAAAGAGACCGGGGTTGTGGAACTGGGATGTTGGGCTCAAATAACCTCGCAATATTCACGAACCATCCCGTAAATTCCGACGCCTCCAACGGATCGACCATCGGTAGAGATTCGGCTCTTGTCTTATTCCTGGCGGCTTTCTGTTTCAGACTAATTTACATCATTCAATCCGCCGATAACCCGCTATTCGGCGTGCCGATAATCGACGCGAATGTTTACGACGAGTGGGCCGGACGGATGGCTCGAAGGCGTTTGGCTCTGGGACTCCGTCGGAAATTATCTGCCGATCTACCCGGCATTTCTAGCATTGCAGAAAATACTTTTCGGTACAGATCCGCTGGTCAACAAACTGGTTCAAAGTTGTAATGGGTTCGCTTATCAGCTGTTCTGATCGCCCAGTCTGCCGCTCGTACTTGGAATCGTAAAGTGGGCCTGATTGCCGGCTACCTTGTGGCCGCCAATTGGATGCTGGTGGTTTTCGAAGCCGAAAAGTTTGCCGAGAGCTTCAGCATTTTCTTCCTGAGTCTGACCATCTGGTTGCTCGTGAATGCTTCCGTGCATTTATGGGGCATCACTGCGGCTGGATTCGCTTTTGCGCTTGTGTGCCGGTGCGCGGGCCAATCTTTTTCTGCTTCTTCCTTTCATCCTCTGGTGGTTGATCTGGCTTAACCGGCCACGTCTTAAACGTGGGAGTCTTCAGCGCAGTTCTTTTCTGCATAGGCACGACTGTCGTCATCAGCCCCATCATTTACCGTAATTACCAGATATCCGGTGTACCCATGCTGCGGGCCCAGGCGACCTGGAGCCTGTATGCCGGTTTGGCTCCCGAGTTTAAGGGATTGCACCCGCCGGTTGGCATATTGTTTGACAAGTACATGCACCTACCCCTTACAGGCCGGGTTGCGCACGGAAAAAGACGTCGAGCGTTTCTGGGGCCAGAAAGCTGCTGGACGTCATTCGTGAAGATCCGGCCGGTATTGCCTTCAACCTCGTGCGACGATTGATCATTTTCTTTAATGCCCGCGAATGGAGTCAGGAGTTCGATGTCTACGCCTATCGGGCCTATTCGACATTCCTTTCCCTGCCGTGGGTCGGCTTCTGGCTGATCGGCCCCCTTGGTTGTTTGGGGATGATTCTTCTGCGCAGACCGTCAAAAGGCCAAGTGCTGATTGCGGGCTGCACAATCATCAGTTTTATCTCGATAATCCTCTTCAAGGCCTCGGACCGTTACCGTCTTCCCACCACCGTTTTGCTGTCGATATTTGCCGCTGCAGCAGCTTGGCAGATCTGGCGGTACTGGTGGCTCGGTGATAGGCGTTCTGTGATTCGCGCTTTTACAATGCTCGCTGTTTTTGGCATGATGTGCTGGCCGGACTGGCCTGATCTCGAAAATCGCAAGGTTGCGCGCCATGACTTTCACCTTGCCCCTCATGCCGATCGGTTGGCCGCATCGATGACGCACTGCAGCATTTCAAAGCGTCAATGCAGAAGATCCCCTGGGATCCGGATTCGCCCTATCACATCGGCCGGATCATGATAAACAGGGGACTGAAGGAGGATGGGTTGGAATTCCTACGGGAAGCATTGCGGCGCGAACCGCATTTCCCGGATGCGATAAACGAAGTTGCGCGATATCATCTGGCCCAGGGGGATTTGAAAACCGCCGAAAGCAGAGCCCAGGAAAGTCTCCGGTTGAACCCGACCGAAAAAGACACCCTGCTGCTTTTGGCAGAGATCTCTCGCGGTCAGGGAAGACGAGCGGAAGAATTGTCATTTCTTGAAAAGGCGGTCGTCGAATCTAAAGACGCCGAGGCTGCGATGGTTGTGGCAGACCGATTGATCGAACTGGAAAAATATCCCCAAGCCGTTAGCCTGTTTCAACTTGTGATGAATGCCCATGACGTTGAAAGGCATTTGAGGGTCAGAGCGGCCATGGCCGCCGGCATTACAGCGGTCAGGTTCAACAATGACATAGCGGTTGGCCAACAATTCTTTGGTGCCGTCCTAACCGATTTTGGGGAATTTAGGTTCTTTGCATTGCAGGCAGAGTTCCTTCGAGGGGGTATCTCGGAAGAAGAATTAAAGAGAAGAATGGCCCGGGGCGCGGAGTGGGAATCCGCAGCGGCATATGTCATCGGATTGTCACGTTGGGTGCGTGGTGATTTGGAGGGCGCTGCAGAGGCCTACAAAGAGTGTCTCGAAACTGTCAAAGCGGATAGGGCCATTCGCCCGGACGGTCTGCCGCAAAAATGGGCCTGGGACGATTTGCAGCGCATCCATGCCCAACTAAAATAAACCGAAAAACTTGTTAACGTTGCATAAACAACATGGCAAAGTGTGGCTCACCCTACCAAATTTGACGAAAAGCAATCAAATGGTACGGATTTTAGTCGTTGTCAAAAAAATGTTCCGTTGGCTTACGAACGTTTTTGTCTATAACCACATATACCACCCTTGTATCGCGGAATTTATTTTTGAAATGCAGTATAAACCTTTCGTGAATTTGTACAAATTAGTCGAGGAGATAAATGACCACCAAAGTGCACTGCGATTCAGTTGACGTGAGTCTGGCGATATCGGCCCAGATCTAAGAGATATAACCGCAGAGTTAGAAACAATTCGACGCCGCTCGGGCATCGAAAACGGTCTGCTCTCGGCCACTGTCGTCGGTTCGACCGGTTCGCTGACCACAATTGAGTACGAATCAGGGGTCATTGAAGACTTAAAGCGGGCCGTGGAGCGGCTTGCACCTGCGGACGACGATTATGCCCACGAATTAGCCTGGCACGATGGAAATGGACACAGCCATGTTCAAGCGGCCTTATTGGGACCGTCGATAGCGGTGCCAGTCCGCGACGGGTCGTCTCAGACTGGGGACCTGGCAGCAAGTGGTGGTAGTCAACCATGACAACCGGCCACGGCGACGAACGATCGAGGTGACGGTGGTCGGAGCCTGAGCGTGCCTATCCATAAATGGCCTTTTTCCCTCTGGGCTGCATTCTTAGCAGGTTACCGGCTGCGGCCTACGTAAAGTACGCCGCACCGTAACTTTTGGACGGACTCCGTTTTAAAGCAGCAGGATTTCCCGTCAATTTGAAGGTATAAGAGGATTCAACTTGCTCAGCGAGAAAACGCTCATTTGTGAATTGAACGCACGGATCGCTTGAGCAACCTTTCTTGTTGAGCGTGTACTTAAGTGGCACTATTCAGCTCGGTTAAGCGTGAACACGAGGGCCCACACTCTTTAAGTGTGGGCCCTCGGTCTTTCACAACAAGTGGTTATACCGACTAGACCGTTGATTCCTTTACCTGATCGGTCTCCATTATCGCTTTCGTCGCAGGCGTTCCATGGCCAGTCGTAGACTGGTTTGCATTCGCTTGATCGCCTGGGCCAGAAGGCCGATTTCGTCTTTCGAAGGGATATTGATCTGCATGTTCAGATCGCCTAAGCTCATCCGTTCGGCCACCTCGGTCAGTTTCGTGATCGGAGTGACAATGGCCCGGGCTGAAAACCAGGCGATCAGGGAAACGAGCACAACCGTCGCCGCCAGCAAGATCAACGCCACCAATTGCACCCGTTTGATGGCGGCGAACACCTCGGCATCTTCCTGCTGGAGAGCGATTGTCCACCCGCGGTCGATTACTTTTACATGTCCGTAGCTCGGCTTGCCTTTCTCACTGGTGAAATTGGTTGATAAGGTTGGTCCAACTGCCTTTTCGATACGCTGCGATCAGGGGGTGGCTGTTGAGGTTTTTCTGGGATTCGACGTAAGACTGAACCTGATGGGCGACCACCTTACCCTTTTCGTCGAGCAGGAACGCAAAGCCTGTTTCACCTCTTTTCCATGTTGCAATGTACTTGGACAGATCGTCGATCGTCATTGCAGCAGCCAAGACGCCGACGAGTCGATTACCTGTTTTAATCGGGACGGAAATAACCAGGGACGGCTTCTTCGATGTTTTACCGATAAGCGTTTGCCAGCTCACCGATTTACCCTGAATGATATCTTTGTAATATTGGCGGTCCGAGTAATCCTTCAATGGAACATCGTCGCTGCGGGCGACATTGCGCCCATCCAGGCCGACGGTGAATACCAGGTACATGTACGGGTACTTTTTTTGAAGATTCCGCAGAACACGTTCTTGGTTCGGGCGGGCCATTGATTTGATATCCGGCAGTTCAGTTGCGGAGTCAAGAATCAGGATATTGTTGTCGATCCATCCGTCCACCTGGGTCCCAAGGCTCTCCGCAGTCAAGGTGAAAAACTGATCGGATTCGTTGTGAATTCGGTTGACGTTTTCCTTGTAGGCAATGCCCCAGAAGACGACGAATGGCAGTAGACTGATGAGCAGCATGACCAGGATGATTTTTGTAAAAAGACTGAAACGGACTTTCTGCTTGGCCAACCCTGGGGTGACATCTTCGTCTGTTGAACCCACGGCGGTGCGACTTCCTGTCGTGTCTACTTGCTCTGCATCCGGTTGCGCCGGTTTCTTTTTTTCTTCCACAGGAGTGTGATCGCCGGGTGTCGGGTCTGTTTGGTGGTCCGTTGCCGCCGCCGGTTGAGAAATGTCTTTGTCTTGAGGCACTGATTCCTGCGCTGGAGCGGGTTTGGTGACGACGATAATGTTCTCGCACGCTTTGCATTTCAAGCGGGCCTTATCTCCCTTTATTTTACTTTCGTCTAACCGGTAATTTTTTCCGCAATTGTCGCAGGTGATCTGCATCATTTCCGTGAGCTCCTTGCTGTATGAATTCTTTTATTCTTGCTGAATGATGTTCTGATATTCTCTTGCATTTATCGGTCAGAAAAAATTAAGCTCAATCATCAAACAGGCAGGCAGTCATTAACAGAGATCTCAAGTCTAAACCTTAATCAGAGGCAGCATCGCCTTCTTGAACTGCATGCGCACGTCTTCATCAGGAATTTCCACTGCGAGCAGACTGATCAACTCGGCTGCCTGGTTTTGGGGGATTTTCTTTTCCGACAGGTTCATGTCGCTGATGGCGTCTTCCAATATTATCTGGGCCATGGGGCCCACAGCGCGGGCGAGATGATGTTTCAAAGCCGCTATAAATTGACTACCGAGGCGGGCGCCATTTTTACGCACGGGTTCGACAAGCTTTAATTCCAATAGCTTTTCGAGGGTCGCGCTCAGCTTGTCTGGGTTCATCCCAATTTCCTGGGCAACTCGCCCTAAAGCTTTGTTTTCATCGATCGCAATGAGCAAGCGAATCATATCGGCGTCGAGCAAGACTTCTTTGTTGTCCAAACGGGCGCATTTGCGGTAGTGCAATTGAAGACGACTCTGTTTTGAAGTTTCCATCAGTCCTGCTTAACCCCGCATTCTTGCGACGATTTTGTTATATTGTGTAGCAAAATTTATCAATAATTCAGGATACTAGGATACTATTAAAGCGCTTTTTAGTCAAGTGAAAAATCCTGGAGAAAAATCGAATTACGAACTCTTCCGCAGGGGTTTTTTCGGTAGAAAGAGGGTGCACTGCCATTTGCATTCGTATTTTTCGCCTCTTAGTGTTATCGATATGGTGTCGATACGCTTGAGCGCGTATCTGGAGTTGCGCCCAATGCGGGTACCCATGGCTACAGGTGCGTCGCCGGCACTTATTTGCCGTGATATCGGGAGATTGCGGCATGAGAGGTCAACAGCATTCCATAATGACTCCCTCTGCGGGAATACGCATCTGATCTTATTCGCTGAGGTGTGCGCCTTGCAAATGAACGCTTTCAACTCGTTAAAAATGCGGATTATACCGCTTTTATAAATATATCTCGGAATACGGAAGGATGGCCATAAGTGGTTTTAGGAAGAAACGTTCTAATAACGGAACGTTTCTTTACAATTACTTTAAAGCAGAAATGGGTGGAGACAGATAGAGGCAATGGTTGAGTTTTATGTCTGCATCGTCGTATCGATAAGGGGATGAATTTGCGAGATTCGGCACAGCGGTTTTTTTAGGTGGGGTCTGAGACCAGTATAGCGGTTTACCTGATGTTTTGAATTTACTTCGGCGGCAGATTTTTTTCCAATTGTTCTTTGAGCTTTTTCTCCACATCGGCAAAAAGGCTTTTTTTCTTTTCGTCTTGAGCGGCTTTTATCGATTCGATTTTCTGAGCAAACTCTTTTTTGCTGTCCTGGAATTTTTTTACTTCCTCATCCATGCGGCTGCCTTTTTCTTCCCGAGGAATCACTTCGATTTTAAGATGGTCCTTGATAAACAGACGGGTGCCGAAGCCGCCTTCGACCATATCAATAATGCCATACTCTATAAGTTTCTTGCAAACATAGTTGCCCTGCTCCAAAGAAAAGGCCAGCAGTCTGCAGACGGCATCTATGGACGGATGGGCACTGTCCCGGTATTCGCATACGCGAATACCGGCAACAAAAAGGTGCGCGCTGGTGTAGAGATCCTCGAGCGCCATGATTCAGAACCTGAACCTTGAATGAAAACTTCAAAGAATGGTTTCAGATAAAATTTTGGATAACAAGATATCCAAATGCTTGACATTGAATTTTCGTAAGAGTAACATCACCAATTTATTTGTCAAGCAGGAACGATGGTGGATATCCGGCTTACGGCATAGGTGTTGACGGTTATCAAAAGGGGGGGGCATGACGGAAATCATCGATGTGAACGCTAGGGAAATATTGGATTCGCGCGGTAATCCCACAGTCGAGGTTGATGTGTTTCTATCCAGCGGTGCAGTGGGGCGGGCGGCCGTGCCATCCGGCGCTTCCACCGGAAAGCGCGAAGCTCTTGAACTCAGGGATAAGCGTTCCAAACGTTACAATGGCAAAGGTGTGCGGAAAGCTGTCGACAACGTTATGAAAGAAATTGCCCCTGCCATAATAGGTTTGGACGCTGCAGATCAACGATTCCTCGATTCCCATATGATCGCCTTGGACGGTACGGAAAACAAATCGAAACTCGGCGCCAATGCCATTCTCGGCGTTTCGATGGCGGCAGCCAGAGCCGCTGCCAATGCTTTCGATTTACCGCTCTACCGTTACATTGGTGGTATAAATGCCCGTTATCTGCCGATACCGATGATGAACATTATTAATGGCGGCGCTCACGCGGGTAACAATCTTGATATCCAAGAATTCATGATTTTACCCAATGGTGCCAAGAGTTTCGCTGACGCCGTGCAGATGGGGGCCGAAACCTTTCACACCCTAAAAACGTTGTTGAAAAAAGAAGGTCTCAATACCGCTGTGGGAGATGAAGGCGGGTTTGCACCGGATCTGAGAGCCAACGAAGAGGCAATCAAGCTGATTATGAAGGCCATTGAAGAGGCCGGTTACGCACCCGGAAAGGACATCGGTATTGCCCTGGACGCCGCGGCGAGTGAATTCTATAAAAACGGAAAATATATACTAGCTTCGGAGAAAAAGAAACTTACCGCCTCTGAAATGATCGATTATTACGAGGAACTGATCAGCCGCTATCCGATCCTTTCCATCGAAGACGGATTGGCGGAGCAGGACTGGAAAGGATGGCGTTTGATGACCGATCGTCTGGAGGGTGCGATTCAGATTGTCGGTGATGATATATTTGTAACCAACCCCAAAATTTTGACCAAAGGGATAGAAGAAGGGGTTGCCAATTCCATCCTGATCAAGCTGAATCAGATCGGAACTCTGTCAGAAACTCTCGATGCCGTTGCGCTGGCCGAACACGCCGGTTACACGACTGTAATTTCCCACCGGTCGGGCGAAACCGAAGACACGTTTATTGCCGACTTGGCCGTTGGTGTCAATGCCGGTCAAATTAAAACCGGTTCAATGTCGCGAAGCGATCGAATTGCCAAGTACAATCAACTACTTCGGATCGAACAAGAATTGGGAGGCGGGGCAAAATTTTCGGATGAATTGTTTTAATCGTCAAATGTCAAACCTTAAAATCGATCCGAACTGCCGGTCGAAAAATAGATACCTACCTGCCAGGACAATGTGATGTCACGGATTGCTACCATCATATCTCTGGTCCTCTTGCTTGCCATCTCCTCCATTGCAGACCCTCCTGCCACCAAGGCTTACGTTCTCCACGGATACCATCTCCTGGATTTGATGCTCAAGGAAATGGGCAGCGCTCGAGAGCTGCAGGTAGTTCAAAAATCGACCCTTGAAGATGCGGTCACACCGGAAGTGACTGCTGGTGTCAATGAAACCATCAGTTACTTGATACCGGGTGCGTTTCGCTCGGAATTCACTTCGGCACAAGGCGACCATATCCACGTTTTTTCCAACGGCCGTTCTTTGACGATTTTCAATCAACGGATCGTATCTGAAAGTGAAAGCGACCTCGATCGGTACAAAGATATTTTCCTGTTTAACACACGGCAATTGCTGAAAAATCATCTGATGCGGCTGGGAATGGCTCCGGATGTTTCCAGCGTTGGCAGGTTTCAGGGAGCACTCGTTTATGTACTGGGGGCTCAATACCCGGACGAAACTGTACCGCAGCTGTGGCTGGATAAAGACACGTTCCGGCCCGTGCGCTGGTTGATACGGCCTGCCGCGACGGATAATTTGAGTGATCCTGTTGAGATCAGGTACAGCGGTTGGCGTAAGACGGGGACCATCTGGTATCCGTTTCAAATCGAAATCTATCAAGGGGGACGTCTACTGCGTAATATTCAGGTTGCCAGGGTACGGGAAAATCCAAACTTGTCCCATCGATTGTTTGATATTGCCTATCTTAAGTCGATCTATCCCAAGGGCGAACCACCCCAATCCGAACAACCTGAGACTGGCGGTAAAAGTGAAGTGCAGAAAACCATCGAACGTTTTCGCAGGCTTTTTGAATAGACAGACGGTAGAAGCCATCTCAAAATTAGGATTTTGGTTCAAGGTCAACTCGGACCCAACGCTGAAATTGGGCTAAAACGCTTTTTTGAGATAGCTTCTACTCAAAATTAACCCGAAGAAATCACCCAACGTACCAAATGGCGTCTTACATGGTTTAAGATAGCCTTTTCTAAGGGCCGACGGATGGACGAGGATCGTATTTGATTTACGACGGCTTCGTCTCGGAGAGTCATAATTCTGTAAAATTAGCGAGTAATTTTTGGAGATGTAAAATATGGCGAAGACAACGAAATTCATCTTTGTCACCGGAGGTGTTCTATCATCGCTTGGAAAAGGATTGGCATCGGCCGCCATCGGGGCTTTGCTTGAAAGTCGCGGTCTGAGCGTAACCATTCAAAAGCTGGATCCCTATATAAATGTAGATCCGGGCACCATGAATCCTTTCCAGCACGGAGAGGTTTTTGTCACTGACGATGGTGCGGAAACCGATTTGGATCTCGGTCATTACGAACGCTTCACTAGTGCCAGAGTTGGAAAAGACAACAATTTTACAACCGGGAAAATATATCACTCGGTCATCAACAAAGAGCGTCGGGGAGACTATCTGGGAGGAACGGTCCAGGTCATTCCGCACATAACCGATGAAATCAAAAACTGCATTAAACTGGTTGCCGGAAATGTGGACGTTGTCATTGTTGAAATCGGGGGAACCATCGGTGATATTGAAAGTCTTCCCTTCCTAGAGGCGATTAGACAATTCAGAACTGATGTCGGCAAGGAAAATGTTCTCTATATTCACCTCACCCTCGTGCCTTACATCGGTACCGCCGGCGAGTTAAAGACAAAACCGACTCAACACAGCGTTAAAGAGTTACGGGGCATCGGTATTCAGCCCGACATCCTTCTGTGCCGGACGGACCGATATCTATCGGAGGACATCAAATCCAAAATTGCCCTTTTTTGTAACGTGAGTAAAGACGCGGTGATCACCGCTAAAGACGTGGAATGCATTTATGAAGTTCCAATGGTTTTCCACAACGAAGGTCTCGATGCCAAAATTATCGAACTGCTCAACATTTGGACCCGGGAGCCCCGTCTGGAGGCCTGGGATGGTTTGGTTAGAAGAATCGATAAACTTGAACAGGAAGTATCCATCGCCATCGTCGGTAAGTATGTCGATTTGACCGAGTCCTACAAAAGCCTCAACGAAGCCCTCCATCACGGTGGCGTCGCCAATGACACCCGGGTCAACCTCATCTTTGTCGACTCCGAGCAGGTGGAAGATGGTACCTGCAGCCAATATCTGACTCAAGCTGATGGGGTCCTGGTGCCTGGCGGCTTTGGAACGCGAGGTGTGGAGGGCAAAATTTGCGCCGCGAATTTTGCGCGGCTCAACAAGATCCCTTACTTCGGAATTTGCCTTGGGATGCAGATTGCGGTCATTGAGTTCGCTCGTAACGTTGCCGCTCTCAACGGTGCCAACAGCTCTGAATTCGACATTGCTACCCCGCACCCCGTCATATACTTGATGACCGAGTGGATCGATGAAAAATCCGGGACGGTCCAAAAACGCGACGTAAATTCTGCCAAGGGGGCCACCATGCGCCTCGGCGCGTATCCCTGCCGGCTCAAAAAGGAAACGTTAGCCTATAAAGCCTATGGCCGGGAAAACATATCCGAGAGGCACAGGCACCGTTACGAGTTCAATAATGCATTCATAGACAAGCTGATGGAAAGCGGCATGGTATTCAGCGGCATGTCACCCTCGGGCGATCTGGTCGAGATTATAGAACTGACGGAGCATCCATGGTATCTCGGTTGCCAGTTCCACCCAGAGTTCAAGTCCAGACCCATGAGTCCTCACCCGCTTTTTCGCGATTTCATCCGGGCAGCTGTCGCATTCAAGAAAAATCGGCAGGGATAGTCGGGAACTAAATGCCTGATACGCGTAGGTGTTCGAGGTCGTGCGAGGGTGTTTAGCCTCTCTTTTAAACCTGCAAACATTTATAAGATTCGAAGATTATACCGCTTTTCAAAAATAAATACCGCAGTACGGAAGGGCGGTGTGGTATAAGTGGTTGTAGAAACAAACGATCGCATAACGGAACGTTTGTTTGACATCCGCTATAACGGCAACTTTTGTGCTACGTTTTGGGAGTTTTCTGACCCGGCCTCAATTCAGATACGATATATTCGCCGATTTTTTCCGCAGAACGACCAAAAAGTTCATCCATCGCAATACTTTCCAGATATCCGTCATCCCAGGCGACGCTGTTTTCCTGCACGATGCTGGTAATGTGCTCGTATTTACCGCCGAGAGCCTTGATTTTGGCGACCAGGCTGACATCATCCTTGAATGCGATGTTCAGCAACAGTAGGTGCTCAATAATATTAGGTGTTTCCGGGTTTGTGGATATGATTGGTATCACAAGTATACTGCGATCATCTTTGCGTCCCTTTCCGATGTAAACATTTCCCTGACGAACGATGATTCTCTTACTCCCCTTTAGCTGCCGATCGGTTTCTACTCTCGAAGGAATGGGTGCCAGCACACCATCTTTTTGTTCCACTTCGATGGTGGTCTCTTCTGTCGGCTCGCCAAGCAGATTCAGGCGATCGATGCGATATCTTATGGCCCCTTTGATTCCGGCGACAATATCCTGCAGGTTTTTCAAAACGATAATGTTGCTGGTGGTCAATTGGGATACTTTGAAATCATAATTCGTAAGGGTTTCAAAGAGCAACCCTTCAAGTTTTTCGCTAATCCGGCTGGTGCCGACAGTGACCGTTTTCGCCTGATGCTTGATGGCATCTACCGGTCGGGCCATGGCATTGATGCCGTCTCCGATTCGGCCAAAGAGACGGTTCAGCATATTGAGTGGCGTGCCCTTAGTTCCGAAGTCAATTTCATAATCGCTCACCGGCAGTCTGCCGGAAAGGTATTTCAATAGCAGGGTCAGATCTGCAGCGGCTTCGAGGCCCATACTGTCGGGAAATTTTTTCTGGGCATTCTTGCGCCGGAATTCGCTGTAGAATGAAACGATTTTTTCTTTAAACTGCTTTTCAAGGAGAACTTCATAAATATCTAAGCCGTCGGTGGTGAAGGTGTTGATCGTCTTCTGGAGGTCGGATTGAAAGTTGTAAAGAAACCGTGACCCGTCGTTGATCGTCAGGGCGGCATAATATCCCCAGATATGACCGACCAACGTGTTGAGAATCGGCGCCAGGTGCTCACTAACGGATGGTACATGGAAGATGTCTTCGGTGTAGGGTTCAAAGCGATTTTCCCCTTCCGAAGCGATCACCACCGGTGTCGCTTTGTGGGCCTTGAATATGGCCGTGTCCTTTATGATATCTCCGATGACCGATTGGCGGGTTCCGGCGGCACAGATAATAATCAACGGTTCTGCCGACAGGTCGATGTGCTTTTTGTCTTCGACGTAATCGGTTGATATCGTTTTATAGCAGAGTTCACTCAGCTTTATGCGGATTTCATCGGCCGAAGCTTTATTGGGGCCGCTACCGACAACCGCCCAGTGGGTTTTTTGAGTTGCCCATTTTTGAGCGGATTCACCAATGGCGGTACGGTTTTCCAGAACCGTCCGCATATGGTCCGGTATTTCAAGCAACCGCTTGATTTCGGCGGTAATAAAACCCGCGTCCCGGCGATTTTTCAGGACGGCAATATAGAGGCCAAGAATCGCACCGGCGACTATTTGGGAGTAAAAAGCCTTGGTGGAGGCCACCGACATTTCAATGTCGCGCCCGCTGCTGGTGTAAACAACCCCGTCGACCTTGAAGGTGATATCCGAATCACGCCGATTGACAATCGCCAGGGTGTGGGCACTGCGTTCGCGAACCATATCCACGGCCCGGTTCGTGTCCGTGGTCGTACCGGACTGGCTGATAGCGATCACCAGAGCGTCCGCCATGCTGTTGGTTGCGTCTTCCTGCTGGATCGAGAATCCACTCAGTTCGGAAGCTTTCAATGCTCTGATCTGAAGTGCCGGTTCTTGCAGGTAGTAATTCAAAATATCGGCGCAGGCCGTTGCGGCAACGCCTGCAGTGCCCTGTCCAACGAAATAGATACGTCGGATCCCAGCGTCAGCCGGGTCCGCTATCAAAGCGTTGCGCAGCTTTTCGGGTATGACGTTTTCCAGTGTCGGCACGTATTGCCGTATGCCGTTATCTTCCCGAATCTTCCACCGGTTCTGCAGTGTCTTCTCAACAGAGTTCGGTGATTCTGATATTTCCTTCAAAAAATAGTGGTCAAACTCCTGGCGATCGATATCCCGAGAGGTGATTTCAGTGCGTTTAATATCCGCCTCTTTGAGTTTCAGTGGGGTACCGTCATAGTACATGGCACGGATTCCGTTCAGACCCCCGGAGCTTTCCTGGTCGAGAATGAATATCTGGCCTTGGGTGTCACCTTTTTTGCCCGTGACGATCTTTTCGCCGTTCATTTTGATATAATGCTGCGTCTCTTCCACAAAGCCGTATACTTCGGAGGTCGGCATGTACAGATCATCGGACAAACCGATAAATAAAGTCTGACCGCTGCCCTTTTGTGCCAGGAAAAGCTTTCCCGGTGCCAGATCGGTATGCATGGATATGGCATGAGACCCCTGAAAATCATTTACCGCATGTCGAAATGCTTCTTCTGCGTCACAGCCCTTGACGATATATTTTTCCACCTGGAGCGGAATGATCTTCGTGTCGGTGGTAACATCTTTATGAAGCCGTATACCGCTTTTTTGATGTTCAGCCATCAATTCAATGTAATTGTCGATATCGCCGTTGAGGCAGACGTGAATGGTGCTTCTTTGGGGACAGGAGCCCGCGATGACATGATTGTCGACTGGATGACAGTTGGCCTCTGTGATGGCACCAACAGATGCCCAGCGGGTGTGACTGGAAACAGTGTGGTACAGATGGGGATAGGGGACCAGACGTTGCAGCAGCCGGTCTTTATTAATCTGCTGCCTCAGGTAGCGGATGTTGTCTCCGAGTCTCCCGATTTCTGCGGCAACCTTGTAAGTGAATGTGACCGTGACCATCGATTGTCCGCCGCTACCCGCCGTTTCGTTGACAGCGATGCTACCGTTTACTAAAATGTCCCGGTTACTGCGGTCTTGCAACTGTTCATCCAACCCCTCATGAACCAGTTTGGTCTGAAAATCCTGATATTTTGACCCTTCCAGGATGAACATCAGAGAAATTCCAGCCGAGTCGCGTCCTCTGACTTCCAGGCGGTCAATGCTGTTGAGAACAGTGTTGATATTCTTATAGATGCTCAGTTGGTTCGAGGGCAAATCACCGTCTCGGGAATGAATGTCGCCAAAGTTCTTTATTTTTGATATATTTTCAATGACTTCGGCAGATAGACACCAGGCGACATCCTTCAAAATCTCCATACGCTGGAATAACACCTCCCCGACACTGGTGTCCATATGCCCCATCTCTTTATCGAGCACAGCGGTATCTTCGGTAATAATTTTGTCAAGACGTTGTGCAATCGATTCGATCGTCGCCAGCTTATCCCGGTCGGTAAAAATTTCGTAGAAGCGGTTGCGACATTTCAATCCACGGGCGGCTTCCAAGATTTTTCCGATGATTGCGTCACCGCCAACATACTTATCCACCAAATCGAATTGCTGCTCCAGACATTGCCGGTAGCGGTACCGTTCAATCGTATCCACCGTTCGGTTTATTTCTTGCAAATCAAGCGAACCGTTAGTTTTGTTTGATCTTTTTAGCGCAACGATGCCAGCCAAACCACAGGCAACGAAATTGGCCCTGTATGGAAACAGCACGAGCGCACCGTTCGGGACCTGGGACAGACAACGGCAGAAATAAACTTCAGCGTTAAGCAGTGCGGCAATGGATACCAAGGTTGACCGCCAACATGTGGCGGTACCCCTTCGAAGGCCTTTCAACAATTTCATATATCAACTCCCGGTTCAGGGAAAAATTTCAGATCGATGTTGTTTTACAGCCGTCCACGGAGAGAACCCGGCTGACGATAGCGATGTCTTCCGGTCGGTTAACATCCACACTGCAACTGGTGGTTACCACAACCTGAATGGGGATGTCGTTTTCCAGCAGGCGGAGTTGTTCGAGTTTTTCAGTTTGTTCCAGGTAACTTGGCCCAAATGTGACGAATTTCTTAAGGGTTTCTGTCCGGAAGGCATACATGCCGATGTGTCGATACGCGCGCTCTGGTGGCGTGTCTCTGTGATAGGGAATGAATGAACGGGAGAAGTAGAGCGCTTTACCGCTATTGGAAAAGACCACCTTGACCGAATCGGGGGACTCGACATCTGCTGCGGTCGCTTCCCGTGCAAGGGTGGCTACCCGAGTCGGCGCGGTTGCAAAGGGCGCTAAAAGTTCGCTCAACATACTCGGCTCCAGTGCCGGCTCATCCCCCTGGATGTTGACCACTACGGCTTCATCCTGGACACCGAGGTGCTCGGCGGCTTCCAGGACCCGGTCCGTGCCGCTGGGGTGATCTTTTCGGGTCATCACCACAGGCACGTCGAGCTCTTCAGCGGCAGAGTAGATCCGTGTGTCATCCGTGGCCAATACGACGCGTGTTAGTTGAGGACACCGGCGGGCCCGGTTGTAAACATGCCAGAACATCGGTTTCCCGAGGATATCCACCAGGGGTTTCCCGGGAAAGCGCGTCGATCCATAACGCGCTGGTATGATACCGAAGCATTGGGGGAATACAAGCATTGTTTATTTTATCAGGTTTTAGCCGATTGTGAAAATTAAAACGGCCAAACCGGGTATCTAAAATGATGCAAAAGATCAGTTCCCAGGTGATGGTCCCTTATGGCCGAGTTTGCGCCGATTCAAACTAAATATCGCTGGAGATGATTTCAGGTGCCATCTGCCAACCTTTATTTTAACTGAGTCCCGGGTTTCATTGGCCGGTTCGGCGTTACGATGCTTGTCCTGGCATCATCGACTGCGGCAAGCAACATTCCGTTTGAAAGGATACCCATGATTTTGGCCGGCTTAAGGTTGGCCACAACAACAATCTGTTTGCCCTGGAGTTCATCGGGCGTGTAGCTGCCAGCTATACCGGCGACAATCGTTCTTCTTTCTCCCACATCGATATCGAGTTTGATAAGTTTCTTGGCCCGCGGAACGGCTTCGGCCTTAATCACCGTGGCAACCCTCAAGTCGACCTTGGCAAAATCTTCAATCGATATTTGCGGTTTGACCTCAGGCATTGGCTCAACTTCACCTGCCTGGTGAACGCCGGCGGTTATTATTTTCTCGAGGTCGATCCGCGGGAAAAGAATCACCGTTTTGGCAAGCTTCGTACCGGGTGGAATTCCGTGCCATTGGTTTAACCTGTCAAGGGTATAAAAAGGCGATTCAGAATTCAGCCCGAGGTGTTTGTGCATGGTTTTGGCCGTTTCGGGCATCACCGGATAGATGAGACCTGACACGATCCGCAGACCCTCCAGCAAATTGTATAGAACGGCATTGAGCTGTTTGTGGCTGGATTCCTTTTTCGCAAGTTCCCATGGCGCCATCACGTCGACATACTTATTCATTCGCGAGATGAAATTCCAAACGGCCTGCAGCGCGTGATGAAAGGCAAATTCGTTCATCGCCGATGCGAACAGGGTTACCGTTTCCCTGGCATGCTTTTCAAGGTCCAGGCCCAATTCGGCTTCGATGTCGGCTGCCACCTCGGGGACAACTCCGTTCAGATATTTATGGGCCATAGTAAGCGTTCGTGAAAACAGGTTGCCTAAATCGTTGGCCAGATCAGAGTTGATACGTTGGGCCAGCGCGGTTTCTGAAAAGTTCGAATCGAGCCCGAACGTCATATCGCGGGTAAGAAAAAAGCGAAATGCGTCAAGGCCATATATGTTTTTGAGCTCCAATGGTTCAATCACGTTTCCCAGGCTTTTGGACATTTTGCTCTGTTCTATATTCCAATAGCCGTGAACATTCAGGTGCTTGTATATTTCGATGCCGGCGGCTTTGAGCATTATCGGCCAATAGATGCCGTGGGGCTTCAGAATGTCCTTGGCAACGATGTGCTGAGCGACGGGCCAGAATTTTCTGAAGAGTTCGCCGTCCGGGTATCCGAGGGCCGATACATAGTTGAGCAACGCATCGAACCATACATAGGTGACGTATTTATCGTCGAAGGGGAGTGTAATCCCCCACTTGAGCCTTGATTTGGGCCGCGAAATACAAAGGTCTTCAAGGGGTTCTTTCAGAAATGCCAGCACTTCGTTTCTGTAACGTTCCGGCCGGATAAAACCCGGATGGTTTTTTATGTGGTCGATCAACCAGTCCTGGTAACGGCTCATCCTGAAAAAATAGTTGGACTCCTTGATGGCTTCCGGCGCTGTTTCATGATCCGGACACTTGCCATCTACAAGTTCTCGTTCGGTATAAAAACGTTCGCATCCGAAACAATACAGCCCTTCGTATTCACTGAAGTAAATATCTCCGGTATCATAAATTTTCTGAAGAATCCGCTCAACCACGGCCATATGTTCTTTTTCCGTGGTGCGGATAAAACGGTTGTAGGAGACATCGAGCTCCGGCCATAATGATCGGAAAAGACCGCTGATTCCGTCAACGTATGTTCTGGGGCTTATATTTTCTTTCCTTGCGGCCCTTACAACCTTGTCCCCATGTTCATCCGTCCCGGTGAGGAAGAAAGTGTCTTCCGATTTCATCGTATGGAAGCGGGTAACCACATCCGCTATAATCGTTGTGTAGGCGTGTCCGAGGTGGGGCCTGGCGTTGACGTAATAGATCGGCGTCGTGATGTAAAACTTGTCGGTCATGGTCGCTCCTGGTAGAGATATTTATGGCTGAGGTTTATTGTAGGTCGGGAGTAGGTGTTGTTAACCCGCAAGGTTCATGAAATCTTTTCAGGGTGTGGCTTTAGAGAAACAATGTCGCGGTGCTGCGCACGCTCTCAAATACTCATATGCGGAACGAAATTTCTCTTTCGCGCCGGCGTCTGCCACGCGTTCACCTCAATGGTCCGGCTGCGTGACATCCTTCAGGCAAACATCCATTTCGGCGCCGCCCTCCATTCGCACTGTCACTTGTTCGGCCAAAACGTTGTGGCGGATAACTTTTCCCAGGCCGGCCGGAGTCTTGACTATCTTTCCGTTTTTAGGAAAACGTTTTTTTAAAGTTTTGTACGTTTCGAATTCGTAAGTCAGGCAGCACATCAACCGACCACATTGCCCCGATATTTTCGTGGGATTAAGGGATAAGTCCTGTTCTTTGGCCATGCGTATGGATACCGGTCCGAATTTGTCCAGAAATGATGAACAGCATATTTCCCTGCCGCAGCGACCGATGCCACCGCACATCTTGGTCTGGTTGCGGATACCCACCTGTCGCATTTCGACACGGACGCTAAGGCGTTTTACCATCATTTTAACCAATTGACGAAAATCGACCCGTCCATCCGAGGTAAAGAAGAAGGTATATTTACTTCCGTCAAAGGATTTTTCGACGGCAAACAGGTTCATCGGCAAACCGAGTTTCTTGATGCAATCAAGACAATAGGTATGTGCCTTTTTTTCGTCTTCCACATTCGTACCGAGTTGGCGCACATCATTATCGTTTGCCAGCCGGTGAACTTTTTTTAGCGGTCTTACTGGTGGATTTTGGTCAACCGGTTGCGGAGCAACGGCCACGGTGCCAAAGCTCAATCCCTGCTCTGTCTCGACGATAACCTGATCGCCACATTTCAGCACGAATGCCCCGCTGTCGAAGTCGTATACTTTACCGGCCGGTTTGAATCGGATACCAACTTTTTTACTCATTTATATATTCTTTTCTAAAATGAAGTTTTCGTGTCAAGTGCGTGCCAGCCGCAACATCATCACTTCCAGGGTCAGCCGCAAGTTGGAATTGGCATCGATTTCCTTTTGAGCGGCAAGGATGATTTCCATCTTTTCCAACAAGACCGTTTCGGGCATCTCTTGCGATACTTTCCTCAGCTTGTCAATCAAATCGGTGTTGACCACTCTTTCTGGATCGTGACGGCATACGATGAGGTCACGCAACCAGGACAGCATGGTTTCCAGGGATAGCGGCACTTGGGTCTTACGGGCAAACAATTTTTCTGCAAAAGCGAGTAACACCCCGGTTGGACGTGTGCCAATTTTTTCGATTCTCTCGATGCCGGAAGCGGCGAGCAACCAATCACGGTAACGCAGCCAACCTGAACGATACAAATCGACGGCCCGGTTCAGGCTGCCATCCGCCATGGCCGATAAAACCTTTGCATTATCCGGAGACACACTGTGGTTTGCGGTCAGTTCAGCCACAATTGATCCACGTGACACAGGATTGAAACGCACAATCTGGCAACGTGAAACGATTGTCGGCAGCACATCGGCTTTCTGTGGAGCGGTGAGGATCAGTAGGGTCCGATCGGGTGGTTCTTCGAGCATTTTGAGCAGGGCATTGCCGGCGGAAGGGTTCAAGGACTGGGCCTCGGCAATAATGACGACACGCAGCTGAGCCTCATAGGGCTTCAGCGCCAGCGTTTCGACAAGACCGCGTATTTGGGCAATTTTGATATACTGACCGGCGGGTTTGATATGCAGGATATCCGGATGGTTGCCGGTGAGAATTTTCCTGCACGCTGAACACTTACCGCACGAAGCGAGTGGCGCAGAGCCTATCGTGCCGCCGGATGGGGCTATACCCTGATTTGCCGTAATTCCGATGCAATTGCAGGTCATTGCGAAAGCATTGGCGGCCGCTCGTTTACCGATCCCAGCCAAGCCCGTAAACAGGAGCGCATGGGGGATCGTTGCTTTCTCGAAGAGGGTGTTTAGGATCTTAACGGGCCGATCCTGATCCATAATGGTTGCAGAAATTGCCACAGGACTAAAGAGAGATGTCTACCCGTTCGCGCAGCTCTTTACCCGACTTGAAAAAAGGCAGTTTTTTGGGTTGTATGAGAACCTTTTCGCCGGTCTTCGGGTTTCTCCCGGTGTAGGCTTTGTATTCCTTGACAAAGAAGCTGCACAACCCGCGAATTTCAACCCTTTCTCCCTCGGCCAATGCATCTGCCATACTGTCGAAAAAAATCTGAATGACCTTTGCTGCTTCAGATTTTGATATATTCCCTTCAGTCTTCAACGCTGAAATCAGTTCCAGTTTGTTCATATATCCTCCTTCTCACAAGATGAGTGGACGACGTTCAATTAAACATTTATAAACTAATTCTTTATAAAAAGTCAAGTAGTTATGACAATATATCGGGCATGCGTTCCACATCGTTCTCTTCGACATCCACCCCGGCGTATTGGCCCAGGGCGTCAATATTGACGACCACCCGTCCTTTGCCGCGATAACGGACAAAGGTTCCGGTGACCCCTGCGAGAGGGCCGTTCAAGACCATAACCCGGTCGCCCTTTCGCAATCGGCTGCCGGTGGTTATCGGCTGATCGACCGATACCATGATTTTCAGCGACTCGATAGTGGTTTCCGGCACTGGCACCGGACCGGTTTTTGTACCGATAAGGCGAACCGCGCCAACTGTCTTGACAATTTCTAAATGTCGATGAGGATTCAAGTCCGATTTAACGAATACATATCCGGGAAAGAGAGGAACCTGGATCATCATGCGGCGGTCACGGCGCTTGCTCTTGACCTTGATCTTCGGCAGGTACACTTCGATATTTTTTTTGAACAGGCCATCATGGACCACGTTTTCAAAACGGCTCTTGGTGTGAAGTACATACCAGGTCGGCTGAAGTTCAGTTATCATTTTTAAGTGGCTTCCTTATGTCATTTAGTAGGCGGTCTTAAACCCACCCAGGCCGAAAAGGTCAATGGAAAATTCAATTCTGCGGTTGAACGGTTCTTCGAGATAGTTGATCCCGATGCCCCAGCAACCGGCACGATAGAGCAGTCTGGCACCGGCCTGCAACCGTTCTCCCGTTCGAAGGTTTCGCTCGTATACGAAACCGGTTGACACGGCATCATTCCACCGGATGAGCAAGTCTGCGAATATGGATTTCGTTTCGAAGCGGGTGTAACGATACTCTGTCGTCAGCGTATCTCCGCGTAAATCCGATAGCCGCAACCCGACGTTGCCTTCATCAAGCCGGTTGTCGTAGACATCCCATTTTGCATCCGAGTCCAAGACGACCTGGGGCAGCCAGAAAATATCGAGTTCGGCACCAATAGGCGAAAAAGGTTGTTTAGCGTCACCGGCCTCCAGACCGATGCCGCGTGCTTCATTGATGTCATAGCTCTGCTCGAGTTTGAAACGGAAGAACTGGTTGTAAGTGTATCGGGGAGAGGTGCTGGCGTCTCCGGTTTTTCCCGAGAGTTGAAGGGCCCGTGAAATCAAAAAATTGGTAATCGAGTAGGTGACAATATTTTCGGGCTGAATGCGGTCGACGGCATCAAAGCTGGGCAGATCTGCCTGACCGACGTCGGGCACATATTGATAAATAATTTTCGGTTGAATGGTGTGTTTGATCTTCTCGATTCTTTTCCGATCAACGCTGAAGACATTGAATATTTCCGAGGTCATTTCCGCTCTGCCGTCCCACAGAGAGCGGTTTAGAAAGCGGTCGCCGTTGTTTGCCAAGGCAGAATTTTCATCCGGAGAAACCCACCAAAGGGTTTCTCGCAGGCCGATCGAGGGCTCCAGGGTGAAGTAACGACCAAAACGCAATGGTCTGTAAAGGCGCGGGTAGACATCCAGTCGTTGCCCGCGGTCGCCGTCCTCGCGGTAAAAGAAATTGTAGTTGGCGTTGATGTCGAAGAAAAACTGCGAGGAGAAAACTTGCTGTTTAATACCGGTGAAAAGGATCAATGGCAGCCGCTGTAGCGTGTCATCGGTCCCCTCGAAGCGCCGTTTGACCACATCGTCCGTCCACCGGAAATCGATGTCGAGGTTGTATTTGTCCCAGGTTCGGGCAAGATAAAAACGGTTCAGCCGGTCCGGATTGGTGAAATCGTCCAACTGCCGGTTGAAAGTGCGCAGGAAGTACTCGCGGGAGACATCGTAGCCCGAATAGCCGTTTTTGAACTCCGTCAGATAATCCTGGTCGCTGACGATGTCGAATTCCAGTCTCCCGCGCATCTTCAGGGGAGCCGAGAAATAGTGCCCGCCCCTGAACCAGTAGCGGTCCCGGTTGGGTCGCAGGACGCCATCGCCCACATAGCCCCATTTTTCGCTGGAATCATCCAAGCCGTCATCGACCTTGCGGTCGTTGAGATAATCGAACATCCAGGCACCTTTGGTGGTTTCGCTCATGAAGTATCGCGTTTCACCACCCATCTTTATGCCGCGCTCGGTCATGGGATTTGCATAGAACGTGGCGTCGGTGCTGTCGTTGATGGCCCAAAAAAGAGGCTGGTTGATAAAGTATCCCCATCGATCGGAAACCCCCAATTGTGGGAACAGCAGACCAGACTGGCGCTTGGTCTTGGCCGGAAAGAAGAGGATCGGTGAGTAGAGAACCGGCCACCTTCTGGCACGCAGTGTGGCGCCCCTGATCTCGCCGAAGCCTTCCACCGTAACACGCACTCTGTTGCCGGTGATACGCCAATCCGGCAGGTCGCCATCGCAAGTGGTCAGGCTGGCTTTTTCGATCTCGTAAGTATCTTCACCGGTCTTGCGAATGATTTGGCCCTTGATGTGGAAATTGTTCTCCCGCAGATATAGGTAGCCATCGTGAACCGTACCGGTTTTTTTCAGCAAGTCGAGTTCGACCCGGTTGCCGGTCAAAAAATCACTGCCGGCTGTCGCGCGCACATTTCCTTCAGCCAAGGCGGTCATGTTCTGTTTGTCGAAATGGATCCTGTCAGCACTGATAACGCGATCGCCTTTTCGAATGACGACACGCCCCTCAGCGGTGTATTGACTGCTGCTGTCATTGTAATTGAGGGTGTCGGCCTCTATGATCCATGGCAGTGCGGGATCGTCCCCCTTAAAGCTGTCCATGAAGGTGTCGATATCCTGGGCCTCAAGCGGTCTGATAATAAACATCAGGCAGAGACAGTGCACTATAAAAAAGATAACGCTGAGCCGCCTTGGCGCTGCCTGAATGACCCCGCCGGTTCCGTCAGCATGTGTCGTGATGGGAGTCGTATTTAATGCGGATGGATGCGGCATCAGACCTTCTGTGGCGGTAATCGGGAAACCCAGTTGAACCTGGTGAGAATTTGCAGTATAAAAGCCAACCTGTTGGAAAAAGTCAAGAACGGATACCGACATGAATATATTACTGACAAACGATGACGGCATTCACTTTGAAGGATTGTGGGCGCTTTACCGGAAACTGCAGAACCTTCACACTGTAACGGTGGTGGCACCCGACCGGGAACGCAGCGCAATCGGGCATGCCATTACCCTCAACGAACCGATCCGTGCAACCTGGGTCGTCGCAAATGGTGGGGCAGCGGCTATGCTGTGAGCGGAACGCCGGCCGATTGCGTAAAATTGGCCTTGAAGGAGCTCCTTGACACCAAACCGGAAATGGTCATATCCGGGATCAATCCAGGGGCCAATGTGGGTGTAAATATTAACTATTCCGGTACGGTCGCCGCTGCCAAGGAAGCCACGCTTTGCGGTGTCATGGCACTTGCGGTATCGATGGACGGTGGCGAAGCGGCTCACTATGATGAGGCCGCCCGTTTTATTGCCAGGCTGACCGATAAAGTACGTCAAACCGGTTTGCCCTCCGGAACGTTTTTGAATGTCAATATTCCTGACAAGGCCATCGAGGATATTGCCGGGGTGCGTGTCAGTCGGCAAGGTCTGGCCGATTCCATGGAATCTTTTGATAAACGTGTCGATCCTCGTAACCGTCCCTATTACTGGCAGAGCTGTGACGCCCAGCGTTTTGAAAAGAGCCCGGACAGTGACGGAAGGGCTTTGGAAGAAAAATTTATTTCCATTACACCCATCAAATGCGATATGACCGATTACAGCGCCCTATCGGAAATGAAAGGGTGGGAGGCCGACTTGTAACCGATCCCCTTTCACTGCCGATCGCATGCTGGTTTCAGAATACGCCCAATATATGTGATGCGATCTGCCCCGTCGCCGCAGTGATATTGGCCAATTTTACCGCCCATAGGAATACCGCACGCCTTCTTCTTGATATTTTATGACAGGATCAATACCGATGGTGAAAACATGAAAAACACATTCACCCAGGATTTGCGGGCAGGCGATACCGTCGATGAGATTTTCGTTTTGGCTGAAAAGAATCTTGCTCAAAAACGCAATGGCGATAATTATCTCACTATTTCACTAGCCGATAGAACCGGGCGTATCAAGGGCGTTGTATGGGATAACGTCGACCGGATTGCCGGCACCACCACTAGCGGTGAATTCGTCCGCGTCAAGGGCGCCATCGCGGAATATAAAGGGGCCCTTCAGTTGGTTGTCAAAGACATGGCTGTCAATCCACCTGAAGCGGTGGACCCTGTGGATTTCGTGCCGGCCACCAGCCGGGATGTGGACAAGATGTTCGCCCGCCTGGTGGAAATAACCGACGGTATGAACACCCCCCACCTTAAACGTCTGTTTGATCTTTTCTGGGCAGACGATTCATTTACACGCGCCTTCAAGACAGCGCCGGCAGCAAAAAAAATGCACCATGCCTACATTGGCGGTTTGCTGGAACACACCCTGTCCATGACAGTTCTGGCAGACCGCATCATTCCCCATTACAGTGGTATCGACAGAGATATGTTGATCGCCGGGGTTATCCTGCACGATATTGGAAAAATTCGCGAGTTTGTATACGATTCGAAGATCGATTATTCTGATGAAGGCCGGCTGGTAAGCCACATTGTCATTGCTGTTCAGATTCTCGAGGAAAAGCTGCGAAGGATGGAGGATTTTCCACCACGGCAGGCTGTATTGCTGAAGCATATGATTATCAGCCATCACGGCGCTCGTGAATTCGGATCTCCGGAGCCACCCAAGACCATTGAGGCCGTACTGCTTCATTACATCGATGAAATCGATGCCCGCGTTAACGGCATTCGGGATTTCATGGCCGGTGAGAACCCCAACGAGCCTTGGACATCCTATCATCGCCTTCTGGGGCGGCATTTCTACCGCGGTAGCAGCGGATTGGGAGAGCAGGAATAGAAAAATGTTTATCACCCTGGAAGGTATTGAGGGCTCGGGAAAATCTACTCAATTGAGCAACATCCGCCGTTTTCTGGAAAAGCGGGATCATGATGTCCTGGTCACCCGCGAACCGGGCGGGACCGCCATTGGAGAGAATATTCGTGCCATATTATTGAATCCGGCCAACCGGCAGATCGATCCCCTGGCCGAGCTTTTTCTTTATGAGGCTGATCGGGTCGAGCATGTCCGCAAAATCATCGTGCCGGCCCTGACTGCCGGGCGCACGGTTCTTTGTGACCGTTTCTACGACGCAACGGTCGTCTATCAAGGATACGCACGCGGGCTGGATTCAGAGTTGATCCGGCGGATACACCGGGCCATCCTCGGTACCCTGAAGCCGGATATAACCATCCTGCTGGACGTGTCTCCCGAAATCGGGTTGGCCAGAGCCTGGGCTCAGATTGAAAACGGTGGGCGGACCGGAGACGAAAGCCGTTTTGAGGAGGAAGCGCTGACATTTCATGAAAAGATCCGCGCCGGATACCAGGCCATCGCTCGCAGTGAACCCGAACGTTTTTACGTCGTTGATGCATCACAGGACCCCCTTGCGGTTCAAGGCGAAATTTTGACCGGCCTTCGGCGAGTACTGGAAAATTCATAATCGATTGTTTTTACCCTTTCAGTTTTTGAGGGTCATGATATCCGCTCAGAGTTTGCCAGCGACTACGGGTCTATATTTTTTCCATCCAGAAATGGTCTTTTCCCACAGGGCATTATTTTGCACTGGTTTCCGGCTGTGACATGCGGAAAGTGCGTCCTGCCGCAAACCTTGGCGCGGCCCCCGCTAAAAAGCAGCGGGATTTCGTGTCCATTTGAAAAACAATATGTACTCAACTTGCTTAGCAAAAAAACTCATTTATGAATGGACCACTCAGTAAGGCTGTCTATCATTCGTGGGTAGGTACTTAACAAGAAAACATTGAATTAGCGGTGAGTTAAGATGGGACATTCGATTCTCGATCTGATCGGCAACACACCCTTGGTGGAAATCCGCCACCTCAACCCCAACCCGGGAGTGAGAGTCTTGGCTAAGTTGGAATATTTCAATCCCGGCGGTTCCATAAAAGACCGGGCTGCCCTGTCAATGATCGAAGCCGGCGAACGATCAGGTGAACTGACTGTCGATAAAACCGTGATCGAAGCCACATCCGGTAACACCGGGATCGGTTTGGCGCTGGTCTGCGCCGTCAAAGGTTACCGATTGCTGTTGGCCATGTCCGAGGCCGTGAGTATGGAGCGCCAGAAAATATTGAAAGCCCGTGGGGCTGATATCCTGTTAACCCCCGGGCACCTTGGCACAGACGGGGCTATTGAAGAAGTCTACCGTATAGTGCGAGAGAATCCTGATACCTATTTCATGACCGACCAGTTCAACAATCCGGCCAACTGGCAAGCGCACTACAATGGTACAGCCGTCGAGATCTGGGACCAGACCGGGGGAAAACTTTCAGCCGTTGTGGCTACGTTGGGGACATCCGGCACACTCATGGGACTGGCCAGAAAGTTGAAAGAGTTCAACCCGGCGATTCAGATAATTGGTATCGAACCCTACCTTGGCCATAAAATTCAAGGTCTGAAAAATATGAAAGAGGCCTACTGCCCGGAAATTTTTGAAAAGAGCCTTTTGGATAAAAAGATCAACATCGATGATGAGGAGGCCTTCGAAATGACCAGGCGTATGGCCCGGGATGAAGGGCTGCTGGTGGGGATGAGCAGCGGCGCGGCCATGGTGATCGCTGCCAAGCAAGCCGAGACCATGGACGCGGGTACGATTGTGGTCATTTTACCCGACGGCGGGGAACGCTATTTGAGCACACCGCTGTTCGTTGTTAAGGAAAAGGTAGACTTAAACCTGTTCAACACCATGAGTCGATCGAAGGAACCCTTCGTGCCGGCCGTTCCGGGAAAGGTCTCCATCTGTACATGCGGGCCGACGGCCCACGCACCGATCCACCTTGGTGAAATGCGGCGCTTCATCGTTTCAGATTTGCTCTGCAGATATTTGGCCTATCGAGGTTATACACTTAACCACGTTATAAACATCGCCGATCTGGATGACAAGACGATTTCAGGTTCTGAAGCCGCCGGAGAGGATCTGGCGGTTTATACAAATCGACATATCGAGCGGTTTAAGCAAGACATGGAAACGCTCGGCATTAGACCGGCCGAAGTTCTCGCGCGAACCAGTGAGCATCTCGATGATATGGTTGAATTGGCCGATCAGCTGGTTCAGAAAGGTTTTGCGTATGAAAAGTTGCGATCCCTTTATTTCGATATATCTCGGTTATCCCAATACGGCCAGCTTTCCGGTATTGACATCAACAAAGTCCGACTCGGAGCAACGGTTGACTTGGACGAATATGAAAAAGACAATCCGAGAGATTTCACCCTGTTCAAACGTGCCCGCCTGTCGGAACTGAAAAGAGGTATTTACACCAAAACCGTCTGGGGCAATGTGCGTCCGTCTTGGCACTTGCAGGCCTCAGCCATTTCAAAGAAATATCTTGGTGAGCAGTTTGACATCCACGCCAGCAGCCGCGAATTGATGTTTCCCCACCACGAGAACATCAATGCCATTGCCGCAGCTGCCACTGGAAGACCACTGGCAAAATATTGGATCGATTCCGATCTGGTATTGGCAGATGGTCATAAAGTGGATAATAAGAGTCCGGGATTGACCCTCGCCGATCTTCAAGCCCTGGGCTATTCGGACAAGGTGATCCGATTCTGGCTGATCACGTCTTCCTACCGCAAGCCGGTTGCGTTTGTGCGGGGGCGGTTGGATGACGCCCAACGCTCACTGAACCGCCTGAACAATTGCATCCGCAATTTACGCAAAGTGGAGTTAGGCCAGCCATACCCCGAACTTGACCAACTCCTTTATGACCTCAGACACGGATTCTCCAGCGGGCTTGACGACGATTTGAACATACACACTGCTTTGGCAGCTGTCTTCACGGTCGTCAAAAAAGTGAACCAGCTGATTACGGATCAACAACTAGACCCAGAGGGCGCCCGCAAAATCCTCGACGCATTCCTAAGCGTGGACGGTGTTTTGAACGTGCTGGATTCCAACGGTCAGGACAGTGATCCGGCCATCGAAGCGCTGATACGGGAGAGAGAGAAGGCGCGCGCGGACCGCAACTGGGCCGTTGCCGACAATCTTCGTGAGCGGCTCAGAAATATGGGGGTGCGTGTTCAAGACGAGAAGTTTGGGAAAATGTCACATTCCTGAGTGTGGGCGTCCGTAGGTCGGGCCCTTTTTTCCTCCGTCCAGCGGCGGACATGAATGTCCCATTGGTGCGAACTCATTCAGATACGAAAATGTTCAAAAAGGGCGTTGTTGCCCCGAACCAGCGCAGGAGTAGGAAGAATGATACCGATCTACTATCCACAAACTTACATACCAGAGGCGACCATGGCGGCGGTTCAAACGTGCTTCAGCCCGGTGACGGTATATCAGCCCTCCCGCCGGCACATTCCTCCCGCCATGCATGAATGGGAGCAGGGAGACCTGATAGAGCTGCACGTTCCGCCCAAAGGTGACGGGGACAGGCTCGACCTCCTGTTGAAAGACTACCGCAAATGGGCCGCCATGCACGGTGGCCGGCACCGCACAGGTTTCGACTATTTAAGGACGCACATGGGCAAAGTACCGTTTTTCGATGAGACGTCCGTGGCACAAATTCGGGCCGACATCAGAAGGGGAGGAATTTCCAGTGAATCAGCGCCCGTGACTCGGTTTTTCAGCGCCAGGGTTTTTCTCAGTATCGCCCAGGAGATGGACATGGCGGCCGAAGCCCTGGCTATAGACATGCGACGGCACGATGAATTCGAGAAAAAACTTTTCAAAGAGCTGACCGGTGATGGATCCCCCGCAGCCCAACCAACCAGCTTTGGTGCGACTGGTACCGGTATGCAGCAGGATTATATGATCCAAGAGCGTCTTTTGGCCTGGTGGCTGCTTGTGGTTGGCGATGCCGAAAAGGCCGATACAAATCTTAGCGGCATTTTTGTCACGACTAGCCGGCCAGCTGTTGACCACTCTATTGACGAGATGGCCGATGCCGTAAAAATGTTTACGATGAAAGATATTCCGGTGGTCGACCACAAGCTGCAGGCGCTTGAAAACTGGCGCCGTCAACTTATAGAACAGCTCCAACTGGTAGCGGGCTCTAACCATGCTCTGGAAACGGCGACCGGCTTGGATTGGCCCACGTTTCCGAAAATAGATGGCGCCGCACAGCGGTTAAAATTGACGGTATTTCTGCTTTCCGGTAAGTCTCCGGGAGCGTTATTTCAGAAAGCGGTCGGGGTGCAGACAGATTCTCTAATGAATGATCAAGTGCCGGCCTCAGAACCTGCGAACACAGTTGTTGCCTTGATAGAGGCTTGAGCGCCCATGTGTAACTATAAAGAATTAAAAAGAATTATATGATTATCAATTCATTTTTCAGTAGGAGCGATAAAAATGCAACAAGGCTTGACTCGACTTTTCAATTGGTATAAAGACTTTTCTTCATGTTTGGAAGCAACAGGTGATTGATCACCTTTTCTCAAAATCTCAAGAAAGGAGAATTCGGTTATGGCTTTCAACCCCATTGTTGATGAGAACAAATGTGAAGGGTGCGAAGAATGTGTGGATGTTTGCCCTGTCGAAGTGTTTGAAATGGAAGACGGAAAATCGGTTCCGGTGAATGCTGAAGAATGCCTTGGCTGTGAAAGCTGCATTGAAGTTTGCGAACCTGGCGCCATCACTGTCGAAGAGACCTAAACTGTTCTGTTAGCCTTTCGGAACTGCTTGCGCAGCGGTTCCGAAAGGTCGAGCTCCAGAAAGGTCCATCCCACCAACATCCCGGATATGATTGCCTCCTGTATAATTCCCCCATCCGGAACCAATTTTAGTCACATAATTGAATCCAGACAATAAAGAGACCATGACGACTGTAACCTCTCGAACCTTTCCCGATATGGCACTGGTCCGGCAGAAACTGCACCGGGCGGCGATTGGCGATATCCCCGGGGCGGTACATTCCGCATTGAATGGTCTGGATCTGAGCGGGGTCTGTAAACCCGGAGAAACGGTGGCCGTCGCTGTGGGAAGTCGCGGCATAAGCGCCATAGATACGGTCGTCGGTGAGTGCATCAATTTTTTGTGTCAAATGCAGCTAAAGCCATTCATTGTACCGGCCATGGGCAGTCACGGTGGTGCGACGGCTCAGGGACAACATGCCGTACTGGAGAAGTTCGGTATCTGCGAGAAAACCTTGGGGGTCCCTATCGTACCGGATATGGCCGTGGCAGTCCTCGATCGGCTTTCCAATGGAACGAAAGTCTACTTTTCCCGGACAGCATTGGCAGCCGACCACATCGTTGTCATCAACCGTGTGAAACCTCACACGAAGTTTCGGGCAGACATCGAAAGTGGTTTGTGCAAGATGCTGACGATCGGTCTGGGGAAGGCTGATGGTGCTGCGGAGTTTCACCGGCAAGCCGTCCGGCATACCTTTTCAATTATTGAAGAGGCCGCCCGTGTGGTACTCCGACAGTGTCCCATTCTCTATGGCCTGGCGTTGCTGGAGGATGGCTATGGCGACTTATCCCGGATTGAAGCACTGCTACCGGAGAACATTGTGGCTGGCGAAAAGAAACTTCTCAAGGTGGCATCAGCCATGATGGCCCGTATTCCTTTTAACGATATAGACATTCTTGTGGTCGACCGCTTTGGCAAGGATATCAGCGGGATCGGTATGGACTCCAATGTTACCGGCCGCCACAGAGACCTTGTCGGAGATTTCAATATGGCGCCCCATGTCAAGCGCATCTTCGTGCGCGAGCTGAGTCCGGGATCCGACGGCAACGGTAATGGAATCGGTTTGGCGGATGTCACAACCCGTCGCCTGGTGGAGGCTCTCGACATGCAAAAGACATACATGAACGCTGTCACAGCCATTTCACCGGAAAAAGCGGCCATTCCCCTTTGCGTCGATACTGATCAAGAGGCGATAACCATCTGCGGCAGCACTGCCGGGCTGAATGACCTGGCATCGGCCCGTATGGTGCGGATTAACGACACAAAATACCTTGAAAATTTTCAGGTTTCGAAATCGTTGTCTGCAGAAGTGAAAGAAAATCCGGACTTGGTATTTTTAACCCCTTGGCGACCGATGGCCTTTGCCCAGGATGGAAATCTGCTGCCGTTCGATCGTTAGATTCCATCTCAAAATGGTCTTTGCCCCATGAGTGCTGTTCCCCGCAAGTTCCCGCTGCGACAGTGATACCTCACCGCAAACCTCTGTAGGCCTCGCTTACCGGATCTGTAATGAGTTGGACACGCAAAATTACTTTCGACCCTGCATGGACGGAAACTGTTCAGCGCTCATTATGAGACCGAGGATGGATACTGTCAGGTGTGCCGGTTACATTTTGGCCGCAGCTGGTCTGAGAATTTCAGAAGCGGCAGGTTACCCCCGCTGAAAGGGAGTATGAATCCCAGTTCACACCGTTCAGTCTTGTCCGATAGGAAGAGCCGTCGTAAAAGAAAAATCGGTGCCTCCCGGCTGAGGTCTTCCACTTCTGATATTTCCCGATCAAATTCACACTCCAGCGCGGATTGAACAGATAGTTGATTCCGCCCATCATGACCCACCCCGATCCGTCGGCATCCTGCCGAAAACTGACAGGATGGGCCAAATCCGCACGCAGATTCCAATCGGCCTGAGCTTCGAAATTTGCAAAATGATATTCGATGCCGAAGAAGGTTTCGTAGCCCGGCTTTGGTGCGGATTTGCCATAGCTTTTGTATAGAAAGTCCGCACCGATCCAAGGGCCGTACCAGGTCGGATCATAGCTGCTGTCGAGTCCCGGAAAGGGTCCCAGGGGCGGTATTGTCTGGATTCCACGAGTTATTTGCAGGTTCTGGTCATGGTAGGAGTAGCCGACCAATGGCGACAGAACGATTCGCTCGGCAAATAGGTTCAGGTCGTATGCCAGACCAATGGAGACATCCCACAGATCTCCATTCTGGTTGCTGTTATTGGATCGGGAAAATTCGTCAGTGCGATTATTGCCATTGAAGTCGGAATCCTGATTGTCGCCATCAAAAAGGAAGGAATAAGCCAGATGGCCTTTCAGTCGAAAATGTCGTCCCAGACGCCGCTGCAGCCCGAATTCAAATTGAACGCCTTGCAAATCGTGCCATTGGAGTTCAGACCGGATGTTTATGTTCGGCAGTGCAAAACTCCAATCCAATTCATCATGGCGGTAACCGACATTGAAAAACCATCGCCAGAGGCTGGTTGGCCCCCCTGAAATATTTTCGTCGGCGACACGGGATACAATCCTCTGGTGTTGGTCGTTTGCTGCCTCCGAGGATGCCTGCAGGTGATTGGGGACGGTCTCATTGCCGTGCAAATCGCTTTCGGAATTAGCATAAAACTCGCGCGGCGCCTCAATCATACCGGGGCGGTTATGCCCAAGCGATAATATCGGTTGGCTTCCGGCGGTTTGAGTAAAAAATAAAACCACGAACATGCTCGATAGGAGAGCTATTTTATTAGCTTTTTTCAAGGGTTTTTCCTCTTTTCTTCTCGTCCAACAATGGACAAGATGCCCGTCGAAACTAATCCTAAAAAATTAAGGAAATATGCCGTTTAGGTGTTGGGACACCTAATATGCCCCGGATCGTGTCTCTTGATGACAATCAAGGGTATCTATTGTAGCCGAGTTGTTGAATACCGTCAATCGACGATGATTGCCGTCGGGCAACAATCGTCTTGCACACGGTTATTTTCTGTGCTAAATCTTACGGTTATGAAGCAATATGTTATCGATGAATTGCGTTTGGGCGACTACGATAAACTCAACACGCATCTGGCGCAGCGTTTTGGGCCAGCGGACCTTGGCGGCGTTTTTTGGATTCCTGTCGATTCAGAACACTTAACCGAAACACAGGCTTCCCATACCGATTGCAAACCTTTTTATTTCGCCGTAGAGTTGCAGGAGAGCGCACTGTCATGTGAACTGCTAGTGCGCACCAGAGAAAGGATTCGTTGCGACTGCATCGCCTATGCAACCCGCACCCAGCGCGACTGGATCGTCAAGGTCATTGATAGAGTTTTCGATCAACTCGACATTCATACCTGACCACACAGCCAGCGATGTTCGTCTGAGTTGCTCTAATGAGGGAATCATACCACCAGACAGGTTAGCCGGGGTTCGGGAATCAGAATATAATAGAGCTGATGCAAACCGTTTGGTACGTATTGACAGGCTGGGTCGTTTCTCCGTTACTTGCTTGACGCTGCGGTTGCCGCAGACGGCAGTAGGCGGCTTCATGTCTCTTCGGTGAATCTCGTTGATCGGTTTTTAATGTTCAGAACAGTATTCATATACATTGGTACACTGCTGTTGACATTCGTCTTTGCTACGGCGGCAATTGTTGCGGCTATTTTCAGTAAGACCGGCGACACGCCCCATAAAGTGGGGCGGATATGGGCCAGGGCTATCCTAACCATCAGCGGTATTGACGTCACGGTGAAAGGGACATCCCACATCGACCAAAAACGGTCATCCATCGTGATGGTGAACCACCAGAGCAATTTCGATATCCCTGTTCTTCTGGCACATTTGCCGCTGCAGTTCCGTTGGTTGGCCAAAGCTGAATTGTTCAAAATTCCGGTGTTTGGTCGGGCCATGCACGGTTGCGGGTACATCAGCATTGATCGTTCTGATCGTGAATCAGCTTTTCGAAGCCTGGCCAAAGCCGCTACCACTATAAAAAACGGCACTTCCGTGCTGGTGTTTCCGGAAGGCACGCGTAGCCTGGACGGCATGATTAAACCGTTTAAAAAGGGTCCATTTGTCCTGGCTGTCGATGCGGGTGTTCCCATACTTCCGGTTATAATCAACGGAACCTGGCCCATAATGCCTAAGAACCGGCTGACGATTAAGCCCAGTCGCGTCACTCCTTGAGGTCCTGCCGTCAATCGAGACCTCGGGATATGGTCGGGCGACCAAGGATGAGTTGATGGACAAGACCCGGAACCTGCTTTGCCGACGGTTCACTGAGGTGAAAGGAGGTCCGGCGTGCAGTTAAAGATTATTCCTCTAGGCGGGCTTGGAGAAATCGGCCTCAACATGATGGTCTTTGAGTACGGTACGACCCTGTTTATCGTCGACGCCGGCCTGATGTTTCCAGAGGACTACATGCTGGGGGTCGATTTCGTTATTCCGGATATGGATTATGTTAAGCGGAACCACACCTTGATTTCCGGCATCGTCCTAACTCACGCTCACGAGGACCACATCGGTGCGCTGCCGTTTTTGTTAAAGGAAGTCAATGCGCCGGTATTCGGTACACCCTTCACTCTCGGCGTCGTTCGACACAAACTTCAGGAGTACGATGCCACCGTACCGAGCGGTCTGCACGAAATCCATCCCGGCGAACAGTTGAAACTGGGACCTTTTATGCTGGAGTTCATCCAGGTCGGTCACAGTGTGGTTGACGGCGTCGGCCTCGCTATCCGCACGCCGCTGGGTCTAATCGTTCATACTGGGGATTTTAAAATCAGCCACAGCCTTGGTGACGGCCTGGCGACAGATGTTGGTCGATTTGCCCAGTGCGGAGAAAAAGGCGTTCTGGCCCTTTTGTCCGATTCAACAAACATAGAAAAAGAAGGATACACAATTTCGGCGCGAGAGATCCGCGATAAGCTGGCCAAGATCATCGACGAGAGTAAAGGCCGGATAATCATCGCGCTTTTTGCCTCGAACATCAACCGCATCCAGCACATCGTCAACATTGCCTGTGAACGCGGGAAGAAGATCGTTTTCAACGGCCGCAGCATTGAAGTCGCCGTCAACTTGGCCCGAGATCTCGGTTATATTTCTATTCCCGAAGGCACGGGCATCGACATCAGCGAGGTCAACCAGTACCCTGATGACGAGGTTATCATAGCGACCACAGGCAGCCAGGGAGAACCCATGTCTGCTCTGGCACGCATGGCGGCAGGCCATCACAAGCAACTGAGCATCAAAAAAGAAGATACGGTCATTCTCTCTTCAAAATTTATTCCTGGTAATGAAAGGGCCATCGGCAACATCATAAACAGGCTTTACAAGAGGGGCGCCAACGTCATTTACGAAAAAATCTCCGAAATCCACGTGTCCGGACACGCCTTTCAGGAAGAGCTTAAATTGATGATCAACCTGACCCGGCCCAAGTATGTTATTCCGATTCACGGCGAGTACAGACATTTGGTGCTGCATTCACGGTTAGCCCAACAGATGGGTATTCCGTCCGAGAGAGTCCTGGTTGCTGAGAACGGGCACATTATCGAATTTGACAAGACCTGTGCCAGAGTGAAAGACACGGTTATGACCGGCAGGGTCCTCATCGACGGAAAAGGAGTCGGAGACGTTGGCCGCAGTGTTCTGAAAGAAAGACGACTTCTGTCCGAAGAAGGCCTCGTTGTCGTCAATCTGGCTTTCGACGAGGAGACAGGTATTGTGATATATGGACCGGAGATCGTTTCACGCGGTTTTGTGTTCGAGACCGAAACCGGTCACCTTGTGCAGGACGCTCAGTGTGTGATACTCGAGATCGTCGAGGATGTCGGCCCTGACGTTCCCGAGCGTATTAGAATAATCCGGGCGAAATTGCAGTCCGCCTTGCGACAATATTTTTATTTCACCATTGGAAGGCGGCCAGTCATCCTGCCTTTCGTGATAGTCATACGTTCATGATTTGGTAATTCCCAGAATATCGAATTCGCAGCCAACCGGACGAATCGATAAGAATGGGTAAACTGATAAAAAATTTCCTATGCGCAAAGAAATTATCGGAATTCTGCTCTTTTTCCTGGTTGTCTTCACTCTTGTAAGCCTGCTTTCTTACAGCCCCAATGATCCATCTCTTCTCAATGCGGTTGGTGGAGTGAAGATTCACAATCTCTTCGGAGTGTTTGGATCTCACCTATCGGGTTTGCTCATCGGTGTCTTCGGTCTCGGTGCCTTCTGGATCCCACTTCTTCTGCTTCTGGCTAGCATGCATATATTCGGTGGCCATTCACGTACAGCGATTCTTTGTACGATGATCGGCGGTCTGCTGCTGATTGTCACGACAGGTAGTTTACTGGCGCTGAGTCGACACACGTACACGCTTTTTGGAAACGGTTTTTCAGCAGGGGGATTTATCGGAATCCCGCTCAAAATGTTTCTCGTCAGGTATTCCAACCCGATTGGAGCCGTGATTATTCTGAGTATTATCTGGTTGATCGGGTTTATCATGACCACCGGGTTTTCTTTGCTGACCTTTTTCAAATGGTGTTATGGCGTCAGTATTATTATTGTCGATCATGTGAAGACTTTCTATTTGAAGCATAAAGAAAGACGCCAGAAAGCCAAAAAGCGCCGCAAGGTGATTAAGGAGAATGCGGTAAAAAAAGCGGCGCCGATCAAAATAAAAAGTACCGCAAATACGCCAATCAAGAGCGCGCCGATACCCAAGCAGGAAGTCTTCGGATTTATGCGGTCCGGATCGGGTTTTCAGCTTCCTTCGGTTAATTTGCTCGAAGAGCCGGAAAATCGCCCCATTTCAGCGGATGACGACAATTTGAGGATGTTGTCGAAACTGCTGGAGAAAAAATTGGAAGATTTCGGTGTCAGGGGCCAGGTGGTCGCGATATCCCCGGGACCGGTCATCACCACCTTCGAATACGAACCGGCTTCGGGAATAAAGATAAACAAGATCGTCAACCTTTCCGACGATCTTGCCCTCGCGCTTCGGGCGACCAGCATACGGATCGTGGCGCCGATCCCGGGCAAGGCCGTAATCGGCATCGAGGTCCCAAACGCCGTGCGGGAAATGGTGCGATTCAAAGAGATCGTCGTGTCGAGTGCCTTCGAGAAATCGAAATCCAGGCTGACGATATGCCTTGGCAAGGATATCATCGGGAATCCGTTCGTGGCCGAACTTAACCGAATGCCGCACCTGTTGATTGCCGGTGCCACCGGTGCCGGCAAGAGTGTGGCCCTGAACACCATGATTTGCAGCCTGCTCTACAAAGCCGGGCCGGACGAAGTCAAACTGATCATGGTTGACCCGAAGCGAATTGAGTTGACGAGCTATGACGGAATACCGCACCTGATTACTCCGGTCGTGACTGATGTTAAAAAGGCCACCAATGCACTATACTGGGCTGTGCGCGAGATGGAGAGGCGCTATGAACTTTTGTCAGCGAAAAAGGCCCGCAATATCGTTCAGTATAATCGTAAGCTTAAATCGGTAAAACCCAGCTCAACCGATACTGAAGCAGAAGAAAAACTGCCGTTTATCGTTATCATCATTGACGAACTGGCCGACTTGATGATGGTCGCTTCACGAGATGTTGAATCGGCCTTGATGAGATTGGCCCAAATGGCCCGCGCGGCCGGAATCCATCTGATACTTGCCACACAGCGGCCGTCAGTCGATGTTCTGACCGGTATCATCAAAGCCAATTTCCCGACGCGCCTGTCATTCCAGGTATCCTCTAAAACCGACTCCCGAACGATTATCGACACTAATGGCGCGGAAAATCTTCTCGGCAACGGTGATATGCTCTTCATGCCACCAGGCACGGCGAAACTTCAGCGCATACACGGCGCTTACATTTCCGAAACCGAACTCGTTCGAATTACCGAGTACTTGAAAAATCAGGAGAAGCCGGAATACGATGACGATGTCACTGAAATGGCGGTCACAGAAGCAGCTGAAGCTGATGGTCAGGATGCCGATGAAAAATATGATGAGGCCGTTGCCTTGATAACCAAAACCCGGCATGCGTCCATCTCGATGATTCAGCGGCATCTGAGAATCGGCTACAATCGGGCGGCGCGAATCATCGAGATGATGGAAAAAGAGGGTATCGTTGGGCCTTCGGATGGTGCCAAGCCCAGGGAGGTGCTGGTTAGGAGCTACGAAAATATGAGCTAATGTCATGCATAATTGGCCTTTTTTCCGCTGAGTCCCGCCTATGGCGGGATTCTCCACGGGTTTTCGATCCTCGCGGTGCCATGGAAAGGCCTGTGGTCAAAACCCTTGTGCGGCCCCCGCTATAAAGCAGCGGGATTTCATGTCTATTTGAAAGCTTAAACGAACTCAACTTGCTCAGAGAAAAAATTGCTCATTTATGAATTGGACACTTACACATGTGCCCATCGATTTTTTCAACAATCGTGGATGGACACGAGTTTGTGGCTATCCATAAATGACCTTTTCCCGCTCAGGAAAGCGATTAAATGTTCAGAATCGATGCTGCCTGATATCGAACTGCTAAATGATGTCAAAGGGTTTCTTGACCACGAGGAAGGACGCCGGTTGTATTGTGCTCGCTTTGGAAGCCGGCGGTTACGGCCCCTGCCTCGAAATCGGCAGTTATTGCGGGAAATCGGCTCTCTACCTCGGTGCCGCCTGCCGAGAGAACCATACGGTTCTCTTTTCAATAGATCACCACCATGGCTCTGAAGAGCAACAACCTGGTCAGGAATACTTTGATCCGGAACTCTGGGCACCACAGAGTGGGATGATCGACACATTTTCTTTTTTCCGAAGATCAATTAAACGAGCGGGTCTGGAGGATGTGGTCTTGCCTCTGGTGTGCCGGTCGGCTGATGTCGCCCGTGTCTGGCGAACGCCTTTGGGCCTCGTATTTATTGATGGTGGCCATGCGTATGATACGGTCATGGCAGATTTTCTGGGGTGGTCAGAACATCTGGTTGCCGGTGGGTTTCTGCTATTTCACGATATATTTACTGACCCAGCTGACGGTGGTCAGGCACCTTATTTGGTTTACCAAATGGCCCGGTCCGACCACCGCTTCGAGGAACATCCCATGACTAAAACGCTCGGAGTGCTCAGGAAAAGATAAGGCCGAGCAATTTTCTCAACGGCGGACATACCCGGCTGGTTCTTTGGCAACCGTTTGCGATAATATAGTGGGGCAAACGCCGCCTGTATCTGAGCTTTTCACAAAATAGAGCACGATACTTTTACCGAGTATCGGATTAAGAAGGCGGTCGATGAATCCGGTGATCCACGGTCGCTGCATGATGTCCCAGGTCAGAAACCTGTGATAGAGGCTAACCAATCGGTGCTCTTCAACTTCCGGTCCAACCAGGCACTTTAACCACCAGTAAGGGGTGTGCAGGCTGTGGGCGTGATGTGCAGCGTATCGTTCGAAACCGGCGCAGCCAAGAATTTCGACAATACTTGATTTACGGTAGATGCGGACGTGACCGCCTTTTTCACGTGAATACGCTTTGGATATCGACCAACAGATTTTTTCAGGCCAGTATCGAGGAACGCTGACAACCAGTTGATGCCCGGGTTTCAAGACTCTCGCCAATTCAGTGACTGCCGCTTGGTGGTCGCGTATATGCTCCAAGACCTCGCAACAGATGATCAGGTCAAAGGCCGCGTTATCGAAGGGCAGGCGGAGTGTATCGGCGACGCAAAGGCCCCATCGCCCCCCGCCGTGAATGCCGAGCCGATCGTGCAGTTCCAACCGGCTTTTTGCTTCCCGCACCTCTTCGAGATTTAGATCCGCCCCAAAGGCAACGACACCCGCTTTCTTATAAGTGGCGCAAGTATGACGTCCAGTGCCGCAGCCGATGTCCAGCACCCGGTCACCGGGGTGGAGCCGGAGACGGTCAAAATTCGGCGTAATCACGGATCACCCTCCGGTAAACGTTTTCGGTCAATCGGGCCGCACTGTGCCATGTGAAGCGTCTTTCCGCCCGCTGGCGACCGGCTTCACCCATCCTGGCGGCCGCTTCGGGATGATCGAAAATTCTTGAAATCGCATCAACCAGCGCGTGGGTATCTGCGGGTGGAACCAGAATGCCGGCATCCCCGACCACCTCCGGCAGAGCGCCGCCGGTGGTACTCACTACCGGTACACCACAGGCCATGGCCTCTGCAGCCGGAAGGCCGAAGCCCTCGTATAACGATGGTACGACAGCCACGCAAGCCTTTGCATATTCCTGTGCAAAGGCCGATGGATCGATCCTGCCCGTAAAAGAGACCCGGTCGCTGATACCGAGCGATCGGATTAGTCGATTGACGGTCCCCTTTTCTTTGAGGGGACCGATTACTACCAAGCGCACCGACCGGGTTTGAGACAGTTGAGCCAGGGCTTTCAACAAGTAGCGCATACCTTTCAGCGGCATGTCGGCACTGTTGGTAACGATGATTCGGCCCTTTTCCCTGGGAATGTCGGGCAGGGGATGAAACTGGTCGGTGCGGACACCATTTGGGACAACTTCTAAGCGGCCTGTTGGTATGCCGAATGATCGGCTGATATCGGTTCGGGCGCAGTTTGATACAGTGATCAGACGCGGCAGGCGTTGGGACACACGCACCTGCATTCCGATGAAGGAATACCATCGCATCTGCTTCATTTTCCGCCATCCCGTTGAAGCGCTCCTCACGGCAAGCGTCCGATCCACAGTAATCGGGTGGTGGATGGTGGCCACGGTCGGCATTCGGCGGCTGATGGCCCAAACGCCGTATGACAGGCTTTGGTTATCGTGGATGACGTCAAAGGATTCCCGTCGCTGCATCAGAAAGTGGTAGGCGCGGATACCAAAGATAAAGGGCTCCGGGTATCCCATGGTGGAGACACTCAGCCACTCCAGCAGGTTCAGCGGGTTACGAAGTTCTCTCATCGTGGGCAGACGGAAAGGGTTGGCGGGGTTGTATAGGTTGAGGCTGGGCAGCTGATGACCCTGTATATCGGTATCTAATTGCGGATCCGGGGGACCGTAGACAACGGCAACACGATGACCGAGATCCCTTAGGGCTCGGCTCATATTCTTTATGTAGACCCCCTGGCCACCGCTGTGGGGATTGCTGCGGTAGCTCAGCAGGCATATACGTAAAGGCCGTTGGCCGATATTTTCAGAATAGTTACCCATTCGGTGTGGCTCAGTTTCTATTAATCATTCGGCGAATTGAGTTGGCATTGGACTGTCCGACTTAAAAGAGAACGGGCTCTCACGTCAAGTGCTTTGTAAAACGCGAACATGCAGGCTTCATGATGTGGATTTCACATTGACAATAAACGGCGGACGATAGATACGATAAACATGACACAATCTTTTGAGCATAGATGCCTGCGGCGTGCTCCCGCAGATACTTATCCGAAGGGGAGAGTACCCCTTCCCAACCGGGCATGGCTTTATGGGGAATACATCCCATTTAGTGTGAGAATACAGCATAGAATCGGAGTAGGATGTTAAACAGGACGCACGTATACCCTGAAAATGTCACCCTTATTGAGGTGGGGCCTAGAGATGGATTTCAATTCGAATCTCAAATCATACCCACTTCAATTAAGGTCGACATCATCGGCGGTTTGGTTACCGCTGGTATCAAGCATATCCAGGTGACTTCATTTGTTCACCCGGAACGGGTGCCTCAGATGGCCGATGCCGAAGCTCTACTGCAAGCGCTTCCGGTATGGGAAGGCGTCACCGTTTCCGGCCTCGTACTCAACCATCGAGGCCTTGAAAGGGCCCAACACGCCGGTCTGAAGCATGTTGAGATTTCCATTTCCGCTAGCGACACCCACAGTCGAAAAAATACCGGAATGTCCGCGGATGATGCGGTCTCCATTGCGCAACAGATGGTAAATTTTGCCAAGAAAAACGGAATGAAGGTGCGTGCCGGTGTCCAGTGTGCATTTGGCTGTGTCTATGAGGGAGAAATTGAATGGAAGCGGGTCATGCAGATGGCCTTGAATTTCGTCGAACAGGGAGTCGATGCTTTGTCATTCAGTGACACCACCGGCATGGCCACTCCCGGCAGCATCCAGCGCCTATTTGCCGCCGTATTGCCGGCAGTCGGAGAAATACCCATTATCGCCCACCTGCACGACACGCGCGGCCTGGGACTGGTCAACCTGCTGGCGGCCCTCGAATGCGGTATCACGCGGTTCGATACCGCATTCGCCGGAATGGGCGGGTGTCCCTTTGTTCCCGGTGCCGCAGGTAATATTGCCACAGAAGATGCCGTATACCTCTTACATTCACTGGACATAGATACGGGCGTCGATATCCGTAAGGTTGCCGAATGTTCCCTCGGGGTGGAAAAGTTTTTCGGGAAACGGTTTGCAGGGAAAATGTATCGATTGGCCGCACCCGAAACTAATATGGCCAAATTACCAGGACGACGTTCCGGGGACCTGTAAACGGATTCCTCTGGCACCTCTATCAGGCAGTTGAAAAACGATTGCGCTTGCCGATACGATTGCTAATGGTTGAACCGAGGGCACCCCCGCTCATGCTTTTTTCAACACCCTTTCAAATTCTTGACAGCCGCCAGATCTTCCAACTTGTCGTCGTAACTTCCGATACGCCGCTCCCAGGCAAATTGTGCCATGGCCGCCGACAGCCTCAGACGCAGATCGTCATCCTGTGCATTTGCGCCAAGGCCTGCTACCAATTTTTCAACCAGATCCTGGTGGTTGGCATACAGTACCTCGGAGTGAAATTCTGCAGGAATAATCTCCGGATACACCAACCGGTTCGGCAGTAGGGGCCGACAACCGAATCGAACCACCGTAGAACGGTTCAAGAAAAAGAAACGCCATTGTATATCTCTTAAATATTATTTATTATCAGATAGATACCAACCCTTAGCTTTTTGAATCAAAGTTTTTCACTTCAGAATTTTAACAATCAGCCGATAAAACTCTAGGCAGTTATCGTCGCCTTGGCCGTCGCTATCCAATTGTCCGGGTTGATAACACAATATTATGCTTTAATTTCAGGGTTTTGTTTTATGAGTGACGCCAAATACGAAACGATTCTCTTTGTGGATGATGAAGAGAGCATTCTGAATGTCTCGCGTGAATATTTCAAACGCAGAGGGTATCAGGTAATGACGGCCTCAAGCGGCCATGAAGCCATCAAGATAATCGAGACCGAGCCCGTTGACTGCTGTTTCACCGACATCAACATGCCCGGCATGGACGGCCTGGCCCTTGCCGAACACATCCGTCACTTGGACAATACATTGCCGGTCATCATCATGACCGGATATCCATCACTTGACAACACCATTCAGACCCTCAAGAACGGTGTTGTCGATTTCCTCATCAAGCCGGTCAACCTCAGTCAAATGGAGCTTTGTGTGCGCCGGGTTTTTACTCAGCGGCGAGTTTTTGCGGAAAATTTGCTCCTCAAGAAAGAAGTCGAAAGCAAGAACCGACTGGAAAATCTCAACCGCGAACTGACCCTCAAGGTGGAAGAATTGCACATCCTCAACCGGATTTTAAGCGATTTTTCCATCAACTCATCCAGTAATGAAGTGTTCAAACGGCTGGTCGATATGGCTATCGAAATTACGCGTTCAGACCGCGCCTGTTTTTACATTATTAATGAATCGATGGATAAACCGTTCGCCGTGGCCGCAGAGCCTGCCGAGATGCCAAGTGAGACCCGGACGGGTATAGGCAACCCGATGCATTGCAACTGGCCGGTCAATGAATCCGGTGCGATGGAACTGCCGCATCTCGAGCAGCTGATATCGGAGGTGGCAGGCGACGAGATTCCCTTACTGGTTACCAATAGCCAGGGGCAGCGGAAGATTCCCCGGAATTATCGCTCGTTGATGCTGGTCCCGCTCAAGATTCGACAAACCGTATTTGGCGTGCTGATGGCGGCTCTCGAAAACGATGAAGCAATCTACACCGAAAAGGACCTGTATTATCTCTCATTCATGGCACAAAATGCCGCCAAGGCCATTGAAAATTTGGCTCTCTACGAAAACATATACGAAAATCTGTTCGCCACGCTTTACGCCTTCGTCAATGCCATTGAGGCCAGAGATCCCTATACTCAGCAGCATTCCAGCCGGGTAACCACATTTAGTATCGAGATTGGCAAGGCCATGGGATGCACGCCGGAAGAACTGGATATTCTCAATTTTGCCGGACACCTGCACGATATCGGTAAAATAGGCATTCGTGATGATATTTTGCTGAAGCCTGGCCGACTCACGGAAGAAGAGTTTGCCAAGATCAAAGAGCATCCGGTTATCGGTGCCAACATTGTCAAGCAACTCGGTTTCTGGGAGAGGGAGCGACAGATCATTCGCTGTCACCATGAGCGTTACGACGGCAAAGGGTATCCGGATGGGTTGACAAAAAACGAAATTCCGATACTGGGACGTATACTTTCAGTGGCTGATGTTTACGATGCCGTCTCCTCTGATCGCGCTTACCGCAAACGCATGGAAGAAAGCCAGGTATTGCAAATCATCAGTGAGGGCGCGGCGACGCAATTCGATCCGGACGTCGTGGAGATATTTCTGAAACTTCACCAGGAAGGTAAATTATCCAGTCAGCAAACGACCGGCAGGTTCGCCAACCTTTTTTCACAGCTTCGCAATTGATGTTTCCCCACCTGTAGATCGCCTTTTTATTATGTTATTTCAATTATTTATTGACATTTATGTCGACTGTGGTATCATGAATTTGTAGTCGACTGCAGAAAATTGACGACATTTAGCCCTTTGGGAGTTCGTGCCCAGGGGGTGATTTAAATGCACCCGACAATACGAGTATGGGCGAACCGCCGGGGATGCGGCTCGCCCATACATGCGATGGAGTGTGAGACGATCATATGAGTCGAAATGATCGCTGAAGCAAATTTATATACTACAGAGTGGGATGTCAAGAGATAGGCATTTCATACAATATGGGCTGGGAAGTGTCGTGCTATATGCCAGTAGTGCCGATCAAAGCCCATACCATTTGGCAGTTGTGGAAAGACAGGCAGTCAACAGAGTGGTAAGCGCTGATCGCATGTATGCGGATGTCCCCATCCAAATGCCACGCCGGCTGTGGCTGATGGATAAACAAAAAAACGGGTGCCGGTATGGCCGGTCCCGTTATCGAACAAATCACCGCCTTATGTTGTTTTTGGTCGGGGCGAGAGGATTTGAACCTCCGACCCCTTGAACCCCATTCAAGTGCGCTACCAGACTGCGCTACGCCCCGACGCAAAGACAGTCTGCTAACATTTAATCTTTACCATGTCAAGACGATATACTTACCCTCGATCGAGAAAAGAGACTGATCCGCTGGTCATTCCACGGCGATTGAGACCTGGTGATACCATTGGGTTGGTGGCTCCGGCAAGCCCCTTTGATATCGAGCAGTTATACCGCGGGGTCAGTCTGCTGGAGTCTGCTGGGTTCAATGTCCGCATGTCTAAAAGTGTTTTTCTCAAAAGCGGTTATCTTGCCGGGTCTGATACGCAGCGTGCGGCCCTTGTCATGAAGATGTTCGATGACCCGGTCGTGAAGGCGATTATCTGCGCCAGAGGTGGATTCGGTTCGATGCGCCTCCTACCCTTGTTGGACTATAAACGTATACGCGAACAGCCAAAAATCTTAGTAGGCTTCAGCGACGTGACAGCACTTCTTGCGACGATATACATGCGATGCGGTTTTGTCACCTTCCACGGACCTGTTGCCGCCAGTCTGCCGGCGAGCGACAGGAAGTCGCTGACTGCGCTTATAGCGGCAGTCACCGGCGACACGCCGGTCGAATTGACCGCCACGGGGGGCACAGTCATTCGGCCGGGGATGGGGGAAGGGCCTGTTCTGGCCGGAAACCTTACAACAATGTGTCATTTGATCGGAACCCCTTATCAACCGCAAACACGCGACCATATTCTGCTTTTAGAAGACCGGGGTGAGGCACCCTATCGACTGGACCGGATGCTTACCCAGTTGGATATGGCCGGGTTCCTTGATGACATCGCCGGCGTGGCGTTTGGTTCTTTTGATGCTTGCGGCGCACCGGATGAATTCTTGAGAATTATATCGGACCGCTTCAAGAGTGCGCCTTACCCCGTTCAGACCGGGCTGGAATTCGGCCATGGGAAACGCAACCTGACGATTCCGGTGGGCCTAAGGGCGTCACTCGATACTGACCGGGGGCGCTTGACATATCATGCCCCGGCGACGACTGCCTAATGTTCTCCGGTTGTCTACGGATAAATACTAATGACCTCCTTTGATCGTGTTCATGAACTCATGCATGAGGCAGTGGCGGACGGTGTTTTTCCCGGCGGTGTGCTCCTTGTTTCTCGTAAAGGTGAAATCGAATTTTTTCGTCCTTACGGTGTCAGCAATATTTTCACCCAAAAACCGGTTACCACTCATACCGTTTTCGATCTCGCATCCTTAACCAAACCGTTGGCCACCACTCTAAGCGTCATGGTATTGATTTTAAAAGGGTATTTGAGTCTTGATCAGCCGTTAGGTACGCTACTAAGTGACTTTAAGGGCACCGATAAAGCGCATGTCAGCGTCAGGCAACTTCTCAACCACACTTCCGGTCTTCCGGATTACCGTCCCTACTATACCGATATCCGTAACCTTTCGACCGAGAATCAAATTGATTCGATTCGACTGGCCGTCCGCCAGACCCCGCTGAAGCATCCCGTCGGCCAAAAAGAGGTATACAGCGATCTGGGCTTCATGATTTTGGGCTGGGTGGTGGAGGCGCTCTCTGGTCGACGCTTGGACCAGTTTGTCGCCAAGGAAGTCTATCAACCGATGGGACTTAACGCTGGTGGTTCTCCCGGGCTTTGTTTTGTCGACCTTTCGGCACCGATTCATTTTGCTGATGTTGCCGCCACGGAATATTGCCCCTGGAGGCAACGACTTCTGGAGGGTACCGTACACGACGACAATGCTCACGTGATGGGTGGCATTGCCGGACATGCGGGTCTTTTCGGCGACACCCGGGCGGTGCATGATATGCTCGTCGCCCTATGGTCAGCCTACTGCGATCGAAATCCCACGGGACTTTTTCCGGCTGAGCTTGTCCAGGTCTTTCTGCGGCGCGGAAAAGGGGATTGCAGACCGCTCGGATTCGATGCCCCGTCAAACAATGCATCGAGCAGCGGTCGCTTCTTTTCCTTTGAGACTGTCGGCCATCTCGGGTTCACTGGAACATCATTCTGGCTTGATCTCAAGCGAGCGATCGTCGTGATTCTGCTGAGCAACAGGGTCCATCCGCACCGTGACAATAATCAGATAAAGCATTTCAGACCGAAAATTCATGATGCCGTCATGGAATCTTTACGTGTGGATCGGTCTACTGGATAGGGCCGTATGCCGTCGCGGCAAACGTATCTCAAGGCTTGTTCGCTCAAGCCCTGCTGAAAAGCCATTCAAAAGTATTGCATTTGTATGGCAGTTTGTGTTTGTGTAGAATGCCGTAATTAAGCGGGTAATTCGGGTTCAATCCCCGGCTGGTTGACATTTTTTCTTGTAATAACAGTATAATTTTGGTAGCGAAGCGGGGAATTTTTTTGTATAATAATCTCCAAAATAACGCGCCTGCCTTTTGGGTGCCTGCTGAGGTCGTATGAATTTATTTCTTGACAGTCTTTTAGGCATCTTTTCGAATGATCTAGCCATCGATCTGGGTACAGCCAATACCCTGGTGTATGTTAAAGGCAAAAGTATCGTTCTGAACGAACCATCCGTTGTTGCCGTCAGCATGGACGGTCGGTCTAAAAATCGTGTTTTGGCTGTTGGCTCAGAAGCCAAGCACATGCTGGGCCGGACCCCTGGCAGTATCGTCGCCATTCGGCCGTTGCGGGACGGTGTTATCGCTGATTTCGAAGTGACCGAGGCCATGCTGCGTCATTTTATCCAAAAAGTTCACAACCGCAGATCCTTCGTGCGACCGCGTATTATCATCGCAGTTCCATCTGGTATAACTCAGGTCGAGAAACGGGCCGTTAGAGAATCAGCAGAATCTGCCGGTGCGCGGGAGGTGTTTCTCATTGAGGAACCAATGGCCGCTGCTATCGGTGCCAACCTGCCCATCACTGAGCCAACGTGTAACATGGTGGTCGACATCGGCGGTGGAACGACCGAAGTGGCCGTCATTTCACTCGCAGGTATCGTCTACAGTCGGTCTGTGCGCGTGGCGGGCGACAAAATGGACGAAGCGATCGTTCAGTATATCAAACGCAAATACAACCTGTTAATCGGTGAACGGACTTCCGAAATCATCAAAACCACCATCGGTAACGCTTACCCCAATCCACAGGAGTTAGAAACCATAGAAGTCAAAGGCCGGGACCTGGCATCTGGTATCCCGAAAATTTTGTCCATCGACTCCGAAGAAATCCGTGTCGCCATATCCGAGCAGATAGATGCTATCGTGGAGACTGTTAAAATCGCACTTGAACAAACCCCGCCGGAACTGTCAGCGGATATCGTCGACCGTGGTATCGTATTGACAGGCGGGGGTGCATTGCTTAAAAACCTCGACAAATTGCTTCGGGAGGAAACCAGCCTCCCGATAACGGTTAACGAAGATCCGCTTTTAACAGTTGCTCTGGGAGCCGGAAAAGCGCTTGACAGTCTCGAAATACTCAAACGTGTCCTAATACCTTAGGTTCATGCTTTCAAAAAGAATGTTGGTGATCGCTGGTGTAATATTTCTGTTCGTCGCCAGCATCGTGGTTCTCTCCCTATCCAGCAGCCGTATACCTTCCCATGGCGTCGGACGCATCGCACTGATATTTGTGGCGCCGGTTCAAGGCGTCGTTACAGATTCTATCCGTGCACTCAAAGGCACTTGGCACACGTATTTCGCCCACATTTCGGCGGCTCAAGAGAACTCTCGACTAAAGAAAGAGCTGCAACACGCAGTGGCGCGAATCAATCGCTTCCAGGAAATAGAACTTGCCAATATTCGCCTCAGGAGGTTGCTAGATTTCAAAATAAGTTTAGGGACCCAGTCGGTGGCGGCCGAAGTCATCGGTAAGGATCCTTCTCCCTGGTACCGGACGGTCGTCATCAACAAAGGCAGCAGTGAGGGGGTTCGGAAAGGTCTTCCGGTAGGAGTACCCGAAGGGGTCGCCGGCCAGGTGACCGACGCGTCCGCACAATACGCAAAAGTAATGTTGATTATCGATCGTAATAGTGCCGTGGATGCTTTTGTTCAGCGGACACGCGGGCGTGGCATCATCAAGGGAGAATCAACCTCGAGCTGCGTGTTTCAGTATGCCTTGCGTAAAGACGAGGTGAAGGTCGGTGACAGAATCGTTGCGTCAGGACTTGATGGCGTCTTTCCGAAGGGAATGCCAATCGGCGAGGTATCAGGGGTGGTTAGACGTGCCGCCGGGATTTTTCAGGAAGTCACCGTGACGCCTCATGTCGATTTCGAAAAACTTGAGGAAGTTCTGGTTATTCTCACGCCGCCAAAAGATCCGTTCACGAGCCAACCATGACTTACGGCTTTTACATAATCACCTGTCTGGTTCTGATTGTGATCCAGACTGTCATCATGCCGGATCTTCCGGTTATATCCAGCTTCTGCGATCTAACGACCATATTCGTTATTTATCTCGGTGTGCTGCGTAGCAACCGGGAAAGTCTTCCGGTGGTTATCCTGCTGGGTGTGGTCATGGACAACCTTTCGGGTACCCCACTGATGGTATACACGACAGCCTACTTCTGGCTGTACGTCTGCGTGCGTTGGCTGGGTCGGATTCTCCAAGTCGGGCTGCGTTTTCGGTTGGCTTTAATCGTGATATTGGGTATTTCGTTGGAAACGGTGATATCCGTTGTCTCCTTCGGAGGTTTCGAAGCGCTTTCGGAAATGCCGTCTTCTGACATCGGTAAAATAATCGTTCGTTTGTTATGGGCCCTGTTTCTCGGTCCGATATTGATTCTGGTTCTGCAACGGTTGCACCGGCTCTGGGATCGAAAGATCGGCAAATTTTTAGTGCGTCGATCTGATACAGCCCACGCTCGGGTTACACGCTAGAATTACTGCGGTTTCGGGGGGATGCGATAAACGTCTTGATGATACCCTTGAATCGGCCCTTCCGAAAACGCGCTTGATTCACTAACCGGCATATTGCATGGATATTCTTCCATAAGTGTAAATTAAGATTCAGATGGATTCGATTCGGTAGATTTATCCTTAGCCGTCCGGATTCCGCCGTTCGATACTAAAGCGGATCCGGTCAAGAGCGAGTTTTCACTTTGGACAAATACCTCAAAACAGCGGATACCGACTGGTATAAACAGCGGATAATCGGCATTATACTGGTTGTCTCCATTTGCTTGGCCATACTCCTGGTGCGCCTCTTTTTTCTCCAGGTAATAAAAGGGGCGGAGTACCGGCGATTGTCAGAAAATAACAGTATCCGCTTGCAACGTATCGAACCTTTCAGGGGGCTCGTTTTCGATCGCAACGGAAAGATGCTGGTCGACAATCGGCCTTCTTATGATGTCAGTATAATAACCAAGAATGCCAAACCGGTGGATGACACACTAAGAAAGTTAGCGGATTATCTCGGGACGTCGTCCCAGGATCTTCTTGAAAAGCTTATCACCCGCAAAAACGGCCATAGCTACAAGCCCATTCCGCTCGTTCAAGATATCAGCCGCGATAATCTCGCAATGGTCGAAGTTCATCGATATGACCTTCCGGGTATCGAAGTCAACGCAAGGCCGCTTCGACACTATGTGAACAATCAAAGTGCTTCTCACCTTTTGGGATATTTGGGGGAAATCAGCCCGAAGGAATTAAGTAGCGGCAGATTTCCGAATCTCATACGTGGCGATCTTATAGGCAAATTCGGGATTGAAAAAGTCTTCGACGATTACCTGCGCGGTAAGATCGGCGGTCGTCAGGTCGAAGTGAACGCCAACGGGCAGGTCGTTAGGGTCATCAAGACCGTTCCGGCCTATCCCGGGTATAATATTTTCCTTACCATCGATTCGGACCTCCAGCAGAAAACTGAGGAACTCATGGACGGAATCACGGGAGCGGCAGTCGCCATAGAGCCGTCGACCGGACAGATTCTGGCTCTCGTGAGCAGTCCCACCTTCGATCAGAACGCTTTTGTAAGCGGTTTGTCTCGTGACCAGTGGCAAGCTTTTGTTTCCGATCCGACCAAGCCGTTGAATAACCGCGCAGTTCAAGGAGAGTATCCTCCAGCTTCGACCTACAAGATTCTGACGGCCATTGCCGGGCTCGAGGAAGGCGTCATCAATGAGAAAACCGTTTTTTGTTGCTACGGGCAATACAGATTCGGGCGGCGTTACTACCGTTGTTGGAAAAGGGGGGGGCACGGTTGCCTCGACGTCGTTGGCGCTATCGCCCAGTCATGCGATGTTTTCTTTTACCAGGTTGGGCTTGCCTTGGGGGTCGATAAACTAGCGCATTACGCCAAAGCGGCCGGACTTGGGACCGCAACCGGGATCGATCTGAGCCATGAGAGCCGGGGGTTGATACCGACGGCCGCCTGGAAAAAGAAGCGCACTGGCGTTGCATGGCAGGATGGAGAGACGCTTTCGATTGCCATCGGTCAGGGTTTCAACCTGGTGACTCCACTTCAGATGGCCGTTATGACCGCAGCGGTGGCTATGGGTGGAACGCGCTATCAACCACAGCTTCTGAAACGAATAGAAACAGTGGAAGGGCGACAGGTAGAAGTCAGCAAACCGATTTTAGCCGGTAAGCTTTCTATCAGCCCCAAAACCCTGGCACTCGTCAAAAAGGGTTTGTGGAATGTGGTTAACAGTGAAAGAGGAACGGCGAGGGGCGCCCGGTTTCTTGATGTCCCCATCAGCGGTAAAACCGGAACGGCGCAGGTAGTCAGCCGTAAAGAAGATTCGGAGGATGATCCTGATCTGGTTCCGGACCATCTCAAAGCCCACGCGTGGTTCATTGGCATCGCGCCGACCGATACGCCTGAAATTGCTGTGGCGGTCATTGTCGAACACGGTGAACATGGATCCGGAGCGGCTGCGCCGGTTGCCCGGGAAATGATAAAGACCTATCTGTACAAAGATCAATTATTATCGGGTCCGCAAATGATCGCTAGGCGTAAGACCGCAGAACTTAATTAGTGCTTGTCTGCGAAAAGTGGATGGGCACAAATTAGTTTCCGTCCATAACAGGATAAAACGTCATGTTTGATCGAAAATTCGTTCAGTATTTCGACTGGGGGTTGCTCGGGTTGGCGATTGTCCTGGGAGGCCTGGGGGTTCTCACGTTGTTCAGTGTTGTAAGCGCCGATGCGACGGCGGGACAAAAAACACTCTACTATAAACAGTTAACTTGGCTCTGTGGTGGGCTGTTTTTCATGGTCGCCGCGTTTTTGTTCAATTATAAATTGTTGGATCGATACGCTTTTGGGCTTTACATTTTTTCAGTTTTGCTCCTTATAGCCGTACTGGTGATCGGGAAAGTCGGGGGTGGATCCAAACGTTGGTTGGCTTTCGGGCCGGTATCCGTGCAGCCGTCCGAGTTTGTCAAACTCGCCGTAATCATCATTCTGGCCAGGTATTATTCCAAAAATGCTTACACTCGCGGATTCACCCTAAGGGATCTCATATTTCCATTATTACTGGTCGTGGTTCCGGCGGTGTTGATTGTCAAACAACCGGATTTGGGGACCGCTTTGCTTATATTCATCATCGCCGGTTCCATGACCCTGTTCGTCAAAATCGAAAGACGATCGCTTCTAATTTTATTCACTACGGGGATTATTGCCGTTCCAATGGTATGGTTTGTGCTGAAGGAATACCAAAAACAGCGCATTATGACATTTCTTAACCCCGATCGAGATCCACTCGGAGCGGGATATCACATCATACAGTCTAAAATCGCCATTGGTTCGGGGATGTTTACGGGTAAAGGTTACTTGAAAGGCACCCAGAACGCCTTGTCTTTTTTGCCGGAACAGCATACGGATTTCATATTTTCAGTCTTCGCCGAGGAGTGGGGATTCGCGGGATCAGCGTTAATGGTTCTTGTCTTTTTACTGTTGATCATTTGGGGCTTGAATGTGGCCTATGGCTGCCGCGATCCCTTCGGGACGATCATGGCGGTGGGGATTTCGGCCATGATTTTCTGGCAGGTATTCGTGAATATCGGAATGGTCATGGGACTCCTGCCCGTCGTCGGTGTGACTTTGCCCTTTATCAGTTATGGCGGTTCGTCGATCGTTACCATGATGATTGCCGTTGGGTTACTCATCAACGTCAGTATGCGGCGCTTTACCCTTGAATGAGCATAGCCGTGAGCAGGTTGGCATCGAATATCGCGGTCATAGCTGGCTGCGGTATCCCGGATATCATGCGGTAGAGGGAGGCAATTGCCTTTCTATTTGGTCGCTTGACGCGACCAGCGGCATTGCGTGCCGCGCGTTAAAGCAGACTGTTTATGAACACTAATGCGGAGGATACTGAATTATGGGAAAAAAAGGGCCTAAACCCGACTCGATTTCGACCTTTCTTGGGCCGGATGCCAGCGTAGAGGGTACGCTTTCATTTCAAGGAACGATTCGGCTCGATGGTAGGATCAAAGGTAAAATAACCAGCAACGGTGGGACGGTGATCGTTGGCGAGCAAGCTGTTGTCAGTGCCGATTTGGCTGTTGGTATTGCTGTTGTGATGGGAGAGGTAAACGGCACCATTGATGCCGCCGAGCGTATCGAACTTTATCCTCCGGGCCGGATCGTTGGCGATATACAGGCGCCGGTTATTGCTATAGAAGAAGGTGGAATATTTAATGGCCACTGCGTCATGGCACAGCGAAGCGAAAACATCAAAAAGAGCGCCCCGGTGATAGAAAAAATGGAACCTAAAACCAACGCAACGGCGAACTAAAATTTTTTAAAAAACCTTTGACAACCTTTTGTTGCGGATGTTATAGACCGCCGGAGTCGAAATGGTCGGTCTTTATTTTTTACCAATGTTTAAACCCTGTTAGATCCCAATATTCGCATCTGTGATGGAGGGTTTGCCAATGATGTCTGTTTCTATCAGACGTAGACTGCCTTTATCGTTGCCGGTCCCGGTGACGTTTATTTTCCTTTTGACCACCCTGCCAGCTGTCGCCGCCGAAGGCGGTGGTGGCCTTACCGTGATTCCAGACTGGACCTTTCTGCTCCAGATGGCAAACTTTCTCATTCTGATGTGGATTCTGAATGTGATTTTATACAAACCGATTCGGAATGTTCTGATCCAGCGGAAAAATAAAGTATCGGGCCTCGAAGAGAGTATTCTTGCATCCGAGAAAGACGTCAAAGACAAAGAAGAGGCTTTCATGGTCGGAATCAGGGATGCACGGGCCAAGGGATTGAAGCAAAAGGAAATGCTGATCGCCGAAGCAAGCGAAGAGGAAAAACAAATCATCGCGCGCATAAATGAGAAAGCTCAAGCAAATCTTGCTGAAGTTCGCGGGCAGATCTCGCAAGAGGCATTGGCGGCCAGGGATTCTTTAATGCAGGAAATTGATGGTTTTGCTGAGACAATCGGGCAGAAAATCTTGGGGAGGGCGATCTAATGAAAATTCCTGTCTTCACCTGTATACGCCGATTTCCCACGATTACCAAAACAGCACCTGTGCTTATCGCAGCCTTGATGCTGTTTTGTTTTGCAGGAGTAGCGGTGGGTGCTTCCGGTGGTAGCAGCGGCGAAGAACACGCCACTGAAGCCAAAGGTTGGGTGGCCACCGATACATACAAGGTGATGAATTTTGCCGTTCTGGCCATTGCTTTGGTCTTTCTTCTTCGCAAACCGATGAAAAAAGCGCTTAATGACCGTATTCAAGGCATCCAGGATCAACTCAGTGAACTGGAGGCAAAGAAGAAAGCCGCCGAAGATGAGTTGGCTAATTATAATCGAAAATTTCAGCAACTAGACCAGGAATCGGAAAAGCTTATCGCCCAGTACATTCAGCAGGGAGAAGAAGCTAAAGTTAGAATAATCAAGGAAGCGGAAAACGCGGCTGAGAAGCTTCAAGTGCAGGCGCGACGCAATATTGAGCAAGAATTCAAAAGGGCCAAGCTCAACCTTCAGGAAGAAGTTCTCGAGAAAGCACTGGCCCAGGCCGAAGAATTGATCAGAAACAAGATATCGGATGATGATCAAGAACGATTGGTGGATGAATACCTAGAGAAGGTGGTGGCATAATGAAAAATTTAGCAATCGCCAGGCGTTATGCCAAGGCTCTTCTGCTGATCGGGAAAGAAGATGGTCAGGCAGAAAGTTATAGAGACGAGCTGGCAGCAGTGGCAGGATTGATAAGCGGCGGGAAAAGTTTAGAGCAAGCGCTGACCAATCCGCTGTACGATGCTGCGGGTCGCAGAAAAGTATTGATGGCCGTGATTGAGCGGCTGAGCCTTTCCCAAGTCATGCAGTCTTTTTTGATCCTTCTGTTCGATAAAAGGCGGATCGGTTTCATCGGCCAGATTAATCAATTTTATCAGAAAATGGCTGACGAGCTCAAAGGTGTTGCTCGGGCCAGTCTCGTTTCGGCAACCGAACTTTCATCCGATGCCGTTGAAAAAATTCGTTCAGCCCTGTCCCAGAAGACGGGTAAAGATATTATACTGGAGGTCGAGCAGGATCCGTCTTTGATCGGAGGGCTCGTGACGCGGATCGGTGACCTTGTTCTGGATGGGAGTATAAAATCACAATTGGTCAATATGAGAGAATCTTTAAAAAGGGGTGAGAGTGCCTAATGGAACTAAGAGCCGAAGAAATAAGTCAGATTATCAAAGAACAGATTACGGATTACGACAAGAAAGTCGAACTCAGTGAAACCGGTGTGGTTCTTTCAGTCGGTGACGGTATCGCCAGAGTCTACGGTCTTGAGAAGGTGATGGCTCTGGAGCTGGTGGAGTTCACCGGCGGTATCCTCGGGTTGGTTCTCAACCTGGAAGAGGATAACGTGGGTGTTGCTGTTATGGGCGAAGACATCCACATTAAAGAAGGCGACATCGTAAAACGGACTGGTCGTATCGCCGAAGTTCCGGTCGGTGAAGCCGTCCTCGGTCGCGTCGTTTCGGGAGTGGGTGAACCGCTGGACGGCAAAGGGCCCATCGACGCCAAAGAAAGCCGCCGGGTTGAGATGGTCGCCCCGGGTGTTATTGCCCGAAAGAGCGTGCACGAACCGTGTTACACCGGCTTGAAGGCCATCGACGCCATGACGCCGGTGGGCCGTGGTCAACGTGAGCTGATCATCGGTGACCGCCAAATCGGCAAAACCGCCTGCGCCATCGACGCGATTCTGGCTCAGAAGGATTCGGATATCTATTGTATCTATGTCGCCTGTGGACAGAAAAAGTCGACCGTGGCCCAGGTCCACGCGATCCTGGAAAAATACGGTGCCATGGAGTACACCACCATTGTTGCCGCCTGCGCCAGTGACCCGGCCACCCTGCAATTCATCGCGCCTTATGTCGGATGCGCCATGGGCGAATATTTCCGCGACAGCAATCGGCACGCCCTGATCATTTATGACGACCTTTCCAAACAAGCCGCCGCCTATCGCCAAGTGTCCCTGCTGCTCAGACGGCCACCCGGACGCGAAGCCTACCCGGGTGATATTTTCTACAACCACTCGCGATTGCTGGAACGCGCTGCCAAATTGAGCGATGACCTTGGTGCCGGATCCCTGACGGCGCTGCCGATCATCGAAACCCAGGCCGGCGACGTGTCCGCCTATATTCCGACCAACGTCATTTCGATTACCGACGGTCAGATCTACCTGGAACCCAGTCTGTTTTTCGCCGGTGTTCGCCCGGCCATCAATGTCGGTCTGTCGGTCTCTCGCGTCGGTGGTGCCGCCCAGGTGAAGGCCATGAAACAGGTGGCCGGAACCTTGAGACTGGACATGGCCCAGTATCGTGAACTCGAGGCCTTTGCGGCTTTCGGCAGTGATCTTGATAAAGCCACTCAACAGCAACTCACCCGTGGTGCGCGGCTCGTGACCATCCTCAAACAGCCCCAGTATCAGCCGCTGCCGATGGAAAAACAGGTGAGCATCCTCTATGCCGGTACACGCGGTTTTCTGGACAAGTATCCGGTGGAGGTGATGGCCAAATATGAAGCCGGTCTCTATCCTTTCATCGAGGAGCGATTTCCGAAAGTTTTTGAGGGGCTGATAGAAAAGCAGGCCATCGATGACGAATTGGATAAGTTGATGACCGAGGCGTTGACAGCCTACGACGAGGAGTTCAAGGATACCATAAAATAAAGGTTAGCTTCACGCGATGCGCCTTTAAGGTGGCAACCGTCCAGGCTCTAAAGTTCGATGGACCCGCGGCCCCATAATCCGTATCACGCAAATCCATACTTCTTAACGGTACAGGCGGATTCAGATGGCACAATTAAAAGACGTTCTAAATAAGATCCACGCGGTCAAAAAGACCAAGCAGATTACCAAAGCGATGAACATGGTGGCGGCCTCACGTCTGCGAGGGGCGCAAACCAAAATGGAGGCGTTCCGTCCATACGCCAACAAATTTGGCGAGGTGCTTGGAAGCCTGGCCGCCAAGTCGGGTGACGAAGCCAATCCGCTATTGGTTCCGCGTGATAATGTGAAAAAAATTCATCTCCTACTGTGTACATCCGATCGCGGTCTTTGTGGTGGCTTCAACGCCAATCTCATCCAAAAGGCCGAAAAATTCATTCAGGAAAAAGCAGGGCCGAAGGGAGTGACGTTTCACTTACCGCCTTCGGCAAGAAGGGACGCGACTGGTGCCGTTCTGCACAAACAGACCATCGCCGAAGAGCACCTCGGTGTGGTGGGTGGGACTTTCGGTTTCAACGTCGCTACGACTGCTGGCCGTAAACTGGTCGATCGTTTTCTGGACGGTACTTATGATGAGGTACACATTATCTACGCCGAATTTCTGGGGATGGCCAAGCAGATTCCGACCTTGAGACAGCTGCTGCCGATTCCGCCCATTACAGCGGCCGGACGAAGCCGTGGATGAGAGCACACCCTATATGGCAGAACACATTTGTGAACCGTCGCCCGATGAATTGCTGGGCGATATGTTGCCGCGAAATGTTTATGTCCAGATATTCAGCGCGTTGCTGGAAACCTCGACCAGCGAACATGCCGCCCGTATGATGGCAATGGACAATGCCACCAAGGCATGCAATGACATGATTGAGAATTTGACACTGGCCTACAACAAGGCCCGGCAGGCGGCCATTACGGCGGAACTGATGGACATCGTCGGCGGAGCCGAGGCTCTCAAGGGATAAAGAAAACCCGTTTGTATATATTTCGTTAACAGGAGGTCGCATCGATGGGAGAAAACTTAGGTAAAGTAATGCAGGTCATGGGACCGGTCGTTGACGTGGAGTTCGAGCAGGGCAAACTGCCGACGATTTACACCGCTTTGACGATTACGAACCCGGCAATCGACGACGTCGAGGACAACCTGGTCATTGAGGTGGCTCAGCACCTCGGTGACAATGTTGTGCGTTGCATCGCCATGGACGTTACCGACGGTCTCGTTCGCGGTATGCCGGTGAAAGATACCGGAAATCAGATCATGATGCCGGTGGGTGAGGCCGGACTGGGACGCGTATTGAACGTTGTGGGACGCCCCGTCGACGGTTTGGGCCCGATTAGCCAGGAAAAGATGCGGCCGATTCACCGTGCAGGCACCCAAATTTACGGAACAGGACGTCACAGTTCGCGTCCTGGAGACCGGTGTCAAAGTCATCGACCTGCTGGTACCGTTTCCACGCGGCGGCAAGATGGGAATGTTCGGTGGCGCCGGCGTGGGTAAAACCGTTATCATGATGGAAATGGTCCATAACATCGCCATGCAGCACGGTGGTATTTCCGTGTTCGCAGGCGTCGGAGAACGGACCCGTGAAGGCAACGACCTGTATCACGAAATGAAAGATTCCGGTGTTCTTCCCAAGGCCGCCCTCATTTACGGTCAGATGACCGAACCGCCGGGAGCCCGCGCGCGGGTGGCCCTTTCGGCCCTTACCGCTGCCGAATATTTCCGCGATGAAGAAGGTCAGGACGTTCTGATCTTCATCGATAACATCTTTCGATTCACCCAGGCCGGCTCCGAAGTTTCCGCCCTTCTGGGACGGATGCCCTCCGCTGTCGGGTACCAACCGACTTTGGCCGTTGACCTCGGAGAGCTACAGGAGCGCATCACCTCTACTGACAAGGGATCCATTACAGCCGTGCAGTGCGTATACGTTCCGGCGGATGACCTGACCGACCCGGCCCCGGCCACGACATTTGCTCACTTGGACGGCACCGTGGTTCTTTCGCGTCAGATTGCCGAACTGGGGATTTACCCGGCGGTGGATCCGCTCGACTCGACATCCCGAATTCTGGATGCAAATTACATCGGCGAAGAGCACTATCAAACCGCCCGGCAGGTCCAGCAGATTCTGCAGAAATACAAGGAATTGCAGGACATCATCGCTATTCTCGGAATCGAAGAACTTTCGGATGAAGACAAGGTCACCGTCGCTAGGGCCCGTAAGATGCAACGGTTTCTATCACAGCCGTTCCACGTGGCCGAGGCGTTCACAGGTAAACCGGGCAAATACGTCAAGATCGAGGATACCGTGCGTAGTTTCAAGGAAATCTGTGAGGGCAAATATGACCACATCCCAGAGCAGGCTTTTTACATGAAGGGCGGTATCGAAGAGGTCGTCGAGGATGCCAAGAAGCGGGAAGAGGCTGCATAACAAAGAGGGCTCTTAGCATGGCTGAAAATATTAAATTGGAAGTTGTTACCCCTGAAAAGATTGTTGTCAGCGAAGAAGCCAAGATTGTAGCTGCGCCCGGGACCCTTGGTGAATTCGGTGTATTAAACGGGCATACACCCTTCATGACAACCCTCAAAACAGGTACGATCCGTTTTACGGACGCCAGTGGTACCGAGCACTTCATATTTGTCAGCGGTGGTTTTGCAGAAGCCCTGCCGGATAAAGTGACTATCCTGGCTGAGTCTGCTGAACGCAGACAAGAAATTGACCTGGAGCGTGCCATGGCTGCACTGGAACGTGCCCAAAAGCGGATGGCCTTTGACCGACAGAAAGAGGAAATCGATTTTGCACGGGCAAGAGCCGCACTGGAGAGAGCGTTGAACCGAGTCCAGTTGGCAGAAAAGCGGTAAGAGATAACTAAACACCACATGTGATACGTTTATTCGATACAGGTGAACATGTAAAAAAGGGTGAACCGACCGTGAGGGTTTGCCCTTTTTTATTTACCGGGAGGATGAGTGGCACCTCTTCACAAGCAAATCGCTGTCGTTATTCTTGCCGCCGGGCTGGGAACCCGCATGAAATCAGACCGTGCCAAGGTCTTACATGAGGTTCTCGGCCGGCCAATGGTTTCCTATGTTGTGGATACTGCCCTTAAAGTGGTTGGTGATAATATCATTCTGGTTGTCGGCTACCAAGCCGAGAAGGTCCAAGAAGTCGTCGCGCAGTCTGCTCAGGTTCGCTATGCCTATCAACCGGAACAACTTGGTACCGGCCACGCGGTCGCCTGTGCATTGCCGGCTGTTCCCGAGGGCTGCCGCCACGTCCTCATTCTATGTGGAGACGTTCCTCTGGTTACCGAAAGAACGGTTCAAGAGCTTATTTCTGACCATTTAAAGTTCCAACGGGATGTCACGGTACTGGCAATGAAAGTCGACGACCCTTCCGGATATGGACGCGTATTGACCGGTGCCGACGGTCGCGTTGCTGGCATCGTCGAAGAAGCAGATGCCACAGGTGAACAAAAAAACATCAAGGTTGTAAACACGGGAATATATTGTGTCGAAATCAAATTTTTATCAGAGGCCCTAAACAAAATAAAAAGCGACAACGCTCAAGGTGAGCTTTATTTGACTGACATAATTGCCATTGGAAACACAGAGGAAAAAAACGTTGGCGTCATGATCGCCGAAAATGGAAGCGAATTTCACGGCATCAACAGCATGGCAGATTTGGCGGTTGCCGAAGGACTCCTGCGACGGCGTTAAAATGTTTTAAACCTTGACTTTTTCTTTGGCTCTGGACTATAAAATATTATATTGATGAGGTGAAAGATTTGGATAACGAGCAGATTATAAAACAGTTTGATCAGATTGAACAAAAAGTTGAGCGAGTGATCGCAGTTTACAATTCCTGTGAGCAAAAGAATCTGGAACTCACAAATAAAATCGTTAGTTTAGAGGAGGAGCTTCAAAACAAGGTTGAGGCGGAGAAGCGCTACCAAGAGGAAAGGACCTTGATCCGGTCAAAAATTGACAACCTGTTGTCCCGGCTTGGAGATCTTGCTGAATCATAACAGTTCGGTGAAGCAGGTGAGCAATGTGGAAAGGATAGTGACCATTCTTGGAACAGCTTGTCACCATAGAATTGTTCGGGAAACCGTATACATTTAAAACCCAAGGCGAACTCAACAGAGCAGAGGAAGTTGCTGATTTCCTTGTCCGCGAAGTCACAAGAGTCGCCAACCACCAGCCGAACAAATCATCAAAAATGAATCAAGTGACAATTATGATCCTGGCCGCATTGAATATTGCTCAAGAGTATATGGAACTAGAAACAGATCGATCACATTTCATAAGGGAATTATCAAAACGCTCAACTGAACTGTTGCGCAAGCTCGATACCTGTTGTATGGAGCATGAAGGAACTGACGCCTTCAGGCTCCGGACTGGCACGTGACGCATCCGACGTCTTCATTCTTTCGCCTTCCGTCATTTCTCTTGTGGCGTTTACCATAAGTATTCCCCCCAGCTCGCCGGCAAGTCGGCAGCCTCTGTATTAAAGTGTTCGCCTGGTTGTTGACCCCTGCCGTGCTCGTGATTGGAAGTTGATCTTTGTCCCAACACTAATGCACTGGGGGCCATCGCTGGTTACGGTGTGCAGGTTCCGGGCTTGCCCGGAAAAGCCTAAAGAAACCAAATGGCGCCCGCTTTAAACCATAGGTTCAAAGACCTACCAACACGGCACTTGGCAGGGGTCCATATCCCTCCTATGGGAGGGAAGCATCAATGGCAGGCTTTGTGGGTATCTGTCAGCAGTGTTCGATACCCGAATGAACATTGAGGTGCCGGGTGAAATAGATCCGTATGCGTGGGTGAACGCACGGTTCGTGAAGCTGCCTTCCTTGTATACCTCCTCTTTCTGACAATAAAACCAATTTAATTTTCAGTTGCCTGGGAATCCGGGATGGGCTCGGTCCATATTCCTATTTCGATGTTCGTCAGGGGATCAGGCAGCGGGAACTTTGTTAGATTTATTCGCTGATATTCGGCCATCATTCTGAGGAGAAGTTTTATGGACATATATTACGTGTTAATTGGCATTTTGTTTTTTAGTGTTGGGTTTGCCATCGCCTCCTGGTTGAAAAAACGAATGTTGACCAGGAAGATCAAGGATGCCGAATTGGAGGCGTCGAAAATATTGGATGAATCCAAACGGCGCTCGAAAACCTTGCTCAAAGAGGCCGACCTTGAGATAAAAGATAAGCTTTTCAACATGAAAAGCGACTTCGATACCGAAACAAAGGAGACCAGGGCCGAACTGAGAAAAAGAGAAAAAAGGCTGATTCAGAAGGAAGAACACATCGATAACAGGGCCAGTCAGGTCGAGCAAAGAGAACAGAATGTAAAGCGTACTGAAAACGATATCACGCTACGGCTCGAGCGGATCGAGGCGGATGAGAAAAAATTCAACGAGTTAATAGAAGAGCAGAAGCGACAACTCGAAAAAATCTCGGGGTTAACGGCTGAACAAGCCAAAGAGTTGCTCATTCGAGCCATGGAAAATGAGGCCCGATATGAAGGTGCTAAGCTCATAAAAAGGATTGAAAACGAAACGCGTGAAGAGGCTGATAAAAGGGCCAAAAAGATTATGGCAACTGCCATCCAACGATACGCTGGGGATTATGTTGCCGAACGTACCGTGTCCGTCGTGCAACTGCCCAGCGATGAGATGAAAGGGCGCATTATCGGTCGAGAGGGACGCAATATTCGTGCGCTGGAAGCGGCTACCGGTATAGACCTGATAATCGATGACACCCCGGAAGCGGTTATTCTTTCAGGATTCAATCCAGTCAGAAGAGAGGTTGCACGCATTGCTTTGACACGGTTGATATCCGATGGGCGCATCCATCCGGCACGAATCGAAGATGTCGTAAAGAAAGTTGAGCAGGAGATTGACAAGGCCATAAAAGAAGCCGGGGAGCAGGCGGCCTTCGATCTCGGTGTTCACGGTATAAACAGTGAATTGATCAAATACATCGGCCGTTTGAAGTATAGAACCAGCTATGCCCAGAATGTATTGCAGCACTCGGTGGAGGTGGGATTCCTCTGTGGCATCATGGCAGCCGAACTGGGATTGAACCAAAAGCTGGCACGCCGTATGGGCTTGCTGCACGATATCGGAAAGGCCATCGATCATGAAGTAGAAGGTCCTCACGCCATAATTGGCTCAAAACTCGCGAAGAAGTTCAACGAATCACCGAAGGTCGTTCATGCCGTTGCCGCGCATCATGAAGACGTTCCCCCCAATTCTGTCTATTCACTCCTGGTGCAGGCTGCCGATGGTCTGTCCGGCGCACGGCCCGGCGCGCGGAAAGAAATGCTGGAAAACTACATAAAGCGTCTCGAGGATCTCGAGGGAATTGCCAACGCTTTCGATGGGGTATCAAACACGTATGCGATTCAGGCGGGTAGGGAACTGCGGGTAATTGTCGAGAGCGACAAAATTTCTGATGAGGATTCAACGCTACTCAGCCGGGATATCGCCAGGAAGATAGAGGAATCATTGACCTTTCCTGGCCAGATCAAAGTGATGGTTATACGTGAGACCCGGGCGGTGGAGTACGCAAACAAATAAGTTAAGAGGATTATGTAGATGCCCAATGTCGTCGACATCCTGCGCGAACGCGGATTCATAGAACAAACAACTCACGAAACGGAATTGGTCGAACTCCTCGATTGCGGAGGGGTAACCTGCTATATCGGATTCGATCCGACGGCTTCAAGCCTGCACATCGGCAGCCTTGTGCCGATCATGTCCCTCGCCCATATGCAGCGCCACGGTCACCGTCCAATAGCGCTTGTCGGCGGCGGTACCGGTCTTGTCGGAGACCCAAGTGGTAAGACTGAAATGCGTCAGTTGCTGACCCCTGAGTTGATTATAGAAAACGCCAAGGGGATAAAGGGTCAGTTGGCCCGTTATATCGATTTTGCTGACGGCAAAGCCTTAATGCTCAACAATGCCGACTGGCTCACCAAGCTCGAATACATACCTTTTCTTAGGGACATTGGGCGCCATTTTTCCGTCAACAGAATGCTGAAGGCGGAAAGTTATCGGTTAAGATTGGAAGCCGAAGAAGGTCTCAGTTTCATCGAATTCAATTATATGCTGCTTCAAGCCTATGATTTTCTGGAACTCTTTAAGCACTACAACTGTCGCCTCCAGATGGGGGGTAGCGATCAGTGGGGCAATATTGTTGCCGGTATTGAGTTGATTCGACGGACGCAACAAGAAACGGCTTTCGGTATCACCTTCCCGTTGATCACCACGAGCAGCGGGGCAAAGATGGGAAAAACAGCCGATGGGGCCGTATGGCTCGACCCTGATCGGACGTCACCGTACGACTACTACCAGTACTGGATCAATACCGATGACCGGGATGTCGCGCGATTTCTGGCTTTGTTTACGTTTCTTCCGATGTCTGACATCCAAGGGGTCGATCGCTTGGATGGCGCTGAGTTGAACGGTGCCAAAACTGTTTTGGCCTTCGAAGCAACAGCCTTGGCGCATGGGTTGGAGGAAGCTGTTCAGGCCTACGCCAAGAGTATAACCAATTTCGGCTTGCGAGAGGTGCCAGCCCAAATTCTGCCTGCCAGCCATATTCACGGTGTCAATTCACCAAGCGGATCGGTAGGTGTCGAAGAGGACGCAGCCACTGGCGATTCGCCTGAGGCTGATGACAGCATTGCAGTGAGGGATTTGCGTGAGGGTGTTCCAGCCTTCAAACTGTTTACAAAGTTCGGGCTGGCGGCATCGGGCGGAGCCGCCCGTCGGCTAATCGAACAGGGGGGGGGCTATCTGAACGCCAAACGGATTGAGTCCTTTGACCAAATCGTAACAGACAATGATATTGATGCGAACCAAATGCTGGTCCTGAGATCCGGTAAAAAGCGATATTTCCGGCTCAAAGTGAGGGTGGATTGAGGAGACGCCGGCAGTGAATGGCCTTCGGTGTGGATGTCGGCCAAAAAGTCTATCGGGGAGCTTGAAACTTTTTTATTTGGCCTTAATTTATGTGTTGACAGGCGCTGGGTTTGGGTGTACCTTCCCCAGGCTTCTTGGCTAGGGAAAGTTCGATCATTTCCCACAATCGGCCAAAAGAAAAGCGCGAAAAAATAGTTTTTTACTTGACATAGGAAACAAAAAAAATTATATATCGTTCTTTCCTTAAATGGAAGCCGGCGTTCACAAAGAACGCCAACTTGATCTTTGAAAACTAAATAGTGACGTGAATTTGAGTTGGGTCAAAGTTAATTCACTGCGATCGAATTTTCGATGCGCAGTTATACTTTAATTGGAGAGTTTGATCCTGGCTCAGAGTGAACGCTGGCGGCGTGCTTAACACATGCAAGTCGCACGAGAACGCTTCAGCTTGCTGAAGCTAGTAAAGTGGCGCACGGGTGAGTAACGCGTGGGTAATCTACCTTCAAATTTGGGATAACATTGCGAAAGCGATGCTAATACCGGATAATATCCAGGCATTTTTGGATGCCTGAATCAAAGATGGCCTCTACATGTAAGCTTTTGTTTGAAGATGAGCCCGCGTCCCATTAGCTTGTTGGTAGGGTAAAGGCCTACCAAGGCGACGATGGGTAGCTGGTCTGAGAGGATGATCAGCCACACTGGAACTGACACACGGTCCAGACTCCTACGGGAGGCAGCAGTGAGGAATTTTGCGCAATGGGGGAAACCCTGACGCAGCAACGCCGCGTGAGTGATGAAGGCTTTCGGGTCGTAAAGCTCTGTCAAGTGGGAAGAAACCGCATGGTGCTAATATCACCATGCGCTGACGGTACCACTGAAGGAAGCACCGGCTAACTCCGTGCCAGCAGCCGCGGTAATACGGGG
>CAVRBA010000007.1:0-157604 GCA_963719015.1 uncultured delta proteobacterium | reverse complement strand
ATAGCATATTTCCGCATTAGGCCAAGTTACATGTAACAAATTCAGAATCGAGTCTTTTGCTTGAGCTGTAAATTGCGCTTCTGGACACATAGGGATGCCTGATACTCCAAATACCTGAAATTTTGTCTGACCAAACTGCCATAATCCATAATGCAGATGCGAAGATTCATTGAACATCTTCAAGTAGCCAATGGTATCGCCTTGAGTAACTGTATCACCCAGAGTGACGGAGATATTATCCAATTGATCTTGTCCGGCTTGCGTATTTATCGACATGGTATTAAACGCATACTTAGTCGTTAGTGGAATAAAATAACCACCGTCATCGGGATCTACCACATACTCATCACAGGCAATGGATACTTCCACCTGCCAGGTGTCGTCCGTGGCTGTCTGTTGTAACTGAACGGCATCGACCATCCCAGAACAAGCCGACTGAACACCTGCGAGATCATCTTGTGGGTAGATATCTATCCCGTCATTCACATAGTCCCAGGGTGAAAGACTATATTGAGAACTAAAGCCGGTTGTAATTTTCGCCATCTCCGCCTCACTGGAATAAGGGGCGACGAACAGTGGTGGCATTACATCATCGCTATTACACATAATGACATCCTGGTGAGCAACCGCAATCAAATTCATAATAGAATCACGTGCTGCCTGAGTAAAATATGGTTCGGGACAAATTGGTATGGCGTTTTTATATAATGTAAAGTGCACATGAGCTTTTTCCGGATTCTCAGCCGAATATAGATAGCCGATGATCTCGCCTTGCGCTACCAACTGCCCTTCTATAACCAAAATGTTATTGTACTGAGTTTGTCCGGTATTCGGTGCCTGGTTTTCAAAGTTATAACCGATAGTATAAGTAGAATCGCAGTCAATCAGCACCATTACTTGATCATCGAACGTGTAAATCTTTTTCACTCTCCCGGCACATGCCGACTGATATGCTTTGAGGTTGCCATCGGGATCAACATCCAATCCATCATGGATTCTTCCCCAGGGTTCATCGCTGTATTGTGCATTAAAAAAATCGTTTATCTCGCGCATGTCAGAATCACTTGCATACGGGGTAACCAGGCTAACCGCTTTTGTCTCTCTCTGTTGAATTTTGTCGTCCAATAATAGTACCAACCAAGGTGTGCTTTTTGTTTCCCCAATAGCAAGAGAGCATGGGATTATGAAGGTAATAACAAATAAATAGGATAGATAATTTTTGAATTGTGCATAGCAATTTCTTTTCATCTCAACCACCTCTCTCAATAAAAAAAGGCTGAACTACCCCCACTGGGCGGCTTAGCCTTCTGAATATGTAACAGACTTCATACCCCATCCTCCCCCTTTGATGGGTTTGCCTGTTCAGATCATTTTTATGAGATTATTATAAATTCTACCTATCACCACTGTTTGGTTTGTCAATTGCCACAGAGTGGTACTCGGCGCATTTATTTTGGTTAGTATCTGCATAAACGCTAAAGTTCAGATACGTACAGATGGAATCACAAAAAATCAGCCCATCTAAAAACTAAACTTATCTTGCCACTCTCGTAACTATTTAAATTTCCATTAATTATAATGATACTGTTTGGATATATTCAGGAAAACCGCACGGTGATTGGTGCGGGACCATAGTAGATAGCTTCAGATCGCCCATTCGGTTGATGGGTAAGATTAAATCCCAAAAATATCACACATTCAAAATCTTGACGTTTCTTGCCGTAGCCCAAAGTGTCAGTTTTCGGCAATTACCTTATATACAATTTGCGTATTTCACTAATTTTGCCGGCAGGTATGCGATGAAAAACAATCAGTTTAACGAAGTGCCCGAGGTCTGGTAGGAAATGGATTGCTAATACCAGCTTAGGAATCCCTGATATCATTTTATCCCCAAGTCTTAGCAGTTTCCACCATGGCCTGGATGTTTTCCGGAGGGCAGATAGCCGGTATGATACAGCCGCCACTTACCATTAATCCCCCGTCTCGACCAGCCTTATCAATCACCTCCCGGGTTGCTTCTTTCACCTCCTCAGGGCTGCCCATAGCTAAGAGACTCGTGCTGACATTGCCCATCAGGCAATATCGCGACCCCAGTAATTTTCGCGCTGCTTCAAAATCTACCCCTTCATCGAGACTCAGACAATTCACTCCAGTTTCGGCAAAACTTTCAAGCCGGTCAGAATTGTCACCGCAAACGTGCATGATGGTTTTTATCCCGGTAGGTTTGACAAGTTTGACCAGGCGTGTGGTGAGTGGCTTCCCCCACTCTTCCCAATGTTTTTTGGAGATGGCGTCCCCAGAGCTGCTCGGGTCGGAGATGAAAAGAATATCTACTCCTGTGCTGATAATGGCCACCGCATAGACAATGAGACTGCTCAAAGCAATTTCGCAGAGCTTGCGAAGGGATTCAGGCGCCTTGTACAAGTCCCTCATCGCGTTCTCGGAACCCCGTAGCATGCTAACGTGCCTGAATGGGGCCTGTATGTATCCGATAACCGGAACCTCGTGCTTAAACCGATTTTTCAATCGCCGCATTCCTTCCAGGATAAGGCTCAGCCTTTGGTTCTGATACGGATCGAATAATTTCAAACGAGATAAATCAGATTCGTAGTTTTGTACCGCTGGGATTTCCACTGACGGCGGGTGCCCACGGGAAATTTTGAGTACCGATCCCATGGCCTCGGATTCGGAATGACAGGCGAACATATCCCAAACGCAATCATAGCCGAACTTATCGACAGTATAGGTTTGGGCATAGACATGCCTTTCAACACTATCAAGCTCATCTATCAAATCAAAACCAGCTTGTTTGCTGCACCATTCACGTGCCATTATTACAACGGGAGGATAGCTCGGCCGTTTACCGTTCAACACACACATAACCCTTTCGTAGGCATTCATATGATCCATAGTATTCTCCCTTATCGGTGGCACCCTTTGTTTGAATCTTCATAGGCTGTCTAATAAATATTTTTTGAAAAGCGCAGTATTTTTTGGTAGCTGCCTTTCAACCGAGCACTAGAATAAGGATAACCGAGCTGAAACGAATATGTTTTCATCTTAACACAAGAAATCATAAATAAAGCTGATTATAAATAGCAATATTGATTGATCGTGGCAGAAAACCAATCGGTAACATTGGAAGATGGATTTTGAAATCAGAAGAAATTGGTGTTTTCAGACGTTTCAGTTCGTGCCACTATCAGCATAATCTCTAAATTTCAGATACGTAGAGATCAAATCACAATAATCTGCCTATCCAAAACTAAACTTAGCTTGCCAGTCTCGTAACTATTGAAAATGACGTTGAAACTAAATATACGATCTGAGTATCCTCAGGATTTAATGCAATCAAGGACCTACGCTTAATAGCAGTAATCGTGAGTCCGACCTTTTCGACCAAAACTATGGCATTCATACTTTTGGGGAGTGCAATTTATATCAGATTACCATATGATATTCACAGTTTTGAGCCATTTTACATTCATAGCCGCATTCTAAAGTGAGATAAAATTGTGGATTGCGTATTGCGTAATTTACATGACGGTTTGATACTGATCAGATTATTAAAATACCTTTTTCTATTTAGTTGTGCAAAATTTGAAACACAATTGTGGCCATCCTGCTCTTTAAAACTGAAACCGTTCCCCGGCTGCCCAAATATTAACAATCTAAAAAAAGAAAAATTAGAGCGGTTTCTTCAAAATCATCATGCGTCATGGATTTGTGGAAAAGCCTATATATATGATTTTAGCATTTACACATGAACAGGGACTGTGTTTAAAATAAAAATCTGAGAATATTCAAACAGCATTCTACATATCGGAAGCTAAAAAAGTCCATGATTTCGCTGTACGAAACTATCCTGGTTGTTTCAACAGCCGTCGTTATCATCGCCTACCACACTCATTTGTATATGGTTTTTCGACGGAACCCGCTGACGACCGCCATCGGCATAACAAACCACGCGCGGCAGATGTGGGTCGCTGGGGTCATGAAAGACAAGCGCGACATCCTGGCTGTACAGACGTTGCGAAATCAAGTGATGGCTGCCACGTTTTTAGCGTCTACCGCGCTTCTTATCTGCCTTGGGTCGTTCAGCGCAGCCTTTCGACCGGGCGTATTCATCGAGGTCTCGCATGCGCTCAATCTGCTTGGAACAAAAACCGAAACATTGTGGATGTTCAAACTGATGCTGCTGGGCATATTGTTCTTTGCCACTTTTTTTAATTTTACCCTGGCAATCCGTTATTACAATCACGTCGGATTCATGATCAACACGTTTCAACTTAAACGATTCTACCGTTTCCGCGGAAGCTGTTACTCAGGTTCTCAATCACGGCGCGCTGCATTACACCATCGGCATGCGCGGGTTCTACCTGTCGGTGCCGCTGGCCCTGTGGTTGTTCGGTCCGATCTGGTTGCTGGCCGGCAGCCTGGTTTTAGTGTGCCGTCTTATATCGCCTGGATCGAGAAGCGTAAATATGCTTGAGAATTGACTCACCTATTTTTTCCTTTCGGTTCTATCCAGCAGGTAAGGAATGCCTTTGATGGATCTGCAAAGCATAATCGAAAATTATGGATATGCCGCGATTTTAATCGGTACATTTTTAGAGGGCGAAACCATCCTGGTACTGGCCGGTCTGGCAGCCCATCAGGGATATCTGGTGCTGACCTGGGTGATTGTCGCTGCATTTCTGGGCAGTCTTTGCGGTGATCAGCTTTTTTTTTATTTGGGACGCAAACACAGTCAGGCGGTTCTGTCGAGGCGCCCTTCCTGGAAGGATAAAGCGGAAAAAGTTAACAAGATGATGAACCGATTTCAAACACCTATGATCCTATCCTTTCGTTTTCTTTACGGACTGCGCACGGTTGCCCCCTTTGTCCTCGGGATGAGCCCCGTCTCCCCCAAAAAGTTCATCTTGCTCAATGCCACCGGCGCGTTGGTATGGGCGGTGGTCGTCGGATACGGCGGCTATCTTTTCGGTCATGCCCTCGAGATACTCATCGGAAAGTTCAAGCATTATGAAGTGTACGTATTTGCCATGATTGCAATCCTTGGTTTACTAATGTGGACCGTGCATTTATATCATCGCAGAAAACATGCTGGGAATTAATAAACCAAAATTCTAACATACTAAATATCTTACATTTTATTGATCACTTTGGTAATAATAAAATGAAGCTGTTAGATATCTTATCCGAATTGAACCCGATTTTGAGAATTCTTCTCGTTATTGTTTTGGCTGTGGCTGCAATTTTTGCCGTCAAGATTATCCGCCGGTTCAGCCAATATATGTTGACGATGAAGGTAGACAGTGAAGAAATATCAGAACAGATCCTGACCCGGAGATATCCCAAGCTTGCCACCATCATTACCATCTTTGTCAGTGCCGTGACGTTTACCATTTATTTTGTGGCCGTCGGTATGATTCTGCGCGAATTTAAAATTTCGCTGACGACTTATTTTGCCAGCGCAACGGTCATCGGATTGGCTGTCGGTTTTGGTCTGCAGGGGTTTGTGCAGGATCTGGTGATTGGTCTCACACTGATTTTTTCGGATGCACTCGCTATCGGGGAAATGGTTAAACTGGGCGATGAAATCGGCAAGGTCGATACCATCGGACTTAGATTCACACAGCTGATTAACCTGCACGGTCAGCGGATTATGATCCCCAACAGAAATATTGCGACCATAAGCCAGTTTCGCGGCGGCTGCATCCGTGCCTACGTCGACATTCAATTGCCGCAGGAGATCGACGAAAAGGAAATGCTGCAAGCGATTCAGGCAATTGCCAAGGGCATGTACGAACAACATAGATCTATCATTCTGGCTACACCGGAAATCTTCGGAATCAAGGTTGTAAAGGGCGGTCAGTGGCGTTATCTACGTATCAAGGTCAAGCTCTGGCCGGGACAAATAAGAATCATCGAAGAGACATTCAAAGAAAGAGTGGTCCAGGTACTCAAAAAATCCGATGCGGATTATGCCTCCTGGATGATCACTGTGAACTACAAGGTTGAATAAGCCAAGGTGACGGCTATCTTTTCGGTCATGGCCTGGAAGTTTTTACCGGCAAGCTCGGATCATACGAGATTTAAATTATGATTCTGAATGAGTTCAATGAGGAGGTAAAATCATGGCGAGATTTTTCAAGAAACGCGAAGAGATCAAAGGTCTGTCTCCGGGCTCTTTGGTTTTCATCGGAAACAAAAAGGTAGATAATATTCGCCTTCGCGTGATTGATTACGATGAAACTCGATTAAAGGAGGATGAGCTGAAAGAGATTGCCGTAGGAGCGGAATTCAAACTTACAAACACAGTTACCTGGATAAATATTGACGGACTCCATGACCTTTCTTTGATTAAAGAGATTGGAAAGACGTTCGATCTGCACCCCCTGTTGCTGGAAGATATACTGAATACCGGGCAGCGCCCCAAACTTGAAGAGTTCGAAAATTGTCTTTTTCTTGTTTTAAAAATGCTTCGTTATGACAAGGAAAAACAAATGATTCTTTCCGAACAATTAAGCATGGTGCTGGGCGATACCTTTCTGCTGACCTTTCAGGAGCAACCGGGAGACGTATTTGAACCGGTCCGGGAGCGCATAAGAAAGCAAAAAAGCAGAATAAGGGGATCCGGTATAGATTATCTGGCCTACGCTTTGCTGGATTGCGTGGTCGAAAATTATGTTTTTATCGTTGAAAGATTGGGCGAGCAAATTGAAGATATTGAAGAAGAAATTTTAGAAAACGCCGACCCTGCGGTGATGGAAAAGATCAATACATTTAAACGAGAAATGAATTTCTTAAGAAAATCCGTTAGACCGGCCAGAGAAGCTGTCATGCAGCTGTCAAAATTGGATTCCGAACTGATTCATGCTGCGACAATTCCCTTTTTAAAGGACCTGCAAGAATTGATAACTCATGCTGCGGAGGCCATCGATACCTACCGGGATATGCTTTCGGATCAATTGAATTTGTACAATTCAGTCATCAGCAATCGAATGAATGACATTATGAAGGTCTTGACGATTTTTGCTGCCATATTTATTCCACTAACATTTATTGCAGGCATTTACGGCACAAATTTTGAGTATTTACCCGAACTCAAATTTAAATACAGCTACTTCTTTTTTTGGGGCGTAATGCTTGCCGTCGCAGCTGCGATGTTGATATTTTTTCGAAAAAAGAAGTGGTTATGAATTTTAAACAGAGCACATCGGATTGAAATCTGTGTTGCGCAAAATATTAGGTCCCGGCCTCAGCCTGCTTCTTTTTGCGGCGGCTGCCTGGTTGCTGCACAATGAGTTGAGAACCTATCATCTCAGAGATATCCTGCAGGCGCTCTCCGCCATTCCCGGAGCCCATCTGTGGTTGGCTGTCGGGCTGACCATACTGAGCTACTCCGTGATGACCGGCTACGATGTGCTCGCCATGCGCTATATCAAGTATCCACTGTCTTATTCTAAAATTGGCCTGGCATCCTTTATCGGCTATGCCTTCAGCAACAATATCGGAATGTCCATGATTGCCGGGGCTTCCGTGCGGTATCGGCTGTATTCGGCCTGGGGGTTGTCGACCCTGCAAATTACCCAGGTGGTCGCATTTTGCACCCTGACGCTGTGGCTCGGATTTTTCACCGTCGGGGGTGCGGTATTTCTGATCGAACCCCTGACGATTCCAGCGTACATCCATCTGCCGCTGGCTCTCCCTGCGCGCGATCGGAATGGTCATGCTGGCCGTCGTATTGGCTTTTGGGATTGTGACGGCGTCAAAAAAACGGCCATCACGATTCGCGAATGGGAAATTCAGCTTCCCTCCCTCCGTCTGTTCGTTTCTCAGCTCATCATTGCGGCGCTGGACTGGATGCTGGCAAGCCTTGTTTTGTTTGTGCTGCTGGCCCCCGGCACTGCGATGTCCTACCCGGAATTTTTAGCCGTCTACCTGCTGGCCCAGCTGGCCGGACTTGTCAGTCAAGTCCCGGGGGACTTGGCGTGTTCGAAACGGTGATCGTGCTGATGCTGTCCGCCAGGGTGCCGGCCAATCAAATCTTCGGTGCCCTGCTGGCTATCGCGCCTTGTATTACTGGCTGCCGCTGGTCGCCGCCGCGCTGTTGCTCGGGTTGCAGGAGATTCTGCGCAAACAGGAACGGCTGGGTACCTTCGTTCGGCTTTTTGAACGCTGGGTGTCTCCGATCGTTCCCCAGGTGTTTGCTTTTGCGGCCTTCATCGGTGGGGCCATTTTACTGTTTTCCGGTACCACGCCGGTCGTTGAGCAGCGCATCGTTTTTTTAAAAAAGCTGGTTCCGCTGCCTTTTTTGGAAATTTCGCACTTTATCGGCAGTGTTGCCGGTATGGGGTTGCTGCTGCTGGGCCGGGGATTGCAGCGTCGACTCGATGCCGCCTATCACTTGACCATCGGACTGCTGATCGCCGGCATTGTCGCTTCACTGGCCAAAGGGTTCGATTACGAAGAGGCCGTTGCGCTGCTTTTAATTCTGGTTGCCATCTGGCCGACGCGCCGGCATTTCTATCGCAAGGCATCCTTGTTCAGCCAGCCGTTTAACGCCGGCTGGATTGCGGCCATCTTAATTATATTGGGCTGCTCTGTCTGGCTCGGATTTTATTCCTATCGCCACGTAGAATATGCCGACAGTCTGTGGTGGCGTTTTGCCTTTAGCGGTGATGCCTCTCGATTTTTACGGGCCACCGTCGGGGTTGTCGTTCTCGGATTGTTTTTCGCAGCGGCGCGGCTCTTGCGGCCGGCACCGCCTCAGCCGACGGAATCCGGCCGACAGGAACTTGAAAAAGCCTATCCCATTGTGCGCAATTCGGTTCAGGTGTCCGCCCATCTGGCCTTGCTCGGTGACAAGCGTCTTTTGTTCAGTCCGGAAGGCGATGCGTTTATCATGTATGCCGTGGAAGGCCGCAGCTGGATTGCGATGGGAGATCCGATCGGATCCGATTTGCGCTGGCCCGAACTCATCTGGAAGTTTCGGGAGTTGTCCGATCGCTACGGCGGTCGTACGGTATTTTATGAGATCGGACATGAACGGCTGCATCTCTATCTGGATCTGGGACTATCTTTATTGAAACTGGGTGAAGAAGCCCGCGTTCCGCTGACAACCTTTTCGCTGGAAGGTGGCGGCCGCAAAGGCCTGCGGTACACCAAGCGAAAACTTGAAAAAGAAGGCTGCCGCTTTGAGGTGGTGCCACCGGAGTCAGTGGCAGCCCATCTTGACGAGTTGAAAAACATTTCCGATGCCTGGCTGACGGAAAAAAGTACCAGGGAAAAAGGGTTTTCCCTGGGTTTTTTTCAACCGGATTATATCAGGCGCTGTCCGGTGGCTTTGGTGATTCGAAATGATCGCATCGAGGCATTCGCCAATTTATGGACCGGAACGCAGCTGGAGGAGCTGTCCCTCGATCTGATGCGCTATCTGCCCGAGGCGCCTGACGGCGTCATGGAGTATTTGTTTATTTGCCTGATGCTGTGGGGCAAAGAGCAGGGGTACCGCTGGTTCAACCTGGGCATGGCGCCGTTTTCAGGCCTTGAAGACCGGGCGTTGGCACCGCTGTGGAATCGTCTCGGGGCCTTTGTCTTCCGGCACGGGGAGCATTTTTACAATTTCCAGGGACTGCGCCAGTACAAGGAAAAATTTGATCCCCAGTGGCGGCCGAAATATCTGGCTTCCCCCGGCGGTCTGGCGTTGCCTCAAATTTTCGCCAATTTAGCGACACTGATTTCGGGCGGCATGAAATAGGGGGTATTGGGGACATTCTATAACGCCCATAAAATTATAATATTAACAACTGAGCATACCGTTATATAAGGCTTGTATGCCACGCAAAGCTCGCATCGATGCTCCCGGAGCCCTGCATCATATCATCGTCCGTGGAATCAAGCGTCAGCGGATATTCTCAGATGATCGGGACCGGGATAATTTCCTCGAACGTTTGGGTGATATCGTCACTGAGACGCAAACCTTTTGTTTCGCTTGGGCGCTCATCCCCAATCATGCCCATATTCTATTGTGAACCGGCCAAATTCCCCTTGCAACGGTTATGAGACGCCTGCTGACCGGCTATGCGGTTTCGTATATAGATCCGGAGCAGGCTTGGAGTTACGGTAAACATCCGCTCACAGTCAAAGCGCGCAGTTTATTTTGTTATTGGGACGTGAGAAATTTGGGTTTCAGTGCCACCGAACTATCTAAAAAGTTAGGTGTCTCACAGCCAACGGTGAGTATTTCGGTAAAGCGTGGTGAGAAGATTGCCAAGGCCGAGCAGATAGAGCTTGTAGAAGATTAGAATGTTATTAATTGACGGACGTCCCCAATAAGTCTTATTAAGGTATTAATGACAACAGCGCTGCAAAAGGAGAGAATCATGTTATCCACAGATTGCCATCAGGCTGGGGTTTAATTCGATGATTTTATGCAATCCATTGGAATCCCCGGATACCCAAAAAAGTGAGGACCAAATGAATTTGGGTCAGATGGAAACATCCAACGCGCTGTTAGGCCGCGCTACAGTGGACATGCTCATGAAGGTCCACGAAGATGCCCTCTGGATGCTTGAAAATGTCGGCGTGGGCTGCAAGCAGCCGGATATGCTGGATGTTTATCGGCCATACGAAGCGGATGGAAAAGCCATTGTCTACGACAACCGCGTATACATCACCTCGGATTTGGTCAAGGAATGCCTGGCCAAAGTCCCCGGAATTGATCAGTTTTTCGTGCCCCTCAACAGCTTTTTTGTAGGTGGAACAGCGCCTTACGTATATGATGACAGCGCCGGCGTTGGCGGTGTGCTGCCGACCCTGGACGCACGTCAAGCGAATTGCCCAGATTGCCGAAGCCAACCCTGTGGTTGCCGGCATGGGGCGAGGTCTCAAACTCAAGGATGAGGTCGCCCAGATCGATGTCATGGTCGAAAACTGCACCAAGCCGCTTTACTATGCCGTTACCTCTGAGCGCACCCTGGAGCACGCCAAAAAGATTTACCAACAACGCGGCAAAGAGATGATCGTCTTTTGCCTCACCCGCCCGCCCCTGCAAGTGAATGAAAATTTCTCGGAAAACTTCGTGCAGGTGGTCCGGGCCGGATCTGCCGGTGTTCATCTCCGCCATGCCCATGGCCGGCATCAGTGCACCCTATTGTTATAACGGTGTGCTTGCCATGACCCATGCGGAAGTGCTGTTTCGGTATCTGCACGGCTCAACTGCTGAGGCCCGGCCACACCTGCATTCATGCCGGATTTCCAACGATTGCGGACCCACGTTTCGAGTACAACCCCAATTACGGCCTGAAAAGCCATTTTGTACTCAATCTGCTCATGGCCCATTTGAACATGATGCTGGACCTTCCCACGTTTCAAAGTGGATGCACCACCAATGAAGAACACCTGACAGAACGCGCGCTGGCCGATGCCCGCACGGGACAGGCCTTGTGCAAAAAGTATGGTTTTCACATGATCCGGCACAGCTTCGGTTTTCTGCGGCACCTGGTTGATTTTTCGTTTGCCAAGATGGAGGCGGCCATCCAAATCGCGGAAGAGGTCACCGCCGATGAGGCCCCGGATATTGAAATGCCGGTAGTACGACGAACGGGGCATGGAATCGATTCAGCGCGTCGGGCTGGGCATGTATATGGACGATCCCTCTGACGACCGCCAATATCGGGCGTATATTCGTGGATTAAACACTCCTGACGCTATGAACACACCGAATAGCCAGTCACGGATGCCATAAAGGTTCCCGGAAAACAGGATACCCTGGTTATGCTGTCCCGGGTTCACCAGGACGCCTTACGTGTTCTGGAGGAAGTCGGCGTGAAGTGCTCATCGACCGAAGTTCAGGACATTTTAGTAGATACCGGCCTGGCAGCATATGATGACACCACCGGCCATCTTCACGTGCTTTCCACCCTGGTGGAACAGGCCTTGGCCACCAATCCCGGTCGGGGCGCATATTGGATCCCCCCCAACAGCTTTGGCGTAGGGGGTACAGCGCCGTTTGTCTTCGACGATGGCAGCGGTGAACTGGTTGCCCCCACCCTGGCAGATGTGGCCCGCATCGCTACCATTGTGAACCAGGCCGAACCGGTCACCTTCATGGCACGGGGAGTATTGGTACTGAATCACGAAGTCGAGGTGATGGACACCATGATCACCCATTGCCAAAAACCGATCTACGTAGGCACGGTTACCGAAGCCGGCATCAAACGGGCCAAAGAGATCCATGAGAGCCGGGGCAAAATCACGGTACAGTTCTCCATCATCAACAGCCCGCTGAATATTATCGACGGGCAGATCGCCCCGTTTCTTTCCTGTGTTCGCCAGGGAATCCCCATCTATGTCTCCACGATGCCCATGGCCGGGTTGTCGGCCCCGTATTCCATGTCTGGTCTGTTGACTCTGACCCATGCCGAGGCATTGTTCGGCATCACACTCGCCCAGGTGGTCAATCCGGGATGCACCGTTGTACACGCAGGTCTGCCCTCAATCGCCAATATACAGAAAAATTACGCCGTCGATATGGGGCTGGTGGCCCACAACATGGCCAATCTGCTCATGGACAAAATCTGTGAAAACCTGGATCTGCCATCCATCCAGAGTGCCTGTGGAACCAATGAAGGGCAGCCCAGCGAACGATCCGAGGCGGATGCAGTGGCCGGTTTTGCCATCTTGAAGAAATACGGATTTCACCAGATGCGGCATGCCTTCGGGTTTTTAAAAGAGCTGATTTCTTTCTCGGTGGCCAAGCTGGAGCGTCATATTGAATTGTGTATCGACACCAGTGCCGAGCAAGCACCCGAATACGTTGTAGAACCGTATGACGATAAAGGTGTGGATGTCATTGCTCGCAACGGCAGTCAGCCCAACTATATGCGGGATGATCACACCCTGCACAATATCGATCACCACTTTCTCAAATAGATGCTGACACAACCAATTCAGCTGAAAGGAGTTGCATAACCGATACTGTAGCGCGACATATCCACACCCCGTAGCAGCAAAGCAACCGACAAGCGGTCGCCAAGCATTAAGGCGCCCACCAAGTTTATGCCGATTCGTTTGAGAACGACAGATGGTGTACCCATGCACCAGGGAGAAGAGGCCTTTTCACGAGCATCTATGAAGGTGGGTACTTCGTTGACTCATTCGGTACGTTGCGATACGGTGGTGTTGTCCAGCCGTATGTCGCTACCCAACGATAAATAAAACCTGAAGGCCTCGGAGCCAAAGCACCAGAAGTGAAGACATAATCGCTCTGGTACGGTTCCCTGGCAACACCGAAGTTCAACAAAGCACAGGTGACCCATGGAAGAAATTTTCCGCTATGTTGGAGAAAATTACCCGACAATTCTCAGGTTGACGATTGAACATCTTTATCTGGTGAGCGTATCGGTAGGTGTCGCAATACTGACGGGTGTACCGATTGGGATCTTCATCACCAAAGATAAAAAACTGGCGGATACCATTTTATACATCGCTTCGGTGATCATCACCATTCCTTCGGTGGCGATGTTTGGTCTAATGATTCCCTTATTGTCATTGGTCAACCGGGGAATCGGCTTCTGGCCGGCCGCGATCGCCATATTTTTATACTCGCAACTGCCGATCATCCGCAACACCTACACCGCCATAAACAACATCGATCCCGCACTTCGTGAAGCAGCCAAAGGCATGGGCATGAGTGACTGGCAGCGACTGGCGAAAGTTGAGATTCCGCTGGCTGTTCCCGTCATCATGGCCGGGGTCAGAATGGCTGTGGTCATGAACATCGCTGTGGCTACGATTGCCGTATACATTGGTGCGGGAGGGTTGGGAACAATCATCAACGAGGGCATTACCGGTACCAACAGTACCAAACTGATTGTCGGTGCAGTGGCCGTGTCCCTCCTGGCGATCATCGCGGACTACCTGTTTTTATTCATTCAAAAAATGCTGACACCAAAAGGCTTGAGTGGGGTGATGTCATGATTCGGCTTGAAAATTTGACCAAACATTTTGAAGTGCCGGGAAAAGAGCCGGTTATTGCCGCCAACAATGTTTCCATGGAGGTGGGCAAAGGTAAGATCTGTATCTTTTTGGGGCCGTCGGGTTGCGGGAAAACTACGGCATTAAAAATGATCAACAAATTGATCCCAAAGACCTCCGGAAAAATCTATATTGACGGTAAGGATACGGACAATATGGATCCCATCGCTTTGCGACGTGAGATTGGCTATGTGATTCAGCAAATTGGGCTCTTTCCGAATATGACTATCGAAGCGAATATCTGTGTCGTACCGGATCTGTTAAAACTGGATAAGCAGCAAAGCCGGAAAAAAGCGCGTGAGTTGATGGAGATGGTCAACCTTGAACCGAATATTTTCTTAAAACGCTATCCTAGGGAACTTTCCGGCGGCCAGCAGCAGCGTATCGGTGTGATCCGGGCATTAGCCGCTGATCCACCTGTGATGCTGATGGACGAGCCTTTTGGGGCCATCGACCCCATCAACCGTGAAGTGATTCAGGACGAATTTTTAAAACTGAATGCTGAACTGGGTAAAACCGTTCTGTTTGTCAGCCATGACATCGACGAAGCCATCAAAATGGGAGATACAATTGCCATTTTCCGTGAAGGCATTCTTGAACAGTGCGACACGCCGGACGAGATTCTCGCGAATCCGGCAAACAGTTTTGTGAAAGAATTTGTCGGCACGGATCGCGCACTGAAGCGGCTCAAACTCATTAATGTCACTGAAGCGATTATGCCCTTTCGCATGGTGGTCAAGCCTGATGACCCGCTGGACAAAGCGGCCGATAAGATGCGCAACCGCGAAGCCCATATCGCCGTGATGGTCGGCCCACGGGGCCGGGCCCGGGGTTACATTACAAGTGAGGATATTAAGGGCGATCAAAGCGGTATAGTCAGCGAGTACATTGACCCGATACCCGGCACGGTCCATGAGAATGACAACCTGCATGACGCCGTATCGCAGATGTATGCACAAGCAAGCGATTGGATGCCGGTGGTGGACGATGACGGTGTTTACAAAGGCTACATCACCCAGCACATCATTGCCAGCCTTCTCGGTGAAGCCCCCCGCAAACGAGGCGACAAAATTACCTAGGATGGAGTCATGAATTTCGTCATAGAGCCCATAAAAAGAAGCAAGTCGTTATTGCTGTATATCCTGCTGGTGCTGGCCTATTCGTTTGGCGTCTTTTCGGAATCGACCGGCTTGATTAAGGAGTTCGTGGACACCTACGAAGACTGGATTTACTTACTCAGGCAAAATGTGATCATTGTCTTTGCCTCAGGCACCACAGCGTCATTGTTGGGAATCTCTGCCGGTATCCTGATGACGCGACCTTGGTTCAAACGGTATGCAGAAGCGTTCTCCCAAAGCTTCAATATCCTATCGGCTGTTCCCACGCTAGCCATACTGGCCATCATCATGACCCTGACCGGACTCGGTTTCAAATCGGCTTTTATTGGCTTGGTCACCGTCACCATTTTGCCTGTGGTCAGAAACACTTTTCAGGGTATCAGTGAAGTTCCGGAACACATGATCGAAGCGGCACGTGGTCAGGGTATGACCGATCAGCAAATTTTATGGAAAGTACAAATCCCGAATGCGCTCTACGTCATGGCCGCGGGCATCCGAACCGGTTTTGCATTGAATGTCGGCACCAGTCCTTTGATCACCCTGATTGCCGCCGATAGCCTGGGAGAGTATATCTTTACCGGAATTCAACTGAATGAATTCAACTCCTTGCTGATCGGATCCCTATCGGTTGCCGCATTGGCAATTATTACCGATTTCACTTTATCGAAACTACAATTTTGGCTATTACCCAAAGGCGTAAACCCGCAACGGTTTGCGCAAGAATAACTTTCATGAAGGAGGAGATGGGAGATGACCTTGAAAAATGCATTAAAAAATTTCAGTTTCGTATCGATTTTGCTCATCACAGCGTTTTCGTTTCAAACGGCGTTAGCGGCTTCCATTGTCGTTGGTGGTAAAGGCTTTACTGAACAACTTCTATTGGCCGAAATCACCGGTCAATATCTGACCAGTAAAGGTTACGACGTCGAACTCAAAACGGGCATGGGCACCTCGCTGGTGCGTGAAGCACTGGAAAACAAGCAGGTTGATTTGTATTGGGAATATACGGGCACCGCTTTTTTGAATTTTCATAAAAATACATTCGCCAATCAACCGGGTGAAGAGATCTATGAGGCGGTGAAAGCCAAGGATGCGAATATCGGTATTGTTTGGCTGAATGCATCAGCAGCAAACAACACCTATGCGTTGGCGGTCCGCCAGGCCGACGCCAAGTCGAAGGGCATGAATTCCCTGGAAGATCTCGCGGCAAAACTCAATGCCGGTGAAAAATTGACTCTGGGGTGCAATATCGAGTTCTACAAGCGGGATGACGGTTTGAAACCGCTCCAGAAAGCTTACGGCTTCAAGTTCCCCCGTTCAGATATAAAACGCATGGAGACCGGGTTGGTGTACAAGGCTTTGAAAGATGGCGACGTCGACGTGGGTCTTGTATTTGCGACGGACGGACGCATCCCGGCATTCAACTTTGTTGTACTCAAGGATACCAAAAACTACTTCCCGGCTTATGCCATTACCCCGACCATTCGAAAAGAGACGCTGGACGCGAATCCTGACCTGGCCGAGCATCTGAATAAATTGTCCGGGCTCTTCGACGACGCGACCATGTCCGCCTTGAACGCGGAAGTCGATGTTGACAAAAAGTCGGTTAACGAAGTGGCAAAAAACTTTCTAAAGGCTAAGGGGCTGAAGTAAAAACAATACTCCGGCATAACGGATTCACGAACGTTGTGCCGGGGTACTTTTGTAATCGCCTGGATCCCTGTGGCTGCTTCGCCCAGGGAGAATCTTCCGTGCCGCTGAAGCCGATTTTGCGGAGAAAAAATTGAATTCTTCTTCCGGAGAACCGAAGCCCGTTGCAACGGGCGGATGCCTCTGTGGGGCAATCCGGTTCGAAATCCATCACACGATAATGGACGTCATTAACTGCCACTGCAGCAAATGCCGGCGGTTCCACGGTCATGTGGGCGCCTACACCGCAACGGAAAGGCAGAACCTTGTCCTGGTCCAATCCGAAACCTTGAAATGGTTTCGCTCCACCACCGACGAGACCCCCAATGTGCATCGTGGTTTTTGTGGACAATGCGGATCCAGTTTGTTCTGGGATCCCCGGGGGAAACCACGTATTTCCATTGCCGCAGGGGCTCTGGATGCACCGACCGGCCTTGAGACCCGTGGGCATGTCTGGGTATCGCAAAAAGGTGATTACTACAGTATTTCAGATGGATTGATTCAACACGGCGAGCGCTTTGCGCGTGCGGACAGATAGGAAGAATAAGACAATTCATGAATTCCATGACCGACCACGCCATCTGCTTTACCTTAGACACCCGCTGGCAAGACGTGCCACAAAAGGTGCAGCACCAGACCAAAAGATGCCTTTTGGATACGTTGGGTGCACTGCTGGCAGGCGCCAAAACGCCAGTGGGACGCATGATGGCCAACGTGGCCGCAATGCAATATGGCGGTAGTGAGGCCACTATCCTCACCGACGGCCGCAAGGTGTCTGCCGCTGGGGCAGCCCTCGCCAATGGATTTGCCGGTAATGCTCTGGATATCGACGACGGTTACAGAATGACCAAAGGCCATCCAGGGGCTTGTGCACTACCGCCGATGTTGGCAGCGGCGGAAATCACGTCTTCGTGCAACGGCGAGCAGTTCCTGACAGGACTTCTCGTCGCCTATGAACTCGGCATCCGTGCCGGCCTGATCCGACATGCCACCTATGAAATTTACCATTCATCCGGAAGTTGGGGAGCTGTTGCCGGCGCAGCCGCCGTCGGTCGAATGATCGGTTTGACCCCGGAAAAGCTTTTTCACGCCATGGGGTGTGCCGAGTACCATGCGCCCATTGCCCCCATGATGAAGGGCATCGACACACCCTCTATGGGAAAGGACAGCATTGGCTGGGGGTGCATGGTGGGAGTAATGTCGGCTATTATGGCCCGTGACGGATTTACCGGTATTACACCATTGTTTGATGATACACCCGATCCCGATTGGGTGGAAAACCTTGGGCATTCCTGGGAAATTCTTAATCTCTATTTCAAACCATACGCCGCCTGCCGCTGGGGGCAGCCGGCTGTGGCCGGGGCATTGTCCATTATCGCGAAAAACCGAATAAACCCCGACCAGATCAAGGATATCCGAGTCAAAACATTCGACGCGGCCGCTCGTCTGCCCAACGATTATCCAAAAAACACCGAAGAAGCCCAGTACAATCTGGCATATCCCGTGGCCGCTGCCATACTGGATGGCGAAGTTGGCCCTGCGCAGGTGTTGCCACCCCGTCTGAATGATCGTCGACTGCTGCAGTTGCTGGACCGCGTGACCACGGAAGTTACCCCTGAATACGAAACGGCCTTTCCCCGAAAGACAATTGCGGAAGTATCCATTACGATGACCGATGACATCTCGTACAACTCAGGTCCTGTTGAAGCCATTTGGGAGCCCCCTGACACTCTTCCAGGGGACGAAGCGCTGGAGAAGAAATTTTTATGGCTTGCAGGGCCGGCTATTGGCAAAGATAATGCAGAAGCGTTGGCGAGCCTGATTTGGGAATTCGAAAAATGCCAATCAATTGCACCTCTGATGACACTATGTGCAAGCAGCCAATGATCGGTAAAGGGAAAATTTCATGAAAGTCTGTATTTATCAGACGTGCCCGCAACTGCTCAATGTCAACAAAAATCTTACGGACACTATTGCTAGCATTCAGTCCGCTAAAGACCAAGGCGTGGATCTGATCATCTTTCCGGAACTGGCACTGACCGGTTATTTTGTGGGAGCTAAATATCATGAAGTCGCCCTTCGAATGGACAGCTCCGAAATCGAACAACTGGCCCAAGCAACCAAGGGAACCGCTGCCATCGTAGGATTCATTGAGGAATCTCGGTCCATGAATTTCTACAACTCGGCCCTTGTAGCCATTGACGGTAAAATAGAGTTTGCCTATCGTAAACTTAATCTGCCCAACTACGGGGTCTTCGAGGAGCGTAAAATATTCGCAGGCGGCAAAACAATTCCCGTATTTCGCTATGCGGGATTCACAGTTGCAACACTGATTTGCAACGATATGTGGCACCCGTCACTACCCTATCTGGCCGCAACCCAGAAAGCCGACCTTTTCATCACATTATTCAATTCATGTGATAATTCGATGGGGGATGAATTTTCCAATATCGAAAGCTGGGCCATGATAAACAAATTTTATTCGCGCATATTCGGCATCTACAACATCTGCGCCAACCGGGTCGGCGGAGAAACCTTACAGGAGAGAAGACAACTTGACCAGATCGATGACCCGAAAGATAATGTGGCAAGCGGTGGAGTCTACAATTTCTGGGGAGGCAGTGAAATTATCGATCCCTACGGACGGACCCTTGCAAAAGCGGATATGTATGAACCGGACTATATTGTCGCAGATATTTCCAGGGAACTCGTGCGCAAGAAACGCATCCTGATGCCCTATCTAAGAAATGACGACCCCTACTTCACCCTTCGTGAACTCAATCGAATTTTACGCAGAACTTAGCATCAAAGAGCGAGTATTGATCAACCAAATATAATTGTAGCAATTCGTAACGACCTCAATAGCCAATCTGTAATCTTCATTTTAGCTGTTGCCCGATGCCACTTTACGCTGTGGCGATCTATTCTTGTAAAACCCTAACCCAATCAGTAAAACGGTCTTCACCGACCGCCCGGAGACCATATTCGTCACCGGCCTTCAGGATGGCCCCAATAAAATTGAGGAGGGTTTAAACGACCGTGGTTACGCATTCTTGACGCCATCACCTTTTACAAGATGAAGATGGTATCTATTGTCATTGGATTCCGGGGCAGGGCAGGGGCGGTCTGGAGGAGGCGCTTGGGGGCCTAAAAGTTGTACCAAATCGTGTACGAAAACCGCATATAATCGCATATGAAAAATAAGGGATTCGGTAAGTAACCGAATCCCTTATAAAAAGAAAGTGTTTGGTGCCGAAGGCCGGACTTCTCACTGTATCAATAATATCAGTAAGTTACGAAAATATATGCAATAAATATGTGATTTTAACCTCAAATTGTACCGTTTCGGCTGCATATCCGCATACCGATATGCATATGGAGGAAAATTCAGTGATGTAATACAAAAGATCAAAGATGAAGGAAATAGTGTAGAATATAATGGTATTAATATAGAGGATTATGAAGCCAAGGATAAGATTGAGAATCTTTTTTTCATATTACCTGGAGATATCGTTGGAGATACTTGGAAGGAGATCGCAATTTCACTAGTAAAGAAATACAACCCGTGTTTAACTATTCACTATGAAAAACAAAAAAAAGAAATAACTTTTATTTTGGATGAAAGTAAACGAATATTTAAAAGACATGACGGTGCAGATTATTGTGAAAACAATTGATATCATATAAATTATTCTGTAACAGGTTTAAAACACTTATAAATCATTGCACAAAAATTTGAGCTTATGATTGATAAATATTTCGCAATAGGAGCGTATTGCGATATTAACAACACTGTTTGAAAACAGATGATACAGGTATCCACGAGCCCCTACCATTGTCCTGATTTTGGATAACGCGACCTATTTTAAGGCAGAAATTGTCAAGACATGGCTTAAGGAGAAGGGTTGCCGAGGCCTTTCCCGAGCCTGTGGAATTTTGTTTCATATTTGATACAAACCCAGATCAAAGGAGAAGAGACAATGGAGAAAAAATTTTCCGTCCACATTGACTCATGGTCCCACGGTACTGCTATTCCAGCCCGATTCGCTTTTGGTCAGCCGGGAACCGACAACCCATTTGCTCCAAGTGACAACGTAAGCCCTGCCATTCGGTGGTCTAATGCACCCGCGGGCACGAGATCCTTTGCGATCATCTGTCACGACCCAGACGTCCCTTCGTCAGGTGAGGACGTAAACCAACAAGGCAAGGTGGTTCCCGCTGATCTGCCCCGCGTGAACTTCTTTCATTGGGTACTTGTGGATATTTCTACCGACGTTTCCGGTCTGGACGAGGGTGCAGGCAGTCAGGGCATCACCCCACGAGGCAAGTCAGTAGGTCGAACCCAATACGGCGTGACCGGCAAGAACGATTACACGGGATGGTTCGCGGGAGACCCTGAGATGGAGGGCACCTACGGCGGCTATGACGGTCCCTGCCCGCCGTGGAATGACAGCATCGTGCATCACTACCACTTCGAGGTTTTTGCACTCGATGTCGAAACGCTGGGCCTCCAAGGTGAGTTCACCGGTCAAGACGTGTTGGAGGCAATGGAGGGTCACATTCTGGCGAGTACATCGCACATGGGGACCTACTCAATGAACCCAGCTATCGACGGCTAACGTTGACTCTGCAGTAGTATTGATACTTTTCATAGTCGGGTCATCTAATTTGTAGTATGCGGAGTATAGACATGCGGTAATCGCCTTGATGATAGAATCAGGTACAGGCAGGATCAGCAATGGAGATCACATTGGCTTTCCTTGATAAAATACCATACTCAATTCTGATCGTCTTAGCGGTATTCATGCTTTTGGCACCCTTTAGACCTATGCCCCATGTAATAGAAAAATTCATAATGTTAAAGAATGGGACACTCACCAAGCCAATTGACATCTTCGATCTGTTTTATCACTTGGTGCCAACGATTATCTTGGCGTTGAAGGTTTATAGGGATTATACGAAATAGGCGTTGATCCCAAATCAGGCGAAATGGATTGGAGTTGGAATTGCGACGCAACAAAGGCTTTTTTGAAGAGGAAAGGTAGGCTGAGCTATGGGCCTACACCAAAACTCATAAATTTCGATCTCTAACTATTGCGACATTGTGGATTTCATTAAGGTTGAATGGTACAATTATTTCTATATACACGATAGACAAGTTTGAATTGTCAATCACTCGAATTGACGGCAGTCCGATACGTTAATATTTCAATTAGTTAACTTTGTATGATACATAGAAAGAACCTGTTACATTCATTGTAAATAGCCGAAATTTACATAAGGGTGAAAAGATATGGCTGAAACAAAAAAAGAAACTGTTCTGAACCTCCTTAACAATGCCTATAATGAATATCATATTGATTATCGCGAAAACTCGATAACAGAATCATACGACTTTGTTATTGATACAGGGACATCCAGAATATTTTTAAAAATCGGTCAGAAACGTTGGGACGATTCTAACAGCACTTCGATTTTGAATTTTTTAAAATCGAAAGAAGAACAGATTCGTAAAGCTGTTTTGGACGATCAGGACGTAATTATTCGAATAAATTAGTTTGTATAGAATTCATTAAACACTTATATTTTTGGAATGTGCTAAAGAAAGATAATTATGAGTAAAAAAGATAAGAAAATCATTTTAGTTGCACAGTGTTTAATTAATCCTTACTGCCGTGTTCATGTGCTTGGACAGAATTTTCCTTTGTCACATGAATTAATGGATTATTTGATGAGTTTACGGGTAGGTATTGTCCAATATCCCTGTCCTGAAACAACAGCAATGGGATTAAAACGCAATCCCCAAGGAAGACAGCAATACGATAATATATTTTTCCGTAATCATTGTAAAGATCTTCTGCAGACTCCATTTCTTATGGTTGAGGAATTCTTAAAAAATGGCTATCGCTTGGTGGCCTACGTAGGTCTACACAACAGCCCTACCTGTGGTATTCACTGGGGTAAACACAAGGTGAATAGATACAACACAGAATCACCCATGCAGGTTGATAACCCTGATCCAAAAGAGCCGGTACTTATGGGTATTATGGCAGAGATCCTATCTGAAAAATTTCATGGCTTGAATATGAATGTTCCCTTCCTAGAACTGCCGATTCAACAGCCACCTGAATCGAAACAAAGGACCAAATTCTGGATTGACTTAAAGCACTTGGTGGAACCACGCAATCCTAAATATATGGAGCAGAATGGAAATCGACAAATTGAAGTTGAAAGGGAGTAAGAACGACAGTTGCTGAAAGTGACCATCCAGGCTCAAACGAATTTCAATAGTCATGTCCACAATGCCAGAAGTATAACTAAACAGCACATAACCATTTTCTTCAGTTGACTCGGTTCCCTCGCCACTGAGAAATACGTTATGCATTTGAGGGTTTGATATGCAAGATCGTCGAATTGAAGTAAATGATCTAATGCAGACTGACTATTCCTATGTTTTAACAGAGCCGTCCGGCAAAAATTTTCATTCCAAATTTTCACCCGAACTAACACCCAAAAAAATGCTTGAACTTGGGGTGTTTGGCGGAAAGTATATGACGGACTGTAGAAAAGAATTTCCGACTGAATGGTTTGAAAATGCAAAATTATGTTCAACACATCATAACCCCGAGTTGAATTTCTTTGGAATAAACGCGTCGCAGCAGCTTTCAGTGTGGCGGGAAAAAGGATGGATTTACAAAGAAGATCCCCGAGGCTGGTTCCAATGGTACTGTCGATACTATATGGGACGCCGATGTCCTGATGATGAAAGACAAATTAAAAGATGGGCAGCAATGAGACGTCATGTCACGCAGATTAAAAACAATTGCAACAAAGGTGACCTGGGCTGTAGACGCAAACAGCGGCAGGCAGTACTCCATTGGGCTTACGATTCACGAAACTTATGATTACAGTTGAGAGCAACCACAAAATGCATATCCAGCCAATACAGCCGACCGCATACAGCGGAGGCAAATTTTTTCGTTCCCCCTGACTGCAGATTATTCCAGGGGAACTACAGATTCTCCCTTCGAAGTTTCATGCAACCCTAAAATGGTCAAGTGCAACTAAGTAATGCGTACGTGTCAAATAGTCGAATAGCTGGAACATGCGTTATCTCAAACCAGTCCCAATTTCGGCCAATAGCCTTGTGGGTTACCGACTCAAACTATTGGTATGGTATCAAAATGAAATTATAGCAATTGCCGCTTATCACGGTCAGAGAACCTTATTGTTGACAACACAATTATTTCAAGAACATTTGGCAGAAACGATAGGGTTCTGTTTCTTTCAATTCATCTGGTTTCGGATTTCCAGAGGAAGCGACCCCAAAGTATTGGTATGCTTTATTGGAATGGCATTTAGACTGCGTGCCATATGATTTGTTTTGAAAGATCTCTGTAAAAAGGCAAAGAAACATGCGCATCAGCCGCAATGAGTTCGAGGATACCGTGGAGAAAGCTCTCGAAATGATTCCCGAGATTTTTCGCGCTCAATTGAACAACATGACCATCACCGTAGAGGACCTACCGTCCCAGGACCTGCTGCGGGAGATGGAAATGTCCCCCGATGAGACGCTGTTCGGAGTTTTTACCGGTGTCCCATTGCCTGAGCGCTCGGTCACCGAGCCGCCGCTCTACCCCGATGTTATAATAATTTTCCGTGAACCGTTGATGTCCGCGTGCCAAAGTTTTAAAGAACTTGAAGAGGAGATCGCCATTACGGTGGTACATGAGTTGGCCCACTATTTGGGCCTGAGTGAAGAACGGCTGGAGGAACTCGGCTACGGTTAACGCCTAATGATTCTGGTATTGTATCACCAGTCCATAGCAATTCAGTGGTACCACACTATATTGTGGTGCTATATTTTTTGAAAAATAGTTGGTCTGTGTCAGCATTCTTTTCAGAAGCCTGAATTCAGATTCCGTAAATGACTAAACGTCGCCGGAAGATTTGCATGATATCTTTAGTTGAAAGATGCCTCATATGGCCAAATATGATCTCAATGTATCTTTATTTGACGAAAGCACTGGTAACGGCAAAGCTTTTTTTTCTAACCAAACTATTTGAATTACATGTTACTGTGTATGGTAACTCCGAAGGTGAATGAACAGTGAGTTATGATGAAAACACCGATCGAATGAATTGGAAAGATGAGCTTAGCTGGCTGGCAATATCTATTGGTTCAGGTTCAATTTTTTCAGGCAAGAACTAAGATTAGCAATCGGTATCGCCCCTTTTAAACCGACTTGACGGCACTTTTCGTCTTTAAATCAGTAAAAACAGAAAAAGGATTTACACCTATGCGCTTGAGTATCCTCTTGCTGATTATCATTTCAATCGCTGTACCGGTTGCAGCCGGAGACTTCCTAATTGAGGGCACGAAGGGCACCAAAATTGTGGCCGTGCAGGTCGCTATTTTCGATGAGCCCTGGGCCATGACTTTCCTGCCCGATAGCACTCTTTTAGTGACCGAGAAGAGAGGGGTGCTGTGGCATGTTACCAACGACGGTTCGAAAACAGAAGTCCAGGGCTTGTGGAAAGTTGCCTATGGCGGTCAAGGCGGCTTGGGCGATGTGGTACTGCATCCTGATTTTGAACGCAATTCCTGGGTCTATTTGTCTTATGCCGAACGAGCGGATGATAACGCCACAATCGGTGCGGTGGTGGTCCGCGCAAAGCTCGATCTAAAAAACAGCCCCCTCAAGCTCGCGTCAGTGGAAAAACTGTGGGTTCAGGAACCAAAAGTTACTGGAAAAGGACATTACAGCCATCGCATCGCGTTCGGCCCCGATGGTAAAATGTTCATCACATCCGGAGACCGCCAGAAACTTACACCGGCCCAAAATTTTGACGGCCATCTTGGCAAGGTGCTGCGCTTAAACGACGACGGAACGGTGCCCAATAACAATCCGTGGCAGGATCGTGGTGAGATTGCCAAGCAATTCTGGACCATCGGTCACCGCAACATGCTGGGCATCGATTTTGATGCCGACGGACGTTTGTGGGTCCATGAGATGGGTCCGCGCCACGGCGATGAGTTGAATCTGATCATTGCTGGTAAAAATTATGGCTGGCCGATCGTGTCGAACGGCGACCACTACTCGGGAATACCGATCCCCGATCATGACACCCGTCCTGAATTCGAACCCCCGCGGACGTTTTGGGTGCCCTCCATTGCACCGTCCGGTCTTGTTATTTATGACAGTGATCTGTTTGCCGATTGGAAAGGCAATGCGATTATCGGTGGACTTGTATCAAGAGCCCTCATTCTTGTTGATTTGAAAGGGGACACTGCCGAAGAAGCCGAACGCTTTAAATGGGGTAAGCGTATACGCGAGGTCGAACAGGGACCCGAAGGGGCGTTGTACGTGCTCGAAGACAAATCCGGTGGTCGTCTTCTAAAATTGACACCCAGCCGTTAAAAACCTGCTATGAAGTAACGACTGAACTTTAGAGGCCAACCCCAATATATGGTGGTTGGCCTTTCTGTCTGGAAAGTAGTGATTTGGTCGATTAATCTGAACTTTCTTAACAAATCGGTAAATCATGATTTTCTTGAAATTTTATGTTTGGACACTACCTTTAGGGGCTGAACACGTTCATTCAGCCCCATATTGGAATCTGATATGCCGCTAAGGAGATTTAAGATTTATGCAATGTGGATATTTAGAATGTGTGAAAAGGCAGGAAAACATGAAATCCATTTAATGATAGGCTATTAGCAATGCCATTGTTAGGGCAAATCCTATGAATGTTATTGAACGATAAAGTGTCATTTTAGTGTACCTCCAAGGCTTAAGAACATATGAAGGTAAATCGGTTACAATTTTGATATCTTGAATGTTGGGAGGGCTGAAATTTGAAACTGTGGCTCTGTTAAAGGAACTGATGGATCAGGGCAGATTCGTGAGAGGAATTCTTGGGTTCAAGCCTGATTGTTGCGGGGCATGTAGAGATCAACGGACATGGATTTATGGACAGGGGCAGGGCGATTTGATTAATGAAATTTGTTGGAATGTTGGAAATCAGGTGAGGGGAGGGTGGTTAGATAGGTGGCCAACGGGTGGCCAACGGAAAAGGGGCCACACAATTCGTGTAACCCCTTTATTATATTCATAAAAATTGGTGCCGAAGGCCGGACTTGAACCGGCACGGCTTTTGGCCACTACCCCCTCAAGATAGCGTGTCTACCAAGTTCCACCACTTCGGCACATGATACTGAAAAAATACTATTGAGGTTTTTCGTCCTCGCCCTCGGCAGGGGCCGGCGCCGTTGTTGCCGGAGCTGCCGGTTGCTCTGTGCGGTCTCGGTCTGGTTCCGCTGGCGGGGCCTGAGGGACGGCCTGTTCGGTAACCGGCGGTTTCGTCTCCAGCATGATCGAACTTTTGGCGCGATTGGTTGAATAATAGGCCAGGGTCAGAGAGGTGATCATAAAAACGACCGCTGCAACCGTCGTCAATTTGGTCAGAAATGTAGAGGCCCCGCCACTTCCAAACAGTGTCTGGCTGGCGCCGCCGCCGAATGCCGCTCCCATGTCTGCACCTTTACCGGTCTGCAGCAGCACGATCATTATCATTGCAATAGAAACGACAACGTGAATGATGATAAGTACCTGTGTCATTTTAAAATCCTAAAGATTCGATTTGTCATCGAATTTAAAAACGTACGATGCGGCTGAATGTTTCTGCATCCAAACTCGCGCCACCGACCAATGCCCCGTCGATATCCGGCATATCCATCAACTCCGACGCGTTCTGCGGTTTTACGCTGCCGCCATAGAGGATACGAAGGTTGCCTGCCAAGTTATCACCGAACATCTGCGCCATATTTTTACGCAAAAACTGATGGACCTCCTGAGCCTGAGCACTCGTGGCGGTTTTGCCGGTACCGATGGCCCAGATCGGTTCATAGGCGATCACAAGAGTCGGTAGCGCTTCGGCAAAATGCCCTTTTAAACCCATTTTTAGCTGTTTGTCAAGCACAGAAAAGGTTTCACCGGCCTCGCGCTGTTTTTCTGATTCTCCGATGCACAGGATCGGAATCAACCCGGCATCCAGGGCGGCCGACACTTTTCTGTTCACGTTTTCATTCGATTCGTTGAAGTATTCACGCCTCTCCGAATGCCCGAGAATTACGTAGCGGCACCCGGCTGACACGAGCATGGCGGCTGAAACTTCCCCGGTGTAAGCACCCTCCGGTTCCCAATACATGTCCTGGGCACCCATATCAATCGTGCTGTCTTTTAGGGCTTCGTGCACCGGAAATAGCGCCGTGAACGGTGGGGCGATCATGACATCGACTTCTCCCACGGCGGAAACCAGATCTTTCAAGTGGGACGCCGTCTGGACGGCCTCCGGCACTGTCTTGTACATTTTCCAGTTTCCAGCTATCAGCGGCGTGCGCGTGGTCATGCTTCTCTCCTTTATTTAGAACCGGTTTTTAACGAATTCATGAAAAATAGTGGATTTCCCGGCATGCTTGAGCATGCTGGGCCCAGCCGCGAGAATCATTACATTGCCCAGCGGTCCGGTGCAGATCAACAGCACGATGGCCAATAAGACAAAACTATTGCCGGCGATGTAGCGAGAGGCCGCTGGAAAGACGATGTAAAACATCAAGATCGATGACGCTCAATACAAGAAGGGACCAAACGGCCCATTTTCTTAAATTCCAAATTCCGATACCCAAGACGGCAAAGGGACATCATGGTTACCAGGAATTTTGTCGCCATTTGCCCTGCCAGCGGGGTAGGAATGACCGGGTCGGTGGCCAACCATAGAAACGCTTTGAAAATGGCTATCCATCCCGCAGCCCAGATCGGCCACGGGAAATAACGATACATCCGCCAATCGGGAAAAATCAGAAACGGTAGTTGTTCCCCGGGAATTTTGGGTTTATTGTAGTGGTGTGATTTTTAACCGACCGCGTCCGATTCTGTGTGAAAAACTGATTCCCTTCCGGTCTGTTTAGCTCGCTTTCCGTCGGCGCTGGATTTCATATTGACACGGCCCGGAGTGGGTCTTTGGCCGGCCCCGAGATTACATCTGGTTTCCGATCATCGCCGCCAAATCGACCATTCGGCTCGAATAGCCCATTTCGTTGTCGTACCAGGACAGAACTTTTACCATCTCGTCGACAACATAAGTCGTGGGCGCATCGACGATCGATGAAAACTGTCGAACCGTTGTAGTCGGATGATACCAATGGCAGGTCGCTGTACGCCAGAATACCGTGCAGAGATTCCTCGGACGCTTTTTTGAGGGCGTCATTGACATCCGAAACGGTGAGTCCTGATTTCTCCACCGTTGCCACGAAATCGACAATCGATACGTTGGGCGTTGGGACCCGGATCGCCAAGCCGTTCAACCGGCCGGCCAGATCCGGCAGTACGAGAGCCACTGCCCGGGCAGCACCGGTCGTGGTCGGGATCATGGACAAAGCCGCCGCTCGTGCACGACGCAAATCCTTGTGGGGAAAGTCGAGCAGACGCTGGTCGCCGGTGTAGCTGTGGATGGTGGTCATCAGGCCGCTGCGGATCCCGAAGTTTTCGAGCAGCACTTTGGCCACCGGTGCCAGGCAATTGGTCGTGCAGGAGGCATTTGAGATGACGTGATGCTGTCGCGGATCATAGCGGTTCGAATTGACGCCCAGCACGATCGTGATGTCCGGATCTTTGGCCGGTGCGGAAATGATCACTTTTCGGGCGCCGGAGGTAAGATGCTTTTCGGCATTCTCCCGGTCCCTGAACAAACCGGTGCACTCGGCGACGATGTCCACACCGAATTCCTTCCATCGCAACATGGCCGGATCCTTGATCGATGTAATCGCTACGTTTTTCCATCCACTTCTATGGCATCGTCTTTAGCGACGACGTCCGATCGAGGATTCCGTGCACCGAGTCGTACTTCAGAAGGTGAGCCATCGTGGCCGAATCGGTGAGGTCATTCACGGCGACCACCTCGACCTCGGGATGTTTCAAGCGCGGCTCTGAATACCAACCGTCCGATTCTACCAAAACCGTTGATTCCCAATTTTACACTCATTGTGCCTCCTCCAGACTTTTCATCATTATTAAGGCATCTTCCCTGTGTCCATGTAGTACTTTAGGTCGTGTGGCGATAATTCGAAAACCGACTTTCAGGTAAAGATCTATGGCAGACTTATTGGATTGACGAACTTCCAAATACACTGCTTTTGCACCCCTCACTCTTGCCTCTCGAATACAGCTGCTCAACAACCTTTCTGCGAGTCCCCTGCGTCGCCATTTGGGTGCCACCGCAACCCTCAGCAGATGCAGGTTTCGTCAAGGGTCAATCGCAGACAGGCATACGCGATGATTTGCCCATGACCGGGATTCAAGACGACAACATCGAGGCATCCCGGCAGGCAAGTTCGTTCGAAAAGGATATACGCTGCCAGGGTTGCCTGAAAGATGTCTTTTTCGATGGAAACGATGCCGTCGATATGACTTTCATCAAGGGCAACGATTGACCAGGCAGACACGGTTAGCCCCGCTTGTTGCCTTTCAAGATGCCGCTGGCCAAGAGAAATGCTCTTCTTTCCAAACGCCTCGACACTGGCGGCCAGTTCTCCTATCTTCATGTCGCCGCGCATGTTTACTGCTTTGATCAACATCGGCAGGTTTACCCCCGACACGACCTCCACACGCTCCTCCTTCGAAAAACGTATAGCTCAGGTTAGACGGGGTGCCTCCAAACATGTCCGTCAAATAAGCACACCGTCTTCCTGTCCGACTTTTTTTAAACCGTCGGATATCGTCTTTCTTAACTTGTCGGCGTTGTCATTCAGATCAATGGTAACCGGTTCGGTTTTTTCTGGTCTTGATCCGATGATGAACTCTGAGGCTTCAATCAGAGCTTCCCCGAGCTGGCAATGGGTCACGATTAAAATTCCGATCATTGATTTTTCCCGCTTCCGCTGATATCAGATTGAGTGCGACAATCTCGTCCGAATGCGGACTTAGTGCCTGCGGCCACTATTGATGAATGTCGCGATGGGTGAGGGCTGTCTTTTTGCCGGCTTGGTGGATATGCTCATAAATGTTTCTTGCGATCGCAACCGATCGATGCCGGCCGCCGGTACACCCGACAGCAACCGTCAGGTAGGCTTTGCCTTCCTTTTCATATAATGGGATCAGATAGTCAAGTAAATCAGTATATTTCGATAAAAACGTACGTGCTGCATCGTTATGCAAGACGAAGCGTTTCACTTCGGTTGATTCTCCGTCCAGGTCTTTCAGCTCCGGCAACAAAATAAGGGTTGGAGAGAAAGCGAACGTCGATGATCAGATCTGCATCAGCCGGTGTGCCGTATTTGAATCCGAATGAAACGACATGGATGTGCATTGATGGCAGGTTGGCGATGTGTTTGGCAATATCGTTGAGTGTTTTTTTGAGTTCATGCACATTAAGCCGAGAGGTGTTGATCACATGATCGGCATCCCTTTTCAATCCTTTCATTAATACCTTTTCGGAGCGGATACTCTCCAACAGGCTATTATCTTGGGCGACCGGATGATGTCGACGGGTCTGACTGTAACGTTGCAGGATTATTTCTTCGTCGGCTTCCAGGAATAAAATATCGAGATCAATTCCTTTCTGCCTGATTTTTTTGTAAATGTTCGGGTAGTTATCCAGAAAACCGTTCTGGCGTAAATCCATACCGAATGCCATTCCGGCCGTATCATGTTCTGGATACCCGGTAACTCAAGAAAGTCGCGGCAGCATCACGACCGGCATATTGTCGACACAATAGAAACCGGCATCTTCCAAGCAGCCAAGCCGTACTCTTTCCAGAGCCGGACAAACCTGTCACGATAATTATTTTGGGAGTCTTCACTTGTATCTAATGGGTTCTATAGTTGGAGGTCGATCGGATTCGGTTTATTCCGATTCAGGGGAGTTGTTTGTCGTGATTATACAGGAATGTGGTGACAACTGTTTACATATCCGATTTGGGACGGGACAAGACGCCGGTCATCGCGGTTCGTTCTAAAAGTCAACATCTTCATCTTTGATGATCCCATAGATTTCGTCGCGGTCCGTTGCGCCCAAGAGTCTTTCCCTGAATGTTTCGTTTTTGAGTATTTTCGATATCCTTGCCAGTACTTTCAAGTGAAGACCGGTCGAATTTTCGGGTGTCATCAGGAGGAAAAAGATATGTGTGGGCTGTCCGTCCATCGATTCAAAGTCAACCCCTTATGGCTGAGGCCGTATCCGAGGACTAGATTCATCCAGGTTTTTAAGTTTACCATGCGGAATTCCGATGCCGCTACCGATGCCAGTGCTCCCCAGTCGTTCCCTTTCCATGAGGACGAGAACGAGTTCGTCCAGATCGGCGCTCTTCAGGCGGGCGATCGGAGCCACAAGTTCTTCAAGTATACTTTTTTTGTCCTGTGCTTTCAGATCAGCGAGAATTGCTTCTCGGGGCAATACATCCAGGATTTTCATTTTGTGTGTACCATTCGAATCCGGTTCGACATTAGTCGCACTATCCATGCACCTGATCCACCGGTGCACCGGTCCGGTCGTTGATAGATTATTTTGCAGATTGAATAATTAACTCTCGGGTTGTATAAGACCGTAGTGTCCGTCCTTGCGCCGGTAGAGAACATTAACGCGGTCGGTTTGAGAATTGGTAAAGACCAGAAAGTTGTTTTTGATCAGATCCATCTGCATGACAGCTTCTTCGACATCCATCGGTTTGTATTCGATATTCATGACCTTGAGCTGCGGTTCGCGGTCTTCATCAATCTCCGCTGCGTCGTACTCCTCGATTTCTTTGATGCTGGATTTGGCACCGCTTCTGCGTTCTCTATTTTTCTGTTTGCTTTTTTTAATTTGCTTCTCCAGCTTATCAAGAACCATGTCAATGGCGGAGTACATGTCGTTTATTTCTTCTTTTCCGATAATGTTGAGACGGTCTCCGACGATGTTTATCTCCGCGATATGGCGAAATTTTTCTACGGACAGGACCACGCTGGCCTCTGCCGGATTATCCAGAAGCCTATCGAAACGGTCAAGCTTTTCAGTCACGTAGGTTTTTAAATTTTCCGAAGACGGCAGGTTCTTGAACGTAACGGAGGTCTGCATAGATCAATACTCCCTAAATTTGTTTGCGTTTGTTGGACGGCAGCACGTTCAACATTTCCCGGTACTTCGCAACCGTACGGCGGGCAATATTGATTTGAGAATCTTTGAGTATCTTGGCGATTTTATCATCGCTGTATGGCTTTTTGCGGATTTTCATCGGCGATTATCTGTTTGATTTTTTCCTGGACGCTGACCGAGGCGATGGCTCCACCATGGGCGCGCTGAATGGAACTGTTGAAAAAATATTTCAATTCAAATATTCCCTGCGGGGTATAGGCATATTTGTTGGTCGTGACGCGGCTGATGGTTGATTCGTGCATACCGATATCCTGCGCGACGTCCCTGAGCACCATCGGTTTCAAATGCGCGATATGCCTTTTTCGAAAAATTCTCTCTGGTAGTGGAGAATACTTTCCATCACTTTATAGATCGTTTTTTGCCGCTGGTGAATACTCTTGATCAAGCCAGGCTGCTGAACGCAGTTTGTCCTGAATATAGCTTTCGGCTTCCCCGGGCAGTTTGTCTTTGGCGGTGATGGATTTTTTATAAAAAGGGTTGACTCGCAGTTTGGGCATTCCGTCGTCATTGAGAACAATGACAAATTCATTGTCGATTTTGTAAACGTATATGTCAGGGGTAATATACTGCGGCGTGTCGTCCGAATACTGCCGGCCAGGTCGCGGTTCGAGGCTCTTGATTATATTGACGGCCGCAATGATGCTATCCGTGCCCACTTTCAAGGCGCGGCTGATAACCTTGATGTTCCTTTTTTCGAGATCACCGAGATGGTTTTTAATAATTTCTGTAACCAGGCTGTCGTCAATCTTCAGGTGCTTGGCTTGAATCATCAGGCATTCGCTGAGGTCCCTGGCGCAAACCCCGATGGGGTCGAAGGTTTGCATGAGGGCCAATACAGATTCGACTTTTGGCAGGTCCGTTTCAGCGATCCGGGCGATCTCTTCCAGATCAATATCTAAATAACCGTCCTGGTTCAGATTCCCTACGATGAGTGAGCCGACTTGTTCCTCTTCTCTACTGGGTGATGTCATCAGCAGCTGCCACAACAAATGGTCTTTCAATGACTCTTTGCGGGCGATGAAAGCGTCGTATTTTGGTGCTTCTCTGCTTTCGCCCTCGTAGTTGACTCTGCCGGGCGTGTTATATTCGTCGAGGTAGCGGCTCCAATCGATATCGTCATTGATTTTCTCTTCGATTGTGACTTCCTTCGCCGGATCGCCATCGTCAGCAGCTTGGTCGGCTGCTTCCGTCAATCGCTCCTCACCGGCTGATTCCTGCAGCTCTTCTAATGCGGGATTCTCTTCCAGCTCCTGTTGGATGGTGTCCAGAAGTTCCAGGCGGGATAATTGCAGCAGCTTGATCGCCATTTGCAGCTGAGGGGTCATAATGAGCTGCTGCGTTAACTTGAGTTGTTGTCTAAGTTCGAGAGCCATTTTTATAAACTGAATTCATTTCCGAGGTAAATTTTGCGCGCAATATCACTGGAGGTTATGTCTTCGGGAGTTCCGGCCACAACCACTTTGCCCGCGTTTAGTATATAGGCGATGTCGCAGGATTGAAGGGTATCCCTGACGTTATGATCTGATATCAGGATGCCGATTCCGCGTTTTTTAAGATGACCGATTATGTTCTTGATGTCAATCACTGCTAATGGGTCGACGCCGGCAAATGGTTCGTCAAGTAGCATGAATTTCGGGTTTGTTGCGAGTGCCCTGGAGATTTCCAAGCGCCGTTTTTCACCCCCGGAAAGGACTGCGGCTTTCTGGTTGGCCAGATGCTTGATGCCGAGTTCCTCTAACAGCAGCGCCGTCCGCTCTTCCTGCTCATCCTTGGGCAAAGACAGTGCCTCAAGAATTGCCATGATATTTTGTTTTACGGTCAGTTTCCTGAAAATCGAGGGTTCCTGTGGTAAATAACCAACACCTTTGCGGGCCCTAAGGTGCATAGGATATTCCGTCAGGTCCTCATCGTTTAGAAGCACTTCGCCCGAATCCGGTTTCACCATTCCTACCGTCATATAGAAAGTCGTGGTCTTGCCGGCACCATTTGGCCCCAGGAGACCGACAACGCATCGGCTTTCAACCTTCAGGCTGACAGAATCGACAACGGTTCTGCCGTTGTAGACTTTGCCAAGATTTTGAAGAGACAGTACGGTCATTTCGATTTCACACACACCCGGTTTCTGCCTCTGTTGGCACAGCAGTTTCCGATCCGTTTGGTACTCTATAGCAGATTTGGCCTCTCCATCCAACAACCCTGTTGCAATGACCTAATTTTTTGAGGGTATTTTAAACACCCCTTGCACCCGGTTTTCGGAATTGCCGCTGACGATAACTTTTTCAGTGTCGAGGAAAATGGTAATCTGGTTCCCGCTGATCTTACTGCCGTCGCGATAGACCTCTGTGTTTTCTCCGGTCAAAACAAGCGTTCGGGTTTTACGGTCGTATGTTGCCCGGTTTGCGTTGGCCGTAAGTTCGTCAGACAGGACACGCACATGACCTTCGGCGACAATCTCTCTAATGTTTGCCCGGGGGCCGTTTTTTTCGCCCACTGGTTTCTCGATTGCGTCGAAAAAAACCTTGAGCCGATCGGTCGTCAGGGTATATTCCCCGCGGATAACTTTGACATTGCCGATAAACTCGGCCGATTTAGCGCTTTCGTCGCCGACCAGTTCATCTGCGGCAATCGTAACGGGGGTCTTCGGCGCTGTTTCACGACCAGTTTCGTCTGCGGCCGACGCCCCCCTTAAAGGCATCTGACACGGGCTGCCCCACAGCAGAATCACGGCGGTCAAAACGCGAAAGGGGATTCGCCTTGGGTTAAAGCGCGAAATCATCGCTAAAGGTGCCCTGCACGTTACCCTTAAGCACGGTCCTCCTTTTTTCTATGTCGAGAGTCATACTGTCAGCGCTCAACTGAAAGGCTTCACCGGTGATCTTCACCGGTGATTCTGAATAGATGAACCGTTTCTTGTGTTGATAGTGAAGCGCCTCGGCTTTAAGGTGCGCGTCATCGTTTTTTAATTCCACCCGTCCGCGGACGCTGACGTTTTGGGATTCGGTCTCCAGTGTACCGCTATCGGCAGTCAAGTGGATTTCCTGTTGACCCTCGAGAAAAAAGGTCATGCCAAGGTTGTCGAGGCGCACTTTTTTCTCCGCATCGAAATAATGGGCCGATGCCGCGTCAAGTTGCCATTCTTTTTTACCGTTCCGGGTGGCCGTTTGGTGTATATCGTCGATTGTCATATCGACCCCTGGTTTGAAATCAGCGATCAGTTTTTCCGGATTATTTATTAATTTCCGGTAGTTGATATATACGACCGTCACGACGCCGATCATGGAAAAGATGAAAAGAACGAGCACAATCTTCAAGGTTATCGGTTTTTTCTTTCTCAATACAGCCATTATATCACATGTCTGCAAGCGTGCGTTATCTGCAGCTGCCTTTTCGTGTGCAGCTATTCGACGGGCTGCAGCGTCCGGCTTTCTGCCTGCCGATCAAGTGAAACGACACACTGGTTTCGTGCAAGGGTGGTGCAGTGAATCGGATCACCAACGTAATCCCGGCATGGCGTGCTTCCACAGGCCCGTTCGGCCGAGCGCCAATACGTTGATAGTCAAATTTATGTCTGTGGAGGACCGTGAAGCCGGCCCGGGGTGTGCAAGTGGGCAAGGGATGCCGTTCATCCGTTCACAAAGCGTGAAACGCACTTAATTACATGAAAATACTATCGCGCAGACCGTTAAAAGTCAAGAAACGATAAACTTTGCCTTGATTAACACTCTTTTCCTTGTTATGAAAATTGACTCCAATTAAAATGTCCATATTTCAGTAAGTTGCTGTAAATTTAGACGATATTAACCAGGGGTTGAGAACCCGGTAATCGAAAGCCCTGCGGTCAAGCCTGGAATCGCACACCGAAGGCTTGGCCAGCAAATAATCGAACCGGTTAAAGGTGACATGACGACTCACAAGATAAACAAGACCTATCAGGAAATCAACGCCAAGATCAAATCCGGTAATGTCGTGGTCGTTACGGCCGAGGAAATCATCGATATCGTTAACAATGACGGGCCGGTTGAAGCCGCCCGGCACGTTGATGTTGTGACCACGGGAACATTCGCTCCCATGTGCTCATCGGGTGCGTTCATAAATTTCGGTCATTCTGAACCGGGAATAAAGGCATCTAAGGTTTGGCTGAACAACGTTTCTGCCTATGCGGGCCTGGCGGCCGTCGATTGTTACATTGGTGTTACCGAGCCGTGTGAAGACGATCCTCTCAACAAGGTTCATCCCGGCGAATTCAATTATGGCGGCGGACATGTCATTCAGGATCTGCTGGAGAAGAGAAGCGTTCATTTGAAAGCGCTTGCCTATGGCACCGATTGTTACCCCAATCGAATGGTCGAGAAAGACATTCGCCTCAAGTCATTGCCCCAGGCGACGCTTTGCAACCCACGCAACGCCTACCAGAACTACAACTGCGCCGTGAACCTTTCGAACAAGACCGTCTACACATACATGGGCGCTTTGAAACCGAAAGCCGGAAACGCCAATTACTGCTCGGCGGGACAGCTAAGCCCGCTGTTCAACGACCCATATTACCTAACCATCGGCCTGGGGACGCGGATATTTCTCGGCGGTGGGGAGGGGTATGTTACATGGCATGGCACTCAACACAACCCGTCAGTCAAAAGAACGCCAAAAGGTGTCCCGTTAAAACCGGCCGGAACGCTATGGGTTATGGGTGATCTAAAAAAAATGAGCCCCAAATGGATCAAAGGGTTAAGTCTTCAGGGATACGGCTGCTCGATGGCCGTCGGTCTGGGGGTGCCGATACCGGTACTCAACGAAAGAATCGCACAATTCACGGCAGTATCGGATAAGGACATATTTACTCAGATTGTCGATTATGGGAATGATTATCCCAACGGTATCTCTAAAAGTTACGGTAAGATCAGCTACGAGGAATTGAAAAGCGGCACCATCGATTTTGACGGTCGGAAAGTGCCAACGGCGCCTCTGTCAAGTGTTACCCGAGCGCGGGAAATTGCAGAGATTCTCAAAAAAAAGATTGCCCGAGGAAAGTTTTTTCTCGGTGAGCCTGTTTTCACCCTGCCGACCCCGAAATTTTCATGAAATCTTCTCAGGGAGTGACGCTGCAGTGACAATTTCGCAGCGCAATTGAATATACCGGTACCTTATGCAGTGTTGCCATGTTGTGTTGTCAGAAAAGCGCCATAGAATCTGAAAAGATGGCACCCTGCCGGCCAAATAGCTCTTTACCGGCACGATGCATCAGCCGCCTTTGGTTCCTGAAACGATGAAGCGAATAAGGGCATTTATATCCCTGACCTTGCCCGATACGATCAGCGCTAGCATCCGACATGTTCAGGAACAGCTGGCGGGTCACCGGCTAAAAGTGCGCTGGATAAGAGCCGAGAACATCCACTTAACGCTGAAGTTTTTGGGTGAGATCGACGCCACCCGTATCGATGCTATTGATGCCGCAGTGGCGGAAGCTGCGGCTGAAAAGGCCCCGTTTCATCTGTCTGCGAAGGGCGTGGGCGTTTTTCCAAACATCAAGCGGGCGCGGGTTATCTGGATTGGCGTTGCGGGCCAAGTGAATGCACTTACTGAATTGCAACATAATATGGCAAGCCGGTTGGACACCATCGGATTTCCACGTGACAGGCGAAGGTATTCAGGCCACCTAACAATCGGGCGCAGCAAAGGGGCAATCGATGCTGGCAGCCTCATGAATGCCATGGCTGAAATTCGGTCCTTCGAATCCGAGCCATTCATCGTCAACCGGGTAAGCATTTTCAGAAGCGAATTGCATTCCACCGGCGCGGTTTACACAGAACTCCGAACAGTGCCGCTGATGCCGCATCTTGCGTAGCACTGTGCATATATTAAAGACTGTTCAATCAGGAGACACCGGGTACCATGTCCTAGGTTGCTAACAGCGGCAACCACATACACCATGAGGGTGAGTTCGATCGTATCGGCTGGATTCGCCATTGAGGAGGAATTGATGACCAACGTAGCGGACAAATCAAGAGCGGTGGAAACAGCGATGGCCCAGATCGAACGCCAGTTCGGTAAGGGGTCGATCATGAAACTCGGCGACAGCCCTGTGATCAAGGTGCCTGTTATTCCTACCGGCTCATTGGCTCTGGATGTGGCCCTTGGAATCGGTGGATTACCCCGCGGGCGGGTCGTCGAAATTTTCGGTCCTGAATCATCCGGAAAAACAACCCTGGCCTTGCATGCCGTAGCCGAAGCCCAGAGGCAGGGTGGAATAGCCGCCTTCATCGATGCCGAACATGCACTGGACATCGTATACGCTAGGAAGCTGGGGGTTAATTGTGACGAGTTGCTTGTGTCACAACCGGATACCGGTGAACAGGCTCTGGAAATCACCGACATGCTGGTACGGAGCGGAGCCATCGATGTGTTGGTTATTGACTCTGTAGCCGCGCTGGTGCCGCGGGCCGAAATCGAAGGCGAGATGGGCGATTCCCACATGGGGCTCCAAGCCCGACTGATGTCACAGGCTTTGCGCAAACTGACCGGAACGATCGGAAAAACCCGCACATGTGTGGTGTTCATTAACCAGATCCGGATGAAAATCGGCATCGTTTTCGGTAATCCCGAAACAACCACCGGTGGCAATGCCTTGAAGTTCTATTCCTCAGTTCGCCTGGATATTCGCCGCACCGGTGCGATCAAAGAAGGACAGGAGGTCACCGGTAACCGCACCCGGGTGCGTGTGGTTAAGAACAAGATGGCGCCGCCATTCAAAGAAGCGGAATTTGACATTTCATACGGAGAGGGAATTTCAAAAACCGGTGACCTGCTTGACCTGGGGGTGCAGGCCGGGGTTATCGACAAAAGCGGTTCCTGGTATTCTTTTGAAGGCGAGCGCATCGGGCAGGGCCGAGAGAATGTGAAGCGTTTTTTAACGGACAATCCGGACATCTATGCTTCGGCTCTCTCCAAAGTCAGGGAGTCCTTGGGACTCTCAGAAAAGCCTGAAGAAACGGATAAAAAGGACAAAAAGAACAAAAAGGACGAATCTTGATCAGACACGGCATCGCAGATTGGTAGGCGTTTCGCATTCGAAACGGTCGTCGGTCGCAATCGATGATCGCGCTGCCAGAGAAAAGTATTCTGAAACCAGACGGAGTGCAACCCATGACAGGCAATGACGTACGCAAGAGATTCTTGGACTATTTTAAGAAGCACCACCACGAAGTGGTAAGGAGTTCGTCGCTTGTCCCCCAGGACGATCCGACATTGCTGTTTACCAACGCCGGTATGGTCCAGTTCAAGCGGGCTTTTCTCGGAGAAGAAAACCGTGGATACAGACGAGCGACGAGTTCCCAAAAATGCGTTCGCGCCGGCGGGAAGCATAATGATCTGGAAAATGTCGGATACACGGCGCGCCATCACACATTTTTCGAAATGCTCGGTAATTTCTCGTTTGGCGACTACTTCAAGGAAAAAGCCGTTGATTTCGGATGGGACCTGCTCACCAACGGCTATGGATTGCCGGCAGACAAACTCTGGGTGTCGATATATCTGGACGATGATGAAGCCCATACCATCTGGCATAAGAACATCGGGGTCCCCGAGGAAAGGATCAAACGGTTCGGCGAAGAGGACAATTTCTGGGCCATGGGAGACACGGGACCCTGCGGCCCATGCAGTGAGATCCATCTGGACCGGGGGGAGTCTTACGGCTGTGGTAGCCCTGATTGTGAACTCGGATGTGAATGCGATCGCTTTCTCGAAATTTGGAACCTGGTCTTCATGCAGTTCAACCGTGACGAATCCGGCACCCTCACACCCTTGCCGAAACCGAGTATCGACACCGGCCTGGGGTTGGAGCGCATGGTTTCAATCCTTCAGAATACCCCGACGAATTTTGAAACCGACCTGATTTATCCGATCATCCAAAAAGCGGAAGAACTCAGTGAAAAGGCTTTCGGAGATGACAATGAAGCCGACGTCGCCATGAAGGTGATCGCCGATCACAGCCGCGCTGCCGCATTTCTGATCGGTGACGGAGTTTTTCCCTCCAATGAAGGGCGCGGATACGTTCTGCGGCGTATCATGCGGCGGGCGATACGTTACGGGCGTATTATCGGCCTCACCCGTCCATTTCTGCATCACACGGCCAGTGTGGTTTTCGAAATAATGAAACCCGCCTATCCGGAGCTGCTGAAAGCCCAATCTTTCATCACCAACGTGATAAAAAATGAGGAACTACGATTTATCGAGACTCTCGATACCGGTTTAAAACTCCTTAAGGATACGCTGGCCGACCTCGAGGCAGCTGGGCAGAAGCAGATTCCCGGGGCAGTGATTTTCAAACTTTACGATACTTATGGATTTCCAGTTGACATCGTCAGAGATGTCGTCAGAGAACAAAGCATTTCGCTGGATATGACCGGGTTCGACAAGGCCATGGATGCGCAACGGGCCCAATCCCGTTCTAAAACATCCTTTACAGAGATAAGCGATGCGTTCAAGAAACTGACCTCACAGGGCACTACTGCCACCTTCGTCGGCCACACCCAAACCGAATTGACTGCCAAGATCATATTGCTGGTGCGGGATGGACAGGAAGTCGAGCAAGCCGGACCGGATGATGACATTGAAATCGTTACCGAGGCGACCCCTTTTTACGGAGAAGCCGGTGGCCAGGTCGGGGATACCGGTCGAATCAGCGGAACTGATTTCGCAGTCGACGTAACGGATACGAAAAAAGACCCCACTGGCCTGATCATTCATAAGGGACGCGTATTGTCCGGACAGATAGCAGCGGGCCAGACGGTTCAGTTGACCGTCGATAATGAAAAACGGATGGCCGTTCAAAGAAACCACACCGCAACCCATATCCTGCATGCCGTTCTGCGCGCTGTTCTCGGTGACCATGTAAAACAGGCCGGTTCCATGGTTGCACCGGACCGGCTACGATTCGATTTCAGTCATTTTTCCCAAGTGGAACCGGAAATGCTGAACCGGATCGAGGCCATGGTCAATGACCGCATTTGCGAGAACATTTCGTCACAGACGGTTGAGATGGCGGCCGAGGAGGCATTTCAAACCGGCGCTATGGCGTTGTTTGAGGAAAAATACGGCGACCGCGTCAGGGTGGTGTCGTTGGCTGACTTCAGCAAAGAACTTTGCGGTGGGACACATGTCGCAAATACCGGCGATATCGGTCTCTTCAAAATTATCGCAGAATCGAGTGTCGCTTCCGGCATTCGGCGTATCGAAGCCTTGACCGGCAAGGAAGCGGTCACTTATACACAGAAGACCGCTCAAATTTTGCAGGAAACGGCCAGCCTTCTAAAGGATGCCCCAGAAGCGGTTCCCCACAAGGTGGCGAAGCTGATATCGGAGCAGAAATCGCTTGAAAAAGAACTTGCGCGCTTGAAAACAAAGCTCACCAGCCTTTCTGCCGCAGACGCAGAGACCGGTATGAAAACAATCAACGGCGTCCAGGTTCTCGCCAAGCGGGTCGAGGCAGACAATCCGGCGGCACTCAGGGACCTGGCTGATCGGTTTAGAGACAAGCTCAAATCCGGGATCGTGGTTCTGGGAGCTGCCGCTAGCCAAAAAGCATTCTTGATCACTCTGGTGAGCAAGGACTTGGTGGGCCGCTACCATGCCGGAAATCTCGTTAAGGAACTGGCAGTGGTAGTGGGGGGCAGCGGCGGCGGAAGGCCGGACATGGCCCAAGCAGGGGGCACACAGCCAGAGAATCTCGAACAGGCGCTCCGGCTTGCCTACGACATCATCGAACGCACCAAATAGAGGTTAAAGAAGAAGCGGTGCATACATGCAGCATGTGAGCATTCTGAGCTGGTTCGTAACACAGCCATGGGGCTTTTTTTAGATGCCTAATCTCTTATTACGCTTCCGAATTAAATCAGACGGTACGCGCCGACACTGCTGATTTTCCTAAGTACCACAATCAATCACTTGGAACGAAAACACGCCCTTCCTCAATCACTTAGAATCGCCACTGACGACCGGATCAACCCATCGGAGCCAGAGGTCCCGGTCGGTTTGGTGTCGGCTGGATTTTGCGATACGTATCACAGCCGCGCGCAATCCGATATGCTCACCGTCACGCCATTGCTTGAACATTCCATCCCGCGACCTGTTCTTTCTTGACATTTTTTGCTGTTATAGTCTATAATTATCTGAATTAAATAGTAATATTATGATGTATTCAAGCAGGGAGGCATTGTATGGATCTGCTGGAACAGATCATTCATTTTTACCATAGGCACCTTCCCGGGGCTGTTCAGGAGCGAAATATTCTTAAGGCGCCATGTCCGTTCTGTTCCACCACCGATTCCGGTGAGGGGGGAACCCTGATTGCACACTTGAACCCAGATAGTTTTTTTGCAGGATATTTCAGGTGTCTTTCCCGCTGTCGGCCGGGTGGATTTCCGCTGCACTTCGGACGCTTGGTCGGCATCGAGCCCGATCAGGTACCGGGCTATATCCCGGACCGCGAGCCCTTCGTCCGGGACATCGTTTATCCCATTAAAAATCTTAAACAGGAGATCATCAAGTTTGCTTCACTGATGACGGGAAGCGAATATGCGCACTTCCAATCCTTCGGTGTGTCAGAGGCGGTCGTAGACGAAATGAATATCGGGTACAACGGCCGTTATCTTGTCTACCCGTATGTGGCCGAAGACGGGAGCAGTTATGCTGCCCGTTGCATACTGCCTGGTCGGCAAGAGGATAACTTCTGGCACGGGGACGATAAATTTACCACTGGTGATTTTCAGATCTTTGGCGCTCCGGAGATCGAACGGTGTGAGGGCGGGGCGCTGTTTGTCGTTGAAGGGGAAGATAATTTACTGACGCTCAAGGAACTTGGGTATCCCGGCATTGCCGTCCCATCAGCCGGAGATCTGGAACATATTAGCGCAGAGCGTTTGGAGGGAATTAAGCACGTTTTCATCGTGGTCAATAACACTCCCGAAGCTTATCTGTCGGCTCGTGACGCGGCCACCCGCATCGGTTTTAAAGTGCGAATACTCAAGTGGCCCTCCTACGCCAAACGTGGCTATAATCTAACCGATCTTGCCCGGGAAAAAAGTCAGGAGTTTCGATCGACTGTATCAGCCTTGATTAGGTCTTCCAAGGCTTTTTCACCATTTTCGTCACCGGAGACGGAACATCGCAAGTTTCTCGAGCTGATCGCGCGCAACCGCGAAGAAAAACTGGTCGGTCTTAGCTCCGGTTTTAACAAATTCGACCGGGCTTTGGGAGGTATTCAGGGGATCAATATCATGGGTGGACCGCCGAAGGCCGGTAAATCATGCTTTTACATGCAGGTATCCACTGAAATGGCCCGTCGGAAAATGCCAGTGATTTACTACGATTTTGAAAACGGACGCATGAAAATCTATGCCAGAACCCTGTGCCGAATGAGCCAGTTGGCGGAAAAAGAAATCTGGCAGAACCCGAAAGACGAGAATGTTCCCCAGCGTCTCGAAACCGCCCGGCAGGAGTTCCAGCAGTTGTTGCCGTATTTCAGGGTCGTGACTGATCGCAAGTTAAACCCGGACATCATGCGTCGCCAAATCGATTTTCTCAAGCACGAGACCCGCAAGGATTTTGCCGTTGTTGTCATAGACAGTCTGCACAAATTGCCCTTCAAAGATTTGTCCGACCGGCGCACTGGCATCGACGCTTGGTTGCGCCACATGGAGGCGATCCGCGATGATCAGAACGTATCTTTTTTTGTTGTCTCCGAGCTCTCGCGGGGCGAGGGTGGACGTTATGCCAAAAAACCGGATCTCGGCGCCTTCAAAGAATCCGGAGATATCGAGTACAGCGCCGATAATGCCATGATATTGATACCCGATTGGGACCCTGTCGATCCGATCTCATCCAAGGAGCGTTTGAGTTCCCTGTGGCTGGTGGCCAGCCGGGAGAACAGCCCCGGCAAAATTTCCTCATACCGCCTGGAATTTCCATTTTGGGGCTTTGCAGAAATATAAGTAAATGAGCCTCTGGCCAGATTTCGTGAATTTTGGAGTGGATCGGGTGATCCACCATGACTGCAGTGAAAAATCATGCATGAAAATGACTGACAGAATACCAGACGATTCATGAGATATATCTTATTTGGTAATCGTAACGATCCACAATTCCCCGTGTTGGTTTTTTTCATGGTGGTTTGCGGCTTTGTTCTTTTGCTTACGGCGGCAGGTTGTTCGCGATCGGTTCTGCGCCGATCCACTGCAGAAAAGCTGCCGGCAGGCGCCCAGTCACTCGAACAACGCGCATACTCTGCCGTCGAGAGTGGAAATTACCTTGCCGGTGTCGAAATGCTCGAGGAAGTGCTCCGAGAGGATCGATCGAATGCGAAAGTGATGTATGTTCTGGGATATGTTTACGGGCAGCTGGGTGAGATTGAAAATGAGATCCACTACTACGAGGCGGCCATACGGTCCGGATACCTCAATGATCAGGCCTTTCACAACTTGGGCAAAGCATATCTTGCATCCGATCAAGTCACAAGGGCGATTCAGTCGTTTGAAAAAGGTCTGGTTTTGAATCCCGATAATGCTGACAACCACTTTGGACTTGGTATGGCTTATCAGAATATCTTCGAATATGACAAATCGGAACGTGAGTTTCTGAAGGCAATTGAATTAGAACCCGATGTCCCGGAGTTTCGAGAATACCTTGGACGTTTCTATGAGGATGTCGGTGAATTGGAGAAGGCAGAAGATCAGTTCCAAGGGATTCTTGAGATCGACCCCGAATACGAAGGAGCACGAGAGTATTTGGAGCATATCGATAGGAAAAGAATGATTCGTGACGACCCCTGAAATTGGGGTTATTTTCCCTGCAATACATCGATCATTGAATAAACTCTCGCTTTTATCCCTTCGCGCAGCTTGTCGTTCAGGTAATCCACAGCATCCAATGTTCCGCGGGCGTAAATTTCACGTCCATTGACATTGTGGGAAAATTCGAAACGAACGGTCTTGTCGGCCGAACTCAGGGTGTAGGTGTGCCAACCGTGTCCGCGCAGCGCTTCCTCTGGTATGCCCCAGACCGTTTTCTGCTGCTCCGGATTTCTCTCTTTGAATATACTTTCTTCCGTGAACGGGACGCCCAGGGCATTGAAGTGTTTCACCATGGCCTTGGCCGTGCCACTGGTATCCGCTTTCCCTTGTTGATGGCTTTCCCGAATTTGGAGAGAATAGTCTTGAAAAAGAGCGGGGAACTGTTTGGCTGCGTAGTCCATCATGGCCTGAAAACCGACGATTTGCTTGGCCATGTTCGGAGCGATGACCGCAATCGTATCTGAATCCATGACGCTTCGCTCAAGCTGGAGTCGGTCCCCGCCGGTAGTACCCATGACAAATGGAAGGTTGTGCGTGCAATAAAATCGGGCATTGTCATTGACTGCTGAGGGGTGGGTGAAGTCCACGCTGATGAAAAGACCGGTCGATCTTTTGACTTCCGCAATCACCTCGTCACGTTTCTCGGGCCGCACAAGTCTGAGCACGTTTCCGGACACCGTCGTTTCGATTTCAGAGATTTCGGGACCGGTCAGAGAGATAGGGATCAGCTCAAAGCGGTTATCGGCCGCAACGTGCTCGGCGACGACCCGTGACATGTTACCCGGCAAGCCGTTGACCATTACTTTGATGGGTTCCATTGGTTTGAATTCTCCTTTTGTGCACTTAGGGGTTACAATTGAGGTACGGCTTGCTTTGGTGGCGGACGTCAGAAGATGTGGCCTTATTGGCAAGAACTCTAAACGCTGCCCTACCGGATTATTGTAATTGACGCCCCTGGCGGCTCTCCTATTCGGAGGCCGTTTTTTACATTTGGTTCAGTGCGTCTCTAACGACGGCCGCCAGTCGCGGAAACTCTCCGTTCTCATCGAGGGTCAATCGATGGTGAAGCGATTTGACGGCCGCCGGAATGTATGCCTCAAATTGCGTCTTCCCCTTGGCTCGGCTCAAGTGTCCGAAAGCGCCTAGAATCTGAAGATTGCGGGTCAGACAGCAGTAATGATATCCCCTGCGGAAGCTATCCGCACAACCGGGATGCTGTTTGTCTAATTGATGGATGCCATAGTCTAGGAGATCTGACTGGACGGTTTCCGGCAATTCCGTGTAAGGATCGATCAGCAGGGAAGCGAGGTCGTATTGAAGTGGGCCCTGTCGCCCTCCCTGATAGTCGATGAAATAAATTTCTCCGTTCTTAACCATGATATTGCGAGACTGAAAATCACGGTGCATAAATCCGTTAATCGCAAAGTGCAGGGCTCGATCGGCCAGAAGAGAAAATTCAGCTTCCATTTCCGTGTAGGAATCGGGACGATCGAGATATCCAGTCAAAAACGCGTCGGTAAAATACCGGCATTCTTTTTCGAGGATCAGCTCGCGACTGTAGACCGGCGTCTGGTAGGTCCATGACGAATCGAAACCGTCGATACCGGCCACAGACATGGCGATCAGCTGCCGTACGACCGAGCGGTACAGGGTGATTATTGTCTCGGGGTCGGTCGTGCGTTTGACCACATCCTGTAGGTGAGTGTCGCCAACATCCGCCATGAAAGCCAGGCCGGCAAAGCGATCGTGATTAAAAATTTTCGGAACCGGCACGCCTTTTTTAAAAAGGTGGTGCCCGATGGCAACGAACGCATCGACTTCAGCGCAGCCATCATCACTGCGAATCCCGTGGTCGACCATCACAAGAGAGGCCGAACCGTTTCTCAAACGGTACCAGTGACGGTCGGAACCGTCGCCGGCCAGCGGTTCAACGTCTATCCGCCCTTGGGCAAGACCTGGCTCGATTTGTCCGAAAGCCAAAGGGGACATTGCATCGCGGACGGCCTGCCGGTAGCTTTCCGGTGTGCCGATGTCGGTCCAGTAATGTCCGCTGGTAACATATGCTTTGACACCGCCGCCGTCGGCGATGATCTGGCGGTAAGTGTCTATGCTGCTGTGGAAGGTGTTTTCCGGTATGATATCCAGGACCTCAGGGTCGAGCACCTGAATGCCGGTAAAGGCCAAATGCCTGTTATTGCCAGGGTCGTCAGCTTGGGACGGATTCCCGAATTTTATTATAAGGTCTTCTGATGAAACCGACACCGTATTGAATTGCGGTTCGTCCTGCAGAACCATGGTCACCGGGTGCTTATGGTCCAGATGGAAACGATATACTGCCTTAAGGTCAATGTCTGTGATGATGTCACTGTTAATGACCATAAAAGGGTGACTATCCCAAAAGTGCGATACGTTTTTAACAGCGCCGCCGGTGCCGAGAATCGCCGGTTCAAAGCTTGTGATTACAGGTATATCATAATTTTGCGAAGTCAGATAAGCGTCAATCCGATTGTGAAGGTGGTGCGTGTTTATGATGATCGCACGACAGCCGGCCGCTGCAAGCCGCCGTATCGCCACGTCCAGAATTGGGCGCTCGGCAATGGTGAAAAGCGGTTTGGGTGTGTAACGGGTATATGGAAGCAACCGGGTACCGAAGCCGGCTGCAAGTATCATGGCTTTCATCGTTCTTTTTATCGCCGCCAAAAGTTCGAAGTACTTCCGTATTACCTCCGGGTGATTATTTGCCCTACTGCAGCCGACTGAGATAGCGATTGATGGCGACTGCAAAGAATTCGGCTTTTTCGATATCTTCCGAACTTTTTACTCCTTGACCGGTAAAAAAATCAATGGCGTTTTCAAATGTCACCTTTGAGAGTGCTTCCCTGCGTTCGATCTCCTTGCGCTTATACATGCGACGGCCTCTGGCCTCAATTTTCTTCACGCGTTCCTTAATTGTCGTAGCGCCTGCTTCTGCCCACATAAAGTAACTCAATACGATCAAGTAGGCTTCGAGATAGGTGATGAGAAAGCTGGCGAATAGTTTCAGTTTCCTGAAGCCGGCTGAGGTGACGTTATAAGTGTCCGGCAGGGTGCGATGGGGTATGAGAATCGCCTCGTCTATGAAGGCCTTGAGAGCTTTGCGCACAAGGTGTTCCGGATAAAGGTCGACATCGTGGGCAAATTCGTTTTTGAACAAGTGTTGAAGAAATTTGTAACCGTCGTGAATATCTGTTGCCGCGAATTGAAACGCATCCATATTTAATATTTCCATGGCAGTAAAAGCCACGGGAACAAAGAAAGCGATACAATTGTTTTTATAATATTCCAGACTCGACCGGTGACCTTCGTTTACCGTATACTCGATTTCAACGACCGGTTGGCCCTTTTCTTTTGGAATCGCTTCGATGAATTTCCGTTGCGTGTATGACTCCAGGGCGTTTTCGATAGCGTGCTTCTGGTCGAGAACGAGTGTGTCGGCCAGCTGAACCTCTTGCGCACTCAGGTAGTCGAGGTATTGCTGCGTTATCGATTTAATATGGTCGAGGCTGAAACGGGTTTTGCTTGTGTTGAGGATGGCGCTGGCGCACAAGCCATGGGCAGTCACCACTGCGGCCTTGTTGATGGCGTTGATGATCCGGAATCCCAGGTTGCGGCAGAAGGTATTTTTTAGTTTAGGGTTCCACTCCTGAATGTTCAACCCTTGATTGTGCAACAGCTGGTTCAGGGAAAGCGGTTCGTTGAAGCGGATGTAGATTTTTCCATAGCGTTTTTTTAGAAACTTGCGCGCCTTGATCACCTGAAACAGATTCTCGGGTTCTTTTTGTCCACCACCAAGCTCATGAATATAGGCGCTTTCTTCCAGTACACGGTCGTACCCGATGTAAATCGGCACGAAAATCAAATCCTCGCAGGCACCATTTCTGAACGCTTCAAGAAGAATGGAAAGAAATCCCAGTTTTGGCAGAATCAATTTACCGGTACGGCTGCGGGTACCTTCAATGAAGAACTCGATATTGAATCCTTCCTCGAGCAATTTATGAATATATTCCGAAAAAACCCTTGAGTACACTACTGCCCCGCGAAAGCTGCGACGAATGAAGAACGCACCGCCTCTTCTGAACAACGGGCCCATTGGCCAAAATGTGAGGTTTTTACCGGCCGCAACGTGCGGGCAGGGCATATTGTTATGGTATAGAATATATGACAGGATCAGGTAATCGATATGACTTTTGTGGCAGGGAACCAGTATGAGCGGCGCCTTTTGGGATGCTGTCTTGATGTACTTTATACTGTCGTTGTTTATGGAAACGCCGTCGAACATGGTATTGGTGATATATTCGACAATACCCGACGCGATTTTGATCAGGTTTGCACTGTATTTTGCGGCAATCTCTCCAAGGTAGCCATCAGCTTCTTTACGCAATTTGTAGAGAGGGATCTGACGATTTTCGGCGTGCTTGGTTATGAATTCCTGAAATCGTTCGCCCGTCAGTATATTTTCCTTAAGTTCTTCAGAACTTTTAAGGACCGGGCCGGTGATTGCCTGTCGGTGCCGGTTGATTTGTTTCAGTAGCTCTCGCCGGAGGTGCAACGACTGATAAGCGGTATTCGTTTCGCGGTTTTCTGCTAATTCGAGAAATTGCATCAAATTGACCGGTTCGGATATTTCAACGAACACCTTGCTCGGGTTTTTAAACAGCGTTACCAGACGGCGAATATTTCCTGGTTTTCCCTCTTGGCCAAACAGTATATCGACAAGAGTAAGGTTCGACCGAAAGGGGTCCTTGCTGAAAAACATCAGCATCGGTACGAGGTGTATCGGGCGGTCGATCTCTTTCTGCATTTCTATTAGATATTCAATCGGGTCAACTTTGGCCTTGACGAACCGGCGGTGAAAATCGCCTCTTTCCACAAGGGAAAGAAATCCGGCTCGGCCCGCGAGAAGTTCATCCCGAATATAACCGCTTTTGTATGGGTTCTGGAAAGACATTGTCCGTAAAATATAATACATATGGGCAATGACGATCTTGAAAAGACGCGAGACAGGCTGCCAAATCAGTATGCGATAGTCGAAGCCGATTTCAGGGACTCTGTAGCTTTGACGGGAGAAGGTTGTGTGATAGAAGAGTAATTCAAACTTACTTTTGTTCTTATTTATAAAAACGATGGGATCCGCCTTCGGGATCTGATTCAACCCGGCTGTCTGATCCGCAGTCACCTTGATTCCGGAATAGAACATTTTAAGCAGCAATGGTGTCAAACGGCCGAGTTTAGCAGGTAGAAAGCAGCTGTAGTGTTGGGTGGTACCGGCCAAAAGCCGGTCGAGCCACCCATTCTGTTTGAATGGAATGTCCACGTGTTCAGGTTTTTTTAGGCGGGGCATGATCTGTTTCCGGGGCGGTATCGGCCGCGCGGGTGCCTCTGGAATCAAAGGCGGCGCAATGATCAACGTGAAGCCGGCCTGAGCAACCGCAGGCAGTTTCGATTTCTTTCTAAGTATTTACAATTTAAGTAGAAACTGTCTATCAGAATAATAGCCGATATGCAATAAATTATTTTGAATGTTACCGGTTGCGATGGGGGCGCAGCGCTTCACCAAAAAATGATTACTTGATACATTTGTTTTCCGAAATGGGGTTGTTTTGGTCCAAAAACTGTGGTAATGGTCCGCTGAGTCTAAGTACATCCCGCCACGCCAATTGAGTCTTGAGAGAAGGCATTCGGACTGTTTCGGGTAGAAAATTCGCCGCCTGGATGAGGAACACGCGCCCAGCGCTCAATTTTTTATTTGACGCATGATCCAAGCAGTACTAAATTGACGACTCATTCAAAAATACAACCAAGGATTCGAACACAAAACAAAAAAGAGGAGGGTTTGCATGAAAACTTTAATCGGAGGAGCGATAGCGGCGGCACTGGGCCTGATTGGCCTCGGGATCTGGTGGAGCGAGTTTTTGATGGTACTGGCCGGTATCATTCCGGTTATGCTCCTGCTTGGTGGCGGGCTTGCGATTTATCTCGGATTCGATGAACTGAAAGATACATGGAAGAAAGACGAAAGCTTTGAACCAACATCGGTGCAAGATGCCGATGTTGAGATATACAAAAAAGAGATCGATGAACTGAAAGACGAGATCAAGGGCCTGAAGAAGGCCTAACAAACCGTTATGCTCAGAGAGCTCTTCCGTTAAACGGTAGGGCTCTTTTTATTTACCGACGCGTATCGCCGGAAGTAACTGCCGTCCGGGCCAATCGATCTGCGGCCTCATTTTGACGATGACCGGCATGGCCGCGGACCTTTACCAATTTCACATTCTTCAAGGTGCCAAGCAACTTCCGGATGGCATCCACCAATTCGCGATTTTTTCGCGCTTTCCAGCCAAGTGACAATACGCCGTGAGCGTAGCTGCTGTCCGTGTATATGACGACCGGTATATTTTTTTTCTTGAGCTCCAGCAAGCCGGTGCGGATGGCTTCCAGTTCGGCCACATTATTGGTCGTATGACCGATAAACTTCGAGATTTCCCTTACCTGTCCCCTGTACTCCATGACGATACCAATGCCGGACGGACCGGGATTACCCGATGAGGCGCCGTCGGTGTAAATGTGCACCGCATTATCATCCGAACTGTCTTCCGGCGGCGCTATCGTGCTGTTTGGCATATCTGCTGCGGCGCCGAGATTTTGGATCGGTTGTTCTGCGGCCTTAGCGTCGAGAGGTTTGACATTGGCGGGATTGACCCAGTATTGGTGATTCTGTTCGAGCTGATACTTTATTAATAGTTTGCCCTTTTCTTGAATGGGTTGGCCGCTGGAATCGGTTGCCATCCAAACCTTGTTTTTCTTGAAACGCATCCGGCGCCACTGCGGTTGATCGGTGGAAGATCGGCTCATTAATTTAGGTGTACAGTCTGAATTCTTGGCTTTGGGCAACGAAGGCATCCAGATCTTCTTGCCATTCAGAAGCAATATCGTCGATGTCTTCACCCTCTTCGATCCGTTGGCGGATACTGCTGTCTCCGATGATGAGGTCGATCGGCAGTCTTTCGAATTCATACTCATAGGGTGGTTGTTTCCACTTGAAGTCCCCGCCATGATGCCGTATGACCGCCTGCAGCAGCCTGAGTGAGGTTGTATACGATTGGTAGGCTGTCGCTTCGGTAACGTGGATCTGATACCCGTAGCAGGGCTGTCCGGCCCATTTATTGAATGTCGGTTCAAACGATATCGGTCTGAGAATCACCCCCGGTATTTGCTTTTCTGTCAACCCTGCCGAGAGTTTGGTCAATTCGATAAAGGGTGCACCGAAAATCTCGAACGGCTGGGTGGTACCGCGGCCTTCGGAAACGTTGGTTCCTTCCCAGATAACCTGACCGGGGTAGACAATGGCAGAGACCGGAGTTGGGAGGTTGGGTGATGGCGGAACCCAAGGCAGCTCGGTGTCAGAATGATACATCGCGCGGCGCCAGTTCTGCAGAGGGATCACCTCAAGATCGCAGTCGATTCCGAATTGCTGGTTAAACAGCAGCGCCAGTTCTCCGATGGTCAAACCGTGCCGCATGGGGATTGGAAAGCGGCCGACAAATGAGGTGCAGTCGGCGGCAACGCAGTTTCCCTCTGTGACTTTACCGCTGACCGGATTGGGGCGATCGAGCACGACGACCTTTTTAGCGTGGGCCTTTGCGGCTTCCATGCAGTACGATAGCGTGTATATAAAGGTGTAGACCCGGGTGCCGACGTCTTGCAAATCGACCAGCAGCACGTCTATCGGCTCTAACATCTCGCGGGTCGGTATTCGTGTGCGGCTGTAGAGGCTGAAAACGGGTATCTTCAGGACCGGATCGATGCCATCCGCAGATTCGATCATGTTGTCCTGTTTATCGGCATGGAACCCGTGCTGGGGTGCATAAAGTGCTTTGAGTTGCCCGGGGTATCTTTGGGCGATCAGCTCGCGGGCATGACGAAAATGCCGATCGACGGAGGCCGGGTTGCAGAGAAGGCCAAGCCGGCAGCCGTCCAGCCCGGAAAGCGGATTCTGGCAGAAATTTTCGAGTCCGGTGATAACAGGTTGCATCGTCTACCCAAAAATGACGACCGGTGCCACTGGCAGCGGTTGTGGATGGATTGTGAAATATGGCAATACCGCGGCGATCAGCCCGAATCATCGATTGGGAAGTCGTTCGGTGCCATTCGGCCGCTGGCAGCATAGCATTTTTGATGCCCGAGTCAAGGGATTGCGCTTATCCGGCGTATACGGCGCCGCGATCCGGAGGTGCCAATACAATTTGGTATAGCGAATATCTTGACAACAATACGAATAAAAAATACAAGGGTCAATTGCGTATTTTTCGCTGCAGCAGGGAGTTTCAAACAGCGACGGAATGACAGCTTAAGAGTTTGTTTATGCAGTTTCAACTAACAGGTATCGTCGTCATCGTTGGAAACTTCGGCAGTGGCAAAACCGAAGTCGCCATTAATCTGGCCGTGGACCGCCATCACGCCGGTGTCAAGGTGCGACTCGCGGATCTTGATTTGGTCAATCCGTATTTTAGATCTCGGGAAGCCCGGAGCACGCTCTCGAATGTCGGTATCGAGGTGATTCTACCGCCCGAAGAATACATGGTGGCAGATCTGCCGATCCTCAGCCCTTTGGTTGCTGGACTTATCCGCCGTCCCGGTCAACTGGATCTAATTGACGCCGGCGGTGATCCCGTGGGCGCCAGAGTCCTGTCGGCCTTGGCGGATGCTTTTGGCGGTCGTTCTTACCACATGTTGCAGGTGGTCAACCCAATGCGACCGAAGACGGACACCATTGACGGTTGCCTGGCAATGCGGCAAGAGATAGAGACAGCTGCAAGATTAAGAGTCACCGGCTGGATCGGCAATGCTAATTTGATTGACGACACCGCACCGGATGACATCGTTCGGGGGCATGCTTTTGTGCAGAATCTGTCCCATGAAAGCGGATTACCGTTGATGTTCGTAACGGCCGCTGCTGAATTACTACCGCATGTTTCGCTGGAGGATTTTTCATGCCCGGTTTTGACCATCGAGCGGCAGCTTGTGCCGCCCTGGAAAAAAGCGAAACCAATAGCTTAAGGAGTAACCATGGCATATCTACATGAGATCGATAAAATTAGGTGTAAGGGCTGCGGATTGTGTGTGACGGTCTGTCCGAAAAAGGTGCTCGAGATAACCGACCAAGTCAACACCAAGGGATACTTCCCCGCCTACCGTGCCCGTCCCGAGGATTGTATTCATTGCGCCTTGTGCTGCACGATGTGTCCGGATGTTGCCATTACCATTACCGAGGAGACTGAGACGTCGACCGGTTCGAAATGATTGGAGGAAGAAATGGGCAAGGTGTTGATGAAGGGAAACGAAGCTATCGGCGAAGCGGCGATTCGCGCCGGTTGCTTGAACTATTTCGCCTATCCGATCACGCCGCAATCTGAAGTGGCCGAATACCTCTCCCGGCGGTTGCCCGAGGTCGGTGGTGTTTTTCTGCAGGGGGAGAGTGAAGTTGCCGTTTCTTACATGATTCTCGGAGCCGCCGCTACCGGTGAGCGGGTCTTCACGACATCATCAAGTCCGGGTATCAGTCTGATGAGCGAAGGGATCAGCTATATGGCCGGATCTCAGTGTCCGGCGGTCTTTGTAAATATCATGCGCGGTGGACCCGGTCTTGGTGGTATTTTGCCCTCACAAGCGGATTACCTGCAGGCAACCAAAGGCATTGGACATGGGGATTGCCGAATGTTGGTGCTGGCACCGGCCAGCGTTCAGGAGGCGGTTGAAATGGTGATGATGGCATTTCCACTGGCGGAAAAGTATCGCAATCCGGTGATGATCCTGGGTGACGGACTGATCGGTCAAATGATGGAGCCGGTGGAATTTCCGGAAAATTTAAAAGTTGAGCCCAATAACAATGACGAATGGGCCGTTAACGGCATGGACACCCGTAAGAGCGACAAACGCAATCTGATCCGCTCCCTCTATCTCGATCCTGAAGTGCTGAACCGCCACAACCTTACGTTAAAAGCCAAGTATGACCGGATGAAGCAGGAGGAAATTCGTTACGAGGGCTACAATACGAATGGAGACTACCGTGTGCTTCTCGTGAGTTATGGCACCATGAGCCGAGTATGTCGTACGGCGATTGACATGCTCAAAGAGGAGGGGAACGAGGTCGGTATGATCCGACCGCAGACCGTTTTTCCCTTTCCGGAAGAGGCTGTCGAAAAGGCTGCAGCCAAAGATGGTTGCCGGGCTGTAGCCTGTGTCGAGATGAGCATGGGCCAAATGGTCGAGGATGTCGAACGGTCCGTGAGGGGCCAGCGGCCGGTATCATGGTTCGGTAAATGCGGCGGCGAGGTGCCGACACCGGAAGAGGTCGTGGCTTTTGTCAAATCCCTGATCGGTTGATGCGTCATTAGCCAATAAATTTGAAGATTTAGAACAAGCAGAGACCTCCAAAGCCCGCGTCATTAAAGGCTCGCGGTGGGTGGACGACAGTTTCGACTGGGCCATGACGACCTCTATTAAGCGGCATGGCCGGGTGAGCTCTCGTTCCATCCTTAAGACGTCCGAACAGAACCAAAACTTCTAACAGTGTTGTCGAGATACAAATTCGGTCTCACAACCTCAACGCTTTTATGGAGCTTTTAAATGGGTAAGATATTTCAGAAACCGGCTGCCCTGTCTGACCAAGTGACCCATTACTGCCCAGGCTGCACCCACGGCGTCATCCACCGGCTGTTGGCCGAAGTCATCGACGAGCTGGGAATCCGCGGCCGTACGGTGGGAATTGCACCGGTTGGATGTGCGGTGCTGATGTATAATTATTTTACTTTCGATTTTTTGGAGGCTGCCCATGGTCGTGCCCCCGCCCAGGCTACGGGGATGAAGCGGGTGCGTCCCGATTTGGTTGTCTTCACCTATCAGGGGGACGGTGATCTGGCCAGTATCGGAATGGGTGAGATCATACATGCGGCCAATCGGGGCGAGAAAATATCGGTTATATTTGTCAATAACGCCGTTTATGGCATGACCGGCGGACAGATGGCTCCGACGACCATGCCGCATCAGCGGACCACGACGTCACCGTTTGGTCGTCAGGTGGAAGACGTCGGTATGCCGATCAAGATGGCCGAGCTTCTCGCGACTCTCGAAACCCCGGCCTATATCGCCAGGCAGAGCGTCATTAAACCCAAGTTCATTACCAAAGCCAAAAAATCGATCAAGAAGGCCTTCGAGTATCAGGTGGCCAACACTTGCTTCAGCTTTGTCGAGTTGGTTAGCACCTGTCCCACGAACTGGGGGCTTACGCCAGTGGAAGCGATCCGATGGGCCGAGGAAACCATGCTGCCATATTACCCGTTGGGTGAATTGAAAACCCCGGACGAAGTCAAATCAACCTCACAAACTCAATAAGCGGTAATCGTCATTCATACCTCGAATGGGGAGCCTGTTTATTGTGTCGTGATCGGAATTTTTGGAGGGTATCTATGCAAAGCGAAGTGATGTTTGCCGGTTTCGGTGGGCAGGGAATTCTTCTCAGTGCCAAGATTCTGGCCCATGCCGCTATGGAGGAAGGACGTGAAGTCGCCTGGGTACCTTCATACGGTCCGGAAATGCGCGGCGGTACAGCATACTGCACGGTTGTCGTCAGCGACCGGTTGATTGGGTCACCAATCATCCGCAATCCAATGCACCTGATTGCCATGAACCGACCATCGCTTGAAAAGTTTGCCCCTCAGGTAAAGCCGGGCGGTGTCATTTTGGTAAACAGTTCCCTGATTTCAATCGACTCGAACCGGAAGGATGTCGACGAGGTTCGGGTGCCGGTAAATGAAATCGCCATCAAAATCGGCAGCGTCCGATCGGCCAATATTGTCGCCTTGTCCGCTTTTGTCACCCGGAGCAAGCTTGTCGAGTTGGATACTTTAAGAGCATGCGTGAAAACAGAATTTGCCAAGAAGAAAGAAGCTGATACCACTGAACATGACGGCCGTTGACGAAGGCCAGAAAGCTGTCGTTTCCTGATAGTTCCGGGGAATAATTAGAATAAATTTTAGGTCAGAATCCGTGGATCTTACGATACCCGAATACATTCAGGCCATTGAACCGTACGAACCCGGAAAGCCTCTTGAGGCACTCGAGCGGGAGTACGGTATTCGTGACTCTATTAAACTGGCGTCCAATGAGAACCCTCTCGGTCCGTCACCAAGGGCCGTGGTGGCTATCCAATCGAAGATGAAAGATCTGCACCGATACCCGGATGGCGGCGGCCACGCGCTGGTGGATAAACTGGCGGTTCATTTGGGGATGTTGCCCGAGAATATTGTCCTCGGCAATGGTTCCGACGAGGTTATTGGCATGCTGAACCGGGCCCTGCTGGCGCCCGGTGACCAAGTCATCATGCCCCAACCATCGTTCTTGATGTACGAAATCACGGCACGCAGCGTCGGCGCACAGCCTGTATTTGTTCCCCTGAACGATGCACTGGCTATCGATCTGGATGCTATCCTCGACCAGGTGTCGCCACGAACCCGGATGATCTTTTTGTGCAACCCCAACAATCCGACCGGCACCATCATTACTTCATCGGATTTGGCCGTATTTCTGAAGGCCCTGCCTTCCGGCGTTATCGTTGTCATCGATGAGGCCTACATTGAATTTGTCAGAGATTCGCACTGCGCCAAGGGGCTCGATTTCTTCCAATCCGGCTTTCCGGTCGTCACCTTGCGGACTTTTTCCAAAATATACGGGCTTGCCGGCTTGCGCATTGGTTATGGATTGATGCCGGTTGAATTGGCGAACATCCTGCACCGTATTCGGCAGCCTTTTAACGCCGGCACACTGGCGCAGGTGGGGGCGACCGCGGCTCTCGAAGACGAGGAATATCTGCGCAAAACCATCACGCTCGTGCATTCAGGACTCGACTATCTGTTTGATAGGTTGAACCGCCTGGGTATTGGCTGTTTTTCGACCCAAGCCAACTTTTTTCTCATTGACGTTCATGAGGATGCTGACACGGTTTTTAAAAAGATGTTGGCCGAGGGCGTCATTGTTCGATCGATGAGTTCGTATGGCTATCCGCGCTATATCCGTATAAGCGTTGGATTGCCCCAGGAGAACGAGCGATTCGTGGCGGCACTGGCCCGCGTTCTGAAAAGAAATTGAATTCTTCCGACGGCTTGACCGCCGGTGGATCAACCGGGCGAGATTCTTAAAAGGATCTGGATGAAAAAAATTGTTGTAACAATTGACGGACCGGCCGGTGCCGGCAAAACGACCGTCAGTCGGATGCTGGCCGATCGATTGAGATACCGTTATATTGACACCGGAGCCCTTTACAGGGCGGTGGCATTGGCTGTGAACCTTAAAGAGGTCCACCCAGCGGACGATATGGCCCTGGAGAAGATATGCCATGGGCTCGAACTACGGTATGTTCAGACCGATAGTGGACTGAGGCTTCTGTCCAATGGCGAGGATGTCACCGAAAAGTTGCGAACACCTGAAATTACAATGCTGGCTTCGGCAGTCTCGGCACGACCGGTGGTGCGCCGCTATTTACTCGATGTGCAACGGGCGATGGGTCGCCAGAAGGCAGCTGTCGTTGAAGGACGGGACATGGGTACGGTGGTCTTTCCGAATGCCGAGATCAAATTTTACCTTGATGCCACTGAAAGGACCCGCGCGCGGCGGCGTTTTCTAGAGCTGCAATCCAAAAACGATTTGAGCTTGGAGGAAGTTGAAAGAGATCTGAGGAAACGTGACAACAACGACAGTAATCGATCGGAGGCCCCTTTGAAACCTGCGGCCGATGCCATTCGAATCGATTCAACCGTAATGGGGATCGACGCGGTTGTTGATGTTATGCTTGGTCACATTGCGCGCTTAACCGACGGGTAACACTCAATCATATGAGCACTCGGGGAGTTCTTCGTTGCTTTTGGAGCGAAAAGCGTGCGCCAAAGCCTCCGCTTGTTCCTATGGCAGGATTTAACCATAACCGTATTCCATAGATATTTAAAATAATCATTGTGTTTTCAAAAAGGGTCTGATAGCTATTCCAGGTTATGCAGCCGTACATCGGCGGCAATATTTCAAAAATCGGCTAAGGGGGTACGCTTTTAAATGGAAGATTTGGGCAGAAACGAGGAAAACGGGGAACTCAATCAGCAAACTGTTTCCAGCGACGAAGAGAGTGGTGTCCAGGACGCATCGAATGAACAGCAATCCGCGGAGACAAGCGCGGTGGAAACCGCTGCCACTGAAACACCTGTAGAATCACCGACAGAGGATGGGTCTAAATCCGAGGAATCGATGGAAAACCTCATGGACATGTACGAGGAAAGTTTCAAGCGATTCGAAGAGGGTGAAGTCGTCACCGGCCGGATCATCTCCGTGGACAAGGACCATGTCCTGGTAGACATCGGTTACAAATCCGAGGGTCAGATCCGAATCCATGAGTTCAGAGACGAAAAGGGCATTATCAATGCCAAGTCGGCGATAAAGTCGAAGTCATGGTCGAATGGTGGGATGACGAGGAAGAGCGCGTCGTTCTCTCCAAGGAAAAAGCCCAGAACGTCAAAGTTTGGGAAGAGATCAAAAAGTCTTACGACGAAGAAGGCACCATAGACGGTATTATTACGAGCAGAGTCAAGGGCGGCTTCTCTGTCGATATTGGCGTACAGGCGTTTCTGCCAGGCTCTCAGGCTGATCTGCGGCCCATACGAAATCTGGATGACCTGGTCGGCAACCAATACAAATTCAAAATTCTTAAGTATAATCGAAAGCGAAGCAATATTGTGCTTTCCAGGCGTGTCATCCTCGAAGAGGAACGCGAAACGCAGCGAACTGCTACGCTGGCCATCATCGAGGAAGGGAAAATTCTCGACGGTGTCGTAAAAAATATTACCGAGTACGGTGTTTTTGTTGATCTGGGCGGTGTCGACGGTTTGCTACATATTACCGACATTTCCTGGGGCCGTGTGAAACATCCCTCCGAACTTTTCGCAATAGGAGACGAGATTAAAGTCAAAGTTCTCAACTTCGATATCGAAAAAGAGCGGGTATCGCTGGGAATGAAGCAACTGACGCCGGATCCCTGGACGACGGCGGCTGAAAAATACCCGGTTAGTGCCCGCGTCACCGGTAAAGTGGTCAGCCTGACAGACTACGGAGCGTTTGTTGAACTCGAAGAGGGTATCGAAGGGTTGATTCACGTTTCGGAAATGTCATGGACACGCAAAATTCGCCATCCCTCCAAGGTTGTATCTGTCAGTGAGATGGTTGATGCCATCGTGCTCGACATCAAACCGGATAACCGTAGGATATCACTGGGGATGAAACAGGTTGTTCCGAATCCTTGGGATGTCGTCAGCGAAAAATACCCGGTCGGAACAACCATTGAGGGTAAAATAAAAAATATTACCGATTTCGGGTTGTTCATCGGTATCGATGAAGGTATCGACGGACTCGTTCACATTTCGGATATATCCTGGACCAAGCGCATTAAGCATCCATCCGAGGTTTACAAAAAAACCGACACCGTCCAGGCGATCGTTCTGGATATCGATAAAGATAATGAGCGGTTCTCACTCGGGGTCAAACAACTGCAATCCGATCCCTGGGAGACTGTTGCCGAGCGTTACGAGGTCGGCAAGGAAATCACCGGAACAATCACCAACTTGACTGATTTCGGCATTTTCGTTGAACTCGAAGAAGGTATCGAAGGCCTTGTGCATGTATCTGAAATCAGTAAAGAGAAGATAAAGACCCCTGTGGGCAAATTCGAGGTTGGTGATGTCCTCACGGCCAAAGTGATGAACATCAATACGACGGAGAGGCGCATCGGACTGTCGATCAAGCGCCTTGAAATGGATGATGAGCAGGGTCTGCTGACCGATTACGTGAACAATATGAGACCGGCGACATCCACCTTCGGCGAGATTTTACGCGAAAACCTTCAGGAAAAGCTGAATGATGATTAGCCGATATCGGTAACCTTCAACTTTTCCATTAGCGGTTTTAAGGGGCCGGCAGCCTTCGGTTGCAGGCCCCGATTATTTTATGCCGTCGGCCGACCGTTACCGCAAGAGTGGGCTGGACGTCAAGCTTTTGACACCGTGTATTAGTTCTTGGGATAATTAATTGTCCGGATGAACCACTCGAAGCCCTACCGGACGCTTTGAAGCGAGACGACAAACGGCCATGTGCCATTCTTGGGTCCTATGGCTTTGCGATACCGGGGATACCCAGCCCCGTATTATCAAATCGCTTATTCAAAAATACGGACCTCTCCCTGACCCTCACGGATAACCTCGGGTATATCATCGATAAGAGAAATGACGCTTGAGGGCTGACCGGACACAGGACCGCCATCGATCACGGCATCGATGCGGGAGCCGAAAAAATCGTGGATGAGCGACGGATGACTCATGATGGATCCATCCGGCTTGGTGGCGCTGGTCGAGATGACTGGATTGCCGAGTTCCGAAACGATGGAGAGGCAGATGGCGTGATCCGGTACGCGTATACCGGCGGTTTTGCGCTTGGTCAACATCATTTTGGGAACCTGGCGGGAGCCATCGAGGATGAAAGTGTAAGGACCCGGCAGGAGCCGTTTCATTGTCTTGTAGGCGTAGTTGGATACCTTGGCATAATAACTGATGTGCGTCAGGTCGGAGCAGATAAAACTGAACGGTTTCGACTGCGGGCGTTGCTTGAGTTGATAGACCCTGGCGATGGCCCTCTTGTTCATGATGTCGCACCCAATACCGTAGACTGTGTCGGTCGGATAAGCGACTATACCGCCATTGCGCAGTAGATCGACGACTTTTCGAATCAGACGCAGTTGTGGGTTATTTGGATTAATTGAGATCAGCATGTCGAACCCGTCGATATCAGCTCCGGTTCATCCCCAAATAGCTTTTGTCCCACTGGCTCTCGCACTGGTTAGGTTCATCCACGGCGTCGCGGCCGAATCCAAAGAATAACCCTTTTCCCATTGGATATTGTTTAACCGTCCGTTGACGAGCATCGGGCTTTCATGGGAATTTTGGATGTGCCGTTTCAGCGGTTTTCCCGAAGGTTCGTTATCTATTATCACGGCCGATCAATGTCAAGGATACGCTTAAATAATGATTGCTAAACAATAATCCATTTGATAATTCGTTCGTTTGTCAAAGGCCGGGTCGGCTGATCTCGTTTCCATGCGATCGAGCCACCGGATTATTGATGGCTTCCGCGTAACCTGTTCCATAAACAACTGAAACATTTAGGAAATATTTCTACGGGGGGTGTGATGAATAATATTCCGCCGGAAGAAGCCTATTCTTTCGATGACTTACTGCTGATACCGAATTATTCCGATGTGCTGCCGAAGGATGTCAACCTGGCGACACGCCTGACCCGCAACCTGACGCTCAATATACCGATTGTTAGTGCTGCCATGGATACGGTTACCGAAGCTGAAACTTCAATCTCTATGGCGCGTGAGGGCGGTGTTGGATTTATTCACCGCAATATGAGCGTCAAGAGCCAAGCGATGGAGGTCGACAAAGTCAAAAAATCTGAAAGCGGCATGATCGTTGATCCGGTTACCATTAGGCCGGAACAGAAGGTTGCCGAGGTGTTGACTCTGATGGAAAAATACCGGATTTCGGGTGTTCCGGTTACCAAAGAAAATCAACTGGTGGGGATAGTCACCAACAGGGATTTGCGCTTTGAAACCGAACTGGACAAGCCTGTTTCGGATGTGATGACCAAAGAGAACCTGATAACGGTGCCAGAAGGCATAAATCTAGTGGATTCCAAAAAGTTGCTTCACCAGCACCGCATAGAGAAGCTCCTCGTGGTCGATTCAAAGGGGCGACTCAAAGGCATGATTACTATCAAAGACATCGAGAAAATAAAAAAATATCCCAATGCCTGCAAGGACAGCATGGGGCGGCTTGCGGGTCGGGGGTGCCATCGGTGTCGGTCCTGACATGCTCGAGAGGACCGAGGCCTTGTTGAAGGCCGGTGCGGATCTCATCCTCATCGACACGTCGCATGGGCATTCGAAAAATGTCATCAATGCCGTTGTGCAACTCAAAAGTAACTTTGAAAATCTTGAACTGATAGCCGGCAACGTGGGGACGGAGAAGGGGGCTGAGGATCTGATCAAGGCCGGGGTCGACGGTGTAAAAATCGGCATCGGTCCCGGCTCGATTTGCACCACCCGGATTGTTGCAGGAATAGGTGTACCCCAGATAACGGCGATAATGAACTGTCGATCGATTTCCAATAGAACCGGTGTGCCCCTGATCGCAGACGGCGGCATCCGATTTTCGGGTGACATTACCAAAGCGATTGGTGCGGGGGCCCAAGTGGTCATGATTGGAGGGCTGTTTGCCGGTACGGAGGAGAGTCCCGGGGAACAGATTTTTTACCAGGGGCGCAGCTACAAAGTGTACCGGGGCATGGGGTCCATAGAGGCCATGAAAAAAGGCAGTAAAGACCGCTACTACCAGACCGAGCAGGCGGAAGACGACAAACTGGTTCCCGAAGGGATTGTCGGCCGGGTTCCCTACCGTGGAAGCCTATCAGCCAACATCCATCAACTCATCGGGGGGTTGCGCAGCGGAATGGGATATTGCGGTTGCCGCACCTTGGAAGAATTGCGGGAAAATGCTCGGTTTCTTAAGGTCAGTGCTGCCGGCATGCGGGAAAGTCATGTTCACAATGTTATCATCACCAAAGAGGCACCCAATTACCGGTTGGAGTGATTCGGAAATTTGGCTGCGGCCACCGTCGATTTAAGCCGACCGAATGGTGTCTCAAAGCGGATCCGTTTTCGCTGACGAGACACCACCGTCTGGAGTCTGCAGCAAACGACAGCCTGACGACCGATTCAACCTTGCAACCATCCGAGAGTGTACTACCCATGAGTACGATCCTGCCCGAATTCGTTCACCTGCACGTTCATTCACAATACAGTCTCCTGGATGGTGCCATCCGGATCGATGATTTGCTTCAGCGGGCCACTGATTTCGGCATGAAATCCGTGGCCCTTACCGATCACGGTACCATGTTCGGTACCATCGAGTTTTATGCGAAGGCTGTTAAAGCCGGTGTTAAACCGATCATTGGTTGTGAATGTTATGTCGCCCCACGGCGGTTGTCTGATAAAACGCCTCTGGATCACAAGGGGCTGACACACCTGATACTGCTGGCTGAGAACCCTGAAGGATACCGAAATCTCTGCCAGATGATGAGCATCGCCCAGTTGGAAGGATTTTACTATAAACCGCGGATCGACAAAGACCTTTTGCAAGAGCATCACAAAGGCTTAATAGCGTTTACCGCTTGCCTGCATGGAGAGATCCCGACACTCATTCGGAGAAACCGTCTTAAGGATGCCGATGCCGCCGCACGCCACTACCTGAAGCTCTTCGGCGAGGGGAATTTTTTCCTCGAAGTGCAGAACAACGGTATTGACGTCCAGGAATCGGTCAATCAAGCCTTGAAAGATATGAGCCAGCGGCTGTCGATACCCCTGGTGGCAAGCAATGATTGCCATTACCTGGACAAGAAAGATGTTCGCGCCCATGATGTGCTGCTTTGCATACAGACGGGCAAGGTGGTGACTGATTCGGAAAGGCTCAAATTTCGTACCGACCAGCTGTACTTCAAGCCACCCCAGGAGATGTTCGATTTTTTCAGCGATTTCCCTGGCGCACTGGAAAACACCGTTCAAATCGCTGATCGCTGCAACGTTACCTTCGATTTCAAAACATACCATTTCCCGAAATTCGACGCACCGGATGGGCAAAGCGAAGCCGAGTTTTTCGAGCGGCGCGTCCAAGAAGGGTTCGACCGGGAGATGCAGGTGATCAAGGCCAAGAATTCCGAAGTCGATGAAGCCATCTATCGTGAGAGGCTCGACTATGAAATATCGGTCATTAAAGATATGGGTTTCCCGGGTTATTTTCTGATCGTTTCCGATTTTATCCGTTATGCTAAAGATAATAATATCCCGGTTGGACCGGGACGGGGTTCGGCAGCGGGGAGCCTTGTCGCTTTTGCACTCGGAATTACCGGATTGGATCCGCTTGAATACGGGTTGATTTTTGAGAGGTTTCTCAATCCTGCCCGTAAAAGCATGCCGGATATCGATGTGGATTTTTGCATCAACGGTCGCGAGGAAGTGTTCAAATATGTGGTCGACAAGTATGGCGGTGGCGACTATGTCGCCCAGATAATTACCTACGGTAAACTTAAGACCCGAGCGGTAATCCGGGACGTGGGGCGGGCACTTGGTATCCCATTGCGTGAGGTCGACGCCATAGCCAAGATGGTGCCCGACAGACTAGGTATCAGTCTCGATAGTGCGCTTAAAGGAGGAGCCTCGCCTGGCCGATTTATCGATAGAAAATCCCGATGTCGGCAACCTGATCGATATTTGCCGTGTATTGGAGGGCCTGCCGCGTCACGCATCAACCCATGCCGCCGGCGTTGTCATTTCCGATCGCCCTTTGGTGGACTACCTGCCACTCTACCGGGGGAAGAAAGGTGAGGTGGTAACCCAGTATGACATGAAAATCGTCGAAAAGATCGGATTGGTAAAGTTCGATTTCCTGGGTCTTCGCAACCTGACCGTCATTGAGAACGCCCTGGAACTGATCAAGCGGCAAGGTGGGGAGGTTCCGGACATCAACAATCTCGATCTTGACGATAAGAAAACCTATCGACTTTTGTGTGCCGGAGACACAACAGGTGTTTTTCAGTTGGAAAGCTCCGGCATGAAAGACCTTCTTGTGCGGCTGAAGCCGGAATGTTTTAATGATATTATTGCTCTTGTGGCCCTGTATCGTCCCGGACCGATGGAAAGCGGTATGATCGATGATTACGTGGATCGAAAGCACGGCCGGAAAAAAGTGGAATACCTGTTGCCTCAGCTCGAAACGGCCCTCGAGGAAACCTACGGTGTCATTGTCTACCAGGAACAGGTCATGAAAATTGCCGCGACATTGGCCAACTACACCATGTCCGAAGCCGACGATTTGCGCAAGGCCATGGGTAAAAAAATTAAAGAACTGATGGCGCAACACCGTGAGCGGTTCGTTGAAGGGGCGGTGGCCAACGGGATTAATGCCGATAAAGCCGCAACCATATTCGACCTCATCGAAAAATTTGGCGGTTACGGATTCAACAAATCACACAGTGCCGCATACGCATTGATCGCTTTCCAAACGGCCTACCTAAAGGCCCACTTTCCGGTGGAGTTTATGGCATCGCTGTTGACAAGTGAAATGCATTCCATCGATGGCGTGGTCAAATTCATTAATGAGTGTCGCAGCCATGATATTCTCGTTCTGCCACCCGATATCTATGAGAGCGACAAAGTATTTACTGTATCCGGCGATGAGATCCGTTTTGGGCTGGTTGCCGTTAAAAATGTCGGTGAAGGCGCTATAGAGGCGATTATAGAGGCCCGCAACGACAGACAGGTTTAAATCTCTGTTTGACTTCTGCGAGCATGTCGACCTCAAGCGGGTCAATAAACGGGTTGTCGAGAGTCTTGTTAAATGTGGTGCTTTCGATTCTACCGGAGCCAGGCGTTCGCAACTGATGGCCGCCATCGAGGAGGCCCTGGAATACGGCCAGCGGGTTCAAAAGGAGCGAAACGATCCCCAAATGAACCTTTTCGATACGGGGGACAGCAAACCGGCGATCAATGTGCCGTTATTGCCCGAGATTCAGGAGTGGGAAGAAAAACAACGCCTGGCATTCGAAAAAGAATCGCTCGGATTTTACATCTCGGGCCATCCACTGAAGGGGCTGGAGGCTGTCTTGGAAAAATTCACCAATGTCAATGCAATGAGTGTCAAAGAGAGCAGTGACGGTACGATGGTGCGTATCGGCGGTATTGTCATCGCAACCAAGGTAATCAAAACGAAAAAGGGTGACCTCATGGCCTTCGTGACCCTTGAGGATATGCACGGTAGTGTTGAGATCATCGTCTTTTCCAACCTATATGCCGTTGCCGAGCCGATGCTTTTCGAGGACAACGCGATTCTGGTGCAGGGGCGCCTCCAGAAGGACGAGCAATCGATTCGAGTGATTGCCGAAGACATTATTCCGATTGATAAGGCTGAAGAAGCCTGGACAGCCAGCATCCATTTACATCTGGATGTATCGCGAACGGATCGAGAGACCCTTCTCAATCTGCAGGACATACTTTTGAGGTATCCCGGTTCGTGTCGCACTTTTTTGCATTTGCGCGATTCGCAGGGCGCCGATACGGTGATCTCCGTGTCGGAGCAGATCAAACTGCAGCCCGGACCGCACTTGACACGCGACGTCAATCGGTTTCTCGGTTACGATGCTGTTGAGACGATGTGCAATACCGGCGTGTCTCTGGCATCAAATAATTCGATGAAACGAAATGGAGGGAGGGGCTCCAGGAGGTACAATGGTAGATAAAATGACGGCTGTTTATGCGGTCTTGCTGGCCGGCGGCGTCGGGACTCGGCTCTGGCCGGTATCGAGAGAGCGCAATCCGAAGCAATTGGTCAATTTTATCGGCAAAGATTCCCTGGTCCAGACCACGGTCAAGCGCCTGCTGCCGGTAACGGCGGCCGATAATATTAGAATCGTCTGTGGACACGAGCATTTCCATGAAATATCCCGGCATCTGCGAGAAATCGGTATACCGCCTGCCGGTAAAATCATCAGCGAACCTTGTGGACGCAACACAGCCCCAGCCATTCTGCTGGCTGTGCTGACCATTATGCAGGCGGAACGTGATGCGATCGTGTGTGTCTTTCCGGCCGACCATGTCATCAGTAATGAGACCGTTTTTAATGAACGCCTGCGGTCTGCCATCACCTTGGCCGGATTCGGCCATATCGTCACATTCGGAATTACACCCCATTACCCGGAGACCGGCTACGGCTACATTGAAGGTGGTGAAGAATTGTCTGGCGGAGCACTGAAAACGGAGCGATTTGTCGAAAAGCCGGATCTCGATACCGCCCTTAAATATATCCAAGCGGGCAATTTCTTTTGGAACAGCGGCATGTTCGCATTTCCGGCATCGGTCATTGTGGAAGAATTCAAACGGTTTCAACCGGAGCTACTCAACCGCATGAAACACCTCGATTTATCCACGGGCCAATTCGACGACGAAGGCTATGCACAGCTACCCAATATCTCCATCGATTACGCTATCATGGAACACACCAACCAGGGGGCCGTGCTGCCTTCGGATTTTGGATGGAGCGACATTGGATCCTGGAAATCGTTGTATGATTTTTTGCCTAAAGACCGTGACGCCAATGTGGTAGACGGGGATGTGATTGCCAACCAGACGCGAAACTGCTTCATCATGGGGCAAGATCGTCTGATTGCCACCAATCGTGTTGAAAACCTCGTGGTGGTAGAAACCCCGGATGCAGTGCTTGTGTCGGATATCGAATCCAGCCGTGAAGTTAAACAAATCGTGGCTCAACTGAAAGAGCGGGGACGCGAAGAGCATCTTCGGCACCGAACACTTTACCACTCCTGGGGAACCGACACCTTGTTGGAAAGAAAAGAGGATTATTCTGTCAGTCGCCTCATTATCTATTCCGATTCCACCTGCATCGCGAAGCTGTTTTCGAATCCACCCGATGTTGGACAGTGGTGGCAGGAAAAGGACGTATCGATGTTGGACAGGTGTCGCGTAATGTCTTGTGCGGAGAAACGATCAGTGCAACTGCCACCGATGTCGTCACCATTGAAAATCGAGACGATCTCCCCCTTGTTGTCATCCAAATTGTATTGTCGAGAAATATAGAGTACTGACGTTTACCTATTTTGAATGAAATGTTGAAAGGTTAAAAAATGAAAGTGCCCTTACTTGACCTTAAGGCTCAGTATTCCAATATTCGTGACGAAATTATTAACGTTGTCTCTTGAAGTTTTTGAAAGCCAGTATTTTATTCTGGGTCCCCGCGTAGAGAGTCTCGAGACGGCGTTGGCTGCATACTGCTCAACCGATTATTCCGTGGGGGTTTCATCGGGCTCCGATGCCTTGCTTATCGCGCTCATGGCCGCGGGTATCGGGCCCGGAGATGCCGTAGTTACGAGTCCCTACACCTTTTTTGCGACAGCCGGATCAATTGCCCGGTTGGGCGCCAAACCGGTATTCGTGGACATAGAGCCGGACACTTACAATATATCGCCCAAAAAATTTTACCGTACTCTTGAAAAACTTACCAACGCTGAGCGCTCACAGGTCAAGGCCGTCATGCCGGTGCACCTTTATGGGCAATGTGCAGACATGGATCCGATATGCGAAATTGCCGCTGCTCAAAACCTTGTCATCATCGAGGATGCCGCCCAAGCCATTGGTGCGGAATATAAAGGCAGACGTGCCGGTTCAATGGGTGATTTCGGCTGTTTTTCTTTTTTCCCTTCTAAAAATTTGGGGGCTTTCGGAGACGGCGGTATCGTGACAACCCATTCCGAGGACGGGTATGAAATGTTGAAAATATTGCGGGCCCACGGTTCGAAGCCAAAGTACTATCACAAATTTATCGGTGGAAACTTCAGACTGGATGCCCTTCAAGCGGCAGTGGTTTCAGTCAAATTGAACTATTTGGACCAGTGGAGTGCGGCGAGGCAACAGAATGCACAAATCTACCACAGGCTATTTGCCGAAGCCGGGCTCGAGCGCATCCAATTGCCGGTGGAGAAGGAGAGTCGTCACATTTACAACCAGTTCGTCATCAAGGTGCCGGAAAAGCGTGACGCTCTGCGACAGCACTTACATGCAAAACGGCATCGGTACTGAAGTGTATTACCCTGTCCCGTTGCATCTTCAGGAATGCTTCGCCCACTTGGATTACCGCAACGGAGATTTCCCGTTTTCCGAGGAGGCTGCCACCCATACATTGGCCCTGCCCATCTATCCCGAGCTCACAGAAGATCAACTGATCTACGTTGTCGACATGATCAAGGACTTTCAAATAAAATAGATCCTATCCCTCGTCACAGATGGTCGCGGCTTAATAACCGAGACCGAAATCGCCTGCACGACCGAAAGCGTCGACCTTCCCGTTCTGTAGCTTGACATAATAATCGGCTGAAAACATTCCGTCGGATCGGAAGCGGTACTTGAGAAATTCGACGTCCTGGCTTGCACTGGTGCTAACGGGGTTGCCCATGGTATCGATAACCTCCGTCTTTGACATACCGAGCTGCAGGTTGTTCATAGGCTGCGGTGAGGCCGCGCAACCGAACATTAAGAAAATTACCAGTAATTTGAAAATAGTACGTTTAGCCATTTTGGTTCCTCCAATTGCGAGCAGGTTAGACTCATTGCTATCCGGTTTTTTCGCTATCACATCTTAATCTTTCGGCCCTGAAATTTATTATAGCCCAGCCGGGTTTCAGTCTTCCAGCAAGTTTAGCAGTGCCGATTATGGTCTGCCACTGATCCCGTGCGGCGCTTCAAGCCTTTCCGACTCGAGGTGTAAACGGTGTACCGAAAGAATCAGCATAGGCCTGGCGTGCCTCGGCTTCCAGTTGGTGCCCACACGCCGTATAGCGTGGCGAAAAATGGAATGGCGTGATCTGCTTTACCTGAGCCCAACCGGCCAGAGAGCCTGCCTGCCGGGCGGTTAAATGGTTTTTGAGCCTGGCGGTGTCGCGATGCGCTTCAAGAAAGGCCGCTTCGATGAATAGATGATCCGATTTTTCTACAAGGGATACAATCCTTTCGATGTTGGTTTCATTGTACGCCACATCGGCCACATAGCTCACCTTCTGGCCGGGTGTAATCAGGGCGATTTTTTGCCTCAAATCTGCTAACCGGAAGGCGATTAATTTGCCTTTCTGCCTGCTCTCGGCTTCGATCCGGGTAGCCGGATCAAGGTTGTCATACATTGATTGCTTGAAGATTTGAAGCCAGGGGCCTGGTTGCAGATTCAATGCCGCTAAACCGTTTTTGCGAATGTTAATGTGAAAGCGCTCCATGATTGTGAATCCGAGGCAGGGGATGCCGTGATCAAGCACGGCGGCATTGATTTCCAGGTCCCCCTCTGTGAGGACTCGGCCATTGAAGGGGGCGATTTGCGGTTCTTCCCGGGCTTTGAATCGGTTATTGCATGGATATTTCCGCCGGATGACCGTATGGGTGTCAATTTCAGCAATCTCCAACACCAGGCTGTCGGTGTAATTTTTCACCAGGTTCCAGGTGTATCCGGCAAGTTTTCCCTCTACGTTTTCTATAAAGCCGCGAGGACCATAGAGATAGAGTGTTTTATCGCGACCGATCATCAGGCGCAACAGCCTGTCAAATCCGGCGAAATGGTCCATATGGGTGTGGGTCACAAAAATATGGCTGATTTTTAAAATATCTTTTGAAGAAAGGGCCGATATATCACCCAGGTCGAACATGAAGGCGCGGCGTTGAAAGCCGAAGGGAATATAGAGACCCGGGTCGTCAAAGGGACCGTTGACCAACCTGGGACAGAATGACGGACGCATTTTAAAGAAGGTGTTTTTTTACCTGGTGGTTAATACAATGATAGATCTCTTCGTCGGAACCATATATGTCCACGATGTCTTTGTGGTTCAGCAGCTTTTCAATTACAAAAGCGGTGACATACAGACTTACCACATGCGGATTCGGGACCAGATTACGGATCGGGGATATTGAGTAATCAATATCGAAATCCTCCGCCCGGCTCAATTTATCAAGACACAGACTGATCTGTTCTTCGAGATTGTTTTTGCTCGTTGTCTCTACAAGTTTATTCTCAACCAGTTTCATCGCAATAGAATTCGACAATGGCTCCAGGCGATCCTGGATTCCCTGAAGCGCCATGCGGCGGGCATGTTCTTTAGATGATTCGATTTTGGAGAGTATCGATGATTCTCTGGTACTTGGTCGGAAAACTTTCCCCATGCTTTCTCCTTCAATAAACAACCGTTTATCAGCATTTATCTATTGCTTAAATTCCACTTATATTAATGACAGCCATGCTGAAATGCAAGAAAAATGTGCACAGTCGGCAGTGCCTCTTTGTGCCATTGTTACAGGGCCAGCCGGTCATTAATTAGGCCCGTACCAGCGGGCTTTCTTAAGTTTTATCGATATCGGGCGATAGTACATATGGATTAGCTGATGGTTCCTGATGGGATAGGAACCTTTGCAGCCGCCCAGTGTTTCATCCGGCGGTGATCAAGGCCGAGGCGCAGGTACCATTGGAGCGGAAGCCGACATATGAATGAAAACAGGGGATGATTATGAACGTGGCCCAGAATCACCAGACCGAAGCCGCGGCGGTCAAGCCGGAAAAACCATCGGATATTGAACAATACGGCGAAATCGTTGCCATCCTTTTCAAAGAGGGCCTGGTCCAAAAGGATCAGCTCGCATACGCCGCAAGGGTTCGATCGAAGCTTGATGGTCGCAAGACCTTACTCCAGGTCATCAAAGACTTGAAATATATCGGCGATGAACAGATTCGAAATGCCATCCGCGCCAACCGGGTGTCAATGAAAATCGGATACCTTCTGCTGGAACTGGGGTACATCTCCGAGGCGGATCTGCAGCGGGCTTTTGAAATTCAGAAAAGTGACAAAACCCGAAAAAGACTCGGTCAAATCCTGGTCGAGCAGAACTTTATCGGCGAGCGTGAGATTCTTGACGTGTTGTCCCTGCAGCTCGGGTTACCGGTCGTCGATCCCGAGTTCATGGAAATTGACCGCGACCTTTTTTCGAAAGTACCCTCTGCCTGGTTCAATTCCCATAAACTGATACCGGTTCGTACCGACAAGAGCGGCAAGGTGATCGTCGCATTTGCCGATCCTATGGATCGCTTCGACCTGGAGGCGGCTGAGCAGATATTCGGCAGGGATATTTTACCCGCCATTGCTTCGGTCAACTCAATTCAGGAGGCTGCACGCCGAATGCAGCGGCTGAAAAATATCGACACCTTGGCGCATACTGCCGAGGATTCTGCCTCCGGAATCGTCAATTCGATCATTATGGCGGCCATCAAGGAAAGAGCGAGCGATATTCACATAGAACCAACCAAAGACAAGTTGCGCATCCGATTCAGGCAGGACGGGGTCCTGCGGCACTATAAGGATTTGCCTGCCGATCTGATAGCAGCCCTGACCAGCCGCATTAAAATTATGTGCAATGTTGATATAACCGAAAAAAGACGGCACCAGGGAGGACGTATACTTTTCGAACACGCCGAAGGCCAGTTGGACCTGCGGGTGTCACTCTATATCACCGTTCATGGAGAAAAAGTCGTTCTTCGGTTGCTCAATCGTCAGAATGAGTTACTGGACCTCAAACAGATTGGAATGGCACCGCGGATTATGGCGCGGTTCGTTGAACAGGGTCTGGAGCTTCCCAGCGGGGTTCTCTTGATCACCGGGCCGACCGGATCTGGTAAAACCTCTACCGTCTACAGCTGTATCAATAAAATCAATTCCCCCCAGATCAGCATCATTACGGCGGAGGAACCGGTTGAAGCCCTCATTGACGGGGTCGCCCAGTGCTCGATCAATCCTAAAATAAATTTGACCTTCGATGAAACCCTGCGTCACGTCGTGCGTCAGGACCCGGATGTTATCGTCATTGGCGAAGTCCGCGACAAATTTTCGGCCAATATCGCCGTGCAGGCAGCACTTACCGGGCACAAGGTGCTGACGACCTTTCACACCGAAGACAGCACCGGCGGACTCATGCGCTTGCTCAATATGGGCATCGAAGCGTTCATGATATCTTCTACGGTCGTATGCGTCCTTGCTCAGAGGTTACTCCGCAAGATCTGCCCCGAGTGTCGAGAGCTTTACACGCCGACGTCAGGCGATCTCCGCCGGTTGGGCTACCAATTGACGGATCTGGCAGGGGTGAAATTCTATCAAGGTAAAGGGTGTAACCATTGCCGACACACGGGTTACAAGGGCCGCATCGGTGTTTTTGAGTTACTGCTCCCGGACGAGGCTGTACGCAGTGCTATTCTCGAACAGCGGACCAGCCAGGAGGTTCGGCGTCTGAGCATTGAATCGACAGGATTGGTGACGCTCTTTGAAGAAGGGCTTGTCAAAGCGGCCGCTGGCATCGTTTCATTAGAGGAAGTTTTTCGCTGTCTACCGCGGCTTCATAAACCGCGGCATTTAAAGGACCTTCAACGGATGGTAGGGATTTAACATGTCGACTGAAATGTCTTTTCTGGATATCGTTCAACAGCATCTGGATTCCAAGAATACCCATTTGCCGCCTTTTGACACCACGGCCCAGCGGGTCCGGCAGGAAATTATGAAAGAGGATCCAGACATTCAGCTGATCGAACAGCTTATCGTCCGAGATCAGGCCATGACAGGGCAGGTGTTGCGCGTGGCTAACTCGTCATTCTATCAAGGGCTGGTCAAGGTGTCGACGGTACGCAACGCTATATTGCGTCTGGGTATCAATGAAGTGTCGAATATGGTTACCCTGGTTACCCAGGAGAAAAATTTCCAATCCAAAGATCCCTATGTCAACGGAATCATGCGCGAACTCTGGCGGCATTCGGTCGGCTGTGGTGTCGGGGCGCATTGGCTGGCCAAACAAGGTGGTTTCCCGTCATTGGCTCATGAAGTCTTTTTTGCCGGACTGCTCCACGATGTCGGCAAACTCTTCATTTTGGGGGTCGTCGAAGACATTCGGCGGAACGGGAATGGCGGGCAACAGCCGTCCAACGCCATGCTGGATGAGGTCATGCGCAGTATGCACGGCAAACACGGATACGCGCTGCTAAAAAATTGGAATCTTCCGGACAGATACTGCAATGTGGCACGCGACCACCATGCAGAGGAGTTCGATCCGAAGGACTTCCTGCTTCTGATTGTTCGGTTGGCGGACCATGCATGTAACAAGGTGGGTATCGGGGCGACTGCGGATCCCGCCGTGGCGCTCTCAGCCCTACCGGAGGCAAAAATCTTGGGCTTCTCTGACGTTGATCTGGCGCAGTTCGAAATTCAACTTGAAGACCTACCTTTGTGCTGACGTATCAAGCGGGTGCTGTCGGCTGGATATACGTATTTACTGTTTAGCATGCAAAGCGGCAGGCTGTTTATAAAACTGCCTGGCGTCTAAACAGGTTGTTGCGTGTCTTTTATAGGGGTTGTCAAAAAAATGTTCCGTTATTCGAACGTTTTTTTCTACAACCACTTATACCATCCTTCCATATTCAGAATTTATTTTTGAAAAGCGGTATAAATATTCCTACATAGGTTTTTGTACACTGCGCTTACTCATCGGCCCGCGTCTTGTCGTAGGGTGTGGTTCTATATTTTTGTAGAAGCCTAGCCTTTAATCCCTTTAAGCTCATGATTCGTCAGTTTCCTCTACGAGCAATTGCGCTTCTTTCCTTCCGTTCCATCTGTTCCATTGCAATCGAAAGGCCACTCGGTCGAATAATTCCGGAGGTTTACGCTGAGGGTCGATGTTAAATTGAATGGCTGAAAAAGATCGGCCGGTGGTATCATCCACCTGTTCAAGGAGCATTCGACGATGTCGGTCTCCCACAATCCGGTTTTGTTTAACTTGCACCCCGCAAGCCATGAAAAGAGGTTCATCGTTACCATTGCCGAATGGCTTCAAAGCTTCAATCTCATCAATGAGCGGCCCTGTGATTTCTCCAAATCTCAGTTCGCGATCGATGGTGATTTTACCAGCCAACTCAAGATCATCGGTCATATCAACAACGCTTCGGTCGAATGTATTCTTGAATTTGTCGATATTTTCCGGTCGAATGCTTAACCCGGCAGCCATACTGTGACCACCGAAACTTTCAAGTTGATCTGCACAACTGATCGTCAGCCCCTTGTGAAGGTTGAATTCCGGTATGCTGCGTCCGGATCCCTTTCCGATCCCGCTGCGGGTTGATATCAGCACGACCGGTTTGTAGTATCGCGTTGCCAATCTTGCCGCCACGATTCCCAAAACACCTTCATGCCAGTGTTCGCCGGATAGAACCAACGAACGCCGTAAGAGTTCCGCCGGGTTTTCTGATAAATGCAGTTGAATTTCGTCCAAAATGGCGCGCTCCGTCTGTTTACGTTTGACATTCAATTCGTCAAGCGATTCAACGATTTGCTTGGCTGTTTGCGGGTTGGTGGTTAAAAGCAACTCCGCGGCCAAACGGGCGTGGTCCATTCTTCCGGCCGCATTCAGGCGCGGGGCGATTCTGAAGGCGACATCTTCAACGTCCACATTGCGGTGAGACGTGTGACAGGCAGTCAGAATTTCAGTGATTCCGGGCCTGGATTTTCCGGTGCGGATGACATCCAACCCTGCCTTGACAAAGATGCGGTTTTCGTTCACCAAGGGGACGGCGTCAGCAATAGTGCCGAGCGCTACAAGGTCACAGAGGGTTTTGAGGTTAGGTTCGGTGCTACTTTTCCAGTGGCCTAAATCTCTCAAATGTTTGCGCAAGCAGATCAGAAGCGCCATTGCGACGCCGACGCCGGCCAGGTGTTCGAATCCGGCCTGACAGTCCGGGCGTTGAGGATTAACCATTGCTTCAGCCGCAGGGTACGGGTCGTTTACCCGGTGATGATCGGTAACTACGACATCGATTCCAACGCTATTTGCCCGCTGGACGGCCGCGTGACTGCCGGAGCCGCAATCGGCAGTGACAATTAAGGATACACCACCAGGAACTGCGACGCGATCGATGTGCTCGGGCTTGAGGCTGTAACCTTCCTTGATCCGATGGGGCAGGTAATAGGAAACATCTGCTCCGGCTTGCCGTAAAAAATCGTGCAGTATGGTCGCTGATGTGATGCCGTCCACATCGTAATCCCCGAAAATGAGAATCTTTTCATGTGTTGCAATAGACCGCGCGATGCGCTCCACAGCAGTGTCCATGTCCTTCAAGTCACATGGTGAACGAAGCTGTCCCAGTTGAGGGCGCATGTATTTCAGTACGTCCTCAGGAGTGACAAGCTCGCGATTCACCAGGACGGCGGCGATGATCGGAGAACAATGCAACGTGTTGCACAGGTTCTGGACGAGGCGGGTGTCTGGTTGGCGTATATGCCAATGTTTTTTCATCGAGGCGGCATATACCACTAGTGTGGTTGTCAGAACAACACTTAAAATTTTCAATCTGAAGTTTGTGGGCCGCGTACCGACCAGCGTCGGGAATGACAGACTTTTCTGTTGCATTAGACTGTGATGTGGTTATACTAATTCAACAAATCTGCGGTCGACGGTTCCAGCCTTGACTTGGTATTTTCAAGGATCGACCGGTGACACACAATGAAAAGCCTGAAAAAATTCTACCGGGTGAACCGGCGCAAAATCGCATTGATGAAATTCACCATTGAGGCCTATGACGGCGTGGGGCTGCTGTCGACGGTCGATGCGGATTTGGGCTTGGTGGTTCTGCATATACCTCCCGGGCGTGAGGCGGAAATAGATGCAATCATCTCAGACCTTAAAAATGACATCTTGATCGAGCCCGCCGAGCCGCCTGCTTAGCATGGCGATCATGTGCCTGATCCGTCCCGCGCTGATGGATGCACGGGTAAAAGGGGCGGAAGACAACCCTTGACTCACCGTCATCTCCCCTGTTAGCAATTCTTCTTCTGCTTTCATCAGATTAGCGTGTAATTGCATGGCGTCGTACGACCGAATTCGTAGCGGCGAACATCAGGGGCACTCGTTACGAATGGTGTATCAACCGCGCGACTTGGTGTTGAAACGAGACCACATAGCCTGATGTCACACGACGGGTTTCGGGAGAAACTGTCGGACCATGGAGTCAGGTATCCAAGATATGAAATCGAAACGAATATATATCCAGACCATAGGGTGTCAGATGAATGTCTACGACTCTGAACGGATCGCCGGCGTGATGGCACACCTGAATTATAAAAAAACGTCAGACATAGAAAAAGCGGATCTCATTATCGTCAATACCTGCGCCATCCGGGAAAAGGCCGAACAAAAAGTCTTCAGTTTCCTCGGACGACTGAATCGTATAAAAATGCGGCGCCCGAATTTGCTGATCGGTGTCGGTGGCTGTGTCGCCCAGCAACAGGGAGAAAAAATTTTGGAACGGGCACCCTTTGTCGACCTGGTTTTCGGCACTCACGCCATTGCCCGCCTGCCACGCATGGTCAAAGGTGCCGAAAAGCATACGGGCCGAGTGGTGGATGTCGAAACGGCGTTCGCTGTCGAGCCGTTCGATGAGCCGCCCGAATTGTTACCGAACAGGACAGGTAAGCCGCTTCGTGACCATCATGCAGGGGTGTGACAACTACTGTACGTATTGCGTGGTTCCCTATGTTCGCGGTCGGGAAGCCAGCCGTCGACCCGAGGACATCATCGCGGAAATCGAAAGACTCGCAGCAGCGGGGGTGCGCGAAGTGACCCTGCTGGGTCAGAATGTCAACAGTTACGGTGAAAAAGAAGGTCTTTGCAGTTTTCCCGAACTGCTCACTCGCGTCAATGCGGTCGATGGACTGCTGCGGATCCGTTTCACCACATCGCACCCCAAAGACCTGTCTACGGCCTTGTGTCGAGCATTTCGAGACTTGCCGAAACTTTGCCGGCATATCCATTTGCCGGTACAATCCGGTTCGAATCCGGTTCTCAAGCGGATGAATCGCCGCTACACGCGTGAAAACTACCTGGAAAAGGTAGCCGAATTACGGAAATATTGTCCGCAAATTGCGATCTCGTCCGATTTTATCGTGGGGTTTCCCGGCGAGGAACCGGCCGATTTCGAACAGACCCTCGATTTGATCCGAACGGTCGAATTCGACAGCCTGTTCGCCTTCAAATATTCGGACCGTCCCGAAGCACCAGCCAGCCGCTTCAATGACAAGGTCCCTGAACGAGAGCAAAACATGCGGTTGCAGAGACTCCTGGAGGAACAGGACCGGATCACGCTTTTTAAACACCGGTCCTTGCTGGGTTCGATTCAGGAAGTGCTGGTCGAAGGGGTAAACAGAAGACACTCCCCGATCTGACGGTGACGCCGGAAAACCGGCGGTTGGCTCATCACAGTGGACCGGCACGGACTTCTGCCAACAAAATCGTCAACTTTGAGCAGGACGCTCTCCCCGCGCTCGATGCGCGAAAATCTGAAGGGCAGACTGGTGCGAGTGAAAATCGAAAAAGCGCATGCGCATTCCCTCTGGGGGATCCCGCTGAGCGGCGCTACCGTGCCGTCTGCCGTGAAAGGAGAAAAGAGTTATGCTGCATAAGGTAAGCATAGCCGGTCTGACCATGGACCCGACATCCAACACGCCGATCATCATCCTGAAGTCGGAAGAGAACGACCAGGCGGTTCCGATTTGGATCGGCCTGCTCGAAGCCACCTCGATCGCATCGGCCCTCCAAAACGTCAAGTTCGACCGTCCGATGACCCATGACCTTTTTAAAAACTTCACCGAAAATCGCCTCCATATCGCCATATTCAAGGTGGAGGTTTGCGATCTGCGCGACAGCACCTTCTTCGCCAGAATTTATTTCGAATCGCAGGACGGCGATTTTGACATGGATGCCCGTCCAAGCGACGCCATCGCCTTGGCACTGCGGTTCAATGCCCCTATCTACGTGGATGATAAAGTCATGGAAAAGTCCAAGATCAACCAGGAGGAAGTCGAGGTCCTCGATGAGAGCGAAGAAGGGAAGAAGTGGGCCGAGTACCTGGAGAATTTGTCGCCGGAAGATTTCGGTAAATACAAAATTTAATCTGTTTGCTCGAGTTTTACGCTATCAGCCTCCACCCGAGATTAACGTGAATTGACGGATCGTATGTCACCTCCGAATCTGGTTTCCATCCACGGCGGACACAGCGGCGAGTTCTGCTGCCATGCAACAGATTCGCTGGAGGCTGTCATAGTCGCTTATGCCGAACAAGGATTCCATTGGGCCGGCATCACCGAACATATCCCTCCTATTAATGATCGGTTTCTCTACCCCGAGGAAATTAAAGCCGGTCATAACGCCCGAACACTTTACTGCCAGTTTGAGAGCTACATTGCTTCTTGTCGTCGGCTACAAAGAAAACACGCCGGCGCCATTCAGATTTACGTCGGATTTGAAACAGAGCATTTTAGTGGTTCCATACCCTATCTCAGAAAACTGATACACCGCTACAAGCCGGACTATATTGTCGGATCGGTTCACCATATCGAGGATATTGGCTTCGATTACTCTGCAGAAGCATATGCCCAAGCCATAACTGCGGTCGGCGATATCGAGACACTTTACTGCCGTTACTTTGATGCACAGTACCAGTTAATCAGCGAGATAAACCCTCCGGTTATCGGTCATTTCGACCTGATACGAATATATGATCCAGATTACATTTCTCATCTCAAACTGCCGGCGATTCAAAAAAAAGTGCGTCGAAATCTCGAACTCATTCGGAGTTTAGGCTCGATTCTGGATGTGAATGCACGCGCCATCGTTAAGGGCGGCAGTGAGCCTTACCCGACACGGTCAATTTTGGAACAGGCTGTAGAGCTCGGCATTCCGCTGGTTCCCGGTGATGACTCGCACGGAGTTGATACGGTGGGAGTGAAAGTCGATCAGGTAATTGAACATATCATTAATGCAGGCGCCAACACGAACTGGTGCCGACCAGCGTGAACTTTCTTTTCAAAGCAGATGTACTGGGGTGAGCCATTTAAAAAACTTTCATAATCTGTCAAACCGAACAAAAATCGATCTATAAATAATCAGCTTGACGAATATAAACCTTCGAAACCGAAAGGAGTGCAACCATGACAGACAAAGTATTGATCGTTCTATCCTGCGGTACAGACAACCCCAACCGGGCCACGCGAGCCCTTTTCTTTGCAATGGTCGCGAAGAAGACAGGAAAGGATACGGCGGTCTTTTTACTCGACGAAGGCGTTTACCTTGCCAAGAAAGGGATTGTCGAAAATTTACAAGCGGCAACCGGTGATAAAGCCGATGATCACCTGTCGTACCTGCAAGAATTTGACGTGCCCATCCATGTGTGCACGCCGTGTGCAGTATCCAGGGGAATCAATGAAGAGGATTTGATTGAGGGTGCCCGCATGGCAACCGGCGATATGATGATAACGATGGCATGCGAAAGTGCTGTTATCAGCCTTTAGCCCGGCCATATTAACCACTGGCGGATGCCAGGGAAAGGCACTTCGCGGTGAAAGTGCAGACCCGTGTGCTGCTGCAAGCCGCCATCACTATCAGCCGTGGAAGCCTCTGGGTGAAATTCATTTCAGGCCGCTTGCTGAGGCTTCAAAATACATTGCGGATGAATCAGTAAATAAACTTTCCATTTTCATAAATGGTTACGTTGCGTCCGCCTTTCAAATGCGCGCTGACCCGTTTCTTCTCGGTGTTGACCAGGTCCCAATGAAGTGCCGATTGGTTGAAACCCAATGTCTTTTTTAGGGAATCGTCGAGGTCGGTGGGGTTGCCCGCATACGCATCTGAATACGAGGAACCCAATGCCACATGACAATTACCGTGTCGGCCGCCGAAGTTTTCGTCGTACAGGGTATTGGCCATAAAAGTGTTGATGCTCGAAAAACGCCTATCGGTCAGGGAAAACTCGCCGAGCCTGCGGGCACCGGTATCCATCTTTAACTGGCTGCGGACAAAATCCGCCCCTTTGCGGGCCTGAATGCCGACTACCGAACCCTTTTTGAATTCCAGCCGAACGCCGGAGACAAGATTCCCATTGCGAAAGGAGGGCTGATCAGCGTAATACACGCCCCGGGTCCCACGCCAGTCCGGGGACATGAATACTTCAAAACTTGGAATGTTGCGACCGGACAGTCCGAGCCATTTTCTTTTATTTCCCGGTGTGATTGAAAGGTCGACGTTTTTAGATTCGACATGAATTTTTTCAACCGTTAGCCCATTCAACCATTTTTTAATCGCATGCACTTTTTGGAAAACATCCTGCCAGATTTTCACCGGTTCGGGTTGGTCCAAAAAACAGGCGGCGGCAACTTGGCGGCTATAGGATTTCAGGGACATTCTTGCATGCCTGGCAAGGGCCATGGTGGGAAAGACGCAAAGGGTCCAGCTGAAATGGCCTCTTTCTTCGCGGCCGTCCAGTACATCTCGCAAGAATTTTTTTGCCACCGCGGCTTTACCAATTTTTTGGGGATCGACACCACTCAAATGGGTCAGCGACGCCGGCGCATAAAGCATAATACTGCCATTTAAGTTACGATACAAATTCTTCTCGCCCGGCGGGACAAATGACAACTGGCGGGCGTTTGAATGGGTATAGTAACTTTTTTCCATTTCGGGTGTTTCCAGAACCCGCTGCACCGGATTCAAACCCGATTGGAGAAGCCTTTCAAAAAGAATATTGGCTAAAGGTCTTGCCGGCTGGTGATATCGAAGGGCCACCACATCGTACTTTTTGAACTTCCGCTTGCGTGCGGTATTTAAACCCCATAAAAGGACATCGGCATAGTTTTCAAGCTCTTCAGTCGACAACATGGTCTATCCCCCGGTCTGTATTCAGTTTTTGCGGTTTTCTGTCATCGAACAAGAAAAAGATCGGTTAGGGATGCGCGTCTTTTAAAAACAGGCGGTGATATTCTGGTTCGGTCAGGTGGTGCCGAAGCAGGCGGGAGATCAGGCCGAAGAGTTCACCTAATTCTTCATCGGATAAACGTTTGGCCAGGCTCTGGAGAAGCTCGTCATCGGAGAATTTTTGCAGGTAATACTTGACGGTGTTTTCGTCTGTTTCACGATTGAGCCCGAAACCGACAAGCCCCTTATAAGTTTCGACAAATTTGTGGGAGTGAACGGCCATAGCGGTTATGCTCCTGATGCATACAGGGAAGAGGGTATGAGATATTTCAGATTGACGCCGAAATTACGGAAAATTGCACATTTCTGGACGGAAACTAACTATCATCTGGCATTCGGAACAACTCTATTCAATTAAACCCCCTTGGTCAAGCCGAGATACGTCTGGTGAAGCTGTGCAGTTGTTATCGTCAATATGCTGGGCGATAGGCCTTCAGAAAGAATATGCAGCCAGAAGAAGAAAGAACCGCATTTCCGAGGCTTTGCAAGGGAACTCACTGTATGAGAATGATGGATAAAACTGACCGATATCAGGACGCCATTCTATCCGACTGCGAGTATTACACCAGTGGCGAGGGCATATCCATTCGGTATCACCGTTGGCAGATTACTAAAAGCCCTCCGAACGGCACCGTTATCCTGCTGGGGGGTCGCAAAGAATTCTTGGAAAAGTATAGCGAAACAGCAGGCGATCTTAACCGGATCGGTTTTGATGTTTACAGTTTCGACTGGCGCGGGCAGGGGCTTTCGGCCCGAGTGCTTCCGGACCGGTCCAAGGGTTTCATCCGTGACTACGACGAGTATCTGCAGGACTTGCAAGTGTTTTTTGATACGGTCATTCCTGCGAAAACCAGGCGCCCGATCTACTTTCTGGCCCATTCTATGGGTGGCCATCTTGCCTTACGGTTTTTACATCGCTGTCGCACAGAAATCGACGGCGCCGTTCTTTCGGCGCCGATGATTGATATCCGCACTGATCCCTATCCGCGATGGCTGGTGAGGCTCTTGATACAGATGGCCCTTAAAGTCGGGCGCCATGATGCTATTGTTCCGGGAAGCCGCGAACGGTCGGAAAGGGATTGGCACTTTAAGGGCAATCCCTTGACATCGGATCCGCAGAGGTTTCAAGCCGAGAAAAGAGCGCTAAAGGCCAACCCCGATCTTATAGTGGATGCTGTCACTTTTGCATGGTTAGCGGCCACGATGGACTCGATAGATATTCTGAAGACACCCGGTTACCTGGAGGCGATTACAACGCCGGTGTTGATCGTCTCCGCTGGTGCCGACCGGGTGGTGTCGATCAAGGCCCAACAAGAGGTCTGTGCCAGATTGCCGAACTGTCGCTTGACGATGATTCCGGCTTCACAGCATGAAATACTCATGGAGACCGATGTTATTCGGGCGAAATTTTGGAAATTATTTAAGAATTTTACGGGTATTTGCGGCCCATAGCGGATAAATTCTCAGCATCAGGGCCGATTGCCGCAAACGCCCGAAAGGAGGGGGTAACCATTCCTGCCAACGGGAATGCAAAATCTCGTTTATCCCCTCTTCATAAATAATATCCAAATCCAGAAGGGTGGTATAAGTGGTTGTAGAAAAAAACATTCGAACAACGGAACGTTTTTACTTACAACCTCCATATCTGCATCAATGCGTCGGTCAACCGATGAGTTTTTGTGTTAACGTTTTAACCGCCTCGAGGTATTCGGACAGACCGCGTGCAAAAATATCGTTGTGGTTTGCGCCGGGAATCATCAGAAGGAATTTATTCTTGGATGGGCTAGCATTGTAAAGGGCTTTTCCATCTGAGAAAGGGATGATGTGGTCGAATTCGGCGTGAATGATAAGGGTTGGCCTGTCGACCATTTTGATTTTATCGATATTTCCAAAGCCCTCTTCTTCCCTGAATCCCACTGCAGCCGGTGAAATGCCTAAAAGTTGCAGGAGCGGTGCAGCAAAGGCGAATCCACTTTCGACGATCAAACCGTCTATGAGGGACGGTTGACGGCTTGCCAGTTCCAGGGCCGAGGCGCTGCCGAGCGAACGCCCCATTACAACCAGGGGACCAGTCGAAACCGTTCTTCTCCAACCAGTCTCTGGTCCAATTCAGGATGACGTGGCCGTCTTGCATCATGGCCGCCACCGTGGGGCTGCCTTCAGATCGTCCGTAGCCGCGGTAATCGACGGCCAGAAAATTGATGCCCATCGCGTTGTAGAGTGGCCCCAGGTCATCATAATCCGCGACTATTTCTCCATTACCGTGAAAGAAGAGAATGTTCGGTCCCGACGGATTCGCCGCATGAAAACATGCCCCGACAGCAACAGACTCTTCCACCGGTATCATGACCTCATGGGCCGGTGGGCCGGTGGGCGTGTGCCCATAATCGGGACGGGGGTGAAAAAGCACAGACAGAATTTCCGGTTGATCGATGATGCCATAATCGGGTGGGCGGTGTTCCGGCATTAGGTTATTCCTTTTTTGATAAAGCACTCGGGCGGGATTGAAGTTATTTGATGGAAAACAGGTCGTTTCCTACCTAAAAGCTCGGCCGACGCGGAAAGGGAGATCCGTTTCGGCCGTTTGTTATGGAAAACGGTCGTTTGAAAGGTTTTGGCTCTCTTTCCACAGCTCGAGGCGTCTTCTGATGAAGCGCTTGGCATAGAAGCGGGTTTCGGGAATCAGGAGTAACAGACCCGCAGCATCGGTGATAAAACCTGGCGTGAGCAGCACGACACCGGCAACGAAAATCAGTACGGCATCCAACAGCTCTTCGGTTGGCAAATGTCCTTGCTGCATGCTCAGCCGCACTTTGAGCATGGTCTGCAATCCTTGCATGCGTGCCAGATAGGCTCCGGCAATGCCGGTTGCAATGACAATCAACACGGTCTTTACTGCCCCGATTTGACCGCCGACCTTTAACAGCAGGTAGATTTCGGCGACGGGAACGAGGGTAAATGCGAGGAAGAGTTTGAGCAGCATCGGCATTGTGAAAGGGTATTATCTGAACCTAGTATGAGAAAAAAGAAACACGTACCAGTGGCGTGCAAGATTCAGGTGTTAATCAAAATTGAGATCCTCTGCGCCACTTATATCACGTTGATTCAGGAAATCACAGTACTCTTCAGCCCGCCGCTGCGCCAGGGATTTTTGGCCAATTTGTGTATGGGGCTCTTTGTGAAAAGACGCAATCAGCGTCTCCGCTCCGTCCACTGATTCCGATACCTGAAATCCTCCTTCGAAATGCCTGACGACATATTTCATCTCACCACCTCATCGCTGATTACAATCCGTCAATGATAGCAAGAAACATTGCCCTTATTGTACCAGGAAGGCCCTTTGATGCACAAGCAGAAGGTTTCGCTAGGGTATTCGGCGATTATTACGGGCTGCTGAAATCCGATAGCGGCGTACCGATCAGGGAATGTCCTTGAGCAGGCCGACGATTCGATTGTAAGCCTTCATATCTTTCAGCCACTGCTCAGGAATGGCCTGCCTGCCCAAGTGCGCGCCGAGGATCATGCCGACGGCCATGCCCCGGGCAGCGGAATCTCCGCCCGCCATGACATTTTCAATCAGGGCTGATTTCAAGTCGTTTTCGTAAGTCGCTGACAGGTGAATCACACAGGGCAGCGCAGCTGCAGTGTCGCACATCTGACCGAAAGCCTTGACAGTTTTTCGGGTTTGATTACCGCTGGTCGCCAGTCCTTTATCGATCAGTTTTTGCAAACGAATATGGTCCGTGGCCGCCGCTTTGAATGCCGCGGATGGCGCTGATCCTTGCAGTACTTTTAGAACCACATCGGCCAGGTATTCGGCGCTTTCAATAACCAGGGGATCGTTGTGGGTCATGGCTGTTTGTTTTTTGGCGTCGGATAATAGTTGTTCACGATCTTCTCTGAGAGTAAAAACCAGCGGCGCAATTCTGACCGCACCGCCGAGATCGGTCGATCCGGACCCGGACGTTGCGGAATCCATCCCAGCGTCAAAATTTTTCAACGTATCCTTGGTGGCGTGATCACGGTAGCCCGTGTAATTATCCATAAATGACTGCCAACTCCGGGCAAAGTGGTCGATATCAAAGCCCTTGTTGGCTGCAATCGAATCCAACAGCACCTGGGACTGGTCGCCATAGTGGGTGAATTCTCCGGCTTTCTTAGTAAGATGGAAGGAGTTTTCAGGTGGTTTTCTCAGGTTGTCCACGCGGCCCAAATCGTTGTCGATTACCGCCGTGTCATATATCCAGTGAGCCCCCAAGGCCAACGAATCGGCCGCAAAAGAAGCCAAGACCATGGCTTCAGCCCGTTCTTCCATTTTTGTGCCTCCTTTTTATGTATCATCTTTAAGCAGCGAATCCAGCGGCGTTTTGGACTTTAAATCCGCGGCATCAGTTCCAAGGAAATCGACGGTGACGATCTGTGCACATAGTTCTTTCAATCGGCTGCCCACCGCCATATGGGCCGCATGCTGCTGGTAGCGTTGCAGTGCCTCCTGGTTGGCAAAGAGTGAGACAAGGGCAAAGTCATAAGAACGCGCCGTATGAAGAATATCACGGCCGAACTCGTACATTTGAATCTCGACGATCGTATTGGGTAAATCGTCCAGGGTCTGCTCGAGATTGTCGATATCAGCTTCGGATACGCCAGGCTTGAACTTCATTAAAACCACGTGGTTCAGCATGTCGTCGCTCCTTTCAATGCGGCAGTGATACTGTGTTTTTTTCCCCCCCATAACCATGAACGGAACAGTGGGCTTTCACAGATACCTGACGAACTGTTGTGGCGACCGATACGTTCGTGAGGCGGCGCGTGAACGGTTGCTCGTCCACATGGGGGTGATAGAGGGTTCGGGTGCCGAGGATGGCGTCGTTCGGCCCGATGATCTCCCATTTGTCGGCATAGTGCTCCCAGCCCGAATCATCGTGCTTGACCGTGACTGAAAAAGTGAAGGACTCTGCGCCGGTTTTAACAACATCAACATCGAGGACATTGGCTTCACCGGCCAATACAGGTCCGGCCGCTGTGAATAGGACCATGAGCATTAAAATGATGCCTCTCATCTACTGAACTCCTCGAAAATGGTTAGATTTACGCGACAATCGCCCATCAGGTACTATGGAGTTTATAACGAGTGTCCTTTGAAAAACTACTGCGCTTGACAGTACGGCGTAATGGCTGAAGCGGGGAGCGCCATCCCCGCTTCAACGAAGATGCTATTTTTATTAAAAATAACTTCGCTTTAGCGTCGAATCTCACCTTGTTTGCCGGCGCTCAGGACGTTTTGAATACATTGTTAAAGCTTAATTCTTAGAATTTTCGGGTCAAATGATATGGCCTCCTGCCGCATTTAAGTAAGAAATGACGATTCAACGGGGCACTGTCCGGTATTAACCGTAGTGAAAGATCGCCACGAAGATCAGCGCTAATTATCCAAAACCATAAGGTTATAAATGAAAATATCAACCCGCTGGCAAGATGAAAAATTTTCAGATGGGTTCACAAGAGACTTGCTGTCGACACGCTAGAATTCGAAGGTGCCAATAGCCGCGCAGAAGGCGGATTGACTTTGAATTCGTTTGATTTTTTCGATAAGTTATACTATTTCGTATTCGGAATCGACGGCCGGAAAAGAGCGTCCTGTGCGGTTTTCGCCGTCCCGATCGTCATTTGTCGAACTTGCGAGCAACCCAAGGAGTCGGCCATGGTCCAATGTGTTGTGCTCAACGCGGACTACTCATTTTTGAACGTGGTGGATTGGAAACGGGCTGTTTGTCTACTGGTAAAAGACAAGGTCAAGGTGCTGCGGTATTCAAATAAAACCGTCATGACCGGTCAGGGCTTGTCTGTCAAGGTACCGCTCGTAATCAAACTGATCAAGTTCATCCGGATGGTCTACCGGTCACGTGTTCCTTTCAGTAAAAAAAATGTTCTCATCAGAGACGGGTTTAAGTGTGCCTACTGCCAGAACCCGAATGGACGATTGACCATCGATCACATTGTACCCAAATCCAGGGGGGGGCGGACGGAATTTGAAAATTGCGTCGCCGCCTGCCGGGAATGCAACCACAAAAAGGGCGACCAGATGCCCAGTGAAGCCAAGATGTACCCTCAGGTAAAAGCCTATCAACCCACCATATCCGAATTCCTGCAGCGCAAGGTAAAACAGCTGGGCGTTGATGAATTGCTGAAAGATATGGTAGAATATTTATTTCGACCGGAAATTCCGCGGGAAGATTCCCGCCATATCTTTTAATTGCCAAATTTTGAACAGGGGAAAACATGAAAGTCATTGTTCTGGGTACCGGTTACGTTGGTCTTGTACATGCCGCCGTTTGCTCTGAATACGGTCATGAGGTGTATGCATACGACAACAACCAGGAAAAACTGAATGCCTTTGCCACTGGGGAACCACAGGAAATCGAACGGTATGTCAACGAGCCCGGGTTGGTGAACGTCATTCGGGAAAACCTTAACCGATACCTGTCCTTTTCGTCCGATCTATCGTCGATCATCGAGGGGACGGATGCCGTTTTCATGTGTTTGCCGACGCCGCCGAATATAGACGGTTCCACCAACCTCACCTTTTACGATGCTGCCGCCGAACACCTTGCCGAGCTTTTGGGAAAACGTAAAGACAAGCGCCGCGTCGTCATCGTCAACAAAAGTACAGTTCCGATCGGTACGGCCCGTCATCTCGAACAGATCATGGACTCCCACCGGGTTAAAAATTTTGGTGTGTCATCGAATCCGGAGTTCCTGGCGGAGGGCACAGCCGTTATGCAGGCCCGCCGACCGGACCGGGTCGTGGTCGGCTGCGACGATCAACAGGATTTCAATATTCTGCGCCGGGTTTACTCCCAATTCGTGAACCACGTGCGCATCAAATACATCGAAACCACCCCTGAAACTGCCGAGGCCATCAAATATGTGGCCAATACCATGCTGCTGACCTACATTTCCTTCTGGAACGGCGTCGGCGCAAAGATCGGGGAAAAATTTCCAAATATTATCATCGACGATTTGAGATCGGGCGTGACCTCCGATGAACGCATCAGCACTTGGGGGTCTTTTGTCAGCAACGGGGCCGGTGGTAGCTGTTTCGGTAAAGATATCGCCTCGCTGATAAATCAGCTTCGCAAGGTGAATGTCAGCACAAAGATGCTTGAGGCGTCATACGAGGTTAACGAATTTCAGAAAGTGTACCTTGTCGACCGGGCCATCACCGAAGCCGGGTTCAAATTCAACAACAAAACCATTACGGTTCTCGGCTTGGCCTTTAAAAAGCACACCAACGACATGCGCGATGCCTCTTCCATAAAGGTTGTGGAGTCACTGCTCGGTAAGGGTGCTGCCCGAATACAGGCCTACGACCCGCTGGCTAATGATGCCGCCCAGGCGGTTTTCGATCCCACCAAGAATATCCTTTTCGAAAAAATCGCTTATTTTGACAGCGCCAAGGAAGCCATCGAGGGCTCCAACGCCCTTTTCATATCATCCGACTGTGAAGAGTTCCGAGGATTATCCCGCACGGTTGAAACCCTGGTAAAGCCCCCCTACCTGATCATGGATGGTCGGCGGATGATTCCGGACTTCGAGGATTTGATATCCCGGAATTATACTTACCTTGCTGTCGGCGCGATGGCGCTGGGACCCACCCCATGTGATACTGAGAAAGTGATACCATTAAAGCAATCCGCTTGAATGGCGATCACCTTCGCGCGAATATCGCTTCATAGGAACTGTTTCCGCGGCTTGCAATCTGTGTGCTGATTCAGCCGCCGCCGGAAGGCACCATCAGTGCACCTGAACCTCATTGTCAGTGGCATCTTTTGCACCCCTTGATCGCGTTCTTTCCACCTGCAAAATGATTTTTTTAAAACGGGCGATAAGCCCATCGTACTTTTCCTTTGGTTTGGTATATTCCGATCGTAAGGATGGGAAAGGTTTGCCTAAAGAACCCCAATATTTGGTGAAAGACGTGCTTTCTATCGCGAGGTATTGGCGCACTGCAAGCTTATCTCTCCGTAGACCCTGTCACGGCTTTCGGCGCCGGCAACTTGCTTTGGTGAATCCCCTTCGGTTCGCACAGCGGCACTGAGAACTAAAGGGAAAGAGAACACGTTTTATATAATATATTCATATTGATACCTTGACAGTTGAGCATCAGAGCATCCTGTTTGATAGATTGTTAATCTTACTTTCAAGATTTTGTTGCTATGTCACGCTCAAGCCGCGCTGAAAATTGTCATGGCATGCGGACGGCCTGGTGCCCGTGACGAGGGAGATGGTATTTGCTTGACACTAAATCGTTTGTTGAGTAAAAGTTCCTGTTTTATATCAACATCCGAATTTGGAGGCACAATGGACTATAAAAAAACGCTCAATCTGCCGACAACGAAATTTCCAATGAAGGCGAATCTTGCCAACCGCGAACCTGTGCAATTGGACGTTTGGGAAAAGATGCAGCTGCACACGAAAATCAGAACGGCTTCAGACGGTCGCGAGCGATTTATTCTGCACGACGGACCACCCTATGCCAATGGCCACATCCACATTGGGACCGCGTTGAACAAAATACTTAAAGACATGATCGTGCGGTCGCGGCAGATGTCCGGTTACGATGCCGTTTATGTGCCCGGCTGGGACTGTCACGGGCTGCCCATTGAACACAACGTCGACAAAGAACTCGGCGAGAAAAAGAAAGATCTTTCCTTGGCCGACGTGCGCCGTCTCTGCCGGACATATGCTGAAGGATTCATCGATATTCAACGGGATGAATTCAAACGTCTGGGCGTTATGGGAGAATGGGATAATCCCTACCTGACAATGAATTTTCTTTACGAGTCGACGATCGCCCGTGAGTGCTGGAAATTTGCCCTGAATAACAGCTTGTTTAGAAGCAAAAAACCGATTTATTGGTGCAACGACTGTCAGACCGCATTGGCTGAGGCAGAAATCGAATACGCAGACGAGGCGTCACCCTCCATATTCGTGAAGTTCCCGTTAAAGGATGACTTGAGCCAGGAATTTCCGGATCTCGCCGGCAAAAATGTGTCCGTGGTCATTTGGACCACCACCCCGTGGACCCTTCCGGCGAATATGGCCATAGCCCTCCACCCAGATTTCATTTATGCTGCCGTGGAAGTGGGCCAGAACGATGTGCTGATTGTTGCGAAGGATTTGGTAGACACCTGCATGCTCACTTTTGGTATCAGTAGTTACCGGATCCTGGCCGAAATCGAGGCCGGGCGCCTGGAGCGCAAGATTTGTCGGCATCCACTTTACGATCGGGATTCGCTTGTCATCCTGGGAAGTCATGTAACTCTTGAGGCCGGAACCGGTTGCGTGCACACCGCTCCTGGTCACGGACGCGAGGATTATGAGGTCGGGCTCCAGTACGGATTGGAAGTTTATTCTCCGGTCGACGATCGCGGTCGCTTTACCGACGATGTCGAATTTTTCAAGGGGCAGTATGTATTTGACGCCAACAAATCCATCAATGCCAAACTCAAGGAACATGGCGCTTTGATCGTCGCGGAGAATTTCAAACATTCCTACCCGCACTGTTGGCGCTGCAAGCAACCCGTTATTTTCCGGGCCACACCCCAGTGGTTTATTTCCATGGATAAGACGGGGTTGCGCCAAAGGACCTTGGAAGAGATAGATCGGGTCAAGTGGATTCCTGGCTGGGGCCGCGAGCGCATTTATGGAATGATCGAAAATCGACCCGATTGGTGCGTGTCACGGCAGCGGGCCTGGGGCGTTCCAATTGCGGTATTTTACTGTGAAGACTGCGGCGCCCTTTTACGCGACGAGGTCATCATGAATCGCGTATGTGACCTTTTTGCCGCCCACGGTGCCGATGTCTGGTTCGAAAAACCGGCCGAGTATTTCTTGCCGGCAGACGCCGCATGCCCCGACTGCGGCAGCAAATCCGTGAAAAAAGAAGACGATATTCTGGATGTTTGGTTCGATTCAGGTGTCAGCCACGCAGCCGTCCTGGAACAGCGATCGAATTTGAACTGGCCGGCCGACCTATACCTGGAGGGCAGTGACCAGCACCGGGGATGGTTTCACAGTTCATTGCTGACAGCCGTGGGGACACGTGATCGTGCGCCATATAAATCGGTTCTGACCCATGGATTCGTCGTGGATGCCGATGGCCGCAAGATGTCAAAATCACTCGGCAATGTCGTTGCTCCCAAAGAAGTTATCGACAAATACGGTGCCGAAATTCTGCGTCTTTGGGTGACGGCCTCCGACTATCGGGAAGACGTTCGGATTTCCGAAAACATTCTCAAACAACTCAGTGATGCCTATCGTCGTATCCGCAACACCGCCCGCTTTATGTTGGGTAACCTCTACGATTTCGATCCTGAGACAGACAAGATTGCCTATGATGCGATGCCACAAATCGACCGGTTTGCCCTGCACAAGCTTCAAGAACTGACGGAAATTGTCGACCGAGCCTACAAAAAATTCGATTTTCATGTGATTTATCATCGCCTATACAACTACTGCACCCTTGATCTGTCGGCTTTTTATCTGGATATTCTCAAAGACCGTCTTTATACCTCACCGGCCGGTTCGAGCAGGAGGAGAAGTGCCCAGACAGTGATGTACACCATCGTGGATGCAATGGCCCGCTTGATGGCACCCATTCTCGTTTTTTCAGCCGAAGAGATTTGGGCTCATATGCCCGATCGTCCGGGTAAAGAAGAGAGCATTCACATGACGACCCTGCCGAGAGTGCACACTGAATGGAAGAACGAAACCCTACAGAAGAACTGGGAAAAACTGCTGGAGGTAAGGGCAGAGGTTACCAAAGCACTCGAGGCTGCCCGGGCGCGAAAACTAATCGGCCACCCACTGGATGCCGCCGTCACTATCTCGGTATCCAAAGCCCAGCACGATGTATTGGCGCCGTATGCCGAGGAGTTGCGATCTGTTTTTATTGTCTCCCAGACCGCGCTTGTGCTCGATGCAAAATTTGATAATGCATACGTGAGTGAAGACATCGAGGGGTTGCAGGTACTTGTTGAACGAGCGGCGGGTGAAAAATGCGAACGCTGTTGGGTTCATGATACATCGGTCGGTACGTTCGACGATCACCCGACGATCTGCAACCGTTGCAAATTATCGCTGGAAGAAATAACTGACTGATGGTCACTCTATTTCTGGACGGAAATTAAATAAGAGCGTGATTGTGACTATAGAAGGAAACAAGATAACGAGGCTGCTGATCATCAGCGGTATCCTGGTGCTTCTCGACCAGGTCTCCAAAATTCTTATTGCGCACTACCTGCAGCCCTACCATACCATTACTGTGATTCCCGGGTTTTTCAATCTTACCCATATTCACAATCCTGGTGGTGCATTCGGATTTCTGGCGCAATCCGACCCCATGCTGCGCAAAGTGGTTTTTCTCTTCGTTTCCCTTCTAGCGGTTGGGTTGATCCTGTGGTACTACATGAAAACACCGGCGTCATATATTCTACTGGGCAGCGCTTTTGCAATGATTTTCGGTGGTGCCATCGGAAATCTTGTCGACCGGATTCGTTTGGGAAAAGTTGTCGATTTTCTCGATTTCTATATTGGAACTTTTCACTGGCCTGCATTTAACGTCGCTGACAGCGCCATAACGATCGGTATAGGAATTTTTATCCTCCACTTGCTGTTCAAAAAGCTACCAGAGTAGATCGGGCCATAGGCAGGGTTCTGCCGTAATCGCACGCCAACCGAAGAAGCAGTATACCATTTTCCGACGCGTGCAAGAATCAAGCAAAAACCGCACGGGTTGATGACATTTCGCGATGATCTTCGATGCCGATATATTACCGTCGATTGTCTTCGGCGTCTTCGTTTCTGTGGCGCTTATCGCCGGTCTGCAGATGATCAAGGCTGAGATCCGGTCAGCCGGCGCTGCCGAAAACCGCATTGCAGACCTCTGTTTCTGGTTGATGGTTGCGGCAATCGCCGGAGCAAGGATTGGTGACCTATTTTACAAACCTGAGGTCATTTTCGCCGACCCGTTGGAAATTTTACGTCTTTGGAACGGCGGATCGTTTTACTATGGCGGGGCCGCCGCCGCCCTGATCGTCGGGCTGGTATATATCAAGCATGCACGATTGCCGCTCTGGAAAACCGCCGACATGTTTGCGCCGACTCTGGCCATCGGTCATTTTTTTGTCTGGATCGGCTGCTTCTTCTCGGGCCTTTTTCCCGGAAGGCTGACTGAATCGGTCACCGAGGGCTTGCTTTCCTGGCCGGAAGAGGGCCTAAACAGTATGCTGTCGATCCCGCACCCGAGACCTTTTTATCTGGCCTGCGGCAGTTTTCTCATTTTCATCGTCCTTTTGATGTTGCGCGGGCACAGAAATTTCGACGGAAGGGTCTTCTGGATTTTTGTTATACTTCACAGCGTGCTGCAGTTGCTCGTAGATACTCTCGATTTTCCAGGGTATACCAAACCATCGCCAGCATTTTTTTCGAACACGCAAATTATATCTGCTTTTATTGCCTTTACTGGGCTGAGCATGTTGTTTTACCTGTGGCACCAATCCCGACCGCCTACCCCGGAGGGCTCCTGAAAGACTTTGCCGCAGTCCCCCGTTTACTATATTGGCAGCAGGGGGAATATCGTATGTATCGGAACGAAGGGGGTGACCGGCGATTGACGAGCCAACAGTAAGAAGACATGCACCCAAGCCTTACTTTTACGGGGAATTTCCTTTCCATTGCGGGCGCACCATTAACTGGAGAACACTCCTCCCATTATTAAATACACCATGACCGAGCTAAACTACAAAACCCTGGATGACCATCTTAAAGGACTCGATTCTGTAAACGACAACACGGTTAACGACCGTGGCAAGTTGCCGTCCGCTGTATACCTGATTTATGGCGAAGAAATGCTCTGCAAGGCGGCTTATAAAAAGGTGTTAAACAGATTGGTGCCTGAATCCAATCAAAGCTTCAATTTCGAACCAATTGACGGGAATGATGACGGTGTCTCTGAGGCCATCGAGAAATTAAACACGTTTTCACTGCTGTCGGGCCCAAAAGTTGTCGGTTTGCTGGAAGCCCGGATTTTCGATTCGAAAACAAACGCGGAAAACATATTGCTGACTGCCGTGAAGGCGCATGAAACTCAGAACCTGAACCGGGCGGCCGACTACCTTTTGCGATTTATGGCCCTGGTAAATCTTTCCTTCGATGATCTGGCTTTACCGAACCGGCGGGAGAGTCTTCCTGCTGGAGTAGAACTACCGGAAGACGATCGCTGTCTGGACGATATCATCGCGTTTTGCCTGGAAAAGGGGCGCAAGGTTCCTAAAGCCATAGACAATGAGAGCATACTTTGCCGTGCGATTGAAAAAGGGTTCCCGGCTGGACATCGCTTGCTGATAACAACCGATACGGTCGACAAACGCCGCAAACTATTCAAGACCATTCGGGGACAAGGCGTTATCGTCGACTGTTCCGTTCCCAAAGGGCGATCGCAAGGCAGATAAAACCGCCCAGGAGGCGGTGTTGGCAGATACCGTGCGCGCCGTTCTGCGCAATAGCGGTAAATCATTGGCACCCGACGCTTTTAAGGCCCTGATCGAGACAACCGGTTTTGAACTCAGGGCGATTGTCAACAATCTTGAAAAGCTTGTGAGCTACGTTGGTGCAGAGATCTTATCACTCGGAAAGACGTCGTCTCAACGCTCAAACGGACAAAAAAAGATCCGGTATACGCCTTCACGGGGGCCTTTGCGTCCCGCAACAGGGACGACGCTTTGTTTTACATGAATGCGCTGATGTCTGCGGGGCAGGACGCCTTGCGGCCCGAGCAGATAATGGTCGCCCTTTTGAACCAGGTCAGGAAACTATTGTTGATCAAGGCGTTTGTCGCCAGCCCGCTTGGAAAGGTCTGGCGTTCAGGCTGTCCCTACAATACATTTAGAACCAACGTTTTGCCGGTTGTAGAAAAGTTCGATTCAGAGTTGCTCGAAACACTGCAGCAATGGCGGGATGATCTGGACAGATCGGTTAATGGCGAAGTCCTGCCGGTGAAGAAGCGGGGTCGTGGGAAAAAACCCCAGTTAAAAACGGATTTGTTGATTGCCAAATTTCCGCATAATCCCTACCCAATATATCAACAGTTCCTCAACGCAGAGAACTTTTCGAAACAGGACCTGCTCCAGGCTTACGAATACCTTTCAATGGCCGATTTGCGCATCAAATCCGGTAGCGACAACAAGCACTTATTACTTGAGGAAGTGATACTGAAGATCTGTCGCCAGAATGATTAAGCTCGGTTTTTCATAACGCTAAGCGTGCGTCGTGCAACTGGTTCCGTTCGTTTTTCAGGGGGCCTGGCTGTGGCATGTGCCTATGCTCCTTGTCAACGCAGTGCGAAGGCGTAGACTCCATATTGCGCTGCGACTGAGAAATCCGAAAGCATTCGGCATATTATCAAAAAGGAGAGATGGCAGCATGGGCTTTTTTAGACAGCAGGAAGAAAATATGGCCATGCGATTGCTGGCGTGGCATTACCAACGCCAGGAAATCGATTGCCCCCCCCATAGTGTGCTGAAGCAGAGGGCAACTATTCTGGTAGACGAGGCCCATCGGATCGCGCGTCAAAGGGGGCGTAACGTGCTTTCCATTATCAAGGAGTTGGCCAAGGACATAAAGAAGACGTAAGGATCTTTCAGAGAGAACGGTGGCGTATTTAAATTGATAAAACATCCGGACGGATCCAAGGTCCTTGCAGATGATGCTTGCAACCAAAACAAAAATCGAACTTTCAATTCGCTGAGGAATATATGTCTTGACAAATTGGATCAATTATTATTTAGGAGAAATATGCAACAACCGACAGAGAAAGAAATAATCGACGAATTCATTCAGATCTGTCAGGGCCATCTGCTAAAGATTACTCCCCAGAGGGTGGCTATATATAAAGAATTGCTAATTTCAGATAAACATCCCACAGCCGATGCCATCTATCAGGCTGTAAAAAAAGAGTACCCGAACATTTCCTTCGACACGGTCAACCGCACTTTATTGAAATTCGCGGAAATCGGCCTTTTGGAAGTCGTCGAGATATTCGGTGGGGCCAAACGGTTCGACACGGATGTAAGAGACCACCACCACCTGCACTGCATGCGATGCGGCAAGATCCAGGATTTCATTCACGTCGGTTACGATAACCTGGCCGTTCCGGAGGATATCCACAACTATTTTCAGGTGAAGCGCAAAAGGGTGGTGCTCAAAGGGATTTGCAAGGCGTGCAGCAAGTAAGATCGTCCACGACGATAGAGCCATATCGGATAACAATAACAACAGAAAGGAGAAAGAATGAGTAAGACGACCGAAAATTTGAAGGCTGCGTTCGCAGGCGAGTCCCAGGCAAGAAACAAATATACGTTTTTCGCTAAGGTTGCCCGGAAAGAGGGGTATCACTACATTGCCAAAATATTTGAAGAAACGGCTGAGAATGAAAAACAGCATGCCAAGGATCATCTCAAACTGCTGAACGGAATAGGGGATACGGCGGCAAATCTCAAGGAAGCTTTTGGTGGGGAAGACTACGAGGTTGAGAGCATGTACCCCGAATTTGCCAAAGTTGCCGAGGAAGAGGGAGAAAAGGAAGCGGCCATGGCCTTCAAGCAGGTTGCCAAAATCGAGGCGCATCACAGAGCAAGGTATCGAAAATTGCTCCAGATGGTCGAGTCCGGCACCGTCTTCAAGCGCGAGCAACCGATCAAGTGGAAATGCAGCATTTGCGGCTATACAGTCGAAGGTGTCGAACCACCGCCAAAATGTCCATCTTGCAAACACCCCAAAGAATTCTACGAACCGGCCAATTTGGACTTTTAAGAGGCCAAAGCTCACTCTGACTGCTCGCGTTGGGATCAAGAACGGCGCATGGATCAAGCGTAGCAACGAAGGTGCAGGGAGAGGACGCTAATACTTCAACCTGTACGGATTTGACCAGAAGAGAAAGCTCCACGCTTGAGGGCGGCGGAGCTTTCTTTTGGTCTTTTACTAAGTTAAAAATATAGAATGACATACCTGAGAGGTGGAGGAGTTTTTCCCGCAAATGCTTTACCGGACGTGGATTTGAAAGCTTTTATCGATCACCTCCCCCGCTACGCTGACTTGGCACGCATGGTCTCCATTTCGATTAATATCAACGATTTTGTGCTCTCTTTGGCGGAAGGACATCACGGGGTTTCCCGGGCGGGACGCCCGAATGCAGATGAGCTCAGTCCCGAAGAAAGACAATGGGTTGTCGAAGTCTCGAAACGATCCACTTTAGATATTATCGATATCAAATCTGAGGATATTCCCGATCTTGACAAGGGCGCCCATTCCTTCTGGTAAGACCACCCATGGGTCAGCAGCGATGTATTGATGATGTTCGCTGCTACAACTCGGCCCGGCTGAAAGAGGGCTTCAGCAAAACCATAGCCCGATAGGGACACGCTACTGGACATTTCCCAAAGATTATCCGGACAGGGTGGCCAGTCGTATTCGCGATATAAAGGCGGAAAATAGAGAAGAATAAAGTTCATTTCGATTTCGGCCGGGTATATCAGCGCTCTTCCGACATCAGGAATGCGTCTAATTCGCGATTGAGCCGATCCGGTGCTTCAATCTGAATCGTGTGACCCACACCGTTCATTAAAACATACGTTCCGCCAAGTTGATCGGCAAGGCGCCTGGCGCCTTCCGGAGAAACCAGGGGGTCCTGTTCGCCGGAAATAACGAGGGCCGGTGAACCGGCTTTTACGGCCGGTGGCAATCGCCGGGAATCGGCCAACATGGCATCGAAATGTGCCAGGAGAGATGCCGGTCGGTTACGTAATATGATCGCCTTGACGATTTTTGGGAGCATTCGCCGATTTTCTTCAAGGAAAGCCGACCCCAAGACCGTCGGCAACATGGCCCATGCGGCAGCTTCAAGACCGCTGGTTGCTAATATATCCCTCCAAATCCTCAATGTGGCGCAGGTGCGGTCGTTCAGCCGGTCTGATATGCTGCACATCGCCACACGGGTAACACAATGCGGGTAATGCACAGCCGTTTCTAATGCGACCCGGGCACCATGACTCGATCCCACCAGGTTTGTCTTCGCGATGTTCAAATATCGCAGCAGGGCGGAAAGATCGGCCGCATGGATATCGATCCCCAGCGGTATTTCCCCCAGATCACTGCGTCCCTGGGCACGGCCGTCGTAAAGTAATAGCCGGTAGCGATCCTTGAGATAATTGACCTGGCTTTTCCAATGCACGGTGTTTTGGATCGTACCGTTGAGAAAGACGATCACCGGTTTCGTTGCCTCCATACCGATGGTTTCATAGTACAGCCGGCAGCCGTCTTCTGTTCTGAAATAGGGCATGGCCTCAATGGTTTCCCGAGGCGTGGAAGAGTTCCTTGGCGTGATATGAGCTTCTGACGAAAGGTCCGCTGGCTACATCGGAGAAGCCCAATTCAAGGGCAGTATTTTTCCAATGGTCGAATTCTTCGGGATGAACAAATCGCGCAACCGGCAGGTGATTTTTAGATGGCTGCAAATACTGCCCCAGGGTTAACATACGGCAGCCGACATCGAGCAGATCTTTTAAGGTCTGTTCTATTTCTGCCCGGGTCTCACCGAAGCCGAGCATCAGGCCCGATTTGGTCAGCGTCGGGGCACTGATACCCTGCACGCGTTCCAACTGCAGCAATGAGCGCCTGTAATCCGCTCCAGGACGCACGGTAGGGTAGAGGCGCGGCACAGTTTCAATGTTGTGGTTCAATACATCCGGCCCTGCATCGAGTACGATTCGAAGGGCTTCGCGGCTGCCCTGGAAATCGGGTATCAATACCTCGATAATGGCCTTCGGAGTACTGGCGTGGATTTCACGGATGGTCTCAGCGAAATGGCCGGCACCACCGTCAGGCAGATCGTCACGCGTCACCGATGTGATCACCACATATAAGAGAGACAGATCCCTGACGGCTGCAGCAACCCGGGGCGGTTCTTCGGGATCCGGTAATTCGATCGGACCTTTGGCCACCGCACAGAAGCGGCAATTGCGGGTGCAGCGGTCTCCCAGAATCAAGAATGTGGCCGTGCTGTTTGAAAAACATTCCCAGATGTTCGGGCATTTGGCTTCCTGGCAAACTGTGTGCAACCGGCCCTGGTTCATTAGGACGCGGACCTTTTCGTAATCGGGTCCGCTGGGCAGGCGTCGGGTAAGCCATGACGGCTTTTTGGCTCTAATCTTCATTCTAATATATCAGATCCTTCATATCCCGGAATGACAACGGCCGCTGTCATTCCGCAGAGATCGACCTCCCGCGGGAGTCACCGTTTCGATTCCCATCTCATCCGGTCCTACCGGCTCTAAATCGATATTGAAAACGGTCTCGAACTGCCTCTTGAATATTGGCTGCACCGACTGCATGGTTATGGAATGGCGTGGTGATTCCTGCTGCAGAGAAGTCACATCGACGTTTTGCAGTCCGCAGGGGTTTATCCAACGGAAAGGTTCGAGAGACATGTCCACGTTTAGTGCCAGTCCATGATAGGTGACGCCCTTGCGGATGGCAATGCCGATGCTGCCCATCTTCCGGTTGCCGACCCAGATCCCCCGATTGGTAGGGTTTCGTGAAGCCTTGATGCCCCACCAGTGGGCCGTTCGGATCATCGTTTCTTCCAATTGTTCGACAAGGTCCTTTACCGATATTCTGGATGCCTCCAGGTCCACAATAATGTATGCCACCAGTTGTCCTGGACCGTGATAGGTAATGTTGCCACCTCTCTCGGCCTGGATGATCGGTATATCCGATTTTTCGAGAAAATCGTTGGAAACACGCAGATTCTCACGGCCGCCCCTTCGGCCGAGAGTAAATACCGGCGGATGTTCGAGAAGAATCAGAAGGTCGGATTCCATAGTCGACGATTTTCGTGTTTGTACGAGCCGATGCTGCAAGGCCAGCGCATCTGCATAGGCCGTGCAGCCCGGCTCGTATACCCGCCATGCGTTGCGTTGCGTGCGACGGGTCGAGGATCGATATTGGTTGGTCATAATCTTCATTTGCCGAAAACATTACAGACAATTTTCGGGTTAACCCGCCAGGCACGGTTTGCGGGCGGCGGTAACTTCATCGAGGCGGCGAACCTTGCTGTGGTGCGGCGCTTCGTAAAGGAGTTCCGGATTTTCCCTTGCCTCGCGATCGATCTGTTTCATGGCGTCGATAAAACTGTCGATATCTTCTTTTGATTCGGTTTCGGTTGGCTCGACCATGATCGCACCCGCTACGACCAGAGGGAAGTAAACCGTGGGCGGATGAAATCCGTAATCCATAAGCCGCTTGGCAATATCCAGGGTGGTGACCTTGTGAACCGCCTGGTTCCGGTCACTGAAAACGCACTCGTGCATGCACGGCTTGTCGTGAGGGAGGTGATAGGTCCCTTTGAGATGCTCTTTGATGTAGTTGGCATTCAGAACGGCCAGCTGGCTGACCCTTTTCAGACCACCCGGACCCAGGCTTAATATATAACTGTAAGCCCTGACCATCACCCCAAAATGACCATGAAAGGTATCCAGTTTACCGATCGACTCCGGGTATTCCTCGGAAAGTTCGTACGCGTCTGCGACTTTCACGACGCGGGGGACCGGCAAGAACGGTTCCAATTTTTTATGAACGCAAACCGGGCCGGAACCGGGACCGCCGCCACCGTGTGGTGTGGAGAATGTTTTGTGCAGGTTGAGGTGCAGGACGTCGATGCCGATCATTTTCATGTCGACGATACCCATTACTGCGTTCATGTTGGCCCCGTCGCAGTAGACCAAACCGCCTTTGGCGTGGATAATATCGGTTATTTCCCGGATATTGTGTTCGAATAGACCGAGGGTATTGGGATTTGTCACCATGATGCCGGCGGTTTCCTCGTCCATGACGGCAGCGATAGCTTCAGCCTCGAGAACCCCGTTAGGTCCCGATTTGACGGGAACAGAGCGGTAGCCGCACAGGGTCGCACTGGCCGGGTTGGTTCCGTGGGCCGTATCTGGAATGATGATCTTGGAACGTTGGGCCCCCTTGCTGCGGTGGTAGGCGAAAATCAGCAACATACCGGCCAATTCGCCATGGGCGCCGGCTGCCGGCTGCAGGGAAACCGCATCCATTCCGGTAATCTCTGCCAGATACTGCCCCAGATTATACAGCAACGATAGGGCACCCTGGGCAAGCTCCGGTGGGAGAAGCGGATGGGCTGTTGCGAAGCCCGCCAACTGGCACTGACGTTCATTGGTCTTCGGGTTGTATTTCATGGTGCACGAGCCGAGCGGGTACATGCCGGTGTCTACGCCAAAGTTCCAGGTCGACAGACGGGTGTAGTGCCGAACGAGATCGACTTCACTTAAATCGGGAAAATCCGGACCCGAACCAACCAGTTCCGTGTCCAAGTCAGCGACGTCCACGTCACGGCGCGGCATGGAAAAGCCACTGCGTCCTTTACAGCCTTTATTCCAAAGCAAGGGTTCATTCAGAATCAATCCGGTGGTTCCGAGAGTTTCTGTCATGACTGCACCTCCTTGACCAAGTCGTCCATGTCTTCCCGGGTGGCGGTTTCCGTAACACACAAAAGGGTGCAATCGGAGAGCTCCGGGTAGTATTTGGCCAGTGGCAAACCGGCGATAATTTTTTTATTGAGCAGTCGGTGGTATATATCGTCGAAATCATCCGGAAATCGGATGACAAATTCATTGAAAGTCGGCCCGGTAAAGGGCGCGCTGAATCCGGCCTGCGCCAGCTGGCCTTTTAGATATTCGGCCTTGTCGTGATTGAGTTGCGACAGTTCGCGAAATCCGGTGCCGCCCAGCGATGCCATATATACGGCTGCAGTCGTGGCACAGAGGCTGTTGTTTGTGCAAATGTTTGACGTCGCTTTCTCTCTGCGGATGTGCTGCTCCCTTGTGGCCAGGGTCAGTACAAAGCCGTTCCGACCGTCGATGTCCTTGGTCCGACCCACCAATCTCCCCGGCAGGCTGCGCACGAATTTCATCCGACTGCCGAGCATACCCAAACCTGGGCCTCCGAAACTGCGGGGTAGCCCCAGGCTTTGACCTTCGCCGCAAACGACATCGGCGTCGAGGCTACCGGGACTCTTCAGCAGGCCATAGGCCAAAGGCTCCGTGAAGGAGGCGACAAGAAGAGCATCCTTAGCGTGAGCGCGATTGGCAGCGGATTTGAGGTCTTCGATGCAACCGAAGAAGTTGGGTGACTGTACCGCCACGGCGGCAAGATCATCGAGGGTGTCAATGACATCGAAGTCGGTTCGGCCATCCGCCAAATACGGCAGTTCGATAAGGTCATACCCGGGTGGGTCGAAATAAGTCCTGACAACCCGGCGGTGCAACGGATGGACGGTTGCAGAAAGCGCCACCCGCTTTTTACCAGTTATGCGGATGGCCATCAACAAGGCTTCAGCGAGTGCTGTCGATCCGTCGTAATGGGAGGCCGTTGCCACCTCAGTTCCCATCAACCGGCTGGCAAGGGTTTGGTATTCGTAAATAGCCTGAAGAGTGCCTTGGCTGATTTCAGGCTGGTAGGGGGTGTAGGAGGTAACGAATTCACCACGGCTCAAAACATACCGTGCGGCCGCCGGTACAAAATGGTCGTAGCTTCCGGCGCCCAAGTACACCTTGTACTCGGGAGTCACGGCCATGTGGGCTGCCAGGTTGTCCATGTGGTCGTTAAGCTCCCACTCGGTCTTGGCTTCCGGTAAGTCCATATCGAGCCGGCAGCAGCAGTCTTTTGGAATTGTTGCGAAAAGGTCGTCAAGATTTCCAACCCCGACTGTTGCCAGCATGGCGTCGACATCTTCCTTGGTGTGAGGGAGATAGCGCATGATTAGAGTCCTTTCAGCATTTCGAGATAGGCTTCCTTGGTCATAAGTGACTCGAGCTCAGCAGCATCTGTCGGCTTGACATCGATCATCCAACCGTCAGCGTAAGGGCTCGTATTGACCAACTCCGGCGATTCTTCGAGGTTCTTGTTGATTGCAATAACTTCACCGCCGATGGGCATGAAAAGTTCTGAAACCGCTTTTACAGATTCAACCGTACCGAAAACATCACCTTTGGCCAGTTTGTCCCCCGTCTGCGGTAGTTCAACAAACACGATGTCTCCCAGTTGATCCTGGGCATAGTCGTCGATACCAACCCGGATATTTTCTCCGTCTTTTTGGGCCCATTCGTGATCTTCAGCGTAGTGCAAGTTATCGGGCAGGTTGAGCTGATTGATTTCTTTCATGGTCGACCTCCTTTGTGTTCGCTTGGGTTGACATTAGAAGCTATCTCAAAATTAGGATTTTGGCCCAAGGTCAAGGCGGATCCGAGATTCCCCGCTGTGCGGGACTTCCCGCCTGAACGATCCTTCTCTGTGGGTCGCAGCCCGCAGGCATACTGAAGTATGTCGAGGACTTGAAGCGAGGAGCCAACGCAGAGATTGGGCTAAAAAACTTTTTTGAGATGCCTTCTAATACAGTCTCTGGAATGATATAGGAAAGCGATTGCACTTGCCTATACGGGATTCGTTTCGGTTTGATGCCTTCCTTTACGGCACAAAGCGGTTCTCTGAATCATGTCCTCGTGTTGTTTGCCATGATGACGTTTTCCATCAACCTGGCATGGGCGCACTTCTCTTACAGAAAACTTGCCAACGGTTTGCGCGCTGTGCGGTCAGGGCGGATATCCTTAACGATTTCTACTTTCACTGATCGGTGTTTATCCCTTAGGATAACCGTCTTTCCGGCATTTAACGGTTGGTTTACTTTTATAAAACCGCAACAAAGCCCCCTGGGTTTAAACTTCGGTGGTTTGTTCGGGCTACAGATACTGAAAATTTTTTCGTCCACGCGGCCGATAGCCATGTCGGTGGCGCAGGTCAGCACGCTGCCGATGGTTGATTCTCCTTCTATATATACTTCTGCGGGATCCCCGGCGGCCACCTTACGCAAATCGTAGCCGGCGAATGAATAAGTATATTCGTTATAGGAGCTCTTTAAAAGGGCTTCGGCGCCGAGAAAGTCTTTTGTAAAACCACTGCCATCGGCAGAGTAGGGCAGGGCGAACGGCCAGGGGTTATTCTTGAATGGCCAGGGTCCGATGTCCTGATGTGAGAGTGGTAATACGGCCCCTGCTCGCAGTGAATCCCGTGCTGCCAAACCGCAAGCGAGCATTCCAAACGATTGACCGGCTTCGAGGAGTTGATTCCAAAGCGCGACAAACTTGTCCGGCGCCACGAAAAGTTCGAATCCGAATTCGCCGGTATAACCCGTTCGCGAGAGCAGGAGTGGCGTGCCATCCTTGAGTCTCACTTTTTCCGATATGGGGAGGGCGGCATTAAAGTGCCCCTTGAACGAGAAAAAGGGTAGTTTCGTTAGCACTTTTTCCGGATTTTCGATAATACGGCTGACGATTCGAGCGGCCTGAGGTCCCTGGACATCGAGCTTGCCGACCTGATCGGTGAGGTCGACGACAGCCGCCTTGTGACTGCCGACATAGTCCTGAAGATGGCTACTGACGACACCGCCCATACCGGCATTAACGACGACCATGTAAAGCGAGTCGTAAATTTGAAAAACAATCGCATCGTCGATGACCTCGCCATTTTCGTTTAGAAAGGCACCATACACACTTTTACCGGAGGTCAGTGGTTTTTGATTTTTTCCGACGCAGGCTGCCAGGTTCTTGGTAAAACAGACCTGCAGGAGGTTCTGGGCCCCAGCACCTTTGACGGTAATGACACTCATGTGGCTCGTATCGAACATACCGGCATCGGTTAGAACCGCCAGGTGCTCTTTTTTCGCTCCGCTGGGGTACCACAGGGGCATGTCGTACTGACCGAATTGAGCCATGTTGGCGCTGTTTTGAACGTGCCAGCCATGAAGGCGTGTTTTTTTAGTGTCAGCGTTCATTAAACTCTCCATATATTTTAGAGGATGTATGGCACTTTGAGATTGTAGCCTTTATATACAACGAAGGTTTCGACCGACCTTACGTCCTTTAGACGATAGACTTCACGGGTGTAGAACTCGAGTAGATCGAATCCTTCCTTAAGCAGAACCACCACCATCAGATCGAATCTGCCGGTGACAACGCTGACCGAAATAACCCCTTTCAGTTTGCTGAATTCTTTTCCTTTCTCTACCAAATTGAGGGTCGCCAGCTTGACACCGATGAACGCGACCCGATGGCCGCTGAGGGCCTCGGGGTCAACGAGGCCGCATATGTCCATAACCCCTTCACTGATCAGGGAATTAACCCGTGTCCGGACTGTATTTTCTGATAACCCCAATTTTTCGGCGATTTTGCGGTTGGATTTGCGACCGTCCCGGAGGTATTTAATGATCTCGATGGTGACGTCATCGATTTTCATGACGGTTAACCGACGTTTTAAGTGTGTATTTTGATGTGATTCGTAAAATTTTTATGATTTATTGATGGATTTGTCAATATTTTATTGATTAATTTAATTAATTCTGCAAAAAAAATCATATCTACACCTGTCGAAAAAACATTCACCGATGCGATTGAGCAGATGCTTCATCCGTCTTATATCCAGTCTAGGCATGCCGACACCAGTAACGTGTCGGGGTCAGCGCGGTAATTTCATATTAGTGGTTGATTATGTAAAAACCGTATGCTAACAGACCGAACTCTAAACCTGAGTTAGGTCGTGGTGTGCACGTAATTATCACCATCCATATGCGACAGGAAAAAAGGAGGAAGAGATGAAGAAAAGATTGGTTATTACCGGTATTGTCTGTTGCCTGGTTTTCGGAATGGTCTTAATGGCCTGCGGACCTGAGGCACCGAAAGCCATTAAAATTGGTATTAATGCACCGATTACCGGCGATATTCCCAAGGTCGGAGAAGGCTCGAAGTATGCGGCCCAGATGTGGCTGGAAGATATCAACGCTGCAGGGGGACTGGATGTCGGCGGGAAGAAATACCAGGTTGCTCTGGTGATCGAAGACAACGAGGCCAAGGCCGAATCCGCTGTTAAAGTTAACACCAAGTTAATCACCGAAGACGAGGTTCTGATGATTGTCGGCCCGCAATCCTCAAAGCAAGCCGTGCCGGCGGGCGAGGTGGCCAACAACTACAGCACGCCAATGGTCAGCCCCTGGTCCACGAATCCAAAAACCACAGCAGACCGGCCGTTTGTCTTCCGATCTTGCTTTCTCGACCCGTTCCAGGCGCCGGTGGTGGCCAATTTCATTAAAGACGAGTTCGGGTTCACCAAGGCGGCGGTCCTCTATGACGTGGCCAGCGACTATCCCAAGGGACTTGCGGAAGATTTCAAAAAGGCCTGGGAGAGTATAAACGGCCCCGACTCCATGGTGGCCTTCGAAAGTTTCACAACCAAGGATGCCGATTTTAGTTCTCAGTTGACCAACATCATCAACTCTGGAGCCGAATTCCTGTTCACTCCCCAGTATTACAACGAAGTGGCATTGATCGTTCAACAGGCCCACCAGTTGGGATTCAACAATCCAATCGTTGGCAGTGACAGCTGGGGTTCGGCCGAGACGGTTAAGCTCTGCGGGTCGGACTGTTACGGACTGTTCTTCAGCACACATTATGCCGCGGCAGGCGCTACCGGCAAGACCAAAGAGTTTATCGACCGCTACGAGAAAAAATATGGTTACATTCCTGACGATGTCGGGGCCCTGACATGGGATGCCATCGGGTTGGTGCAACAAGCCATCCAGGATTGCGGAACAATTTCCGGTGATCTGAAGAAGGACCGCCAGTGCGTCCGTGATGCCATGGCGAATATAAAGGAATATGAGGGTATCACCGGCAAGATGACCTTTGGCGGCAGCGGCGACCCGTCCAAATGTGCCGTGATTGTCAAGATCAGCGACAAAGGCGAATTCGAATTCTACAAGTCGGTTTGCCCGTAGGTTCAATTAAAACCGGGTCGACGGCGGTATCGTCTTCGACCCGCTTCTTATCAGAGTTACCTTAACTCTCAAGCAAGCCAATCGAACCAGATTACGATTTGCAAAACGGCGGGCCAGGGCATTTCCCTGTGTCCGCCTTTTTGAACCTTGACTGCCAGATATTGGCCTCGCATTCCACTGCAACAAAGCGTTGACGATAAACGATAATTAGACGTTCTCAGACGCGGTTGCAGGTGGAACGAAGCTTCAGCTATAAGCTTCAAACCATAAGGAGCAGACTCGATGGCATTCTTTCTTCAAAATCTTGTAAACGCCCTGCAATGGGGCAGCTTTTACGCCTTGATCGCATTGGGTTACTCCATGGTATACAGCATTTTGATGCTTTTTAACTTCGCCCACGGTGACATTTTCATGGTAGGGGCCTATATCGGCTTCGGTGTCGCCACCGGCTTGCTTGTTATAGCTTCCCAGTGGGCGATTGCCCTTCCAGGTTGGCTGACCCTGGTGCTGACCATCCTTCTTTCCATGTTTTTAACTTCTTTTCTGGGTATGTTCGTCGAAAGGGTCGGCTACCGCCCCCTTCGGGATGCTCCCCGGGCATCGGCGGCCATAACCGGTTTGATGATTGGTATTATTCTCGAAACCATTATTCTCTGGGGAATGGGTACCCAGAGGGTGGGTTTTCCGTCCCTGATCGAAACCGTAACGTTTAATGTCGGCGGCGTGTATATAACCAATAAAAAGATTATGATCGTCGCTGTTTCACTTGCATTCATGCTGGCCCTGCATCTGTTTATTACCAAGAGCCGCTGGGGGATGGCCATGCGTGCCATGGCGTTCGATTTTGTCGTCGTGCCCTTGATGGGCGTGTCGATAAATCGCATTGCCGCCATGACCTTCGCTATCGGGTCGTCCTTGGCTGCCCTGGCCGGCATTCTTTTTGGCGTGGCCTATCCGGTGCTGGATCCTTACATGGGAATCGTATTCGGATGGAAGGCTTTCGTTGCCGCCATTTTGGGAGGCCGGGGGTCAATAATGGGCGCGACGCTGGCCGGTTTTCTGCTTGGGTTCATTGAGATCTTTGTGGCCATGATTTTTCCATCAACCCTAAGAGACCTCATCGCCTATTCAATCGTATTGCTCATCCTGGTTTTCAGACCCTATGGGTTCTTTGGTGAACCGTACAGTGCTAAATTGAGGCTTTAGCCGTCATGATCCAATCAGCGCATTGCGCCACCTGCGATTTTTCGGAAAGGGAGTATAATGCAAGCAACAAGCAGCGAACTGTCTGCGCCTGAAAATGGAGTGATAAATAAAATCCGGGTATTTTTTTCTCGGATACCAGTTCTGGGTTGGCTTTGCGGTGCACTGGCCGCAGTCCTACTTGAACAAGTTGTGGGCAGGCAACTGGCTCTATCCATAGGGTTGCCGAAAATACCGGCGCTTTTTGGCTTCACGATTATTTTAAATTACCCTGTTCTTATACCCAGCATCTTCCTTTATGTATTTATCATATATCTCCTGCCGGTTATCGTCGCAGCCCGCTTTTGTCTCACGCCGGCGAATTGGCTGGCCGGCAAATTGATGAACATCTCGATGCAGGGTTCCGTTCTTATCCACCTGGTTCTATTATACGCCGTTTTACAAATCTGGGCTGAAGTCAGTGACTACAGGGATATCACCCTTAAGTTCACGTTGATTGCCATTATGGTGACGGTAAGCCTGAACGTGATCAATGGTTACATGGGCGAATTCTCCTGCTCCCATCCCGGCTTTATGGCTTTGGGTGCCTATACCACTTCGGTTTTTACAGTGTCCCTTTTCGTCAATGACAGCCAGTTCGGACAAGCGTTGTTGCCTTCCTACATGGGTCCTTTTCTCTTCCCATTGGGTCTAATTCTCGGCGGTTGCGTTGCGTCCCTGGGGGCTTTGCTTGTTGCTATCCCGTCATTCAGAACACGGGGTGACTATCTGGCGATTATCAGCCTGGCCTTTATGTTCATTGTCAAAAGCCTCATCGAAAATCTGGAATTTGTTGGGGGGCCGCGTGGTCTCAGTAGTCAGCCGAACTGGGCCAATCTCCCGACGGTGTTTGCCTGGACCGTGATTTGCATTTGGATTATCAACAACTTCGTAAGATCCATCATTGGCAAGGCTCTTAATGCCGTGCGGGATGACGAGACCGCTGCCAATGCCATGACGATCGACACCCGCCGCACGAAGATGACGGCTTTCATGTTCTCCGCTTTCTGGGCCGGTGTGGCTGGCGGGCTGTTTGCCCACGTTTTGCGATATGTGAATCCTGGTACTTTCGGTATCCAGAAACTCGCAGAGGTACTGGCCATGGTCTACTTTGGGGGACTCAACTCGGTGTACGGATCGATTTTAGGCGCTGTGAGCCTGAGTATGCTAAGTGAGGCGCTGCGACCTCTGGAGCTTTTTAAATGGATTGTTATCCCGCTGATGCTGATTCTGGTGATGATCTACCGTCCCACCGGATTGATTGCCTTCAAGGAGTTCGACGTAAAGAAACTGATCCAGCCGAAGCCGAATCCCGGAGACGAGGTGTAATATGGCGTTGCTGCAAGTTGAAAAGATGACACATTACTTCGGCGGGTTGCGGGCCGTACACAAATACGATCTTCAGATCGAGCCCGGCCAGATCAGAGGCCTGATCGGCCCCAACGGCGCCGGGAAGACAACCATATTCAATTTGATAACCGGAATATACCAGCCGACGGAGGGGTCCATTCGTCTGGAGGGTGAAAACCTGGTGGGACTGCAGCCGTATCAGATTGCCTCAATAGGACTGGGAAGGACTTTCCAGAATTTGCTGCTGTGGCGACACATGAGCGTTCTCGAGCATGTGATCATGGCTCAGTACTCCAGGATGACTTACGGATTGATCGGTGCGTTTTTGGGTACGGCGAAACGAAAACGGCAGGAAGCCGAGGCCGAAGAAAAAGCCTATAAGCTTTTGGATCTTGTCGGAATTACCGATTTGGCGCATCAAAACGTGCTCAACCTGCCGTATGGCGACCAGCGACGGGTCGAAATGGCCAGGGCCCTGGCCACAGAACCGAAAATTCTTTTCCTTGATGAGCCGACAGCGGGAATGAATCCGGAAGAGCTGAAGGGAATGATGGTGATCTTTCGGCGGATTCACAAGGAATCAGGGGTGGCTATCTTTTTGATCGAACACCGGTTGAGAATGGTGATGGAATTGTGCGAAAAGATCCAGACGCTGGTTTTCGGTGAGATCATTGCCGAGGGTACGCCGGAAGAAATCCAAAACAATCCGAAAGTGATCGAAGCCTATCTTGGCAAGGAGGCGATAGACTGATGCTTCTGTCGGTGAAAAATCTGCAAGTATCCTACGGAAATATAAAAGCCCTGCATGGGATCGACTTTGAGATCGAAGAGGGAGAGATCGTGACCATTATCGGTGCCAATGGGGCCGGTAAGAGCACGACATTAAAAGCCATTTCGCGCCTTGTCCCGGTCTCAAAGGACACCCACATGATTTTCCAGGACCAAAATTTAACGAAATACCCGGCCGACAAGGTGGTCAGCGAGCTGGGCATTTCACATGTTCCCGAAGGACGGCGGTTATTCGGGAATCTGACGGTTCTCGAAAACCTGCAACTCGCCACTTTTGCACGCAAAGATGCCGACGGCATTGTCAAAGACCAGGCCAGGGTGTTCGCGATATTCCCCCGATTGGAAGAACGCCGACTGCAGAAGGCCGGAACCCTCAGCGGTGGTGAACAACAGATGCTGGCCATTGGCCGGGCTTTTATGAGCGGTCGCAAAATCATGCTGCTGGATGAGCCATCCATGGGATTGGCGCCGCTGCTGATGTTGAATGTCTTCGAGGCACTCAAGGAAATCAATCAGGAAGGGACCACCATACTACTGGTGGAACAGAACGCGCGATTGGCACTCAAGTTCGCCCAGCGCGGTTATGTTTTGGAAAGCGGTAACCTCGTGTTGGAAGGTCCATCTAATGAACTGTTGGAGGACCCCGAAGTGAAAAAAGCCTATCTGGGCGGATGAGAGATTGTGTGATTAGGTTTGATAAGATGGGGATGAAACGCTTCAATTCTCCAAATATGACAGGATTAATATAGTGGTTGTCAAAAAAACGTTCCGTTATTCGAGCGTTTTTCCTACAATTCCTTATACCATCCTTTTGTTTTTCGGAATTTATTTTTAAAAAGCGGTATAAAGCCTGCCGACAGTTGTCGGTGGGTTTTTTAGTCGGAAATTGTCTTGGAGATATCCGGGATGGTGTCAGGACGATTGCGGATCATGTAGCGGTTGTCCCCATGGCGGCGGGTCACGTTTTCGTATACACCGTCGTCGCGTTTGACGAGTTTTGTAAAGCCGCTGTCGCGCAACTCGGTGTTTGTCTTGGGTGTATTGACGAAATTCAGGGATATGATCTTCCGCACCGATCCATGGCAATGGGGGCAGCTCTTCAGAGGGCTATCGTCGATTGACTGCTTCACTTCGACCACCTGACCCCGGTCACAGGGGCTGTCCAAATGCTCGTACTCGTATATAGGCATTCGATTCCTCCCGGATGTGGAAAAAAATATGGCGCACCGGCGGGGCGCGCCATTAAGCATTTCGCGGCCAGCAAACAGGCTATATTCTACACCAAAGGCCCTGCCGGGGCAACGGATTAGTGCATGTCATCAACCATGGGGGGCGGCCGAGCCTTTTTCTTCTCCGGTTTTTCGGTGATCATGGTCTCGGTGGTGATCATCAGGCCGGCCGCTGAAGCGGCATTTTGTGCGGCGAAACGGGCCACTTTGGTGGGATCTATCACGCTGGCAGCGAGTCTAATTACAAACTCTCCCGTATCGGTATTATATAGTGGTTGTCAAAAAAACGTTCCGTTATTCGAACGTTTTTCCTTACAACCACTTACACCACCCTTCCGTATTTCGTAATTTATTACTCGAAAGCGGTATAACTGAAATCTTCCTTTCCGTGCCGGTATATTTCGAACACAGTATGTGCTTTTAGATCACAGGGCACGCTGCGCAACCAACTTGCAATCGGGGTCTATCTCTGTTAGAAATGCACCATTTGTGGCTTTGGTAATTGTTATCAAAAACGTTCGATATTACTAACAATCGGCTTTGGACGCGCGTATGAGAACAGGACACCCAATGACCAGAGTGGCCGTAGTGGGCGCAACGGGATATGCCGGTGCCGAGCTTGTGCGCCTTCTTTCCGGGCACCCTCATGTTACGCTAACCGTCGTCACGTCACGTAACTATATCGGAGAGGCATTCGATCGGATTTACCCGTCCATGGCCGGTGTCGTGAACCTGAGCTGCGAAGAATATGATATCGATCGTGTCAGCGAGAAATCGGATGTAATTTTTACGGCCTTGCCGCACAAACTGCCGATGGAAATTGTTCCCAAGCTTCTCGAAAAAGAAAAGAAAGTGGTCGATCTCTCGGCTGACTTCCGGTTTCATGATGCCGAGCGTTACGCGGCGCATTATCAGCCACATACCGCTGCAGCGCTTTTGTCTCAGACGGTTTACGGTCTGTCTGAAGTCTACACCGACGACATCCGCAAGGCCAACCTTGTCGGCAATCCGGGTTGTTACCCCACGAGTGTCCTGTTGCCGCTTGTGCCGCTGGTGAAAATGGGCCTGGTAGAATTGAACACGATAATTGCAGATTCCAAATCTGGGGTCAGCGGAGCCGGCCGATCGCCCTCTTTGACCACCCTTTATTGCGCGGTAACCGAATCTTTTAAAGCATACAAGGTTGGCGTTCACCGCCACAACCCTGAAATGGAGGAGGTGCTCAGTCGGCAGGCCGGAAAGGACGTGGTGATCACATTTGTTCCGCATCTCATTCCGATGTCTCGGGGTATGGAGACAACTATATATGCCACACCGACGGATGGCGTTGGATTGGAGGATGTACGCGCCTGCTTGAAGAAATTCTATGCCGAGCGAAAATTTGTGCGCCTTTGTTCCGACGATAGACGACCGGACACACTCAATGTGCGGGGAACGAACTATTGCGATATCGGTCTGGCCTTGGATAAGCGTAGCAAGCGTTTGATTCTCATGTCGGTCATCGACAACCTGGTTAAGGGTGCCGCCGGGCAGGCAGTGCAAAACATGAACATCATGCTCGGTATGGATGAAACCATCGGTTTAAATCGGGTTCCCTATCCACTTTAAAATATTCGAAAATATAGATGATATATCTGAACAGACGGCGCATATCGCTCGGTCGAACACGGTGCCTTTAGAAGAGGATTCCGAATCGATGAGGAGGGAAGGAGTTTCTTGACAACAATTGGTTATTGATTTAGGACATGGCGAAAATCCTGAGGTCCCACCTTAGCGCTTATCCGTAAATAATTTAAAAAAAGGAGGTTGAAGATGTCTGCAAAGTTAATTCTTGGTACCGAAATCCGCGAGGAGATTTTGGAGGAAATCACGACAGAGGTTGCGCAAATCAAAGAGAAGCACGGTGTGGTGCCCGGGCTTGTCACCATACTCATCGGGGAAAATCCGGCATCCATGTCGTATGTGACACTGAAGATAAAGACTGCCCATCGCGTCGGTTTCAAAGAAGTCCAGGATTCCCAACCGGCAGACATCTCCGAAGCGGATCTGCTGGCATTGATTGACAAATACAACAAAGACGATTCAATTAACGGCATTCTTGTCCAGTTGCCCCTGCCGAAACATGTCGACGAAAAGAAAATCCTCAATGCCATTGATCCCGACAAGGACGTGGATGGGTTTCATCCGGTCAATGTGGGGCGACTGATGATCGGTGGCGGCGAGGTTAAATTCCCCCCGTGTACACCGGCCGGAATTCAGGAAATGATCGTAAGGGCCGGGGTGGAAACCAGTGGTGCTGAAGTCGTGGTGGTTGGGCGTTCCAATATCGTCGGGAAACCGATCGCCAATATGATGCTGCAGAAAGGCCCGGGGGCCAATTCTACCGTCACGATCGTACACACCCGTACAAAAGATCTTGCTGCCCACTGCCAGCGGGCCGACATCCTGATTGTTGCGGCCGGTGTTCCGGATTTGGTCAAACCGGAGTGGATCAAACCGGGCAGTTGTGTCATCGATGTTGGCGTTAACCGGGTTGGGGAGAAAATCAGTGAGAAAACCGGCAAAAAAATAGCGATTCTGAAAGGTGACGTCGATTTCAACGCCGCCAAAGAGATCGCGGGCTCCATTACCCCTGTTCCCGGTGGCGTGGGGCCGATGACCATCACGATGCTCATGAAAAATACATTGAAATCCCTTAAATTTAAACTGGGAATCAATTAATCGAGGCAATGAAAGCACGGGGAGAGCGGTGTCGCCACTCCCCGTGCGAATCGATTCTATAGGCGTATTACATTTTTCCATGATAAAGACACTTCACGCACGCTACCGTCCAATCTAACATAATACCATAGAGTTATACGCCGACGGTCGTGCGCGTTGAATCTGATAAAGACTTATACAGGTTATGTTTCGATATTTATTCTTGACACCAGATCGTAATTTGCGATAAGATTGGAGCAAGAATAAATTTCGAAAAGGGCAAAGTCACCGAAAGGCGACGACGCAAAACCATGGGTCTACAGCCGCAAGGCCAGGACAGCCAGGTTGCCGAAGTCAACAGCGCTAAGCCTTTGGGTGATCTATCCAAAGGTTTTTTTATTGGTGCTCAAGAATATTCGATGCCATACCGATAAGGACCAATAGGTAATTAAGATAATTGTTAAATCTTAAATGTTTATCAACAGAAATTTGACGATGGAAAGCAAATGTGAAATGCAGCTGAGCATTAAAATTCGCACATATCAACATAATCCAGTGCACTAATAAATATAGGATTAAGTCACTATGCGAAAAAAATTATCCCTTGTTATTTTGAGTAATTCCGGAGCTTCGGTCAAACAGTTCACCATTTCTAAGACCTTTTTGAAGGGTTTCATAGTTTTCTGTCTGGTGGCTGTCGGTGTTCTGACCTATGATTACTATAATTTGAAAGTATCCTCCGTGCGGTCCTTTAGCAATGCGGTTCAACTGCACCAGTCAGCAAGACGAAATTATTCGTCAACGGCAGCAAATTCAGGAGTTTGCAGGCGAGATATCCAATCTCAAAAATAAACTTGTCGATTTGAACAATTTTGAGAAAAAAATCCGGATCATAGCAAATATTGAAAACGTTGGTGACCAGAACAATCTTTTCGGTGTCGGGGGGTCTGTTCCCGAGGACCTCAACGCCCAGATTCCCCTGACCAAGAAACACAACAGCCTGCTGCGAGAGATGCACGAGCAGGTGGATCAGCTCCAGCTGGCCTCTGCCAATCAGAACCAGGGATTCGAATTTCTTTTCAAGCATCTCCAGGATCAGCAAAGCCTGCTGGCTTCCACGCCTGCTATCCGGCCCTGCAAGGGGTGGAAAACATCCAACTTCGGCTACCGAATATCCCCTTTTACCGGTCGGCGCGAGTTTCACAAGGGATTTGATATTGCCAACCGCAAAGGTACGCCGATTGTCGCCACCGCCGACGGCGTCGTTTCATTTGCCGGCAAAAAGGGATTGCTTGGTAACGCGGTCTACATCGATCATGGCCACGGCATGCTGACCCGTTTCGGGCACCTGGATAAAATCACCGCCAAGCGCGGGAAACCGGTTAAACGCGGGGATAAGATTGCCACGATGGGGAACACCGGCAGAAGTACGGGTCCCCACGTGCATTACGAAATTCATTTGAATGGCATACCGGTCAATCCAGAAAAATACATTCTTAACTGATTTACTCTCCCGTATCATCCGATCACATCTTACCCCCTCCAAGATACAGCGTGAGGGGGTTTTTGTTTGCCCCACCTAAAAACGGGGTATTTTCTTTCTACCACCTACCGTTTTTCTCCACACCATGCTGGTTCCAGCGACTTCGAATGCATTGCCGCTTTATCGATTTTCCGTTCGTTTAATTTACATGTTGAGACCATTTGCCCATATGCTATAATCACCTTTTTAATCGAAACCATAACCAGGAGGCAATCGCCATCATGCTTGGCAGTTTTCTTACCAAAGTGTTCGGTAGCAAAAACGAACGGGATTTGAAAAAACTCCAGCCCACCGTCGATCAAATTAACGCGCTGGAATCCGAGATGAAAACCTTAAGCGACGATCAGTTGCGGCAGCAGACCTTCAAGCTCAAGGAACGCTTTAACAATGGGGATACGCTTGAAGATTTATTGCCTGAAGCCTTCGCTGCGGTGCGGGAAGCTTCGTGGCGCACGCTCAACATGCGCCATTTCGACGTGCAGTTGGTCGGTGGCATGGTGCTGCACCAGGGAACAATCGCTGAAATGAAAACCGGTGAGGGAAAAACGCTGGTCGCCACCCTGCCGGCCTATCTCAATGCCCTAACCGGTAAAGGGGTCCACATTATTACAGTCAATGACTATCTGGCCAGGCGCGACACCGAGTGGATGGGGCACATTTACACATTTTTAGGACTGACGGTTGGGACCATCATACACGGATTGGATGATGCCGAACGTAAGAAAGCATATTCGGCCGACATCACGTACGGAACCAACAATGAATTTGGTTTCGATTACCTGCGCGACAACATGAAGTTCGACCGAGCGACCCTCGTGCAGAAAGATCTTCACTTCGCCATCGTGGACGAAGTTGACAGTATCTTGATTGACGAAGCCCGCACGCCGCTAATTATTTCAGGTCCGGCAGAACGGTCGACCGACCTGTACTATAGAGTCAACAGCATCATCCCCAGCCTCGCCAAAGAGAGGGATTATGCCATCGACGAAAAGGCCCGCACTGTGACCCTGACAGAGGATGGCGTCGCCAAGGCCGAGGGGCTCCTTCAGGTAAATAACCTCTATGACCCCAAGAATATAGAGGTTTTGCATCATATCAATCAGGGGCTGAAGGCCAATACACTGTTCAAGCGTGACGTCGATTACATCGTCAAGAATGGAGAAGTGATCATCGTCGATGAATTCACCGGTCGCCTGATGCCTGGGAGAAGGTACAGCGAGGGGTTGCATCAGGCGTTGGAGGCCAAAGAGGGCGTCAAGATAGAAAACGAAAACCAGACCTTGGCCACGGTTACCTTTCAAAACTATTTCCGAATGTACGACAAACTGGCCGGTATGACGGGTACGGCCGATACGGAAGCCGCTGAATTTAAGAAAATTTACGATCTCGATGTGATGGTCATCCCCACCGACAAGTCGATGATCCGCAAAGATCACCCGGATGTCATTTACAAGACCCGCAGAGAAAAGTACTTAGCCGGCATCGACGAGATCGAAGCGCTCAATAAGACGGGGCAACCGGTTCTCGTTGGAACGATTTCGATTGACGTATCGGAGCAGGTCAGCAAAAACCTGAAAAAGAGAGGAATCAAGCACGAAGTTCTCAATGCGAAGAACCACGAAAAAGAGGCCGAAATCATATCCATGGCCGGTCAGCTCGGTGCGGTAACCATATCCACCAACATGGCCGGACGCGGCACGGACATTGTTCTCGGGGATGGTGTCACGTCTCTTGGCGGATTACATATCATCGGCACGGAAAGGCACGAGAGCCGCCGGATCGACAATCAGCTCAGGGGGCGTTCCGGGCGTCAGGGGGATCCAGGGTCTTCACGCTTTTATCTCTCTCTGGAGGATGATCTTTTGCGCATATTCGGCGGTGAGCGCATCACCGGCATTATGGACAGGCTCGGAATGGAGGAGGGCGAGCCCATCGAGCACAACCTGATTAGCCGGGCCATTGAAAACGCCCAGTCGAAAGTGGAAGGCCGCAATTTTGAGATTCGAAAGCAGCTGTTGGAGTATGATGACGTTATGAACCAGCAGCGCGAGGTGATCTACCGCCAGCGGCGGGAGGCCCTTTTCGGCAAAGACCTGAAGACCTCGATAATTGAGATTATTGAAGAAAAGTCCGAGGAGATCGCCGCTGCGTTTGCTGACGAGCGGACGCCGGCCGCAGAATGGGATTTCAAAGGTCTCAATGAGTCTGTATATAAGCAATTCAACCTGCGATTGCCATCATTGGACGCGTCGACACTCGACGGGCTCAACAATGACGGCCTTGCCCAATTGATCACGGACGAGGCCGTTAAGCTTTACGAGGAAAGAGAGACGGCCATTGGCGCAACAGATTTTCGCCAGCTTGAACGTTTTGTCATGCTCCAGACGGTAGACAACCTCTGGAAGGACCATTTGCTTTCAATGGACCATCTTAAGGAAGGCATCGGCCTACGCGGCTATGCCCAGCAGAATCCATTGCTGGTATACAAGAAAGAGGGTTTCGATATGTTCCAGGACATGATTTCCCGGATCAAGGAAGAAACTCTCGGGATACTATTCAGGGTCCAACTTGCCGAACCCCAGGAAATTAAAGAGATCCAGAAGCCGCGCGACCAACAGTTGACCTATTCCGGCTCCGGGGATCAGCAAAAAAAGAAGCCCGTCCAGAGAAGCGCAAAAAAAGTCGGACGCAACGCGCCCTGTCCGTGCGGCAGTGGAAAGAAATTCAAGAAGTGCTGTGGTCGATAGGTCTCTCGCTCATTAGAACACTTACCAAAAAGATTCTGAAAGCCCATGGTGTGGCGTTCCGGGCCAGTTCAAAAGGATTACACGATCTATGTATGGAGCGCATTTGCGCTGTTGCGTAATCTTGCCATGAAAAACTTCTATCAGAGATCTTTATCATGATAGGGCCGGGTCTCAGGGACTGGCCAAAAAGCATTGAATATTCCGCACAATTGGTCAAGAAAAACGCGAATACCAGAGAACCAAATTCGATATTCGGTTTTGAGCAGAATCGCCGTTATTAAGCCCTTCCATCGGACGAATCAAAAACGGATCCTTAGGGTCCAGAGTCTTTACTTTCGTGCCTTGCGGTGCTCTTTGAAAGCGCTGCAGGGATACCATCCGAGTGGAATTGATAGTGGACTCCCCCTTTCGGCCATGATATTATAAGTGAGACGATTACACCTCCGCCCGAGCAACGCAACCGCGACGAATTTGGCGACGGACCTTTACAAGTTTCAACCCAAGTGCTTATATTGAAATTATCCTTGATTCGGAAGCCTTGCAGCGGTCATGAAATGGCACGGCTTTGCAGGATTTATCTTTTTGTGCGGTACCGTTTCAGGCCAAATTTCTTTACAGTCAAACGGTTGCGAGTCTTCGGGTGGTGATGCCGCCCGGCTTTCCATTGGGTGCTGAACGCCTGAACATGTCAGCTTGAATCAGCTTTTCCGGTATCCAGCGTATACAAAGTAACTATGCCACCATACATGGGAAACGCGCTTCCGGGGAAAGCGGGATGAACGATTTTCTTCCAGAAATAGAAGGTGAGGTCGCATCGGAAACCGATGTTACCGAACCACCACTTTACCGGGTGTTGCTTCTCAATGACGATTACACCACCATGGAATTTGTGGTCGAAATCCTCAAAACGGTATTTCACAAATCAGTCGGGGAAGCGACCCGCATTATGTTCAATGTCCATCAGGCTGGGGTCGGCCTCTGCGGCATATATGCTCATGAAATAGCTGAAACCAAAGTGGATACCGTTCATACCCTGTCAAAGGAACACGGCTTTCCACTTAAATGTACCATGGAGAAAGAGTAAGCCATGATTAGCAAAGAACTTAGCGTGACTTTGGGCCTGGCAGTTCGCGAAGCAAAAAAACGGCGCCATGAGTACGTTTGCGTTGAACACATTCTGTTCGCCATCTTGTACGACAGTGCCGGTATTGAAATTGTAGAAAATTGCGGCGGCAACATCGAAAACATGAATCGGTTGCTGGAGGAGTTTTTCAACGAAAAGCTGGAACGGGTTGCCGAAGGCACCGAGTATGTGCTGCAGCAGACCATTGCGTTTCAGCGGGTGATCCAGCGCGCCGTGAACCATGTCCGCTCCGCTGAAAAGCAGGAAGTTGAGGTCAGTGACATCATGGCCTCCATTTTCTTGGAAAAGGATTCCAACGCGGCCTTTATCCTTCAAGGGGAGGGGATTACCCGCTTAGACGTACTGAACTACATCTCCCATGAAGTACCAAAAGCCGGCGACGATGGGGTGTCTGGCGGATTTGCCAAAACCGACCGCAGGGATAAAAAGAAAAAAGGGGATCCGCTGGAGATGTTTACGGTGGATCTGGTCAAAATGGCGGCGGAAGGCAAACTGGATCCGCTCATCGGGCGCGAGCTCGAAATGGAAAGGACGATGCAGGTCCTCTGTCGGCGGCGAAAAAACAATCCCGTCTTCGTGGGTGATCCGGGAGTCGGTAAAACAGCAATGGCCGAGGGTCTGGCACAGAAGATCAACAGTGGAAACGTCCCCGATATTCTCAACGATGTTCGCATTTATTCTCTGGACCTTGGGGGCATGCTGGCCGGTACCAAATTTCGCGGAGATTTCGAGCAGAGGCTCAAGGGTGTGATTCAGGCGCTTCAGAAACTACCCAAGGCGATACTTTTCATTGACGAGATTCATACCATCGTCGGTGCGGGTGCCACCAGCAGTGGTTCCATGGATGCTTCCAACATATTGAAGCCGGTCCTGGCCACGGGCGATATTCGCTGTATCGGTTCCACCACTTATGAGGAGTACAAGAATCATTTCGAGAAAGATCGTGCCCTGTCACGCCGATTCGAGAAAATTGAGATCAGCGAACCACCGATCAAGGAAACGATTCAGATTCTTAAGGGGCTCAAATCCCGCTATGAAGAACATCACGGCATCGTATATACCGACCAGGCTATAAAATCGGCTGCGGAATTGAGCGCAAAATTTTTAAACGATCGCTTTCTACCGGATAAGGCCATCGACGTCATCGACGAAGCTGGTGCGTATATCAGACTCACCGGCTCTCCGCGGCGTAAGTACATCAATCCGGCGGATATCGAAAAAATCATCGCTAAAATGGCCCGTATTCCTACCCGCAGTGTGTCGACATCGGACCGCAACAAGCTCGAAATCCTCGAGGACGAATTGATGTCTGTGGTGTTCGGTCAGGACGAGGCCATACAATCCTTGGTGACGGCCATCAAACGGTCGCGCGCGGGGTTGGGGGCGCCCGGCAGACCGGTGGGCTCCTTTCTTTTCACTGGTCCCACCGGAGTAGGAAAGACGGAGGTTTCGCGGCAATTAGCACGCATACTCGGGGTCGAATTCCTGCGGTTCGACATGAGCGAGTATATGGAAAAACACACGGTGGCCCGTTTGATCGGTGCCCCGCCGGGATACATCGGATTTGATCAAGGCGGGTTGCTGACCGATGGGATCCGGAAGCATCCGTACAGCATCCTTCTGCTGGATGAAATTGAAAAGGCTCATCCGGACCTGTTCAACATCCTGCTTCAAGTGATGGACCATGCCACATTGACGGACAACAACGGTAAAAAGGCCGATTTTCGCAATGTCATTATCATCATGACTTCGAATGCCGGGTCACGTGAGATGAGCAGCCGCTCCATCGGTTTCGGGGACAGTGGTAAAGATGCCGAGAGTAAAGGGCAGAAAGCGATTGAGGGGTTTTTTAGCCCTGAATTTAGAAACCGGTTGGATGCAACCATCTCTTTTCATGCATTGACTGTTGAAATTATGAAGTTGATTGTGGACAAGTTCATCAATGAGCTGAACGAGCAGCTGGCAGCCAAGAAGGTGGTTTTGACCATTACATCCGACGTGCGTGACTATTTGGCGAATAAAGGTTACGATCCCACTTACGGTGCCCGACCTCTCAGCCGCCTGATCCAGTCCGAAATCAAGGACGAACTATCCGATGAAATACTGTTTGGTCGGCTGACCAAAGGTGGCGTCATTGCCGTTGATATTAAAGATGACAAACTGGTTTTTGTTTGATCCACCATGCGATGCTGGTTGCTGAGAATTGGATCGTGGAGTGATGTTCCGCGAATTGGCTGCCGGTTCGAGAGCCTTTCTATTGACGTTACGTATCTGCTTCTCAGCCACACGCATTGAACATCATGCCCGTATTTCTCCTTTCTGAAAACGTCGCCTTTCCGCCCGCCCACTTTGCAACCGCTGAAGGCCTGTTGGCCGTCGGTGGTGATTTGAGCCAGGAGCGTCTTCTTTCGGCCTACCGAAAAGGAATCTTTCCGTGGTACGCCGATAATGAACCGATTCTCTGGTGGTCCCCCGATCCCCGCCTCGTACTTTACCCGGACGAACTCCATGTATCGCGGACCCTTAACAAGGTTTTACGCAAGAACATGTTTACCGTCACCGTGGACAGCGCCTTCGAGGACGTCATCACTGCCTGTGCCAAGACACGTACCCAGAATGAGGAGGGAACCTGGATTGTTGATGATATACAGGCGGCGTACTGCCAGTTACATGATGCCGGCTATGCACACTCGGTGGAGACGTGGCTGAATGGACATCTGGTCGGTGGGCTCTATGGCGTATCACTCGGGCGCTGTTTTTTCGGGGAGTCGATGTTTTCAAACGCCAGCAATGCCTCCAGTGTCGCACTTGTCGCATTGGCCCGCCACCTGATGACCCTGTCCTTCGATTTTATCGACTGCCAAGTGACCACGGCTCATCTGATGCGGTTTGGTGCCCGGGAGATTCCCCGGTCACAGTTCCTAAAGGAGCTGCGAAAAGCACTCGCCGGTACCACACTGAAAGGCCGGTGGTCGCAGCAGTTCCAATACGGTAACCAGCCTTCCAACTGATTGCCGCCCGTGGATGACGACATGGCCGTTTCTCCGCAACTTGACAGAATATTGTTGAGGGCGCTAATAAATTCCGTTCGACCGATCTGCTTTGAACACTGTCAAACGCCAAATCATGCTTACACCAACCTGGGAGGAGGGGCATATGGAAAAGGATTGTATATTCTGCAACATCACCGCGGGCCGGACCGAAACCCGGTTCCTGTATGAAGACGATCATCTGGTCGCGTTCAAAGACATCAATCCCCATGCTCCTGTCCACGATTTAATCGTTCCCCGGCGCCACATCCGCAGTATTAACGACCTGATTGACCAAGACCAAGACATCATCTCCAGGATGATCATGGCCGGACGTGATATAGCCAAGCAGCGGTGTGTCAACGAATCCGGATATAAACTGGTGTTCAATGTGGAATGGGGTGGCGGGCAACGCATCTTTCACCTGCACATGCACCTTATCGGTGGGTGGGATAAGGAAAAATAATCGTCAGCCGCATGCCAGCACTCAAAAATCTATTCGAAAGCCCCGATTACGGCGGTATCTACATCCATGTTCCCTTTTGTCGCAGGAAATGCCGTTATTGCGATTTTTATTCTGTTTCCGAGGTGTCTTTACAACCCCGATACCTGAAGGCACTTATTGATGAAATGAAACTGGCCGCCGATGTTCACACCGGTATGGAATTTGACACGCTTTATCTTGGCGGCGGTACCCCGTCGGTTCTGGATACCGATGCACTCGCCGACACCATCGATTCGGCCGACTCGATATTCAAAATACGCCCGGGAAGCGAAATTACCATCGAAATCAATCCCGGGACGGTCGACCTCGACACCCTTCGTCATTACCTAAATTACGGTGTCAATCGGGTCAATATCGGGGTGCAGTCCTTTCAGGAGCATAACCTGAAATTCCTGGGGCGGATCCACACCACCGAAGAGGCTGAGAATGCATTGGCATGGGCCCACAAAGCCGGATTCGATAACATTGGCATCGATTTGATCTACGGCATCCCCGGGCAGACAGTGGAAAACTGGAAACAGGATCTCGCAAGGGCCCATAGTCACCATCCGGACCACCTGTCCTGCTATACGCTCACCTATGAGTCGGGAACACCCCTTGCGATCGACCTGGCGAAAGGCAAGTTTTCCCCGGCGGATGAAGACCTTGTGGCGCAGCTTTATCTGACAACCATTGAGGTGCTGCAGCGCTTTGGATACGAACAGTACGAGACCTCCAATTTTGTCCGCGACGCTACGTTACGGTCACGCCACAATTGTAAATACTGGTATTTTGCCTCTTTTCTGGGGTTGGGGCCATCATCGCATTCGTTCTTCCCGCCCGAACGCTCCTGGAACAAGGCAGACCTCTCTGCTTATCTTGAGGATATAGAACATGGTCGCCGGCCGGTTGCCGGGCGGGAGGTCTTGACCCGTGAACAGCTGATGATCGAAGCCGTCTATCTTGGTCTGCGTTTGACTGATGGGGTTGATATCGCTGGCTTTGAAAGGTGTTTCGGAATAAATTTCGAAGTGCAATTCGAGAGACCGCTTTCGGTCTACATGCCGACGGGTATGCTGGTGATAGCCGATGGCCGCTGCCGGTTAAACCCGCAGGGGATGCTGCTTCTCGACAGCATCGCATCTTCTTTCATCGATCAGATCTAAACGGCTTTGCGCAATTTTCGGATGTCGCCGATACGAATGGTAAGGTTCTGGGAATCGAAGTATTCGATGAGCGGAATGACATATTTGCGGGAGGCACCGGTCATTTCCTTGAACTGCGGGGTGGAAATCTCGCCATTGGCCGTCAGAAAGTCAATCAACTCCTGTTGAAGTCTTTTAATGGCAGCCTTATCGAAATAAAGTTCTTCCTTTACCTTGACGAGGCTCCCGTCTTCCAACAGCAGCATGAGAACATCTTTGGCCCGTTGCGCGTCGGTGTTTAATTCCTTACGGAGTTCCTTGAAATACGGTGGTTGAAGCCTGGCGTCTCTATAGACGCTGAGAATTTTGTCACGTACGCCGGCTTGGTCAACTCCCAGCGCAACCCGGTGTGACGCCAGGTGAACGGTGTCTTCCGCAACGGCGATGACTTCCTCCTTGAGCATCTGGTTCATCAGAAGGGTGAACAACTTGGCACTCATACGCGGCGGCAGTTTTGTTTTCAGTTCCTCCTTTGGCATACCGGCCTTCAGCGGATGGGCCTTATGATATTCTTCAAGATGCGCTTGCAAGCGTTGGCGAAGGTCTCGAAATCCGCTGCTATGGATGAAGATGCGGTTGTCTCGGTCCACGAGCAGAACGTCTTTCTTTGACAGCAGGCCCTGTAGCATCTTGTCCAGGGATTTTTCCGTGATATTGGTCATCAGGATGAGATCGGCGAATGATGCCCCCATATGGCCGGACTGGTCGATATAGTATGCAATCAGGTCCTCCGGTGTTTTTTCAGGAATGTCCATCAGGCCCTGGACGATGTCCGGTTTAAACCTTTTGTGCTTGGGAGGGATCGGATTGAGAACCCGGCCGCCACCGATCGTGCGAATCGGTGAGTAGCTCCTTATGACAAAACGGTCATCCTTGACCAAGGATACCGGCGTATCGAGCCGCAGTTGGACAGCGGTTTTTCCTCCAGGCTTCAATTCTTCGCAGTCGAGAAGAACCAGGTTTCCCAGAATTTCGCTGGTGCCGGTGTGGAAACGGATTCGGGTACGGTTTCTGATGGGTTTCTTGTTGCTTGCCAGGTAATTCAACTGGACATCGACCATGTAACTTGGCTTGAGTGCGCCTGGCAACGCCAAAACCTCACCCCGGTTAATGGCGGCCTTTTCCAAGCCTTGGAAATTAATAGCCGTGCGCTGGCCGGCTTCGGCGACGTCGACACTTTGGCTGTGAACCTGAATACCGCGCACTTTGGAGGAAATCAAGGAAGGATAGATCATGATCGTGTTACCCGTCTGCACGCGACCGGAAACCAGAGAACCGGTGATCACCGTACCGAACCCTTTCATTGTGAAAACGCGGTCCACCGGCAGGCGGAATAGGCTCGATTTGTTGCGCACGGGAACCTTGGCACAGATTTCCTCCAAGGTTTGGACGAAATCCTGCAGCCCGTGCCCCTTGACCGCTGAAACCGGGACAATCGGTGTATTATCCAGAAACGTCCCGGCAGTAAAATCCCGTACATCCTCCATGGCGAGTTCCAGCCACTCCTCATCCACCAGGTCGGTCTTGGTCAGCACCACGAAGCCATGCTCAATGCCCAGCAGGGTGCAGATTTCCATATGTTCCCGCGTTTGAGGCATCACCCCTTCATCAGCGGCAATGACCATGGCCACGATGTCGATACCGGTGGCACCGGCCACCATGTTCTTGACGAACTTCTCATGACCGGGCACGTCCACGATGCCGACGTGCTGTCCACTGGGCAGATCCAGTGAGGCGAATCCCAGTTCGATGGTGATCCCGCGTTCTTTTTCCTCTTTCAGACGATCGGTATCCGTACCGGTGGCCGCCTTGATCAATGACGTTTTACCATGGTCGATATGGCCGGCCGTGCCAAGGATGATCTGTTTCAATGTTTTTGCTCCTGATATCGTTCGAACGATGATTAACCTCAGCGCTTCTTACGGTGGCGTAAATATTCAGCGAAATATGCCAATCCAACCAGGATAACCCCCAGCCCGATGATTTTAGGCAGCGACACCTCACCGTACCACATGCGGGTGGCAAGAACGGCAAAAACGAGGCCGAGAATGGCCCGAATGACAAATCGTTGAAACCCGATCACAATCCGTTCCTTTCAAATCGACATGAATGTAAAATTTCATGTATAGTCACCCAGTCCTTTATCGTCAACACTCTTTTGATTTTCCGCTTGCAATGGTATAGGTGATCTGATAGACAGGGAGGGTTTCGATATGGTGGGTGTAGCTCAGGTGGTAGAGCGCCAGGTTGTGGCCCTGGTGGTCGTGGGTTCAAGTCCCATCACTCACCCCATAAAAAAATTTTGGAAGCAAATACTTCCAAAATTTTTTAGTTTCTGCGCCCGTAGCTCAGCTGGATAGAGCGCCGGACTTCGAATCCGTAGGCCGCAGGTTCGAATCCTGCCGGGCGTACCAATAAAATCAAGGGGTTAGCGAATACTCGCTACCCCTTTTTTGATTGTTGGTCAACGGTTTGGTCAACACTTGCGAGATTCTCTGCAATCTGCACATCTAACCACCGCGTGTATTTTTCCATTGCCAGCCGGAGCGAGTTCTCATCCGCAACAATATAGTGCACATCCATACCCTGCAAGCTATGCCCTAAGATCAAATCTCTGTGCACCTTATCGATGCCAGCACTCAACATATTTGTTTTGACGGTGCGCCTGATGATATAGAAAACAATGCCGTCAGGGGTTTTTCTGCCGCAAGGTATATTAGATGTTTTCTTCCTTTTCTTACTCAGCCTCTCAATTAATTTGCGAAAAGAGGTTTCACTTGTTGGACTCTATCAGGGTTCTCTTCAAATTTTTTTAAATGAAGATTTTCTTTAGTCATATGAAGAAAATATGCTGGAAACTCAGTCCATGCCCCTGTATTTATATATCTAACGCCATTGAAAACTACATCTTCCGCATAATGAGTATGGCCGCAAGACACAGCCTCATATCCATTTTCCTTTGCGCATTTTACCGCATTGGTTAGTACATTTTTACGTAAGACATTATAGAAAAGTTTCCACTTTTTTGCGTATTCTGCCACATGGACAGGTTTTGCCCCTATCTTTACCCTAACATCGTGAATAAATTTAAAAGCTTTCATAAACCGTTGATTGCGAGGCGTAATCTCATCGAAATCGTGGCCATGGGTAACCAATAAACTGCACCCTACGGAATGTGAGTGCTTAAAGTTGACATTCCCAAACTGATAAGGGAGATAACCGTTGTCATGATTCCCCTTAAGCCAAATAACGTTCTGCCTGAAAGAAAGCAGTTTAATGAGATCTAAAATTCTTTGATGCGAAAGGCTTAAGTTCATATAAGGATTATCAATAATATCTCCATTTAAAACAAGCTCGCAGTCTTCAGGGATTTGGTTGAGAAATTGTTCCAACGCCCCATTAACAAAGAACCGTGATCCGATATGCAAGTCGCTAATTATTATTAAATTCATGTTCCTTACGATTCAGTAATAACCAATATTTAAATGATACTGGGAAAACCGCCTAATATGGAACTTTCAACACTATGTATACCAAAACTTCTGATATTATATCAAATTATCTTCAAATTATATGATAACGAGACTCGCGGTACCAGAAAAAAAATTTAACTTGGCTGCTGAGATGTTGAAACAATCATCATGAATATGATGCCTGTAATAACATGTACTTGCTTGCCATTAGCGTAACTATCTAAAATTTATTCAGTTATAACGATACGGTTTGTTTATATCACGTAATTTGGCAGGATGATAGGTGCGTGAACATAGACAGCAATCGAAATTTTCGCAAATCCTATGATATCTTTTGCAAATGTAACGTTGGAATTAGGTGGCGGTCAGAAAAACAATGATCTTCATCTAATCCTTCTCTGTCCGCTGATACTCCTTGCATTAATCAACAGGGGAAAATTCACTTTACAAATATCGACTTTCTTCGAAAGACGCCAGAACGAGCGCCATGTAAGAATCACAAATTTTCTGATCTTATAATATCCATACCGTAACCATGCTCGGCGCTTTAAAAAAGCGCGGATCATTGTACCGTATTGCTGAAATATGTTTTCTCCGTTAGCTTCAGTTTTCTGGTAGTGCAAAGGCTTCCAGGTTTCTGCTATCTTTTGGACATCTTGCGCCGAATATTTCTTATTTACCAGCGAGACCCTGTTTTTTTTAAATTTAGGCGTCTGCAGCTTTTCCAGCGCCCTGTAATGACTGATGGAGATAAGGTCTTTATTGTTTCTCATGGTGACGGCAGGCTGAGGGAGAGCGGCTCCACATTGGCAGCAGTATCTTTCCATCTGTTCCTTAAAGTGCTCGTGACTTTTTGCCCACCAGCCCTTTTCGATAGGGAGTCCTCCAGGACCGTTGTATAAAACATCAAAGGCACCTGCAACTTCGCAGCTAAAACAACCCTTTTCGTTGATCACAGAAGACCAGCTTTCTCTCACCCAACACTTTTTGATTAGGTCTTCTCTCAGCGAATCATCCGTAACCACATCTTCTATCGCCACAAGCATGGGGTGATACTCGTGGGTTTGATCCGTGTGGTCGTTAAGTTGTACGCGGCGCGAAAATGATTTCTTGATAACTGACTTATAATCACGCAACTTATACCCGGTGGTCTGGAGGTATCTCTGATCTGGGGGGACTTTTTTTCTGAGATATCTGCAGATTTCAGCAAAATCAGGATGTAGAGTCGGCTCTCCTCCAGAAATTACAATTCTGCCTTGAAATCCTTCAAGGGAATCAATAGCTTTCTTAACCGTCTCCAAATTCATAAAATAAGGTCGGTCCAAATGTCCAACAAATTTATAGCAATTAGCGCATGAAAATATGCATTTATTGGTAATATCAATATGGATTCCGATCTTATCTTTTACTTCTTTCATATCCGTAACCCCGCCCTTCATATTTTTGATTTTTCATTGAAGGATATGCTAATATACAAAAAATGTGCCTATATATATGTGTGTGTTAAATACTAATGATATTACAATTAGTTACGCAAATTAGGTAGAAAAATAGGCGCGAAGATTTATGGGGAAAATTATGAAATTGTGGTGACAATTACATGTAAATATTACTTCACTTACACAGTACAACAGACTAACTAAAATGGCTTAATATCACACTTTAGTAATATGGATCCGTTTAATTAGAGCAAAAAGTATTCAAATTATATCGATATTCGGCGATAAAATAAATTGCTTAAATCCGCCGTTTTGCTTGCTAAGATATTTTAAAAGTGAAGTCTCAATTGTTTTGTATTAATCACCCAAAACAGGAGGATGGAAATGGGAATAATATATCTATAACCTGCCCTCCAATTTCTCCAAATTATATATCCTCCTTGCCTAGGGCGTGCTTAAAGGTAAAATAATACATGTTATAAATCATATTCCGGACGATGGTAAAACCTGTAAAGGATAGCGAATTTTGTGAAATAGTGAATTGAAATGAATAATACGATCTTTGAGCGTTGAATTTAACATAAAAGAATTAGGGGGGGCGCTTTTCCGCCCCTTTTAATTTAGTAATACAATTGAGTTTTCAAAAGATTTATCAGAAGTGAACGGCTGGAATATCACGTAATCAGGGTAGCTCTATCAGGAGGGCTTGCAGCCATTTGGTCAACACTTTGCAGAAAACATCTCACGATTTAACTTGAATTCTTGAGGGGTACCCATTTTCTGTAATATGAGTTAACGAGCTGAAATATAATTGAATAAGCGATTAGCGGGGGTTACCGCTGATGACTTGAGATTAATAGGTACATACAACTTCAAATCCGTAGGCCGCAGGTTCGAATCCTGCCGGGCGTACCAATTATTTTAAGGGGTTATGGTGTTACTGCCATAACCCTTTTTGTTGGCGTCAACATAGTGTCAACTTTGACACCCCTTTACACGCAATGATTCGATAATTCGACATATTTAATTGCAAGTTTATTTACTGAGCAGAAGTAGCGGCACCAAGGGCATTGCTTTGATTGTCTGGTAAGTGATCTTCAGGGTTATACCGCTATATGCTTCAAACCCCCCTAGAACAATGTACCATTTTCCGCCTCTTGGCTTTGGTAAAAACATTTTTTCATTGTTATCCAGATCCTCTTAATAGTAATTCTCCCATTCGTTAAATGGGCGATGGTACGCGAAGTAAAGATCGGAGTCGCCCGTCCCCTCCCGTGGTTTGTACATCGAAATCGGTTGTGCCGGATGGCAAGGTAAATCTCGTGACACTTAACGCTATCCATCGCGCCATTCAGGCCGGTAAGTGTTGAATCGTTTATTAATATCTGACAAGTCTATTTGTATGCATCAATTTTGATCGGGTTTAAAACTTTAAACAGCAAACCGAGGACGAGGATATTTAATGTAGGTCTCACGATTTTGTCCGCCTTTTGTTAATAACCCGAAGCTTAAAAATACTTATGGATTGTCGGAGATACTATGGGTCTATAAGTTTTTTAGCCCAATCGGGGTCACCAAATTTTTTTGCGAAGTACCCTTTTAACCGATCAAACCATTTGCCCAGACTAACGTCCTTTTTGTCTTCTTCCTTGATTACCTCTGATAGAACCGCATCAAGCTCCATCATCCTATCTTTGGGTATATATGCACGAGCACCGAGATTCAAAGACTTTGCAAAATTATCCGGACTAAGCGCATGGGCTGTTAAAATGACTGACGTTATATTTTTTTTGTTCGCTATTTCTAATAGTTCATAGCCGTTTACACCCATTATATCGAGTACTGTCATATCGTAACTATTTTTCTCAAGCAATTCTTTGGCTGACTCGAAATTTTGTGCTGTATCTACTTCACACATAAATAGTACTTCTTCCATTGTCTCAAGAATATCCGGTTCATCATCAACGATTAGAACTTTCTTCCCGAGTAGCAGATTTGTAGGATCCATTTATGAAATCTCCATCTAAGTTTCCAGTGGCGACATTTACCAGATTGAAACATTTAACCTGTAATTAAATTCTGGGAAGTCTAAGATATTTGCTGGGCTAATTTACTGATAAATTAAGTTTTTCGAGCATTGAATTCATTTTCTTATTATAGAGGGGTTAAATCGTGAAATACATGAGCGTAAGAATCGGTTTAAGGCCAAGATCCGACCAATTACATAACGTAACCGTATGATTATTTTATTGATGTTATGATCACTTATCCGGAGTTGCTCATTGTTTCAATTTGATTAATTGGGGCCTATCCGACCGCTATTCTAACCTTGTATCCCTGCCTCTCCAGATACCCTTTGATAGTATCCAGATTTTCCCCCTGAATTACAATCACACCATACTTGATAGACCCACCAGCACCACAATGCTGTTTCAGTTGTTTAGACAATGCCTTCAGGTCGTCATCATCAATGTCAAATCCAGACACGGTTGTCACCGTTTTTCCCTTCCGGCCCTTAGTTTCGCGTTGGATTCGGATTATGCCGTCCGATTTAGGCGGAGGTTGAGAGTCAGACTTCGTCCGTTTCTTTTTGCAGGAACAGCCGGGAACGAGCTTTTGACATTTCGGGCAAATGCGGCCTGTTTCGGTTGAATATACGAGTCGGTTGTTTTTCATATCGATATGAAAGAGCCTGGATCAGATCACAGGGTAGGTATTCATCGGGGGTTATACGGTAATGGTCATTAGGTGTCAAAGGTAAAACTTGAAATAGCGCCGACCAAGTTTCCAGGTTCTATAGATGATAAAAACTCAGTATGCCTATGGAATGATAGTGTGGTTGTCAAAAAAACGTTCCGTTATGCGAACGTTTGTTTCTACAACGCCTTATACCACCCTTCCGTATTTCGGAATGTATTTTTGAAAAGCGGTATAACTGTAACAAGCCAGAGGGTTAGCCCGGAAATTTCATCAATTGGCGGCTTTTGTGGCCAATCGCACACCTTCAAACAAATGATCAGATGTGTGATCCCGCATAGCGGGAGGCATTTCGAGATGATGCTGTCGTTAGTCTACCGCGATCCTCGAATAATCACGTCATAGCTTGACCATGGGAGCCGCCGATTGACCCGAAGGGTGAAATCTTTTTAGCTCTTTTATCAGATCTTGGGGAGATGCAAAGTGACCCGCGGTTATACGGTTCATAAGTTTGACCAATGCCCCGATATGGCTTTTTTGGGGCCGCCCGGCTATAAGATATCATGAATTATTCGGGTTAGGTGCTATAACTCCGAATAAAAAGACGACCAATCATTCGGGCGAGAACATAAGCCGGGTTTAAGACTCGAGATGAGAACACAGCACAGTCTGGGTTACAAGTGGGGTTAAAAGCCATCAGACATGTATAAGTTTAAAACCCGTAATTCACGCCTACGGCTGTGATCTTTAGTCGGCCGGGAAATGATCCCCTCAGTAAGTTACGACTCGAGGTACTTATTGAATAATGATTACAACCTAAAGTTCTGATCTTATATAGGCGCTCAGTCTTGGACTATTATGGTTTTGTCCGCGAGATCTGGCTTTCCATACCGGCCGTTTGCTCTACCGGCAATACCATGGCAATGCCTGTGCCGGGTTCGCTGAATTGCCCGGCCTCTTTGATGGCGGTAAGGAGAGGCTCGACAATCGTGTCGTTGACCAGGAAGAGAACCAGGTCCGTTCGGATGTCCAAACAAAGCCCAAAAAAAGTCTTCGCTTCGCCGGCACCGGTTCCAGAGGCTGATATAATGGTCGCTCCGGTCGCTCCGGCCTTTTTCGCCGAATCGACGACCTGGTCGGTGAGGTTCGGCTTTACCATTGAAATAATGCATTTATAAGCCATGTTATTTTCTCCTCTTTTGTCCGATCCGCAGCAAATGTGCCATTGCTTTGCCAATAAAATGTCGCATGTCATTCCTTCCTGTTTCGCCGTCGCACCAACCATTGAGCCAGTTGGGCATATCCCAAGACACTGATGATCGGGAACAAGCTGGCAAAAGCGATGAGCCCGAATCCATCCAACACCGGACTTCGTCCGGGAACATTGGATGCCAACCCTAAACCGAGAGCCGCAACCAGGGGTACGGTCACCGTCGAAGTGGTCACCCCGCCGGAGTCATAGGCCAGGGGGATGATCATTCGCGGGGCTAGAAAGGTTTGGACGGCAACAATGATATAGCCCACCAAAATATATATATAAAGCGGCGTTCCGGTAACAATGCGAAACGTGCCGAGTGTTATGCCAACGGCCACACCGATGGCCACCGCAATCCGCAAACCCAATGATGATATGGCCTTGTGCGAGGCCTCTTCCGCCTTGTTGGCGACGGCGATAAGCGACGGTTCGGCGATGGTGGTGGAAAATCCGACTAAAAAGGCAAACAGATAGATCCATCCATAGGCGGACCAGATGTCATTACCGCCAGCTTGGGCCCCCTTGACCAATTGCAGCGCCATGGCCCTGCCCACAGGGAAAAGAGCCAGATCCAGACCCCCCAAAAAACAGGCCATGCCGACAAGCACCAGACAGAATCCGAAGATAATTCTGCCCGGTCGCGGCAGGGGCTTCTTTAACACCACCATTTGGAACAACACCAGCAGCCCAATAACCGGCAATACGTCTTTGGCGGTGGCCAGCAACAACCTGATTGGGTCAAATAATAGTTCCATATACCTACCTAATGGACGAACAATCCGAAAACCATGACTAAAAACATCGGGGTAAGCGATGCCAGGGCGATCAATCCGAAGCCGTCGGTCAATGGGTCCCTGCCGCGAATGGTTCGCGCCAGTCCGACCCCCAACGCCGTTACCAGCGGTACGGTGACGGTTGAGGTTGTCACCCCGCCCAAATCGTAGGCCAAGCCCACGATCTCGTCCGGCGCGAACAACGTCATCACCATGATAAGAATATAACCGCCAACGATGAGAATCGGCAACGGCCATCCCCGAAGTATTCTCAACACGCCGAGAACGATTGCGGCACCGACGGAGAAAGCCACGGTCAAGCGGACATGTAAGGCGTATCGAAGTATAACGGCGGGAGAATTATCGATAAGGCCGGCTTCCGCCACGGCTCTGGCTCCTTCGCGGGTCACCGCAATGAGGGCCGGTTCGGCAACAGTGGTTCCGAATCCCAAGGCGAAAGAGAACAACAGCAACCAGAAAAGGCTGCCCTTGCGCGCGAATTCTTCGGCCAACGTTTCTCCGAGGGGAAAAAGGCCCATATCTAAACCAACGACAAACAGCGCTAAGCCGACGATAACCAACCCCAATCCCATCAGGACTGAAAAAAGTTCCGGAAAGGGTTGTTTCAAAACCAGAATTTGGAATAGAGCAATGACGATAATGATGGGGGCCAAATCACGGCATGCCCCAAGTAGGGCACTGCCTAGCGTTTTCATTAATTGGGGGAAAAATCCGGTGAGCATAAACCACGTTTGCGGTTGGACGTTATTATGTGTCGGTTATCATTGCCATTGTTGCCGATAAATCGCGTTATCACAACAAGCTAAGGATTGGTTTCGGATAATCTGCCTGGTCATTGATCTTATCTTATGAAGGGCAACGCTCGTTTTGGCGCTCGCTCAATGGCATCGATGACAAATATTCTCCGAATGCTTTTGAGGGGATTCGCTTAAGTGAGTGACAACGAACTTTAGACTATTTCAGAATACTTTGGCCATAAAAAAATAGAGAATCGCCGTTACCACGCTCATGCGAGTATATTGGGGGCTTTTTGTGGTTTGTAAAGGGTCTATACGAAATATTCTGATCACAACTTTCTGGCGAGTATATCGCCGTAAAAACCTGTTGGCCGATCAGAATGTTATTCCCATTTACCAACAGGACACTGTCTTAGTGAGCTTATCGGGTAAGAGCCTTTACCCCTATCTGTTTTGGCACAGTATTCCCGTTGCTGACCATTCCCGTCAAAGTGGCCCTCCATCCTGAAGGCATGTTTACATCTGTGACCGAACGGTTGGCATAGGGGCCATTTGAGAAAGAACCTATCCACAAACTTCTGACCAAATTCAATTTCCTCTCTGGGTAGCATCGGTTGCTGTCCTTTCAGATGTATTTTGTACCGGAAGGTGACTTAACATACAGTAATAAAACAGTAAAGGATGTTATTCAATTAGGGCCGGAGCGCCTGACATGCGATACTTTTTTAGTTATACCGCTGTTCAAAAATAAAATCCGAAATACGGAAGGGTGGTATAAGTGGTTGTAGAAAAAAACGTTCGCATAACGGAACGTTTTTTTCACAACCACTATAACGCGAAGGCCTATCTTTCAAAACAGCCGATCCCTCTCTTGCATGCTTATTCCCATTCTCGGAAATAAATCGACCGTCTTTTCGAGCCCAATTTTCTATGTGATGAAGCCAAGGCCATTGCACAACGTTTCAATGGTGTTTAAGGTCAATAGTAATATGTCGTTTGATCCGAATCCGGAGATCGGCCTAAAGGATGTATATAACTTCAATATGTTCAGAAATAATGGAGAAAATTAAATGATCCCCTTAAAAGACGCCTCACTATTCAAACAGCAGGCCTTTATCGACAACCGTTGGACGAATGCAGATAGCGGTGAAACCATCCCGGTGACACAATCCGTCCGACGGCAACCGGCTGGGGATTGTCCCTTCATTGAGCGCGGTCGAGATCGGCAGAGCCGTGGACGCTGCACAGCGGGCCTTTAATGACTGGCGGCGAAAAACGGCCAAGGAACGTGCGGCGTTGCTGCGACAATGGTACCGGCTGATTATTGAAAACCAGGAGGATCTGGCAGCCATGATGACGGCCGAGCAGGGAAAACCCCTGGTAGAGGCCAGGGGAGAGGTCATTTATGCAGCTGGTTTTATCGAATGGTATGCTGAGGAAGGTAAACGGGTTTATGGCGATACCATACCGACCCACCAGGCCGGTTCGCGTATCGTGGTGCTCAAAGAGCCGGTGGGGGTCTGCGCGGCCATCACCCCCTGGAATTTCCCGGCCGCAATGATCACCCGAAAGGCGGGACCGGCTCTGGCTTCCGGGTGCACCATCGTGGTTAAACCCGCGAGTCAGACGCCGTTTACGGCCCTGGCCCTGGCCGAGCTTGCCTTGCGCGCCGGTTTGCCGGCTGGCGTTTTCAACGTGGTGACCGGAGCGGCCGCCGTCGTCGGTAAAGCACTTCTCGGTAACCCCGCTGTCCGGAAAATTTCTTTTACCGGCTCTACCGAGGTGGGAAAACAGCTCATGCGTCAGAGCGCCGATTCCGTCAAGAAGATATCATTGGAGTTGGGTGGCCACGCGCCGTTTATCGTGTTCGACGATGCCGATGTGGACGCGGCCGTTGAGGGCGCAGTGGCCTCCAAATACCGCAACAGCGGCCAAACTTGCGTGTGCACCAATCGCATGCTTGTTCAAAGCGGCGTGCACAAAGAATTCGCACGTAAACTCGTGGACAAGGTCAAGGCCTTGAAGGTAGCCGATGGTTTCGAGCCCGACGCCCAGCAGGGACCGCTCATCGACATGGCCGCCGTTGAGAAAGTCGAATTGCATATTGAAGACGCCGTTTCTTTGGGAGCGCAGCTGTTGACCGGGGGCAGACGCCATGCCCGAGGCGGCACCTATTTCGAACCCACCGTTCTGTCCGGCGTGACGGCCGACATGCTTATCGCGCGGGAGGAAACCTTTGGGCCGGTGGCTCCGATTATCCGCTTCGAAGACGAAGCCGAGGTGCTCCGGTTGGCCAACGATACGATTTACGGCCTGGCGGCCTATTTTTACAGCCGGGACATCGGCCGCATCTGGCGCGTCTCAGAGGGGTTGGAGTACGGAATCGTGGGCATCAACACCGGTATCATCTCCACCGTAGAGGTACCGTTCGGCGGTATGAAACAGTCGGGTATCGGGCGGGAAGGAGGAAAATACGGCATCGAAGATTACCTGGAGATAAAGTATTTGTGCATGGCCGGGATTGATTCGTAAAGGGAATCATGTGAACGGTTCTCCAAACTTGGAGATTTGTGGAATTTGCATGTCGAGCGAACATAACTTTTTGGATGAACTTCCGATAGTCGTGCAGCGTATTTTTACCGCTTTTCAAAAACAAATTCCGAAATACGGAAGGGTGGTATAAGTGGTTGTAGAAATAAACATTCGAATAACGGAACGTTTTTTTGACACCCACTATAACGCAACATGAAACGGGGTTTCGTTTGTTGACGAAACCCCGTTTTGTTTTGGTAGAAGCCCTTTTCAGTGGAGAAGGGGCGCGCCTTTAATCCAGGACGCAACCGCAGGAGCACTGGGCGTGCTTCATTTTGCATACGCTCTCGTGGTCCTTGCTGTTCATACAGTCCCGGTAGGCCGATTCACAATCCTGGTAACAGTCCCTGTCAAATTTATTGGAAGATTCGCTCATAATAATCCTCTTCAAGTATAATCAGCTCGTTTGTTTATCACGTTAATGGCCGTTTTTCGAATACCGACCAACATTTAAGATAATCATGCGCCAGCGTGAGACAATAAAGTTGATCTAAAAATCTGAAACTGCATCTCAAAATCTACGGATTCGGCCTTACGTACCGCAGCAACAACAACCCGAACAGGGTTGCCGCGCCCAGGATGCCGATACCCCAGTTGAAGCTGCCCATATCTCCGCAATAGCCGATCAAGGCCGGAACCATTCCCGCACCGAAAAGATAGCTGAAAGGAACGGTCAACGCCACAGCCATGTTGCGATTGTTGTCTGTGGTGATGCGCGACAACACGGTAAATCCCAACGGGAAGAAACAAACGCTGGCCGTGGCCTGCAAGACCAGGCTCACCCCTAGCCAACTCACGGGCAGGGTTGCGATGGAAAAGGTGGCGACAGCGCTGGCAGCCACGCTTACGAACAGGGTTTTCTTCAATCCATATCTGTCGGCAAACCAACCGGTCAGCAGGGGCATCGCAAAGGCTACCACCCGAGACACCGACATCAGATGGTTGGCCTGGGTGGAATCCAGCTGCCGCTCGGCCGTGAGATAGAGGGCCATGATGTTGAACAGTCCCTGATTGACACCTATAGCCAGGCTGAACAGCAGAATCATGATCCAGATGGCCGGGTTGGCCAGCAAACGACCAATGCTGGCCATACCGGGCGCCTCGCCGTAGGCTCTGTCGGTTTTTCCCAGCAATTGGAAGAGTATCCCGGCCAATATTGCAGCGACACCGTATAGCGCCAAGGTGAAGCGCCAGGATTGCTGACGTAAAAAAAATACGGCCAACAACGGGGAACAGATATAGGCGAGGTTGGGGGCTAACTGATGGAAGGATAGTACCTTGCCCCAATGCTGACGGTCGACCAGGGAAGTCAAGGTTGCCACGCCCGAGGGCAGATAAAGCCCGCCGGCGAATCCCAAGACGTAAAGTGTCCAGCGCAGCGACCACAGGTTGCTGGTGAAAGACAACACCAGAAGGCTTGCTCCGACGGTGATGGAGGACAGGACGATTTGGTGCTGATGGCAAATACGGGCCGAGATTGAACGTAGAACCGAAAAGACCGCTGCCGTACCCCACGGAGACGAAGAGAAAAAGAGAACCGGCTGCCGCGTGACTCAGATTGAACTCGTTTCCGATCTCGGGCAGAAGCGGCGCCAGGCCAAGCCGAGACAGCATGTTAAGAAAGAAGATGAGGAATATGAATACTATCGTCCCGGGCACTCCCCGACGGGTCTGCGTCATCATACATTCCTAACGATTCCATACGAAATATCCGGAACAGATGATATTCAGCCGTCCGGCTGAGATTTGCGGGTTCTGAGGGGAACGGAACTCTTATTCTTTCTGTCAGGGATAATGAAATAGACCAGCAAACTAAATACGCCGATATAAATCAATATAGCGGTTAGTGGCACCTGAGCAACATATCCAGCTATGGATCGTACCCAATATGATGGGATGCTTTGAATCCACTCAAAGTTCGCTGGTCCCAAAAAGTCTACAAGACTTTTGGGGGACTGTGAAAATACTACCGAAGATCCAAAACCCAGATAGACATCGAACATATTAAACAGAAAAACACCTATGGCCAGGAAGAATGATGTAATGGCAATTTTTGACCACATCTTAAATCACATCTTTTTAATTTGTGGAAGCGAGCGCTGCAATTGTAAAGAGAATTTATCCGGCCTCAATATAAACCAGAACAAGAACACTTAATTCTCAAAATCGGTAGGAATAACGAAGTCCTATCGTATCGAGGCCCTCATTCGGTTCGGCCAGGTAAGCGTTAGAGACATGTACGAACAGAATCGATAGGCCGTGATGTTTGTCAAACAATAAACCGACTTCAACCGGTATACGGAAAAGAACACGGGATCCCAATGCTTTTTTGTCATCATATCGGGGTTTCAATTCGCCATCATGCACTGCCAACCCGAGCCCTATATTAAAAAACAAACCGGAATGGCGAGCGTACTCCCACAGCAGGCCGGAATAAAGAGTATTCGTATCACCTTGGTTGTTCAAGCTGACGCCCAGATTAGACCGCATCTTTCCAGTGAATAACGAAAAGTCGGGAAAATTGAAAACCACTTCGGCATTCAGATCGATACCCCCTTCAGAGCGAGAACGACTCCACAAGGGGACATCATGCGCCAGAACGCCGATTCGAAATCCATGCAGCCATCGAGAATGATATGAGCTCTGTATTTCTTCTGCACGTATCACCTGAGAACTGAGTACGACAAGTAAAAAAAACAAGAAGGTCGATCTCAGAAATGGGTTCATATCATTGAAACCTCTGATTATCTTGCCATCACTCCGCGCAGATAAAGTAAATGATCAAGCCTTATCCTTGTTTTTATCCAAATTATCACTTCTGTCGTTAACATCGGACTTGAGGTCCGCAATATGCTTGGCAGGATACACGGCTGTCGGGCAGACGCGACTGCAGGCTAACGCCCGTTTACACATGCGAGCACCTCGTTTGCCAGCCGATAATTTCAAAATGTCTTCATTCCTGCGAGGCGATTTCAAGGTTTCACGATGCAATGCTGCAAGACCGGCGGGGCCGATAAAATCAGAATTTTGGTGCATAACCGGGCATGCGGATACGCAGCTGCCGCATTCAATACAGTTTTCAAAGCGGGTGAAGGAGCGACCGATCAGCGGCAAAGGGTCGATTCCCAACGCCTTGGCCGGTTGCAGGTAAGTCCACTCTTCGGCGACATCATTGTAGAAAGAATTCAGCTTCACCACCAGGTCACCGATACGCTCAAAGCCTTTTAACGGCTCCAGCACAACGGTTGAGCTGCCGAGCGTCCAGACTTTGGTGGTGCAAGCAAGTTTTTCAGAGCCGTTTATAATAATGGCGCAGGTTCCGCAAGAGGAATGATGGCAGGAATGGCGATACATGATGGTGCGGTCCTGCTCCAGGCGGATTTTTTCAAGGCAATCGAGAACTGTCATAGGCTCTGTCACTGTAAGCCTGTAATCGTGAAATGACGGAGGATCGATTTTACCGAGTTTAAAACGCGAGATTCGAAAAGTTATTTGTTTCATGACAACGATTCAGTTGACCGTTCAATTCTTAAAAAAACGGCGATAATTGAGCAGTTTGTAATCCTGAGTTCTGCAAGCAATGCGGTGCCCGGTTTTGTTACAGACGAGATCGGCGGTCTTTTCGGCCATGGCTCGCATGGTCGTTGCTTTTCCGCCCAAAACGGAAATAAACCTCTCCACCCCGTCCTGCACTGCATGGTCGATGCAATCGAAGGTGCGTCTTATTTTGCTCGGATCCTCATTTGTGTCGAAGACGATTAAGGGCCGCGAGGCGCTCCAGGCGGCATGGATCGGCATTTGATCAATCTGCGGCACCATCTGCGCGCAAAGTTTCACGATTCGATCTACATGTCCTTGGGGAAACTCGACGAGGTCCGGATCATCGGCCAACCAGACCGATGTGCCCAGAAGTGAAAGGCCCCGCTGCGGTATGATGATGTCGCCTTCCCCTGCTGGATGCAAGCGGTTGATAACCATATTGGTCAATCGTGCATTGAGGCTTACCATGACGCCGGGCGCCGGTTGTAAGGGTATTTCAACCCCTATCATGGCCGCCGTTTTGCGGGCCCATGGCCCAGTGGCATTAACGATAAGGTCGCCCTCTAAGCGATATGTCCGTTGGGTTTTGTGGTCGAAGACTTTTACGCCTGTAGCGGTCTGTCCGTCTGACATGATTTTCACGACCTCTGAGAAAGATCGAATGTCGGCGCCATTCACCTTGGCGGTTGCGAAAAAGTGCATCGGGAGTCGCCAGGCATCCATCGTTGCATCCGGCACTCTAACGGCCGTTCTTAAATTCGGGTTCAGATTGGGCTCGAGGGCGAGGGCCTGGTGTTTATCGAGAAATGAGGTTGTAATTCCTGCTACTTTGCAACCCTCGATAAATTCTTCAAGGTATGACATGTCCTCGTCGTTCAGGGCGACGAACAGGCCATCATTTTGTTCTAAGGCCTCCGGCGCAATACGTTTTAAGATTTCATTTTCTAGAATACATTCCCGGGCCGTGGCTGCATCGTGCAAAACGTATCGCGCACCACTGTGAAGTAAACCATGATGCCTTCCGGTCGATCCGGAAAGTAATTCGCTCTTTTCGAGCAGTGTAACTCGGAATCCGCGCAACGTCAGATCATGAGCCAGGGCACCACCGATGCCGCCGCCGATGACAATGATATGTTCCAATTCAGCCAATGGATTGATCTATAATGTCGTTGAGTTCTATTTCCGTAAGGGACACCGGATTTGTCTGCATACTGCTTGCCTTAAGAGATCGGGCAACTAAATCCGGTATGTGACGACGCCCAAGGCCATAGTCGGACAGCGACGGGATCCTCAAATCTTGACTCAACGCGTTGAGCCATTGGATGAGTTCTTTCGTCCCGGCTGACGGCGAACCGGTGAGCCATTGGCCCACCTTGTCATATTTTACCAGGGCCGGTGATTTTGGAATTTTGGCTTGCAATGAAGTCACATTGGCCGCAATAACATAAGGCAGCAGCTTAGCACAAACAGCACCATGGGGCGCTGGGCACATGCCACCCAGCGGTGCCGCTATGCCGTGGACGGCACCAAGGCCTGAATTGGCTAAAGCCAATCCGCTGAAGAGACTGGCCAGGGCCAAATCGGTACGGGCGTTCAGGTCATCTGCACAGTGGTAGGCGGACTGCAGTGAGCGGGCCGACCGCATAATCCCTTCGCGGCACACGCTTTCCGTCATCGGATTTGATCGTTTGGATACATATGCTTCGATGAGCTGGGTCAGGGCGTCCATGCCGGTAGCTGCTGTGACAGAAGAGGGGAGAGAAAGGGTCAGTTCAGGATCGACAACCGCAATACGCGGAAACATCAGTGGGCTTCGCAGACTGACTTTCACCTCGTGGTCCACTGATTTCAGTACGGCATTGCAAGTGACCTCGGTACCGGTCCCGGCTGTGGTTGGGATGGCAATCATGGGGATAGGTTGATGCGTCAGCGGTTGTCCTTTGCCAATGACCTCCAGGTAATCGAGCACCGCGCCGGGATTGTGGATCAGTGCCGCTACAGCTTTGGCAGTATCGATGGCACTGCCGCCTCCGAACCCGATAACCAATTCGGCATTATCGTCCCGCGCCAGCGACAAGGCTTTCTTCTAAAACCGTTACCGTCGGTTCCTCTGAAACGCTGAAACTGCTGACCGCCACATTTATTTTTTGCAACAGCTTCATCAGCGATGCCGCCCGCTGGGAAGAGCGACCGGTTATCAACAATGCCCGCTGGCCCAGTTCCGCGGCGAGCCGATCGACCTGCTGCAGCGAGCCGGCGCCAAACAAAATGCGGTTTGCTGTTCTGAATTCGAAATACATCAGTCAGCCCAATCGAAGGTTTTTGATACCGCTTTTTTCCAGTTGCTGATACCCGATTTCCGTTCGGCTGTTTCCATCTTTGGCTGCCAGATTTTATCGACACTCCAGTTCTGCCTGAGTTCCTCGAGATTCGACCAATAACCGACGGCCAAACCAGCGGCGTAAGCGGCTCCCAAGGCGGTTGTTTCGGTTACAGCGGGGCGAATCACCGGCACATTCAATATATCCGCCTGAAACTGCATCAGAAGCTCATTGGCCACCATCCCGCCGTCGACCTTGAGTTTGTTCAGTGCGACACCCGAGTCGTTGTTCATGGCTTCAACGATTTCAAAAGTCTGGTAGGCGCTGGCCTCAAGAACGGCACGGGCGATATGACCCTTATTGACAAAGCGGGTCAGGCCGGCGATGACCCCACGGGCATCCGAGCGCCAGTAGGGGGCAAACAACCCTGAAAAAGCCGGCACGATGTAAGTCCCGCCGTTGTTTTGGACCGTTCGGGCCAGTTCCTCAATCTCCGGGGCGGAGGCAATCAAACCGAGGTTGTCCCGCAGCCATTGAACCAGGGCCCCGGCAATGGCAATAGATCCCTCGAGGCAGTAGACGGGCATATCGCCTTTGATTTGATACCCCACTGTCGTCAAGAGGCCGTGGGTGGAGGGAACGGGGGTGTTGCCAGTATTGAGCAATAGAAAGCATCCCGTGCCGTAAGTGTTTTTAGCTTCCCCTATATCAAAACAGGCTTGACCGACAAGGGCAGCCTGCTGGTCCCCTAAAGCCCCACACACCGGAATCGTTGATTGCAATGCACCGTCTTTCAGCGTGTGCCCCCAGGTGTCGCGATCACTGGATGGGACAATACGTGGGAGAACCTGTTGCGGGATACCAAGGATGTTCAGAATTTCGTCGTCCCACTGAAGCGTCTGCAGGTTCATCATAAGGGTTCGACTGGCGTTGGTAACATCGGTTACGTGGGCCCCGCCCTCTGGACCGCCGGTCAGCCACCAGATGATCCACGATTCGATAGTGCCGAACAACGCTGTGCCTCTCTCGGCTGCGGTTTTGGCTTCGGGCACATTATCCAATATCCAGCGAATCTTCGGACCCGAGAAATACGTGGCGATCGGAAGGCCGGTTATATCCCTAAAGCGGTCCTGGCCGCCTTCGGATGACAACTGCCGGCAGAGTTCATCGGTGCGGGTGCACTGCCAGACGATGGCATTGTAAAAAGGGCGCCCGGTGCGCTTGTCCCAAAATACAGCTGTTTCGCGCTGATTGGTGATGCCGATGGCAGCCAAATCGTCTCCGGTTATACCGGTTTTGCCCAATGCTCCCCGGATGACGTTTTGGGTGTTGCGCCAGATTTCCATAGGGTCATGTTCCACCCAACCCGGCTGGGGGAAAATCTGATCGTGTTCCATCTGATCCAAACCCACGATACGGCCGGCGTGGTCGAAAATGATAAATCGATTGCTCGTCGTACCCAGGTCCAGCGCGCCGATGTATTTGGCCATGGTATGTCTCCTTATCCTCCAGTGTAAAGTAACAAACGGGATGCCGACCCAACCGACTCAACGGTTTCGCAGATATGCGTTGACCGCCGCATGAGCGGTGGCAATGGCGAGTCCTGATCCACATTTCATCCGAATCCAGTCGGCATGCGCCAGGATTGACCCTGCAATATAGAGATTCTGATATGCCGGCCGGCCTGTTGCGGTCAGTGGCTGGAAATTATCATTGATTTCCAATCCGGCCTTATTGATGCCATGCCCTCTGGGGTCCAACAGTCTTTCTCGATGCCATTTCGTTCTGCTCGCCGGTTGAGTCACCGGTAAGTCAAACAATGTTTCGCGAATGCGTTGTCGATCCGCGGCCAGGCCCTGGCCGATAAACCGGCCGGTGGCCAGAATAGCCGCTTGAGCTTCGATGACGAGCTCTTTTTGATTGTCGGCGACGTTAAAGACAAAAGACCCTTTTTCATTAATTTTCACCCGGGTCAGTATCTTTTGGTAAAGCGTCTGGACACCGAGGGCTGGAAGAATCTTCTCAAACGCATTTTTCAGGCGCAATCCGTTAACGGCCGGCGGAAGGGTAGGAACTTCGAATACCGGAATTCCAATTTTTTTCTGCAGATCCGCCATTACTTCCATTGTATTATAGATACCAAAAATTGCCGGAAACCCCAACGCTTTTGCGTTTTTGAGCAAGGGCAACACCATTGCGGCCAATCGTTCGCGGGCCGCCGGGAGTTCAAGTGTCTGGGATAGCCGTTCCGGGTAAAGCTCGGCGTTTTGGTCAGGGAGGGTGATACGGGTGATCCGTAAAGCCGGCCACTTGTTCTTCAGCACCGATTGAATCTGCCGAGCGCTGAATCCTTTCAGCCCATCAAAATCGACGATAAGACACGGACGTTTGTGACGCCAGGCAATAACGCCGTTCCACATGCTGCTGGGGACAGCATAGGTTCGTTTGATACTGCCGGCCGGAGTGATAACATCAGCATTGCGGTTCTTGTAACAGCGGTAGTGCAGGCCAGCGGCTTTTAGAGCGGTCAGACATTCATCGAGGGCGCTCTGAATGGCCTGCTTGGACATTCGCGCGTAGGGATGGTTCGGGATAGATTTGCTGACAGCCGCAATGGCTGACCAGGGATTACGCCATAGACGACGTTTTTCGATCGGGTGCACCCCGAGCAGGTCGATCAGGCCGCTGGCATAAAGGATTTCACCGGGTATTCCCACCTGGACAGTGGAAATGTTGCGCTTGGCGGCGAAGAGAGCCGAAGCCATGCCGGCCATGCCGGCACCGATCACAAGTAATTGACAGTTGATTTTCTCCGTTTGCGGCATTGAGCTGTTACCGTTATTGACGTGTGCTCGTGGAAGAATGGGAGGCTATGCATTCGGATCGAGTTCCAAACCCAGAACGCCGCAATGCATGGCCTCCTGAAGTTCGGCCTGGATGAGCGGCGTGCCCCACATCAAAGGTTTTTGCCCCCGCCAGCGGGCCTCTATGAAGTTTTTGAGTTCATCGATTCCCTGCGCAGCCTGGAATACGCCTTGATCGTAAAGATACGCCATCACGCGTGTGCTGCAGAACGCTCCCTGGCAAGGACCCTTCCCCAGGCGGCTGCGCAATCCGATCGCTTTGAGGGAAGGGTGACCATGTTGTTCGCGGATCGATTCTATGATGCTGTCGACCGCACTTTTGGGTATCATTTCGCATTCACACAGAATGATGTCTTCGGGGTTACGGTTTTGGAACCAGATGCGTGGTGACAGGCCGGGCGCGGTCCACTTGCCTGCTGTCGTTTCTGGAAGAGGAACTGTTTTCGTGAGGCACGGAAGGGAAACACCGAGACGATCACTAATGAGGTCGGCTGTCTTTTCTGCCATTAAACGAAACGTGGTGAGCTTGCCTCCCGCGATCGTAATAAAATTTTCAATGCCGTCTGCGGTGTGATCAAGGAGGGCATAACCACGGCTAACACTGCGGTCATCATCTGATGTTTGAACATTGACCAGTGGTCTTATGCCTGCATACGCCCGTATATAACGGGCCTTGTCCAGGACCGGTATCATCGAAGCGCCTTCGGAAATGATGTGATCGACTTCTTCGATGGTGGGTCGGAAATGATCGGGTGAATTAATGCGGACAGAGGTCGTGCCAAGGACCGAAACCGTTCCTCCTGGAACCAATATATCACCGTCGGCCGGCTGGCGCAGACGGTTGATAACCCGCGTGGCGATTCGGCTCTGGGTGACCAGCAAGCTACCCTTGGAGTAGATCATTTCCAAACGGATTCCGGCCAATTCGGCAACATGACCGGCCCAGGCACCGGATGTATTTACAATCTGTTTGGCCGTGATTGTAAATTCGCGATTGGATAGGGAATCGACCAAATGAACGGTTCTGACCTTTCGGCTCCGGATATTAAATTTGACAGCCAAGGAGTGGGGAAGGAATGTGCTGCCGTGAAGCTGAGCATCGGTGATATTTTCGATGGAGAGTTTGAACGGGTCGATAGAAGCATCGGCAACCCTGTATGCGGCAATGATTTTTGGAGATAAATCAGGTTCCAGATCCAACGCTTCGCGGACGTCGACGGCTTCTGTTTGGATGCCGCACCTGGCGCACATGTCCGGAAATTCAGCCACGTACTTTTCATCATCACCCTCCACTGCAACAAACAGACCACCGCATTCTTCGATGCAGTGTGGGGCCAGACGTTTAAGAAGTTCGCCTTCCTTGCGGCATTCCTTTGCTGCCTGAGGATCCGATACCACATAACGGGCGCCGCTGTGCAGGAGTCCGTGATTGCCCCCGGAAGCACCGGCGTTAAAATCTCTTCTATCCACCAGTATACATTGAATGCCGCGCAGTGATAGGTCGCGAGCCAGACCTGCACCGGTGACACCAGCGCCGATGATGAGCACCTCAGTTTTCAAAAGCGATCCCCTTCCTGAAAACAAATGTGAAGAACTCATTTTAGGTTAAAAAAAATGGTAAACATTGGGTGGTGCTGGAAATTGCTTTGCTGTTATTTTCACTTGCGAAAACAAAATCGCGGTGCTAATGAAATGAAATAAAGGAGATAGATTATCTTATATTTTAAATACTTTTTTCGTAGCATAGCCGCTTAAATCTGTCACGTTATATTTTCACTATTGAATGATAGGTGCAAATTATTTTCACAAGTGAAAATAATTACATGCTAATAGCTGAATGGAGGCGGAATGAATTCAGGATATGGCCCTTCCGATACAGCCCGTTCCGGACCCCGATCAAATAGCGACCGAAAATCGAGTGGAACCAACGGAAAGGCCGGACAGGTTCGCGATCGACATGAAAAAATCCGCGGACTGATTCAGTCCAAAGGCTATGTCACGATCGAATATTTGGCTCAAGCGTTCAACGTGACCCCCCAGACGATCCGTCGTGACATCAACACGCTCAGTGAGAAGGGACCGATCAACCGGTATCACGGTGGCGCCGGGATATCGTCCAGTACAGAAAACGTTGCTTATACGGAACGAAAAATCTTGTGCCACAAAGAGAAGATGCTTATCGCAACCATGGTGGCCCAAAGAATACCGAATAATTCATCTCTATTCATCAATATTGGAACCACCACAGAGGAAATTGCCAAAGCACTGTGCGAGCATCGGCGCCTCAAAATAATAACGAACAACCTCAATGTCGCCTCCATCCTCAGCGGTAATGATAATTTCGAGGTTATCGTTGCGGGCGGATTGGTGAGGCCGCGTGACTGCGGTATTATTGGCCCTTTGACTATCGATTTTATTCAACAGTTTCGGGTCGATTACGGTATTATCGGCATCAGTGGCATCGATCTGGATGGAACACTGCTCGATTTTGACTACAGAGAAGTCCGTGCCTCACGAGCCATTATCGATAATTCACGTAAAGTTTTTCTGGCTGCCGATCATACCAAATTCGGCCGCAATGCGATGGTGCGGTTGGGCAGCATCGCTGAGATCGATGGTTTGTTTACCGATAAGCCGCCGCCACCAGTCATGTCCGATGTCTTCAAAACCGGAGATGTACAAGTTTACGCGGCCTCAAAGTGAGCCATATTATACACGGTCCAAAACTGCTGGCGCAGTATCGATGGAATCGGTGTCTTTGATCAAGTAGAAGTCAAAAAAGATATATTTTCACTTGTGAAAATAGGGTCGGGATGCTATTGCAGGGCCATATCGATGCTGGACTGATTGAATCATAACCGGTGTCTTCTGCCTTCCGTTAATGACTCGCTTACGTTGACAAGGGGAAACTGCTTATGGGCTTATCCCTTGAGAAGATCGACAAGGTCGTCGGTCGCGAAATCCACTTGAAGGACATCAATCTCGATCTCGAGTCTGGATCCCGCAATGTCATATTGGGCCGTACTCTGGCCGGCAAAACATCCCTGTTGCGGATTATGGCCGGCATCGATCGTCCCACCCGCGGCAAAATTCTCATCGATGACAAGGATGTCACCGGCGTATCGGTGCGCAAGCGCAGCATTGCCATGGTCTACCAGCAGTTTATCAACTACCCATCCCTTACGGTGTATAAAAACATCGCCTCGCCTTTAAAGATTGCCGGTGCCAAAAAAGAGGAAATCGACCGCCGGGTTCGCGAAACTGCAGAAATGCTTCATATCGAGAATCTGCTGACGCGCCTGCCCGCCGAACTCTCCGGCGGCCAGCAGCAACGCATCGCGATCGCCCGGGCATTGGTGAAAAACGCCGAACTTCTTTTAATGGATGAACCGCTGGTAAATCTGGATTACAAGCTGCGCGAAGAACTGCGGATTGACCTTCAGGAAATTTTTGAACGGCGCGAGGCGATCGTTGTTTACACAACCACTGAACCGGCCGAGGCGCTCATGCTGGGCGGCAATATTGTGGTCATCGATGAGGGACGTATTTTACAAACCGGCACCACCTCCGAGGTTTATCACAATCCCTCGACCACCAAAGTCGCTGAAGTATTCAGCGACCCTCCGATTAACTACCTCTCTGGATCCGTTCAGGGCGAGAGGGTGCACTTCGCCGGAGGGGTCGAGTTAGCATTGATCGATCACATGCAGGGGGTGTCCCCCGGTCCGTACACCTTCGGTGTGCGCTCCAATCATCTGACTCTTTCCCAAACGAGCGATGAAGATACCGTGCTGCGTGGCACGGTGGAATTGGCGGAAATCAATGGTTCGGAAACCTTTATTCATGTTCAATACGACAATACCCGACTGGTGGTGCAGGAAGACGGGGTACATCATTATCGGATCGGATCGAAAATATCCATATTTGTCAACCCGGGCCGCTTTTTTGTATACGACACCGATAACAAATTGGTAGCATCCCCTACCCGGGCATATATCACAAATTCGCTTCAATAAGAGATCAGTATGGCGCAAATCGAATTAAGGGAAGTCGCTCACAGCTATTACGCAAATCCCAAAGATGAATCAGATTATGCGATCAAACGGATTCATGACCAGTGGGAAGACGGCGGCGCCTATGCCCTTGCTCGGCCCTTCCGGATGTGGCAAAACCACCCTGCTCAACATCATTTCCGGTTTACTCACACCCAGCCAGGGAAGTGTGTTTTATGACGGAACGGATGTCACCGAACTGCCGCCGGAAAAGCGCAATATCGCCCAGGTATTTCAATTTCCCGTTCTGTACGACACGATGTCGGTTTTCAATAACCTGGCATTTCCGCTTGCGCAATCGAGGCATTGGCGAAAACGAAGTAAAAAAACGCGTCCTGGAAGTTGCCGAGATCCTTGACCTGTCACCTTTTCTTAATAAACGAGCCGCCGGTCTGGCGGCAGATGCCAAACAGAAAATTTCACTGGGAAGGGGGCTGGTCAGAAGCGACGTGGCCGCGATTCTGTTCGACGAACCGCTGACGGTTATCGATCCCCATCTGAAGTGGAATCTCAGGCGCAAGCTCAAGGAGGTTCATGAACAACTCAAGTTGACCCTGATTTACGTTACCCACGATCAGGTGGAAGCCCTGACATTCGCCGATCAGGTCATGGTCATGTACGAAGGTGAACTTGTCCAGACCGGTACACCCCAGGAACTTTTTGAAAACCCGAAGCATAAATTTGTCGGTTATTTTATCGGCAGTCCCGGCATGAATTTTTTACCATGCACGCTGGACGGTAATATTGCACAGATCGATGGCGCCTTCATCGAGTTGGATGACGAAACGGCCGTACTGGGAAACAAAATTAAGGGAAAGACTGGAGATCGGCATTCGTCCCATGTTTCTGGAGTGTCACGCAACGTCCGTGGCGGGCGGTATAGCGACAAGGGTCAAGGCCGTGGAAGACCAGGGCAATTTCAAGATCGTTACCGTAACCCTCGCCGGCCATACCTTACGGGCCAGACTGCCAGAAGACCAGGCCGTGCCGGAAAATGAGGCCTGGCTGCGATTCCCAACTCAGTGGACCAAACTATTTGCCGATGGGCGCCTGGTGAAATAGGGGTTTACCTCCCGGGTTTACAGGTTCAGCGCGAGTGATGAATAAATCACCGCACGCCGGAAATGTAACCGGCAACGCCTTCGAAACAGGTGATAGACCACTACGGCCGGCCATGGGAATCTACCGATTGTAGGAGGAGCATCGTTGTGGAAAAGTGGGAAAACAACAAGGCCTGGTTTCTGGTTCTACCGGTTTTTATCATCGTCGCATTCAGTTCCATCCTCCCGATTATGACAGTGGTGAATTATTCACTGCAGGACATCTGGGGGCCGGGCCAGAGCGTGTTTGTCGGCACCGAGTGGTACGAGGAAATGTTGGCCAACGAACGCCTGCACGACGCCCTGTGGCGTCAATTTTTGTTCTCCGGGCTCGTGCTGTTGATCGAGATGCCGCTGGGCATACTCCTGGCCCTGGCGATGCCCAAGCGCGGTTGGGGTGTCTCTCTCTGCCTGGTGACCATATCGCTGCCGCTGCTCATTCCCTGGAATACGATCGGGACCATTTGGATTATTTTTACCCGGCCGGATATCGGTCTATTCGGTGCGGCCGTCAACCAGTTCGTCGAATTCGACCACACCGCCCGCCCGCTCGATGCCTGGATCACGTTGATGTTGATGGAGGTCTGGCATTGGACGCCGCTGGTTACCCTGCTGGCCTATGCCGGGCTGCGGGCGATCCCCGAGGCCTATTACCAGGCAGCCAGAATCGACGGCGCGTCGACCTGGTCAACATTCTGGTACATCCAGCTGCCGAAGATGCGCGGCGTACTCACCATCGCCTTTTTGCTGCGCTTCATGGATAGCTTCCTGATCTACGCCGAGCCCTTCGTGCTGACAGGCGGCGGTCCCGGTAATTCAACCACATTCCTTTCCATTTATCTGGTCAAGATTGCCCTTTTGCAATTCGATCTGGGTCCGGGCGGTGCCTTCTCGCTCATCTACTTTGTCATCGTACTGCTGTTCAGCTATATTTTTTACCAGGCACTTCAGAGAGTCGGACGGGGAGAAAAGGTATGAAGGTAAAGAAAAAAACAGTTGGTCTGGCCATATACTTCGTTCTGCTGTTGATGCCAATCTACTGGATGCTCAGCATGTCCTTGCGGACCAACGCGGACATACTCGGATACTTCGCCCTGTACCCCAAGGACATAACATTCGTAAACTACATAAAAATTTTCACGGATTCATCCTGGTATTCCGGTTATATCAATTCCATGATCTATGTCAGCATCAACACTGTTATCTCATTGGTAACGGCTCTGCCGGCGGCTTACGCTTTTTCCCGCTATCGGTTCCTGGGTGACAAGCATATGTTTTTCTGGTTGCTCACCAACCGGATGGCGCCGGCGGCTGTTTTCGCGCTGCCCTTTTTCCAGCTGTATTCCTCAGTCGGTCTCATGGATACGCACATAGCGGTAGCGCTGGCCCATTGTCTTTTCAACGTACCCCTGGCGGTGTGGATATTGGAAGGCTTTATGTCCGGGATTCCCAAGGAAATCGATGAGACCGCCTTTATCGACGGATACAGCTATCCGCGCTTTTTTATAACGATTTTCATTCCGTTGATCAGGGCCGGGGTGGGAGTGACGGCCTTTTTCTGCTTCATGTTCAGCTGGGTCGAACTGCTGATTGCCCGCACCCTGACGGTAACGAATGCCAAGCCGATTGCGGCCATCATGACGCGAACCATCAGCGCGACCGGTCTCGACTATGGTCTTCTGGCCGCGGCCGGTATGCTGACGATCGTACCGGGTATGCTGGTGATCTGGTTCGCGCGCAATCACATGGCCAAGGGCTTCGCTCTCGGACGAGTTTAGGAGGTATAAGCATGACGCTGACCCTGGAATGGATGGAGTGGACGCTTCCGACGGCCGTTTTCTTCAGCACCATATTCCTGATCCTGGTTGCCATGACCATATGGCAAGTCGTTGCGCCCTCCATCGAACGACGGGGTTTCCTGCCGATTCCCACCACACCGGGTGATCGGCTCTTTATCGGGTTGTTGGGCAGTGCCTACCTCTTTCTCGCATGGCTCGGATTGACCGATTTCAGCCTATGGATAATGCTTGTCATTGCTATCGTCTGGATGATAGTTGTCATGCGTTGGGGTTAAGTGTTTTGCATCACATCAGTCAGTCGTAAGTCGTGCACGGCCTTCACGCTTGCGATATCAACCGGGTTACCGGCAGAATACCACCGAAGGCCCAAGGAGGAGAGCATATGAAAAGTTTGATGCCACACAAGAGAACCGGTTTGATGCTTATGGGGGGCATTGTTGCGGCCTTGCTCCTGTTCTGCGCTGGTTCTGTAAGTGCGGATATGGCTGCGGCAAAAAAATGGGTCGACGACGGAATTTCAACCGTCGACGTTGACAAAAGAGCAGCAGATGAAAGAGATGGAGTGGTTCATCAATGCGGCCAAACCCTTCAAGGGCATGAACATCAAAGTCGTCTCCGAGACCATTCCAACGCACGAATATGAAGCAAAGGTGCTGGCCAAGGCCTTTGAAGAGATCACCGGCATCAAGGTCTCCTTTGATCTGATTCAGGAAGGAGATGTGATCGAGAAGCTGCAAACACAGTGGGCATCCGGCAAAAACATCTATGACGCCTACATTAACGACTCCGACCTGATCGGTACCCACATGCGTTACGGGTTTGTGGTTCCCCTGGACGACTTTATGAAGGGCGAAGGCAAGGACGTGACCCTGCCCACGCTCGACGTGGACGATTTCATGGGCAAATCCTTCACCACCGGCCCGGACGGCAAGCTCTATCAGCTTCCGGACCAGCAATTCGCCAACCTTTACTGGTTCCGCTACGATTGGTTCAAACGTCCGGATTTCAAAAAGAAGTTCAAGGAAATCTACGGCTACGAGCTGGGCGTACCGGTCAACTGGTCGGCCTACGAGGACATTGCCGAGTTCTTCAGCGAGCATATCCAGGAAATCGACGGCAAGGCCATTTACGGTCACAACGACTACGGCAAGAAGGCCCCGGACCTGGGCTGGCGTTTTACCGATGCCTGGTTGTCCATGGCCGGTGCCGGCGACAAGGGAATTCCCAATGGCAAACCGGTCGATGAATGGGGCATCCGCGTCGAGGGCTGCCGCCCGGTAGGGGCCAGCGTGGCCCGCGGCGGCGCCGCCAACGGACCGGCCGCCAAGTACTCGCTCAGCAAGTACATGGAATGGCTCCGTAAATACGCCCCACCGGGAGCGCTGGGGATGGATTTCTACACCTACCTGCCGGTCCTGGCCAAGGGTCACGTGGCCCAGCAGATCTTCTGGTACACGGCATTCGTCTCGGCCATGGTCGAGCCGGGTCCGACGGTCAACGCGGACGGCACCCCGAAATGGCGCATGGCCCCGTCGCCCCACGGTCCCTACTGGGAAGAGGGGATGAAGCTGGGCTATCAGGATTGCGGTTCCTGGACCCTGATGAAGAGCACACCGCTGGATCGTCGCAAGGCCGCCTGGCTCTTTGCGCAGTTCTGCGTGGCCAAGACCACATCGCTGAAGAAGACCCACGTGGGCCTGACGCCCATCCGCGACAGCGATATCAGACACGCGTCATTTACCGAGCGCGCGCCGAAGCTCGGCGGGCTGGTCGAATTTTACCGCAGTCCGGCGCGTGTGGCCTGGACGCCGACCGGAACCAACGTGCCGGATTATCCGAAGCTGGCCCAACTGTGGTGGCAAAATGTCGGCGAGGCCGTTTCCGGTGAAGTGACTGTCAGTACGGCCATGAACAATCTGGCCCGCGAGCAAGACCGGGTGCTGCAGCGCATTGAGCGTTCGGGTACACAGGGCGAATGCGGTCCGAAGCTGAACCCCGAAAAAGACGAGTCCTACTGGCTG
>CAVRBA010000006.1:0-56001 GCA_963719015.1 uncultured delta proteobacterium | reverse complement strand
TTCGATTTTGGTGGCCTATTACTATAAAGATCTGCTGGCGTTATCCTACGATGAAGAATTTGCGCAGATCAGGGGCGTCCATGTCAAAGGGCTCTACTTTGCGCTGATTGGTATGCTGGCGGTGACCATAGTCATGGTGATTCAGGTCGTCGGTCTGATTCTGGTGATTGCCCTGCTAACAATACCGCCATTCATCGTTGAGAAACATGCCAAATCACTGGTACAAATGATGGTGGGCTCCAGTTTGCTGGGTTCCCTTTTTACCATCACCGGTCTGTGGCTTTCATATAGATATAATCTCACATCAGGCGCCTCGATCATCATGGTGTCAGGAGTCGCTTTTTTGATCTCTATGGTGATTGAACGTATGGAATTGTATTCGAGGATAAAAAACAAGTAGAGCACATCTCAAAAATAGTCTAAGTGCCCATGGCGGCGCTATGAAACGACTCGGTCAGTGTCAGGGGGCCCTACCCCTGACACTGAATACATACGACCTGTATGCGCCGCTTTTTCGCCAACCCGCGTCTTGCCTTGAACTCTGATCCGCTATTTGTGAGAAGGGTTCTATCAAAATATTCACTACCAAAGGGACGACTGTCACCTCAACCCGAAGGATCGCTATGCGCCATCAATGCAATTACGAGGAAATGCTGGTATCGGCCAAGTTAGAGACCACTTCTAATCGTCTGCGCGTATTGGAAGTCGTGGGCAACAACACGTTCCCGCTGTCAGCAGGGGATATTTTTAAAACCCTCGAGCGCAGCCGTTCGATAAACCGGGTGACCGTCTACCGCATCCTCGACCTTTTGGTCGATTATGGGGTTGTGGAACGGATCAGCACCGGCGGTCGGGCCTTCTATTATGGTCTGGCCCCCAATGATTTTCACGAGCCCCATCCCCATTTTTACTGTAAGAGTTGCGGGCAAATGGACTGCCTGCGTCCGGAAAGCTTGAGCGTCGAAACCGACCCCTTTTGGAAAACTTTCCCCGGCCGGATCGACAAAGTGGAAGTGCGTGTTGACGGAGTTTGCAAGAACTGCTTGAAACAGAACGCCAATTAGAAAAGGTCCCTGGGCAGTTATACCGCTTTTCAAAAATAAATGCCGAAATACGGAAGGGTGCTATAAGTGGTTGTAGAAAAAAAACGTTCGCATAACGGAACGTTTTTTTCTACAACCACTAAAGCATAAGAATGGTCAGCGGATTTCTTATTTTTTCGATTGAGGTACAGCTACAGCACCTAATTCGAGGCCCGTTGAACCTTTATGTATGACTATATTCCTTAACCAATTAACGTTGTCTTCGCTGGAAAAATCGGTGCGGAAATGCGAACCCCGACTTTCTTCGCGGAGTAGCGCGGCCCGGCCGACCATTTCGGCAACAAGGCGCATATTCTCGAATTCTAGATAGGCTATCAGGCCTCGGGAGTTTGTGATGGCGGCTCGGGGCCAATGACCGCTGATTTGTTCGAGAGCCGCCTGGAGTCCAATTTTATTGCGGATAATACCGGCCTTATGCCACATGATGGTCTTTAGTTCTTCAATTAACCGCCCGGAATGAACGCCCTTGCTGTGAAATAATCTCTCCAGCCGTCGTTTTTCATCTTCAATCCGACCTTCAATCAATGCCGGCGCCGGCGCTTGCATAGCATACTGGCCGGCCGTTTCTCCGACCCGGGAGCCCATGGTGAAGATTTCCGCGAGTGCATTTCCCCCCAGACGGTTGGCACCGTGGGCGCCGGCCGTAACCTCGCCGACGGCAAAAAGGCCTTGTAAAGAGGTCTGTCCACGATGACCGATAACAACGCCACCCATGCAAAAATGGGTGGTGGGCATGACGTTGAACCGTTTTTGCCCTTTCCACCAATAGGCTTTCGGCAGCAGCGGGGTCAACTTACGGGCGATATCTTCGCTAAGCGACGCCAGGTCCATCCAGACGGTCCTGTTCCCGGCGCCTAAAATCGGGGTGTCTTTCTCCTCCTGCCCCGGCCCACATCCAAATTGCCCCCTCGTCGCCTTCATCATAATCTGGGCCAGTTGATCTCGCGTAACCGACAGGGGATCGGAAATGCCGTTGGCCTTTAAAATATCCTCATCTCTGTCGGTTTTTAAAGCGACGCCTTTTTGAGCCAGCATCTTTTCATACAAAAACAGCCGGCTGCCTCGCCGGCCACGTGCGGTGGGATAAAACTGGACAAATTCCATATCCTTCAATCCAACACCGGCCTCGTATGCCAGGGCCTGGCCGTCGCCGGTGATTCCGGGGGCGTTGTTTGTATTCAGGTAGATTTGAGCATAACCACCGGTGGCCAAAACAACCGCTCGGGCCTTAAAAACAATAAAGCGGTTGTCCCTGCTGATGCCGGCAGCACCGCTAATGCGATTGCCTGATACCAACAGGCGGGAAACAAACACATGCGCCATAAAATCGACGCCCTTTTTGGCAGCATGACGCATCAATGGGAAAACCAGATCCCGTCCAACCCAGTTCTCCCCGTAAACATGACGGGCATAACGATGACCAGGGGTTTGCATCACCCGGGGCCGATCATTTTCCATATCGAACCGCACCCCGCAGTCGCGCAAAAACGCCACTTCGGACTTGGCCTGTTCAGCAATTCGGGTCACGATAGAGATATCGTTGAGAAAACGTCCGCCTTCGACGGTATCCCGTGCGTGCACTTCGGCATTGTCATCCGGAACGCCCCAGCCTGAAGCGGCGATGACGGCTTTGGATAAGTACGTGTTGGTGGACCGGCCGATTCTTGCCTTTGAAACCACCAGGACCCTGGCGCCACTGGATACCGCTGCAATGGCGCTTCTCAAACCCGCTCCCCCCCCGCCGATGACAAGAACATCGCAGGATACGACCTTTGGGATGTCAAATTTCATTAATTATCCAACCCCATCAATATATTTCCTGGATTATGCAGGATGACAGTTTATCATTGCTATTATAAATCGGGTCTGATAGCAACTCTGCACAACGAATAACAGCCACAAAGACTTTATTTACGGCTTTTTGATTATTATTAGCTCCCGTCTATCTTGAATCGTCCTCTCGGGGTCTTGATTTCGCGCAAATGCGGTTTTCCATAGTAAGGGCTAATTTTTGCTTCTTAGCGCGGCAAAAGCTTGCAATATGGAAACCGTTCATCATTCGTTTCAGGACTCGATCTTTATTTCCGCGAACGTTCCCACATTACTTCGCCGTTTTTCTCTTTCCTACCGGCATGAATACACCCTCGTCGATTACTTTATAAATGACATCGAAACCGGTTCCCGCATATCGAAAGACATCCTTTTCACTCTGGATCGCCTGGAGAACCGTTTAGTGGTATCCAGATTTTACCCCGAGCTCTCCCATCGGTCGAATTCAAAATACCTTTCAGCCACCTGTTTTTATTTGATGATTCACCATTTTACGAATCTACTGAAAGTCCCCTCCAGTTTTAATATCTATCTGAATGCCAAACCGATCGTTTTTAGGAACTTCTACGAAAAACTGAAAGATTTCACCTTTCACGTCCAAGGCCCGAAATCGGATTGCCACTGGGATCTAATCAGTACGATAGACGAAGTATGCGTGGATACTTCTATGATTGCCCAGTCATTGGTGGAATAGAATTCGTCAAGCCACCTAACCCTAATATTTCATGAAATCTTTTCACCGAGCAGAAAAAAAGAAGCCATATCACGGCATTGGTCAAACTCGTGAACCGTATCACCGAGGGACACTTTGTGCCTCCCCAAGATCTAATGAAAGAGCTGAAGAGATTTCACCCTTCGGGTCAACCGGAGGCTCCGATGGCCCCGCCTGCTGGTTGGGATCTGGCGACCTTCGTTATTCGAGGATCGCGGTAGACTGACGACAGCATCACCTCGAAATGCCTCCCGCAATGCGGAATCCCATATCTGATCATTTGATTGAAGGTCTGCGATTGGCCATAAAAGCCGCCAATTGATGAAATTTCCGGGCTAACCGGATAGCCTTATACCGCTTTTCAATACAGGCTTCGGAGGGTCGAATTTCGCCCTCAACGATTGCCGCCTCATGAGCTCCATCGTCCAGAGAGTCTTCGCAGCAATCTCAAAACCAATTGTTTTTATTATTTATTTTATATATTCAGCCTCTATTCTTGATGTGGAAGCCCTGTTATTACTCTAATGCTAAAAAATATTTTGGTAATTTAACTATTTATCTATTCTTATACTTGACAACACATAATTAATTTTTATCATATAACCGAAATGAGAAAAACATAACTGCCAGCAGAAGTCAGGGTGGCTATCTAACCATCTAAAACGAGGAGGTAAAAAAATGATTTATCGCAGATTATTTGGTTATCCTAACTATAGGATCAGGAGTCCATTTGAAGAGTTGGAAAGAATGAGGCGTCAGATGGACCGGTTGTATGACGATGCCAGGGCGCCTTCTCAACAGGTACATGCCGGTGTGTTTCCGATGATCAACCTAACTGAGGATGTGAATAAATATTTCGTTCGGGCCGAATTGCCCGGTCTTAAGGCAGATGAGCTCGATATTCAGGTAACTGCCAACAATCTGTCTATTTCTGGTGAAAGAAAAATAGAGGCGGTGGATAAAAGTGCCCGATATCACCGCCGGGAGCGCGATGCCGGACGGTTCTCCAGAGTCATGGGGCTACCCGGTGATATCGACCCCGAAAAGGTGGAAGCCAAATTGAAAAATGGTATCTTAACTGTCGCGATTTCTAAAGCGACGATAGCAAAACCCAAACAGATTACGGTTAGCTCGTAGAAACGAAATTCCCAAATGGAGGACAGAACAATGACCGATACACAGAGCCAAGACCTTAGAGTTCGAGATAAGCAAGAGGTGGCTGGTCCAGCTGAGCAAACGACACCAGGATTGGTTTTCACGCCAGCTGTGGACATATTTGAGACCGAAATGGCGATTACCCTGCTTGCCGACATGCCAGGCGTCAAGGCAGATGACCTGACCATCGATCTCCGTGACAATACCCTGACCTTGTCAGCGGATACCGAACCTGCTGATGACTCAAGCGAGGAGGGCATTCTGCTGGAATATGAGACAGGCAGATATTACCGGCAATTTACTCTCAGTGAAATAATCAACCAGGAAAAGATAGACGCGAAGCTTGAAAGTGGCGTGCTTCGCCTGACGCTCCCAAAGGTAGAAAAGGCAACTCCTCGGAAAATAGCCATTAATACAGGATAAGCAGGCCAAAGAGCCGGAAAACTTTACAGTGTAAACCAAGAGATCCGGCTCCAATATCTGATAATTTAGGAATAGTATATAATTCCAATCCTTTGTGTCGTATGTGGAAAATAATGGATAAATAGAGTATGCATATGGTGGTTGTAGAAACGTTCCGTTATGCGAACGTTTCTACATCCATTTATACCACCCTTTCGTATTACGGAATTCATTTTTGAAAAGCGGTATAAATGGTACGCGATCGATAAGATATATGACCTACACCGTCTCGTCTGCCAGTCTACCGTTACCGACACAGATCAATCCCCACAAGATCCGATTCATAGGCTATTCGCCACCGGCATCCGTTCGCAACATTCCAGTTTGATTCAGTCTTCAGTTTTAAAAATTAACGTTTTTAATAAATTTTTATAATATATTATTATTTAGTAATGATATATAACTGCGTATTATCTTACGCTTTCCGCAGCGGACGCGCCTGTCCGATAAATGAGCATAAAAAGGTATGATATTCATCCACTATGAACACTTAATCTTTATCATAGAAGAAATGGCCGGAATAATTATTTAATTTAAAATCAATATTTTTTGTCTATTTTTTGTTTAAATTAAGAATGTTTAGCTGTAAAATTTCTATCGATTGGGTCTTTAAAGAAAAAGGGATCACTCTATTGACAAACGCGAATAATTCATTACTTTTAAATCAAATATATTTTAGTAATTATGTGGAGGGTAAAAAGCCACCTTAAAAAACACTTTAGATGGAGGAGGATTAAACCATGATAGCAAGAAGAATGCGAAATTTTCCGACAATGAGTTGGCGGCATCCGTTTGCAGAAATGGAACAGATATCGCGACAGATGGATCTGTTGACTAACACCATGTTCGGCAAAGCTGGATGGCGTTTGATGCCGGCAAGAAACTTTCCGGCGGTCAATGTATCCGAAGACAGTGACAAATACTACGTGCGCGCCGAACTTCCCGGCATCAAGGCCGATGAAATCAATTTGCAGGTCAAGGGAAAAAATCTGTCTATTGCTGGTGAGCGAAACCTACGGTCTGAGGGCGATAATATGAAGTACTATCGCCGGGAACGTGAGGCCGGAAGCTTCTCGCGAGTAATAGGGCTGCCCGGTGACATTGACGCAGACAGCGTGAAGGCCAAACTGGCCAATGGAATACTTGAGGTGACAGTTGCCAAATCAGAGGCGTCTAAACCGAAACAGATCACCGTTAATTAACGCCGAAACCTTACCAAGTAGGTTTTATAGCACTATTGAGTGCGCCGTTCAAAAATGAAATTTTCTTCGCTGAGCAATGACCTATAAAAGACATATGCTGATGCCTGCTCTTTGTAAAACCGTGACAGACCATCTGCTCAAAACAACGTCTCGCGGAAAGTATTCATTTGTGGGTGGACGATAAGCATCAACTGCCATCACGAGGGAGGCAAAAAAAATGATTGAATCCAAAGAACTTCAAGTAAAAGAAAAGCAAGAGATCGCCGGTCCACCTGAACCAACCGGGACCGGCCTGGTTTTCACACCTGACGTGGATATCATTGAGACCGGTCGTGAGTTAATTCTACTGGTTGATATGCCTGGGGTTGCGTCAGATGATGTGAAGATAGACCTTCACGACAACCTCTTGACCCTTTCCGGCGCCGTCAAGCCGTGGGAAGGACCGGGTGAATCTGACGTACTGGTTGAGTTTGAAATTGGAAAATATCATCGACAGTTCACCCTTTCTGAAGTTGTCGACCAAGGCAAAATCGAAGCAAAACTCGAAGAGGGTGTTTTGCGTCTGACATTGCCAAAAGCCGAAAAAGCCATGCCACGCAAAATTGCGGTATCCGCTGGGTAACCAAAGTGCACCGGGGGCCCGAGACCTGTTGTTCGGGTCCCACATCTATTTTTCAAATCCTTTCATGAAGCCAATCAAATCAGTGACATTTTTCTGTTTACCAAATCATTGTTTTCGTCTGCAATGTATGACAGAACGATTGAATCCTGTTATTTCTTTATGCGGCCTTTTGAGCGCGTTTAAACGCTGAGGTCGCTGATCTCCCCTTCATTCTCAAGGGTAACGAAAACTCCTCGATCAGCTCAATTGTAATTAGTTTTTTACACTGAAAGTTTCGATGACTTAAGCAGATGCCCGACGAAAATGCCGATTATAAAACCCGCTGCCAAATTGGATGCCAAGGTGATGCCAAGGATTAAAGTCGCTACCAAAAGATCTTTGCGATTGTCGAGGTCTAAAATCGTCAGAGTTAGCTGTGAGCCTGCAAAAATCAGCAATACACCCAGGATAGACATAGGCAAAAGATTGAAGAAACTGATGATTTTGTCACCGAGAATTACGGCCAATGCGACGAAAATAAACCCAATCATCAAATTGGACCCAGCCGTACGTGCACCGAAACGATAGTGCGCGGCAAGCCCCCCCGCACCGTGGCAAAGTGGCATGCCACCCAAGCAGAAGCTCAAAAAGTTGGCGAAGGCCATACTCAAACAAGCATTTCGATTGGACACCTTCGAGGATCGAACGCCAAAATATTCCTCAGACAAATCCGTATAGGCGAGTACGGCGTTCCCCAGAGTCATTGGGAGCTGGGGCAACACGAGAACAAATAGTGCGAACGTAAAATCGATCTTTCCTGGGAATGTAAAAGGGAAAATATCCGGCATGTGGAATCCAATGTCCCCGCTTCCAAGGCCGACTCTGGCACCGAGTAACAAACCAGTTATGAATCCACCCAACACGACTACCAAACCCGCCGGAATTTTTTTGTTGTCTAATAGCAACAGTGTAACAAAACCAACGAGAACACCAATTACAATTCCAATTTGAATAGGGCCTATAAATTGAATGGTTAGATACGGCTCCGCCGCATTTTGAAGCGCCTGGTATTTTGATGTACCGACAATGAATTTGACCCCTCCCGAAATGAGTAGCGCTCCGGTGGATAATTGTACGCCCCGGATGACAGCTTTGGGGGTAAATCTCCTGATGGCCTCAATGGCTCCGGTCAGTCCAAGGATCAAGAGAAATACTCCCATTAATAGTGATGAAGCCAAAATTTGAGAAGCACTCATGGAAGTTGCAATCGCATAGGCACCAATGACCTTCATAGGCTGAACTGGGACAGTTACGCCGAAATATACTCCAGAAATAATGTAAAATATTCCAATACTGAAAAACAGCCCCAATGGGTTGAGGCCATTTATCATGACCATTGCAATGGCGATAGGCAGAAGCGTTCCGAGATCGCCTAAAGAACCTGCCAACTCCATTCGGTTGAATCTGAAACGCTCAGACATAACATTATCCCTTCAGCCAAAACCAGATTCATCAGTTACTTCAAGAAATGATTATCCACAAATCATAAAGGCTACATTTAATTTGAAAACGGCGGTTGCAAAAGTTCAGGTTTCTGAAAGTTATTAATATCGCATATTTACATCACCAATTGAAAATGGTCAAAAACTAAATTATCAAAGGCTGATGGATGAAAATATCAAACTCATTTTTTAGGGCTTGTTGCCATTGGTAAATCTGTTCAGACAGCAAGGGCCAACCTACGGAGTAGCCTGCACAACATCGATATCACCGGACGCTTGGCAGAAACAAAAGATGACTGACCGATATGATCAAACAATCCTTTTTAATAAGGGTTTGGAAACAATCGATCCGGATTTTTACGGCTTTGGTCGCTAACCCGGAAATTTCATGAAATATTCGGGCTAAAGTAATTTATCTTCTATTGTGTTGAATGTTTGACATGTGGACCAGGCCCACGTTAGATTGATAATATGCGGATCTTATTAGAAGCTATCTCAAAATTAGGATTTTGGTTCAAAATCAAGGCGGATCCGAGTTTCCCCGCTGTGCGGGACTTCCCGCCTGATCGATTCTTCTTTGTGGGTCGCAACCCACAGGCATACTGAAGTATGTCGAGGACTTGAACGAGGTACCAACGCAGAGATTGAGCCAAAAAACTTTTTTGAGATGACTTCTATTCAGTTTAATCATTATTTCTGATAATTATGTTAATAGCAGCTACATAGATATGCCCCGCTGGATCTTTACACGCTAACCCGCTATCTATATTTTTCAGAAAGTGAAATAATGTTGAAAATTAATACTTCATCATATCTTCTACATTCTATATCTATTCTTTTATGTTTGACATGTGGACCAGGCCCACGTTAGATTGATAATATGCGGATCTTATTAGAAGCTATCTCAAAATGTTGAAAATAAGTATGATAGCGTAGGGTGTGCCATGTCCAAAGCTGCTTTCACAATAAAAGCTTTTGGTGTCTATCTGCTATGCTTGGGTATCATCGTCACTTTTGCTCCTAACCAACTGCTATCTATACTTGGAATACCACAGACAAAGGACGTCTGGATACGTGTAACCGGCGTTCTCGTTATCAACATTGGCATCTACTACTGGTATGCTGCACGATGCGAAGCAACAGCCTTCTTTCACGCATCGGTCTATACGCGGTCATTGATCCTGGTGTCATTCGCAACCTTTGCCGTTTTTGGCTTGGTAAGTCCCATTATCATTCTTTTTGGAGCAGTAGACTTTTTAGGCGGTCTTTGGACATACCATGCGCTTCGGCTGGATCAACAACGTGGGGATGTCGAGAGGTAGTATTTGGTCGTATCTGCTGTAATCAAAAGAATCTTCCGCATGGCCAAACCATGCTGTGGTTGGCCATTCAGATTCCGTGAATCGCATGGCAACTGAAATCACAGATTCTGGCAAAATAATCATTGGCGCTCAGAGGAGATAAAAAGACATGGGGAAAATATCCTTCATAATTTTATCAATTTTTGCAATGTTTACTATAAGTCAAATAAATGCTCGTGCTGATGGATATGTCGTTGTTATTAAGGATGATGTGAATATTAGATTAGAACCAAACACCAGCTCAGCCGTCATAGCAAAGGGCCAAAAAGGAGATATTTTTAGATTAGCAGATTTAGAAGGCGATTGGTATTCGATATATATGTTTAGCGGTGAAAAACGATATATATTTAAATCACTGACGGACAAAATAAATGAAGTCCCAGAATTAACAAAATCGATTGATACCAAGAAAAAAGTTTTTAGAGAACTGTCTGATGCCAAAGAACGGGCAGCAAATGAGTCATACGCAAAATATCCTAACGATATATTTAAACAGATTGATTTAGAACGTCGTTTAAACGACAGTTATAAATTGCCCTCTTTTCAGAAACACACCATACCACCGGCAAAATATCATTTGTTAATGGGGGAAGGATTAAAGAATAATTGGTAGGCCATACCCTGAATTGGCTCGGAACAAATAACGGCCAAGATTTCCAACATATCAAGTCGCAGTTACGTTTGCGTTTACCAGACCGTATCGTCACAGTTGTAATGATTTCAGATACTTAGTTGTGTGGCAAGATGATCCAGATTCTGAGAAGGCTTTTTTATATGGGATATTCCGGTATTAAAAAAAAGATGATAGGGGGGGTTGGTGTTTTTTTGTTTATCGGCTTTTTTATTATGCCCTCGATGGCGGCAGACCGCTTTGTGGACCACGGTGACGGTACCGTTACCGACACTAAAACCGGCCTGATGTGGGCGGCAAAGGACAATGGAAATCTTATAAACTGGCCGAATGCCCTATCTTATTGCCAAAATTACAGCGGTGGCGGCTACACCGACTGGCGGATGCCGACAATGGCCGAACTAACAAGTCTTTATAATCCTGAAGTTAAGAATAGAAATGGTTACCATGTTACGAAACTAATAGACACTACCGCTGCAACATGTTGGGCTTCAGAGATTCGTGGCTACGAGGCTGCCCGCTTCAATTTCACCTACGGCCAAGTGTACTGGCTCCGCAAGTCTTACTCCGGCTCTACCCGGGTCCTGCCCGTTCGGAGTGGCAATTAAACACACCGGTTTTCCTTTTTAAAAAGATTTTACTGGATTTATTTTAAAGCTCCAAGCGTAATACGCTTAATGGTGGTAGTGATAGTCAAATCATATACCTTGAATATCCTCAGAAGCTGAAAAGACAGATGATGGCAAAATCCCCTCACCAGCCGGTATTCTCGATTATGTTTGGCAGAAACTCACTTGAGTGATTATGTTGATGGCAAATCTGGACATTTGCATCTTTGGTGTTGACGATGAAAAATTTGACTTTAGAAGCTTTTATGTTGCTGCATTACTATTTTATTCTGCCACTATTTATCTTGGCCATGACTGCTAGCGGCTGTGCAGGTCCGAAGGCGTCGAGCGCCAACTCAATGTCAGGACCCATTCGGGTGAAGTCGGCCGGCTTGGCCTTGTCCTTAATCAGAATTGCTGGACAGGGAGATAAGGAGACCTTGGTTGAGGATCCCGGTTGGCGTGAATATGTTATCGAAATCGAAAACATCAGTACGGATGATCTCACAGTTCAAAACGTCAAACTGTTGAACCAAGACGGAGTCTATGTGGATTCTGCCACGGCCTATGAACAAATTACCGTACCACCAGATGTCGGCGCCGAACTGGCATCCGATGTTGCCAAGACAGCAGCAGGTATGGCCGCGGGACAGATCATTCCTTTCGGCGGGCAAATCTTCAGCGTGCTTTCACGCATCGTTTCGGCCTCATCTGCCGAGTCAAAGGCGAAAGCGAAACGTGCCTTTGTGTTGCGCGTGATGAAAAATGTCGAACTTGCACCCGCTGGTAAAGTGGAGGGTAGTGCCTTCTTGCCGAATATCACGAAGGCCAAGGAACTGGCCGTGGACTATGCTCAAAATGGCACGACATATCGAATTGAAATCCCGTTACCGATGCAGGGAGAATGACATCGCGTGGGATATCGAAATTTCAGATTTCCAGACCGTATCGTAATAATAAGTGAAATTTTAAACTGTTACGATTTTAGCAAGATTGTCCCACTGGTGATTGATCACCAAAATGACACCGCCAAAGGTCTCTGTATGATTCACACCAGAAAGTCTGACCACCGCATTTGGGGCAGCGTTCGGGTACATTCGTTGTGTTTTCTTTGCCGTTCACAATTTTTAACGGATTTATTATTTGACCCACCCATCATAGCATGATAATGATCACACTTAGGTGTTTCTTCAGCGCTCCCCCCTGTCTAGGATAATCCGCACTGTAGCTCGGCCGCCTATCTTTATTGTTCATATCTCACGATTATTCCTGTAATAATAGTTACCTGTATGAGCCAATAGTCACTTTATAAGGAATCTACCAGCTGTTATTTCCGAGAATAAACGTTGGGGTACCAACAGACAAAACAAATATATCCTGCTAAAGCAGTTGCCAGTGCATTGTACAAATTGCTGAGAAGAAAGCACTGCAAGCGGGCAAGTGACGCGAGGTGCAATAATGATGAATAAACCAAGAAGGAAATGTTCTCGATATTTTGACAATGTTCCTATTTTGTATGCCGGATACGACTCAAAAAGTTATAACAGGGCCGTGATGCGAAATAGCTGTTCGGATGGAATGTATTTTGAGTCGGACTCGCCAATTCAACCAACAGGTGATCTTTACATTAAAATCCAGGGTCATCGGCCGGGGAGCGATGTGCCTGAGCGGTACAAGGCTTTTCGGGCCAGAGTGAAATGGTGTCGTCAGGTGACGGCTGATAAGATGCCGTGCTACGGAATTGGTGTTCAATTCACTGCCAAGGGCCATCTCTCATACGGTATCAATAGCACCAATTCTGATTGTCTTTGCGATTTTTGTGAGAATCGATCCTCCAGCAAATTGATCCATCGAACAGAAACCGGGATGCAGTTGTGTCCCGATTGCCTACACCACATGGAGACACTTCCCCGCTCTATCGAAGAAGCTGTGGAGCGCTTCTTATTGGGAAACGTGGTTTAACAATCTTTCACGTTGTGCTTCCCGAGTGTTCTTTTCCTCTCTCAGGGCGATCCGTCAGGCCAACGGATCGCCATTTTTTTGATCCATGTCTCCCACCTCAGACAAAATCCATATCTGACATACCACCCTTCCGTGTTTCGAATATATTTTTGAAAAGCGGTATAAATAGTTTCCAAATGTCGAATAAGTTGATACACTTATCTAATAGGAATTATCCCTATTAAAATGAGTATATTATCTTATTGAAATTACCTTTAAATGTAATTTTGAATTGTAGTGTAAAACTGTAATTCCTCTTGACCTAATTCGCTATTCGATTGACCACAATCATTCCCCAGGCTCCACTTAACCTCTTCTCTTTTTTTCTTGTCGAGCAAAATTTTCGTAACGCTACCCCGGAAATTTCATCAATCGGATGACTGTGCTCATGCTCGTGAACATTTTCAACTCGTCCGATTGTTGATAGTAATAATTTTGCGACTTCTAACCCCTGTCAAAACACTCTAATCACGGCGCTCTATCTACGCTTTTATAGAGAATCAGTCCAACTTTACTAATTGTCTTATTCATTTTATTATCTTTTATAGCATCAAATTCGTTCTCAGGGTCCGATGAGATTTGCTGCACTTGGTTAAATATGGATTACTCATCGGGCAACCCGCCTCAAAAACTTATTTTCAATTATGATGGAACATTTGCAAGTTACAATACTAAAACCTCAAATAACGCACTCACGAGGGGGATGTATACAATAACTAAGAAGTGGAATGATTCGGAAGGGAATATTTGGTACAAAATAATAATGCATGACCCCAAGTCTGAAACGAGGTACAAGCTGGCCAAAATAAGTGATGATGGCAAAGTACTTGAATTCATATGCAAGACAGATAATTATCCCGCTGATATATCTTCAAAAGATACAGCCTACTGTAAATATAATCGATATTAAGTAGTTTGATAAATTTCGGCTATAGAAGTAAAAAGAAGAGTCATGCGGGCGACCATCGAGGGGGCATTACCGTCCGCCGGAGGTCGTCCGCCTTGGGGAACTAGGATGCACAATTTGTTGGACTGTCAACGAATGTGACAATCCGTTCGCAGGATGGTTAAACTCGATCCTGCATCTCTAGCAGCCATGAACGTGTTAACGTCATCAATCATTGAGAAAGTAAATGTCCGGCTTATCGAGCACCCCTAACTTCTGCATTGTATCTCGCAGTTCCGCAGAGTCGACAAATGCCTTTGCGCGGTCGAGATCCTTTGCTTCGAAGAGAAGAACGACCTCATTTTTATCGAGAACGCTTCGAAGAAAATGTTTCTCGATGAGTCCCGCCTCACTGCGTTTGGAAATATGGTCATCGTACCCGCGTTTCCATTCCGAGAAGTCCCTTACCTTATGTCGTATAAGTATGTAACTGGCCATTCTATACCTCCTTATTAAAAATGTACTTGTGATAAAACACCTTCATGTGCCGTACCACGGTTACAAATCCGCGATACACTTGATCTCGATCAACAGCTCAGGCATTACAAGCCCCGCAACTCGAACCAACGTTTGAAAAAGGTGCGCCGGTTTCGGATACAACTGTAATGCTATTAAATGCGCAATATATCGCCAATAATTGTGAAATATGGGTTCAGGTTACTGGTCTTTTCAAAAATACCCTTTGATCTGATGGAGCGATATTATCGCCGTTTACTAATATTTCGGGATAATGCCGCCAACAAGCGGTTCATAGAGCCGAAACTCGGCTTTTTCACCCAACAATTCATCCACCTGCTCTTGCAGAGCGCGACGTTCGTTACTGTTCAACCAACGGTTCCAATCATCGAGGCTGTTCCAGGTACTGATGACCAGGTATTCTCCACGGCAGTCCAGGCAACGGAAAGTCCGCCCGGTGATGTATCCCGGTTGCATGGTCGCAAGTGACCGCAATTTGACAATTAAAGGGGCGAGCCTGGCTTCCTTTTCCGAATCGTTAAAAGTGCGCCTGATCAATACTGACACGGCCATGATAAACCTCCTTGGTCTTGGTCCGGAGTTTACGTAATTACTTGATGAGATGCTGTTGGAAATCGGCTCTGGTTTGAAAACTGTGCAAACCGCTTGACAGCTGTTGAAAACAAATGAGGTGGAACAGAGCGATGATTAGCCGAGGTAGAGTTCGAGTGGAGCCAATGTATACTTTTAATGCAGACGCTACACTATGTAAAGGGACGATCCAATTTGAGAATGATTTGTTTTCATTTCGCAGAAGCGGCTTCAAATCATATAGCTGAACAGTCGGGGAGTTTCGTTACCCTTAAGGAGGAGGGGGTGATCAGCGACTTTAGCGTGCAAACTGGTGCATAAGGCAGCATAAATTTCATAATGAAAAAATAATATTACGGTGTCAACAACGCTTGTTCCAGTCACATGCCTCCTGGCCTTGACGCTGTTCTTTATCAACGCTGCCGAAGGCACTCAGGCAGTGCCCGCTTGCACTGCTGATCACCTCTTCCTCCCCGGTTAAGCGTTTTATAGAAAAACGGCCCGACGGCTGTTCTAACTAGTGTCCATCCATAAATGGTCTTTTTCCGCTGGGCGGCGTTCTCCGCGGGTTTCCGGCTATGGCGTACATAAAGTACGCCTCACCGCAAACCCTTGTGCGACCTTGCCCAGCGAAAAAAATCCACATTTATGAATTGAACACTTAAAAGCGCCTTGAAAAGATCGCGGATGGGCACTAACTAGGACCGGATAGCGACGATCATTGCAAGAAAGACTCACTTTTCAGATCCCCTTCAAATATATGGCGACTATCAATATTGTGAAATACAGTTGATTAAAAGCGTAGATGATCTATCTCCTAAAAAAATGAGGAGGAGCACATGTCAAACGCAATAATTCATGACCGCGCCTCAGGTGCCATCATGGGCGCCTTCATCGGTGATGCCATGGCACTGGGCCCTCACTGGTATTATAACCTTGCCGAACTTCGACGTGACTACGGTGAATGGATCGACAATTACACCGACCCCAAGCCCGGCCGATATCACGCCGGACTCAAGGCCGGCCAACTCTCCCAGGCCGGGTTTATCCTTGCCCTTCTTGTTCGCTCCCTCGTTGAGCGTGGTTGTTATGACGAAGCCGATTTTTGTCGCCGGATAGATGAAGACCTGTTCCCGCTCCTCGACGGCACCCCAATAAGCGGCCCGGGTGGATACACCAGCCAGTCGATCCGAGAAGCATGGAGGCGGCGCGTGCAACAAAATTTGCCCTGGGGAAAAACCGGTGGGCATGCAGACACCACCGAAGCCATAGAACGTACCCTTGCGATAGCCGTTCGCTATGCGCTGCACCCCGCTCAACTCGCCGCTGCCGTGGCCGAAAACGCCACCCTTACCCAGGCCGACGAAACGGTCGTGTCGATGACTGTGGCCTACGGAGCGGTTCTGAGTCTCCTGGTCCAGGGGCATACGCTCGACACTGAGCTTTCCGGCAAACTCATGGGGCAGGTGAAAAACGGGGAACTGCCCTTCCACGCTGTAACCCGCGGCAATCTGCAGCCGCCGCGTCCAGGGGATCCTGATCCGCCCCGGGCCGGCCGATTCGCTTCGCCGGACGCCCTCCTTACACCCTCCTATATGGCCGCGGCGGCGGCAGACCCGGATATCCGCATCGAACCGGCCTGGAAGGTTTCCATCGTTTACGGCATGCCGTGCGCGATATATCATCAGCTACCGGCCGCCTATTACCTCGCTGCCCGTTTTCACGACAATTTCGAATCGGCCGTTCTCCATGCCGTTAATGGCGGTGGACAAAATCAGGCACGGGCAATACTTACCGGCGCCCTCGTAGGCGCCCAAACCGGTTTTTCAGGCATCCCTCAGCGCTTCATCGATGGACTCGAAAATTCTGCTGGACTCAAAAGCCTGGCCAAAGACCTCGCGTCAGCGGTAACCAACGCCTAAGATACCTTGATCATAAAAGACAAATTGACGGGGCGGTGAAATGATCGGAGCCATTGCAGGAGACATGATCGGAGCGCCGTACGAAGCCTTCCCGATCAAAACGACCGATTTTTCCATTAAGGTGACTGTATTTACAGACGATACGGTTCTGACTATCGCGGTCGCCAATGCCATACTCAAAGGAATCGATTATGCGGATTCGATCAAGACTTTTGCGCAGAATTACCCCAATCTACCATACGGCGGCGCGTTCAGGCACTGGATGTGGGAACCGATAAACACGCCTTACAACAGCTATGGCAACGGTTCAGCCATGAGGGTGTCGCCGGTCGGCTTTGCCTTTGATACGGCGGAAGAAGTCCTTTTTCATGCCAGCCAATCGGCGGCTGTCAGCCACAACCATCCGGAAGGTATCAAAGGCGCTCAGGCAACGGCACTGTCCATTTTCCTTGCCCGTTGCGGGGAAGACAAAGCGGCCATCCGTTCCCATATTGCAGATCGCTTTTCCTATGATCTTCGTCGCACGGTAGAAGACATCCGGCCGAATTATTCATTTGATGTTTCCTGCCAGGGATCTGTGCCCGAATCGATCATCGCCTTTCTCGATGCCGATGATTACGAGACGACCGTTAAAAATGCCATATCGCTCGGCGGAGATGCCGACACCATGGCTTGTATCGCCGGCGGCATTGCCCAAGCCTACTATAAGAATATTCCCGCAGACATCGTTTCCCATGTAAGGGGAAATTTGCCGTATGACCTGTTGGCCGTGATGGATCGTTTTAACAAAAAATACAATTGCGAATATTGACCGTTGCTGAAAGTCGAAACGATGCGCAAATCCTATAGACACTTTACTGATTAAACCGCTTTTCAAAAATAAATTCCGAAATACGGAAGGATGGTATAAAAGGTTGTAGAAAAAAACGTTCGCATAACGGAACGTTTTTTCTACAACCACTATAAACAAAACCTGGAAGGGAGACCAATGGATTACAGCAAAGAGCAGCTGCTGAACACACTCGCGCAAATCGCCCCCAATCGCTATCTTCAAGCCTTTTTGATCATCGTTCTGTTCTTCCTTGTCGCCAAGATCATGGACATCTTAATGACCCGGTTCATCCGGCGACTACTGAAGAAAACAAAATTCACTCTGGACGATCAGATCCTCGACATTTTTCACAAACCCATCTTTATCAGCATCATGCTTTTCGGTCTTGCCCTGGCTGCCGATCGGCTCGACTTTCCACAGACCGCTTATTTCGTAACACTGAGCGGCTTGAAAACCGTGGCTATCCTTTTATGGGCAAAGGCCGCCGCACGGTTCATGAAGCTGATCGTCGGGCTGGTGAGTCGAGACGACAGCCGGTATACCCTGATTCAGGACCGCACCCGTCCGCTGTTCGACAACCTTATGGTCATCCTGGTGGTGGCCTTGGCCCTCTACTTCGTTTTCCTGGCGTGGAACATCAATGTCACGGCTTGGATGGCCTCGGCTGGTATCCTCGGTCTGGCCATCTCGTTTGCTGCCAAAGACACCCTGGCCAACCTGTTCTCGGGGGTTTTCATCCTGGCGGATGCTCCCTACAAGCTCGGGGATATGATTGTACTGGATTCGGGCGAGCGCGGTGAGGTGACGCATATCGGTATCCGCAGCACACGCATCCTGACCCGCGACGACGTGGAGATCACGTTACCCAACTCGATCATGGGAAACGTCAAAATCATCAACGAGGCCGGCGGCCCTCATGAACATTACCGCATTCGCATTAAAGTGGGCGTGGCCTATGGATCGGATATCGACAAGGTTCAGGCGGTGCTCAAGGACGTGGCGGACAGTCATCCGGAGATCTGCAAAACCCCGGCACCGCGGGTTCGCTTCCGCAGCTTCGGAGATTCGAGCCTCGACCATGAACTGTTGTGCTGGGTGGATAAACCGGTGCTGCGGGGTCGCTTGGCGCATCTCCTAAACACCGAGATCTACAAAAGGTTTATGAAGGAAGGTATCGAAATCCCCTTCCCCCAGCGGGATTTGTACATCAAGTCTTCACCGGTGGCGGCGCCCATTGATGGGTAATACAAGGGGCAGGCAGATCCCATTAAATTAAAATGTGACAGTCGATCCCGATATTAAAAACATGTTAAATAATAGGGTGTTATACTCGCGGTTGAGCTTTAACCTGCAAAAAGTTTGTTGTCAACACGTGTTGGGTGTGCAATAGAAAACCCCCAGAAGCCGCGCTGTCGCTACAATGAAGGACATCGCGCCTGTCTCACATCACCCATAGGTGGACTTTTGCGTAAAAGATCCCTGACATTCGGTTATATCATTTTTTATATCCTCTTTTCACCCGATACATGGCGCCTTCTGATCGGACTCACAGTGGCCGTTCTACTGGCCCCCAGTATTATCCAGCCCAATCACGGTGTGTTGGGGGCAGGGGTGATTTACCTCATGCTCGCATCCATCGGGTATGCCTTCAGCACGCGGCCGGGCCGCTGGATCAGTGCCGCGCTTAAAAAATTGATATTGACCGACAAGCGGCCGTAACCACCGCCATCGGGCCATATATGACGAGAGAGGAGTTGCGATCGTGAAGAAAACCGAGCGAAAAACACTGGCCAAATGCGCCGAATGCGGCCTCGCAACCCCGCAGAGGATCTGCATGACCGCGGATGGCAAGGGCTCGAAAAATTGTCCCACCCTCACCCGACAAGAAATTCTCGCCGAAGCCAATAAAGAATACGATACGTCCGAAACTCTGGAATTTGCATACAGGGCCTCGGTTCAGGAGGCCGATTGCTATGCCAACCGCGACCAGCAACCGTATATCATGCAACCCACCAAGACCCGCATGCTGGAAATATGCGAGTTTGCTGAAAAAATGGGGTACGCGCGCCTGGGACTGGCGTTTTGTATCGGTTTGGCAAAGGAAGCCGGCACCGTGGAACAGATCTTGAGAGAACGTGGATTCGACGTCGTTTCAGTGCTTTGCAAAGCGGGTAGAACGCTCAAGGAAAAGATCGGAATTTCCGATAAAGACAAGATCTACCGCGGTACGGACGAGGCCATGTGCAACCCGATTTTCCAGGCCAAACTGCTGAACCACTCGAACACCGAGTTCAATATCGTGTTGGGTTTGTGCGTGGGGCACGATTCGCTGTTCTTTAAGCACGCCCATGCCCCGACCACAGTGTTGGCGGTCAAAGATCGCGTAACTGGTCACAATCCCTTGGCGGCAATTTACCTGGCTGATTCCTACTATCGCAAGATAAGGCAGCCGTAAATGGCCCTGGGCATCCCGGGCTGACTGTAAGGACTATTATACCGCTTTTCAAAAATAAATGCCGAAATACGGAAGGGTGGTATAAGTGATTGTAGCAAAAAAACGTTCGAATAATAGAACATTTTTTCGACAACCACTATATAACCTCTCTTGGATGACTGTCGAGTTAGCCGCCTAACCAAGGAGTATCCAGCGTGAAGCAGGCTGTGTTACAATTGATCCCCCACGAACCATTGCTCATCTTGATCTGTGCAATGTTTTTGGTTTTATTAATCTTTCTATTTCTGATTCGCAAATATTACCGCTCCAAGAAACTCCGGTTGCCATTTACCCGGAACTTTCTGCGATCACCCGGCCAGTCACTACTGAAAGAACTCAACCATATCAATCAGGAAATCATGATCTACTTTGTCTTCCTGATTATTATACCGGTTTATACTTACGCCGCCTATATTTCTTACCTTTACTTCGCCAAAAAGCCATTCAACCTGGAGGAACTGGGTCTGGTATGCCTGTTTCCGTTGATGTTCATTTGTCTCAGCCTGTATAAAACAGCCAAGTATACGAGACGTCGCAGGCGGTTTCGGCTTGGGTACGACGGCGAAGTTGCAGTGGGAAAGGACCTCATCCAGCTCCATCGTGAAGGGTATCATGTGTTTCACGATTTCCCTGCCGATAATTTCACTATCGACCACATCGTGGTTGGCGGGAAGGGGGTATTCACCATCGAAACCAAAGCCGGATCGAAACCGACGAAAAAAAACCGGCTGCCGGAAGCAACAGTCGAGTACAACGGAAGGGTACTTCGGTTTCCCAAGGGCACTGATAGGCAAACCGTCGAAAAAGCCAACCGGCAGGCCGAATGGCTTTCGGAATGGTTGTCCGACGCCGTCGGCGAGCCAGTGGTGGTCAGGGGAATCGTCGCCCTGCCCGGCTGGTATGTCAAACGCACATCCGCCGAGGGCATCCCGGTCGTCAATCCCAAACAGTTTGCCTCCCTCTTCCAATACATCCAGCCCCGAATGCTCATGGATGAAACGATGCGGCGGGTCGTTCGTCAGTTGGAGAAAAAGTGCCGGGATATCGATCCGCACGCAGCGGTGTATGAATCCGAGGAAGCTTAAGCGGTCTTATCTGGTATCTACCGGAAATCGTCCAAGAATTTCATCGGCTCAAGACCAGAATCGCAAACAAGACCGTCCCTAACAAGGAAAAATGCAGCCCATTGAGGATCATGTTATACTTGGTCTGGATTTTCTCGGAAGGCTCCTTGGGAATCAAGGATTTGAACCTTCGGTAGTCCTTTAGCCAACCCCTGAACGCATCGACCGTGTATCCCTTGTCCCTTAAGATTAACTTAATTTGCTGAATATTATACAGCGCGACAACTACAGATAGAATCATCGCAAATTCAAAGAGACCCATGGGTGATTTTTCCCTTAGTTAGTGCTCATCCATTAGAAAATAAAGGCATTCGTAAGCGTCCGATTCATAAATGGATATTTTTTCGCTGGGTGAGGCCGCACAAAGGTCTGCGGTGAGCGTGCTTTCCGTAAACCGCAGACGGAAACCCGCAGTGAACTCCGCACAGCGGAAAAAGGGCCATTTATGGATTAACACTCGTTAGTGTGGCGTGCAGGTCTACATATCACAAGAAGGCTTTATACAAAACATCTAACCCCAATTACTCCGCCGAGGCCTCATCCCCAGCATTAATCAAAAGACGTGCATTGGTTGGTTGTCACTGTATATTTTCCCTATTCCAGAGGAAAAACGCGAAAACGCTTCAAATCCGCAATACCCTCCCATTGGGGGAGTCTTTGACCGGGTCCCTCAATACGGATCAGCGGTGGTTGTCGATCTGCCAACGAATTTATTTTCGCCCATAGCGTGATGTCGCCCCAGAATTTCGGTGGCGTGTCATTTAGAGACGCGTTTTTAAGGATCTCGCCGGGCGATTGGCAACCGGTGCGAATCGCGTCGAGCGTGAGTTTCTCGAGGCGTCCCAAACCCGTGATTGAATCCGGTTGTTCCTGAAGCCAACGATTTACCGCCGCTGGAATCCAGGACAAGGGTGCGTCAGAACACTGGGTCAATCCGATAAACGCCTCCTGGTCTTGCAGCGCAAAGGCCCTGTCAACGCGATCTGCAAAAAGAAATTGATCATGCGTCACAGCTTGATGCTGATTGTAGACGGATGCCAATTGTTCGGGACGAAGTTGACCGAGGCCGTGGTACGGTTCAATCCCTGGAAAAGAATCGATACAGATAAGCTCGGCCTCCCGGTTTCCCAAGTAATCCAGGCATGCGAGTATGTGCGTAAGCATCGTCTGATCGAACAGACAGCCATCGAACCAGAGTAGCAGGTTGTCATACTTATTGGCAGTTTCAAGTTTGTGATACTGATTCTTGAGGGTCTCGAGAATATCTTCCCTGCGCAGTCCCCCGCCTGTGACTGATTCAAGGAACGATGCGCGCGAAAGGAGGGTATCACTATCCGGCCATCCCGGAATGCGTGGGCCATCATAAAGGATATCGTGCCAGACGAAGATTTCTCCAGGAATGCCGGATCTCTCGAGAAGGCTTCCCGCAGAATCGCCGCTTGTTATGTGAAGGGTTGCTTTCATATCATCCGCGTGCTGCCGAGTAAAAAACCTCTCGTTATTGATGTTCGGCCCGATAGTGTTCCCGCAGAAGATCACGGCCGAAATCACCATCGAAATCACGCCAAACCGTGTGGATATGGTTGGCACTGTTTTGGACATTATCGTACTCCACAAGAAAGGTGGCGCCCTGGATGCGATAGTAGTGGGGCTGACCCGGTTCGATGCTGCCAGCCCAGCCGAAATGAACCTGGTCCAGGCCATTGTTACGAATTGCTGCCATACGCTGCCGCCCTATTTCAGACGGCATCATCGAAAGATATTCGTCAATCAAGCCGATCAGCGACTCTTTTTGTGCGGCACTTAAATCCCGGGCCGAAATACCTGCCAGATCAAGAGGTGGAACCACTTCATCACTGCCAGTTACGATATCGCTGTAGGCTCGATCGCGAAACACAGTTTTTTGTAATTGCTTCTGATTCATCGATTTCAAAATCTTGCGGGCCAGATCTTCTTCCCCAGCCAGCGTGCGCATACCGTTCAGCTCCCCTTTCGTAACTATCGCCGGATTGGCTCCAAGGAAACGCGGGGCCGTGGCAACAAGATGGCCCCGAACAACGGTGATGTTGAGGGACAGATGATGCCCCTCGACCCGCCAGCCCCAGGTACCCGTATCGGACGGTTGGCCGAAAAACGAAAAGAAATATTTCTCCGGATCCCGTCCCATCCAGTTCCAGGTTTCGATCTCCCGCAGCACCGCCTCAAGTTTTATGATTGTAGTGGATTTCCAATACCCTTTAGGGCTCAGTCCGGTCTTTAGAAATTCCAGCGCGAGGATTCGCTGTTCATCGGACATATCCTTTAGGGCCAGACCGGATCGATTTCGAGGCACATAATGCCAATCCAGACGCTCCTTGTCTTCGAATGTGAACTCAACAGTTTTAAGTTGATCAGGTGAAAGCGCACTCAAAAAAGTGCCAGCCGCTCGTGCCATTTGGGCGGCAGTTTCCGGTGAGCTTATTTCGTGTGCATGTGCAACCATTGGGATAAATAGGCAGGTGAATGACAAAAGCAACCATTGCAACCTGAATTGTGTGGGCATGAAAACTCCTTTTGGTCTGGATTCCGTGTTGTCGGAAGATATGAGCAAAGAATTTGATTCTGAGGCGACGCTCATAGAACTATCAGCGAATCAGCAGACAATTTTAACCTAATGCTTTTATTTCAAATTTCCAGTCCTGTAGCTTAAGCCGCGGATTCACACTTTCAAAAACCGACTTGAAATTCCGCCGATACGTCTCATTATGGATCTATGAAAAAAATACCGGCCTTGCTCGTAATGGTTTCGATGATACTCGCCTGCAGTCCCAGGATGCTCTACCCCAAGTTAGACTGGCTCATACCCTGGTATGTGGATGATTACATTTCCCTGGATCGCAGCCAAAGCAGTCACGTCAGCTCCCAATTGGCCCGACAACTAGACTGGCACTGCCGGACGCAGTTGCCTGAATATGCTGAGTTTCTGCGAAGCATACGCCGTGATGTCGATAGCAGCAATCAACCGCTTACAATGAAACGCCTGGAAGTTTACAATGCTCGAATCACCCGATACTGGTACGCCCTACTCAAACGAATAGGCCCTGATATCATCGACATACTTGTTTCGGCCTCAGATGATCAGATTGCGGAGCTCTTCGATAACCTCGAAAGGAAAAACCGCGAAATGGAAATCGAATTGACCGAACAACCGTCCCAAAAAATCACTCGCAACCGCCAAAAGCGCATGCAAAAACGCTTAAGTTTTTGGTTTTCAAACTTGACCGCACCTCAAAAGCAGGCGGTGGCCGAGTGGAGCGTGCAGCTCAATCCGATTGCCTCGGACAGGATAGCCCACCGCCGCAAAGTTCAGGTTGCGGCCAAACGTCTTTTAGAGCATCGCAACAAATCGGTCGAATTCGAGGCTGAATTCCTTGATCTGCTCACCAATACCAGTAAATTAAGAACCGAAAATTATCAGCAGAAAATCGAAATTAACACCGAACGGACCCTCTCCTTACTGGTCCATGTAACAAACACACTAACCCCGGAGCAGAAAACCCATTTTTCCAATCGTCTCCAATCTTTGGTGGCAGATCTTGATCAACTGAGCTGCGATCCGGCATTGAAAGTGGATCAAGCCGGAATAAATTTGGACAGTTATACCGCTTTTCAAAAATAAATTCCGAAATACGTAAGGGTGGTATAAGTGGTCGTTTTGTGATGGGAAAACGAATCCTGCAGATAACCCTGGCTGCCATGACGGTCGGGGTGGTGGTCATCGGTGGCATATGGTTAAAGGCCCGACCAGCTGCCATGCACCCGTATTTCGCTTCGGACGATTTCATGGTGATCGCTCACCGTGGCGGTCGCGGCCTGGGGCCTGAAAACACCCTGCCAGCATTACGACTTAGCTTGGCAGCGGGCGCCGATGTCCTGGAAATGGATGTCCGTACCACAGCAGACGGGCACTTGATCGTCCTGCATGACGACTCGGTGGACCGTACCACCAATGGTCATGGTGCAGTGAGCGAGATGACGCTGGCTCAAGTTAAAAAACTGGATGCCGGCTATCACTGGACGGCCGACGGAGGAGGAAGCTTTCCTTTTCGGGATCGTGGCATCACGATTCCCACCCTTAGGGAAGTTTTTGCGGCCGTTCCCGACACGCCCCTTATTATGGAACTCAAGGAAAACCGGCCAACAATAAGCCAGCTGGTGTGCGCAGAGTTGCGCTATCAGAATCGAACGGCCAGCGTCCTGGTGGCCTCGTTACATTCGGGGGTGTTGGAACGCTTGCGCAAAGTCTGCCCCCAGGTAGCCACTTCTGCCGGCCCCTCTGAAGCGATGCGTTTTTATGTGCTTAGCCGAATGGGCCTGACCGCACTGTACTCACCGGTCGAAAAGGCCCTGCTTGTTCCAAAAACTGTCAAAGGACGCAAACTTGTCTCTCATAAATTTGTCGAGGCTGCTCACGCCCGCAACTTAAAGGTCGCTGTATGGACAGTCAATGCGGGTGAAGACATGCGACGGTTGATTGCCGTCGGTGTCAACGGCATCCTTACCGATTACCCCGACCGTCTATCGGGCATTGTCGAAGAAAAGCCATAATCCGTATAGCCGTTTTAGGGAGCGTGTCCGGCGGCCGGAACGAATTCATTCGGGGATGGACACAAGAAAAAGCCAACCTGCAGGCACAGGCTGACTTTTCCTTAATTCCAGAGCACTCCGCAACGGGGCCACCGCCCCCTATCATCGATCCCTGACTCTTCGGTGTAAAGATTCAAGGCGTCACTTCAGAAGCTCCCCATAACGGCTCTTTCCGGGAGCGGCATCGAGAACTTTCATAACATCCTTTCCGGGGACGTATCCGAAATGCTTCCGAAGGCAGATCGCTCGGCAGTTATGGCGTTTGAATTGTAGCCGTTAGAGTTTGATGGAAGCAAGAATTGTGCAAAAGAACTGATTAAAGAGTAAAAAAATGTTATGAAATGGAGGCTAAAACTTCGGGTGATTGGTCCCTATTTGTGATGATAATATTGCCCCAGAAAATTTCCCTCGGCTTTTTCCGGATGATCCTGGTGGCTGCCTGCCTTGGCCTGCTTGCCTGCGGTATTGTCAAAACGACTTACAAAGTCACCAAAGGAACGATAAAAACAAGCTATAAGGTCACAAAATTTGCCGGTAAAACCGTGTATACCATCGGCAAATTCACAATCCCCATTGTCATGGCGCCATTGACTTGGCCGCTGACCCACGCAGATATCGAATCGATCGATGGTTTGCCACCCAAAGACGCCATAAAGCAGGGTCGCGTCAAGAGATCGCCTTATGTTGTCAAAGGGAAACGCTATGTCCCTATGAGTGTTGAACAGGCGCGAAGTTATCGACAAAAAGGAATAGCTTCCTGGTACGGCAAGGAGACCTATCGGCAAAAGGGCGGGCATATGACGGCCAATGGGGAAGCCTTTGATCCCAATGGCCTGAATGCGGCCCACAAGTACCTGCCCTTGCCGACCTTCGTACGCGTGACCAACCTGGACAACAAGCGTCAAATCATCTTACGGGTCAATGACCGCGGACCATTTATCGACGGCCGGATCATCGATTTGAGTGCAGGAGCGGCCAAGAAACTGGGGTTTTTTGAAAAGGGGACGGCAAGGGTGGTCGTGGAAACCGTGGATATTGACGGTTAAGGTGTGCCCGAATGAACGTGAACACCGTCATGTGAAATTGCATCTCCATCCACATATGGTCCATTTCACGTTGGGTGGTGTTCTCCGTGGATTTCATGTGTTTTTCAAAAAGCAAATGGACAAAGTGTACGCTGAAATTTTCTCGCAGAATACATTTTACCGCCTTGATATGATTTCTTTTATTTAATCTACGAAAGAAGACTATTTAATTATGCGGATTCGCGGTTTACTCTGACATGCAGTGGGGGGATAAATAAAATCAAAACATTGAATAGCCTTCTCTACCGGCAACGATCATGATGATCCCGAACATGACCGGGGCAATACAGTAAAGAACCAAATGTATCAATCCACCGTTTTTCTCACCGAATCTTTCCTGCATACCTTTCAATTTTTCGAACTTGTCATTCCGGGTGATGCGCAGGTAGAGAGAATAAATCCCGAAGAATATCGCTGCAATGCCTATACCGATAGTTGTTTTGTCCATGAAGCCCTTCCTGTTTTCATGATCACCGACAGGGAATAGACGGATCCACTGAACAACCGAATTCAGGGACCGGGAACAGATTATAGGTTTCCAGCCCATTCTGCAAGAGCAATAAGTGCCCGCTGCTGTGTCATCACCGCGCTCAAGCCCTTAGCCTGCTTAATGAATTCCTTTTAACGTCCCGGCCCGGTATCGAGGCGGACGGGGGCCTCGCAACATAACGGCTGACTGGCAGAGATCCGTATCGCCGAGCTGGAACTATCCAGCGGTAGGTATTACATTATAATGCTGTAAACGGACTGCCACTGCATAAGTAAGTAATTGGAATCGAAACCAAGGAACTGACGATGAATCGTGCAGAAATGTTAAGCAGGGTCATGGATCGAAACGAACTCTGGGACATACTGGTTATCGGCGGCGGCGCCACGGGGATGGGTATTGCGGTGGACGCAGCATCGCGAGGATATGACACGCTGCTATTGGAACAAAGCGATTTTGGTAAGGGAACTTCTTCCCGGAGTACCAAACTGATACATGGAGGAGTTCGATATCTCCAGCAAGGCAACGTGTCCCTTGTTATGGAGGCGTTGAGAGAGCGTGGCATCCTACGCAACAATGCCCCCCATCTGGTACATGATCTTGCTTTTATCGTACCCAGCTATGATTGGTGGGAATCGCCATTCTACGGCATCGGGCTGAAGATCTACGATATCCTGGCCGGCCGATACGGTTTCGGACCATCCAAGGTTCTCACTAAAGAAGAGACGCTGAAACGCATCCCTACCATTAAGCACGAAGGCTTGCGCGGCGGAATCATATACTACGACGGCCAGTTCGATGATGCCAGGCTGCTGATAAACCTCGCCCGAACCGCGTCGCATCAAGGCGCAACATTACTGAACTACGCTCGCGTGACGACGTTGACAAGGAGCAAAGGTGGATTTTTGAACGGTGTGCTTTTTGAAGATGTGGAAACCCGCAAAGAATACCAGGCCAGGGCCAGGGTCGTCATCAACGCCACCGGCCCCTTCACAGATTGTGTGCGCCGAATGGACGACCCGGATGCACAGCCGATGATAGCTCCAAGCCAAGGTATTCATCTGGTACTGGACAAATCCTTCCTTCCCGGCACTTCAGCGATCATGGTGCCGCACACCAGGGACGGACGCGTGATGTTCGCACTTCCCTATCTCGGAGTCACGCTTGTGGGTACGACGGACACGCCGATAGCAGACGTATCTCTCGAGCCACAACCGTTGGCCGAGGAAATAGACTTTATTCTGGATACCGCGGGAGCGTATCTGGAAAAGGTCCCCACGCGAGCCGATATTTTGAGCCTTTTTGCCGGGATACGGCCGCTCGTTAAAGCCGGTGACGAGAAGAACACTGTGGCCTTATCGCGTGATCACACCATTCATATCTCCAACTCGGGACTGCTTACGATAGCTGGTGGGAAGTGGACCACTTATAGGCAGATGGCAAAAGAATGCGTTAAGCATGCTGTCGCCCTCGCTGATCTCGAAATGAAACCCTGTATTACTGAGCAGCTGAACATCCACGGGTTTCACAAAGCGCCAAACAAGTTTGGGGAACTGGCTATCTACGGTTCCGATGCGCCGGCAATTCAAGACCTGATGCGCGTGGATACGGTTTACAAAGAAAGGCTGCACCCATCATTGCCGGCCCGCATTGGCGAGGTCATCTGGGCCGTGAGATTCGAAGCCGCACGAACGGTTGACGACGTCCTTGCAAGACGAACCCGATGCCTGTTGCTGAACGCCCGCGCGGCAAGGGAAGCGGCGCCAAAAGTCGCTTCGGTGATGGCCAAAGAATTGGGGCACAATCGCCGCTGGGTAATCGAACAAACACAGGCCTTCCTGCGGATGAGCGAAATCTATCTCCCCATATGATCAAAGAAACGGGGATAAAGTGCGCTACTGATCATTTGACAAACCGGATTAGGAGGTATTACTTTTAGCCGTCAAGTCAACGCGTAACATCCAGCACTTCTCCGGGCCACTATCTTCCTGCTGGATGCCGCAGCAGGAAGATAGTGGCCCGATTACAGTACGGATATCCGTCGACAATTCATCCGGGTTGACCCGGCGAACTTTCACTTTCCTATCTCCGCCGCACACTAAAAAGCCTGACCAGATATCCTTCCAACGTTGTGATACCGGCCATCGCTTCCATCTACTCGAACCTGCGTCACCGGATTCTCAAGAAAGTTCGAAACAGGAGGGGATCGATGAAGTTAATCTATAAAATGTTTTTGTACGTTATCATCGTCGGGCTCGCGACGCCGGCGTTGACTGAATCGAATACCGTAGACCCACTGACCGCCATCGTGAAGATACGGTCCGTCGTTCCCGAATCCGCCCGCACGGCGGCTGCACTTGGAACCGAACGGGAGGGCAGCGGAGTGGTTATCGATTCAGAAGGTCTGATATTGACGATCGGCTACCTGATAATGGAGGCCGAATCCATCGAGGTTGTCGTTGGATCGGCAGATCCTGTTTCCGCCTCTTTTGTCGCCTACGACCACGAAACAGGCTTCGGTTTGCTGCGGATCGTGCCGCCGGTTGAAGTCGAGCCGGTCGAGTTAGGACGTTCAACAGATTTGAAGGAGGGTGATCCAGTCCTTGTCGCGGCTCACGGGGGGGTGGAAAGCGCCCGCCGTGCCTACGTATTGTCCAGGGGTGAGTTTGCCGGTTATTGGGAATATCTTCTCGACAGCGCCATTTATATTGCACCGGCACATCCCCAATTCGGCGGTGCGGCGTTGATCGGACCCGACGGCCGCTTGCTGGGTATCGGTTCGATTTTCACCCGTTTGACGGTACCCGGATATGGCCAGGTGCCCGGCAATATGTTCGTCCCCGTCGACCTGCTCAAACCCATCTGGCAATCTCTGGTTGAAACCGGCAGGTCTCGCTTCCCCATACGGCCTTGGCTGGGAGTTTTCTTGGAGGAAAGTCATGGGCGGGTGATTGTCACCCGGGTTGCAGCGGACAGTCCAGCCGAGAAAGCGGGTCTGCAGAGCGGCGACATTATTCTGACTGTGAACGGGGGGCCGGTCAGCACTCTGGCCAATTGTTACCGCAGTATCTGGGCCCTCGGAAACGCCGGGGTAAAAGTCCCGCTCGAAATTCTCAAACGCACCCAAATCCAGCCCCTGCAAGTTCAATCGGCCGATCGCTACCAATACCTCCACATTCAGCCGGTAAAAAGCGGGCAACAAAAAACCTACTCCTTCTGAAAGCTGCCGACCGCCGGGAACGCATAGTCCCACCAGTGAATCTTTATGTATTTCCTGCTCATCTTCTGGCGACAAGAATCAGAATAATGATCGGCAGGCTGGCGATCATTTTCCGAGCAGTCACTTCGCAAGAGAACGGCGACTGATATCAGGTTAGAAAGTGGCATCGAGGCCGGAGTGCTGCAGCTGTTGCGTTATCGGATGCAGCGACGCTATGCGCGTCCGAAGGAACTTTCGAAAAGATCGAGGAGGGCTTTACGACCGTCATCGGTCAGGTGCCGGGTTCCAGTTCCTGCAAAGGTTTTATCGCTAATAACCGGTGTATCAGCCACCCAGCTGTTGTCCTTCCAGGAAAACCAACCCATACGGTCCTGATCATACACACTGACCGGGCGGTTGAAAAGCTTCGCCAACTCGACCCCCCAACCGGTTCCCCCTTTGACGGTGTCATCGGGTTGAATCCAACCGACGGCAAAGACTTGGTAACCCTTATTGACCATGTGGAATATGGTCTGAATGACCTTCCGGATCTTCTCGGCCTTGGTATAATTCCGATCCATGCGGGTGGAAACGATCTCCATGCTGACGTCTCCTTTGTCGAGTTCGGCCGGCCCCAGGATACGAATTCCCCGGGTTCTTTCAGTATCATGCCCCTCGAACGAAAAATTGACCTCCTGGATACCCCAGCGTTCGGCCAACCGTCCAAATTCAGACTCAGCCCCCTTGTGGCCTCCGCTGTAAAGTGTGATGTGTGATCGATCTGTCATTTCAGCATCCCTTTATTGAAATTTAAATTTATACCGCTCGCAGCGCGATATTGGTCGTTAACACCTAAAAAACAGCACACCCCGTGCGCCGGAGTGTGCTGGCAGGTAACAGTAACCAGTTTTGTCCTGAATGCAACTGTGGTTATCGATTTTTTTCCGCTTTTCGTACTTCGCACCGCTATAAATGGATTTTTTTTACCCTTCCTACCTGTCCGTCGGTGAGCCTGACTTTGATGCCATGCGGATGACGGGCCGATGGCGTCAAGATCTGCTTGACAACGCCCCGGGTCAATTTCCCGGTTCGCTGGTCTTTTTTAAGTACGACATCGACTGTTATTCCTGGTCCAATATCACCCCTGTTTCTTCCATCCATCGTCATTTCTCCATGAACATCGAAGTGCATGCTACTCCGGTTTAAACGAACCGGGTTGCACCTTTCAAATTTTGATGTATTATGGTTCAGGTGATCGCATATCATCGAGTATACAGAAAGAAACTGGACGTCCTTATGCCGCCCATCACCCGCAAAGGTTACGATTTCTCTTCAGCAAGTGATAGTCATTTAACAGGTGTTGCAGATGATGTTCAACCTATCGACTCATATAGCAAAGATGCATACTGTAACACCTAAATTCAGGAGAGGAGGCTTCCATGATTACCGCCAAAGATATCATGACCACCGACCTGATCACGCTCACTCCGGATATGGAAATCGCCACAGCCGGCAAACTCTTGCTCGACAATAGAATTAACGGCGCGCCGGTGTTGGATGATAGTGGCCGCCTGGTAGGTATTCTCTGCCAAAGCGATTTAATTGCCCAGCAGAAAAGGCTGCCGATACCGACCGTATTCACACTGCTTGACAGCGTGTTCCAACTGACTTCAAAAAAGCAAATCGAAAAAGAGGTCCGGAAAATAACGGCCCTCACAGTTTCAGAAGCCATGACACCGAACCCCGTCACCGTGCGACCGGACTCCGGCATCGAAACGGTAGCCGCCCTCATGGTCGAAAGTAATTTTCACACACTGCCCGTGATAGACAATGACCGCCTGGTGGGAATTATCGGCAAAGAGGATGTTATTCGTAACCTTTTGTCCACCCTCGAAAAACACTGAAACCGGCATTTTCCCTGTTTACCCTTATCAGGCCTGAATTGTTCGGTTTTTCATTCCCGATCAGTGGGAAGCAACAAATGCACTCACAAAAGCAAACATACAGCACTGAAGAAGTTAACCGTGTCATTCAGCGGGCACTGCACCTGAAGCGGCGGATCGGTATCAGTCAGGACGAACTTCTGGAAATCGGTAAAGACTTGGGCCTCGATTCTGGGATGATCGAGGCGGCTATAAACGAAGAAATGGCGGTACATTCAAAAGAAAATGCTGAAAAGGAATGGCGCCAAAGCCGCAAGTTCGGATTCCACTGGCACCTTTGGAGCTACATCGTTACCAATGGCGTACTGTTGCTGGTCAACATTCTGACTCCTGGTCCGTGGTGGTTTCAGTGGTCGGTAATCGGCTGGGGGATCGGATTGGCGTTTCACTTCCAGAGCGTTTATTTTCCCACAACGCGCCAGGTAAAAGAAGGTCTCCGGCGCTACAGAGGCCCGGAAAAACAGTGAATTTAGGCACGCCAGATGATGGATATTGTGATTGTCAAAGAAACGTTCCGTTATTCGAACGTTTTTTTTCTACAACCATTTATACCACCCTTCCATATTTCGGAATTTATTTTTGAAAAGCGATATAAATGATAACTTGAGAGGCATCAGCTGTTTAACAGACACCTGTCCGGCACCAAGGTTTCCCAATCGATAAGCCCCATACACCACGCGGGCCCCATTTCACCCCTCACAACCCACACCCCTTCGATCATACCCGAAAAATTGGACGGGAGAGTCCAACCTGTGATAGAATAGAATCATAAAACATAGAACAGGTTCCACGATAAAGCCTAACCTGTCGTGAGACAGGGTCGGAAAGCCACGGACCTTAGAAAAGGTAGCCGGGTTGCCAAAGGAGCATTGAACGATGTGCCGAGCTGCCAAAAAGGTGGTTCGGTTTTTTTTTCATTTACCCTGGCCTTAGTAACAGCACTCGGTCGAGGTAACTTAACAATGAGAGTCTTGGTTCTGTTAATGGTGATTCTGGTGTCGGTTTACAATCCGGCTTTTGCAGAAACCGGCATTCGAGATTCGATTGTAAAAATATTTTGTGTCAGTAACAGCCCGGATTACGACAACCCGTGGAATCGTCGTGGCCCCAGGAGGGGGTACGGCTCCGGATGCGTAATAGATGGTAATAGAATTTTAACCAATGCGCATGTCGTCAGCGACCATACCTTTCTCCAAGTTCAGCTCAACGGAAGACCTGTTAAATACAATGCACACGTCGCATTCATTTCCCATGAGGCGGACCTGGCCCTGTTGACGGTCGATGATCCAAGCTTTTTTGCAGGGGTTACGTCCCTCGATTTCGGCCAACTTCCCCAGGTTATGGATAAGGTCATCGTCTATGGATTCCCTGAAGGTGGTGATACGTTGAGCACGACAACAGGCGTGATTTCCAGAATAGAACACCGCCCTTATGCGCACAGTTTCAAAAACCTGCTGGCCGTGCAAATCGATGCGGCGATCAACCCCGGAAACAGCGGCGGGCCTGCCATTGTCGATGATGAAGTCGTTGGAATCGTCATGCAGCAAAACAAAAATTTCGAAAACATCGGTTACATCGTGCCGACAACAGTTGTGAAACACTTTTTGGATGATGTTCAGGATGGGAACTATGACGGATTTCCGCGCATAGGGATCAAAACACAGAAACTGGGCAATAAGAACCTCAAAAGCATGTACAAACTCAGCGGTTCTCAAACCGGCGTGCTGGTGACCAATGTCACACCTGGAATGCTATCTGACGGCGTCCTCAATCCGGACGATATCATTGCTTCGCTCGATGACCATGCCATTGCGGATGATGGCACCGTTGAATTTCGGCGCAATGAGAGAACGTCCTTTTATCATTTTATTCAGCATCATCAATACGGAGACGTCCTTAAACTAACGGTTTTTCGTGAAGGTCGGGAGTTGCCTATCGAAATGAAACTGGAGAAGGGTCTGGGAGATCATTATTTCGTCCCGACCTGTGAATACGATGCCAAACCCAAATATTACATCTACGGCGGGCTCGTATTTTGCCCCCTTACATTGAACTACCTGAGGACCTGGAAAGACTGGGAGACCAATTCTCCATCCAATCTTTTAAATTATCTCGTGAATAACGACCCGAAGGAGAATAAAGAAGAAGTTGTCGTTATGATAAAGGTTTTGGAGTCGGATATTAATGTTGGGTATAACGAGTACACTAACCAGCGGATTGTGAAGGTAAACGACCGCAAGGTAATCAATCTGAATCAAATGATCGCAGCAATAGATGCACAGAACGAGAACGCTTTCGTGGTGTTCGAAACAGAGAGAGGCGAACAACTCGTTTTGGATAACAAGCGGGCCATCGCCGATCACGATGAGATTCTGCGTCTATATGGGGTTGTGCAAGACAGGTCCGACGATTTTCGCAGGGTTGCCAAACTGGATTAAGTTACGTCCACTAAAATACTTCATCCCAACGGCCAGTGCGCGAAGCGAAATCCCGTTTGCAGCGCACTGGTCGAAACCTTCGCCAAAACATTCCCAGCCGGCCCATTCCGACGATAACATACCGCACAAAGAATGGCCCCATCACTCACTGCGCGATGATACGTGAAGAAGAATTACATTTGCCGGACCAGTTATCGACCGCTCACATCCCGTTGAATAGCCATATAATGAGTGATCTTTTCTTTTTCGTTACGAATGGGAGCGATTTTCCATTCCATCAAAAATTCTGAGCCGTCCTTACGGTAGTTAATGGCCTGACCGTGAAAAACTTCCCCGGCTTCGATGTCTTCGCCCAACTTCTGAATGACATCCATGTCGGTATTGGGGCCCTGGAGAATGGCGGGTGACATGCCGATGACTTCATGAGGGCCGTAACCGGTCAGTTCACAAAAAGCGGGATTGACATATATGATGGGATAGCCCCTGGCAGCTTCGGTAATTATGATCGAATTGAATGACTCCTCCATGGACGCTTCCAACAGCCGCTTCATGATGAGGCGATAGTTGGGATCTTTTTCGAAAATATCGAACACATCCTTTAGTATCTTCATTTATTTCCTTCCTGTGTTTCGTGCGCCTGAAGATTTCGATACTGTCTCTTATTTCTCCATAGCCGTAAATCCGGAGCGTGCCGTCTCGATTATTCTATCCTCCCCCACCGCCTGTACAAAATCGTCCACATATTTCGACGTACCGGCCACTTGAATGATGTATAGTTCGTGGTTACTAAGGTCGAGAATCTGAAAATCGAATTGCCGCGCAAGTTCTTCGATTGACGTTTCATTCGCCTCCACTTTTATGATGGCCACCTCCCGCCAGAAACTGCCGTCCACATCTAGTTCTTTCGCAGACAGAACTTCGGCGACTTTTTCAATCTGTTTGATCACTTGCTGAAATTTGTCATCGCTGTCTTCGTAAAGGGTCAGTGTCATCCGGCTGATGCCGGGCCTGTGGGTGCGGCAGGCGGTAATCGTCTCGACATTGTACATTTTCCGGCGGATCAACATCGAAATTTTGTTCAGAACGCCCGGACGATTCAACATGAAAATCAGAATGGCCCGTCTTTTGATTGACTCTTCAACAGTCATTGCAATTACTCCTGGCAGATAGCTTTATTTTCTCATAGTCGTTATCATGTCGGCAATCCCGCCCCCGGCCGGTACCATGGGTAAGACGATTTCGCTGGGATCACAGAGGAATTCGACCATGTAAGCGCCGCGATGCTCGGCCGCTGCAGATATGGCATCCTCGATGGCCGCCACTTCGGTAACCTGCCGGTAGGGTATCCCATAGGCGGTGGCTATCTTACCGAAGTCGGGATTTTTCATCGGGGTTCCTGCGAATCGGCCGTCGTAGAACAAAGTTTGCCACTGCCGCACCATCCCAAGATATCCGTTATTAAAAAGCAGGATTTTAATATCGACTTCGTGCTCCATCACCGCACCCAACTCTTGAATGTTCATCTGGAACCCGCCGTCGCCGCTGACCGACCAAACCCGCTCATCCGGACGGACCAGTTTCACGCCAATGGCCATCGGCAGCGCACACCCCATGGTCCCGGCACCACCCGATGTGAACCAGCTGTTGGGCGTTTGAAAGTTGTAAAAGCGGGCCAGGATCATCTGGTGTTGACCGACATCGGCAACGATAATATCTCTGCCGCCGGTCACATCCGACAGTTTGCTGGTAATGGTTTTCATCAGCAACTGTCCTTCCTTGCCGACGCCGTTAGAGATTTCTTCCTGAATTTCTTCGGCAATTTCACGGCGAAAGTGCTCGATATTCTCATACCAGAGCCGCCTCGGCTTGGATATCAGTTCGGGGTTCTGAATCATCTGGTGGAGTGCTCCGGAAACACTCGCATTTATTGCAACGGAAGTCTTGACGTTTTTGTCGATTTCCGAGGGATCGATTTCAACATGGATGACTTCGGCCGTGGCGGCAAATGTTGCCAGATTTCCAGTCACTCTGTCGTCGAAACGCATGCCCAGCGAGATGATCAGATCGGCATTCAGCAGGGCCCGGTTCGATTCAACCGTCCCGTGCATTCCGACCATGCCCAGACTCAGCGGATGGTCGATCGGAAATGCCGATAGTCCATGCAGTGTGAAAGCCACCGGAATATTGGCTTTTTCGGCAAATCGTTGCATCGCCTCTCCGGCGTTGGCGGCAATGATTCCATGGCCGCAAAGAATGATCGGCCGCTCGCTTCGGTTGATCAACGCCACCGCCCGGCGGATGGCCTCTCGATCAGGATGAGGTGAGTGGAGAACGCCGGCAAGGCTGGGATCGAAAGCAACGGGATCAAAGCGATAATCTTCGGCGGACTCCAGGTTTTGGATGTCTTTGGGAATGTCGACCACAACCGGCCCGCCACGGCCGACAGTGGCAACAAGAAAGGCTTCGTGAATCGACTCTTCGATCGTTTCTACGCGCAGCGGCATATAGGTCTGTTTGGTCAGGGGCATCATTACACCCACGACATCGCTCTCCTGAAACGCATCCGTGGCAATCACGCCGGTGGGGACCTGGCCGGTAATGGCAAGGAGCGGGACCGAATCCATGCCGGCATCAGCGATACCGGTAACCAGATTCATGGCTCCCGGACCCGAAGTGGCCATACAGACGCCGACCTGGGGATTCGCGGTGGACAGCGAAGCCCGGGAAACCCCTTGGGCCATAAATGCAGCACCCTGCTCATGGCGCGACATAATGAAAGAAAACACTTTCTGCTTTTCCATCTCGTCGAAAACCGGCATGATAGCCCCGCCAGTGTAACCGAAGACGTACTGAACCCCCTTGTCTATTAACGCTTTGATAACCAGCTCACTACCTTTCATTGTTGCTCTCTTTTCCCGCACCAAGCAGTTAAAAACGAACCTAAGCTTTCAACAGCCGGCATGGCAGATATGGAAAATTGATCTCGTTTTAATCGAGTGTGCCACATAATTAATGCGGATGATCAAAATATGACCTTTAATCGTCGTATCCACTTGTAATAGGATTTGGGTAATATAATGGCTATGTTTCATATTTCTACCCCTCCACCAAAAATGTCATAAAAAAGCTTGTTTTTTCTGTGGCATATCAAGTATGGGCCGAATGTCTCTGATGCCATTGACAACTAAAGCATGAATTGGCATGTTCAACCACAATAAAACTATAGTTTCTGCTGAAGTAGACCACTCTTTGAAAGGGTGTCTATTAAGAACGTATCTCAAAAATAAGGATCAGGGTTCAGGGCAAGGCATGCAACGACGAAAAAGCGGAGCATACAGATCGTATGTATTCAATGTCAGGGGTAGGGCCCCCTGACACTGACCGAGTTGTTTCATAACGCCGCCATGGGCACTTAGACTATTTTTGAGGTGTGTTCTAAGTTTCGGCAGCTAATTGGACATATAACATCTGATACAGAGAAAATACCATGGGGAAAACACTATTTGAAAAGATATGGGATGTGCATGCCGTAAAGGAACTGCCTGATGGGGCAACCCTGGTCTACATCGATCGTCACCTGGTGCATGAGGTCACCAGCCCTCAGGCATTCGAGGGACTAAGGCTGGCCGGTCGTAGAATCAGGCGTCCCGACCTGTCGTTCGCAACCATGGACCACAATGTTCCCACTACCACGGACCGGCTGACGATAGCCGAGCCAATCTCCCGGGCCCAAGTGGAAGCCATGATCCGAAACTGTGAAGAATTCGGTGTCACATTGTTCGGACTGGGACACAAGTACCAGGGCATCGTTCACATCATCGGTCCAGAATTGGGATTGACGCTGCCGGGCCTGACCGTGGTCTGCGGTGATTCTCACACCTCGACCCACGGCGCTTTCGGCACCCTTGCGGTTGGAATCGGAACCTCGGAAGTCGAACACGTGCTCGTCACCCAAACCCTCGTGCAAACCAAACCACGCACGTACAAAGTGGAATTTTCCGGTAATCCGGGACCCGGCATCTATTCAAAAGATTTTGTACTGAAAATGATCGGAACCATTGGCACGGCTGGCGGAACAGGCCATGTGTTGGAATACTGCGGCGAAGCCGTGCGCGCCCTGTCAATGGAAGCGCGCATGAGCATCTGCAACATGAGTATCGAGGCCGGCGCCCGGGCCGGAATGATCGCCCCCGACGAAACCACCTTTGATTATATCGCTGCAGGAAATCGCCCGTATGCACCGCGAAATGAAAATTTAGAGAGGGCTATAGCTTACTGGAAAACGCTACCCAGCGACGACGACGCGGCCTTTGACCGCAGCCTTACCATCGATACCAGCCAAATCGCCCCCCAGGTAACTTGGGGGACAAACCCCGGTATGGTCATCGACATTGACCAACCGATTCCTGATACAGACAAGGGTGTCAGTTATAACCGGACGGACGCCGAAAAAGCCCTGGAGTATATTGGTCTGACGCCAGGCACCTTCCTGACCGATGTCAGTGTTGATGTCGTTTTCATCGGCAGTTGCACCAACTCTCGTATCGAGGACTTGCGCATAGCCGCCGGGGTATTGAAGGGCCGAAAAAAAGCCGATCACGTTCAGGTGCTGGTGGTACCGGGCTCCCAACAGGTGAGAGAACAGGCGCAGGCCGAAGGCCTGGATAAGATTTTTAAAAACGCGGGTGCCGAGTGGCGCTACGCCGGATGCAGCATGTGCTTGGGCATGAATCCGGATCAGCTAAAGCCCAAGCAACGCTGTGCATCGACGTCGAACCGCAACTTCGAGGGCCGTCAGGGTAAAGGCGGGCGCACGCACTTGGTCAGCCCGCACATGGCTGCGGCCGCAGCAGTGGAAGGCAAGTTTGTCGACATCCGCAAGTGGCCGGCTGTTTAACCCGAATGGTCATGGAAAGTTAAGATGAAATCATCTGAAAAAATGTCATCAACATATTTTCCTTGGTCGTTCAACGAACAATTGTGTGGTGATAAATAAGGGCATTGCTTGAGTATCGGCAAAAAAATGATACGCTAAATCCCTACTCTACCGATTGAAGGATCTTCCATGGAACCATTTTCGACGCACACTGGAGTCATTGCCACGTTAAATCGGTCAAACGTCGACACCGATCAGATCATTCCCAAACAATTTCTGAAATCGATAAAGAGAACCGGCTACGGACCGAACGCATTTTTCGATTGGCGTTACACGGACGATGGTGATCCTGCCCCAGATTTCGAACTCAATCAGCCACGATTTGCAGGTCGCTCCATTCTGGTGGTCGGCAACAATTTCGGTTGCGGTTCAAGCCGGGAACACGCCGTATGGGCCTTGTTTCAGGATGGCTACCGGGTCATCATTGCTCCTTGGAAAGAAACCAGCGGTGGACGTGTTCCCGGTTTTGCCGATATCTTCAGGAGCAACGCCGTGAAAAATGGATTGCTGACGGTGGAACTTTCCGATGAAGAAGTTGACCGAATCTTTGATCTGGTTGCTGCCAACAAGGGGCTGAAGGCCACCGCCGACCTGGTATCGCAGAGCATCACCGTCCACATACCGGAACCGGCGGTGTATCGCTTCGAGATGGACAAAGGCAGCCGCGAAAGACTCATCGGTGGTTTGGATGATATTTCCCTGACTCTCCAGCATGAAGAGCACATTACGCACTTTGAATCGAGCCACGATTCAATGCTGCCGGAAAGCGGATTGACACCTCTAAGCTGAAGGCCGTTTACGTCGGCTTTGGTCTATATTCTCTCTATTAAAAATCCGGGTCTTCCGGATGAGGCATTCCGCGACCCTCTTCAAGGTATTTTTTAAGGCTGACACCTAAAAAAAATCCCCACTTGCTGTTGCAGTGCATGTAAAATTCACTGGGTTCCTTCCAATCACGGTGCCCGAACAAAAGCTCCGCCCCCTTGTCGTGCGGCCGAATTTCAAAAGTCAGCCGGGTGCCCACCCATTCCGGCAACGAATCCACGCAACGCCACTCGACATATCTGCCCGGCTGTAAATCGGTGATCTGCATATCGGGCCCGATTGATCCGTCACCAAACCGAAACCGGGCAACACTGCCGACTTTCGGTTGTGCCTCGGTCATTGGGGTCCACCAACCTGCCAGCCCTTTCTGGGTCGTCAGGGCTTCGTATACTTTATCCGGTGATGTTTGGATAATGATCTTATGCAGGATATCCGCCATGAGATTCTCCTCGTTCTGTCTGGCATTGAAATCATAAATTGAATTGGGGGGAACTTCGCTCGGACAACCGTTTGCCAACAGCTATAGTGGTTGTTAAGAAACGTTCTGTTATTCGAACGTTTCTTTAACAACCACTTATACCACCCTTCGTATTCCGGAATTTATTCTTTAAAAGTGGTATAAATTTAATCCGTAAGTTTGGCATTCATAGTGATCTTAACGTCTAAGGGCCCGGCTGACCGGACAACCCGCCTTGGCTTTCTCGGCGGCCTCCGAGAAAGCTTTCTCAGCTGCCCCGGGCGCACGCGCCCTCACCTCAAGATGCACATTTGTGATCGAAAACCCACTATCATCTTTCTCCAGACTGACAGTCGCTGTGGTGTTGATTTGTTCTGGCTTGATGTCGATCTCACCAAGCATCATGGACAACGCCATCGAAAAGCAACCGGCGTGTGCAGCGGCAATCAGTTCTTCGGGGTTGGTCCCAACCCCCTCCTCGAAACGCGTGCTAAAAGAATATTGAGTGTCAGACAGAACACCGCTGTTTGTCGTGAGACGGCCCTTTCCGTCCATGAGACCACCTTGCCATACGGCTGATGCATTTCGCTTCATGATTGACTCCTTTCAAACATTGCGCCACCCCATTAAAAGCAGATGGGATTTCAATTGTGAAACTAGTTAACCGCAAGTTTTTGTCAGGTACGACTTAATTCCCCGGCCGTTTACACAGTGAGGTGCGGCCACAACTTCAGGAGACCCTATGGATCATACGGAAGGGCTGACATATTGAACTGCGACACCGTATTGGCGCTTGGGACCCTCTTCGAGTTTTTCACAGCGTTTGACTTCGCCGACAACCTGCGTTTTCAATTCCTTACACGTCTCGGAATTCGCATCGGTTGGGTGAATGAAATAACGGGTCTGTTCAGTGCCTTCGGATATCATGGCACCTTTGTTTCTGATAACAATCACCAACCCCGGTGACAACAACCTGGAAGTCTCGAAATAGATTCCTGACCGACTGACGTTGCGGGCGATTGCCTCGCGTTGTTCCGTCTTATTAAACAGTGAATAAGTCATCGCCGTGTTGCTCGAACAACGAATGTGACGGCGTCGGTTAGGATTCTGTTTCACGCTATTAAATTTTTCCTCCCATAAAGCAGGATAAGTTTCCTCTATTTGTATGGTCGGTATTCATTTATTGTGTGAGAGAGTTGGGAATAACGTTACCCCTCACAGAACTTTTTAAGCTATTGGCCGAAATTGATATGACCGACCACTCTGTAGGGACCCTCCTCTTTGAGAGCCAGAAGAACCCCTTCGCCTGACGAGACGCTGGTGCCGGCGATGGCAGCGACAGTGACAAAATGGGTGACCAGGATAACCAATTCGCCGTCCATCGGTTGCTGTACGATAAATTCATTCAACGCCCTGATATTCGGCTCGCGGTCCTGGGTCCGCTCGTAAAACGAATTCAACGCCGGCAACTCCTGCACCGGCCCGAGGTCAATAAGCGTGGCCGTTTCGATACAGCGGCACCACTGGCTGGAATACATCCGGGCCGATTTGACGCCGTTGGTGCGCAACCACGCCCCGATGTTTCGGGCCTGATCGCGGCCGGAATCGTCAAGATTGCGCTGAGTCGCGCAGTCGCCGATTTTGAAATTGGTTGGATCGCCGTTTCCGGGTGCCAGAGCGTGACGGATCATCAGGATATGACCGCCGGATGTCAGCCGGTCGATGACCTCGGGCTGGTCTGCTGAAACACCGGATGCCGTCAGGGTGATCAATCCGGTCAGCATAAATATGACTGAAAAAGACAATTTCATGCTTGTAGAACTTATTACATGGTTGCGTTATCAACGAGCGTTTATAGTGGATGTCAAAAAAACGTTCCGTTGTTCGAACGTTTTTTTCTACAGCCACTTATACCATCCTTCCGTATTTCGGAATTTATCTTAGAAAAGCGGTATAAAATTTTTCGATCAGACCGTCTCGCTATACGGTCACCACGATTTTGCCCATTTGCTGATTGGACTCCATAAAGCGGTGGGCTTGGACGATTTCTTCCAGTGGGAATGTCCGTGCGATGATCGGTTTCAGCGCGCCTGACACTAAGCCGTCGTAGGTAAATTTTTTACCACGGGACAACTTTTCGGGATCGGCAACAATTTCGAATAAAGTGTATCCCCGCACGGTCAGGCCTTTTCCGATGGCGTCAAATAAGGGAAACGGTGTGGGCTCCGGCGACAGCGCACCATACTGAAAGATGATGGCTCGGTCTGCAGCGGCAGCGGTAAGTTTTTCCAGGAAAGGCCCGGCCACCGGATCGAAGATGATGCTGGCACCCTTTCCGTTGGTGATCTGCATCATCCTGGCGGCCACATCTTCCTTGTCGGTTACAATGACGTGGTCCGCTCCGGCCTCGTGAAGAAATTCCTTCTTGCCTTCGCCGCGCGTTGTGGCAACAGCCATGGCCCCGAGTGACTTGACGATCTGAATAGCGGCGAGTCCAACGCTGCTGCTCGCAGCGGTTATCAACACGGTATCTTCTTTTTTAAGGCGGCCGTATTCTACCAATGCGCCGAATGCGGTCATGTACTGCATCCAGATGGCGGCGCCGTCGACGGCGGAGAGATTATCGGGATAACCGGCCACGGAATAGGCGGGAACGATAGCACTTTCTCCATAGACCCCGTATTTTCCGATAGAAAATGACGGAATGGTGCTCACGCGGTCACCGATTTGAATATCCCCAGACCCAGGCCCCACGGCATCGACAATACCAGCAGCTTCATATCCAAGCCTTGATGGAAATTCCGGGGCTTCCAGATACTGTCCTTGCCGGAACATCACTTCGGCACGGTTGAGGCCAATGGCCTCCACTTTCAAGCGAACTTCCCCTTCACCGGGTTCGGAATTCGGAACATTTTCCAATTTAAGGACATCAGCGGATCCTGTCTGATGAAAACGAACGATTTTAGGCATTGCTTGTCTCCCGAATGCATACTTTTTTGATATCGATAATAAGTAGAAACGTAAGGCATTGGACCATGTTGTCAAACCCTGCCCCAAATAGGCCTTGTGGGCGGAGAATCCAGTGCTGAAAACCACTCGGTTCTTTGACAGCGACAACAATTTTACATAGTGAAGCGATATTCATACACACCTAACTATCTTTAAATTAAACAAATAGTTTAAATTTCACCGAAATTCGGCACCGAGTTGACCTTAAAACCCTACGATCGGCATGGTGATTGATATGCGCGCAGCGCTAACACACTGAAAATTATACTTTTTAAATTGTGACCAAAGGTGGCATGAAAATTGTTTTATTGGTCTTGGTTTATGGGGTCTTTGCGGATCGACATTCCATCCGGAGCCGGAGAAAAAGTTCCTGGATTCGCTTGGTGTTCCCTATTTTAACTATCTCATCATTCTTTTAATGTTATAATTGAAGGGAGAATAGCCATGAAAAAGAAATTATCTCTTTTACCACCTTTACTCTTGATTAGTTGTCTCCTTTTCGGTGGACTTTTCCCGGCCGCAGCATCTCCGCCGCCGAAAACGCTTAAAGATGCCGTCAATTATTTTTATACCGGTCAAAATGAAGGCCCGGTGCTGGTCGACACCAAAGTTTGCAAGGTCATCCAGTCCCTCGACTGCAAGACCGACCTCGACCCCAATGCCGTTCCAATGGGTGAAACAGTCAACGTCTGGATGCAATTTTTTGTACCGAAAGACGCCGTCTATGATGACATCATGGTCGAATATGCCCATGAAGGCGTGCCCCGGTTGCTGACACCACACAAAATACAAGGATCCATCCGATACCGCCTGGTAGACAAACACAAGCTCGACAAACCCGGACGTTGGACGATCAGTGTCAAGAAGGGGAAAACGAATCTGAAGAAGATCGATGTCAAGGTGGTCAAAAAGTAATTACGGCAGACAGCCACTTATATCACCCTTCCGCATTTCGGACTTTACTTTTTAAATAGCGGTAAGAATCCTCTGGCCCGGGCTCATTCGGGTCGACGATTGAAAAAGCCTGTCAGTTTTGATGACAGGCTTTTTTCTTGAGTCATTGTATGAAACACTTCGACATAAAATATTGCTGCTATTCTCCGACGAGATGGATGGCAGTCACCTCCGGTGGCGCGAGAAACCGAACCGGTGGCCCCCAAGTGCCCGTTCCTCTACTGACGTACAATCTCTGGCTGCCGCTGAGAACCATGAGTCCGGCGGTTTTAGTGTAGACCCTTTTGGCGATGAGGCTGAATGGAAAAACCTGGCCTTTATGAGTATGCCCCGACAATTGTAGGTCGAACAACCCTTCGATTCCCTCTGCCGCTACGGGACGATGTTTGAGCAACAAAATGAATTTTTCATTGTTCAGTTCTTTCAACAAACCTCTTTCACTGACGTTGTGGGAAAATCCATAATAAATACCAGTCGGATCATCCACTCCGACAACATTCAATACGCCTGCCACGGATTTGCTTTCGGCGTGCAAAACGGTAAAACCGGCTGCGGTTGTAAACCGCAAGTGCGTGTTCGATCCCGGCATAGAACTCATGGTTTCCGGTGACGGCGTATTTCCCATGAGGTGTTGGGACCCGGTGGATCATTTCAGCAAGATCTTCCGAATCGCTGAGTTGACCGTCCACCAGGTCACCGGTAGACACCAATATATCCGGCTCGGAGGCTTCGACACGTTTTAGAATTCTTGCCAGCCGTTTTTTACCTGCCATCAACCCGAGGTGGACGTCCGAGATCTGGACAATGGTGAATCGCTCGATCCCGGCCGGGTAGTTTGGTCGTCGGGATGGTGATGGACTCCAACCGTATATTCAGGGCATCCCAAAACCCGTGAGCCGTGATCCCCAGCGAGATAATCAGGGATAGAAAGAAACTCTGCCGTGATGTCAGAAGGAGAACAAGAAGGATCATGGTCAAAAACCTTTCCGACCCCCCATAGCAACATCCGGGTGCTATCGATCAGCAACGTCGCCGATACAAAAAGAAAAAGCAGGGCCATCCAAAGGTAACCGGTATAGGCCAGACCCCGTGCGATAACAGTCATCCGGTGGCGTTCCAGAATTCGCACGAGTACCGGTGCAAAAACCATCAGGATCATTACCCCTGCCAATGCAGCCATGGTCATTGGGTCTGGAGCAAAGGCGCGCCTGAGCCTGAGAAAAGCCAACAGATTGAAACCACCGTAAAGACTGAAGAAGACGAGGAAAAACAAATCTGAAAACCCTCCGTGTAAATCCCGGGTTAATGCGCTTTGGGTTTCCGCAGCAATATAATCAACACAAGTCCCATCACTGCTAAAGCGGTCAATATGATGAATGCCGCCCGATAGCTTCCGGTCAAATCAAAAATATACCCGGTCAACAGCGGGCCGACTGAACCGCCGATTGTACCGCAGAACAAAATCATACCGAAAAGCTGTCCGTGGGATCCGGTACCGAAAAGCTCGGCGACTGTGGGCGACATAACGGTGAAGAGTCCGCCATGCGCAAAACCGTAAATGATGGCAAAGATAAAAAGCATCCACGCACCAATGGCCACCTGCAGCCAGATGAGACTGCTGATCAGGATAATGAAGCAAATTATCAGTGACCGTTTACCGCCGATCCCGTCGTTGGCCGTACCCATCACGATCCTTCCCAGCATGCTTACACCGCCAATCGTCGAAAGTACGCCGGCGGCAACATTCGGCGCCAGGCCCTGGTCACTAGCGTGCGGCACGATGTGGACGATGGTGGTGAGCAGGCAGAAGAAAATGGTAAATTCGACAATACATATGGTCCAGAATTGTGTGGTCCGCGCTGCAGCACGCAGCGGCAAACTTGGGATCTCAGAAAGAGCGGTATTTCGGACCCGATGGCGCCCCCCATCGGGCACTAAGCCAATTCCCTGCGGATCGCGTTTCATCAACTGGGCCACAGCCACCAGTGCCGCCATTGACACGGCCCCAATGATCAGGTAAGCGCTGCGCCAACCGAAGGTGGAGATAAGTCCTGTGGCGATCAAGGGTACCAGAAGCTGCCCCGCCCCGGTACCCACCTTGACAAGACCCGACATCATACCGCGGCGGATCGTGAACCAGCGCGCAACCGTGGACAGCGTGATAACATCATGGGTGCTGAACCCAACGCCTACGAATCCGCCATATAGGAGGTAAAGCTGCCAGGGCATCTCCAGGTGAGACATGAGCATGTACCCGAGCCCCAAGGAAACTCCCGATACGGTAAAAATGATCCTTGGGCCGATCCGATCGTTGAGAGTGCCGGCAAGAATTCCGACGGCGCCCATTACCAGAAATGCCAGAGATGAAGCCCCCGATATCAGCGCCCGAGACCACCCAAACGCCGCCTGGAACTCCTTGAAGAAAACACCATAAGTAAACATGGCGCCGATACACACCGCCTGAATAAGAAAACCGGCCACGACAATATTGTAGCCGTAAAAGTACCGCGTTTTCAATCTGCCTCCCGAATTTGAACGTCGAATATTGTTTACCGGAGAAAAAGACCTTTTCAAAATACCGGTGAAGATGCAACAGCGAAAATAATACGGACAATTCCCGCAAGGACATTTTCTAAATTCTTGACAACCTTCGAGGCAGTGGCCACACTCAGGTCCTAAAGCAGCGTCGCTTTAAAGTTCAACCATTCATCAAGGAGTATTTATAATGGAATCCTGCAGTTTCAATAATTTTATGGAAGTTTTCAAACCTTGGCTCAACCGCGATTATATCCGCAAGGCTTTTCTGGATGCCAAAGGCGATCTCAGGTTGATGTTCGTCGATGGTGGTGAAAAAGTATTCCGAATCGATGATTGCAGCCAAAAACAATTGAATGACATCCTTCAGAAGCTGATCAAGAAAGGCGTGCCGGTAGAAAAATATGATGCCAAATTATCATAGCGGTCCGGCTGCGTTACGGCACCCGCATCGCGCAATGGCGACGACCCATCTTAACATGCACCTATCCCGCAGGCCGCCGAAAAAACGCACATTTAAAGTCACTCGATAGATGCTGAAACACCACCATGCAACCAAACAATCAGCACGCATCACTTGATGAAAACGATGGAGCCGTCGATGTCATCATCATCGGCGCCGGACCGGTGGGTCTGACGGCGTCGCTGCTCTTAAGCCGTTTTCGCGTTCATCACCTGGTGATCGAGCAGCGTTTGGAACCGACCGGTCATCCCCAGGCCCATTTTATCAGTTGCCGGTCGATGGAAGTTTTTCGCGAGCTGAACGGACTGGAACGCAAAGATCCGCAGTCAGGGCGCACCCCTGGATGAGTGGCGGCGCTATGTTTACTGCACGAACATGGCCGATCTTCCGAACGCAGCCGGAGCAGTGATTCCCGGCGCAGTTCGCTATTGGGAGCGGTCGATCATTTCGCGGACGGACCGGATCATCGCATCAGTCCCACCTGGGAATGCAACCTTCCGCAACACGAGCTCGAGCAACTCCTTCGTGGAGCAGCTATCCAGAGTCCTTTCTGCCGTCCGTTGGTCGGTCGCCGCGCCGCAGTCGCGGAATCAGATGACGGGGCGCACGGTGACCCTCACCGACGTCCGAACCGGTCAAAGTGAAGAAAAAAACAGCCGCTATACCGTCTGCGCCGACGGTGCCCACAGTGAATCGCGTGCGCAGCTGAACATATCCCGGGACAGGAAGACCGATATACTGCAACACCTGATCAACGTCCACTTTATCAGCCCGGAGCTGACCGACACAATCCGCCGCACGATAACGGGTATGCTCTACTTCGTATATACGCCCCAGGCCATCGGCGTCATCGTCAGCCACTCCCTCGAACGTGGCGAATTCGTACTTCAGTTGCCGTATTTTCCCCCTCATCAGGAAGCCGCGGACTATTCGGATGAAAGGTGCAGGGCCATCATTCACCAGCTCGTCGGGCGCCCTGTCGCGGTCGACATCCGAAGCATCCGTCCCTGGCGCTTGAGCGCCTGGAATGCCCAACGCTATCGTTCTTCAGGCGGCCGCTGTTTTTTACTGGGCGATGCGGCGCACCAAATGCTGCCGGCTGGAGGTTTCGGGCTAAACAGCGGAATTGCCGATGCCCACAATTTAATGTGGAAACTGGCCCTCGCTCTGCAACTTGGAAAGGAGGATCGCCCGGAGATCGTCGCCCCGCTGCTCGATTCGTACGAAGAGGAGCGACGCTCCGTTGCCGAAAGCTGCATTGAAACCAGCCTAAAAAATTATCATATCACCACGAAGGTTCCGGCGGCCATCGGCCTTGAACCCGGGGCCGTCAAGCTTCTCGATCTGGCCGTGCGCTGGACACCCCTTCCAGGATTTTTGCGCCGCAAAATATTCGATACCGCCTTACGAATCGGACTCGCCCAAGTTAAGTTGCTGAAAAAGGACAATATCGTCGCAAATATCCGCCGCCAGGACTTGGAAGCAATATTTTCCGATCCCAAAAAGACACTGTCCATGCGGTTCCCACAGCTCGATCTCGGATCGGTTTACACTAAAGGATTTTTGGAAGGATCGACGCCAGCTGAAAACGAGTTTAGCGATACAAACGGATTCATACCCAAGCTGATCGTCGGGCAGCGTCTGCCCCATTTTTGGCTCATGAAACACATTGGAAATGTTAAAGAGAAGGTCTCTTCCGTGGATCTGGCTGCCGCAGCGGTCACAGAAGACGGCCGACCATGGCACGTACTTCTCATCCGCGGCGTTGAGCAGAGAAGATTAAGAGACGTCGAAGAACAACTGTTAAAGAAATTTTTCCCATTAAAGAAGATCTACCTTTCCAGCGACGATCAACCGAATGAATCTGTGGTTTATATGCTCATCGATGACAATCCCTCATTTCTTCCTCCCCAATTCGCCGTGCTCGTCCGGCCGGACGCGCATGTGGCCTGGATTACGAATGTGTAACCGCTGCGCTGCGCAGATAGAGAGTATGGATGTCAGCCCTGCAGGAATACGATCACCAGTTCGTATCAACAATGCAAACGGCAGCTTCAGTCCTCAACCGCCCATACCCTATCCCGAACATTTTATCGGGTTTCGGGACAGTCGGGTAACAACGGGTGGCCTGTTATTTTTTTCGTAAACCTTATCCGTGCCTGTTTCGTCTAAATAAGCAAATCCGCAAATGAAAGGAGAGCGCTATGAAGACGAAATATTTGCAACTATTGATAATTCTGGTTACGTTGATTTTCTTGGGAACGGGTACGGCGCTGGCGGGAGACCGCCACGGCGATCGCAATCAAAAACGAGTGAACAAAAACGACGTCCACCACAAAATAGATCGGCACCACAGCTATGGTCACGGCAACCACTATAAGAAACACGTTCCGCCCAGGCATCATGGAAGACATTACGGCCCGAGGTATTACGGGAAGCACGGTGGCCCGAAGCATTATTACAAGCATCACAAGAGGTTCCGCCACTATCGCCGACCGACAGTGCACAAACATCACCATCACTACTACCGCGGAAGGTATGGATATCCAGCATACAACAGCTTTTCATTCGGAATGGCGGTGTTTGATCCCAATATGGCTTTTTCAATCGGTGTCAGCGGTCACTGAAATGATGGAAGCCGACCCGCTGAAATAATTATAACACGTAAAGGCCCCGCAGACGATGTTCCGGGGCCTTTACGTGTTATCAATCATTTGACCTGATCCGACCCTGGCATTATATTGACAATACTCCTTGTTGCGGCGATAGTAGACACGCTTGCAATACAATATTCACGATTTACAAAGCCAATATAATCGCTCGACGCGAAACGATGCGGCGCTTTTTCGTAAATAGTCTACTTTGGAAATAGGTATGGAATTTAGCTGTTCAGCGAAGAGGAAACAAAATGACTCAAGTCCCTGCCGCTTTACCCGATGGCCCAAAAGAAGAAATCGATTTGCAGATCGCGGACCCCGAACTCGATTTTGAGAGGGCCAAGGATATGGCCAAGGAAAAGTCGCGGGAGTTGCGAGGGGAGACGATGCTGTTGTCTTGGAAAAACTCTCTAACGGGCGAATATTATCCCACCTTTGATTGCGGCGGCAGCGAGCGGCCGGCGTGGATTCTCTTATGCCGAATCCAGGGGAGCAAACCTAACCATCCGCATCAATGGCGGCGCATACACGTTTATGTTTCTTAAATTGTCCGGATAAATCCTTATCGCCAGGTCAGCATCCCCGTCCCGCCCGTTTCCACTGCGTCGCAAAATCACATAAAGGCCCAATTCTGGTACCGAAAGCTCTTCGGAGGCTTACGAATCAATGCAATATCTGGGACCGTATGATGGAAACAGACTTTTTGGGTTTCACTTTGGCTCTTCCCGTTTGCTCGCCTTAAGATAAACCTCTTTTAACTGGTCGATCGATGTTTTCTTCCACAGCTTAATTCCGGAATAGTAGGCCGCGCGACCAATAAGGTGAGCCGCTACCGGCGCTGTCAACAGTAAAAAAACAATTGCGGCCAAGGCTCGTAAGGTGATTCCTATCTCCTGATAAAATGCGGCTACTGCAATCAATATCAAACCGGTACCGAGCGTTCCGGCTTTGGTAGCAGCGTGCATACGAGTAAGTGTGTCCGGTAATCGGAGCATACCGAGAGCGGCCACAAAAGAGAAAAAGCTCCCCGAAATCAGCAGGAAGGCCGTGATCCATTCACTCATTTTCTTCTCTACCATATTCTGGTTTTTTTCTGATTGATTTGGCCGAACGCATTAGAAATCGGGACAGCGCAACCGTTCCCAAAAACGCAATCAGTGCATAAGCGATGGCGACATCCAGGAAGGACGTCTCGCCGGCATAAATTGAATAGGCCGATAGAAAGGCAACGATAAGAATAGATATCAAATCGAGGGCCACGATTCTGTCAGCCGCATCGGGGCCCCTGACGAGGCGAATGAATGCCAGCGCAATACTCAAGAGCAGTACAAACAAAGAAATTCGACCGGCCAAGCCGACAATAACATCACTTCCGGGCATCAACGCATCACCTCCAACACACGCCTTTCGAGTCCTTCTTTGATAACGTGGCATGTCTTTTCGACGTCATCGAGGAACATCACATGCACGTACAGGATCGTTTTGTCCTCGGAGACGTCGATACTGAGGGTGCCGGGAGTCAAAGAGATGAGATTCGCCACGAGCATTATTTCCAAATTGGTTTGGGCGTCTAAAGGAACCCCGATGATGCCGGGATGGCTGATATGCTTTGGCGTGATCACATCCCACAGGACCCGAAAATTTGAAATAAAAAGTTCTTTGACAAAATAGCCGATTAAAAGGAGTACCTTTGGCAAGCGTTGAAAGTAGCGTGTATTTCTATATAGTGGTTTAGTCAGCCATAGCGCACCGTAGCCGACGATAAAACCGGAAAGCAGACCGCCGAGAGAAAATTCCCCTAAAACGGCACTGAATCCGATAGCGAGAAAAATATTCAATAAAAATAAGTCGATCATTTATACCCTAATACCGCATTGTAATACATTTCGGGATGCAAAAGCTCTTCGGCCGTTTGCATGGCAATCGTCACAAATGTCTCGGCCCCAAGGCCGATCAGCACTGTCAACAATGCCAGACCGGCAATAGGGGCGAGCATCCATTTGGAAGGCCTGGCGGATAGAGACGCCTCGTCGGTTTGGATGCCGTCAGGCGCGGGCTTCCAAAACACTTCCCCCCAAATTTTTGTCATTGAATAAATGGTCAACAAGCCGACAACCGCTGCAATCCCTGCCACCAGATACTGTTGGATATCGAGGCTGGCACGAATCAGCATCATCTTGGCCCAGAAGCCGGACAACGGCGGAAATCCGGCAAGTGAAAATGCCGGGATGAAAAACAATACCGCAACCCACTTGTTGGTCCGGTAGATATCACCCAGTCGAGACAGCTCGAGTGAACCCCTTAGTTTTTGAACGACGCCGCTGACAAGAAAAAGGTTGGCTTTCACGATGATATGATGGATCAAATAAAATACTGCCCCGGCCAGCGCTAAAGAGGTATGGAGTGCTAAACCCAATACCATATACCCCACCTGGCTAATGATGTGAAAAGATAATATGCGCCTAAATTCGTTGTGGGATGCCGCCCCCAGCACCCCGGTAATCATCGTGAGGGTTGCAACGATGAGTAACACCGTGCTGGTGTATGGCATATTGATTGTAAAAATCAGTGTGAACATTCTTATCAGCGCATAGACGCCCACCTTGGTCAATAAGCCCGCAAAAATCGCCGACACGGCAATCGGCGGCGTATGGTAGGCGGCCGGTAGCCAAAAAAAGAGCGGAAAGAGGGCCGATTTGATCCCGAATGCCACCATGAAGATCATTGCAACAGCCGTGAGTAGCCCCTGATCTTCAATCGATTGAATCTGTACATGCAGATCCGCCATATTCAGCGTTCCGGTCAACCCGTATAGCAGGCCGATGCCGGTTATCATTAACAACGTCGAAAAGAGATTGATGACGACATATATAACACCGCCATCGAGTTGACGCCTTTCCTGGCCCAAGACCAAAAGCCCAAAGGATGCCATCAACATAACTTCGAACCAGACATAGAGATTAAAAAGATCTCCGGTCAGAAACGCACCGCAAATACCCCCCACCAGAGCCTGGAGTAATGGATAGTAGCCACGGCTAACAAGAGTTGGTCCGATGTCGGTTCTGGAATAAACCACCACAGCCAGGTTGATGACGGCGGTGATCGCCAGCATAATTGCGCTTAAGTGGTCGGCAACCAGAATAATCCCAAACGGTGCCGGCCAGTTTCCGATCTGTGACGCAAAAATACCATTTTGATGAACCCGGGAAAAAACCATCCCACAAAAGAATGCATGCAAAACGGCACTGCTTAACACAATGTTGTGAGTACGCTTCCCTTTCGATTTCACCAGTAAAATGACAACAGCGGTCGCAAAGGGAAGAATTATGGGCCACACCAGAATACTGCTCATCCCTGCTCACCCGCTTTCTGAGCTGAAGCCGCCATGTCTTTCGTGCCGTCAATCGGTTCGGCAAAACGCATCATTTCGGTATCCACGGTCCCAATTTCCTGATAAGCGCGATAGAACAAAACGAAAATAAACGCTACAAGTGCAAACCCGATAACAATGGCCGTCAAGACGAGCGCTTGCGGAAGCGCGTTGGCCATCGGCTCCACGGGCAGCGTGCCTGTTTCGGGGATCAATGGTGGGCGGTTATTGGACAATCCACCTACCGTAAATATCAACAGATTAATGGCATTGCTGATCAGTACCAACCCGAAGATAAATCGGATGAGGTTACGTCCCAGCATAAGGTAGATGCTGCCGGCAACCATAATACCAACTAAAAAGGCACAAACCGTTTCCATGTCAATTTTCTTCCAACGCTAAAATAAGTGTCAATATGGTTCCCAAAACCGTCAGAAATACGCCAATGTCGAAAATTAAAGGGGTTCCGATGGCCAAGGACTTTGACTGTCCATTGGGCGCTACCCACCATAAACCCGTCAGAAACGGCTGGCCGGCCATCCATCCGGCACAGCCGCACAGGATTGCCAATCCGAGACCGAGCATGGCCATTCGCTCCGGATCGATGCGGATCGCGTCTCTTACAACCGAAGGGCCCTCGGAAATGGCTGCGAGAGCGAATCCCGTGCCGGCCACCAGGGCAGCCACAAATCCTCCGCCGGGGGCGTTGTGACCGCGGAACAACAGATAGACCGCGAAAACGAGTATTAATCCGACAAGCAGACGAGTGGCGACTTTTAGGATCACAGAGTGCATTATTCTTCCCTCTGGGTTCGAATCAAGGCGTAGGCGGCCAACCCGGCAATGGCCACCACGGTAATTTCACCCAGCGTGTCCAAGCTTCGAAAATCGACCAGAATCACGTTGACGATGTTGCGTCCATGGGCAGCAATGTAGCTGTTAGCTTCAAAAAAATCGGTCACATATCGATCCAGGTCGCGATGTATGACAGCCAAAACGAGGGCAGTGATCAGAGCGCCGGTCGCAGACGCAATGCCGAAATTCACCAATTTCGTTGAAGAATTCCTGTTCTTCGGCGGCTTGATGCGCGGCAATCGCAGAAGCACAAGCGAGACGATGATAACCGTCAATGTTTCAATCAATAGTTGGGTCAACGCCACGTCAGGCGCACCGAAGACCAAAAAAAGCATGGCAATTCCAGCGCCGATGACACCCAATCCGCAAATAGCGAGAAGCCGCGATCTTGCCAATACCACGATAATGACGGCAGCTGCGATAATAATAGCCAGAAGCGATTCTGTTTGAGCGATAACCGAATAATCGAAGCGACCAAATGGAGGAAGATCTTTCAGGAACGGCAAGCCGATACCGATTATCGCCGAACCGATAATGACGACCAAGTACCGATGCAACGAACCGTTTTGAAGTATGCGGGTTTGTGCTTTGGCAAGCCAGGCGATGGCATCGAGGGTAAATTTATAAAC
>CAVRBA010000005.1:0-135903 GCA_963719015.1 uncultured delta proteobacterium | reverse complement strand
ATATATCACCAAATCAGCCGACACGCTTCAGGCAACTTACTCCCTAGAACGAAAAAAAACAGTTATATTTTTGAATTTCATTGCTTTCTGTTGAAAAATTGTGTCGGATGAAGAACAAATAAAATTTATGAGTATATTCTAAAAATCAAAAGTGGAAAATTTCCTGTCTTATTTTCCACTTTTCACACTTAATACGCCAATACGTGGAAAATTTTCCATTTTTATAGGCCATGCGGAAAATTTTCCACGTATTGCCACTGTTAGATTGGTATATAAAAAAAGGCTATATGAAAACAATTGTATTTGCAGTAGCTGGATAGAAAATCTTGCCGTAAACAGGCAGACACATCGAAATTGCACGCGCCTGTAAAGAGCTGTTCAATGTCATATTCATCAGTTATGGCGGCAAATTGAGCGCTTAATAGTAGAAGCCGGCTTTACTCTCAAAAAAATGGAGCCACGTTTGACGGATAAACAGTTGCGACATGTGAGAAAAGCACTCAGCGGTGAAACATTAAATACCGTGGGTTATTTTACCGCCGATGAAATGCAACCCAGGGTTGATAATGAAATACAGTTATTTAATGAGACAAACCCGCCGTGTACTGACCGGCTGGTGTCAGAGTGTAATGATTTGAGCTTGAAGTTGCTGGCGTGCCCTTTGTAAATGTACTCCACTCACCAGCATCACAGAATACTATAAGGCTGGCCTTCAAACCTGGCCGGATCGGCGCAAATTCGCTTTCCTGTGCTGGTTATTTACTGAAGAACAACTGAGTAAATGGGTATACAAGGATCTAAAACGAAGTTACCTGCAAAGCCGTTCAATACATTGGCAAAAAGATACGGACTGAAAGAATTTAAAAATTTTATCGAAAGGCTTGATGGTGACTATACACTTTGGCTGATATACCCGAATGGGTTGGGTTATCTAAGCTACGTCCGAATCTTCATTATATTGGCCCCCTGCCGCTAAGATTAGAATCTGATATTCCGAAACAAATCGAGGAAATACCCAGAGATAAACCGATTGTTTACTTCGCGATGGGCAGTTCGGGCAACGCCATTGCCGATATCATTGAAGGATTCAATAGAAGGCTTATCTGGGTTATTGCGCCCGTTGAAACTCACATCAAAGATATGAATGTTGATGTACCTTCTAATGCTATCAACTGGATTTTTATGCTGCACATAAGGTGAATCCTATGGCAGATATCTCAGTTCTTCACGGCGGCCAAAATACCGTTATGAATGCCTGTTTGTCTGGCACACCAATTGTTGGTATTGGCATGCATCCGGAACAACAGGCCAATCTAGATGCGTGCGTCAGAAAGGGTTTTGCCATTCGCCTCAATAAAAAACGAGTTACAGCTTCTGCTGTGCTTGAGGCAATCGATAAACTGCTTCACGACGCAAAAGCTAAAGAAGAAGTTAAAAAATTCCAACATGAGCTTATGAGTGGGGATGGTCCAAGAATGCTGCAGAATTCCTTTATAGAACTTTTATGGAATGAGAAAACAACCTAACTGAGTAACGTGACACGGGGTCTCGTTAATTCAACTGTTATACATGAAATTTGAGTGCATTATGAAAAGAATCTTATTGGCTGGATCAACGGGTTACTTAGGAAGTTATATTGCAAAGGAACTTCACAAAAGATCCTTCTTTTTTAGAGCGATTGCTCGAAGCCCTGAAAAACTTGAGCAAAATGGTATTAAAGCAGCCGAAATACTTAAGGCAGAATTGACTGATCCAGATTCCGTCAAAGAATGCTGAAAAGATATCGATGTAGTTATTTCAACAGTTGGCATTACAAGGCAAAAAGATGGACTTACCTATATGGATGTAGATTATCAAGCCAATATGAATTTGCTGAAAGAAGCTAAAAAAAGTGGAGTTAAGAAATTTATTTATGTTTCAGTCCTAAATGGTGAAAAGCTTAGAAATTTAAAAATATGCGACGCAAAAGAAATGTTTGTTGAGCAATTTGAAAAAGTCAGGGATAGATTATTGTATTGTCCGCCCAAATGGCTTTTTTCTCTGATATGTCAGAATTTTATAACATGGCAAAAAAGGGGAGAATATATCTTTTTGGAAATGGAGAGTTAAGAGCTAATCCCATCCACGGTGAAGATTTGGCAGTTGTTTGCGTAGATGCTATCGATAGCTCTGATAAAGAAATTCAAATTGGTGGCCCCGAAACACTCACTCAAAATGAGATTGCGTCGATAGCCTTTGATATTTTGGGCAAAAAACCGAAAATAACTCATATTCCGGATTGGGTAAGAGTTGTAATTCTTAAGTCGGCCAGGTTACTTACTAAAACAAGGTTTATGGACCTGTTGAGTTTTTCATGACAGTCATGGCGTAGACATGCTTGCCCCTGAATATGGTAAACACACGTTAAAAGAATATTTCACAATTTTGAACAATCCCAATGTATAACAACTTGCGCTTGCACACGGATCACAAAAAAACTGCGCTCGTCCCTCGCTCCGCATTTTGTGCCCGGTGAAGCGGGACGTTAGGTGACAAGAAAAGATTAATATAACCTTGGTAAAAGATTCAACATATCCGCCAGGCGTGGAAACAATACGTAATAATTCCACTTCTTGCTATCAATTATTTTGATAATGATGGCTATCGTAATGTTTGCCATGAAGAATACCAAAGACTTGGGAGTTATTTAATAAAAATAGTTTTTTGTTCTGCAGCTTACTATGGAATTGAAAAAAGAAAAAATTGGGTCGTTCCTGTGGTTTTATTATTATCAGCTTGGGGATTGATTAATTTTTTCTTCTCACATTTTCAATGGAGCTGGTCTCAGAACAGCCAAAAATAATTTATTATATAACTTCTGGGATTGGGGTGCAAACGTTCTTGATTTTTTATATATACAGCATTTTTATATTTTCAAAAAACAAAACACTATTTTTTTCAATGAAACAGGTAAAATATTATTTTGACCTTCACCTAACATCTGTTTTCACATCCGACGCGGCTTCGCCGCACCTGTGAAACGGACCGTTACCGATAACATAGTACAAATCAGTTCCAACTACAGAAATTTCTTATTTCGGGCAAAAATGATGCATTCAAAGAACCTTTTGAAATTCAAAATAATGGGAACGATTTGTGTATTAGTTGGTATTTTCCTTATTGCAAAATTCAAGTTGCATCTTGTAGGTTTGGTCCTCTTGTTTATTGGTTTTTATTTAGCAATGAAGAAGGGAATGAAACCACAAATTACATTTTTCAAATCTTTCACAGGAACAGGTAAGCCGCAGCGCTACTGATTCCTCCAACGAATCGCAAATACGCCCTGAATTGCGGATATACTCTAATTGATTGTGTACCAAATTTGTCATTTTAAAAGTGCCGATACTGTAAACTTACCGTAAAAGGGCCTAAACTCGCACTTTCTGCTATCTAAGGAAAGTTTCGGTATCATTGAAAAGCCTATGAGTCGAGTAGACCGAGGGAACTTCCCCCTCAGTCCCTCACGCAACCGAACGTGAACCTCTCGATTCATTCGGCTCCTATCGACCAGCCGATGGAGTTACGCCGAGTCGCCAGTGCGCAAACAAATACCGCTTCTGCTTTGCGATACGTCCCAACCAGTGGTACGCACGCCTTTTACGACCTCGTAACTTTTTATATTTCCGCATCGCCCAGCTTTGTAACGAACGATTGAGTTGCTTGAAGATCGGACTGAGGGCTGATTTATAAAATCGGCCGTAGTAGTTGATCCAGCCTTGAATTTGCGGGTTTAATATGCCCGCAAGGTCTTTAAGAGACTTGTCGCTACTTCGATGAATTTGCCAGCTTCTGATCTTCGCGCGTATCGATTTGACCGCCTGATCGCTGACTGCGGGCAGAAAACTGACAAAGAATATTCCATTACGGCCTACTGCGGTCCGAGCCCGAAAGGTAAACCCGAGAAAATCGAATTTCTCGTTCGGATAATTGCCCCTGCGGGTTTGATCCTTACAATAGACAATCTTTGTCTTTTCCGGATGCAATTCTAACTGACATTCGGCCAAGCGGCTTTCGATCACCGACTTCATCCATCCGGCTTGACGCTCGCTTTTGCAATGCACCAGGATGTCATCGGCGTAACGCTCGAACGGTATGTCCCTGTGGTTACGCCGCATCCATTCATCAAAGGCGTAATGCAAAAACAGATTCGATAAAAGCGGACTGATCACCGAACCTTGCGGCGATCCCTTGTCTCGGCTGATAAGCGTACCATCGGCCAACTGCATCGGTGCTTTGAGCCATCGCTCTATGTAGAGCAACAGCCATTTGCACTGAGTGTGTTTGCCAACCGCACGCATCAACAATTCGTGGGAAATATTGTCGAAGAAACCCTTAATGTCCAAATCGAGAACCCAGTCATAGCGCCAGCATCTTTTGCGCGCCATCCCAACCGCGTCCAGTGCCGATTTGTTTGGCCGGTAACCATATGAATCCGGATGGAAGATACCCTCTATCTCCGGCTCAAAATAGATCTTGGCCACCATTTGCGCGATCCTGTCAGCTACAGTGGGAACTCCGAGCCTTCTCTGACCTCCCCCCTTTTTGTCGATTTCAACCACGCGCACCGGTGGCGGGAAGTAGCTTCCCGATGACATTCGATTCCAGATCTTGTAGAGATTGTCTTTCAAATCCTTTTCAAAATCCGCTATCGATTCTTTGTCAACACCGGCTGCGCCTTTGTTGGCCTTGACCCTCTTGTAGGCTTCAAGTACAACTCGTTTGGAAATGTTAAACGGCTTTGCTTTACTCATAGGCTCCTCCCCTGCCATAGGCAGGGTTGACCAACTCATAAAGCTGGTCGATGCAATCCCTTCGCTCCATCTGCATTACACAGACTTCAACACTACTACGGATTGCTCCGTCCCCGTGCTCTGCATCGGTACTCTCACCCTTGTGGGGTCTCCACTTGGATTTCTCCCTTAACATCAGAGCGACAGGTTCCCACGTTCCACGCGAGAGCCTGGATCAGAGTCACGCCACCTTTATGCCGGAGGCCGCTCAGGCCGTAAACAGGTATCCCCTGAACTTATCCTGGGCCTTGGCTAGGAGCCCAGTTTTGACCTCACCATACGATTTCGACACCTCATCGATGGTTCGCTTTCGCTCGTCTCTCTGATCCATACCTCGCCACGATCCTATGCCGTGACTTTCCTCAACGCTCACTACAATGGCTCTTTACCAATGCAGCTTGAGGTGGTTTGAAGCCAGCTCCTGCAAGCCGACTCCGAGGGGCCTACCCTCATCTCTCGCGCAGTTACGCGCACTATATGTTAAAAGTGCGCTCGTGGCGCACTAGCCAGATCATATCCAAACTAAACCATTAGAAACTGAAAATTCAGCTTTTGGCAAGAAACCTTTATGATTTGTTCAAAAAGGCAGACTCGTTATTCAAATACCTCTCAAATATGTGTAGCAAATCGGATCTTGTTAGAGTGTAGAGCTCATTCTCACAGTCCCAAGGATATTTTTGGATTTCATTTTTGGCGTTTGTGATGTCCGATTTGTATTTAGCAATTTCCTCTATTAGGTCAGCTCTTTTTTTCATTTTCAAAGCATAACGTTACGGGTGAGACGCGGTAAAATCGCAAGATTTTACCCGTCAAACTCGCCCAGATTGTTAATTAATGATTTTATGATAAATACCAATTACTCGACCATATCCCAATGGCGATTACAAACCATCGCGAATGATGCAGACAAAGAAGTATGAGAGGCCATTGCCGTCAAAGACATATAGGAACAAGAGGAAAATGCCAATATAGATGGAAGAAGGAAGCAGGGCACCGGCGCCGAGAACGAAAATAGAGCCGAGTATCGGCAGGCCTGACGTGTGGGCAAAATCTTTCATGCTGCCGTGTTTTCTCTCATATTCCCAAGGAACATAAATGGAGACGTAGAAGTTGAAAAGGCAGGTCAAAGTGGCGAGGGTAAGGGAGATATAACCGAGAGCTGTTCTGCCCCAATCAATTTTGAGCCAGTTGAGCGGGTCTAACTCGTAGAAATGTCTGGCGATGATCGCCACCGGGGGTATCAAGCCGCAGATTGCGAAGATGATAAGGACGATTCGGTCTTCTTTGGAGATTTTGGTCATCATTTATTGCATGTTAACGTTTCGTTTATGGGGCCGCCGATCCGGCGGTTAACCGTCTTTTTGTAATTATATTACACATCACTGTGATTCCAGAAAGACTCATCTTTCCATACAGCTATTACTAACCACTGGATGCCTCCGGTGTCTGCCAGTAATGTTAAAAACACAATAATGAATAAAATTGGCGATTTATTTAATATCGAGAGAGCAATAGGCGCCAAAGCTCCAAAGAGAGGAATTCCTGACACATATTTTGGATCTGGTGCTTTTGGATGCATTTTTCTAAAAAGAGGCACCCGGATAAATGAAAGGTAAAAATTCAAAAACGAAATAAAAGCTCCAAGTACAAGGAGAAGGTATCCGAGCCAAGTTAGAGTATTTGTAATTGGAAAATCGTCTGAATACGCTATCGCCCCTAATATTCCGAAGGGTAATAAGCCAATGACTATTCCTATTAATTTTTTAATCATTTTTTGATGGTTAACGTCCGGCATGTGGCGCGACGGCATTTTGCCGTCGCTCACAATGCCGTTGTTATTTGGCCTTTCCATTCCAAAGCAATTTGTAAATTAATGTATGTCTCTTAAAATTTCTATTTCTTCCCAGAGGCCATTTAGGTCTATTGATTCCATGTAAATGCTAAAATTCTTACATTCCTCTGTACCAATTTGTGAAGTTGAAAACCATAAAGTTTCACATTCTTCACATAAACGTATAGAGGTTCCATCCTTTTTAACTACTGCGTGAAGAATCCAACCCTGATCACAAGCAGGACACCAGTACCTGAGTTCGCCGCAATTATGACATTGCCATGCTTTTACTTTGTCATTTGGGTCGCTCTTTAGTTTTACAGTTTTAGTTTGACAATGAATGCAAAGAATACTTTCAGCCATTGTTCCCTCAAATTAATCAGACCACATAACGACGGGGCTTAACCGCGAGGGTACCGAATCGGCAACAGCCCTAAGTTAAGTACCTCAATTTATATCTAATAACACGATTGAATCCATATTTTCGGGAGTTATTTTCCCTTTTATGCCAATATATCGTGATAAATTTTTCAGCACGTTAATAAGGTTATTCCACGATTCAATATTTTTTACTTCTCTAGGATCGATATCCATCTCGATTTCCTCATCACAAAAAAAGTGACAAGCAATTAATATGTCTTCCACCCAAATTCTAAGTATCTTGGATTCAAATTCTTTTATTTCAGAATAAGGTAGAATCTCTGAGACAGCAACACCCAGAGTCAATTCATACTTAAGATTACTTTTTCCGATGAAATCTAAAAACTTATCCCAATCTTGGTCATTTGTTCCCTGGAAATAAATATCTCGCCAACTGCCATCCCAATATAGAATTTTTTCTTGTATCCTTTTCCAATCCATATTTATGCACTTAACGTTTGAGTTAAGGGCTCGCTTCAGTGCGTTTATTTCATTGAGCGATTTGTTTGGCTAAAATTTATCTTATCTCTTTCCATATTCCGTGAGTTAATTTACCTATGCAGATTCCTGTTGCTATTGGGACAATATTCATTCTGAAAATCTTTATATCAGGACCTGCAGTTATAAAGACGAAAACTAATACTAAAAAAAGAACAGAAAAAACAATTGCATCACCGATACTTTCGCCGAAGATAAAGAATCCTAAAAAGCTACACACTGCACCTACCTGCAAGGATAGCCAGGCTGGAGATAAATTAAGCAAAAAGGTAGAAAGGCCGAATGCTATTCCAGAGCCCAAAATAACCGTGAATAAAACGACAATTAAACCTGGTTTTCTAACTTCATATTTGAAGTCTTCGTTTGTCATGTTTAAAACCTAACGTTTAAAATGAGCAGGAGGCGATCCTAATGACGATGGTTATCGAACTTTTAAGAAAAACCCCGCAAGTTGTCCCTGTCTGCTATAGCGACTGGTTGGGTTCGAGACATTCATGAGCCATATGTCACTTCAGCAATTCTACCATCCTTTGAAAACCAAAAATGGTAAAACCTCCATCCTATCTGATCTTCGAGTACATCGACCCTCTCATCTGGCTTTATAGCATTGATCGTGATTGCCAATTGCTCTTTCGTAATAGTAGGATTGATCTTTGGAACCAGTTCATTCATGATGGTTCTTTCTTCAATGTATAACTTCTCTGAGGCTTTATAATTATTAAGAAGCATTGTCAGAGATTGGTTTTGAAGATAGAGACCGACAATTATGACAATAGAAATTCCAATGAAGATGGCTGTTACAAATACCCACTTTTTGTTCATGTTTTTCATTATCTTTCTCAATCCAACAGCGAGCACGAGTGGACGCCGCTTGTCGGCGTTCCACCTCAATGCCCTTGTTCGGCCTTCCGTACCCTTTGAAGTAATACAGCAAGTTGATCATCAGGGAAGTCCCAAGACCAGATTGATTCTGAAGCGTTAGGCTTTTGCCATGCGGAATCGCACTGCAGATCCCTTAAACTTTTGCATATACTCCTGATCACCTTCATTGCCGTGCCTTTGTACCTAAAAGTCGGAAAGATACCGCTCGGACAATTCACCAATAATTCGATCTGATCCTTATCTCTCACTAAAACCCATTCAGCATATTCTGGCTCAAGTGACCACTCGACGACCTCTTTTGCGCTGCCGTCAAGCATTCTGTCCAATACAGTGACGAGGCCCCGGAGAGAATCACAGGGCACATCTGACGCATAGAACGACACGTCAGAATCAAAGCTGGAGACTGCAACTTTCATCCAACCATTTTCTGGCGAATCAAAAATGACGCTGAGAGTTTTCATTTATTTGGCCAAATTAGGTTATTATATAGACGCTGTATTTTTCACGATTTCGTATTCGCAGCGCTAAACTCTCAAAATGATCCTTGTCTATCTATCATTCAAATTTTTCTTCCAATTTTAGCATATCTGCCTGAAAAATAGAACAATTCTACATTTCCGGATCATTGGAATCTAAAATGAGCTATTATTCATTCAATCGGGAAAAGTCTGATTATTGTACCAAATACGACAATTATGCAGACGCAGCATAAGTACGGAAATAATTTTCAGACAGTCATAATTTGAGGATCAACGGCGTGATGAGTGTGGGTTGTGTTTTCTTGCCAGTATGTGAAAACATTGTAAAATCACATATAGGCTTTGGATATGTCAACAATGGGAAATGAAAGATTGAGAGGCCCAAAATGAGTCGAAAAGGGCATTTGGGCTGAGTGTAACATCCTGCTATACTGTGATTTAAGGTGGAATCGAGAAAGGCGCGCTATTCGCAATGAATGCCGCACTTTTTAATTTTTAAGCAACCGCTATCTGTTGTGGTCATGAAATGTTAGCGAGAGTTTTTTTACCTGCTATCTAACGCAACTGTGAGAAGCCCTCAAAGCCTTGTGATAGCCATTTCATATACCCTGGAAAACCTCGGAAATCGAAACTGAGGCTATTGGCAAGATAGTTTGAACGCAGTAAATGCATCACCCATGATTCCGATAAAGGTATTCTTAAATGAAGATCCAGACCGGCATATAGTTCCATTGGGCACCTCTTGCGTTATAGGGTTATTTTTGAGGTTAACCCTTTATAACGAATCGCTGTGTCCTTTGCGATTGGGAGATGCCTTTTAGATGATTATCAAGCTAACGGAACTCTCTTCTCTCAGCCTCCTGCCCCCTAAATATCAACCTGTCTGATAATTAATTCAGTGATTATGTAGGGCGACCCGTTTGGTGTGTGGGTTACCTTCTAATTATTGAGTCATCTACCCCTCAACCCCCAAAATTTGCCACCACTCTTGTAAATAAACCCTGGCAGCCTATGAAAATTTCCGCTTCTCCGCAGCGCGTACCTATCCAGATATGATTTTGTATTAAATTTCATACACTTAAATCCGGCGATTTGTATGTTAATCCATACAGTAATCCATGCAGCATAAAATATTGTCAATGTAATGCTATTTAATTACAGTTAGTTAAAGATTGACAATTTTTGGCACGGCGATTGCTTTATCCTCCTATCAGTAGGATAATTATAATGTCGACTCCAATGTCGCTGCTTTTGATAGGAATTGGATTAATAGTCGTTGCCGGCATAATCCAACAAATTTCAAAATTTTCATCATTCTTTAAACTATGGTCAAGGATTAAGAAAGCGGTCGGTTTGCACTATCCCAAACAGGGGTGATGCAAGGTAGCTTTCCCCGTGTTTATGTCCGAGACCCCAGCGAATGAGGAGTCTTCCCCGCTGGCCGCAGAGTCAAAACTTATGACCTTTTTAAATCGCAAGCCGACTCCACCGTTGTATGTGTATAGTAGAACTTCACTCTATTGGCAGCGGCTCCGAGCTTCGGGACGGCCTACGCTATTGATTTAATTTTTATAAAAGGGATCGCTTTCACCAATCTCTTGACAACCTGACCACGGATGAGGTCCATTATGGTCCTCCTCATCCATTCGCGGAGGTGGCTTGATGTCTCCCACTGCGAATCGGTTTAGAGTTTATCTGCTCTTCCAGACTGACCAGCTTTCGGGGTCCATGGCTATTCCCTGGATGAGCCAATAGTCACTTTATAAGGAATCTACCACCTGTTATTACCGAGAATAAACGTTGGGGTACCAATAGACAAACACATATGTCCTGCTTAAAGCAGTTGCCAGTGCGTTATACAAATAGCTGAGAAGACAGCACTGCAAGTGTGCAAGAGATGCGAGGTGCAGTAATGATGAATAAAACAAGAAGGAAATATTCTCGATATTTTGAACGTGTCCCTATTTTGTATGCTGGATACGACTCTGAAGGTTATAACAAGGCCGTGATGCGCAATAGCTGTTCGGATGGAATGTATTTTGAGTCGGACTCGCCAATTCAACTAACAGGTGATCTTTACATTAAAATCCAGGGTCATCGGTCGGGACGCGATGTGTCTGAGCAGTACAAGGCTTTTCGAGCCAGAGTGAAATGGTGTCGTCAGGTGACAGCTGATAAGATGCCGTGCTATGGAACTGGCGTTCAATTCATTGCCAAGAGCCATCTCTCATACGGTACCAATAGCACCAATTCTGATTGTCTTTGCGATTTATGTGAGAATCGGTCTTCCAGCAAATTGATCCATCGTACAGAAACCGGGATGCAGTTGTGCCCCGATTGCTTACACCACATGGAGAAACTTCCCCGCTCTATCGAAGAAGCTGTGGAGCGCTTCTTATTAGGAAACGTGGTTTAACTATCTCTCGCAGGGTGTTTCTCGAGTGTTCATTTCCTCTCTCAGGGCGATCCGTCAGGCCAACGGGTCGCCCTTAAATTTTTGTCCATGTTTCCACCTCAGACAAATCTCATATTTGACATACCACAGGAATCAAAAATAACGAAATTTCAGCTAATTGTGCCACACCGTAGCAATTGACAATCCCTGTCCATCTTGTATTGATAACTTGGTCAGTATATCCAAACAGTATCGTCATGATTGACGAAATTTTAGATAGTTACGAGACTGGCAAGATGTCACAAATTTTGACAAACCTCATTTGAAAGGATTAGTCTTAATAAGTCTGAAATTAAGTATCAGTGAAGCAAGACTATGCTCAATCACCGTTCCTTGGTCGGCCCTTGACTACTGAAGTAATCCATCCTATTCATAAGTAGCGGCATTAATTGAGAGTACCCACCTCTTTCCATATCGAAGCTATAATTGTGAAAACCTGAATCTGACTCTAATGGTTGACTGTGCAACTGGCTCTTATTGATGTTCCGTTATTAGGATTTTCCGGCCATATACCGATGGGGTGCCTGATGACCGAAAATGGAATACAACGCAAACTGAAAGCCATCTTCAGTGCTGATGTTAAAGGTTACAGCCTACTTATGGGTGACGACGACGAATCCACCGTCACAACCATCACCGCTTACCGGGAAATCATTGCCGCATTGATCCAAAAACACCAGGGACGGATCGTTGATTCACCTGGCGACAACATCCTGGCAGAGTTCAGCAGCACATTAAATGCAGTGAACAGTGCCGTTGACATCCAGCGTAAGTTGGAAAACGAAAACACGGAATTGCCTGACAATCGACGCATGGATTTTCGCATCGGCATCAACTTGGGAGACATCCTCCATAAGGATGGTCGCATTTATGGGGATAGTGTGAATGTTGCCGCCAGAATTGAAAGCCTGGCCGACCCCGGCGGTATATGCATTTCCAGAGGAGTGTACGATCAGGTTAAAAAGAAAGTCTCTCAGGGGTTTGAATACCTGGGTGAGCATTCGGTTAAAAACATTTCTGAACCGGTTAGGACCTACCGTATTCTTTTAGCGCCTGATTCTGAAGGAAAAATAATTGGTGAGTCAATAACCAAAACGACCAGAATTAAAATGCCATACGGAGCCGTCATAGCTATTCTTGTGGTGGCCAGTGCAGCGTTAATTTGGATGATTTATCCACGTCTTATTGCTACCGAACCTGACTCAAGTGAAAACATGGCTTTTTCCTTGCCGGATAAGCCATCCATTGCTGTACTTCCGTTTGCCAACATGAGTGAAGACCCAGAGCAGGAGTATTTTAGCGACGGCATCACCAACGACATTATAACGGCTTTATCTAAATTCGGAGAATTACTCGTCATTGCCAGCAACACGATTTTCACATACAAAGATAAACCCGTGAATATCGAGCATGTTGGACAGGAACTTGGTGTAAGGTACGTTTTAGAGGGCAGTGTCCAGAAAGCCGGTGCAAAGGTGCGCATCAATGCCCAACTCGTTGATGCCGTTACCGGCTTCCACATCTGGTCAGAACACTATGACCGTGAGCTTAAAGATATATTTGCCGTCCAAGATGAGATTGTACAGACAATCGTAGGAAAATTCGCGGTTGAAATAGACGCGGCTGAGCGAAAGCGTGTGATGCATAAAAAGACTGAGAGCCTGGAAGCTTACGATTACCAGCTTCGTGGGATGGAATATTTCCGCCGCAGAACGCGTTCAGATAACAGAAAAGCACGTCAGATGTTCGAGAAGGCAATCGAACTTGATCCTGACTTTGCATATGCCTATGTAGGCCTTGGTCGAACTTACCAAATCCAATTTCCTTCGGCTGGACCGAATTCCCTTCTCAGGCCCTAAAAAAGGCAGAGGATCTCGCTCTCAAAGCCATTGAATTAGAGAATTCTAACGCAGATGCATACGCCCTGCTTGGGTATGGTGTATACTTTTAGAGGACGATATGATCTTGCAATCAACAAATTGGATCGTGCAATCGAACTCAATCCCAACGATGCAAATTCCCTTAGAATCCGTGGGCCAGGTGATGCTTTGGTCCGGTAGAGTAGATGACGCTATCCATTCCTTGGAGACCGCATTTCGATTCGATCCAAATATGCCTCCTGGAGAATTTCATGTTTCTTGGGATTGGCTATTACCTAAAAGGACAATATGACAAAGCCATCAACGTCTTAGAAGAGGGTGTGAGTCGAAAAACGGACTGGGCTGGTAATCATATCATTCTTGCTGCCGCATATGCACAATCCGACCGTCCAGATGATGCTAAGCGTGAAGCACGGGAAGTACTTCAACTCGAACCATTTTTTGAGATCGACGGTTATGGTACTGTTTTTCGAAATCAGGAAGATCGAGATAAAATTGTTGAAGGTCTTCGCAAGGCAGGACTAAATTAGTTAATATTAGAGTGTAGGTATTTGTGCATCTATTCGTTAACTTGTATATTACCTTACATCTTTTGCTATTCGCTCCGAACAAAAAGATCATATCATGATATTAAATTATGATACTTTGACAATGTATCAAATCGATCCCTCAGAAAAGACTTATACAATGGTTAACCTTCTGACCGCCATGGAACAAGTGGGTCAGGGAATGAGCGAAGAAATGGAGATAACTGCCACCAATGAAATCAAAAAAATTGCCGGTTATAAATGTACCAAATACATTGTGACGGGGATGGAAGTTAAAACCGATCATTGGGTTTCCAGAGAGGTAAAAGGCTACAGGGAATATAGTGCGGCTATAGAAAAAATGGAAAAAAAGCTGAATAAAAGCCCGAGCATGGAGAAGTTCGGTATGTCAGGTATTTCAAGCAAGGAGGGTTTTCCCGTAATGACTGTAACTGATATGATGGGAATGAAATCTACAACCACACTGAAAAATATTCAAAAGAAATCGTTAAGTAAAAGTCTATTTATAATACCTGAAGGATATAAATTAATCGAGGTGAAGTTACCAGAGCAATAATACATTGCGATTTTTTAAAACTAACCTATAACCAACTCCGCATACATGTGTTTGTTATTAAGCACTTGTCCTTAATCGTATCAAAACCTGGGGTAAGTCCAATAGATCAAGGTTTGACAAGGGCAAGTTAACGAAGGTACTCTTAATATATCGGTACTTGGGTGATATTTGGGTTTTTTGCAAGATAACACAGGTCTGACAAACCTTGTGTTACCGGTATGTAATTACCATTTATCCGGCATTTTGCCTGACCACAATACATAGGGTCCAAATAGAAAGGAGGCACCATGAACGGGAGCACTATTAGAATGAGACTCATGACTACTGACGATTTTGATGCCGTGGTTGGGATTGACGAGAAGATACTCAAGGCTTCCCGGCTGAAGTACTATGAAATGAAATTCGATAAACTATTCAGATCCAAAGAGTTTCTACCCACATCGCTTGTAGCAGAGTTAGAAGATGGAACGGTGGTGGGGTTTGTTATGGGGGAACTCTATATCGGAGAATATGGTATTTCCCAAGTTGGAGCGACCATAGATACCATCGGCGTTGATCCCTCTTACCAGCATAAGGGAATCGGTGAGCAACTGATTGATGAATTTATGGATCATTTGAGAGATCTCGGCGTTAAAAGAATAAACACTTTGGTCGACAGGAATGATCCCAAACTTATACATTTTTTTAGTGCAAACCAATTTAGCCCCGCCAAAAATATTATTAACCTGGAACGAAGCCTTTAATTTTGGTGAGGGGTTGGTGACGGCCTAAAACCGCAACATCTTGTGCCATGCCTTCTCCGGATAAAAATAAAAATTTTGTCGATGTGTACGGTATAAACCAAGCCGATAAAATTTCCCGATTACTGCTATGAACTTTGAGTTATCATCTGGTCGATTCGCTTGAGATAGCCGCACTGTATCGACATAATTAGCGCGCCATATGATAATTGGACCTTTAGTAAGAAATCTATCGATTCGGGTTTAATCCTTCGCGTCAGAGCCTGTCGGCCAATTACAGAACCCATAAAAATGGATATTATTGATTTCGGTTAATATTTATTGTGCTAAGAGGTGAATGTGGTGATTAAGTCACTCTATTAATTAAGGAGGGGCAGCATGTATAATAGTTTATTTTCTGAAATTAACATACAGGGCTTGATTTTGAAAAACCGTCTTACAATGGCACCACTCTACCTGGGCTATGCTGGTGAAGGCGGTACGGTCAGCGAAATGTTGCTGGAGCATTATCGAATCATGGCTCAAAGCGGCGTCGCCATGGTCGTAGTCGAAAATTCGACTGTAGACCATCCCCTCGGAAGCGGCTCCAACAGAACCCTGAGGGCTGACATCGACGACAATCTGGACGGTCTGAAGAAGTTGGCCACAACCATCAAAAAAGAGGGCGCGCTATCCTGCCTACAGATCAACCACGCCGGCCGTTTTGCTCACCTGGCACAAGAACCGGTGGCGCCATCGGCGGTAAAAACCTTTGGCAGGATACCCAGGGCCCTCGAAAAGGCAGAGATCGACCGAATCATTGACAAATATGCCAACGCCTCGGATAGAGCTAAAACTGCAGGGTTCGATATGGTGGAACTGCACGGTGGCACCGGCTATTTGCTGGCCCAATTTCTCTCACCACGAACCAACCAACGCACCGATCAATATGGCGGCAACTTGGAAAATCGCCAGCGATTTGCCCTGGAGGTACTGAACGCAGGTCCAAGATGTGGTGAATGGCTTCCCGGTGGGGTATCGGTTTTTGGCCGAAGAATGGCTTCCGGACGGCTTGCATTTGGGGGAGTCAAAACAATTCGCCAAAAGTCTAGCCCAATCAGGGATTGCGTATATTTCAGTCATGGGCGGCACGTATGAATCCTTTTCCTTACCTGAAATTGTCCAACAATCCAGACAGCAAGGTTACATGCTCGAATTAGCCGCAGAGATCCGTGCGGGAATCGATGTGCCCGTTGATCGCCGCTGGCCGCTTGGCCACTGGTGAATTTGCGGATCGGGCCATCTCCGAAGGAAAGACTGACCTGATCGGTTTAGCACGTGTACTCTGGGCCGACCCGCAATGGCCGAAAAAGGTTCGCGATGGCCAGGAGGCCGACATTATCCATTGCGATCCGGACTGCGGTGACGCCTGCATGCAGATGGTCATGAAAGGTCGGCCGGCATTTTGTGTGGCGTGGTCGCCGGAAAAGATGAAGGGGTGGAAGGCAAAATTTGCTGAAAAGTAAATCCAAAATCCCGCCAAATGCCCTATAACGGAGTTGCGTACATGCTATTATTCCAAATCTATCATCTGGAAGATAATGATAAGAAGAAAATTGGGATTACGATAGGCGATGTCTCAGGGCATGGTATTTCTTCTGCATTACTTATGGCCACTGTTCGCTCTTCTTTGCGTCAGCGGGCGTCTTTACCAGGCAGCACGGCCGACATCATCTCTGATGTGAATCGTCAGTTGGTTAAAGATGTTGAAGATTCCGGGCAATTTGTGACAATGTTTTTTTGAACTCTTGATACAGAATCCAAACGTCTGGATTGGGTGCGGGCGGGACATGATCCCGCCATTGTTTATGATCCTGGCTCAGATTCATTCAGTAAACTTGGTGGATCGGGAATTGCACTTGGTGTAAATGCCGAATGGATCTACGAGGATAATAAGAAAACTGATTTTTCAAATGGCCAAATCATTTTTCTCAGTACAGATGGAATCTGGGAGGCGCGCAACAGAAATGGAGAGATGTCAGGCAAAGAGCCAATCCTATCTGCAATTCGACAAAACTCGTCTTCAGACGCAACACAAATATTGGATTCAATTTTTGACATCCTAGATAAATATATAAGTGAGGTAAGAGTAGAGGATGATATAACCTCGGTGATCATTAAAATGCAAAATTAACAATGCAAGATAAAATAACTGGAAAAATCAAAAACAAAATTCCTCTATAGAAACCGCAAATACCACCAACCTACTAGCCGAATAGGTGAACTAAAACCTGATGCTATGGCCCCGCACCTATCATTTGGTCAGCTCTCATGGTATAGCCGAACCATATCGTTATATTCCATATGGTTTCTGTTGGTTGGAGAGTTGGTAGGATAGCCAGAGTGGTGCGCCCAGCGTTTAAGAGATTGGATTAATTATGGGTATCTTTCAGGTTGCATTGATCTTGGCTACATTTCTGTGTTCCCTGGTGGCAGGCTTCCTGTTTGCTTTTGCCATAGTGGTGATGCCGGGCATAAGAAGTTTAAATGACCGGGAGTTCATCCGAGCTTTTCAGGTGATGGATCGCGTTATCCAGAATAATCAGCCGATTTTTGTGTTGGTCTGGGTCGGTTCAGTTGTGGCTTTGGTGACTTCGGCTGTGCTTGGCATCGGACAATTGGATGGAGCTGGGCTTCTGCTCATAATCTTTGCCGCACTCGCCTATCTTTTCGGCGTCCAATTGCCGACCGTCACTATTAACATACCGCTGAATAACAAACTACAAACTCTGGATGTCGATGCTATGAATGAAACAACGCAAAAAGCAGCTCGCAAGGACTTCGAACCGCGTTGGAACCGATGGAACTCAATCAGGGCGGCTTTTGCGAGCCTGGCATCTGCCCTGTTAATAATTCTAATATTCAGACTTTGAAGAGCGCGGTAGTGGATAGCTGTGAGCCCAACTCCAACAAAGTTCAAGGTAAATGAACCATGTGCCTGCCGATATTGACCCATAAAAGGTGATTCGTCTTGCTGGTAAAGATGCTATCTTGGTGTCTCCTCCATATAGGGTAGCTCGTCCGGCAAAGCGAGTTACCCTTTTTACTTATTTGACACTTAATTCTACGAGATTAATTTATTCATGTGTGGTTTTCATCTACCCGCTTCCTTCCTTTTGCCAGTTTCACCATAGCTCTAACTTAAAATCTGGACCAGTTTTAGGGGGCAGGTCATGCAATTTTCGATTCTTCCGTTTCGGAAAAGCAATTTCCTATCTTCCATTAAAAGGCCCGCGCTATGGCTGAAAAAGCGATAATCCTCATTCCCGACATCGACTTGACGATCGTTGTCTACTACGATTTATATCCTCAAGACGACGGGAGTACGCAACTGAATTTCACCGTGAACTGGATGGGGGCAGCGCTGCCCCCCGAAAATAAGCAGGGTATGATGGACGCGCAGGCCGCGAATCTCGTGCTTCTTAAGGAGGTCTGCTAGAACAGCCCAGCGTAGAAGGCCGCTAACAAAGGACATTGCGGTTGAATCCGTACCCATCCCCCCCTGTCTGGCTCCTCGGTTTCAGTAATCAGGCAAGAACTGAGGTGTGGTAAGGGAGAATCGAAGGTTGCGTATAGACGATGAAGTGGGTAAATAGGAGCGGTGTGAATTCGACGTGTACATGCGAATCAGATCGATAAAGCATGCATCCATGAGGATTCTTAGTATCTCTGATATAGTGGTTCCTGAGTTGTCCGAACAGTTTGACGTCCGCCAATTCGACGGTGTTGAACTGGTCTTGAGCTGTGGCGATTTACCACCGGAATATCTTGCATCCATTCGCGAACAGCTGGATGTGCCACTTTACTACGTACGAGGTAACCACGATATCCGCTACCAAAACTCTCCTCCAGTGGGTTGCTTGGACATTCACCAGCGGCGGATCATTTTCAAGGGGCTTCGTATTATGGGGTTAGAGGGATCGCGCTGGTACAACGGCGGACCGATTCAGTACCGGGACTACCAGATGCGACAAATGATCTGGCGTATGACACCGGAGTTGTGGTTCAAGGGCGGCGTGGATATGGTAGTCACCCACGCGCCGCCCCGGCATATCCACGATGCGGAAGACCGATGCCACCGGGGCTTCGACAGCTTTTTAAAGCTCATCAACCGATTCAAACCCCGTTATTTTATCCATGGCCACATTCACGCCCACATCACCGATCCGTCCCAGCGGGTGACCCTGGTGGGCAATACACATGTCATCAATACCTTTGCCTACCATCTTCTGGAGGTGGATTATGAGTAACCTGGCAGGTCTGATCAAAAAACTGTGGCGCGGTAACCGGAACAGTGAAGCCAAATGCTTCCGGGAGGACCAGGAGTGCGAAGGTGCCTTCGACCACATCGATCGGGGCATTTGCAGTGTACCTTTAGAGCAGATCGTCGGCAGTGTGGGACGGTACCATGATTTCGACAGCCAGTTCAAGATCAAGGACCACGTGTCCCCGGAGCGGTTTATCAGCGTCAAGAAGGCCATGAGGGAAGGTAAATCCCTGCCGCCGGTTAAATTGTACAAGATCAAGGATGAATACTACGTTCTGGACGGCAACCACCGTATCGCTGCAGCCAAGGAGTTGGGCCGATCCGACATTATGGCCAAGATCGTCGAATTCATCCCTTCCAGCAATACGCTAGAGAACATTATCTACCGGGAAAAGAGTGAGTTCGTGGAGCAGACCGGACTGACCCACCCCATCGACATCACCGAAGTGGGCCAGTTTGACTTCCTGCTCGAACAGGTGGAAAATCACCGGACATTTCTCGCCCGGAAAGAGAAACCGGGGGCGACGCTAAAGCAAGCCGCGGAAGACTGGTATAAAACCATCTATCAGCCCATGTCAAGCATCATCCAAAAGGGGAACCTGCTGCCCTCCTTTCCCGGTCGTACCCTGGACGACCTCTACGCCTACATATCGTTTCATCAGTGGGAGAAGGGCCGCATGCGCCGTTATGGCATCGGCATCGATAAGCTCATTCCAAGAGACATGGAGGCATTCAGAGAGAAGATGGCCAAGATAAATAAAGAAGAGTACCCGGAAATGCTGCGCAGCATCACGGCGTTTATCACCTTGAATGTGGAAGCCAAGGGGGAATTAAAGGTCGTGGAAAAGCTTTTCGCACTGCCCGAAGTCAGGGAAGTTCACTCAATTCACGGAAGTATCGACATCCTGGTAAAGATTGTCCTGACACGGGACTTGCTCTCCTCGGACGCCGAGATCATCGGCCAGTTCGTCCATGGGCAGGTGCGACAGATCGGTGGCATCATTTCCACCCAGACATTGATTCCGGGAACGTCGAAAATAAAAAGCGATTAGGTTTGGGTATCTTTACAGACAAACCAACCTGAATGGGGTGCAACCGGTAGATTGCCTCACCCGTTCCCGTGATCAGTAGATGTTTTCTATCCATCAAATCGCTTATAAATCGCTGATGGTTCTGAGATAAAGTTGAGTCCTCGAAAAGTTAGTATGGCGCAGGATGACCTTGCTGAAGGTCTCAATCGGCACACTGGAACAGGAAGCATAGGCGGCTGGATGCCAGCACAAATCGTGGTGAAAGACTTTTTCTGTCTTGAGCTTCCCAGAACCTATCCCAAGAAAATTAAAACTAGTGGTAACTGCTGAGACTGTCGAAAAAGTACTTTTTAGGCATTTTTACCAATTTGGCTTATAATAAAATCAATCACTTAGAAGCTATAAAAACTCTCTTTGGTGGTTTTTCGACAGTCTCGCTATCTATTTTTATTGAAACCCTCTTATAACGGATTTGAATAGCCATACCCTATTTGTAGAAGATAAAAACAATTTTCCGGTTTTGCTTCCTACTTACCGCAGAAAGGTGTCTCTGATCCATTCTTTGCGATTCTCGCCGCACATTACCCACCGCATAAGCGGGTTGACCTACCCGCAATTGGCCTAAAAGGCATATTGCCCCATCAATCATTCTTCTTCGTCCAGTCGCATGATGGTATCGATCTCATCGACAATTGAGCGGCTGAGAAGCTCAAGACCACTAAAATCGACATTACTGACAAGTTGTTTGAAAGCACTGTTGAGTAAATTGCGACTGCTGGCAAAGCGCACGATGACTTGAAACAGAACAAATGAAAGCAACCACACCATAAGGATACTGACGCCTGCGTGCAGAAAGTACCCGGACGGCAGCGTTTTCTGCAGCAGAAAACTTGTTACGCTCTGGTATGTAAAGAGTCCCATGACCGCCAGTGTCGGCAGATTGAATATCAACTGTAGTAAAAAGCCCGACACCGCTGTAACCCTGCGTTCCATCACCGCCGCCAATGTCGATTTCCAGACGGATGACAACCGTTTCAACAGGTCTTTTTCCTCCGGCATGACGGCTACGGTACTACGCACCCGGCTGTCGAACCCCAAACGGGTCAGCTTTGCAGCAATATCCGGCCAAGCCTGCTGGATCGTATAGCGATATTTGAGCATCGCCGGTGCCATATCGCCGCCGGTCGTGGCATCTTCGACCGCGCTGCGGGTTTTACGGTACCGCACGAGAGATGAAAGCAGCCCCCAGATCTGCAAGAGCGGATTTCCAAAACGCAAGGTGGCCACCATGCCGGCTCCGGCCATAAGAAATCGGGCCCATAGGGCCACCAGCCATCCAATCGGTCCCCACCAGCGGCCGGCAAGATTCTGGTAAAACATGGCCTGAACACCGGTCAGCATTTCAGTTCCGGTTTCTTTGAGAGATGTCGTCGCCGCCAGTCGTTGCCCGGTGCTCCAGTTCGATAATACTCCTGCCTGACCACCACCAGTCCTTCCGCCACGCCGGAAACGCTCTGGTGGGCGGATCTGCGGACCAGTGAGACAAGGTGCTCTGCCCGTTGCATGCGCGCATCGACAAAACGACCGCCGCGTGAAAGGTTGCCCAGGATCAGTTCGCGCAGCTGCGGATACTGATCGTATGCGTGCAGTGGTCTTTCGCCTTCCGGCCACTGTGGGTCTTTGAGGTGGCTACGGGCGCTGGTACAGAAGATGCTGTCAACGGGTCTCCGCCAGGAAGCCTCAAGGTGTCCCTTGAGATCCGGCAGGATAGTGTCCGTCAACTCATTTTGCGGCAGGCGGTCGCAGCGGTTAAGCACCACGTAGAGTGAAGTGCCGGGAAACAGATCGACGAACCGTTTCAGGAAAACGATCGTGTCCCGGCGCTTCGGATTTTCGGCATTCAGCACGCATACCAGGACGTCGGTCAACGCAATTGTTTTCTCGAGAATGGGATGAAACACCTCGCTTTCGGTACTGTCCATGTCGGGGGTATCGATCAGGATGACCTGATCCAGGCCTTCAGCGGTCGGATGGGGCAATACTGCCAAGGTATCAGGCCCGAGATCGTTAAGCAGAATATCGGCATCCCCCCGCGATCGACAGAATACGACCACTTCTCTCGTTGTCGGGCGATCATCACCGGACCGGGACAACCGATCGTTACCCGATAGAGCGTTCAGCAGGGTCGACTTCCCCGCTCCGCTGGGTCCGATCAAGGTGACCACCAGTTTGCGGTCCAGTCTTTCGGTCAACTTGTCAAGAAGGTCGATGGCGGTACGGCACTCCGACTGCAGTGCATGCGCCGGACGCCAACGTGACGCTGCGCCCGCTTGCTCCTGAATCCTCAGTATGGCATCCCGGAAGATCGACATCTGACTGCGGGCCTTTAGTAGATTCTCGTCGAAATTATTTATCACTCGTCACCTCGTTCGGAAATTTAATCCTGATTGGTTGCCGTGCGTATGACATCACTTTGTCGGTATTTTCACCTCGGGCAGCCTGACCGTGGGATAATCTCTCCACAAAGAACGTGGGAAGAGATCGTCAGCTGATCGATTCCAGCGTTTCTTCGGCCGCAAGGATAAGCTTGGCAGCATCCGCCGCCGTACTCTCCATCTGGCGAATTACATCCCCGGCGATCGTTTCTTCGAACACCTGCTTGACGATATGGGACCGATTTTCGATCCACCGCTTGACCACCGGTTCCAGCATATCGGACAGATCTTTACGACCGGTCTCATCGATCCCGGCTGAAGCCGGAATCGTAACCAGTGCCCACAGGTCGTGCATTCCGAACAATCCGTGCAGTTTGGCGTAAATGCCACTGCCGCCCACCGGGTCGCCGGTTGTAAGGATGTAGGCGATACCGAGGGTTGCCGGCAGGACATTCAGCGAGGCGAAAAAAGATTCCCTTGTTTTTTGCAGGAAATTCATCCGTCGGCGAAATTCGCCGACCAAATTTGTCAACTCCCGGTTTAGCGCCGCATCCTCCGATATGTCCAGCACATCTTTAGCGGCAGCGACGACCCGTTGGGCGGTATCGGTCCAGGGTCGATGGTCAAGATCACGGCGGATTTTCTTGGAACATAACGGAGCGGCAGCATGAACGGTGACCGTACCGGTTGCAGAGGCGATGTGGCGGGAGGGCAGTTCCTTTTCGTTCAGATCGCGCTGCACGCGGATGCGGTCGACGAGTGTAATCAAGCGCACCCCTATCGGATCTTTTGCAATGGTCTCGGCGATAATTTCTTCCGCCATGAGACTGTCCCGCAGTTCCCCAGCCGACCCCAGAAGGTCGGATTTTATCCGCTCAAGGGGATCTATTGTTCCAGCAGTTCCGCTGGCTTCTCTTGCTTCGCCATCCGTTGACGGCTTCACGAGGGAAAGGATGGCCCTGGCCGGTTTACCGATCAAATTGCCGACGCCGCGGAAAAACTTCAGGTGCGGTGGGCTTGTCTCGAGCCAGATTTCGTTCAATCGCCGCATGATTCTTTTCAGTGGGAAGGACACCAGCGAATGCTGCACCGCGCGCCCAAGAGTCAAATGCAACGCGCCGGTATACAGATCGATTTCGTCCTGAACGGTCTTCGACTCCGTGACAACCTGACGGACGTGGCGGACGAAGGCCTCCAGCATCGTCTGAATTTGTCGTTCCCTGATCTGCCGTGGATCCAGATCTGCGAGCAGGTTCATAATATCTGGCGCTCCGGCCTGCACCGGTCGCAAGCGCATGAGCGCTTTGCCAGCAGCTACCGCATCACTGGTGTCGGTCCGGTAGCAGCCGATGAGATATTCTTCTTTTTCACCTCCGTAAAGGTTGGTGGCTGTGGTCTCGAGATGATCTCTGACTTGCTGGTCATCGAGCGTGCGGGAGCAGTTGTAAACCAGGATGCACCGGCGCATGCCCGCTTCCGTCAGGACCTGCCGCATGAAGCGCGTGTTCTCGAGGTTGTTGTAGGTGGTATTGGTGACGATATATATTAGAACATTGCAGGCCTCAAGCACCTCCCGGGCCACATCCCGATTGACGAAACGATCATCCGATCCGGTATCGAAATCAGGTGTGTCCATCAGTATCTGCCCTTTGGGGATATCCCCATGGGCGGACACCAGCGGTGGGCCGGGAGCCATCAGGTCCTTAGGACTCTCCAGGGGGCGGGGTGTCTGGCCGAAAGGGTCAAACAAGCTGGAAAGTACACTTTTGCGCGCGATCATTTCGGGATGTACGGCAATCAGTACCCGCCGGGTACTACCCGCATTTCCGCGCACTGGTGACACCCTCTCATTCAGCAGCGAATTGAAGAGTGTCGATTTGCCCGCGTTGGCCCCGCCGCAAATGGCAACCATCAGTGGCAACTCCGGGTCGACAAGGGGCAATAAGCGGGCATCGAGATTCTTCCAAACCTCGCCCGACACGGCACCCTCGATATGGAGCATGTCTACCAGACCCGGGTACAATGTCCCGTAGGCGAAACAGTGGCTCTCTGTATTGGTCAAATGAGGTCATGGAGCTCAATTCGTTGAATACCTGGTCAAGCAGCCTGAAAACCTTGTGCACAGGGGCCATGCTGCCGCGTACCCATGTGACAGCATCTCAATTATATATTCAGCATTGTTCTATCTTGGTTATTTCACAAACGGCAACATATATGATGCCGTGCGGGTGTTATGTTTACTTTCAGATCGGCGTGAAAATGATGAATTATACGGAGCAGTCGCATGGCTTACCGGTAAGCCGTTCCAGGTTTTTCAGCATCTTATCAATGGCCGATTTGATTATATTGTCGTGAATTTAAGCACTCATTGCTCTCAAACAATGTCTTTTTCCACGAGGGCATCAATCTCAACTGTTGAATACCCCAGTTCCGATAATATATCACGGGTGTCCTCCCCGAAACCCGGTGCCGGGGTGCGGAGGCTTCCGGGAGTATCGCTCAGCTTGATCGGCGTCCCCAGAAGAGAGGTTTGGCCCCCTTGCCCGTCACTCAGTTCGACGACCATCTCTCGTTCCCGAAAGTGTCTCTCCTGCAAAACTTCTTCCAGCGTTTTTACCGGCGCCCAACAGGCATCGACATCCGCAAGGAGTTCTTCCCACTGCGCCAGTGTATTTGTCTTGATCGTGCGGCGCATGAAATCTGTTATTTCTTCCCTCCGATTGTCGTCGTACTGATAGGTGGAATACTGCGGGGCACCAAGAAGATCGCAGATTCTCTGCCAGAACTTATTCTCAACCGCACCGATGGCCAGATACCGTCCGTCCCTGGTCTCGTATGTGTTGTAGCAGGCGTAGCGATGCGAGAAGCGCATGTCGGCCCGCCGGGGTGCAGCACCGTCGATCTGTTGGAAATGCAGCAGCAGCGACAGCAGGCTGACAGACCCGTCGGTCATGGAGATATCGATGTACTGCCCCTTGCCGGTTTTCTCACGGGCAAGCAGTGCCAGCAATATGCCGACCGCTGCGTTCAGACCCCCGCCGGCCATGTCGGCAATCTGTATGCCCGGTATAGCGGGTGGCCGATCAGGCTCTCCGATCAGCTCGAGTACGCCGGAATGGGCCAAGTAATTGACATCGTGGCCGGCCTTGTTTCTCAGTGGCCCGGTTTGTCCGTAACCGCTGACGGCACAATAGACGATGCTCGGGTTGAGCTCGCGCACCGTAGCGTAATCAACGCCAAGCCGCTGCACGACCCCCGGACGAAAACCTTCCAGAACCACATCCGCCATCTGCGCCAACCGATAAAAAATGGATCGTCCTTCGGTAGTCTTCAGGTTGAGTGTCATATGCTGCTTGTTGCGATTGATTGTTGCCAGAAGGAAATTATCGGCTTGATAGCGCCGGTCTTCAATGGCAATCACTCGCGCCCCGTGATCGGCAAGGATCATGGAGCAGTAGGGCCCGGGCAACAGGCGGGAAAGATCGAGGACAGTGATGCCGGACAAAGCGCCGCGGTTCGGCTGCATATTCACCTCTATCAGATATAATATGGATGTGCGGTTTGACACCGCGTTCTCGGAGACCGCTGCAGGTCCTTGACACCAGCACCGGTTACTTCCCCTTGAAGCGCGGTTTGCGTTTTTCTCGGAAAGCGTTGATCGCTTCAAGCAGGTCTTCCGAGTGAAGCAGGGCAGCATTTTTCTGGGCGGTATAGCGCAAACCTGCATCAATGCTGGTATCACGGCTGTAATTGATCACATCCTTGACCCCTTGGACGGTCAACGGTGGATTTTCCGCGATTTGACGCGCCAGCGCTTCGACCTCATCGTAAAGGTGCGATCGCCCGTCGCACACCCGGGTGATGAGTCCCATTGTATAAGCCTCAGGAGCGTCAAAGTCCCGTCCCGTAAGCGCCAGCTCCCGGCAGCGGCCGTCCCCGATGATCCGCGGCAAACGCTGCAAGGTCCCCAGATCGGCGACAATCCCCATACGGGTCTCCCGGATGCTGAACAAAGACGATTTCTCCGCCAGACGGATATCGCAAGCGCAGATCATATCGACCCCGCCGCCGATGCAGTGTCCGTGAACGGCCGCGATAACCGGCTTGCAGCAATCTTCAATCGCTTGAATCCCCTCTTGAAGCTGCTGGATTTTTCGCAACAGATCTGCACGATCATCCGCCGCCCCGCCCCCAAGGATTGATATTGCCGCCGCCAGATCGGTGCCGGCCGTGAAATTTCTCCCGGCGGCCTTAATGACCACCACCCGGATACTGGGGTCAGTGGCGAAGTGCTTGAAATGCACCGTCAAGCCTTTGAAGAAATCAAAATCCATTGCGTTGTGCTTCTTCGGCCGGTTGATGGTCAACCACGCGACGTCGTCTTTTTGTTCAACAAGAAAAAAATCGCCTTGTGCCATGCTCCCTCTCCACAAAAAAGTGTAATGCCGCCTGCATAACCGAACCGATGTGAGCCGTCATTCATTCACACGGTTACTAACTTCACCGAAAATCCGCTCGGGCGCAGTATAGAAAAGCTTGCTTCCGGTGTCAAACAAAGTCCATCCGCACTAGATTCAGGTTTTGACTTCCTTAAACGGTTCGACTATGGTGCAGGGTTCTAAACTTAAGAATATCGCAAATTGGAGGGTGAAAGGTGCAGAAGAACCAGGCCCAGCCAGATGCTGCGCCACAGGAATCTTTGAGCGGCGCTGCCTGCGCCGTAGGCGCTTTTCTGATCTGGGGGTTGAGCCCGATTTACTTCAAGACCTTGCGCGCGGTCCCAGCCTTCGAAATCCTGATGCACCGCATGGTATGGTCCTTTTTGTTCCTTCTGCCGTTGGTTGCGTTAACCAGGCGCCGCAAAGAACTCAAAGCGGCGCTCGCTTCCCGTCGGACAATCCTGATCCTGCTGGTGACAACGCTACTGGTCTCCGGCAACTGGTTCGTTTTCATATGGGCCATCAACAACGACCTGATCCTTCAGACCAGCCTGGGATACTACATCAACCCACTCATTAATGTGGTTCTGGGCTTGGTGTTTCTGAACGAACGGTTGCGCCCGGCCCAGGTCGTAGCGGTCAGTCTGGCGACCATCGGCGTCCTCTACATGACCATCGAAATCGGTCGCCCCCCCTGGATCTCTCTGTTCCTGGCGTTTTCTTTCGGGTTTTACGGTCTGATCCGTAAGGTGGCCGCAGTCAATGCCCTGGTGGGATTGACTGTTGAAACACTGCTTCTGTCTTTTCCGGCGACAATCTACATCATTTACACTTATGTGCATGGCGGGGGTGCGTTTCTCCGTGGTGACACTCGGATCGATCTCCTGCTTCTGGCGGCCGCCCTGGTCACGGCCCTGCCCCTGCTGCTGTTTACGGTCGGAGCCCGCCGGATTCATTTTTCAACGATCGGCATCCTACAATACATGGCGCCAAGCTGTACGTTTCTTTTGGCTGTCCTTGTATACGGTGAACCGTTTCGCACGGCCCAGCTGCTGACTTTCCTGCTGATCTGGTCCGCTCTTCTCATTTATACCGTCGACTCGGTCGTTTACTACCGGCAGTACAGAACAAAGTCGACCTGAAAGCGCTTCTATCGGTTTTCGCAAGTGACGTATTTTGTTGGCAGGATAGCCCTATGCGGGAAAGACCCCGGCAAAGCCAAGGCTATGAATGGTAAATCTTCGGGCGGCGATGGGGCAAAAAGTAGCGCATCCGGTGCTGCCTTACATTGCTCAGAAGCGTCGCATCCAGGTCGGCCAGCAGAAGTCCCTCTCTGTTTGTGACATATTGCTGCACGACGTTGCCGTCGGGCCCGACAACCACCGCAACACCCGGAAATGCGAGTCCGTATCCATTACTCCCGACCTGATTGCAGGCGGCGACATACACGCCGTTGTCGAAAGCACGTGCCGTCAGATGACGCATCCACGAGGCGAGTTTTTCCTCTGCTGTTCCTCTTGGAGAGGCGTGCGGAATGACGATCAAATCGCACCCTTCCAGTGCCATACGGGTTGAGAGTTCCGGGAAATGTGCATCATAGCAGAGCTGTATACCGGTTGTCACTTCCCGAAGAGAATGGAGTGGAACTTGGCTACCCGGAGTGAACAGCGCCTGCTCCGGTGGCGCTATGTGAACCTTTCGGTAGACACCGGCCAGCCCTTGGGGGGTGGCGACCAGGTGCGTGGCAAACACCCGGCCCTGGAGATCCGTTTCCGCCAGTCCGGCAAGAATGACCAGCGACAACGCGCGGGCTATCTCGACAAGCCTTTCCGTCTCAGGTCCAGGCACAGGCAGGGCCGTTTGCGCCAGGACCTTGTCGGATAGATAGCCGGTGACGTTCAACTCCGGAAAACAGACCACATCCGCACCCTGCCGAGACGCCTCCTCCGACCACTTGGCCACGTTTTCCAGATTTTTTTCTGTGGCTGCCACGGGGCAATTGATCACCGCGAGGGCCAGGCGTAAATTGCGCATTGCATGGATATCAATCGAATATGTAAAACAACACCCAATCAACGGAGTATTCAATGCTCCCCGTCAAAACTGGAGGTTCACCGATTATTATTATAGGTCGAACTTGGCCTTGATCTTGAAGACCCTGGTTGCGGGCAAATTCAGGATCTCGCCGACGCCGGTCTCCCGGGAAATCTGTGCGAGGTTGGCCTCGATTTCCGCCATCGACGGCGCAATAAATGTAAACCAGATATTAACCTCGTGGTCACGTTGATAATTGTGGGTCACACCAGGATAGCGGTTGACCACGGCTGCAAATTTGTCGATGCCGTCTTCGGGAACGGTGGCGGCACAGAGGGTGCTGACAAATCCAACTTTCTCGGGCACAAAGTTACCGCCGATCCGGCGGATGACATCTTTTTCCTTTAGTTTCCTGATCCGTTCGATGACGTCGTCCTCAGTCAACCCCAGATCTTCCGCAATCGTCTTGTAGGGCCGCAAGGTCATCGGAAATCGCGTCTGTATCCGATTCAGTATCTGTCGGTCCATATCGTCGAGAATCATGTGATCCAAACCTCTTCGTTTATAAATGCATCGAAAGCGGGGCTCATACGCCTAACATCAGGTTAACGTGCAGCTTCCGTGTCCTGGGTCCGTCGAATTCACAAAAAAATATGCCCTGCCACGTACCCAATACCAGGCGTCCCTTTTCAACCATGACCAATTCCGAAGATCCGACCAATGTCGTTTTGATGTGGGCAGCGGAGTTACCTTCCAGGTGACGGTAGTTCGCATCCCAGGGAACGATCTCGTTCATAACCTTGAGGATGTCGCTTCTGACGCTGGGATCGGCGCTTTCATTGATGGTCACTGCAGCGGTGGTATGCGGAACATAGAGCATACAGAAACCGGTACCTGCCCCCACAGAAGCGACCGCTTCCCGGACCTTCTGGGTGACGTCAACAAATTCCGTCCTGGCGCTGGTATCGACGGTTAAAACGACCATGGCACCTCCTTAATGCAGAAAAGGCCCTGCACCACATGCAGAGCCTTTTCCCTTAGAAATCGTCGGGCCTTTGTCCGTTGGATCGGGTTAGACGCATCCGGTCGGTTTCGGAAGACCGGCCATCTTACAGGCTCCCTTGCCCGGTCCTGACGGGAACAGCTCATAGATGTGTTTCAGTTTGAAGCCGGTGACTTTGGACAGAACGCGAACCATCGGCGCAATACCATTTTTTTCATAATATTCACGCAGAACCTTGATAACCTTCTGGTGCTCTTCGTTCAGCTCTTCGATACCTTCCTCTTTCTTAACCCACTGAACCCACTCCTGGCCCCAGTTTTCGTAGGAATCGATGAACCCGTCTTCGTCTACATTAAAACTCTTCCCCATAAATTCGACTGTTGGCATACAAAAACCTCCTTTAAAAATTTAATTATAACAATGGCTTAACCGCCAAAACGCCTTTTGTAGGTTTAAAGTAGTTTAGTATTGCTATTACCTAAACCAATTTCGATGTCAACAGCTAAAATCACGACCTTGCCCTGGCGGGCAACGTTGGCGATTTTAGCTTAATATTCCTTGGGCATATGATTCAACTGTGCCAGCGTAAACACCGGCCCGTCTTTGCAGACGAAATTCCTTGCCGATATTGCAGCGCCCGCAGATGCCGATGCCGCACTTCATGCGGTTTTCCAGAGACATGATGATCTGATCATGCTTGATAGCCGAGTTCATCCAGCACCGGTTGGGTAAACTTGATCATGATCGGCGGCCCGCAGACAATGGCGTAGGTGTCGTCATCGGCATTGGGCGCCTTCTGCTCGGTGATGGTCGGCACAAACCCGATATTGTATTTCCAGTCGGGATCATCGGTGGCATCTACCGTTATGTGCATGTTGATGTCATCCCGTTTTTCCCACTCGGCCAGTTCGTCCCTGTAGAGCAGCATCCCGGGTGTACGGGCGCCGTATATGACATGAATATCCTTAAATTTCGATCGGTTGGCCGGATCCAGCATGTAGATGATGGAAGACCGCAAGGTGGTAAAGGCAAAACCGCCGCCGATGATCACAATATTTTTGCCCTCCAGAATATCCCAGGGATACCAGTTTCCCAGTGGTCCGCGAATACCCATGATATCGTCGACGTGCATATTGTGCAGGTGGGAGGAAACCAGGCCCACCTTGTTGACCGTGAACATGACAAAGCCTTTTTCCGTGGGCGATGAGGCGATACCGATGGGAATCTCGCCTTTTCCGGTAACTGACAGCTCGGCGAACTGGCCGGCACGGTAAGCAAACCGATCTTCATCATCCGAATTCAGGAACACGAATTTATAGGTTTTCAGGTTGCGATCTTCGGTTTCGGTTATCACCTGGTCGATGCGAACCGGATATGGCAGATATGGATTTTGCACGGTTTCTTCCCCCTTTACCTCACTTGACTTCACAGACCGGAGCCTTGTCGCCGTAACTGTTCATCAGATCACACACCCTGCGGATATCGATATTTACCGGGCACAAGACGCACACATCGACCGCAACCGACACACTGGATGCCATTGTCGTATTTATCGACATAATACTTGAGCTTGTGCATGAATCGCTGGCGCACGCGTTCCATTTTCAGCCCGCGGGGGTTATGCCCGGTCCCGTGCAGCGAGAACAGCGGAAACATGCAGCTGTCCCAGTTGCGCATCCGCTTGCCGGTCTTGCCGCGATTTTCGTCCTGGATGTCAAAGCACCAGCACGTCGGACAGACAAACGTGCAGGTACCGCAATTGATGCATGAAAACGCCGTGTCATCCCAGAACGGCGCGTCATATATCTCGGCTGTATCTGTATCCTTTAAATATTCGGTGTTAACCTTTGAGACGATCTTTTCTTCGGCCGCCTGTGTCAGACTCTCGATCTGACCATCGGCACCATCTTCAGCCGCTCCGGCCAGCCGGCGGCGGCAGCCAGTTTTTCACCCTTGTCGGTCAATATTTTGGCCAGATACTGCTCACCGTCATCGACCAGCAGGACGTCCGAACCTTCTTCATGAAACGGTCCGCAGCCGGCGGTGGTGCAAAAGCAGGTCACGCAGGGATCGCTGCAGGCGTAGGTGACAAAGGTGGTGGCCTCAAAAGCTTGAATCCAGTAGGTATCCTTATATTCGGGTGTGTCGAAATTCTTCTGCACCAGCAGGAAAGCTTTGACATCACAGGGCCGGATGCCGATCACGGCCCGCGGCGAGTAGTCCTTGGGCGCTTCTTTCATGATGTGATGATCTTCGTCGGTCTCATCCAGGCTGTATTCGAACATCACTTCCGACTGAGGGTAAATCAAGGCTTTGGCCGACATGCGGGTGTTCAAGAAATCAAAATCCGGTGCTACGCCATCCAACAGCTCGCAGAAGCTGTAATACTTCTCTTCCTTTACGGGAACGAAAATGCGGTAGTCTCCGCGAAGTTTGTCCAGATCGGCGACCAGTTTCTTCTTGTCGATAGTGACAATTCTCATGGGCTCAACCTTCGGCGTAAAATGGTTTGGGATCGGCTGCTGAAATGCAGCAAACCCAACGAACCATTCACTTGGCTATTTAATGAATTCATCCGGATCGTTCGGCCGGTAAGAATCGAGAGCCGGACGGATGTCCAAAGTCATACCGGCTTCCCAATCGAACAGTTCCAGGCAGTCCTTTTCCAGCTTCTTGGTGAATTGCCGCATCGGGATACCCACCGGGCAGGCCCGTTCACACGCACCACAGTCCGTACAGCGACCGGCGCAATGATAAGCCCTTAGAAAGTGGAATGTACGGATGTCGATCGGATCCTGGCTTTTCCCGACCCACTGGGGACGATGCTCATCTACAAAGCAGGTCGGGCAATAACACAGCGGGCAGGCATTACGGCAGGCGTAACACCGTATGCAGGCGTCCAGAATCCCTTCGAAAAAAGCCCATTTTCCATCAGGCGCCAAACTTTCAATGTGGCGCACATCCGCGTAGCGGTCCACCTCCTTTTGTTCTTCCAAAGGATCGGCGACCATTTCATCGAAGATGACAGGATTACGATGGATGCAAATGGCGCAGTTTTCCTGCATGACGTCGGTCCGGTTGAACGTTTTCTCGCTACCGGGCCCCGTGACGATGACCTGGTCTCCGTCTTCCCGGACTTCGGTGATTTCAGTTCCAAAAGCAGCAGATATTCGGCGTCTGTCAATCATCCCCAGGCAGGGTACCCCAATGATATACAGCTGCTCGCGTTTGATTTTGTTCTCGAGAATGTGGGTGACGATATTGCGGGAATCGCACCCCTTGGCAACAATGCCGATCTTCTCTTTGCGGTCGCTCAGATAATTGACCAGATTGATGCCGCAGTTACCGTCCCAAACAAACTGTTTGACTTCTGCCGGCGTCTTGGCAAAGCAGGGCTCGTTCATCATCGGCACTGTCCCCTTTCGAAAACCGATGACCATCTCCACCGTGCAGTCCTTCAGGATCTTTTCGGAAATTTCTTTGATCTTGGTGATATATGACATGCTAAGCGACCTTGCTCTCCGTTTTTATAAACGTTCGGTTGGGCCCCAGTGCTTTGACCGTTGCCGTGACTTCATTGACGACCTCGACAAACTTGGTGGACTCGGCGGACGAAATCCATGAAAATTGCAGTCTGCCGGGATCGATTCCCATGTGCTCCATCAGATTCTGGAACAGGGCGAATTTTCTGCGGGCGTAGTAATTACCTTCCAGGTAATGGCATTCGCCGGGATGTCACCCGGATACCCAAACACCGTCGGCACCTTCGCGTAAGGCAGCCAGAAAGAATTTCGGGCTCATCCGACCGGTGCAGGGAATCCGGATGACCCGGATATTGGGCGGATATTCCATCCGGCCGACACCGGCCAGATCCGCGGCCCCATAACTGCACCAGTTGCACAGGAAGGCGACAATTTTTGGTTCCCATTCGGACATGAATAACTCCTTTTTGTATCCTGTTATCCCACCTCTTCACCGAAGGAAAAGATCTGGGCAAAAATCTGGTTGTTGTCAAAACCTTTCAGATGGATGGCTCCGGATCGGCAGGAGGCCACACACAGGCCGCACCCTTTGCAGAGCACCGGGTTTATTTCAGCTTTGCCGGCCTGTGGGCCGGATTCGGTAAAAAACGGTGCCGAATAGGGGCAGATGGAAACGCACACGCCGCAGCGACTGCACATAAACGAATCGGTTAAAGCCACGGTGCCGCTGGTGTGGATGGTCTTCTGAGCCAGGAGCGTCAGCGCCCGGGATGCCGCCGCCCGCCCTTGGGCGACTGACTCATCGATCGGCTTCGGATAGTGGGCCATGCCGCAGAGGAACACGCCGTCTGTGGCAAATTCCGAAGGTCCGAGTTTGGCGTGTTTTTCAACGAAAAAGCCGTCATCGTTTAAAGGCACCTTGAAATACTGTGCCAGTTTGTCGTCACCGGCCGGAATGACAGCCGTGGCCAAACTGACCAAGTCGGCCTCAATCTCAATCGGCTGGCCCAGGACGTGATCGATCACCTTCACCTGGACACCGTCGCCGGTCACCCGGACTTCGGGTTTGTGGTCGAGAGTATAGCGGACAAAGATGACGCCGGCCTCACGGGCTTTCTTGTACAGATACTCCCTTTCAGCATACGTTCGCATGTCTCGATACAGAATAAAAACCGACATCTCCGGGTTACGCTTTTTCAGTTCCAGGGCGTTGTCCACCGAATGGGTGCAGCAGACCCTTGAGCAGTAAGGTCGCTCAGGCTCCCTGGACCCGACGCATTGGATGAAAACTGCGGTACCCAACTGATCCAGCACAGGATCGTTTTCAATGAACTTGCGGTCCAGTTCGAGACTTGTCAGGATGCGGGAATCCTTGCCATAAGAATATTCATCGGGTTTGAACGGGGACGCCCCGGTAGCTATAACGGCCACGCCGTGCTCCAGCGTTTCTTCCGTGCCGTTTTTAGACAAAGTCGATTTGAAATTGCCGACAAACCCACCAACACCGGACAGGGTCGTGTCCAGGTGAATAATCAGGTTTTCCTGTTTTTTAATGTCCTTGATAAGAGCCGAAAGTTTTTTCTGGACATCTTCGCCCTGGGCAGTGCGGTAAATTTTTAGCGCCTGTCCGCCAAGCTTTTTGCTCTTCTCCACAAGATGGGTCTTATAACCCTGACGGGCCAGGCTACGGGCAGCTGTGATGCCGGCTATCCCGCCTCCCAGGACCATTGCCACTGGATTAACTTCCAGTTCGGCCTCTTTGAGCGGTTCCATCAGGGAGACCTTTGAAACCGCCATGCGCACCAAATCCTTGGCCTTTCGGGTAGCCAGGTCCGGATTGTTTTTATGAACCCAAGAATCCTGGTTACGGATGTTGGCCATTTCGAACAGGTACTTGTTCAAGCCGGCGTTGATAAGGGTTTCCTGAAACAGCGGCTCGTGGGTTTTCGGTGTGCAGGCAGCGACCACCACGCGATTGAGCTTCTCTTTTTTGATAATCGCCGCCATCGTTTCTTGCGTGTCCTGAGAGCAGGAGTAAAGATTATCATTTACATATTCGACGTAAGGCAAGGTTGCGGCATAGTCCCGAACGGCGGGGACATCGACCACGCCGGCAATATTTATGCCGCAGCGGCAGACAAAAACGCCGACCCGCGGCCGATCACCGATCACGTTGGTCTCGGGGATGATCTCTTTTGCCTTGGTAGCGGTATTGCGGGCCGGAGCCAGGATTTCTCCGGCCGCCGCGGCCGCCGCGCTGGCATCGACAACCGATTGTGGAATGTCTTTGGGTCCCTGGAATGCCCCACAGACAAACACGCCTTTTTTGGAGGTGGCCACCGGCTCGAAGGTATCGGTCTTGCAAAAATTCCCTTCCGTCAGCTTGATGTTCAATTTGTCGGCCAACGCGACAATGTCGGGCGACACCTCCAGTCCAATGGACAATACCACCATGTCGTAGGTCTCGGTGACCAATTCACCGCTTTCAGTGACATACCGAAGCTCCAGATCATCACTGCCCGGAACCGGATCAATGGTGTGAACGCGGCTGCGAATAAAACGCACGCCGTCTTTCTCCCGTGCGCTGTCGTAAAACCGCTCGAAATCTTTTCCGTTGGTGCGCATGTCCATGAAGAAAATGGCGCAGTCCAGATCAGCGCCGGCATGCTCCTTGGCGATAACTGCTTCCTTGATCGCATACATGCAGCACACCGAAGAGCAGTAAGAATTGTCGCAGCGGTTCATATCTCTGGAGCCGACACACTGAAACCAGGCGACCTTTTTCGGTTCCTTGCCATCGGAAGGTCGTACCAGATGGCCGCCGGTGGGGCCGGATGCGGAAAGTATCCGCTCCATTTCCATCGAAGTAATCACGTTGGGATGCTTTGAATAGTTGTATGCGTCGAACCGGGACGGATCAAAGGGTTTGAAGCCGGGAGCCAGAATGATCGAACCGACCTCGAGCTCGATGATTTCATCCTGCATGCTGTGGTCTATGGCGTCGACACCACAAAATTCGACGCAGATCTTACATTCACCGGTTTTGAAATGGACACAGGTATCTCGATCGATGGCGGGGATATTGGGCACCGCTTGGGCATACGGCACATAGACCGGTTTGCGCCCCTTCAACCCCATCTCGTATTCGGAAGGGATCGGCCGGGTCGGTTTAATGGTATGTTTTTGGTTGATCTTTTGGAGGTTGATGTGACCGGTGGGGCAGACGAATGCACAGGCCCCGCAGGCGATGCAGGCATCCGTATTTTCGTCGAAGGGCGTTGCCACTTTCATCTCGACGCCGCGGCCGGTCAGGCTGATGGCGTTGGCCCCCATCCGCTCGCAGGTTCGGGTGCAAAGCCCGCAGAGAATGCAGGTATCTTCCTCGGTTTTAAATCGGGTTTCATCGATCCCATATTCTTTGGCCAATTTTTTCAGCAGCGGGACTTCCGGGCAGCGGGCCAGCAGCAGCTCGACGATCAGCTTGCGTCCCTGGTGAACCGCGTCGCTGTTGGTACGAACCTCCATCCCGTCCCAAATGGGATAGTTGCAGGCAGTGACAAACCGGCTCCGGCGGCCGTCAAAGAGCTCGACTGTGCACAATCGGCACATTCCCGCCGGCTCCAGCGCCTTGTGGTGGCAAAGGGTCGGGATGTCGACACCGTACTTTTCGGCGACCTGGAGAATATACTGGCCGTCTTCGCCTTGAACCGCTTGACCGTTGAGCTTAAAGGTGATCATAGGGCTGTTTCCTTATCGATTTAGCGTATTGCAACCGCGTTGAACTTGCAGGCGTCATAACAGATGCCGCATTTGATGCATTTTTCCTGCTCTATCGCATGAACCTTTTTTTTCTTACCGGAGATAGCCTCCTGTGGACACTTACGGAAACACACCTGGCAGCCCGTACAGGCATCGACATCGATCTCATAATGATAGAGCGGTTTGCAGACGCCGGCCGGGCACTTTTTCTCTTCGATGTGCTTCTGGTATTCATGGCGAAAGTAAAGGATGGTGGTCAGCACGGGGTTGGGAGCCGATGTGCCCAAGCCGCAGAGCGAAAATCTCTGCATCATGACACCCAGTTCTTCCAGCAGGGGAATGTCGTCTTCTTTACCCTCGCCTTTGCAGATACGGGTCAGGATGTCCAGCATTTGCTTGAGCCCCTCGCGGCAGGGATTGCACTGCCCGCAGGATTCTTCCTTGAGAAAATCCACGAAATACCGGGCGACATCGACCATGCATGTGTCCTGGTCCATCACGATCATACCACCGGATCCCATGATGGAGCCGACCTCGGTCAGTTTCTGATAGTCGACCGGGAGGTCCATAAACCGTTCCGGTATGCAGCCACCGGAGGGGCCGCCGGTCTGCACCGCTTTGAATTTTTTCTTCTTGGGAACTCCGCCGCCGATCTTGAACACAATGTCTCGCAGGGAAATCCCCATGGGTACTTCAACGAGACCGGTGTTCTTGATCTTGCCCACCAGGCTGAACACCTTGGTGCCTTTGCTGTGCTCGGTGCCCATTTGACCATACCACCCGGCCCCCTTCAAAAGGATGGCCGGTACGTTGGCATAGGTCTCCACGTTATTGAGATTCGATGGATTGTCTCGGAAACCTTTTTCGACAGTGTGAATATATTTGGCGCGCGGCCGTCCCACGTTACCTTCGAGCGAGGCCATCAATGCCGTCGATTCGCCGCAAACGAACGCGCCGGCTCCGGTTGAAATTCTTATGTCGAAAGAAAAATCTGTGCCGCCAATATTTTCACCCAGAAGCCCGTAGTTCTCGTGCCTGCTTGATGGCCGTAATCAGACGTTTAACCGCCAGCGGATACTCATTCCGAACGTAGATAAAGCCTTGGTGTGATCCGATGGCCACGGCCGCTATCAGCATCCCTTCGATAACGCTGTGGGGATCGCCTTCCAGAATGCTGCGGTCCATGTAGGCGCCGGGGTCACCTTCATCGGCATTGCAGATGATGTAGCGCTCGCCTTTATGTTTGGCACAGGTGGCCCACTTGATACCGGTGGGAAATCCGCCGCCGCCTCGGCCCCGCAGGCCCGAAGCCTTGACGACATCGATGATCTCGGACGGCTTCATCTCTTTGAGGGCATTGAAAAACGCCAGGTACCCTTTCCGGGCGAAATATTCTTCGATGACATCCGGATCGATATAGCCGCAGTTGCGCATCGCCACCTTGACCTGATTGCCGTAGAAAGAGACGTCTTCGAGAGATCGGGATGCCGTCAATCGGCTCGACGCCGTCAAGCGGATTGGCAACGTCGTCTTCCAGCAGGCTGCGCGGGTCCTTCATCTGACCCAGAATCATCTTTAAATCGAAATCATTGGCTTTATATCCCTCGATGACGTCCTTTATCTTTTCCGCTGTTACCTTCTTATATATCAAGCGCGGCTTGCCGCTGCCCAAAACTTCCACCAGCGGTTCGACTTCGCAGAAACCGATGCATCCGGTCTGGCAGATGCTGAACGCCGTTGTTTGCCGGATATTCATCAATCGCCTTGTCATAGGCCGCCTGGGCACCGGCGGCGATTCCGCATGACGCCATGCCGATATTGACCTTCAGGTCGTCCGGCCCATAAAGCTTTGCGGCCGTACTCCCGGCTGATCAATTCTAAGTCTTCAATCGACTGGATTTTCATCATCTATGCCCCATTTTCAATCTATTCGTACTGCGCCAACACTTTCACGATCTTGTCCGATGCAATCCGACCGTGCATATCTTCATTGATCTTGACGACCGGTCCCAAACTGCAACACCCTATGCAACGCACCGATTCCAGGGTGTAACGCTTGTCGGGTGTTGTCTCCCCGTCACAGATGCACAGTGTTTCTTGAATTCTTTCCCGCACCCGCTCAGCCCCCCGCACATGGCAGGCCGTTCCCAGGCAAATGGAGACGATATTTCGGCCACGCGGCTCCAGGCTGAACGTGCTGTAAAACGTCGCCACACCGTATATTTTGCTCAGCGGCATTCCGACTTTCGTCGCAAGATACCCGAGGGCCGGACGGGGCAGATAGTTGTAACACCTTTGAATGGCCTGGAGGATCATGATCAGGTTTTCTTTGTCGTTACTGAAATCCTCTTCGATGATCCGGTCCAGTTCCATGTAATCGACATCATCGCTCTGTACTTGTTCCACGGGCTGGGCAACACTCATTCGCTGATCTCCTGATACGGTTTCAATGGCATCAATTGACTGGGCATTTTATTGAAACACTCAGACCTGTTCTTGGACGACCGGACAGTTCTCAACGCAGGCGCCGCATCCCGTGCAGCGATCCTCGATAATGCTGCGCGCCCTCTTCCTCACTTTAACCTTGAAGTTACCCGGTTTACCCTTAATCGATTCCAGGTCTGAATAGGTAATGAGCTCGATATTCATGTGCCGGCCGACCTCGACCAGTTTGGGCGAGATAATTCACATGGCACAGTCATTGGTGGGAAAGGTCTTGTCCAGCTGAGACATGACCCCGCCGATGGATGGAGATTTTTCGAGGAGGTAAACGTAATAGCCCGAATTGGCGAGATCAAGGGCCGATTGCATTCCGGCAATACCACCGCCGACAACCAGCACCGAACCGTTGATATCGTTAGCCATGGTGCCCGTCTCCTAAAGAAAATTATTGATGTTATTCAGATAACTTACCAGACCGTAAGGTGACTCATTTATTGGAAAATAAACCAAATAGTCCTTTTATAGACTGGGAGAATTCTTGTCAACGAAATTCGGATAAATTAGAGCCCAGAAGAAGGGTTGTTGTGAGCATATACCCATAATGCGGGCATTTAGCCACTGCAAAAAAATTGCGCCGAACTATCGCGCACACGTGAGATCGATCGTAAATGCCGCCTGAGGGCCGTTAACCGTCGCATCGATTCAGCGATATTACGTAAATACCAGGGGGTCCTTGATAAGCAAGATGGGTGAGGTAAAAAAGAGGGTCACCCGGTCTTTAATGACCGGGTGATTTAAACAGAGTTCATGCGTTTATGGGCATCAGGCAGCCAGCCGGATGGCATCTTCCGTTGCGCTCCGTATTTCCTGCGGGGTAAAAGGTTTGGGCAGGTAGTCGACAGCTCCCATGCGGGCGGCGTCCACCGCAGTTTCGATGGTGGCATAACCGGTGATGATGATCACTTTGGCCTTGGGCCGGGTTTCCCGGATCGCTTTGAGGAGTTCAAGTCCCTTGACACCTGGCATTTTAAGCAGCGATGTGGCATAACCGGTGATGATGATCACTTTGGCCTTGGGCCGGGTTTCCCGGATCGCTTTGAGGAGTTCAAGCCCTTGACACCTGGCATTTTAAGATCCAACAAAACCAACCGGTAGTCTCTCGCCTCGATTTTTTCGAGAGCTTCCGCTTTGGTGGTCGCCTGGTCGACGTTGTAGCTCTTTTTATGAAGTATTTTTCGGATGTTGTTGTTAACCGCCACCTCATCGTCAACGACCAGTATTGGCCCGAATCCCGGTGCGGATACACTCTCTTCTTCTGCAGCCTTGCGGGCGGCTATCTCCGCGTCAAGGCGGGCCACATTGGCCTTCAATTCCGCGTAGGGTATCACCACGGTTCCCTCATGGTGCAGGTGGTCGACGTATTCGGGACCGGCAGCAGCAACAACCTCTTTATAGTTGAACGGCTGATCGATGGCAACAAGCTCCTTAATGTCACGGGCTGGCTTACCCGCGGACGCCTTGGCTTTTTTGGCTTTCTTCTGGGGACAGGCGCCGGTTTTGTTACCGGCCTTGCAGGTGACCCCGAGTTTCTTGAAGATGTCGCAAACCATGTCCCCCACCTCACAGAAATTCTCCAACGGTTGGTCGGCTGTGATTTCAACAACCGGAACATCCGATCTGGTCAACTGCTCCGGATAGGCCTCTCCTGTAACGGCTGCGACTTCGTCGCGATCAAAAGGTATGTCGACATCGATATTTCCTTTTTTCATCATGCGGCCAATGTTTTTTTTCAACTCCTCGTATGGAACAAAAGCCACGCCTTCACCATCGATAGCGCGAACATATTCCGGACCGGTTATTGCCGAAACTTCTTCGTAATCGAAAGGCATGTCGATGCCGATGAGCTTTTTCGGATCGCTTTTTTGAACTGCAGCCCGCTTGCCCTTCTTCTTGGCCTTTTTTTGAGGGCAGGCGCCGGTTTTGACGCCGGCCTTGCAGGTAACCCCCAGCTTTTTGAAGATGTCGCAGACCATACTGCCCAGTTCGCAAAAATTTTCCAGAGGTTCGGATATCTTGACCTCAACGACCGGCATGTCCGATCGACCGAGCATTTTCATATAGTCTTCCCCGACCTGCTCGGCGACTTCGTCTGCATCAAAAGGCATGTCGATGTCGATGATGTTGATGGCTTCCCGATCTTCTTCGGAAACGATTGCTTCCGTAAGTTCTCCGCTCAAAGCCTTTTCAACGGTCGTGCGCAGCTCACCTGGTGTGAACGGTTTGGGGATGTAGTCGAGGGCCCCCAGGCGGATGGCCTTCATCGCGGTTTCGGTCGACGCATAGGCCGTCATCATGACGGCCTTGGTGAGGGGCCATTCTTTTTTGACCAGCTTTAACAGTTCCAGACCGTTTTTGCCCGGCATGACGATATCGGAAATCAACAGCGCAAAAGAGTCTTGGGCCATCTTTTCCATAGCCTCCTGGGCACTGCCTGCGCGGGTGATTTCATAGTTGTTTTTCTTTAGAATCTTTTCCACGTTCTGGCAGATGCTTTTCTCGTCATCGACCACGAGAATTTTTGTCGCTGCGTCCATTTTTTCCTCCTGCTGACGGGTGTCCAAATCAAACGTTGTCGTTTCCTATCGTTCTGCCTGTAACTAAGCAGAAAATGTGCCAATATCGGATATAATTATAACTTGTTGATATTATATTAAAATAAATATTTACTCCTGCCAGGTTTCGCGAAATTGTATATTTATTCAATACACCCTGAAGGGCGAATACCGACGACGTTCCACCTGGTGAAGTCTAAGGCGCAGGGTCTGGATACCGCGCTCGGTGGAGCTATCCGGTGATATGGATTCGCAAGGATCGTCCGGCAACTCGAACTGTATAAAAATAATATACGGCGTATGTTAAATCGATATTTGAATGCTGAACGCCTGTTTAGCGTCTCAATCGATTACTGGCGGGTATGACGGTTGGTTCTATGCCGTGATAGGAAAAACTGAAAGGTGCCTCAGGAGGAGTGTTTCAGTGGCAGTAACTTAGGGCCGTTAATGGGATTTTTTACGATCGGCCAGCGAGATCCCGTGCTTTTTCATCATGCTTTGGAAATTGGTTCTCTGCAGGCCGGTTTCTTCGGCTGCACGGGTTATGTTCCAGTCGTTATTTTCAAGGGCGTTTCGAATAAAATTCTTTTCAATCTGGGCAACGGCTTTTTGCCGAATTTCCTTTTTAATTTTTTTCAACTCCTCGTTGGTCTGTGGAACGGTGTCGAGCATCTGAGCGGCGCCGGCCTCGCTGAAAATCGGCAGTTCTTTGAGTGTAATCTGATCGTTTTCACAAAGGATCACGGCCCGTTCGATAACATTGCGAAGCTGCCTGACGTTTCCCGGCCAGTCGTACGCATTTAACCGCTGCACGGCCTCGCCCTCGATGCCGAGGACGGATTTGCCAAAGGCTTGGTTGAACTGACCCAGGAAGTGGTAGGCAATGGGCAGAATGTCCGTTTTTCTTTCTCTCAGGGCCGGTAATAGAATGGGATAAACATAAATGCGGTAATAAAAATCTTCCCTGAACAAATGGTCGTCCACCAGTTCTTTCAAATTACGATTGGTGGCAAAGATCAGCCGAATGTCGACTTTCTGGATGGATGTGCCCCCGAGGGGGATGGATTCTCGGGCCTCCAGGAACCTCAGAAGCTTTCCCTGAACCTCCAGGCTGATGTTGCTGATCTCATCCAGAAAAACTGTTCCGCCGTCGGCCCGCTTGAAAATGCCGTCCTTACTCTGGTGGGCACCGGTAAACGCTCCTTTCACGTGACCGAAGAGTTCGCTTTCCAGCAGATTGGCGGAAAGCGTGCCGCAGTCGACAGCAAAAAAGACCTTATCTTTTCGCCGGCTGTTGGCGTGAACGGCACGGGCAATCAGTTCTTTTCCGGTACCGCTTTCTCCGTAGATCAACACGGTCGAATCCGTTGGCGCCACTTTTTCCACCATGCTGACCACTTTCTTCATTCTGGGGCTGTTGCCTACGAGCTGATGAGATAAGGATCGCTTCTTGTCCTGCTGAGACGTCAGCATTCGGTTCTGGCGGCGCACATCTCTCTCGGTCAATGCCTGCAGGACGACCGCCCGCAATTCTTGGGGGGTGAAGGGCTTGGGCAGATAATCGTAGGCCCCCATTTTCATGACTTCAACGGCCGAAGATACGGTTGAGTAACCGGTGATGACGATGACGACGGTTTCGGGATGCGCCTCCTTGACACGCCGCAAAACTTCCATTCCACCCAGGCTGCTCATTTTGAGATCGGTGATGACGACGTCGAAGGGTTCGATCTCGAGTCGCTTCAAGGCATCGTAGCCGTTCAGGGCAAACGCCACCGCGCAGTCCATACGCGAAAGGATTTTGACGCAGTTAAGGCAGATCTTCTGCTCGTCGTCGACGATCAGTATGCGCGGCGTATCATCGTGGTCGCCGGACTCAACCTTCATTCTGCTCTCCGTTCGCAACCGGAAACCGGATGAAGAAGCAGGAGCCGCGTCCGACTTCGGACATCACGTCCAGCATACCACCGTGTTGCTCGACGATACCGTGGGTAATGGCCAGGCCCAACCCGTTGCCGGTTTCCTTGGTTGTGAAAAAAGGATCGATGATATTGTCCAAAATATCGGGTGATATGCCGGATCCGGTATCGCTGACGGCAATTTCGATCACGCGGCCTTTGGAAATGTAGCGCGTTGCAAACGCCACCCGTCCGCCAGGGGCGGTGGCTTCGATGGCATTGAGGGCTAAATTGATTAAGGCTTGCTGGATCTGATCCTTGTCCATCCGTAACTGGGGTATGTTATCACCAATCTGCTGCTCGAGGGTTATGTCACGGAAGGCCGCCTGCTTGTTGATCAACACCGCGGTTTCCTCGACGATCCGGTTGATATCGTTGAGCTCTTTTTTGGGCTGTTTTTGCCGGGCAAAATCAAGCAGGCTAGAGACGATCTTGCGGCACCGCAAGGCTTCGCTTGCTATGGTTTCCAATTCTTGGTGCATCGGATCTGTTGATTCGATGTCTTCCTGAATCAGCATGGCCGTTGTCAGTATAGTGGTCAGCGGGTTGTTGATTTCGTGCGCCACGCCGGCCGAAAGGCGGCCTATGGACGCCAATTTCTCTTGCTGCATCATGACCTTTTGAACCCTGATATCCTTCGTAATATCTCTGCTGATTTCGATGGCTCCGGTGACTTTGCCGTTTTCAACCAGGGGATAGGTGGAGATTGAATAGAAGACTTCACGGTTGTCTTTATCTTTATGGACGTGGGTGGTCTGGGAGGGGTTTTCAGTCTCGAGTGTCTGGGTAAGAGGGCAGGGATGGTCGTCACCGACACATGGCAGGCTCTGGCGGTGGGTAATCTCGTAACAGAAACGGCCGATGGCATCCTTCCGTTGCAGTCCCAATTTCTGGAGAAGGCTTTCATTGATATCGATAATCCGGTGATCGGCGCCGATCACCATGATGTCCTCCTGAATGAGCTGGTTGATCAGGGTCTGGTACATCGCCTGGGTCTCTTGGAGTTTCTCGCTGCATTTTTTCTGTAGGCTGGAAACCCTTGATATTTCCCAGAAAAGCTGTGCCGTACCCGTCGATATGGCGCGGACATCAAAACTCTTCTTGTTGAGGATATCGTTGTAGATCTCCATGCTACCGGTCAACTCGATTATCAGATCGATGTCGTTGCGTTTAAAAAAATCATTGTAGTCACGGGTCACGCAAAGTCCCTGCTCTTGGGCCCTGAGGTATCCGGGGGCCTTGACGTTTATGTCCGCAACCGCCACCACCTTAGGTAGGATTTCCTCAAATCTGTGACTTTCGATAACTGCCATCAAACGCTTGCAGCGTTCGCCACCACCGACCACAGCTATATTCATCACGTCTTCTCTCTCTTCGGGGTAAGGGGCAAGTCAATTATGGAATCGATCATAAGGAAGAAGTCAGTGAAAATCAACCGGTATTCAGGTGACGATTAAGCACCGCACTTCAGGAATTGAATGCGCGGGAAAAACGACACAACGACTAGACGATGCATAAAACGAAACCCAGTCTTTTTAGAAAACCTCGATTCTCCGATCCAGTACGAGGGATTCGCCGGAACCTTTTGACATTCATTTTCACTATATTGCATTTTTTTATCTGATCCGCTATAGGATACAATTTAGCGTAAGTGTGCGTATTGTTTATACGGCTCAAACGATTGAGGAAGAGGTGGAAATATGGTCGATGCGGAGAACTGGGATTGGGACTCCGGTGAAAAACAGATTCCGTTCAGAGAATGGTCGGAAAAATACCGATGGGTCGAAGAGCCGCACGTAAGTCCCGACGGGGAAAAAATTGCTGCCATTGTCAACATCGACGAGGGCCAGTTCGACGTTTGCGTAAACGGCGAAACCTGGGGGGGAGAATTCGACAAAGCCTGGCACCTGAGGTTCACGCCATCCGGCCGTTTGGCTGCCATCATTTCGGAAATGGGCGAATGGACGGTGGCGGTGGATGGAACGGCCTGGGAGAAAATGTTTGGTTATGTCTGGAATCCCATCTTTGACAACTCGGGAGCGCACATTGCCGTCGCGTTCCAACAGGACATGCAATACGGTATGGCGCTGAACGGCGTCCCATGGGAAGAGACATACAACAACATGACCTACTTTGCCCTGAGCCCGGACGGCAACAGAACCGCTGGTGCCGTTCAAGTTAAAAGCGCAGACTCAGGGCAAGTGCACAAATTTCAGGAGGGGACATTTACCGCCGCCATAGAAGGAAAGGCATGGGACGACGCATTCGTCAATGTGTGGCATCTGGCAATCAGTCCTGATGGTCAAAACCTGGCGGCCGAAGTGCGCGTCAATCTCTATGAATACACGATCGCCGTAAACGGTAAAACCTGGGACAAAACTTACAGCAGTGTCTGGGAACCGATTTTTCATCCACAGAAGCAATCCGTCATCGCTCCGGTCCGGATCGAAGGAAAATGGACCCTGGCAGAAAACGCCCAGCCTCTCTGGGAGCAGCGATTCGTACAACTGTGGCAACAGAAATTCGGCCCTCGGGGGAAAAATTGGCGGCTATCGTCGCGCCGAAGTACGGCAAGTGGACAGTGGCTGTAGATGGTACACCCTGGAATATCACGTTCAATGAACTGGTGACGGACCTGGTGTTCAGTTCCGACGAGAGCCGGATTGCGGTCGTTGCCAAACACGATGGGAAATGGACCATCGCCATTGACGGCAGCGTGTGGACCAACACCTTCGACATGGTCTGGCAGCCGGTCATCAGTCCCGACAACCGCTTCGTCGCCGCAAAAGTGGAGAAAAATGGTGTCTACACGATTGTCGTAAACGACAAACTTTGGTCCCATTCATGCGAGGCGGTTTGGGCACCCGTTTTCAGCCCCGACAGCCGTAAAATTCTGTTGAAATCTCTCGAAGGGGGCACCTTCTTTCGTCGCGTTATACCCTTAACCGATCTGGCCAAGCGATAGGGGGCAAAATGCATGAACTCTATAATTTCGTGAGTGGGCCGTTGACCTGGATAACGTTTATTCTTTTTTTCGGCGGTTGCCTCTACCGCGTGACCAAATTGATTCGGCTCGTCAAGCTGACAGAACCATTCATCTTCACTTACATGAGTTGGCATTATAGTCTGCGGTCGATCCTGCGTTGGCTCACTCCTTTCGGTACTGAGACCTGGCGCCGACACCCCGTGCTGACGATCGTCACGTTTACATTCCACATCTGTGTGATCGCCACCCCGATCTTCCTTCTCTCTCATATCGTTCTATGGGATGAAGCTTTCAACATCAGCTGGTGGTCACTGCCAGACAACCTCGCAGATGTCATGACAGTGCTTGTCATTGCAGGTTGTATCTTCTTTCTGGCGCGCAGACTCAATTTGCCGGAGGTGCAATATGTCACCTCGGCATCGGACTATGTCATCTTATCGATTGTCGCCGCGCCTTTCGTCACTGGATTCTTGGCCTATCATCAGTGGTTCGCCTATCCAATGATGATGGTCCTGCACATCATCTCCGGCCAGATCATGCTGGTGGCGATACCGTTCACCCGGTTGAGCCATATGATCTTCTCAGTATTTACAAGGGCATACATGGGTTCTGAATTCGGCAAAGTGAGGCATGCCAAAGACTGGTAGACGGTGACGGAACACCGACGAGACAACGGTAAAAACCAATTCACACGAACCGGACACCTTATATTATATGGGAGATCGTTATCATGGCTGAACCCGCTGAGGTTAACGGGAAAAAAAGCAAACCTACGCTCGATGACGGTATTGAAATCGGCGCCTCCCGCCTGACGCAAGAAAAAATCGAGAAGGTCATCAACAGCGTCATTAAAGGCGAAACCGGTGCACGGCTCAAGACCTACGTCGAAACATGCATCCACTGCGGCCTGTGCTCAGATGCCTGCCACTATTACCTTTCCCACGATAATGATCCGAAATATGCCCCGGTGGGCAAAGTGAAGCAAACCATGTGGGAAATGTTGAAGAAAAAAGGCCAGGTCGACCAGGAATTCATCAAACGCGCGGCAGAGATCGCCCATACCGAATGCAACCTGTGTAAACGTTGTGCTCAGTACTGCCCATTCGGTATAGATGTCGCATACATTATCAGTGTGGTGCGACGCATTATCCATCGCCTCGGTGTCACACCGCTTTACCTACAGGACACGGCCCACAGCCATTCGGTGACCATGAACCAGATGTGGGTCAAAGGAGACGAATGGCCGGACACCCTTCAATGGCAGGAAGAAGAGGCCCAGGCGGAGATCCCGACCCTGAGGATACCACTGGAAAAGGAGGGGGCCGATATCATGTACTCCGTTATCGCCCCCGAACCCAAATTTCAAGCACAGCTGATCTACCAGGCCGCCGTCATTATGGACACCGCCGGCGTCAACTGGACCATGCCGGCCACCATCGGTTGGGACAACAGTGACATGGCCATGTTTAGCGGCGACAATGAATTGATGGGTCGGCTCAAACGCACCCACTTCGAAACCGCATTCCGATTGAAGGTCAAAAAAATCGTCATGGGCGAGTGTGGCCATGCCTTCCGGTCGGTCTACGATATGGGCAACCGCTGGCTGGGATGGAAAATGCCGCCGATACCGATTGTTCACGCCATTGAGTTCTACTATGACCTACTTAAAGAAGGTAAGATCAAGATCAACAAAAAGTATGAAAAACCAGTGACCCTTCACGACCCCTGCAATGTCGTGCGGGGCGGCGGTCTGCACGAAATGGCCCGCTACGTTGCCGACGCGGTTTGTGATAAGGTCGTCGAAATGACTCCGAACCGGGAACACAACTACTGCTGTTGTGCCGGCGGTGGTGTCATCAACTGCGGACCGCCCTATAAGATGAAGCGTATCGATGGTAATCGTATAAAGGCCGAGCAATTGTTTGCCGCCAAAGCCCGGGGGGCGCAAATACTGATCGCCCCCTGCCACAATTGCCACAGCGGGCTGCACGACATCGTTCACCACTACGACATCGGACTGGATATCAAGTTCTTCGGGGATTTGATCTACGAACGTATGGAAAAACCGGGCGCTGTGGAAGCGTGAACGGCAAGGAGAAGAAAATGAACAAGACCTCCCCACTGATCCTCACGTTCGTTATCGTTTCCCTCTTAACCTTCGCAGTGGCACACTCGCAGGAAGACATGACTCATGTAGACAACGATGTATACCAAGATCCTCAGCGCGTGCCGTCCGTGTTCAATCATGAGCAGCACAACGAGCTCGCAGAAATCGAAGATTGCAGTGAATGCCATCATGTTTATGAAGAAGGTAAAAAACTGGAAGACGAATCATCCGAAGATCAGCGATGCTCGGAATGCCATGACTATAAGGCTTCAGGTAATACTCCTGGATTAACCAAAGCCTATCACACCAACTGCAAAGGCTGTCATCTGCAACAGGAAAAGGGGCCGATCATGTGCGGTGAATGTCACGTGAGGAACTAACCCACAAATATCATGAATATTTTTCAGTAGAAGAGAAAAAGACATGCTACCATCGCGACAGAATGCGTATATTCGTTAAATCTTGGAAGTATTTCATTATAGCAAGGAGAGATCTGACATGCCGAAGTAGATCCTGATCATCGATGACGATCCGGTTGTCGTGAAGTATCTCGAGACCCTGTTGGGCGACCACGGTTACACAACCTGCTGTGCCACCAGCACCACCGAAGGGCTGGCGGTTGTCAGAAAAGAACGGCCGGCCCTGATCACGCTCGATTTGCAAATGCCCGGTGAATGGGGGCCACGGTTTTACCGCAAGCTGCGGAAGGACAAAGACTTGCGAGATACACCTGTGATCGTCATCAGCGGAATCGACGGTGACCACGCCATAAAGGATGCCGTCGCATTTTTGCCCAAACCTTTTGACGCCGAAAAACTACTGGGTATCGTCAAAAAGACGATCGGTTAACCGCGCCACTCAAATGACTTCTTTGAAGCTGGCCGGTACAGCAGGGCGCGCTGTACCGGTTTTTTCTTTCACTGCCTTCGATGCCAGTTTTTCTACCGCCAGTAGAAATTCATAGACGAATCATATTTCAGATTGACTCTTAATTGCGCGATGGTTCCATCAACAACAAAACCGAAAATAATCGTCATTTGCGGGCCGACCGGCATCGGCAAAACCGCAACAGCCATTTGTGTTGCCGAGACCTTCAGCGGCGAAATCATCAACGCCGATTCGATGCAAGTCTATCGGTCAATGAACATCGGCACCGCCAAACCGACGGCTGAACGAACGGGCCCGCATTTTCCACCACCTGGTGGATATTGTCGACCCGGACGAAGACTTCGATGCCGCCCGGTTTTCCCTGCAGGCCCGCAAAATCGCCCACGAACTCACCGGACGGGGAATGACCCCGGTTGTTGCGGGCGGCACGGGCCTTTACATCAAAGCGATGCTCTACGGCCTGTTCCAGACCGACCCACCGGATCCGACAATCCGCAGTAAACTCAGAGCGGAGGCAGATGCCGTCGGTTCCGTTGCCTTGCATGCAGCGCCTACAGGAAATCGATCCCAAGGCCGCCGCTCGCATCCATGCCCACGATACTTTTCGCATCATTCGGGCGCTGGAAACGACCGTGGCCACAGGCAAGCCGATCACCGATCACCACCGTCGACACGGATTTCGGGAGTCACCTTTCCTGGCCTTGAAAATCGGCCTCGACATGGCCCGCGAACGGCTCTATGAAAGGATTAACAGCCGAGTCGATGCCATGATCGCTGCCGGACTGGTGGAAGAAGTCAGGGATCTTCTTCGAAAAGGAATTGACGAGGAAACAAAGGCGATGCGGGCATTGGGCTATCGGCATATGGTCGACTTTCTGTCCGGTCGTCTCCCATGGGAAGAAGCTGTGCGCATCATGAAACGCGACACGCGCCGATTTGCTAAACGTCAACTGTCCTGGTTCCGGGCGGACAAGGAAATCGTGTGGTGCACGCCGGAGGAAATTAGCACCTTGTATCCGATGATCGAAGACTTTCTGGAATCCGATAGGCCCCGCCGCCGAAACACTGCCAGACGCTGAAATGCTGAGCCCTTACCCGCTTATTTAACGAGGTGCATTCACCCATTTGCAATGGAGCACACATTAACCGAGTGATGAAATTATTCTACTTATTCTTTACGCTCCTTTCCGATTTCCAGACAACTTCATACAAGTCATTGCGCCAGTTTCTGATATTTTGAACACTTCCTTGCTGCCGCAATTCTTTTAATGTGCAGGTAGTCCGCGCGCGTCAACCCCCTGAGTATCAGTTTAAATTCTGTCTCTTCAGTGTTATTCATAAATGCTCCGCTTTATTATTTTGTGATGATTTCGATCATTAAAAAACCTGAGTTTACTCATAGACAAACAGTTAGTAGCCAAAAGTTTCAGCCAGGAAAAACCATATCTATATTTATAAATAATTTTTTATCGATCTTATCGGTTGTAGACTGTCTAACGTTAAGCCGGATCTCTCACATGAACACCAGATATCTATCTGTTTTAAAAATTTTTATATAATAATCATCGTCTTGGGTAGTTGTGTACTTCTGGAATAGTCAAACTTTGGAAATCTCCCCAAACAAAACTGGAGGGTTACCGATGATTATTATCCTGATATGGTCTATACTACAAATTTCGGAATTAATTTGAATCTTATGATAGCCGTCGATATCGTATGGTACAGTTGACAACTATCTCTTCACCTTTTGGTTGATTTCACATTTCAAATGCTTGTCAGACAAATAAATCCTTTCACCAAGTGTTCGAAGGAGACACGTAATCTAAACAAATAATTACACTAACAAAGTGTGAGCTTATCATTCGAAATCGATACTTTAAGCTACAGAGGGCCAAACTCTAAACACTCTGATTCAATGTATAAAAACCGCATTCATGTACTGGTATGTAATAATAGGTTGCGTAACATCTCCCCGGGCCACAATATGTTGCAGCACCCTGGATTAGACCCCATTCCTGTTCATGGCAAGAAAAAGCAGCAAGTACCACTTTGTGGGATTGACATATTTTTTGTTTTTCGTTTGAATGCTCTTCAGATGTGGGGCCGATTCAAACTGATTTCGACGCTACTAAATGACCGTCACACTCTTTATTATGTCATGCTGATTTCCAACGACCCCATTCCATTCTCACGGTCCTAACACTTTATGACTTCTTCAACTATTAAATTACGACTTCCTATTCGATTGTCGGCCTCATTTTAGAAAATAAATTATGGAATTAATCGATTTATTAAGAAATGTTGAAATGTTCGAGGGTTTGACTGATAAACAGTTAAAAAAATTAGCGCATACCTTTAATGAACGAGTACATCGGGCTGGAGAGGTGATTTTTTCCCAAGGAGATAAAGCAGAAAATCTTTTTTTGGTAAAGAGTGGCTTTATTGAAGTGATTACCGATTCACCAGTCTTTAATATGAAACGTGTCATTCGAAATTTAGGGCAGGGTCAATCGGTTGGGGAGATGTCATGGATCGATCGAGGTGTGCGTTCCGCCACAGTGCGCGCGGTTACCAACAATACGATCTTAGCGGCAGCTTCCTTCGACGCTCTTGACGAAATTTGTAATAGAAATCCCAAAATCGGTTACCGCCTTTTTCGGAACATTGCTGCTGATCTTTCTTTTCGTTTTAGGCAGGATGCCGGAACTGGTTCGACCCGTTAAGTGGACTAAATGCGACAACTTCGGTTCTTTGCCAGCGAGAAAGTGAACACTGAAAATAATTCCTGAGAAAATAGATTCGAGTCCGCCTTGAAGTCTGTTTCGGTGCACAGACAATTAAAGATTCGATTGACTCAAAGTAAAAGTATTAACGACTTTGCTGGTTTAATTGTTCTAATTGAAAACCAAGCATACCATTACATCAATAGCCAATTCAGAAAAACTGTTACAGATCTTTCAATGTAATAACCTAATAAGGGATAAGCATGGCGAAGGTGGTTATAATTGGGGCTGGTTTTGCTGGTCACACGGCCGCGATCTACCTTGGCAACAAGATTGGGCACGACCATGAGATTACTGTTGTCAATAAATTCGACTATTTTCTCTATCTTCCTTCACTTATCTGGGTCGGTATTGGGCGTATGAGGCCTGAAAAAGTTAGAGTTCCCTTGAAAAAAATTTATAACAGAATCAATGTACGTTTCGTTTGCGGAACAGCCTCGGAGGTACATCCAGATGAAAAATATATACTCGCTAATAAGGTGAACGGTAGCGATGCTGTCAGGGTAGACTACGATTACCTGATCCTTGCCACCGGGCCGAGATTGAATTGGGAGGGGACAAAAGGTTTGGGGCCGACCGATGGTTACACTCTTTCTGTCTGCTGGTTAGGGTCTGCTATAAATTCTAGCAAGGTATATCATGAATACCTTGACCGCATGCGATGCGGTGAAAGGGTAAAATTTGTAATTGGAGTGGGGCATCCAGAAAGCACTTGCCAGGGTGCTGCCTTTGAATATTTAATGAATATCCATTATGATTTGGTAAAATATAGGTTGCGCGATAAAGCTGACTTGTTGTGGTTGTCAAACGAACCCGTTTTAGGTGATTTTGGCGTGGGAGGCATCCATGTCAAGAAAAGAAGGGCGACACATACCAGTGAAATTTTCATTAGAGACATCTTTCGCAAATACAATATCGAATGGGAAGTACAAAAGGGTGTCAAGGAGGTTAACGAGAATCATATTTATTGGGAAGACTACAATGGGAACTATGGAGAAACCGGCTATGATTTTGCGATGCTAATCCCCCAGTTTCGTGGAGCGCAATTAAAATATATTGATAAATCCGGAGAAGATATATCGAGAAAAATAACGAATGACGCTGGCTTTGTGCTTGTTGATGGTTTCTATGGTTTGCCTTATGAAAGCTTACACTATGCTCCTGAAGCCTGGCCAGCCATCTATCAAAATCCAACCTATAGAAATATATTCGCGGCTGGGATCGCCTTCGCTCCCCCTGGGCCCATATCCGTTCCACACACAACGCCGAATGGAACAAAAATAACCGCCGCCCCACCGCGCACAGGAATGGTATCCGGAATTATTGGACGCCTTGTCGCGAAGAATATTATTGGATTAATACAAGAGAACAAAATATCTTACCAAGAGAGAATGACCGAAATGTTCACCGCCTGTATAGCCTCGACAGACCATTCTCTGTGGAGTGGCTCTGCAGTCTCGGTAATCGTATACCCTATCGTGCCCAACTATCTTCGTTTCCCAAACAAATACGGGCGAGACGAGTCCATCACCCATTTTGAAAAAGGTCTTTTCTAGTGCATGGATCAAACGAATAATTCACACGACGATGATATATAAGGCTCGTTCACGCTTTGGGTGGCAGTTCATTCCGGAGTGAAGAGAAAGGGAAATGTTAATTAGATGGTAAGTAATAGTGCATTCTGGATAAATTTTAAGATTTACCAATTGTGGCGATTCATTATTTTAAACTTTAAAATACTTAAGGGAGTGGAACATAGTAAGCGGCTCCCAAAATTTGTGATAAAATATAAAGTGAGCTACGTCGTAAATAGTGGCGTACAACCCCCAACAATCATTAATACGAGTAGGCCGCCTCAAGCTGGTGACCGCCTTCAGCTTGGCAGAGACGAGGTCGAGGTAATCGAAGTCCATCAATCAATACCGCCTCGCGGAGAGTTTTGTTTTCTGCAGGCGACCTGCAAATCCGTCGAGATTCTCCCTAAAAACTGATATTACATCAATATCTATTAAATCCCCGCAACCTTATTGTAAAGCGCCACGTAAATGATCGTACAAATCGTATTACACCAATACGCTATTAAGACTTTTCTTTAATTAATACCCGTCCTTTTTAGTTTCGCTTTCTATCTGTATCAATTGAAAAACTAGCCAAACACAACATAAAGTAGTTGGCCTTCTTCACTATTAATTGTGATAAGGTCGATGTATCTTGAAATTTACGCCGCTTCAGAAGTTTGTGCTATGGCCTTCTCATAACCAACCATATCATTATAGCTAAACTTCAATATTAAGGATGTTTTTATAGATTTGATGAAGGCGCCCAATAATTGGTATGTTTTCAGTAAATGGGATCAAATAAGGTTTTATACAATTGACCTTAATTCTTTCACACCCCGTGACTGCGCGAATAGGCTGACGGCTCGGGAGGCACCCAATCCACCAGCACCTTCGGGTCGGGGCGATGAATCTCGACCTTCAGCGGGTAACAGGCCGCCGTATCGCTGGAATGCTCCGTGCTGCAATCGCCGCCGGGGCAGGTCGAGAGCGCACCCAACAAGTCGATCTCGGCGAAGAATTCGATGTAATCGCCGGGGCGCACCGGGCTTGCCTTCATGAAATACTGATGCTTGTCATGGGTGAAACCAGTGCACATGAAGACGTTGAGCACATCATGCACATGTGCTTCGGCCTCATGCAGCGGTAGCCCGGTTTCAGAGGCCAGGGCGCGGGTCAGGTTTGAATGGCAGCAATGGTGATAATCCTGACCGCTCAGCAACCGGTTTGTATAAGGATCGCAGCGCGTGCCGATCACGTCATGCACCCCGCCGCCATCAGCATCGAAACCATACCAATCGAGTGTGTCATAGGTGATCGTTGCCATCGGTCGCATATGGGGAAAACTGCTCCACATCTGGTCACCGGTACTCAGGTGGGTACCATGCAGCGCGCGGGTCTTACCGCTGTAAAACCTTTCTGACAGGTCATCCGCCGACCAGAGATTTAAATCGCCCACCTGTGGGCCATCAACGCTGACGATCCGGAAAAAATTCCCTGAAGGAACACGAAAGGTTCTGGCATCACGAGGCGGCACGATCACTTCATCCGTCAATTCCATCGTTTTGCGCGCGGCGGCATAGGTGGCCATGTTCGGCACGGGCAGGGTATCGACCGGGTAGCAGATCACGGGTTTGACCGCCCTGCGGGCGTCGGCATCGGCTGGAGCTTGGCTTTGGGGAGTGCGTTTCATCAGTGACCTTTTGGCATAGATTAGTGTTACTATTTTAGACAGATGCGGGTTTTGCAACCCTGATTGTCAAGAGAAGCGGCCATGGAAAAGTTACGGATAACCACCGAAGCAATTTGCAGGACGGCCCTCGTTCTTTAATCAACGGCATTTTTGAAAAGCGGTATAAATACTCAAGGGCTTAGAAGTATATACCTCTAAGCCCTTTCATGGTTCCAACCCTATTTCAAATCCTCATCGCGAAAAGCGTCAATTGCCAAAAAAAATTATGGTTTGCTATGCCTGCCGGCGCTCTTGGTCTTTTTCGGCGAAAGCCAGGCAAAGGCCCCTCTTTGGGAACGTCCCTCGGCTTTGAATTTGGGGGCTCTCCGCTGACCCCTATAATTGCGTCCGTTTTGCTGAGTGATTGACCTTTCTTCCGGCTGATGCCAAAGGGACATCATAATTGAAATCCGTCAGGGTGCGCTGCTCTACACGACCGCCGATGGCCTTATTGATGGCCTTTACCATCCGGGTGTCCTCTGCGGTGATAAGGGTAAAGGCTTGTCCGCTGCACTCTGCCCGGCCGGTGCGCCCGACGCGGTGAATATAGGCCTCGGGAGTGGCCGGAATATCGTAATTGATGACATGGGAAATATTGAGGACGTCAATACCGCGGGCCGCAATATCCGTGGCCACCAGGATCTGAAATTTTCCGGAGCGAAAGCTGTCCAGCGCTGCCTGGCGCCGCCCCTGGGACAGGTTGCCCTGCAGTGAGGTCGAGCGGTAGCCGGCCCTTGCCAGTTTCTCGCCCAGATTTTTGGCACGATGCTTGGTGCGGGTAAACACCAGGACCGACCCGCTTCGGGTATGACCCAGCAGTTTTATCAAAAGGGCCGTCTTCAAATGCGGGGCCACTGGAAACAGGGCATGGCTGACGGTCTCTGCCGGTGCGGTGATTCCGATCTGAACCGTCATCGGATTGTGCAAAATATCATTTGCCAGGCTGCGGATATCTTTAGGCATGGTGGCCGAAAAGAGCAGGGTCTGGCGATTTTTTGAAGGAACGTGGGTTAAAATACGGCGAATGTCGGGTAAAAATCCCATATCGAACATCTGATCGGCTTCGTCTATCACCAACACTTCCAGCCGGGAAAGATCAACGGTCCGTCGATTAATATGGTCCAGCAAACGGCCGGGGCAACCCACCACAATATCTGCACGTTTGAGAGCCTGGATCTGGGGATTGATCCCCACGCCGCCATAAACCACGGCGCTGCGCAAACGGGTTTGGCGCCCCAGGACCTTGATGGCCCCATGGATCTGCTCTGCCAATTCGCGGGTAGGAGCGATGATCAGCGCACCGATCCGGCCGCGCGGCCCATTGATAAGCCGATTGAGAATGGGCAAGGCAAAAGCGGCCGTTTTTCCCGTACCGGTCTGGGCCAGCCCCATGACATCGCGGCCTTTCATGACCTTAGGGATGGCTTGCGCCTGAATGGGTGTGGGAGTGACAAAACCCGCTTCCTTTGCGCCTTTGGCAACAGCGGGGTGAAACGAAAAAGTATCAAAATTCATAAAATAAATTCCTTAAAAAAATTCCTTACAGGAGATCAATGTCATCGACCTCGGACTAAGTCTATACGGATTAAGCGTTCCCGTGCTCCTGCGTGAGAACGGCTCCGCACTCATTAAACAGATAAACCCGCGGAACAATTCCGGAGCTTATTATCTCTTCGTTTGTATCCTGGGGATTTCGCGGTAGGAGCTTCCGGGGGCATCCATGTTTTTGGGATGGTATGCCCCATTCCAGAAGATAAGCTGAAGGTTAGCTTACAGTGACATTAGCGGCGGCAAGACCTTTTGGGCCTTGCTCAATGTCAAAAGTGACCCGGTCGCCTTCGCTCAGGCTTTTAAAACCGTTGGCGTTTATTCCTGAATGATGAACAAACACATCCGGTCCGCCGTCCTGCTCGATAAAACCGAAACCTTTTTGGTCGTTAAACCATTTTACAGTACCATTGGCCATGATAACATCCTCCTTTCTTAAAAGTATTCAAAATCTTAAACTGGAGGATGCTTCATTGAGGTACAGAAATATTCCTACAGAAAAAAATCGCCCCTCCGATTCTCTGATGTTGGGGGCCGTGTTGAATGAGGCATAATAAACCAATTTTTACCGAAAGCAAGCGAATTGTTGAAATTAAAAAATATTTTAATTTGTTACCCCGTCCGCCATAAACAGCGGGAAATTCACTTTCAGACGCAATTATTTCAGGTAGACCCGCGGTACCCGGGCGGTAATGGCGGATGTAACCTCGTAGTTTATGGTGCCGAGCATGCCGGCGATCTCATCGGCTGTGACGGATTCGGTTCCCTGTCGACCGATAATGACCACCTCATCCTCGAGGTTGACATCGGATATATGCCCGACATCGAGCATCGTCAGGTCCATGCATACCCGGCCGACAATAGGCGCCCGGACACCGTTGACCAGCATGCATCCCCGGTTGGAAAGTCGACGATTGTAACCGTCAGCGTAGCCGACAGGTATTGTCGCGATGGTTGTCGGCTTTTCAGTTGTATGGGTCATACCGTAGCTGACGGCGAATCCGGCGGGAACCGCTTTCAGGTGGATGATCCGTGACTTAAGACTCATGGCCGGCACGAGAGTGATTTTGCTTTGGTCGACCTCATCGGAGGGATAAAGTCCGTAGAGGGAAATACCGGCCCGAACCATGTCCAGGTGAGTGTGGGGCATATCGATGATGGCACCGCTGTTGGCGGCATGCCGGACCGGGATCTCGAAACCGGCACGTTGGAGGCGGTCAAGAAAATCAAGGTAAACGGTGAATTGCTGTTCGGCATAGGTCTTGTCGGCACTGTCGGCGCTTGCAAAATGGGTAAAAACCCCCTCCAGCTCTACCTCCTGCAGCCTGGCAATCTCTAAAATTTCTTTTACAGCCGTTCCGGTTACGTCTATCCCCGGTGGCGCGTAGCGGCGGGCACCAGGCAAGATTCCCAGACGCCCCATACCGCTGTCGACCTTCAGATGAACTTTGAGGCGCCCGCCCGTCTGGCCGATCCGCTCGGCATAGGCCCTGGCGGTTTCGACGGCATAAAGGGTCTGCGTGATATCGTGTCGAACCAGCGTGGCCACAGAATCAGGGGATGTGTATCCGAGGACCAGAATCGGTGCCGAGAGGCCAGCTTCGCGCAGTGTGATTGCTTCATGCAACCGGGCGACGCCCAGGGCATCGGCTCCGCTCTCGATAGCCCGGCGGGCAACCGCCACCAATCCGTGACCGTATGCGTTGGCCTTTACAGCGACCAGAAGCCGCGCATCGGGGCGCGTGATGCGCCTCAATTCACGTACATTTGCGGCAATCACCGCCAAATCTATTTCAGCCCAGATGAGAGGAGTGTCTGTCACAGGTCTAATTTCCGCTCGTAGTTTCAGGTCATTGTTAGTCGTCTATGCCACCGGATGGGCTGACACGACAACCCGGAACAACGCACCCCATCGGCAACCATACAACAGACCGTTCAAATGAGCGCATCCACCGCCTCATATTTCATTCCGAAGGCTTCAGCAACCCCCTTGTAGGTTACCTTGCCCCGCACGACATTGGCCCCACATTTGATTTCCGGATTGCTGTCAAAAGCCTTTTCCCAGCCCTTGTCGGCGATTTCGACGGCATACGGAAGTGTGGCATTGGTCAAAGCAACGGTCGAGGTTTTAGGCACCGCTCCGGGCATGTTGGCCACACAGTAATGGACCACCCCGTTGACGATATAGATCGGATTGCCATGGGTGGTCGGTTTCGATGTTTCGAAGCACCCCCCCTGATCGATGGCGACATCCACCAACACCGAACCCTTCTTCATTGTCTTCAACATGCCGCGGGTAATTAATTTGGGGGCCTTGGCCCCTGGAATGAGAACAGCCCCGACGACCACATCGGCCTCCCGGATAAGATCGCGGACGGTAAGTGGGCTCGACATCAGGGGAATACAGTTGCTGGGCATGACATCGCTCAGGTAACGCAAGCGGCTGAGCTGCATGTCGAGGATATACACCCTGGCCCCCAACCCGCATGCCATCTTGGCGGCATTGATTCCCACGACACCACCACCGATAATCACGACGGTCCCGGGATCCACGCCCGGCACACCACCCAGCAAAACCCCGGCACCACCCTTGTTCATTTCCAGGTACTTCGCCCCCTGCTGGATGGCCATTCGCCCTGCCACTTCGCTCATTGGGGTAAGGAGCGGTAACGATCCGTCGGATTTTTGAATGGTTTCGTAAGCAATGTTGATGCTGCGTCGCTTCTTCAATACTATGGTTAGTTCCTTGGCAGCAGCCAGATGGAGGTAAGTAAATACGATCTGATCCTCCCGGATCAAGTCGTATTCCGGCGGTAGTGGTTCTTTGACATGCATGACCATCTCCGCTTTGGCGAAGACTTCCCGAGGCGATTTCACGATTTTGGCTCCGGCGTTGCCGTAATCCGTATTGTTGAACCCGCTGCCGATCCCGGCATCCTTTTCCACCAGGACGGTATGCCCGTGCTGCTTCATCACCTCTACACCGGCCGGCGTCATAGACACCCGGTTCTCTTCCGTTTTAATCTCCCTTAGGATTCCAACGATCATGTTTCCCCCCCTAATCAGTTGGGCCCGTTAGCCCGTTATCAGGTTGAATTGGCTACCCACTGGTCCGTTTGATCGTTTGTTGCACCCGGGTATCTACCCGGTTTAATCGGCTAACGGACCGGACCGACCGCCACAGGCGGCCTATAGCATTTCGATGGCGCACGCCATGGCCACCCCGCCGCCACCGCACAGGGTTGCCAGGCCGAGAGTTTTGCCCTTTTGCTGCAGGGCATGAATTAGGGTCACCATAATTCGGGCGCCGGTTGCACCGACCGGATGACCCAGACCGATACCGGAACCGTTGATATTGGTGATCTCGCGTTTCAAGCCGAGTTCTCTTTCAACGGCAATATACTGAGCCGCGAAAGCCTCATTCACTTCGATCAGTTCGAAATCATCGATTTTCATACCACTTCTGCCAAGCAAATCTTTCACCGCCGGTACGGGTGCTAAACCCATGATCGACGGATGGCAGGCCCCTCTGCCGACGGCCTTGATTTTTGCTATGGGTGGTATGTTCAGGTCGTCTGCCTTGCGGTGCGACATGATCACCATCCCGGCTGAACCGTCGTTGATGCCGCTGGCGTTGCCAACGGTTACCTTACCGATGTCAGGCACGAAGACCGGCGGCAGCCTTTTCAGGTCCGCCATGGTCAATCCGGCCCGGAAATGCTCATCGTGTGCAAATACAGCTGCCCTCCCCTCCTTTTTGTGCAACTGCATTGGAACGATTTCGCCATCGAACGAACCGTCACTGTTCGCCCGCTCGGCACTGTTCTGGCTCCTCAAAGCGACTTCATCCATTTCTTCACGACTGATATCGAAGTGCTGGGCAAGGAATTCTGCGGTGTGCCCCATAAGATAGGGTTTGCCCTTGAAGTCGCGCAGCGGTGGCTTCTCTGCATCCACCGGCCCGTCCTCCGGGTGGGGGATGATGTGAGAACCGCAATGGAGGGCATGGATCATCGCATCGACGAACACCTGATCCTGCAAGCGGCATCCCCAACGCGCCGACGGAACTTCGTATGGCACTCCGGACATATGTTCGACACCGCCGGCCAATATGATATCGGCCATTTCTGATTGAATCATAGCCATGCCGGAAATGACAGCCTCCATACCGGAGATGCACACCCGGTTGATTGTAACGGCCGGAACGGTGTCGGGTATTCCGGCCAGTAAGGCGCCGACCCGGGTAACGTTCAACGCATCGGTCGGCTCCATGCAGCAACCGTAGCGGATATCGTCAATCCAGGCCGGATCGATTCCGGCCCGTTCGATGGCCGCCGTCATGGTCACGCCGGCGATTCGAGCGGCATTGCTGTCGCGAAGTGTTCCTCCGAAGGCACCGATGGCGGTCCGGCAGGCCGATGCGATCACCACCTCTTCCATGGCTGTCTCCTCTGATCTGCGGCAGCGGTCACCGCGATACGAATGCCCCTGTCAAGGATGTTGTGCAAACTTGGAGTGAATTGCACATGGCGGGCAATTCGCTGTATCCTATGAAAATCGATCAGATCTTGTCAAGAAATTGCCGCCAAATCTCTGCAACACTAACTTGACATTTATTTCATCGGCGATTTAAATGATTCAGCAGTCGGGTATTTTTTCTTTATACCGCTTTTCAAAAATAAATTCCGAAATACGGAAGGGTGCTATAAGTGGTTGTAGAATAAAACGTTCGAATTACGGAACGTTTTATTGACAACCACCATAAAAGGCCTGACTGGGGCGGAAGAGTAACGTCAACTCCCCGACGGTTCAAATAATTGAGACGCAGGGGAACATTCTAGCGAATGTTAATACCATCAGCACAGCGTATTCTGCATTTCATCTTCTACAAGGGGGAGGCCGAGGATGGCAGAAAAAAAGTGGGTATATCTTTTTGAAGAAGTCGAGCAGGTTCAGAATTATGTCTGCGGCGAGTGGGAAAACGTGCGCGGACTGTTGGGTGGTAAAGGCGCAAATCTGGCAGAAATGGCGCGGCTGGGAATCCCGGTGCCTCCTGGATTTACGGTTACCACCGAGGCCTGCAATGCCTACCTTGCCGGTGGAGGAACCCTGCCGGATGGGATGTGGGAACAAGAAATCGCGGCTCTGCACAAGATTGAATCGGCAACCGGCAAAAAATTCGGCGACGGCAAGAATCCCCTGCTGGTCTCGTGCCGTTCCGGGGCCAGGTATTCCATGCCCGGAATGATGGACACGGTGCTCAATATCGGCCTGAACGATAATACGGCCAAGGGGATGGCCGCTCTGACCGGTGATGAAAGATTCGCCTACGATGCCTATCGGCGGCTGATCCAGATGTTCGGCACTGTCGTTATGGGCGTGCCTGACGATGTTTATGAAGACGTTCTCACAGCCGCACGCAAAAAAGCGGGCATAACGACCGATTCGGATCTAAGTGCCAAGCACTGGCGTGTCATTACGCGGGAGTTCAAGGACATTTACCGGCACCACACCCATCATGAATTTCCCACCGATCCTGTCGAGCAATTAAAATTGGCCACCGAGGCGGTGTTCAAAAGCTGGAACGGAAAACGGGCCATCGATTACCGTAAAGCCGCCGGTATTCCGCACGATCTGGGAACGGCGGTCAGCATTGTAACCATGGTTTTTGGCAACATGGGCGCCGACAGTGCCACCGGAGTGGCCATGACCCGCAATGGCTCCAACGGTGAAAAGCAACTCGAAGGCGATTATCTCACCAACGCCCAGGGTGAGGACGTTGTCGCCGGCATCCGTCTGACAAAAGATCTCAACGAACTGCAAGCGGAAATGCCGGCGGCCTATGCAGAATTCGAAAAAATCGTCCAAAAACTCGAACGTCACTATCGCGAAATGCAGGACGTTGAATTCACGATCGAGCAGGGGAAACTCTGGATGCTTCAAACGCGTGACGGGAAACGCACGGCTCAAGCCGCCGTCCGCATTGCGATCGATATGGCCGAGGAAGGGTTGATCTCCCAGGAGGAAGCGGTTTTAAGAGTTTCTCCGGAACAGGTCGATTTCTTCATGCATCCACAGTTCGACCTCGAAGCCACCCGCACCGCCCGGAACCAGGGGAGTTTGTTGGCCAGTGGACTCAATGTGTCACCGGGTGCCGCCTGCGGGATGGTGGCATTCGACGCCGACCTGGCAGAGTCCTGGACAAAAAAAAACGGCAAGTCGGTCATCATGGTGAGGCCGGAAACCAAACCGGATGATGTCCACGGTATGCTGGCGGCATGCGGGATTCTCACCAGCCGAGGCGGCCGAACCAGCCATGCCGCCCTCGTGGCCCGCCAATTCGGCAAACCGGCCGTGGTCGGAGTTTCCAGTCTGAATATCGATATCGGCAAACGCCGGATGAATGTCGAAGAAACCGTTGTTCAAGAAGGTGAGTGGATATCCATTGACGGAACAACCGGTGAGGTCTTTCTGGGACAAATCGCCACGACGGTGCCGGACATCAAGGATCCATGGCTGCTGAAACTACTCGGGTGGGCCGATAAATTTCGCCGCCTGGGTGTGTGGGCCAATGCCGACTATCCCCGCGATGCCGCACGAGCCCGCGAATATGGCGCCGAAGGTATCGGACTGTGTCGGACCGAACACATGTTTTTCGAGGCCGAAAGGCTCCCGATCGTGCAGAAGATGATTATGTCCGACCGACGCCTGGATCAAATTGAAGCCTTAGATGCGCTGCTGCCTTTTCAACGGGAAGATTTTGCCGGCCTGTTCCGGGCCATGGACGGGCTGCCGGTTATTATCCGCCTGATCGATCCGCCCCTGCACGAGTTTCTACCCAGTCATGTCAATCTGCTGCACGATTTGGCCGATTTGAAAATCCGTCTGAAACATGCCGCCACCCTGAGCGATATCGACGAATTGCTATTAGAAGTCCAGACCAAGGAACGGATTCTCAGACGGGTGGAAAGCTTACAGGAAACCAATCCGATGCTCGGTATGCGCGGCGTACGCCTCGGTATTCACATTCCCGAGTTGACGACCATGCAGGTGCGGGCAATATTCGAAGCCGCCTGTGAGGTGGCCAAAGAAGGCGTTGACGTCCACCCGGAGGTCATGATCCCTCTCACCAGCCACGTTAATGAGCTCGAAATTCAGCGAGAAATTCTGGAGGGCGAAGCCCGCAAAGTCATGGATGAACAGGGTATGGTCATCGATTATAAGTTCGGCACGATGATCGAGATTCCGCGCGCCGCCCTGACGGCTGATCAGATCGCCCGTCAGGCTGAGTTCTTCTCTTTCGGCACCAACGACCTCACCCAGACCACCTTCGGCATATCACGTGACGATGCCGAGGCGGGGTTTCTGATCGAATATATGGAAAGAGGAATCCTGCACGACAATCCGTTCGCCACGATCGACCAGGACGGTGTCGGCGCCCTGATGGCCATAGCTGTTCAAAAAGGACGCAGCGTCAAACCGGATCTGGAATGCGGTATTTGCGGAGAACACGGCGGAGACCCCAAATCGATTCGTGTGTGCCATGAACTCGGGCTGACCTATGTGTCTTGCTCGCCGTTTCGGGTACCGATCGCTCGCCTGGCGGCCTCACACGCAGCACTGGAAGCAAAGAGGAGGAAAAAGGGGGAGTAAAGAATCCGGGGCAGGTCCGACTCTGGCCTGACGCCTGAAGGGGCTTAAAGTAGAACGGTTTTGAATACCGTATGTCGATATGCGGGATGGAATAACGCCTGGAAATCAGAAAGCACTTTCACCGGCGCGCCGCCTGCCCTCCTCCTTTTCCCGGCGTTCCTTTTCCTCCAGAGAAACCAGTTCGTCGATATTATCGGCAAAGTAGATCATGATTCGATACTCGTTGTCGCCGCGACGCGTCGGGACGATAGTGGCCAAAAGCACGTCTTTTTTATCCCGCCAATACATCGCCTGGCCGGTCTCTTGCGGTAGATCGATTGTCATCGGCTTCCCGAATTTATCTTCGAGGGTGCGGAAAACATCAGAAATATCTTTGCGTGAGTAAATGTGAATAAAGAGAGGTCTTTCGGTATGATTTGAAAAAACCAATTCGACATAGCTGAAAGGAAGGTTTTCATTCCGCGTATAGCGGTACATGAGCTTAACTGTATTGTGCTCAACCCGCTCGCCCTGGGGTGTATTCAAACGAAGGTTCAACTGGTGCAGGTCGGGGAAATGATTTTTGAGAAAGCCTTTCCAGTTGACCTCCAAATTGATGACGTTGCGGTATTCAATGGCATCGGAACCAAGGCTTTTTCTCAAACGCTCCCTCAGCGCATCCGAAAACGGTGTCGTCGAACCGACATCGAAGAATACGAAACCCTCTGCTTGAATCGGTGTTTGAGGTGCCGTCTGCTCTTCTCCCGAACAACCGGCCATTAGGGTGACAAACAGCCCGCTAAGTCCAATTAATACGGTTTGAAAAGCGCGTGATTTTTTTCTGAGTCGGCGCATGCGCTGTAATAGTCCCGATCGTTTGTAATATTTCGAAAACCTTATGTCGGTATTTTAGTGTCTCGTATCGTCCAAGCAAGAACATTAGTTAATGCCTGAATGCATGTCAATAGTTCAGGTCGTGATGACAAAATGGATTCAAAAGAAGCGATTCTCACATTTTCACAGAGTGAAAAGGTCAAGTCCGGTATTATTTGGGTGACACAAGCGCTCGAGTTCCTCATCAGGCTCCCGGAGAAAAACCGGCGCAGCGCCGAGCGAATGGCGCATGTCTTTATTGGAATGATCCTGCATGATGTTCATCTGGCCGGCCGGGTGGCAACTGATCCGAAGTGGCGCGAGGTGGAAAAGAACGTCGATCTGGCCCTTGTCATGCTCGATTCCGGTGTAGCATCCGAAGCCGGGTACCATCTGACGAGGGCCTTGAGCTGTGTCACCGATATCGGCCAGCGGTCGATGAGTTACCTGAGGAAAGAAGGGCTTCTATAGGCAACCAGCTGTAATCGTTGTGCCTGTGCATGACTCCCTGATTCTGCGTGTCGCGATCACTCCGGCGTTACGGTGAGGTGCCGACGGATGGATATGCCTCTGGTCATATCAGCCACGGGGCATCCCGGCGTTCGAGATCCTCGATATGAAAGTGGAACTCAGAACGGGCCCGATCTTTAATGTAGCGCGCCAACGTTTTCTCGATTACAGGAAAGGCCAGACCGTCCCACGGAATCTCGTCTACGCCAAAGAGCCGGACATCCAGGCTTTCCGGACCAGGTTTGAAATCCAGATCGGTCAGGCGGCCCCTGAACATCAAGTAAATCTGGTTGACATAACAGATGTTGTATAAACCGTAAGGAACCATCATATGAATGGCAGCCCCGGCTTCTTCGATGGTTTCCCGTCTGGCACCTTCCGCGACGGTTTCTCCGTTTTCCAGGTAGCCGGCCGGTAGGGTCCACTGCCCATAGCGGGGTTCGATCGCCCGCCGGCAGAAAAGGATCTTATCCTGCCACTCGGGGATGCAACCGACCACGACCCTGGGATTCTGGTAGTGAATCGTGCCGCAGGAACGACATGTGTATCGCGGTCGATCATCTCCAGGAGGTATAACCAGGCTGACGGTGGAACCACATCGGCTGCAATATTTCATTCCAGTTGTCCTTCCGAATTTCGGAATTTATTTTTGAAAAGCAGTATAAATCAGCCAAGTCAGCAAAAACGTCAACGCGGATTCAAAAGGATATAGTCTGCATCTTCATTGTCGACGGTGGTCTTGTCGATGCTACCGGGAGCCTCCGGGAGGATGACGGTGAACGAAAGGTCCGATCGGCTGCGGACCTGGCTTGGAATCGCCTGCTTGCGGACATGACCGGTGCCGGCCAGGATCACCATCACGGTCTTCGGGTTCTGCGATAAGTAATTCAGAGCGGTGACTGCCATTACGGTATCCCAGACCATTTGGGCTTCACAGAAGTGAATGAAATTTATGTTCCCGTGGGTATGGCCACCGAAGGCTTCACGGATAAACGCCATGTACTCTTTATCCACGCGACAGGCGACATCCCCCAAATAGCCCCGCTGATCGTCCGATAGGGATTGGTAACCCATCCGGGCGACCTGCCGGGTAATATCGCTGGGTACGTTTAACCCTATCACCGGAATACGGTTGTCCCGGGCATAAACCAGGATCGGCCTGTAAAACGAATAAGAATAGGTCCAGTTGTTGTTGTAAATTTTTTCGAATGATCCTTCATCGAGTTTCCCTGATATCCAGCCATCGAGTTCATTCTGGCTTTCACGCCGAAACATTTCCATGCCGATCGCCACCTTGACGCCGGCCTCGTGAAGCAGACGGATAACTTGTAGTTGTGCCCGATGGTGACGCTCGTTGGTATGATGTTCTCCCACCAGAACGAGGCGATCTTTTTTCAATTGGGCGATGACCTCGTCGTCGGTGCGTTCCGTCTGACTGTTCAAGTCTAAAAACCGCTGGCTGATGGCCTTTTCACTCGCGGTACAGCCGCCGCTAAACGTGACGACAGTGATGAGCGCAAAAAGTATTGTTCGATTCATCGGTGATCAGCTTTCTCCAATTTAGGTAAATGAGGGATCAGCGAATTCTTCTATTATAGTGATTGTCAAAAAACCATTTTGTTATTCGGATTTGTTTCGAATTTCGTGCTTATTTTTCAAATTGACGCCGTTTGGGATACCACTCTTGCCCTCTTCATGAGGCGACTTCATGCGACCCGATCGGCAGATGGATATTCATCTGGCAACCACAACTGTCAGTCGTCGGAACCGAACTGATGAATCAGGGGTGATTTTTCGATCGTCCAGACCCCTTTGGCCCGATTTCGGCCGCCGCTGAATGACAGGTAACTGTACTTGCCGTAATGGGTAATTTTACGCGCCACAACCTCGGCATAACGCGAAGACAAAGGCAGAAATAGAGCCGCTACCCGCCCGCGGGAGAGGGGATGATCGAACACGCCGAAAAACGCGTCGGACGGATTGTCATAAGTCCCATTGCTCAGGACGAATTTTTCCCCAGAGATTCCGATGTGGCGTTCATGGGCAACAGCGTCCAGGAGTTTTGCGGCTGTTGCACCATATCCGACCAACAATAGGTTATTGGCTCCGAGTGCGTCCGGTGTCACCTGATTCTCCGGTACCACATGGTAGTTTTCCAACCCCAGTGACATAACCATGATGTCCGCCAATGGCCGGAAAACCTTTTCCATGCCATCGGCCAGAACCACGAGAACAGAATCAGCCCCCTTCAGCGTATTGATCGAGGATGGAATTTCAGAGGGATCAAGTTTTCTGAAAAAATTGACGTCCGGATCGACCACTAATGAAGCGGGTGGCTGGAGGCTTTCGATTTCGAATGCGGTCGTGGCTTCTGAAGATTCCAGGGACACCATACGGCGAACGACTTCTTCTGCGGATACCAATGCCACCTCGGCCTCGGTTTCGAAGTAGGGCGGGCCTTGAACCAGTTCTCCTTTAACGCGCCATCCGCCGTTCTTCCGTCCGGCGGCAACATCAGCGAGGACCAGGCGGGGCGCACCGTCTCGGGCGATCCACTGATCGAAGAATTCCTTCAAATCGATTCCGGCACGCCGCTCGAAACTTTGGCGGAGTTGCCGCCAGGATACACGTTGGAACAGATTATCCCGGTATATATCCCGCAGGCTGCCCCAGAAGATCTTTTCGCCCAATCTCCGGCGCAGCATATGAAAAACCATGGCACATTTATCGTAACCGATGGTTTTTGTCACAGGACTGCTGCGGCTCTGAAACTGGCTGATGGGGAAGTCGTTACCGGGGTTCACTAGTGTCGCGTAATTACGCAAAATCTGCTGCCGATATTCGCGGGCAGCCTCGGGTGATTTCCGTTCTTTGTAAAGGTAATCGGCCACATATGTGGTCAAACCTTCGGACCAGTTGCCGCCGTTGACGTCTACATAAACGCCGTTCCCCCACCAGCAGTGGGCAATTTCGTGTCCGAGACTGGTATCGATAATAAATGGCAAGCGGAGGACCCGGCTGCCCAGCAGCGTGTAGGAAGGAAAACCGAATCCAGTCGGAAAGAAGTTTTCCACGACAGCAAACTTTTCAAATGGGTAGGGACCGAAAAGGTCTTCATATAGGCGAATGTAACGCGCGGTTGCCTCAAGGTACGGATCAGAAAGATCAGCGCTTTCCGGAAACAAATATGTTGCTACCGTCAGTCTGCCGATGGTTCTTTCCTTGACGAGATAACGGGCCGCTGAAAGCGAAAGGCCGCGTACGGGATAGTTGATCTCCCAGGTGGAAACGGTTTTATCCCCATCGGACTGGTGCCCGAGGCTCTTCCCGGCCGTTACCGCAATCGTCCCTGCAGGGGCCTCGACCTGCAAGCGGTAAGTCGTGCGGTCGGCATCGATGTGCGGGTACCAACCGGCACCATCCAGCAATAACGTTCCCACCGGGGAGATTGTTCCGCTGACCCCGTAACCGGGATTGTCGGCATTGACCGGCATGACAGGCACAGGATCGTCGAAACGGACAGAATAGAAAACGGTCAGTTCGAGCGCTTCCTTAGGCGGTCCATTGGAAGCCCGCACGCGAAGCGCCGTATTTTTAAATTCGAACGGAACCGGTTGGTCGTTTGCCTCGATCCGCACTGCGGTGGCGTGCCGGTTAATATGCAAAATCGATTCATTGGCTGGCGCCGGTCGGATCGTAAGAGTATCGACACCGCGGAGCCGGTTGCTGTCCGGGTCGAGCACGATCCGCATGTCATGGTGAACGTGGAAAGCATCGACCGGTGTCGCGATCAATACGCCTATGGAGATGAGCAGCAATAATGTCTGTTTTAACTTTCGAGTATACATTTGGCAGAAGAGATCGTAGTTGATTATCGTGAGCGCCTGTTTTCTCAATGGTAAGTCGTTGATCAATGACTCGGGCACGGTCTTTCAATGGAATTTAAAGGGTGAATCAATCCCAGGCGGCGCAGGTGCGCACTCACGAACAGTCAGGTGGCCCCGGCACTTTGCTAAAATATTAAGACGGGAACCAGAATTGTCAAAACGCGGTTGTGTCCCACAGGTAAGAATTTTTCTGGTACGCTGCCTTGACATTGGGCCAAAGAGCGAAATAGTTCAGCAGTCGGGGAGTTTCTCTACAAAATGCTTAACTGGGGAGGAAGGGCTGATCAGCAGCACAAACGGGTTCCCCACCGTCGCCCGATTAAAGGCGGCCCCCCACCGAAATATTATCTTTAATGGCATAACGAAAAATGGAATTCAAATATTGCCCTGCCTGTGGCAACAGACTTCAAAACCAATCGATTGGGGTCAAAAAACGTTTGTATTGTCAGTGTTGCCAGCGGATACAATATCGTAACCCGATTGTCGGGGTCGCTATTCTGATCGTCCAGGACCGCCGCATTCTTCTGGTTAAACGCAACAGCTCCTATGCCGGGGCATGGTGCATTCCATGCGGGTATGTCGAATGGAACGAAGATGTCCGCAAGGCCGCCGGCAGAGAACTTAGAGAAGAAACCGGTTTGGCAGCCGAAATCGGCCCGGTGTTTGCGGTTCACTCCAATTTCCATGATAAGGAAAACCAGACTGTGGGAATCTGGTTTTGGGGCAAATCGATCGGCGGCGAACTGGCAGCCGGTTCGGACGCCGCCGATACCGGATATTTTCCCATTGACAACCTGCCGAAGCCGATGGCATTCCCGACCGATCTTCTGGTTTGCCGTCAAGTCGCAAGAGCACCTGGACTCAGACCGCTGTATCCCCTGGAATGCATCAGGACTATAACTTACCGATATTATAGATACCTTAAATCAAATCAGAAACACGAAATGACATCGATGCTCAGAAACGTATTTTGTTGGCAACCTATCGCGTATGCCTTGACCCGTTGATTCTGAAAAAGTAAGACCGAATAATATGCATGATTATTCAGTCAACCTTGCGGGCCTGGCGCTTGATTACGAGCAGACCACGTTTTATGTTAGATAGCATCCATTCCTAAGGAGGGTCTTTTTTTCACCCGGCGTTTTTCTCCGCAGGTTTTCCGGCTGAGGCGCACCAAAGGTACACCTCACCGCAAACCGCTGTGCAACTCTGCTCAGCGAAAAAATTTCTCATTTATGAATGTCACAATATATAATCCCAACACCTGTGTGGATGGGTACGAGCAAGAAATGTTGAGTTAACTTGGCATCAATTTGCTTATAGAGCTCTAAAAATTGATACGTGAATAGGGATTCAAGCAGAGTCCTTCTGGGAGGGCTGATGACCAAAACATCAAATAATCTAAATAGCATGGTCAGGAGATCGACGTTATACGGTGTAGCGGTCCTTTGTCTTGCTGTCGGTTTTTTAGGGGGCGTTGTATTCAGCATATACAAATCAGGCCGTGCGCCTGTCCAATCGCAGGCGCCGATTCAAACCGAGGTCGGCGACCGCAGCCAGGAACTGGAGGCCTTGACCAAGGAAACCGCCCAGAATCCGACCAATGCGACCGCCTGGATAGAACTCGGAAATCTCTATTTTGATTCCGAACAATTTGACAAATCCATCTGGGCCTACAAAAAAGCCTTGGACATCAATCCGAATAACGCGAATGTCTGGACCGACATGGGCGTCATGTACCGACGCAGTGAACAACCGCAGGAGGCGATCAACGCCTTCGACGAGGCGATTCGGGTCGATCCCAAGCACGAAATCGCCCGTTTCAACAAGGGAATCGTTCTGCTGCACGATCTCAATCAACCGGAAGCCGGCATCAAGGCGTGGGAAGAACTAATGGAAATCAATCCGTTGGCCATGGCCCCGAACGGAAAATCGGTTGACGAGTTGGTGGCCATATACAAGAAAAACCTGAAGAACGCAAAATGAGCGCCAACAAACCCAACGTCATTGACATAGTACGCTGTTTGGTGGTGTCGTTCGCAGTCGCCCTGATGCTTTCGGCCTGCGATAGCAGCACGGGAGGGAGCCACCCCGAGAAGCAGAAAAGCCGCCCCCTCGTAGAGATCAAAAACACGGATGAATTCCGCCGTATCGTATCGACAGCCGCGGATCGCCTGCTGATTTTTGATTTTTATGCCACCTGGTGCCTGCCTTGCAAAGAACTGGAGCCGATCCTTGAGGCCGTTGCCTGGCAAAAAAAGGACGTGGTCGACATCTACAGGATAAATTATGACGAAAATAACTCCCTGGCAGAACTTGTGGGGGTCCGTGGCATCCCTTTCGTGGCCTTCATAAAGGACCAGACCCTGGTTTACAGCCTCATGGGGTTGCGTCCCCCAAAAGCCTACCTTGAAGCCATCGACAGTTTTACCCGTCCTGGAGTTTCAACCGAATCGAAAGCAGCAAACGGCGGCGTTCGTCTGGATCTAAGCGGGCCGCCAGCCTCTCAAACCCCAGACTAAAAAAGCGAGCCCCAGCCCGCTGATCAGCGCCGAAGTGACAGCGGTTGCTGTTATTCCGCCGGCCAGCCACACCGGACCGCCGATCAGCGCCCCGATGACCCGCCCAAGCCCGGCCGCCGCCAAAAGAATAGACATCATGGTGGCCCGTTGTGCTGGGATCAACTCTGTGGATAGGGACAGGAAACAAACCATGGTGAATTCAAAAACCAGAAAAACGATAAACAGACCGGCCAGCGCTCCGGTCAAATTCATTCCCACAAAGGGTAGAATCAGATAACCGAGCATAGAAGCGATCAATCCTCCCCCCACAGCGAACTTCAGACCGATCTTGTCCGCCAGGGCGGCGGTCATGACCTCTCCCAGAAGTTCGGCCAGGCCGATCATTCCTGTTCCCAGACCCAAGGCGACAATCGTCAGAGAAAACGAATCAACAAGCCAAACGCCGTAGACCACAAACAGGTTGTCATTGGCGACACTGATAAAAAATCCGAATCCCAAAGCACCGATCGCCTCCCGGCGTCTTAGGACTCGGTGCCAGGCCGTCCACATATTACCGGCTGACCGGATATTTGTGCTTTTGGGATGGTTGCGGTCGATAGTCAGTATCAAGGCCAGCAAACCGATCAGACCGCCCGCTGCGAGGGCAAAAAACGGTGACCGCCACCCGAAGCGATCGATCAACAGACCAATCAAGGGCACCCCGATAAGGGTGCTGCCAGCCCAACTGAATTCCAGAACACCGATGATCAACCCCCGGCGTTCGAAAGGGATGCGTGCACCGGCATAGGCTTGGATCGAAGGGTCAAATATATTTTTTCCCAGACCGGCCAGAAACAAACTGACCATCACCACTCCGTAATACGGCAGAAATCCGGACGTCAGCATACCCGCCACAAGCATCCCCATTGCAGCCAGCATCATCAATCGATAGCCGAAGCGATCCGCAAGAGGCCCGAAAAACATGCCAGCCAAGCCGGTGGCCTGGTTGACGGCGATCAATGATGTAACAGCTGTCAGAGGAACGCCCAGACCCCGACTGAGAACCGGCGCAAAAGGATAGGCAAACCGCCTGGCTGTATTTAAGAGAAGGCGGCACAGGCTCGCAGCAATTATGCTCCTGAGCATGTTGCGGCCGGTATTTCCAGAATTTGCGGCAGAAAGTTTATGAAAGGTTGGCAGCATGGTCAGATCCTCTGATATATATCTCACCCGGAGTGTAACAGAGCGCATTCCCTGATTCAACGACCTCCGGCAAAACCGGAGAAATTTCTTGTGAACCCTCAAAACGGTTTTTTAAACAGATACTTCGGGCAAACAGTCGGTCTTTGAATGTTGTTTTTTTTCAGGAATATCAACCTAACCGGTTGTAAGCGGTCTACCGAGAGGCTGGATCTATTTCATGAACAACGGATATCTATCTGTTTTTTATAATTTTATATAACAATCATCGTCTCTGGTACCTCCAAACTCCTGGTACTGTCAATCTTTGAGAGTCTCCCCAGCAAAGCTGGGGGTTTACCGATGATTGTCAAGTTTGCCGAAAGGGCCAACGCGTCCGCCGTTAGTGAGATTGAGAGACGATATTGGTTGACATCTATAGACCCGTCCTTAAGTTTTCCGCAACGACTCGTCGAAACGTTCCGGCGTCAACATTGCCCGTGTCATTTTATAATTTGAACGATGTCGAATGGAAAACGGGGGACGATAGCGTTCAAAGTAAGCGGTCGCTCAGGCCCCGTAAGACGGCCCGACTGTGACGAACAGTGCCAGAAGTTGCCGGACAGCATCCGGGCCATTCGATACACAGGAGGTGACCCATGGCAATATCCCCTAAAATAACCCCCGCCCGCTGCTGCTCTCTCGAAAAACAGCGTCTGGTGGAAGAGATTAAAAAGTGCGACTTTTGCTCCGAAAGTTACGAGGACCTTCATGATTGTTATCGCAGCGCCGCACAGTCCAGCGGCAAGCGCGCAAGGTCCTGCTTGGTGGGGTAAAAAAGACTGTAATTACATAGTGTTAATCGTAAAATCCCGCAAATGTTAAGCGCCCGGAGTATCCTGGGCGCTTAACATTTAGCGGGATAGTGCCGATACCAGCCATGGACGTCGTGAATCGCGCAAGGAAGGATACCTGGGTCGAAATCATACTTAAAACCCACAGATACCCTTTAAACACCGGTTCTGCCCGACTAAATCGGCGGTTACAACCATAACGATTGAATTCCGCGATACATACAGGGGTGGGAAAAAGTGCAAAGAAACATTGAGATCCCACACGCTATCTGCTAAAAGTAACCACTTAATCACACCAAAATCATCATAGAAAATAGTACTTAAAAAATATACTTATGAAAAATAATCGTTTGTATGGCTACATCCTATATCCTCTGATCGTCCTGATGCTGCTGATACAGCCGGTAGATAGTTACGGTTCGTCGAATCTCGAAAAGCGGCCCCTCGATAAGGGCCTTAATGCCGCACTGGCCTACCTGCTCAACTTTGTCGGTCCGGAGGCCGTTGATTCAGGGTCGTTTTCGACTGACAAAATTTCCGCTCTTCTGGAATTCGTCGTAAAACCAAAAGACGATGCGGTACTTTACTATGCCTCCGAGATCAATGGAGCGTCCTCGGCCTATCATGAAATCGACATAAAAGGGGAAATCGATCAAATCCTGCGCTTGACATACAATCCGGAAATTCCTTCCGTTATCACGATGCCGTCGACCCTTCGTTTGTCTCATTGGAAAAAAATGGACACTCCTGACAACACCTTGCCAAAGTTTTGGGAGCATCTTCCGAATTTGGACTCCCCGCTGTTCGTTACCGGCATCGAACATATCGTCAATTCACCGGATTACAGTTCGGGCGCATATTTTGAATACGATCTTTACCGCACACTGATCGTGATGAAACACCAGGGGCGCAGTGTGTTGATCAGCCTTTCCAAACAGAAAGATGTATCCGATGTCGGTAAAAAAGGTATTGTCATCGGGCCGGATGACAACTGGGATTATATCTATACCGATGTTCCCGGTGTGAACAAAGCCGGGTTCGGCTGGGTCAAGTCTTATATGTACGATTCCTATTCGGTCTCGTTCTACAGCGAAATGGAAGCCGACAGCCCAACAGTGCGGTTCAGTGGCTTCAAATGGGTAAACGCCGGTTTTGCCGGAATCAATCTGGCCCGATCGATACACATCCACAGCGGCATGGTCCGCTTTTCCAGCGGATTCAAGGAGATTCTCGAAAACCCCCGCATTGCCGATACACCGACCATCGCAACGTGCCTGGAAAACTGTTAAAAACCTTCCTGATCAGGACCTGAGGCAAATCACCCAGGATCATCTGGCAAAGCTCGAGGAAAAATGTACCACAAACGGATTGATGTCCGACAAACAGGTGGCGTCAATGTTTGTCGACCAGCAATACCTGAACACCCTCAATCGTGAAGAAATGCAGGTTTTCGTTATCCTGGAGCATTTGAAACAAATTCTGAACGACTCGAACCCCCCGACGCTGTCCTACCTTCCGGCTTACCTGAAACTGCCGAACAATCTAAAAAAATAATTCTGGGCTCGGGGAATTTTTATTGATCGTATTTTGCTTGCAAAAAGGGATCGAAAATGGACCCGAGACCGACTGTGATCGTTACCGGGGCTTCACAGGGCATCGGTGCCGCTGTCGCCCAATGGCTTGGTTCAAAAAGTGCGAATGTAACCCTCGTCGCACGTAATGAAAATGCCCTCCAGAGCATCGCACGCGAAATCCGTGAATTAGGCGCTAGCGCTCTTGTTGTTCCGGCAGATGTTGCCGATCCGGCAGCCTGCCGCAGCATCGTGGGCAAAACACTCGACCGCTTTCAGGGTCTCAACGGACTTGTCAACAATGCCGGTATCCTGACGCCGATGGAAACTGTCGCCCTTTCTCGGGCCGAGGACTGGCGCTACAATATCGAGGTTAACCTGCTCGGCCCGGCCTACCTGAGCATGGCCGCCCTCCCGGCGCTAAGACACAGCCGCGGTTGCATCATCAACATCAGCAGCGGGGCCGCTCACCATGTTATTGCAGCCGCCAGCGCCTACTGTGCCGCCAAGGCCGGGTTAAATCAATTTACCCGCGTATTGGCGGCCGAAGAAACGGAACTGACGGTCATTGCCGTGCGTCCCGGCGTCGTGGACACGCAAATGCAGAACATGCTCCGAAAGCTGGGCCCAGAAAAAATGCCGCCGCAACAGGCGGAATACTATGTAAACCTGAAAGCCACCGGCCGACTGGAGCCGGCAGCAGTGCCAGCCCGATCCATCGCCTGGATGGTGCTGCATGCCCCCCGCGAATGGAGCGGTGCCTTCATGAGCTACGATGAACCGCAAATCAGTGCACCGGCATTAGCGGTTTTCGGTAAACAGTATGACTGAATCCGACCGGCAACGGTGGTGGTCGGCGCCGGCAGCGTCGACATCCTTCGGGTCGCCCCGGATCGATGTCGCTGAAACGCCCTTCTGGGTCAATCGCCCAAACAGTGTCTTATAAATACCATCATGCACATATATCATTGAGGTTCGATATGGACGATATTACCCACAAGGTTTTGGACCGCCTGACGGAAATAAATCAAATTCCGCGCTGCTCGAAGCAGGAAGCACAAATTACCGCTTGGCTCTCCCATTGGGCGACGGACCTGAATTTTGAAATTCGCCGCGACACCACTGGCAACCTGTGCATAAAGGTGCCTGCCACTGAAGGGTATGAAGCAAGCCCCTGTGTGATAATCCAGGGGCATATGGATATGGTGTGTGAGAAAACACCGGCATCAACGCACAATTTTGCCAAAGATGCGGTCGGGTTGGTCCACCAAGGCGACTGGGTAACCGCCGATGAAACGACACTGGGAGCCGACAACGGCATTGCCCTGGCCTTGGCCATGGTACTCGCGGAAGATCCGTCGTGCGCGCACCCGCCCCTTGAACTGCTGTTTACCGTGGACGAAGAATCGGGCCTCATCGGCGCCAAGGCCCTCGATCCTGACTTGATTGAAGGCCGGATTCTGTTGAACCTCGATTCTGAAGACGAGGGTATATTCACCGTAGGTTGCGCCGGCGGCCAGGAGACGGTCATTCACCTTCCGGTAAGGCGCGAAGCCCTGGCGGCAGGACATCGCCTCTACGATCTGGCAATCAGTGGGCTGCAAGGCGGACACTCGGGCATCGATATTCACAAACCGCGAGCCAGCGCCAATAAACTTATGGCCCGCACACTGGCGGCAATACCGATCACTGCCGGGATTCGGATCGTATCGATAAAAGGCGGGACCGTACATAATGCCATCGCCCGAGACGCCGTCTGCAGATTCAGCGCGAAACCGGATGAGCAGGCCACACTCCGACAAATAATCGGTACCTGTAAAGTCACCTATAAGAACGAGCAGGGTGCCAGTGAACCGTCTCTTGATCTGCTTCTGGAACCCTGCAGCACATCGTCCGATGGTGCTACCGCCATGAGTGTTTCTGATTCCCAACGGGCCATTCTCCTTCTCTCGGCCCTGCCCCACGGTGTCGCGCGCATGTCGGCCGAAATGGACGGTTTGGTGGAAACATCCAACAATCTGGCAACACTGGACTTTTCACCGTCACAACAACGTTTGGCCATATTGTCGAGTCAGCGCAGTGCGGTTATGTCGAGACTCACCGAACTTACCGGTTGCATTGAATCGATCGCCGTCCTGGCCGGCGCGACCACCTCAAATAAAAACAGCTACCCGGCCTGGGAGCCAAATATGTCCTCGCCCCTGCTCGCCCGTTGCAGGGGTGTCTATAAAAACCAGTTCGGAAAAGACCCCGAAGTAAAGGCGATCCATGCCGGCCTGGAGTGTGGTCTGATTGGCGCCAAAAAGGAAGGGATGGACATGATCTCTTTCGGCCCGACGATCCGCTTCCCACACTCGCCAGGTGAAAAACTTTTCGTTCCATCGATCAGCAAGGTTTGGATATTTCTTGTTCGACTCCTCGAATCCTTTGCGGTCTGATTCGAATGGCACAGGTTTTATATGGGGGCAGACCGGCTCAGGTCTCCGGGATGCGATCAGCCGCATGAATTGACTTGAATTGTGGCAACGCCTTTGAGGAATCCGTGAAAGGGAAAAAATCTCAGGGGAGAAATTTTAGCCGTTCAAGTGAATGGTAATTTGCTTGCAGAAAATCAGGCCCTATCTAACGCCAACCGCTGCCCGAAACCGAACCCGGAAGAAGATTAAATCCATTCTAATTCAGCAATCAAAAAGTCAGCCAGACGATATCCCGGACGGTCCACAACCGGTTCTCCAACCTTCAAACCATCAATCATCGCTTCCTTGTCGAATTTGTACTGCAAAATTATACTAATTATCCTGCCGATGCGGTCCTCCGGCAATTCGCAATATACATTTTCGGCATAGGCAGTGTATTTGTTCAGAAGGTCCATCCGATCGAGACAGTCCAACTGGTTGATTTTTCGAATCAGAACTTTTTTCAATTCTGTTTGCAAAATGTGTCCTCCTGATATGGCGGTTCTTTCGTTGCTTAAAAGATCGCCGCTCTTTTCACACGGTTTGAACCGGTTCATTACAAGAGGTGTGCCAGATAATAGAAATTCCTAAATTAATATTATTTACAGTATGTTAAATATCATATTGAATTGCCCGGCGTAAAGGACCTCAGCATTTTTTGAGTGATATGGCGCAAGGATTTGAGGATTTTAACCCCAATTGTTGTAAATAAGATGGGGATAAATAGAAAAGACGGGAGGTTTGTTAATTTGGCAAATAGCTCAGGATTCGAATGGTTGTCAGGGTGAACTGAAGAACCTTACATAAAGGGAGATGGAAACATGCGCAATCATCCAGATCCAACCGATGCACGCCAGAATAAACAACACCCAGAATCTTCTGGGAGTCTGGTAAATGAATCGCAAAAAAAGCCCCATACCCATCGGCATGTGAGGAATCCTTCTGTCCCACACCTTTTCCGATCTTCTTTCTGGCCCATTGTAAGATTCTGTATTTACTTTGTTAATTTGTTCACTTCCTTCAATCATCGACAATGTCCCCACTTAATGAAAGCACCTGCATCAATAGGACCCCAAACATCGTCTACGGCAGAATAGACCACAAGATTCGACGACAAAGCTGAATCGATTAATTAGAGACACAACTCTTATTTTTTATCATATTTTGATCATTTTATACAACATTGTTTGTTATTGCTTGTCCGCAGATCGCTGTAGACGGACCCATTCGCTACCCTGCCAGTTGGGTGCGTGAGATTTGCGGACCGAACCGTTTCATGCTAAAATTTTCACCTCACACTCAAAATAAACTTAACTCGCCTGGTTTCTAAAATTCCTACGGCTCTGGAAAAATTCTATGCTTATAAAAAGAACTGTCAGCGTCTTGGCCCTGTCTTTCCTGCTCTTTAATGCCGCCTCAGCCCATGCTGACTTCGAATCGCTGGTAATCGACCTTGTCAACGTCGAGCGAGCGGCCAACAACCTCCCACCTCTCCAATACAACGAGAAGTTGACTGTCGCGGCCCGATTGCACTCCCAAGACATGGGTAATAACAACTACTTCAGCCACACCAGCCAGGATGGCCAGGCATTTAACGAACGAATTCTCGACGCCGGCTATGACTACTCCGCTTGCGGCGAGAACATCGCCGCCGGGTACACGAGCCCGGAGGCTGTGGTCGCTACCTGGATGGACAGCGAAGGACACCGTGCAAATATCCTGAGTCCCGATTATTGTGATATCGGCGTCGGCTATGCCGCCGTGGCCGGCTGTCAATTCCACCACTACTGGACACAGGATTTCGGCCGCCGTAGCGGCGTGACCTCATGCCCCTTGCCGGTTGCCACAGCCCCGGCATCCAGCCCTCACTGAATCGAACGGTGGTGGCGGCGGTGGTTGCTTCATCGCATCAACCGACCCCAATTCCAGCCTAATGACTTTAAAAATCCACGTATTGATGATGGGATTCATATTTTTACCCCTTGCCTGTTTCCTCGGCGTGTTGAAAAATAAAAACGCCTGAATGGATGACACGCAGGGGATTCGATGACCATCCTGGTACACTTGGATGGTGTTCTCCCCAGTTACCGACTCGGCCTTGCCATTGATATTGTGGCAACCAGTCGGGCTGAATCATTAATTTCTTCGGTGTTGGTGCCTGGATTTTGAGCGCAGCGGCATATTTCAAATGGACGATACAAGGATCATTCCGCAGTCCATGTCCGATGTCACCGCGTTCATCGCGACGGTCACGAGCGTCATTACCAAACCCAGTGACGTTCAAGCCTCCTTAATTTGTGGTTGACAATTTTGCTTTTGGCTTCCAATTTATAGAGGCGGCAGCATAATAATCGAAAACAACTATAACGGATATGATTATCGGCAGTGAAAAAAAGGCCGTATATGGATGGACACTCGTTAACTTTAATAATCCTGGAAAGGGGAAATAAGAAATGGTTGATTTGGCAACAGAATACATTGGCATGAAATTGAAGAACCCAATTATTGCCGGCAGTTCAGGTTTGAGCGGATCGGTGAAAGGTGTGGTGGAACTCGAAGAAAGCGGTGCCGCCGCCGTGGTTCTGAAGTCCATATTTGAAGAAGAAATCATGCTTGAATACGAAGATATCATGCGGGAAGCCAGCGACGAAGGCGTAAACCTCGATCAATTTGACTACTTTGACCTCGACCTGAAAAGTAACCGGATCAATAAATACACGGAGTTGATTTCGGAAAGCAAAAAAAACGTCTCGATTCCCGTCATTGCCAGCATCAATTGTGTTTATTCGCATGAATGGACATCGTTCGCCAAGCAATTACAGGATGCCGGTGCCGATGCTTTGGAGTTGAACATGTTTTTTTTACCGTCGGATTTTGATCGCACGACGGAAGAAAAAGAACAGGCATATTTCCAGATTATCGAGAAAGTCCAGAAAGAAATTTCCATTCCAATCACATTGAAAATAAGCCACTACTTCTCCAATCTGGGACCGATGATCCAACAGCTTTCCGGTACCGGTATCTCCGGGCTGGTGTTGTTCAACCGATTCTACAGCCCGGACTTCGACATCGATAAGTTCGAAAGTCATATCCTCTAATGTTTTCAGCAAACCCTCGGACCTGTCGATTTCCCTGCGATGGATCGCCATTATGGCCCAACGGGTCAACTGCGACCTGGCCGCTTCAACCGGTGTTCACGACGGCATTGCACTTATCAAACAGATTTTGGCCGGTGCCAATGCCGTCCAGGTGGTTTCCTCCCTCTATCAGAACGGCAAGGGACAGATTGGAAAAATGCTCGAAACCCTGGAAGGCTGGATGGAGCAGAAAAGTTTCAACAGCCTGAGTGATTTCAGAGGCAAGATGAGTCAGGCCAAGAGCAGCAACCCGGCCGCCTATGAGCGCATGCAGTTCATGAAACACTTCGGCGGTATCCACTGAAACGATACGCGGAGCACTATCCCGGCGGATATTCCGTGGTGTTTCAGGGCAGCACGGCCGGATCGATTGATCAGGCAACACCCTCGGCGCCGAAAAGTATCTTTATGGTGACTTGATGGTCATCGACCGCATCGGAAGACATTGGTTACATTTTTCCGATATACTGCCCCCGATAATCAAGCGTAGTAAGCGGATCGATACCGGAAGCGGCTGTGGCGTTAACAACCTGGCCGATGAAAATGGTATGGTTGCCGGGCGCAATGCTCGTGTTAACTTCGCACTCGAAACAGGCCGCACAATCGGGTAAAATCGGGCAACCGGTTAATCCGGGTTGCCAGTTTGTCCCGGAGAATTTTAATTCGGGATCAGATCCCATGAATTTCGGAACCAGGTCCCGCTGGCCTTTCCCGAGCACGTGCAATGCAAAACGACCGCTGTCTTTGACGAGTCGATGGGAAAAGCGGTTTTTGTGAACAGCCACGGCAATCAACGGCGGCGCGTAGGATACTTGAGACACCCAGGAAGCGATCATGCCGTTTATCCGGCTCTCGAGAGCCGTGGTCAGAATATAAATGCCGTAAGTCATCGATCCAAATGCATGCAGCCATTCTGTGTTCATTCGACACCTGCCTTGGGTAACCGTTTCAAGATGTTGGTGACCATCCCTATTCTCTTATTTCCATTACCTGATATTTGACTATCCGTAAAGCGTCAAAATCGAATTGAGCGTTGGACACAATTGCTGTTAAGGGAATTACTGTTACAAGTGCAAACCGCGGGTGACCTGTCCGGGAGTAGAATCTGAGGCAATAGAAGCCTGTATTTTTGTTGCTTTCACAACGCCCGGCCGTTATGATGTCCGCCAATCGGACGCCTCTTAGCATCGCCATGGGTCAATCGGTCATGACACAATGGAATCCTGGCAATAATGCATAGCTTACCCACCACAGCTTCTCTCAGGAGGTCCCATGCACACCGATATGCCATCCGTCACTTATATTCCGGAACGCTTGCTTGAAGATATCCAGCACCACATTATGTCTTACCTGGGCAACGACTTCAAGCCCCCGCGCAAAGACACATATTATCACGGGCTCTCCTTGAGCATTCGAGACCGGCTTATCGAACGGTGGTTGAAAACACAAAGAGCGGTCAATGACCAACGCGCCAAACGGGTCTATTACCTGTCCATGGAATTTCTGCCCGGCCGCTTCCTGATCAACAATATTATGAAACTGGGCATGCAGGATATCTGCCGGAAAACCCTGGAGAGTATCGGTCTTGACCTGGAAGAAATCGAAGAAGAAGAATGGGATCCGGGGCTGGGTAATGGGGGCCTCGGACGGCTGGCCTCCTGTTTTCTCGATTCCATGGCAACCTTGGGAATACCCGGCTACGGCTGCGGCATCCGTTATGATTACGGCATCTTCTACCAGGAAATTGTGGACGGATACCAGGTCGAGAGTGCCGACAGCTGGATCAGAACCGGCAGCCCGTGGGAAATCAAACGACCGGGTTACTTGTACAGGGTCCAATTCTATGGTCGAAAGGAATCTTACACCGACGATAACGGTACAACGCGCTACCGTTGGGTAGACACCGACAATGTCATGGCCATGGCCTGTGATTTTCTGATCCCCGGCCACGGTAATCGAAATTCCAACAATATGCGGGTATGGCAAGCCATGTCCAGTCGCGAATTCAATCTCCAGGAATTCAATGAAGGCGACTATATCGGTGCTGTGGAATCGAAAGTTCTCAGTGAAACCATATCCAAAGTTCTCTATCCGCGGGATGAGAGTTTTGCCGGTAAAGAATTACGGCTCAAACAGCAGTACTTTTTCGTGTCGGCCACTTTTCAAGACATCATTCGGCGTTTCAAGCGATTATATTCCGATTTCAGTGAGTTGCCGGAAGCGGTGGCCATCCAGCTCAACGACACCCACCCGAGTATCGGCATTCCCGAATTGATGAGGATCCTGCTGGACGAAGAGGGTTTGGACTGGGATTCGGCCTGGAAAATCGGCATCCAGTGTTTTGCCTATACGAACCATACCGTCTTGCCGGAAGCCTTGGAGACCTGGTCGGTGGACCTTCTGGAGAGGGTCCTGCCGCGGCACATGGCGATCATCGCTGAAATCGACCGGCGGTTTACAGACGAGATCGAAACCCGATATCCCGGTGATAGCGAATGCAAAACGCGCATGGCCATCATCAAAGATGGCACGGTCAGAATGGCCCACCTGGCTATCGTCGGCAGCCACTCGGTCAACGGGGTCTCCAAGCTGCATTCGCGCATCATCAGGGATTATCTATTCAAGGACTTCGACACATACTATCCGGGAAAATTCAAGAACATCACCAACGGCATCACCCCCCGCCGGTGGCTTCTGCAGGCCAATCCGGCCCTGACGGACCTCATTACTTCGCGTATCGGCGATAATTGGATAAATGACCTCGATCGCCTGCACGAGCTGGTACCGCTGACTGGTGACGATTCGTTTGTCAAAAACTGGATGGACGTAAAGCGGATCAACAAGCAGCGTCTGGTTGACTACATTCAGCGGAAAGTCGGCCTGACCGTTGACATTGATTCGCTCTTTGACGTTCAAGTCAAACGGATCCATGAATACAAACGTCAACTGCTGAACGTCCTCCATGTGATTACCCTCTACAATCGCCTGAAGGCCCAAGCGACCGACAGCCCGGTCCCCCGGACGGTCATCTTCGGCGGTAAAGCGGCCCCAGGGTACTTTCTGGCCAAATTGATCATCAAGCTGATCAATGCCGTGGCCGAAGTTGTCAACAATGATGCCGATGTTTCTGGGGACCTTAAAGTCATTTTTCTCCCTAACTACTGCGTATCCCAGGCGGAGAAAATCATACCGGCGGCCGACGTGTCCGAGCAAATTTCCACTGCCGGCATGGAGGCCTCCGGAACCGGTAACATGAAATTTGCCCTCAACGGTGCCCTGACCATCGGAACCCTGGATGGCGCCAACGTGGAAATTATGGAAGCGGTCGGTTCGGAAAATATTTTCATCTTCGGGCTGCGGACAGAAGAGGTGCAAGATTTGCGTGAGCGTGGATACACTCCCCGAAGCTACTATGAAAAAGACGTCGAGTTGAAAACCGCACTGGATATGATCGCCGGCGGCGCCTTCTCGCCACAGCAACCCGAACTTTTCGCGCCAATCATCGATACTCTGCTCGATCGGGGCGATAAATACATGGTGCTGGCCGACTATCGCGCCTACATCGAAACCCAGGAACACGTCACCCGGCTCTACCGCCAACCAGAGGCATGGGCCCGCAAGGCGATCCTCAACACTGCATGCATGGGCAAATTTTCCAGCGACCGTGCCGTAAGGGAGTATGCTGAGAAGATCTGGAAGGTAACACCGGTTAATGTGTAATCATTGGTTAAAGAGTCTACCTTAACCTGAATACGTTTTACAGACATCTCTATGAAAGGAGCCGGTCATGGGCACTCAAATCACGGTGCAAGTTAATCAGGCCGGCCCCTCGGCCTCCGAGGGGCTTTCAAGAACCCACAGAATCCGCATGGACAGACCAGAAGCCAAAGGGGGTGAGAATCGGGGGCCGATGGGTGGTGAGGTTTTGCTGATGAGCCTGGGCGGGTGTTTCATGAGTAACTTGCTGGCCGCAGTGGCCGCCCGCGATACCGCAGTCGCCAATGTTCAGCTGACCATCAGCGGCATCTTGGAGAATTCTCCTCCGCGTTACTCGGCTGTTGAGGTTCTCGTATCAGCGGAATATGCGGCAAGAGAGGAAATGGAGAAGTTGATCACAATTGCCGAACGCGGCTGTATCGTCGCCAACACTCTTAAAGAAGCCGTAAAATTGAGGATACAGCTGAAGTAGCAAAAGGAAATCTAACGGTGATCGGTTGATTGCCTATGGATCCAATCTGGCGTTGACCTCCTGCACCAGCTGCTGATGGCGTTGATTGTGCGGATCAGCATCCAGGGCCTGTTTACCCCAGTCGGCGGCTTTCTCCCAGTCTTCCAATTGCCGATAGTTCTCGGCAATGGCATAGAGCAGATGCTTTCGAGGCACCCTCCGCAGCCGGTCCGGTACCTTGAGCAGTTTAACGAAATCGGAAATGGCCAGATGGTGCTGCCGGGTTACCGTGTAGCAACTTCCGCGGCCGATCAGACTCTCTTCATCGTTTGGGTCAACAGCCAGCGAACGGCAATAATGCATGATGGCGGTTTCAATACGGTTTTCCATCTCGTGTATCTTCCCCAGGTAAAAATGGGGATTGTCACCATCCGGGTGCCTGTATGCTGGATCGAGTTCAACAACTCGTTCCATTGCCCGGACAGCGCCCACCCCGTCAGGCATGCGGAAGCACTTCCGCCCCCGTTCGAACCACTCGGCAGCAGTTTGCGGTGATTGTTTTTCGGACATACCGAATCCTTATAGATTTTTCCTGAAAAAAGCCCATGGCTTCCATTAATTGAAACACGCGTGATCATTCTTGTCAAACACAAGAATGATCGCCTGAGGCGCAGGTACACCCATATTTTTCACGTAGCACGTTTTCGATTGTATAGTGGTTTTCTACAAGCGACATTACTCATTTCGGTTATATAGCCGGGTGAGAATGCTTGATTGAAAAGAAAGGAGATTCATCAGAAAATTTCATTCTTCGGACCAAACCGAAGCTTCCAAGGCCAGACCCAGGAGGTGCCATGACTTTGAATGATTTTCTCGATAGCATAAAGAATGCACGCCCGCCTCAACGTTTTTCCGAAACCCTGAAATCTCTCTGGTGGGATAATAAAGGGGATTGGGATAAGGCGCATGCCATTGCGCAATCAATCCCGACCGTCCAGGGTAGCGCCGTGCACGCTTACCTGCATCGCAAGGAAGGGGTCCTCTGGAATGCCGACTATTGGTATTCCAGAGCCGGCAGAGACAGACCGGACATAGCGATAGACGAAGAGTGGCAACAGCTCGCCGAAGAAATGCTTGCCGCTCCTGAGGAGTGACTCAGAGCATGCGTCGAAGGATTGTCATCGATCATCGCTTCTGCGGCCCGCCAGCATCGGGAAATGGCGGCTACGTATGTGGCCGGATTGCCAGGTTCATCGACGGAGCCGCACAAGTGACCTTACGACGCCCACCACCTCTTGATAGGCCGTTGGTGTTGGAATCGACCAAAATGAACGCTGTTCGCCTTTTGGATGACATCGGTCCAATTGCCGATGCTCGCCCTTCGGACATCCGTGCCGCCGCACCCTATTGCCCCTCTTTCGCAGAAGCCCAGGCGGCGATGCGCAATTACTCCGGGTTTCGACATCACTTCTACCCGGGCTGCTTCGTTTGCGGTCCAGACCGATCAGAAGGCGACGGCCTGCGGATATTCGCCGGGCCTGTTCCTGATCGAAAATACGTTGCAGCACCTTGGGTTCCGCACCACTCCTTAGCTGACGCCACCGGCATGGTAAAAACTGAGTTTATCTGGGCGGCACTCGATTGCCCGGGATACTTCGCCATCAACCCCGACCGCCATCGCTACATGCTTCTGGGCCGTCTGTCGGCCGTTATCACCGGCAGAGTTGAAACCGGAGACAAATTCATTGTCGTCGGCTGGCACATCGGATCGGATGGACGAAAACACACTGCCGGTACAGCCTTGTATACCCAATCCGGTAGTCATTGCGGTAACGCAAAAGCCATATGGATCGAGGTCGCTCCTGCCGAATAAACTGCAGAATTGGATAGCATGTCGAGCGGTTGCTTCAGCGGCCCTGTTCTCATCCGGCGCCTGCCTCTAATCCAATCAGATTCCTATGGTGAGGGCGCGTGCTGACGCCGTTCTTTCCTTTTGAACGCATCGATAAAATGCTGCTGCCAATTGTAGTAGTATCCGTGTGAGTCATCGGCGGTGCTCTGTTTGCGCCGGGAAAGATCAAACTGGTACCGGTTGGCCCTGATAAACAACTTAAACTTATCTTCCACCATGAGACGAAGTTTCCGATTGAGGCTGTCATAGACCGCATCGTTCACATCGTTGAATTCGAAAAAAGACGCCAATTTTCGTGTGAGATTCTGATCTACATTTTCGGGAATCGACTGCTGTGCAACAGCATCCATGAGGGTATTGACAATGGTTACCATGCCGGTCATAATCCGGTTTTTCGTTTGCGCCAATTGCCCCTTGCCCCAGTAGATCCGGTTACGGTCCATACTCAGTTCGCATTTTTCTTCACCGACCAGGTTCAGGCGCCCAACGATGTAATTTCTTGCACTTTCCGGTAGCAAATGGTCAACTTGGGTGATAAATATCCCATCCTGGAATATCGAAATTCCCCCTTGGGAGGATTCAAGATCGTAAATGTACTCGGAGTTTTCAATTACACGCAGTAGCAGATATCCCCGAGAGCTGTGATAGTCGAGTTTTGCCGTAAATTTTGTCCCCCAGCGGATTTCTTCAGCATAGTCCATCGGTTCCTGGCCCAGGATCGTCGGCGCCCCGTTCTCGTCGGTGACCGTTACGGCAATCGGTAGAAATCGCACGTTGGTTTTCAGGTATCCCAGATATTCGAGGCTCCGGCTGTATCGCAGACTGTTCTCTTTCAAAACGACCGTCACTTCAGTTCCTACCGACATTTCTTTCCGAAGAAATCGGACGTCAAAGTAGTCATCTATGTTCGTAATTGTAACCACAAGACCGTCCTCTCCGGCTTTGCGGGTCTTGACGACCACCTTTTCGGCCACGAGAAAGCAGGAAAGAAATCCAATTCCGAATCGGCTGATGAAGCTAAACTCTATATCGGCGTCTCGGTTAATACGCATAATTTCGTCCGACTGGTAAAATGATAGTCCAATATTGAGGAAATATTTTTCGATCCACTGCTTGCTCATTCCAATGCCGTTGTCACGGACCTTAATTTCACTGATGTCCGGGTTAAAATCAACACTGATAGCCGGAGTGTAATCAGGCTCGAAGAGTTTGCGCATATTGCAGGCATCGACGGCATTTTGAATCAACTCCCGCAAGAAAACACGCCGGTCTGAGTAAAGCGTGTTTCCCATGAAGAGCTGAAGGGCGGAAGACGTGTCGACACTGAATTTGAGATCAATCGGTTGGTAGCCTATGGGCAAAATCTCAAAATGAACTGCGGTAAATAGAAACCGAGGCCGCACAAGACGGTTCAGGCCGGACAAGAGCCGCTGGAGGCTGCGCTCGTAGCGTTTGAGTGCCCGGTGGACTTCGGCTTCGCTGCAGTGCAGGATCACTCTGACGGTGGCCTGAAGATGGGGATGGGGCCCGACTGACATCACTTCGAAACATTCAGCCAAACGCCGGCGGTTGACATTTGCGATTGGGGGCAAGAGGCACAGGATCTGCTCTTTTACGGTCGAAGCATTCAGGATGAAAGCGGCTGCCAGGCGCAAACAAGCGGCAATAAACTGAACGTGCACACGAATACCATTGCGATATGGTACCGTTGGGGGTAGAGTTTCGCTGATGCTGTCCTCTGCCATTTGCCCCGCGACGATAAGGCTGATAATCTCTGCCTGACGGCGGTCGATCTGGCGGTCGGAAGACCCGGCGGCCGGTCTCATCTCGGAAGATTGCCGGCCATTTTCAACCTCCCCCCGGGTCTCACCGCCAAGCCCGGTCTCGGCGTTACCCTCCCGGTACCGGTTGAGATCATAAGCGGCAGCATAGAGGTAGAAAATATCCCAGCTATTGGCCATCAAGTCCCGCTTCTGTTCTTCATCCAGCAACCACGCCTCGAGGATATCGATAATTCGGTCACCGATCCCGCCATTCGTGTGGGTTTGTGAGGACAAAGGCGTTCCGGCTTCGTCGGTGCCTAATCCTGAACTCAACTGGGTCAAACCGGCTTTTTGCTTCGCATCGAGCTGGTCGTAAAGTGAAAATGATCCTGGTCTGTCCATGTTTTTGTCCTTATGGCCGGCTGATAATAATCTTCATTGTAATTAGCGGTTAAAATCGTTCGAGCTATTTTTTGAAGCATTAAAGTTGAAAGACCTTCATCTATTTTGCGGGTTATAGTGGTTGTCAAAAAAACGTTCCGTTATGCGAACGTTTTTTCTGACAACCACGTATACTACCCATCCGTATTTCGGAATTTATTTTTGAAAAGCGGTATAAAATCATGTTTGGTGAATATATACACGACCGGCCGGTATTCAATGGATGGCATATGGCTTAGATGACCTCAAGGTGATCTGAAACCTGGCATCAGCTCGTCCCGTTTTTTCGCCAACGGCAGGTAATACTTGCCCTTGGTTGCTTCTGATCCTATCTTTAAGAATGTTTAGCCCGAGTATTTCATGAAATCTTTTCACCGAGCAGAAAAAAAGACGTAATATCGGGGCATTGGTCAAACTCATGAACCGTATAACAGAGGGGCACTTTGTATTTCTTCAAGATCTGATGAAAGCGTTGAAAAGATTTCATGAAATTTCCGGGTTAGAGTTACCGATTGCTTAGGACACTGGCTGGGCGGGAACAAAATGTCTGAGATGAATCCTTGCGATCCGATCGAGACACACACATTCCTGCCACGCGGTTTAGCGACCGGGATCGGCAGTATGCCCTTTACGAATCCGGCGGACGCGCTGTCCCTCGTTATGGCGGAAATGCCGGAGGTCCCTCACTGGCCCCAGTTGCCGCTAAGGGACAGGCAGGAACATTTTATTTACCAGTTTTTACGTCCCCTGGTCGACTGCGGCATGTTGTCGTTTCTTAATCAACGCTGGTCCTTCGATACGTCCAGGGAAAACTATCCCGAGTGCCTGACCCGTTTCTACTCGCGTTACCTGTCAGCGGAGGACGGCCGTCCAGAATGTCTTCAATCTTTCCTGCCGCCGCCTGGCGCCGCAGCCGGTTTTCATGCTTTTTTGTGCTTGCAAGCGGACGGCTTTTCGAGGGCGCACTACATCAAAGGGCAAATTGCCGGACCGCTGACAATCGCTCTCGAATTAAAAGAAGAACATGGCCGTCCGGCCTATTACCAGGCCGATCTGCGGGATACAATCGTGCGGACGCTGGCCCTGAATGCCCGCGGCCAGGCTGAAGCGCTATTAAGGTTTGGCCGCACCCCAATAATCTTTGTAGACGATCCAGCTGTCAGTGCATACGGCTCAAGGCTTCACTTGGCCCTGAGTCGGGATGACATTCTAGAAGATTTGAACGTCGTTTTAGCGGCAATCCAGTCCGCAGGGGCGATCGCAGGTATTCACTGCTGTGAGGCAGTCGACTGGTCCCTTCTGATCGAATCCCAGGCTCAAATCCTCAGCCTGGATGCCTACCGATTCGGTGCATCACTCATTCCTTATGCCGATCAGTTGCGGCAGTTCCTGAATCGTGGCGGGGTGGTTGCATGGGGGATTGTTCCGACCGTGGACGACCCGTTCGAAGAATCGGCCGAATCATTGCTCCAGCGTCTGTACTTGCTGTGGAATGATCTTTTCGACCGAGGCCCGAACAGGAAAACGATTGTTCAGCAGAGCATGATTACCCCCGCCTGTGGCGCCGGACTTCTTGCAATCGACCGAGCCAGGCGTATCTACCGTTTGACAGCCGAAGTATCCCAAGGGATCAGAAAAGAATTAACAGCGTATGTATAGACCCGCATTTTTCATGAATACTTTTCAGAAGGGCCGTAAAATTTGAAAAACAACATAACCACTGAAAATTAGAATACAGTCAACCAAATGATAATTGGTCATTCTGCGACATTCAAATAAAGAGTTCAGCATGTTGACAAAAATTGTTTCCGGCGGACAGACCGGTGCCGATAGAGCGGCTCTCGATGTGGCCATCCATATGGGACTTCCCCATGGCGGTTGGGTTCCCTGTGGCCGGCGCGCGGAGGACGGAGAGATCCCTGCTCATTATCAGCTCAAGGAAATGCCGACCGATAGCTATCCGGCGCGGACCAGGGCCAATGTGGTTGACTCCGACGGGACTTTGATCCTGACTCACGGTAAGCGCAAGGGCGGATCGAAACTGACGCGCGAATATACCGACACTTTTGACAAACCATGTCTGCATATCGATCTTAACGATATTAGCGGCGACAATGCACTGTATACCCTGGTGAATTGGTTGACAGACAACGTTATCAAGGTTCTGAATGTCGCCGGAACACGGGCCAGCGAAGATCCGTTCATCTATGACAAAGTTTTTGAGATCCTGAATAATGCTGTGCTGCTCCTGAATGTTCGCACGCAACGGCGTCTTTCCGATCGGCCGCGGTCGCTTGAGGAGGCTGTCGAACGACTAAACGCCGGTCTTTCATTCAAAGACAGAACCAAGCTGGGCAATTTGGATCCCGAGGACCTGATCACATATCAACCCGCACTTCTCATGCGCGTGCGGAATGAATTCGGTCTTTGGCATGAAAACGGGGCTCTTCTGACATCGTGCCGATTGGTCGCAAACGATCCCCACCTGCATCAGGACGAGGCAGCGGTCATGATTCTCGAAAGGCTCTGGACACACCTGAGGCAGACGCACAAACTGCGCCTGGTAAAGTGACCCCGCTAACGCGGCTATTGGGATTTTCATTGTTATACCGCTTTTCAAAAATAAATTCCGAAATACGGAAGGGTGGTAGAAATGGTTGCAGAAAAAAACGTTCGCATAACGGAACATTTTTTTTTGACAACCACTATAGCATCAATGAAAACCCTGTATCAATTTTGTGCCTTAGCCGCTGCTGAACTTTTTCGAGCCGCATTAATAGACTGTAAAGTTTGAACCCATCCACGAATGGTTGCTGACATTTTTGTGTGTCTAATTTTTCATATGAAAACACCATAAAGGAGGAATGACCATGGGACTGCAGGACAAACTCAATCGATTGAAAGAAAGTTCCAAGGCAAAAATGCCAAAAGAAGCGCTGGAGATTATGCACCGTGCCACTGATGATCTGAAAAATTCGGGCATCCTGGACCGCACCGTCAAGGTCGGCCAGAAAGCACCGGACTTTACACTGGCAAATACAGAAAATCAGGAGGTCAACCTTTACGCTCTGCTGGCCAAACGTCCGGTTGTCTTAAGCTGGTATCGCGGGAAGTGGTGACCTTACTGCAATCTGGAGCTGGAAGCTCTGGAAAAGGCGGTGACACGATTCGACGAGCAGGGCGCGGTCTTGCTGGCGGTTTCCCCCCAGTTGATCCGCTACAATAAGGCCATGAAGGAGGAAAAGAACCTTACATTCGATGTCCTGAGCGATCCGGGTAACACGGTCGCCGCGCAGTTTGGAATCAAATACAAGATGGCCGATGACCTTGTAACACTGTTCAAACAGTTCGGCCTTAAAATTGACGAACACAACGGCGATGAGAGCTGGACGCTGCCAATGCCCGCCCGCCTGATCATCGACCGGGACGGCACGATCCGTTATGCCGAAATCAACCCGGATTACACGATTCGACCCGAACCCGAGGACACCCTATCGGCTCTGATAAAGATCATGGATTGAGGATTGCCCGCGACGACGGACAGCCGGGATGCCCGTGCGCGGAAAAATGGTCTTTGAGCCGGGCGACAGTAATCCTCCTATCGTGCCGAAAGGCGCCGATGCGGAATCGAATTCATTGCCACCCAAATACGCTATGAATTAGATAATGCGCACGGCCATCATGGACGCATTCTTGATCTGGAAATATTTTTTGTTTGATTTCAAATCGAGCTGGGGTAAGGTCAACCAATAAATATTTGTGGTACCGTAAAGAGCATTCCATCCCGCAGACCGAGATGTCGAACCGCTTATTTCATTGGAGATTCAGATTTATGAACGATGGTGAATTTCAAAAAGTCGCCCAGTCATCAGAGCAGATGTATGGCCCCAAGGGTATTATATTTTGCGGTTTTTCTGCCGCAGAGCATGAACCGCTGGTCAATGCCTTGTCTCAAATTGGTTTTGGTGACCGGCCGCTAATCTTTGCCACGCATGCGGATATCGAAAAAAATCTCACAGATTTACTTGCCTCCGCTGACCGGTCAGGGATGGGAGAATCGGCAGAGATGCCGCGGGCAACAATCATGTCCGGTTGCACACAAATGGAAGTCCACACCCTGATGACCGCTTTTAAAGAGGCCGGACTTCCTCGCCAGCTCTGGGCCACAATGACCGCGACATCGGAGGGGTGGCAACTGGGAGCTCTGCTGAAAGAACTGGTAAAAGAGGATGCTGCTTTTCGGAACAGGGACAAGAATCAATCCGGAAACTGACACTCTTGGCATCGCCAGCGAAAACTTGACCTATGGAATATCCATATGATAATAGTCTAAAATAATTATAAAAGATAACCTATACGATGAGGTTGCCATGATCTGAATGTATTCGCCCCGCTCTCTATAAGAGTTCGGGGCTTTTTTTATCGATAACCCCCTATAAGGTCAATGAATAATGCCGGATCAACTCAGCCTTTTTCCTCCCGGTTTTGTCGATCGGACGGAAAAACATTCCGATACCACAACCGATGACCGCCCGGCCGATCTGCTCCCCGTAGACGAAGTCTTTGACGCTGGCAACAGCAGCCGTCACCCCGCAGATTATCTGGCACTCCTCGATTTCATCCAAAGATTTCCCCGTTACTCACCGTTGAATACCTTTCTGCTGTATATCCAGAATCCGTCAGCGACCCTTGTGGCAACGGCAGCCACATGGTTGAAAATGTCTAACCGTCGCCCAAAAATAGGCGCTCGCCCCCTGATCATACTCGCTCCGATGTCACCGGTAGTGTTTGTTTATGATGTTGCTGAAACAGAAGGTGATCCAGTCCAGGTCAATTTATTGAGGACTGCGGATTTGAAAGGAAGCTGGAACAACAAAGTGTATGAACACACAATTGCCAACAGCGCCCTGCACGGCATAGAAATACGGGAGATACCCTGGCGCGAGCGACAATCCGCCTCAGTGTTGCAACTTACCGGCAGTATAAGGGAATCATACCGTACGCTCGATATTTCCCCGGCAGCAAGTTTCCTGATACTTATCGACAGAGCGAAGCGTATTGAAAACCGGTATACTTCCCTTATCAACGATTTGGGTCGAATTTTCTGCGGTCATCTCGGTATCGATAGTCAGTCCTGGTGGTCCGATCGGCGGGGGTTCAGCACGGCCAGCGAAAACTTAGAGGCCGAATCGGTCACTTACCTCGTCTGCGGTCGCAGGGGTTTAAGAGAAATCACCGCGACCCTTGGGGCCGCAAGTGGCATCTGGAATGGTCGTCTGCCCCGTTTCAGCCTGCACACCATACTGCAGGTTGTCGGATACATCGAGGAGATGGGCAAGTCACGCTGGAAAGCGCCGAAAAAGAAAAGCCGCTACAAATAATGGCGCGCGGGGCTATTGCGCCGGTTATTAGTGGTATTGAGGCTAAGCTATGATCGGCCAAACGAGAAGTGGCTTCAAAACATCTCCTCACGCCGGATCTCTGGGTTGTGTTCCTCCTCAGAAGAACCGCAGGAATTTATTGCCCTTCCCCCCCGTACCCTGGCATACATTCGACCGCATACGCAGCGCTATTTAGCCTTACCACGCCTTGACCGCCGAGGTGATCTCAGGTTTTGGAACCACTTCTAAGCAAAACGGAGAACCATCGCGGCGCTGCCGGTACCTTTACGGCCTGAACCGATCTGTGATAAAATGTCAGCATGCCTAAATCAATGGATACGGAAACAGGAATATTAGCGATGGCTTTGGTCGCAAGCGCCCGGTCAGACCTGAGAGCTATTATTGCGAACCGTAGGTACCGAATCAGCTTCCGTTTCTGTCTTATCAGCCTGCTTGGGATTCTCTTCCTCACCGCCTGCACCCAGAACCGGTCTGTTCCTGTTGACCCCCTGCATGCGCCCAATCCGCCTGCGGGCACCGAATCGGAAAATCGAAATGCGGCATTAACGCCTCAACGTAGCCTTGACGGTGCTGATGACCCCCGTACACCGCAAGAAAGACGTGATGTTGCCGGTGACACGGCCACCGAAGACATGCTTCGGAGGGAATACAGCCGCTGGCTGGGCACCAGACACCGCCTGGGAGGGAATGATCGCAACGGTATCGATTGCTCGGCTTTCGTCCGGGCAGTTTACCGAAAGGTTTTCCGTATTGATCTCCCACGCACCACCAGTGAGCAGGTGAGACAAGGCAAACCAGTATTATATCAAGACATGCGCGTTGGCGATCTCGTTTTTTTCAAACCCCCCGACTACTCCCGCCATGTCGGTATATATCCTGGGTGACAGTCAATTCGTCCACGCGTCCAAAACCAGCGGCGTAACGGTCTCACCCATCGACCGTTATTACTGGCAACCCCATTTCTGGACGGCGAGACGTATACTTGCCGACTGATATACCCCCGATCATTCTGAATATTATCTGAGGCTTGGATATATGTTCATTTCAAGATGGATCCTCTTGGGCAGGATTGAGTGCCGCCGTCATCCTAAACGCCTGTTCGGCAATGGACCCCGTGAACGTGGGGCGGATAGACGATCGGTGGACCAGTTCGGATCCGCTGAGCATACCCTTTTCAATCCGCCAGAAACACTACCAAAAAAACAACCTCGCACCAAACCCCTCTTTTGAAGAAGGCACCGTTACCATGAACGGATCAGTGCCGACGGTCACCATCACAGGGTGGGAAATTATCGGCCGGAATATTGAATGGGTCGACAGGAACGCCCCGCCGTATGCCGCCGATGAGGTCAACGACGGCCGCTATGCGGTGAAAATTTTAAGGGACAATGCCGGAGAACTGGACGCAGCGGAAGGTATCATCAGTGACTATATCCCGGTAATCCCTGGAAACTACTCTTTTACTTATGATGTCAAAATTCAAAACCTAACGACCAACAGGAGCCGACTCGGCCAACGACTGAACGACACTTTCGCGGTGAAGACCCTGTTCTATGATGTCAATAAAAAACCAATCCATCCGGCTCGCCTGAATCCCGTCTCCGGAACGCTTATAGACAACGCGGACAAAAGTTATTCCTTTGCCAACTATTGGTCCATCGAAAAATTCCCATGGGGAACGATCAGAGGGAGAACATATAATTATCCGTTTTCCGAGGGTGACCTGCCCGATAGGACCCGCTATGTGCGTCTATTTTTCGGTCTTAAGGGCAACGGCACACTGTGGTTGGACAATGTCGACTATCGTTACGCGAAGTGGAATTTCACGGTTCTGGAACGCATGAAACCGTATTTCGAGAAACACCTCACACCCGAGCAGCGGCTTATCCCGACCCCGAAACGGGTCACTCGAATGCCAGACGTCACTTATTGGGATGCCAGCCTGCTGACATCACGCCCCCCTATGATTCTCCTTCCGCCCGACCCGGCACCGGCCGAGCGAACCGCCGCAACCTTGCTGCAAAACAGAATCGACAGTTTAATGGTTAGGCTATCGCCCAGGGATCGGCCCCCTGGTGTCGATATACGAATCGCCGGTGAGAATTTCTCCCTTAGCGATGTCGGCAACGCTAAACTGGTTTTCAGCATCGGCAGAAATGACGTCTACAACACCCGCCAAAACGGCCGTAGCACTTCTTTTGAGCACTCCTTCGGCCGCAATCAGCAGGGCTACTTCATTGTGTCCGAGCACACCGGTAGATACGCTGATTGTCTATCTTGTCGGCGCATCACCCATAGGATCCTATTATGCCGCGGCGACGGCTGTGCAGCTCTTCAAAGATGATGAATATATCTATCACAATGCCACCGTCGTCGACTTCCCGGATTTTTTAGGCCGATCCTACACTTTCAGAGACTGGCGGACGGATGCAGAACTCCAGCAGGATCTTGACACCATCGAGCGGCTGAGCCGATTTAAACTGAACAAAGTTTACGCCGGTAACAATCGCAAGGGGAAAAATTGGTATCAACCCGATCCCCTCTTCCGACGCGGTATAAAAGCAGCCGGCCGTGCTTGCCGCCAAAACGGGGTCATGTCTCTGGCACTTATGGTTAACCCCTATTCACATTTTCCATTCGAAGCATCCGTCGATCATCTTGATTCAGAGTTACGCCGGACATGGATCCACGGCGACCAGAAAAGCCTCGTAATGCTCAAAAACGTGATTGAAATCGGGCTGGCGGCCGGGGCCGGGACAGTCATGCTCCATGCCGACGATCACGTCCCGCACAAGGGCACAAACCGAAAGATTTATAGTCTGTACTCCGAAGAGGACGAGAGACGGTTCACCAATCTTCAAAACGCCCAGGCGCATGTTATCAACCGATTGAAGCTATGGATTGACGAGAATTATCCGGGGACGCGGCTCGAATTCTGTCCACCGTGGTACGCAAACGAATTCATCGACCGCAGTGAGGGCCGGGCCGAAGTGTACTTCCGAGAGTTGGTCGAACAAATCCCGCCCGAGGTCGCGATAGTGTGGACGGGCCCGACCGTCAGGTCCTTATCCATAGACACCGCCGACCTGAATCGTTACGAATTACTCATCCAGCGTTGGCCCATGCTCTGGGACAACACCCTGTACGCCAGAAATATCGAATCCCGACGGTACGGCGGCTACACAACCCACTATCCGGGCAAGGTGAGGATGTGCAATCTGTTTGAACCGTATGACACGTATAGGCCAAAGGATTTTCACAACCTCAACGACGGGCGCCATCTTTTTACCAACGGTGACGCTTTCAGCGAAATCTATAAAATAAAATTCGCAACAGTTGCCGACTATGAATGGAACGCCGCGGCCTACGATCCAGAACTGTCTCTGTGGAAAATCCTGACCAAAACCTATGGCCCGGAATGCGCACAGGAACTCCTGTATTTCAATGACGCCTACTATGCCCTCTACGATATGTGTCTGCGCATGGAATACGCGGGAGCGGGTGAAGCGGAGGTAAAAAATGGGGCGGTGTCTCTCAGAGAACTGACCAGCCGTCTGCAACGGATATCAGTGCTGTTGCCTGCGGCGCATCCGCTGCCGAAAGAGCTGGCAGCCAAGCGGGACAAACAGGCAAAGAGGTTTCAAAGATTGTCCCGGAATGGGCCCTTGAAAAATTCGAACCAATGACCATGTTAGGAAGCAGTTTTTTTACGGAGACTAAATTGAATGAGATTTCTATTATACAACATCCGCTATGGGGCCGGAATCGGAAAGCGATTTCACCTGCCCGTGCCTTACAGCGGCTATTTCAAACCGACAAACGGCCACTTCCAAAAAATTCTGGATTTCGTCAAAGTGATCAATCCAGATATCATCGGATTGATCGAGGTCGACCTCGGTTCATACCGGGTGGATCAAGACAACCAGGCTGAGGTCATCGCCCGGGCGCTGAACCACCGGGCGATCTATCAATCCAAATATGATGAATCATCGATGGCACGCAAGGTGCCGCTGTTGAACAAACAGGGCAACGCCGTATTAACCAACCAACCGATTATCGGCCGCCAGTATCATTTTCTTCGTGATGGTGTCAAACGTCTTGTTATTGAACTTGAACTGCCGGAAGCCACAATTTTTTTGGTTCATCTGTCACTCAAATTTCGCCACCGCCAATACCAGCTCAACGACCTGAACGCTCTGATCTCCGGATGCGACAAGCCAGTTATCGTTGCCGGTGATTTCAACGCATTTCGGGGCGATCGCGAATTGCAACTGTTTTTGGCTGCCAGCGGTTTGGTCAGCGCCAACGACCAGGGCAAGTCGTCATATCCCAGCCGCAACCCCTTCATGGAGCTCGATTATATCTTCCACAGCCCGGAGATTCAATCGATCGGATTCCAAATCCCGACCGTTATGCTCTCCGACCATGCCCCCCTGCTTTGGGACTTCGATATTCAGGGCAAACGGGCCGCGGCCTAATTATTCTGCGCTTGATGTTTCAATTGCCCCGCGACTCGACCAACCGCAGAAGTTGCCGGCCGCCCTGGGGGGACAAACCCAAACCGTCCAGGTCGACCTCGAGTCGGGCAGCAGTCCCATAGCCGCCGAGATATCCGTTAACCCGCGCCGCGGCGGTTGAGTTGATAAAATCTTCGAAGGCGGGGTAGATCCTTGCGAATTCCTGCATCAGATCCATTTCCCGTTGGAGTCGATATTTCTGGTGATAATTCTCGGCCAGTGTAAACCCCGTAAACGGAAGAATTTCCGTGTGGATCTTTTTGCCGATGGTGGAAGATTCACGGTCTCTGCTCGCCAAAGCCAGTTTCTTCTGCTCATCATCGTGGTAAAAAACCGCCGCCATGTATTGCCGTGACCAGGCCTTTGAAGAAGGCTCATGGCTTTTCCAGAACAGGTCCAACAGGCTCTCATAGGAAATCCGGGCGGGATCGTAATCGATCTGAATGGTTTCGGTGTGATCCCCCAGGCTTCGATAAGTGGGAGACGACTTTGTACCCCCAGCATACCCCACACGCGTTCTTACAATGCCCTCGATGCTCCCGAACCGGGAGTCAGGTCCCCAAAATCACCCCAGGGCAAAGGTTGCCGTTTCGATTTGGGCCGATTCGACCAAATCGATCGGCGGAATCAAAGCACGTGCTTGTTTGACCAAATCGGCTGCCGCGACCCTTCGGTCGCCATTGATGTTATCCATTTTTCGAGCCTCTCTGTTATCAGACACCTCGCAACCTGAAAATACCAGGACGATGATTGCGGCAAGCATACACAGCGGCCGCAACCGTCCACCAGTGCAGCACCATGATTCAACCGCAGTATGAAACGCTGCGGCCCTGGCGGCCATAGCCGTTTGCAGTGGTGTCATATCAGTGTTCATGTTTTGATCGCGCCATCAGACAACAATATCCAACACGCTCACACGGTCACCGGCAGGCGCGACAGCAATGACCGCCGTTCCAGTGCGTGAGTCAAATCACCCCCCACACTCGTCATGTCGATCATCCGGCCTTTCCTGATTCATCGGGCCGCTCGTTACAGCGAGAAGCGCGCAATGAAACCCGATTATGATCAATTTCTAAGCATGTTTTTGAGTAAGTGAGTTTTTTAATGATCTTTCCATTTCGAAAGTGTAACACGTCGACCCCGCGTCGCTGCTCCCTGTCTCCCTCAAATCCCCTCTCGCGCGAGGGCCACTCCAGCGTCCAGCGATAAAGAGCCTTCTGGCTCGTTTCGTCGATAAAGGTTTCCTCTTCGATGAATTTAAAATTGCCGTGGTTCGCGAACCAGGAATCCCAGGCCCGGCGCAATGCCTGTTTGCCTTCGACCCGACCGCCGGTCCAGTTCTCGAACAGGATGTCGTCATGGAACAGTTGCATAACCACGTCCAGGTCATGATGATCCCAGGCACGGTACCAATCCAAAAGACTTTTTCTGATTTCTTCACCGGTAAGTATCACTGTCATACAATTCTGTCGCAACCGCAACAGGATCCTTTCAGATCATACGGGTCAAGGTCAGCCCGACATTTGGATTTTCTGTGAGTCGAGGCGTACCAGGAAAAACGTTATTGCAGGCAACCGGCTGTTTTGACAGGTGCAACCCTGGTCGCCAAAATTATAAAAACTTACAGCCGGTTCCGTACCAGCGCCGCACCGGCGGAGAGGCTCTGCAGCTTCCCCAGAGCAACCGGATAGGGAATGGGTGCCATTCCACAGTTTGTGCAGGGATAGAGCCTTTCCGCATCCACATATGGCAATGCGGCACGGATGGTGGCCGCCACTTGTTCGGGTGTCTCCACCCCGTCTGCCGTCACGGCCACCGACCCCACCAACACATCTTTGTCTTTCAGAAGACGCATGAGAGACAGCGGCACCCTGGAATCGGCGCACTCCAACGAAATTTGCCCGATGCGGCTTGCATTGAGTGCTGGAAATATCTCTTCGTACTGGCGCCACTCATTACCAAGTGTGCGTTTCCAGCTCAGATTCTCTTCGATTCCGTAGCCATAACAAATATGCACCGCCGTAGTGCAGTCCAGACCGTCGATGGCCCGATGCAGGGCATCGATACCCCACTCTTTGACGTCAGACATGAATACATTGAACGCCGGTTCGTCAAATTGGATGACATCCACACCGGCAGCAACCAACTCGCGGGCCTCATCGTTCAGTATCTTGGCAAAGACCATGGCCATCTCCGGCCGGCTACCGTAGTGCGCGTCGGCGATCGTGTCGCAAATGGTCATGGGGCCGGGAAGGGTAAACTTGAGTTTACGATCGGTCTGCGACCTGGTGAAACGGACCTCGTCCAGGTGCACAGATTGGGGACGGGAAACCGGTCCGGTCACCGTCGGCACCTGCACGGTGTAACGATTGTCACGGATTCCCATGGGGGTTTTTTTATCCCAGTCAATACCGTCGATGTGCTCGAGGAATCCGTGCACGAAATGAATGCGAAATTGCTCCCCATTGGTCACAATGTCAATACCGGCGTCTTCCTGGTGTTTCAGCCATTCTGCTGCCGAGCGCCGCTTGAAATGCTCGAGTTCTTCGCCCTGAACGCGCCAAGACGCCCAAAGTTTGTCTGGCTCTGCCAGCCATTCCGGCTTGGGTAGGCTGCCCGCAATCGTTGTCTCCAGCATCGAATACCTCCTTTGTGAATGGATAATCGATTTATCTGGTGTCCATCCGTAAGTGGTCTTTTTTTAAATCAATGGCGTTCCCGCTAAATATCATTATAATTTTTCATCGGGTTGAACAAGGAGATAATTGGAACGTATGCACATGCGTTCGCTGGATAATTTGGTGATTATTTCGACCACGTGAGAGTTGAGAAAATATGATAGAGAATGTTGAAGTGCTCCCGCTCTATGGCCGGTCAACTCCCCGTGTAAGGGACATCACATACGCGTGCACATCTTACCCGCAGTGAAACTCGACAGCTCGCCACAGACCGGCAAATGACATGGATCTGCGGTACCCTAATGACAGCTGTGCCCCCTGGTTAGCGACCGGGTACGATAATCCGCGAGTCGTTTTCGCGGCTGTTTTGTTTCTGTTGCTGCTGCATTTTCTTGATTTTCTCTACGACCTCGGCTAAGGCACGCTGCATAGCGACGGGAAACTGATCCAGCGCTTCTTCAATAGTGCCGGCGTCCAACTCCGATTGAATCGGAAGGGGTCCATCTGGTGACATGAGTTGCGTCTGACCGATAAAGACTGTTTTGCGGGCAGAATCATCCGAGCCGTCCGATTTTACTGGAACAAGGCGCCGAATGGAAGCTACCTTTAAATCGGTAATTGATTCTTCGCGGTAAAGATTGTTCTTATCAACGTTAAAATCGATTTGGTCCACTCTACTTTGATCACTCATTGTTTACCTCAGCTGGATAGGGTTAAATTCGGTTCGAATAATAATCACGAAACGAGAGAAACCAAGTATTATTTAATGCCTGTCCACGAATGGTTGCTGGCACGGATTTTTGACATTTGGTGCAACCGTACTGATAATCTGTTGTTAATTTCGCTATCGTTTCGATTCACAAACAGAAAAGGAGATTCGACATGGTCAAATTTGAAACCAGCATGGGCGATATATTCTTGGAACTGGATGAGGAAAAAGCCCCCAATACTGTCGCCAACTTCCTCGAATATGTGTCGAGTGGACATTATGATGGGACCATCTTCCACCGCGTTATCGATGGGTTTATGATTCAAGGCGGCGGAATGACCGCTGATATGAAAGAGAAATCGGCCAAGCCACCGATAGAAAACGAAGCCGACAACGGACTCAAAAATAACGCTTACGCTGTAGCCATGGCCCGCACTGCTGATCCTCACAGCGCGACTGCGCAATTTTTTATCAATGTCAAAAACAACGATTTTTTAAACCACACGGGCAAGAATCCCCAAGGGTGGGGCTATGCCGTTTTCGGTAAAGTGGCCAAAGGACAAGGTGTCGTCAACAAGATCAAGGCCGTCGCAACCGATCGCAGCGGCATGCACGATGACGTCCCCAAAGAGCCGGTAGTCATCAACAAGGCCGAGGTTGTGGAACCCTGACTGTTTGGTCGGGGTCACTGACGCCCGATTGCCAATGGCTTTGCGGGACTTTTTAGTCTGTTGTCCCGTACGGAAAGAGTCTTACGGCCGCGCACATGCACGCCGTCATTTCTCGAACACGAGCCGTGTATGTATGCGGGTACGGCATCGTACCGCTGTTCGGGACAGTTTACCTGATGGTCTTGCGATATCACGTTCGGCAAGCGCTGTCGTCACGCGCTGACCAATGATTTTTTTTGACTCTTGACATCTTTTGAATTTTTGTTTCTAAACAGCCAATGACCGATTGGCTTGCGATCATAATTCTTGGGACCATCGAAGGGATCACCGAGTTTCTGCCCATCTCTTCCACCGCCCATCTGCTCATCGCCGAGCGATGGCTCCCCCGCCAAAGCGATTTGTTCAATATTGTCATACAGAGCGGTGCCGTCATCGCCGTGTTGCCACTCTTTCCAGGACGGCTGCATCAGTTTGTCTTCGGATGGCGTGAGAAAGCCACCCGAGATTACGCTTTAAAAATACTCCTTGCTTTTGTTATCACAGGCATCGGCGGCCTGCTTCTGGACAGGGCCGGATTTGAGTTACCGGAAGAACTGTGGCCGATCGCCTGGGCGCTCCTGTTGGGCGGTGTCGGTTTTCTACTCATCGAAACATGGTTGCGCGGACGCCAACAGGGGACATCGATAACTTGGACGATTGCCGTCATTGTCGGTGTCGGCCAACTTCTTGCAGCGGTGTTTCCCGGAACCTCACGTTCGGGTGCGACCATCCTGTTAATGCTGATGCTCGGACTGAACCGGCCGGCCGCAACCGAGTTCTCTTTTCTCGTCGGTATCCCCACAATGCTCGCCGCCGGTGGGCTCAAGATTTATCGGGCGCTATATCATCCTCAAGTCGGTGCCGCACCTGAACAGTGGGGCATGGTTTTCCTCGGTTTTCTGGTTTCAGCAGTCGTGTCGTTTATCGCCGTAAAGTGGCTGCTAAACTATGTCCAGGAACACACCTTCTCCGCCTTCGGATGGTATCGCATCGCCCTTGCATCATTGATATTTATCACTTTAATTGTTCGGTGATATTAACAGCGACAGACAGGCTGCCTAATCCCGACGATTTTTCGACGGCAACTATCTTATGACGACCTTCTGCAGCTGTTTGGTCCCCGAACGTTTTCCAAGGCGCAGAAGCGTTCGCTTTCCGTAGCGTTCAATGAATATTGACCGGTTTCATAATTATCGTCAACCAAACGGATAACAAAAGGGACAAGACGATGAAGACGATTACCGTTTTATTGATCCTGGTCTCGGCCATGCCGGCTGTCGCCGTCAATGTCGAAACTCTTATTGCACCGGTGTCTGAACCGCTGCAAGCCGGTCAAAATTCTACGATCGGCGTCTTTATTCACAACATGGGTGAAACATCTGTCGTCTTGAAATTGCCCGATCGCGTAACCTGCCACATAAAAACCGATATAAAAGTGGCAGAGGTCACGGCATATGCCGAGGATCCCCTGCCAACAGAATCTGTGACCATCGCAGCGATGGGTTTTTTGAAAATCCACTACGTCTTTTTTGTCCCGGAAGATCTTACCGGTCCGGTCCGTCTGGAAATCCCGGCTTTCGATGATGCATCGGTACTATTGGCCGTCAGCGAAGCCCCACGGCTCCAAGCGGCAAAGGAACCTGCCGAGACCACTGAAAGCGAATCGGAGATATTGCCGACCCTGGATGAAATCCAGTTGCTTTATCAACCCTATCTCGTCAACTTATGGGCATACAACCCCATGTACTTTCTGGTGGGTACCGATCCGAAAAACAGCAAGTTTCAGGTCAGCTTTAAATATCGGTTCTTCAATCCTGAGGGTTCTCTGGCTGAAAGACTGCCCTGGGTTTCCGGATTGCACTTCGCCTACACCCAGACCTCTTTCTGGGATTTGAAATCGGATTCTCAACCGTTTGAAGACACCAGCTACAAACCTGAATTCTTCCTGGTTACTCCGAATATAAAAACGTCATTTAAAAGAAACACAGGCTTCTTCCTGCAATCCGGCTTCCAGCACGAATCCAACGGCCGGGGCGGGGATCTGTCACGAAGTACGAACTTTCTGTACTTCAAACCGATGTTCATATTTTACGACAAGGCAACAAAACTCGGCCTGTATGCCGCCCCCAAGGTCTGGGCTTACGTGGCGAACGACGACGATACAAATCCGGACCTCAGTGACTACAGGGGTTACTTCGATCTGGAATTGAAACTCGGTAAAGCCGACAGTTTCGTTTTGAATTCCCACTTCGGCTGGGCCAAAGAAGGCGGATCGCTGCAGCTGGACCTCACCTATCCGCTGGATAAACTGTTCTTCGACAACTTCGATCTCTATTTCCAGGTCCAGTATGTCAACGCGCTCGCGGAAAGTCTGCTCGACTACAGACAGCGGACCCGCGCCTTTCGTCTCGGTTTTGCTTTGGTCAGGTAGAAATGAGGTGGCTGTGCACGCAAAAGATATTCATGCGGTCGTCCGCATTTTGAAAGCGGAAGTCACTCAGTGGCAGGTCCCGGTGGTGGGGCACTATGCTGACTCAGCCTTCACCGTCCTCATATCGTGCCTGCTGTCATTGCGAACCCAGGACAAGACGACACATGCAGCCAGCGAACGGTTGTTTCAGATGGCCCGAGATCCGCAGAAAATGGTCGACCTGCCCACTGCCGCTATCGAGGAAACAATATATCCAGTGGGTTTTTACAGAACCAAGGCTGTAAACATCAAAAAAATCTGCCGCATTCTCTTGTCCGATTACGATGGGCAGGTCCCTGACGATCTGGATGAGCTGCTGAAGCTGCCCGGGGTGGGTCGTAAAACCGCGAACCTGGTCGTCACGATAGGCTACGGCAAACCAGGCATCTGTGTCGACACCCATGTCCACCGCATCACTAATCGCTGGGGGTATGTATGCACGAAGACGCCGGAGAAAACGGAGATGGCCCTGCGCCAAAAACTTCCCCGACGGTATTGGCTGGTTATTAACGACCTCCTGGTTGCCTACGGTCAGAATCTCTGCAAACCCATCTCCCCCATTTGCAGCCGGTGTCGCCTGCGGCGCTACTGCGCCCAAACGGGTGTGAAACGTTCAAGGTAGCCGGCCGGATGGGATGAATATTGGAAAGGTCAACTTTACCCTGTCGTTGCATAAACAACACGGCTAAATCGACCCTCATCTTTTGGGTACACAAGCGGCTGGAAATGCAACACATCAATTTAACTCAATTTTAGTTAATGCCCATCCGCGATCTTTTCAAGGCGCTTTTAAGTGTCCAATTCATAAATGTGGATTTTTTTCGCTGGGCAAGGCCGCACAAGGGTTTGCGGTGAGGCGTACTTTATGTACGCCGCAGCCGGAAACCCGCGGAGAACGCCGCCCAGCGGAAAAAAGACCATTTATGGATGGACACTAGTTAGAATATTGACGTGTGAGTCACAGCTTGCCATACTGTTTATGCAACCTTAGGCTGTAAAACGCAAAGGGAAAAAGGATGATAGATATAGTCAAACGTTTCTTCGGTCATTTGTCGGCTGAGACTTCTTCACCAGCAAACAACATCCCTCAACATGACGCCAGAATCGCCGTCTGCGCATTACTTCTCGAGATGGCCAAGATCGACGAGACCTTCACCACCGCTGAAATGTCGCAGATCATTTCGATTCTGAAGGAAAAATACGGGTTGTTGACCGAAGATACCGATGCCCTGATATCAGCCGCCGAACAGGAGCTTGATGGAAGCATCGACTACTGGCAATTCGCCCGCCTCATCAATGATAACTACTCTACCGAAGAAAAAATCGACATCATTGAAATGCTTTGGCGGATTGTCTTCGTCGACGGCAATATGGACAAGTACGAAAACCACCTGATGCACAAACTGGCTGATCTGTTAAGGTTGACCCATCAGCAACTGATCGATGCAAAAATCAAGGTCCTTCGATCAAAGTAGGTCGCCCTTATTCTTCCTTTGCTACCGGTTCAGTAACCGGAATGTATTCCAACGACTATGAAGGCCCGCGTGACACGATGCTGTCAGTCTTTCTGATGGTAGGCAAGACTTGACAATCGAACAGCTGAAATTAAGGTTATAGTAGTTGTAGAAAAAAACATCCCGTTATTCGAACGCTTTTTTCTACAACCACTTAAACCACCCCTCCGTATTTCGGAATTTATTTTTGAAAAGCGGCATAAACAGTAAGTGCAATGATCAACCGTTGAATGCCAAATCACTTGCACTACAGCCAACCGATTAGAATTTCACCAAAATCGCTGCGCGGATAGACATCAGGGATATTGACATGCGCACACGAACGGTGGTGCATACAAAGCACAAGCGCCGTTAGTGGCCACAAGACAATTGACGAATGACGGCAGTTATTCGGTTCGAGATATTTTCCGTCACAGCGAAAATCCACACTGCGGACGCAGTTTGTCAATCAAGAGGTAAAAAGTATGAAGATTCTCGTCGTATTTTATTCAACTTACGGACATGTTTACCAGATGGCTAAAGCAGTTGCCGAAGGCGCGCAAGGGGTCTCCGGGGCAACGGTAGAACTGAGACGGGTCCCTGAAACCTTGCCGGGTGAAGTGCTTGAAAAAATGGGTGCCGTCGAGGCCCAAAAGGTTTTTGCCCATGTTCCTGTCTGCACGGTAGATGAACTGGCAACGGCCGATGCAATCATATTCGGGACACCGACCCGATTCGGTAACATGTGCGGTCAAATGCGGCAATTTCTGGATGCGACCGGCCAACTCTGGATGGAAGGGGCGCTCGTGGGCAAGGTCGGCAGTGTCTTTGCCAGCACGGCCACTCAGCACGGCGGGCAGGAGGCCACTCTGCTGTCCTTTCACATAAGCCTGCTGCATCAGGGAATGGTTGTGGTGGGACTACCGTATGCGTTTCAGGGCCAGATGCGCAATGATGAGATCACCGGCGGTTCCCCATACGGCGCGACAACCATCGCCGGTACCAAGGGGGAGCGGACACCGACCGAGAATGAATTGGCCGGTGCGCAATTCCAGGGAAAGCATGTCGCCGAAATTGCCGCCAAGTTGGCCGGGTAATGGCTGACGCCGGCGATTTAGCGGCAGCGCATTCAAACTCCCGGTTGGTACCCACCGGTGCCTGGGGCGGGGTAAACTATAGTGTCCAATTCATAAATGAGCGTTTTTCAGCGGGCAAAGCCGCACAACGGTTTGAAGGGATTCCCTTTGCAGTTGTGCTGCGGCCGTAACCCGGCGGAGAGAGCGCCGGGTGGGAAAAAGATCGATTGTGGATGGTTACTGACTATATTCCGGCCCCTTTGCTCTTCATGATGCTCAGCATGGTGTCATCGACCTTGGCCATGCCGATTTCGCTGATCCGACTCAGATTCTGAATGGTTTCCTCGGGGGTTCGTCCGATAAAACCTTCCGCCTCGGTAATGCCGTGGTTGTTCAGGGCCATGTAAGCCGAGCGGATACCCGCATCGGCTGAACTGACGACTTTCAGTGCGCAACCACCCTTGGCACCGTCGCACAGCATGCCGCCCAAATCGCTGATCAAATTATTGACGGCAAAAGTGATTTTTGCCATGTCGTTGCCTTTTCGCTGATACACAATGGCAACGGCAGCACCGACACCGGCGGCAATGGAGCAACCGCAAAGCGGTGATAAATCACCGGTAAAGCACTTGATATAACTGTTTATCAGGTGGGACAGGGCGATGCTGCGCAAAATCTTTTTCTCGGATATTTTGACGTGCTTGCCGACGGTGTAGGGAACCAGAATTGCCACGATACCCTGGTTTCCACTGCCACCGCTGGACATGACCGGCAGGCTCATTCCCGCCATACGCGCATCCGAAGCAGAGGCAACAAGGATCTTGCTCGAGGTAAAAATATCATCGTGGAGATAGCCCTTTTTGACCAGGTCGGTGAGGTAATAGCCGACCTTTTTTATCTTTCTGCCCTCTTCTGATACTCTCAGATTCATATCGACACCGCGCTTGATGTATGCGTAATCAGAAGAATCCATATCCTCAGCGAGTTTGATCAGGTCATTTATTTTCAACTTGATCAGCCTCTTCTTGTAGGGTTGGGCAGTTTTGGGCCCGGCCACCCGGTCTTTTTTAATGACGACACGTCCGTTTTTTTCCAGCAACACCAGGTTGGTATGCCCATGAGCCAGCACCGCCCGGGCATAATTGTCGCCGGATGCTATGCGAACGTCGACGTGCAAATCGGTTTTGGTCGCATCATAGGTAATTGTTGCTCTGCCGGCCTGGATCATCTCCGCGGCGCGACGGATCATGTCTCTCTTGACCCCTTTAAGAATCTCCATCTTCAGATCAGGTTGCCGGACAAATGCGCCGAGAACACCGGCGATTAAATTGCCTTTCTGTCCGTTCGTGTTGGGCACGGTTACCGCAAGCCCGTTTTTGTAAACCCCTGGATCAACGCTAATCGTCACCGAGTCAATCTCACCGTCGACTTCCATGGCGGCAACACTGGCCGCATAGGCAACCGCAATCGGCTCGGTACAGCCCAGTGCCGGAAAGACTTCGTTATTTAGAACTTCCTTGAGAATGTTCAATGTTTACTTCGTCTCCTGTCGGACGGTGCCGTCATCTATCCGAATATTACCCTTAACGGCATTTTTAATGATTTGTATCAATTTTATGCCCTGCTGAAAAATTTTGATCATCTCCAAAAAAGTTGGTAGTTTTTGCGGGTAAATGATTCATATCTTATCAAAATAAATGTATAAATTAACCGCAGACGCACGCTGACATAACGCAGACAAACCCTTTTTACCCGGGCGACTTGCCCGGGTAAATGGTGCATGCCTTTCAGGCAGAAAAGCAGATGGCCTCGCGCAGCGACTACTTGTTTTGCCTCCGCAGGTCGCGGAGGCAAAAGTCTGTGTCTGTCAGTGTCTGTCGAGCGAGCGAAGTGAGTGGGTGGCCAATTTAAAAACGCTATGATCCATGCATGAGCTTCGCATCAATTTACACCAACTAAATCGGAGAAGAACTAAAAATTTTCATAAAAAGTGCGGGTTAAACATCGATCAGGCGGCCTGGGTGGTTTTCATTCGTAACGACCGATGCCTGTGACGCTGCGGGGCCGATAGTTCGACTTTTCTCAGGCGCACCGCCTTGGGGGTTACTTCCACCAGTTCGTCTTCGCGGATGAAACTGATGGCCTGTTCCAGTGTCAGGGATTTAATGGGTGACAGGATAACGTTTTCGTCTTTTCCGGCCGCCCGCATGTTCGACAGCTTCTTCTCCTTACAGGGGTTGACGTCGATATCTTCACTGCGGTTGTGCTCGCCGACAATCATCCCCTCGTAAACCGGTTCGCCCGGCAAAACAAAAAGCCGGCCTCTTGGTTCCAGGTTGAACAGCGCATAGGGTACGGCATTTCCCATGCGATCGGCCACGATCGATCCGCTGAATCGACTGGGGCAATCACCCCTATAAACCTCGTAGCCATCAAAAAGGGCATGCATGATTCCGGTTCCACGGGTGTCAGTCAAAAACTCATCACGGTATCCGATCAAGGCACGGGAAGGCACCGAAAATTCGATTCTCACGCGGCCTTTTCCGTTGTTGACCAGCTTGATCATCCGGCCTTTGCGGAGTGATAATTTTTCAGTCACCACACCGAGAAAACGGTCCTCACAATCAACCAGGAGCCGTTCGATGGGCTCCAGCTTCGTTCTGTTCTTGTATCGGTATATGACCTCAGGTCGGCCCACGCAGAATTCATAACCTTCTCGCCGCATGGTTTCGATCAGGATCGCCAGCTGGAACTCCCCCCGCCCTTTGACCAAAGTGCTGTCCCTGTCCGGTCCCTTTTCCACCTGAATGGCCACGTTGCTCAAGGATTCTTTCAACAAGCGGTCGCGGATCCGCCCCGCCTGGACGAATTTTCCATCACTGCCGCCCAGGGGCGAATTGTTGATCGTAAACTTCATTGATACCGTGGGTTCGTCGACGCTTATGCGCGGTAGCGCTTGCGGGGCTTCCCGGGTGCAAATGGTATCTCCAATATTAACGTCATCGATGCCGGCCAGCACCACGATATCGCCGGGTTGGACCTCATTTACATCCCGGAGTTTCATGCCTTCATATACCTGAAGCTTTGACACTTTCAGCGGGATATCAGCGCCGGATGCACCGATGCAAACCAGGCTGTCTCTCGACTGGGCCTTTCCATTGGCTATTTTCCCGACGGCCAATCGCCCCAGATAATCGGAATAACCGAGGTCCGATACCAGCATTTGAAATGGCGCCTGGGGATCGTAGGACGGCGCAGGAATTTCCTCGAGGATCGTATCCAGCAGGACATATAGATTATCGGCGTGATCATCCAAAGTTCTCTGGGCTATCCCGTCCCGACCAACAGCGTATAGCAGCGGGAATTCGACCTGCTCGTCGGTGGCATTCAGATCGATCATGAGGTCGTAAATTTCGTCCAGCACCTCGTCAGGCCGGGCGTCCTGGCGGTCGATCTTATTGATAACCACGATGATTCTGAGATCGGCCTCGAGTGCTTTCTTCAGAACGAAGCGGGTCTGGGGCAACGGTCCTTCCGAGGCGTCAACAAGGAGAATCGCCCCGTCTGCCATAGACAGGGCCCGTTCCACCTCCCCGCCAAAGTCCGCGTGGCCGGGGGTGTCGACGATGTTAATCCGAACACCTTTCCACAAAACCGAACAATTCTTGGCGGCAATGGTAATACCTCGTTCCCGTTCCAGATCCAGGGTATCCATGAGGCGCTCATCGATCTCCTGGTTATCTCTGAATAGACCGCTTTGACGGAAGATGGCGTCCACGAGAGTCGTTTTACCGTGGTCAACGTGGGCGATGATGGCTATATTTCTCAAACTTTCGTTTGCAAGTGATTGCGGCATATTTAATTAGCTCCGGTATTTTCAAGAATTAAGGAATACCAGTTATAGCGGCGGTTATTCGGACGCACGCTCGGCAACCGGGTTAACATCCTAACGACGGCTGATCAATACAGCCCTTAAAGCGTGTTTAACAACACCGCTCTTATCGATAAAGTCAGTACTGTACCGGTAACAGGGTCCATCCTGCATCCGACTGTGCCGACGCGGTATAATTTTGGTCTTCAGAGTGTTCCGGGTTTGTAACAGACGCCAGAGAGATGCTGGTCGAAGTGGCGCGGGTTAAATAGCCTTCACATTCGAAGCCTTTTCCCCCCGCGGGGTTGTCAGGACCTCAAAAGACACGCGATCGGATTTTCGAAGGCCGAAATGCCCTTCGAAGGTAACGTTTGATTTGTGAAAAAAGATATCTTTCCCCTCGTCGGATTCAATGAAACCGTATCCTTTGTCCTCACTGTACCATTTGATTCTACCTTCTGGCATATTGAGGCCTCCTTTCTAACAAATAACAATGTACATATCTCAGGAGGTCATTATGGGACATAATCAGCAGCATGGCACGGTGCGCCAAAATATGACAAATAAAGTCCCAAGAACAATCCCCAATATGTGCACAGGAAAAATGAGCAAATACAATGTGAACTTATTCAATGAACCGATGGATGATATCATCCCGAATACCGATTGAAAAATTCATGCTGAATATAAAAATTTGAAATATCGTTCATAGTTTACGGCATGTCAATCCCACTGCAGTTTTGAGATTACCGTATATCCGAACGTTGTCTCAATGTCAAACATCCGCTTGCGGCCGCCCGCCGTAATCAGATGATTCCCGCCAAATATGTCCTTGACACAAAGGCAGGCGATCTGTACGAAATTTATAGGATTATTTTGCTACCGAAGCGATATCCGACCGGATCAGCGCGAAAAACTTGTCCACCGTGCGATAACTATTGTCGTGTCCCAAAAATATATTATCAAAATAGCGATGGATATTTAAAACACTTTTGCACCCATGTTCAAAAAAATGACAAGCATCAATAAACAAATAGCAAACAATATCCAAATTCGAATTTCCAATGATTCAGATAGGTTTGGAGTTTGTGTTTTGTTGTTTGGGATTTATATGGATTGTTCAGTATTTTACGTTCGCTGCAACCGGACAACCTGCGGAGACAACCGCTCAGCGTTAAAAAGGCCGTTTATGGAGGGCCACTAACTATCCAGCCCACAGGAGCCTTGTATGCTTACCGAACCTTACGCTTCTTTGCATCGCCGGCTTGCCAATGTCATTCCGGCATCCAGATTGATTTCTGACCCCTTGCGCACTCTTGCATACGGCACTGATGCCAGTTTTTATCGGCTCACCCCCAAACTCATCGTTAAAGTCGAAACCGAAACCGAAACCGTGGCGACGCTCAAGGCCTGTCGCGCTCTGGGAATCGCCATCACTTTCCGGGCGGCAGGGACCAGCCTTTCCGGTCAGGCACTGAGCGACTCGGTCCTGGTTGTTCTCGGCCCCGATGGTTGGCGTCATTGCAGCATCAGCCCGGATCGCAACAGCATTACGCTCGGATCAGGAATTTTGGGGGCCGAAGCCAACGGCGCGTTGACCCCATACGGCAAAAAGATCGGGCCGGACCCGGCTTCCATAAACTCGGCCAAGATCGGCGGAATCGTTTCCAACAATGCCTGCGGCATGGCCAGCGGTGTGGCCGGCAACAGTATGGGAACAGTGTCGGGCATGCGCATCATTTTTACGGACGGCACTGTTCTCGACACCCGCGATGATAACAGCCGCAAGGCTTTCCTCAAACGTCACAGCAAATTTGTCGAGCAGATCACTGCTCTGTCGCAGATGATCAATTCTGAACCGGAAATTGTCGACCGGATCCGGCGGAAATACCTGATAAAAAATACCACCGGTTACAGCGTCAGTGCGCTGATCGATTTCGATGATCCCATTGATATCATTCAACACCTTATCATCGGATCGGAAGGGACTTTGGGGTTTATAGCCGAAGTCACCTTCCGCACTCTTGACGAACCGGCGCATAAAGCCACCAGTCTTATGCTCTTCCCGGATATCGCAAAAGCCTGCGAAGCGGTCTGGTTGTTAAAAGACTGCCGCGTGAGTGCCGCCGAACTTATGGATCGTGAGGCCCTCCGTTCGGTCGAGGACAAACCCGGGATGCCGCCCTATATGAAAACGCTTGGCGGATCAGTGACGGCGCTTCTGGTTGAAACCGCCGCTGCCGGGTCCGACGAGCTGCAGCGACAGATCAAAGAGATCCAGAAACGATTCGATGGATTTGCCATGGCCCGAGATTTTGCCTTCTCGACCGACCCCGACCAGGCGGCAGCCCTATGGAACATTCGTAAAGGCCTGTTCCCGTCGGCCTGCATCGGACGCAAAAAAGGAACGACGGTAATTATCGAAGACATCGCCGTTCCCATCGAACACTTGCGGAGTTGCCTGCTCGAATTGCAGGATCTTTTCAAGCAGTATGCCTATGAAGACACAATTATCTGGGGCCATGTATTCGACGGCAATGTCCACTTCGTTCTGGCTATCGATTTCGAGGACCCCGGGGAAGTAACAAAATATAAAACCTTCATGGATGAAATCGTCGATCTGGTGGTGGGCAGGTACGACGGATCGTTGAAAGCCGAACATGGCACCGGCAGAAACATGGCCCCATTTGTCAGGCGTGAATGGGGTGATCGGATCTATACGGTCATGCAGGAGATCAAGAAGATCTTCGATCCGGATAACATGCTCAATCCCGGTGTCATTATCAATGACGATCCCGAGGCGCACATTAAGAATTTCAAACCAATGCCCGTCGCTCATGACCTGGTTGATACCTGCATCGAATGCGGTTTCTGTGAACGCAACTGCATGTCCCACGATTTTACCTTGTCGGCGCGTCAGCGCATTGTCATTTACCGGGAGATGGCACGCTTGAAAAGATCGGGTAAGGATGGCAAAAGGCTGTCGCAACTGAGACGGTCTTTTGACTATTACGGCGACCGCACCTGTGCTGCGGACGGTTTGTGCGCCCTCACCTGTCCGGTGGACATCGATACGGGAGCACTCGTCAAAACGTTCAGGCAGGAACATCTGACCCCATCGGCGCGCCGGATCGGCGCTATCCTGGCCGACCAGATGCACCTGGTCACCGCTGTGGGCCGGCTCGGCCTCGGTCTGGCTGACAAGCTCCATTCTCTTTTAGGGACCGCACGGATGACAGAAATCACGGCTGCTGCCCGGCGTCTATCGCGAAACCGGCTCCCCCTCTGGACGGAAGCCATGCCGAAAGCGGCCGCAAAAACGGCGTCCCGGCCGGCGGGTCGAAAGGGGCGCGACAAAATTGTTTACTTTCCGGCCTGCATCAACCGGACCATGGGTCCTTCAAAGGGCGGCGAAGCGCAATCTCTGCCCGGCACAACAGAAAACCTGCTTCGGAAAGCCGGCTACGAGGTCATCTATCCCGAACAGATGAATGGGCTGTGCTGCGGTATGCCGTTTGCCAGCAAAGGTATGGCCGAAACCGCATCGAAAAAAGCTTCGGAACTCGGTAGGGCCCTAATGGGTGCATCGGACGACGGACGCATTCCGGTCCTCTGCGACATGAGCCCCTGCCTCTACCATATGAAACAGACCCAGGACAACCGGCTGCAGTTGTACGACCCGGTCCGCCTTGCTCTAACGCATCTGGTCGATCGGCTTGTTTTTGAAAAAGTACCCGAAACCATTGCCATTCATACCGTCTGCAGTGCCAAGAAAATGGGGCTCGAAGCCGACTTTAAACAATTGGCTGAGATGTGTGCCGCCGAGGTGATCGTGCCGGACATCACTTGCTGCGGTTTTGCCGGCGACAGAGGTTTCACGGTACCGGAATTGAATGCCTTCGGTCTGCGACGACTCAAAGAACAGCTGCCGGCGGATGTGAAGGGTGGTTACGCTACCAGTCGAACTTGCGAAATCGGGTTGTCTTCGCACAGTGGGATAGATTACCGGTCCATCGTCTACCTGGTGGATCGCTGCACCCGCCCCAGGTGATGGCGGCAGCGAATTCAGGCGCGGCCCCGGAGCTGGCCATCGATCGCTTTAGAAGACGACCGGAGGTTTTCGCGAGTGCCCATCCCTAAACGGCCTTTTTTCATCCACGCGGATACGCCGTATTGGAGGCACCGTCCTTTTCAATGGATAAATCCCTGGGCCAGAGAAAGCTCGTAATTGAGGGAGTATAGCATATCGACAATCGCATACTGAAACTCGTGTCCCGGTAGCGTCACGGCATTGTCAACGCAGTTTTCAGTGGATCCCTTGAGCATAAAGTCGAGACACTCGGGGCAGGTGACATTGTTATCGGCAAACAGGATAAGATTACCGTCAAAAACGTGTCTCCGGAAATTGTTTTCGTTGGCCAGGTGATTGCAGACACGCCATGGTTTTAATTGAGCGGCTAATTTGCCGCGCACCTTACCGGGGACATCGAAACAGCGGTTGAGATTGTAAAAGGGCTCAAAAATCTGCCGTTGCAATTCGTTGTTGGTCAAAGCGGATGACGCCAATTCCATTTTCAGAAAAGCGGGCTCTCCGTCTCTCATATTTTCTTCATTGCAATCGTGACAAAATACGTGGCTGTCGAAAACCACGAAATAATGATGTTTGGTGTAGTTGGAAATAAATTTCTCGGGCGTATCGAGATGATTGCAGATCAACCACGTTTTGATACCGTCAGGATCACAACCGGATAACCGATTCTTCCTTCCTGCGTTAGAAATAATCAGGTTCTTTCCCGGCTCACAAAAAAATGGCCTGCCTGTCGGAAATGCACCCGCAATAGGTGCAAGACCATCCAGTTTTATGATGCAGTGAACCGATCGATCGACAAATGCTCCCATTCAACATCCTCCGTGTTAGCTTATACCGCTTTTCAAAAATAAATTCCGAAATACGGAAGGGTGGTATAAGTGGTTGTAGAAAAAAACATTCGCATAACGGAACGTTTTTTTGACAACGACTATATCGTCTGCTGGCAACACCCCGATCTTCGACGCGTAGGGTTGCGCCCTTTTCCAGCCAATGGGTCACGAACGAAAAAAGCCGAGCCACCTTAGTGAAGGCAACCCGGCTTATCGACTGGTTTCCCCAGGCAACCCGGCTGTCTTCTAAAGACCCGTGGCTTTCCGTCCTCCGATCGCTCGGAGTTTGGCTTTTCTGACGTTTACGAGTGAGTCTATATTTTATCTAAACCCGGCGGATTTGTCAAAAAATGATAATATGTTCGATTAAAATCCCTGCGCAGCATCGCTGGTCTGCTGGCTGATGTCCTCCACTCGATCCTCGGGTGTCGCCGCTGCCTCGGGTTCGGGTTCATGGGCGCCGAGAAGATTACCCTCCTCGTCAATCAGCAACGGCACCGCAAACCGGACATCGAACTCGATCTTATAAGCGATCTGCCCGTCGTGGACAACGATGTCGCCATTTTTGAAATCCAGAGAATGGATATCTTTTACACCGTAAAGGTCGGCACATATTTCCCGGACGCGGTCTAGATTGATGTTCGATTTTATCCTTTCGAACAGTTCTTTTTTGGCAGTTGCAACAATGTCGTTACTGATCGTCACTTTGGCCATGTTGTGCTACTCCTTTCATGTGGTTAGATTGTGGGAGGTTCCCCAGCAATGCTGGGAGTTTACCGATGATGATTATTTGGTTTGGATGCATTTCGCAACCTGCGTTTCATGATCTCAGCGGCAAGAGCAATGTAACTTTTGGCACCGACCGAGAAGATATCCTGAACAACCAATGGTCTTTCATAAACCGGGGATTCCCTCAGTTGCTCATTCCGCGGTATTAGAGTCTCAAAAACCCGTCCCCCCATGCGCCGACGGGCACTGCGGACTATCAGGCGCGAAAGCCTGGCATCTTCTTCGACCATCGTGAAAAGAATTCCCGCCAAATGCAGGGAGAGCCGATAGGCATTCTTGACTGTGACCAGCGTCTGCATGGTCTGTTTCAGACTGCGGTATGCAAGATATTCGCACTGGGTGGGGATCAGCACACTGTCGGCGGCCGCCAGAGCACTGAGTGTCAACATGCCGAAGGAGGCCGGCGTGTCGAGGATGATGTAGTCGAAATACCAGCTGTCATCCATCAGAAAGTTTTTCAACACCCTTTCCGCACCGGGCGCAGATGACAGATTGGCCGCCTGATGCGTGCGTCCGAACGGAGCCGGTATGACCTGCAGGTAGTAAACACAGCTCTGTGACATGATCCTGTTCAAAGACGCTCTCCCAAGTAACCCATCTTCAAGGGTCAGGGCGAATTTTCTTTTATATATACCCGCGATGTATGTGGCACTCCCCTGTGGGTCGCAGTCCACCAACAAGGTCCGCTTGCCGGCCAGGGCCAGAGCTGCAGCCAAATTTACCGCGGTGATCGTTTTCCCGACACCGCCTTTATGGCTGACAATGCAAATGGTTTCTCCCATAATCAGCTCAACGGACCGATTGTAATCGACATTGACGGTATAAATCGAACAGGCGGCGAGGGTTACCGGATAGCGTGCGTGCCACAGGGGTTACCCGTGCCGACTGGGTGATGTGAGTGTTTCCCCGATCTTGCCTATAAAGGCCAATATATTTTGTATGTCAAGTATTAATTCATACAATATATTGTATTTACATCTATATACATATGAAAGTAGCAATGCCTCCAACGATCGTTAACGGCAAGAGTAAATTGCGATCGGGCCCGGGAATTTCAGTCCGCAATTTTCAGGAAGGCTTTTCGGAGTGTCAGCCGTGTTCCAGAAACCCTACGGCGGTGTTATCCCACTTATTTCATAAATATTTTTCAGCAAGTCTACAAAATAACATAAACTCAAGGGGTTAAATCTTATTCTGCCGAAAAGTATCGGTGTACATTTTGTACCCCACGATCGGATAAAAAATGCTAAAAAATATTCACGCTTGGGGCGAGCCGCATTCGCTCATTTGCTTCGTTATCAGGAGCTTGCGGTACAAAAGTACAGCTGCGCCCCTGAATGCCTTGCAAATGAACAAATGTGGCACGTGAAAAAAGCGGATTATGACCCTTCCAGCGCCGAAGGTCGCCAAACCGTAATGTGTTTAACATTAACAGCGTTGCAGCTTGTGCACCAGGGTGACAAGGCGCATGGTTCCAGTGCTGGGCGTTTGACGGCTTTTCTTTAGAATATGTATCAAAAGCGTTTCAAAAGTCCTTGAAATCTTTTCAGAACCCCATTATAAAAGATGTTTGAAATCGTCTTCGACATCATTGGCGACGCGAGGGAACCAGGCCCAAACTTTCAGTTTAAAGTTCCGCAGAAAGAGTTGGCGCGCCATTTTTTACTGTTTTAACCCGGACTCGCAATCCTAAATGCAACAGGGAGAAGTCCCATGCGCTGGAAACAGTTTTTCACCCCCGTTAAATCGATGGATGCCGTGAAGGCGAAAAATTACCTTGCTGAAAAACCGTCCGAAACCTACACAATCCTGGATGTGAGGCAACCCGAGGAATACGAAGCCGGCCACATCCCGGGGGCCAAACTGATCCCCCTGCCGGATCTGAATGACAGGATGGGCGAAATCGACACCGGCAAACCGACGATCGTCTACTGAGCGATGGGCGGACGCAGCCGGGTCGCTGCACAGATGTTGGCCGGAAAAGGATCTGGCGAAGTGTTTAACCTGTCCGGTGGATTCAAGGCCTGGAAGAGTGACCGGGCCGTCGGCCAGGAAGACCAGGGGCTCGACCTTTTTTCAGGCAATGAGTCACCGGCAGAAGCCCTCATTATCGCCTATTCCATGGAAGACGGATTGCGGGAATACTACCTGACGATGATTCCCTGGATAGAAAACCAGGATGCCCGCGAACTCTTCGAGAAACTTGCCGCCATCGAGGTCAAACACCAGGAACGCATTCTCGATGAATATCGAAACATAACCGGAACCGAGTTCGATCGCGAACAATTTGTGGAAAAAAAGGTCGTTCCGGCGGTAGAAGGCGGACTCACCACCGAAGAGTACGTGCGCCTGTACAAACCCGACCTGGAATCTGTAACGGAAATCGTCGGCCTGGCCATGGCAATAGAAGCCCAGGCGCTGGATCTCTACCGGCGGGCAGCTGACAGGTCCGATGACAACGAAACCAAAAAGGTTCTGATGCAGATTGCCGATGAGGAGCGGGCGCATCTGGCCCAACTCGGAAAGTTGTTCGAAAGTATCTAAGCGTCAGATAAAAATCAACTTTTACTTCCCGCGGACAGTGTCAAATTTCAACAACCTGTTAAAGTTCAACCAAATCTTTACCTGGATGTTGCAGCTACCGCTAGTCTATTGACCCTTACCCGCTCGAAACCGGCCCTTTACCTTGAACAGAGGCGATCATGAAAAAACACCTGGTCCTGGCCGGCGGCGGCCACGCGCACATGATGACCCTGGCCAATCTTCACCGGTTTGTGGAAAAAGGTTACCGGGTGACTGTGGTTCAGCCATCACCGTATCATTACTACTCCGGCATGGGACCGGGAATGCTTGGAGAGACATACTCCCCCGAAGAAATTCGATTTGCCACCCGCCACGTGGTGGAAAAACAGGGTGGGACATTCGTGTTGGGAAAGGTCGACCGGATTGATCCGAAGGATGGAAAAGTACACCTGGAATCCGGAGAAACCTTAACATACGACGTCATTTCTTTTAATATCGGAAGCTACGTCCCCCGGAAACACGGTGACAACACCGATGGCGATATCTTCACCGTCAAGCCGATCGAAAAACTTCTCTCGGCACAAAAGCGTATTCTCGAGCTTGTGCCCCAAAGAAAGATAACCATTGGTATCATCGGCGGTGGGCCATCGGCAGTCGAAATTGCCGGAAACACCTGGCAATTGGCCCGAAAATCCGCTGGTCACCCACCCGTCATCCGTATCTATACCCGCTCAACACTCATGCCAAACCATCCCGGCGGCGTACGCCGCAAGATAGTGGCCTCGCTGAGTACTCGCGGAATATCCATAGCGGAAAACAGCGATGTTCAGCAAATCGCTCCCGGTCAGATCAAACTTGCAACCGGCGAAGTTCATGCAGTTGATATTATTTTCGTTGCCGTGGGGGTTCAGCCATCTGCAGTATTCAAGACTTCCGAGCTACCGACCGGGCCGGATGGGGGGCTCGAAGTGAATCAATATCTTCAATGCACGGCCCACCCTGAAATGTTCGGCGGCGGCGACTGTATTTACTTCAAGGACCACCCTCTGGATAAAGTCGGTGTTTACGCCGTGCGTCAGAACCCGATTCTTCTCCACAACCTGCTGGCGTTTATGGACGACACGCCCCTCCAGCCATTTGCGCCCGGTGGCGACTACCTGCTGATTTTCAATTTGGGCGGCGGGACAGGGGTTCTCAGGAAAAAATGGCTCCTGCTCGGTGGTCGTCTCGCATTTGTGATTAAAGACCTCATCGACCGTCGATTCATGCGTAAATTCCAGGCCATAGAATAACCTCTTCGAGCGAGTGCAGGTGGTTTGCAATGATTTTGGGTAGTTTTTTTCAACCGGTCAAATCGATATCGACGGATGAGGTTCGCACAATCGTTAAAGACAAAAGTGCAGCAGAATATTGCCTGCTCGATGTCAGGCAACCCGGCGAATATGCGGAGGGCCACCTGCCGGGTGCCAAGCTGATTCCCCTTGGTGAACTGCAATCCAGCCTCGACAACCTCGATTCGGCCAAACCCGTCATCGTTTACTGCCGATCGGGAAACCGCAGTCGATCAGCCGTAGGTATGCTGAACGGTGCAGGCCGCCAGGATGTATTCAATATGGATGGGGGCATTCTGGCTTACAACGGTATTGTGGCCAGCGGACCGCCAGAAGCCGGCGTGTTTTGCTTTCCGGACAGCTTGTCTCCCGGGCAGTTGGTGGCAATGGCCTGGTACGTGGAAGATGGCTCGCAGCGATTCTGCGAAAAGATCGCACAAGATACATTTGACCAAAAGGTGGACCAGTTGCCAGCCGACCTGATTCGCTACAAGAAGGAGCACAAGCAGGATCTCGTCGAATTGTACCGGAACATTTCACAGACGGATGGAAAAGACTTCCCGGCGGCAGTCCTTCCCTCCCCCCCGACCGATGTAATGGCAGGGTGCGTCAGTGTTTCCCAAGCCCTCGACTGGTCAAAAGGCAGAAACATATCCGACATCCTCGATCTGATGATAGCGCTCGAAGCCAACACCTTAGACCTGTATCTAAAACTGGGAAGACAGGTGGATTCGGATCGGGCCCGGAAAGTATTTTTTGCGCTTGCCGAAAAAGAGAAAATTCAGCTCGATGCCGTGATATCGGCATTTGAGCAGACCATCGGGGAGAAGAGGTCCTGATGATTGATGTTCGAAGTCTCCGGACGGGAGGTTACGCCAGCGCCGTCAAATAGGCGTCCCGGGAGAGCCACAATTCCTCCATTCGGTACATGTGCCAATAGTCGTGCATCAGGATGTGCCGGACCAGGATGGTGAATGAATATTGCTCATATTCCGGGTGGATTCCGGTTTTTTGCCAAACGCCCTCGTCGGTCTTGCCAAGCACCGCGAGCTGAGTATCCCGGGAAAGTGCAAAGGATTTAAGGGCCTCGGCCGCTTCCATCTCCGGCGGCAGACCTTCTTCTTCGTTGTCGGCAGGCACATAGGGAATGAAAGCGGGGCGGTCCTCATCTATAAACCTCTGCAGGCGCTCTAAAAGCATCGGCTGGACCTGGGCCAAGTGGCTTACGTGTTCGGCAATGGTCCAGAACCCGTCACCCCGGCGCTGATGTCTTTTTTCTCGCGGAATGGACTCTACAAATCCCGTAATAATTCGGGGGGATCGTTTGAGACCCGCAACCAAATCGGGTATGTCATGCATAATAACCTCGCCTAATGTTCATCCTCTTGCGGGGATAAAATAATCGACTGCTGATACGGTTGTACTGAAAAATATTCACGATATATGCGGGTTAAAATTAATTTATGTAGCATGATACGATGCGGCGGTGCAACCCGGCGGTGAAAGACCATCTCCGACAGTTGACGCCTTGAACGGATAGCAAAAGGGGTTATGAAATGCTTCATAACCCCTTTTTTTTCAACTCTGCGGAAACGTTTGAATCGGTCAATACATCTTGCCCGTGACAGGTAATGGATCAATTGTATTTCACTCGTGCATGATTGACATATTGCACGGCAGCTATCCGGAAAATTTACGGGTAGCTGGGAGCAGAAGTGAAATTACCTGCCCTAACATGCAGTGCCGCGTCCTGTTTGGTCGCCTTGACAACTTGATCATCGTCTCTGCATAGCGCTGTTTCAACGACCAATGCTGTCGAAAGAAAAGCGGCAGCCATGAAAACGTTGAACGTCACGAGTTCCGTTTGAACCGGCGCTGCGGCAGCCATGCGACAAGAGCGATAACCAGTATCGCTACAATAATGAGTTTTCCTTTCATCGTTTTTTCCTCTCCATCGAGGAGCCAGAAACCTGGCGTGTCGATTAGGGAGTTACCCGTTGTGATCTTATAAGGCACCGCCATCCCACATGTGACAATGTGGCACGTCAACTTTTTTGTCCACCTGCCGACGCCAGTCTATGTGACATTGTGTTACTTGGCCCAAATAATTTGGGCAATATCACCCATCCTCTCAGTTTCGAATCTTGACTGCCTGGCACTGCGCACCCATAACCCACTGTAAATTAAAAGATTAATAAAATTCCACGCCATTGGCACCAATCTTGTAGAGATTCCTTTCAAGATTGAGCTTCAGCGGTCGAGGAGGATCAAATTGATTTGCACCTGATGTTATGATCACTCGTCTTGCCAGCACACGCCCTATGGAAATGGCCGCTGCTGCTATTACCTGAAAAACAGTGTGGTAAGACTCGAAAATAATTTCGAAATGGATGTCAACCCATTGGGTTCGGATGATATCGAAATAGGGGAAGTGCGGCAAAGGGATGGCCGATGTCCGTAAATAAGGAGATTCATATGACCAAGGTTGATGAGTTGATTAACATCCTGTCCAATCATGATCACGCAAAGGCTTTCACCAAAGCCAAATCAAAAAGGGAGTGTATCATCTGCGGACAGAAAGCCCAGCGCTTCAAAACAGTAATGGCTCAATTCGAGTACACCAATTCGGCCATCTGCCAGAGTTGCCAAACGGAGTACCTGTCATGATGCGAGCCAATGCCAACGAAAAAGGGTTTACGCTGATAGAGCTAATGGCCGCTATGGTCATTCTTTCAGTTCTGATATCGGTTGGTTTTAAGAAGGTAGACACGATTTCCTATGCATCCGAACAGAACATGCTCACTCAGGGCATCGTGGAACTGAATACCCGGGAATCCTTAACTTGGTTTCAGATCAAGCTGAGTCATTCGGGGTACGAAGGCGATGAGAATCTCTGGGTAAGTTTGGATAAGAGTCTCGGTTCTGGTTATGTTTGGGAGTCTGCACCCGTGCGGTCCGGCGGAACACTCAAATTCGGTAATCAGATATCCCCTCTCAACCGAACGTATTCAGCGCATGGTCGACCGGGCCAATGGTCACTATAGGCCCGCATAGGTCATGGACATTATTTAATCATTCAAATTGTGCTTATAAGTATAAATATTGGTCAAATTTTTTTCTGTCTTCCTCAGAATCCAGACGGCAACATCGATAACTCCATTCTGGGCTATTCAGTGTGAAATTAATTCCAATTGAATTTCGATTGACATTATTGACGGTGCCATCCTTGGAAATGAACGAACCTGCAGGATTACTACAGTAGATTTTAATCAACACTTTTTGACCGACCTGGAACAACTCCGGATAGTCCGCCTCAACCCGGACACCCGAAACTGAGATATCTTGGATCAGGACAGATAATCCCGACAGAATTTCGGACAGGTCCTCAATGATCACATGCCCTTTTGACTGAAAAACCGATCGTGAATATTGTCGTCTTTCCAACAGTACTTTGAAAATTTCACCGCATCGGCATTTAATCTTCAACCATATCGCTTCGGACCTGTTCACACATTTGTCGGTATCGATCGCCTTCTGAAAATCACATCGCGGACAGGTGATAACGACCTTATTTTTCTGACCGGTTTCTGCCATTCAAACACCTACCTGCAGAATGTCATTTATCATTTTGGATTTTATGTCTGATGTTTTCGTGTTAATATTGACCTTGTTCTAAATTTCAATCAGTGGTCTTTTTTACCACTGAAGCTCGCTATCGACAATCATTTTTCGACTTTCAGAATAATAATCATCGCTAACCCCCAGTTTTTCTGGGGAGACGTCTAAAGTTTGATAATTCCAGGAGTTAACGCTTACCTGAAGCGATGATTATTATGCATCATAAAAACAGATAGATACCTTTTATTAATTGGCAGATTGGGCCGAAAAGTTGACCGCTTACAACCGGTAAGGTCGATAAAATATTCTTTAAAATCCAACATGACCGGTTGATTGCCCGAAAGAATGCTTCTAAAAGACCGCTTTTAGCGTGTCGCAAGCCAGTCCTCCGGCTTTGCCGGAGGACACTGTATTCCCATATGTCAGTATACAGACAACCAATTAATTTTTCTTACCTTTTACCGATAATAAGGACATGAAACTTATAACCAACGCCCTCGTATTCATAATGCTAACCAGCATCTGCATGCCGATTATGGTAAGCCAGGCGGAAACGGTAACCTTAAGAGTCGGGACATACGACAATGTGCCGTTATCCTTCCTGGGACCCGACCAGAAGGTCAAAGGCTTTCTCATCGACATCCTGGATCACATTGCGGCAAAAAACGGTTGGAAAATCATATATGAACATGCATCCTGGACAGCAAGCCTCAAGAAGCTCGAAAGCGGTGAAATCGACCTTTTGGGTGGAATTGCTTATACACAGGAACGCGACAGAAAATATGATTACACGTATGAAAGTGTTTTGACGGAATGGGGTCAAGTCTATATTAGGACAGGCGCGAACATTGAATCCATTTTGGATTTAAGAAACAAAAAAATTGCCGTGTTGATGGACGATCAACACTTTTTCTACCTTAAGAACCAGATGCGCCAATTTGGTCTGGAAAGCCGGTTTATTGAATCGTTTCACTACGAAGACGTATTGGGCCTTGTGGACATTGGCAAATGCGATGCCGGCCTTGTGAGCCAATTTTTTGGTTTCACTAATGCCGAGAAGTATAAAATAAAAAAATCGTCCATCGTTTTGAGTCCTCAGCGACTATATTGGGCGTCCCTGGAAGGTAAACTGTCCCCTCTTCTCAATCAGCTCGACCTGAACCTCCGCAAGCTGAAAGCCGATGAAAACGGCTATTACTATCGCAGTATCCAAAAATGGTTCGGTAGAGCCGATAAAAAATTTATGACGGAACAGTTTCGGTGGATACTCATTGCGATGAGTTCCGTCCTTCTCATTGCCATCGGAACTATCGTCCTGTTTAAATCTCAGGTCAAAAACCGCACGATTGAGTTGCACAAGAAGAATCAGGCGTTAACGCAGGAAATCGAAAACAGGAAAAAGGGCGAAAAAGAGCGGGCCACGTTGGAAGCGAAACTTCAGCGGGCTGAAAAAATGGAAGCGATCGGTACCTTGGCCTCCGGGGTAGCACACGACTTGAACAATATACTCTCAGGAATTGTCAGTTATCCTGATTTGCTGATGATGGATTTATCGCCAAACAGCCCCCTGTATCCACCGCTCAAAACCATCAAGGACTCGGGCGAAAAAGCGGCACGCATTGTCCAGGACTTGCTGACACTGGCAAGAAGAGGGGTTTCCAATGCGGCACCGATTAAATTGAATGAAGTTATATCGTCCTATTTAGAAAGCCCCGAATTCAAAAAATTACATTCCTTCCATCCACGTATCAGGATCGAAACGATCCTGCCGCAAGATGTACTTAATATCAAGGGGTCGACGATTCATATCTCCAAAACGATCATGAATCTGGTGTCTAATGCCGCCGAAGCCATGCCCGACGGCGGGCAGGTAACGATTCAAACCGAAAACCGGTATCTTGACACACCCATCAGCGGTTATGATGACATCGCCGAGGGTAACTACGTCGTACTGTCGGTTTCAGACGAGGGTATCGGTATCACTGCAGCTGACCAGGAACGCATATTCGAACCCTTTTTTACCAAAAAGCAAATGGGACGCAGCGGAACCGGGCTGGGGATGGCCGTGGTTTGGGGGACGATAAAAGACCATAATGGATACATAGATGTTCAAAGCAAGGTAGGAGCGGGTACGACTTTTAACCTCTACTTTCCGATTACCAAAGAGGAACTATTAACAGACAATTCTGCAGTGGCATTCGAAAACATCAGGGGCAACGGGCAACGTGTCATGGTCGTGGATGATGTGCGTGAACAGCGGGAAATTACATCATTCATGCTTAACAAACTCGGTTACGAGGTTTCGGTCGCTTCCAGCGGTGAAAAGGCCGTCCAGCTCGTGGGCAAAGACAGGGTCGATCTGCTGGTTCTCGATATGATCATGGATCCCGGAATAGACGGCCTGGAAACCTATAAAAGACTCCAGGAGATCCAACCCGGTATCAAGGCGGTCATTGCCTCCGGCTTTTCAGAAACACAGCGGGTGCGCGAAGCCCAGTCATTGGGCGCAGGCGCCTATTTGAGAAAGCCTTATACCATAGATCAGATCGGGCTGGCACTGAAAGCAGAATTTGAGATGTAGACTAAGAAAGAGGAAAAATTCGACGCACAAAAGAAGGGCCCGGAATCTGATCCGTGCCCTTCCTTGTTCCTTTGGTGATCCCAGGGGGATTCGAACCCCCTTCTGCCCCAATCGCTTCGGAGCTGTCAGACAACATCCATTCGTCAATTTCATTCTTAAAAAATCGTGGCTGTCTCAACTTCATGTGGTAGGGAATCTGCTGTGGTATCTGTTTACTGCCTTGGTGGTGGGCTGGGGAGATAGTGCTCCGGACTGGTATATCGAAATACAGGGTAGGATTTTTTATGGCATCATGTTTGCCTCGGTGATTGTGATTATTTTCGTATTTCGGTTTCTGAGTAAAAAAGGTGAGTCACGGCCCAATTAAGTGAGTCTATTCTGAAATAGTGTTTTTTCTTCGGGGGACAGGAAATATGCCTCACGTTATTGTAAAATTGTATCCAGGCAGATCTGAGGAACAGAAAAAGCATCTTGCTGATGAAATAGTCAATTCAGTTGTATCAATAGCAAAATGTGACCAAAAATCTGTTTCTGTGGCCTTTGAGGAAATAGAGGCGTCTGATTGGCCAGAGAAGGTTTATAAGCCAGACATTCTTGACAAGAATGACAGCTTAATCATAAAGCCGGAATATAGTCCATTTGAGTAGGCAATGATATTTGTTCTGTAGGAATTGGGGACGGATTTTCTTAACATAGCCAGATTGTATCGGGATATTTTGTGCTATTTCTATAATTTACGATTATGGCAAGGTGTAATTTCCACAGCCCCGTTTTTCGTTTGATATCATCGATACCTATATGTAAGTTGTGTCAATTTGTAATATTTTTAGGGTATCTCAAATTATTTTAGGCACAATTCTTAAAATCATCAGAACATGATCATTCTATGAATCCCGTTACCTGAACGCAATTCGTCAGGCAAACAGACAGTTGTCTATTCGATTCTAACAATTAAATGAGGAAAGTCATGAAAGAATCATTCCAAATTCTTTGTATAGCGCTGGTGATTGTGGTGCTCGTATGTCTCGGCAGTACTGCTGCGCATGCACAGAGCCGCCAGGAACACATTCACAACATGTCGCATAGCGTAATGCCTTTCGATGTTTCCCAAACCATGCACATCTTCAAAATGACAGAGTTCGGAGGAGTACAACAGGTAGTTTCCAAAGATCCTGGTGATTCGGATCAGATTGCTCTCATTCGTCAGCATCTCCAGCATGAAGCTGAAATGTTCCAGGAAGGCAACTATTCAGATCCGGCCAAACTGCACGGTGCAGACATGCCAGGGCTTAAAGAACTTAAAAACGGGGCGTCACGCATAAAAGTGACTTATGCCGCATTGCCTTCAGGAGCAGAGATTATATTTGAAACAACCGATCTTCATTTACTGACGGCAGTGCACAGATGGTTTGGGGCTCAATTGTCCGAGCATGGTGCAGATGCCAGAGCGGAGTGAGATCGGTTAAATTTCACATAAGGTCGATCTAAAAAAATTGGGCCATAGAAGGGAATGACACTCCAAATGCACCTGGGGATTTGATTTATTAACTGGCGGATTTCCTGAATATAGCCAAACGGTATCGTGATATTTAGCGTAATTTCGGATAGTTTGACCTGTGGCAAGTAATCTCCAATACGCACTATCCCGACCCCTAACCTTAAAAATTATACAATCTTATGATTACTTTTGTTCTTATATAGCGTAGGACGCTCCTTAAGTCGCGCCTTTCAATTACAGCGTGGGGTTTACCGATAGAGACCTATTGGCACATACTTTTTGCTGCCGCAGGGGGACAACCTCGCCGAGGCAGTAGAATGGATTGCTAAGAAGTAGATAGGGGCTTCCAATAATATGTTACGTTGAAAGCCCCTACCCGGTCTTCATTCAAATATTTATCTGCTGATATTCTTTACTCGAGCGTTATAATTCTACCGTTGTCGCCCACTGCGACAAGGCGGCTCCCCGTCCAGGCTATGCCGTTTAGCGAACCATAGAAAGTGGGAACCGCCGAGCTAACCCAACTGATACCGTCTGATGAAATAAGGACCGTGTTCGAGGCTCCTACAGCTGCGAACTCGGTTCCCTTCCAGATAACGTCCTTCAAGGTGCTCGTGGTTCCGGATGACTGAGCATCCCAAGTGATGCCATCGGCCGATTTAATTATCGTGCCGCCGCCGCCGACTGCCACGAACTCTGCTCCCGACCAAGTAACGGCCATCAGGTTGGCAGTGATACCAGATGTCTGCGCCGTCCAGTTAACCGCATCAGGTGAAGTTAGAATGACGCCGCCATAGCCGACGGCAATATATAGGCTTCCGGACCAGGTGATATCAGTCAGATAATCGGTTGAACCTGACGTCTGATAGGTCCAGGTCATCCCATCCGGCGATGTCATCACTTTTCCATAGTCTCCCACCCCAACAAACTGCGTTCCTGACCAGACAACGCCGGTCATCACCGATGTTGCCCCGAGCCACTGGGAAGACCATGTCTGATAATCTGGTGAATTGAAAATGTAGGTTTGCGCAGCAATGACATAGCGGCTTCCGGAATGGGCGGCATCACGGTGAAAATGCCCGCTTTCTCCGGTTGAGCCATACATCCAGTCGATCCCATCTGAAGAGACGAGAGTTTTACCGTAGCCCCCAACCGCCAGCAATTGGGAGCCAGTCCAAACGACTTTTTCCAAATCAGCACCGGATGCGATAGTCGTCCACGCATCCCCGTCAGTTGAGACCGTGATTTCACCCCAATCTCCCACAGCCAAAAATTGGCCGTCCGCCCAGATGATCTCGCTATAGCTGGGAGCCAGCATGTCTGCCTGCGGATCCCATATAAGACCATCGAGGGAGGTTGCGATTTTGCCGTTCCATCCCACTGCCGCAAACAGGCTCAAGATATCCGACCAGGCCACTTTTTCAAGATAGCCAGAAAAACCCTGCGGATACCATGTTTCTGCGTCAGTGGACGTAAGGGTGACATTGAGTCCGACGGCGACGTACAGTGAACCGTTCCAGGTGACTCCTCGAATGGACTCGGTAGTCCCGGAACTTTCCGATACCCAATCAATTCCGTTGATTGAGGTGAGGATAGTGCCGTTATCGCCGACAACTACGATCTTGGATCCGGTCCAAATGACGTCCATTAAAAAATCAATCGAACCAGATGCCTGCGTGGTCCAGGAGGCTCCATCCGGAGAGGTGAGAATTGTGCCGTTTTCACCGACGGCGACAAATTGGGTACCGGCCCACACGATGCCGTAGAGCGACTCTGACAAGGATCCAAAATAAGTTGCGCTCCAAGTAACACCATCCGTGGAGGTATAGACGTTCCCCATCGAAGTGACCGCGGCATAAACACTGCCGGACCAGGAGATGTCCTCGGTGTTGAGCGGGGTGGTTAACGGGTTGGTATGAAAGGCCCAGCGGGCACCGTCGGTGGAGGTCAGGATTTCCCAATCATCCCCGCCGATAAGGTACTGAGATCCGGTCCAAAATAGGGCCTTCAGATCCATTTGAGTGGACAAAAGGCGCGTTGTCCATGCAACCGACGTAACGCACTGAGCGCTGCACAGGGGAGATTCATTGCCAGCGGCATCGTATGCAGATACCCTGTAGCAATAGGATGTGTTGAGAGCCAACCCAGAGTCAGAAGTTGAAGTACCTGATACAGACCTTAACAAGGTGCCATCACGGAAAACCCTATATCCGGCTACACCGACATCATCCAAAGATAAGTCCCAGGAAAGGTCGACCTGGCCTGAATATATGCAGGCGGCCTGAAGATTTCCGGGGATTGTAGGTGGGGTGAGGTCCGTTGTTGCCGAAGCGGCGCTACTACTTCCTCCACCGCCGCCACCTCCGCACGCAGAAACTAAGACCAGACACGCCAGGGTTGCCCAAATCGCTCTTTTATTCATAAGAAAACCCCCTTCTCAACTGCCAGGCGAAAAGGGGGGCACTCAGGTTAGATTCACCAGATATGCGCCACTTCGGCAACCCCTCTACCCTTTTAAGGGCAGGTGGTTTTGTGCCGCCCGATGTAACGGGCTTTACCCTTTCGGTGGCATTTATTAATTTTATAAATTATATCAGGATGTTGATTTAAAATCAATAATAAAGCAGCAAAGCGCTGAAGTTCCTATCCCTGCAGCAAGTTACTGGGTATTACGGAATTTCGGCTCCGACCTTTAGCCTCCGCACGAACTTTGCTGCGGAGGATCTGATTTTGGAATCATAGCCGCTGCAAGCAACGGGAAATTCAAATTTAAAAGGATCGATATTATTTTATATTTGTAATTTTCACTCACCGGTTCGAGCAAAGTAGAGGTATTCGATTTAGCTATGTTTATTGCCCTTCGGTCTTCATAAAGCTGATTGTAATGGTTGGATTATGGAATCTCTCTCATCAATAGTTTCGTTCAAATCCACAACAAATATGGTATAGAGATTATATGATTTGGCTACACGCTGAGCATTTCGACAACCGCGCATGCTGGATGGTAAAATTACCTGGTATGGTCCCGCACCTATCACCCGGCGCATTTCCTGAATATATCCGGACGGTATCGTTATAATTTTCTCAATTTCGGTAATTTACGTTTATGGCAAGATGTACGAAACCGCTTCGCGGTAGCTGTCGCATTTCCAACTTATAGCCTGTAAAGGCTACCCGCCTCATCAGTCGATTTTTTCTATCCTGATCATGTAAGGATACTTTCAAGGATTTTATTCACCCTAAACCAAGGAGGTATCCGATGACAGAGCTGCGTCAAAAAATGATCAGGGCCATGGATTTGAAGAATCTTTCCCCGCACACCAAACGCACTTACCTGGCTGCGGTCACCGGCCTGGCCAAACACTACCGGCAATCCCCGCAGAAAATCACTGCTGAGATGATCGAGGATTATCTGCTGTATTTGAAAAACCAAAAGGGCCATGCGCCCGCCAGTTGCTGCATCGCTCTGACCGGCCTGCGGTTTTTCTACACCCACATCCTGGACAAGCAGGTATCGGTTGGCTTCAGTCTGACCAAAACGCCACGCAAGCTTCCCACCGTGCTCACCAAAGAGCAGATCTGGCAGATCATCTGTGTGCCGAAAAACCTCAAACACCGCCTTTTGCTGATGACCACCTACGCGGCCGGATTGAGGGCCAGCGAGGTCAGACGCTTAAAACCCGATCACATCGACAGCCAACGGATGCTGATCAAGGTTGTCGGCGGCAAGGGCCGCAAAGACCGCTATACGATGCTCTCTGGAAAGCTTCTGGACGAGCTGCGCCGCTACTATAAAAAGTGCCGCCCACAAGGCTACCTGTTCCCGTCCTCTTATACGAAGAACAAGAACAAAGCGTTATCTTACGCAGCAGTGCGCGGCATCTACGAGGCGGCCCGCAAAAAGGCCGGGGTTAAAAATGGGGCGGGTCTTCACACCTTGCGCCACAGCTTCGCCACCCATCTTCTGGAGGCCGGATACGACATCAGAAAAATACAGGTGTTATTGGGCCATACGAAACTGTCCACCACCATGATCTACCTGCATGTGAGCCGCGAAACTCTGTCAAAAGTCCCCAGTCCCCTGGATCTCATTGACACTGAACATGCACAAAAGGAGGACAGTCCCGATGGCCCATATCATAAAGCCTGAAAAGCGCCGATTGGCGCTCGCCGATATTCTCAGAAAACATATTGCCGATTATTAAGGCCACTATCGCCTGTTCTCGGAACACCGCAAAATCGTCTTTGATCTGTTAAACTGCCGCACCGCTTATCTTGGCGGTCATATCGATCGTTGCAGCCACTGCGGGGTCATGCGCATTGCCTATCATTCATGCCGCAATCGGCATTGTCCAACATGCCAGCACATGCCGCGCGAACGTTGGCTTGAGAAGAGAAAAGACGAGATCCTGCCGGCCTGCTACTTCCATGTGGTCTTTACCCTGCCGCATGATCTCAACCCGGTTATCTTAAACAATAAAAAGGTGATGCTCAATATCCTTTTTAAAGCCGCCTCTCAAACGCTTCTCACCTTCGGTGAAAATGCGCTCGGCGGCAAACTGGGCTTTATTGCCACCTTGCACACCTGGGATCAGAAACTCAATGCGCACTTTCATC
>CAVRBA010000004.1:0-113778 GCA_963719015.1 uncultured delta proteobacterium | reverse complement strand
GTAAACCCAGGGGGTTCCATGCAGCCGGCAGAAATGCAATGGGTGTCTGACAGGAAGAGAGGCCACGCGATGACACACACACCAAACAACTGGCCGATTTTGCTGGTCGATGACGAAGAGGACATACGTGATGTGCTCGGCGTGTCGATTGCCGACATGGGCTACACGGTCCACACCACGAAAACGGCAACCAGCATTGATATTTTCAGGAAAATCGATCCACCGATCGTTATGACCGACATTAAGATGCCGGGCATTGACAGGACTCGGATTGCTTCAAATGATCAAGCGCGAGAACCCTGAAACCGAAGTAATCATGATCACCGGCCACGGGGATATGAACCTGGCGATAAAAAGCCTCAAGTTCGAGGCCACCGATTTCATCACCAAGCCGATCAATGTCGATGCCCTGGAAATCGCATTGAAGCGGGTGCAGGACAAAAATCGTGATGAAGCGGCGGCTCAAAGATATACGAAAAACCTGAAGCTTTTACGTGCGGAGGGGGGAAGAGAAAATTGCAGGACCAATTGTCATCCCTCGGTCGATGATCGGCTCGATTTCGCACGGGATCAAGGGCCTGCTGACCGGCCTGGGACGGCGGCATGTACCTTGTCGATTCGGGTTTTTCCAAGCAGAACCGGGAGCAAATCAAGGAAGGCTGGGAAACGGTCAAGCTGATGGTGGAGCGGATCCGCAAGATGGTGCTGGATATTCTCTTTTATGCCAAAAAAAGGGGCCTTATGTGGGAACGGGTCGCACCCTCTGAGTTTCGCCGAAGACCTTGCCGCCATCTTTGCGCCCAAGATCGAGAAGCAGAATATCGCGTTTGTGAAGGAGTTTGACGATGCGGTCGGCGAGTTCGAGATCGATGTCGGCTATATTCATTCGGCTTTGACGAATATCCTTGAAAATGCCGTTGATGCCTGCACCAAGGATGCCGCCAAGACCGACCACAAGATCGTTTTCGGCGTCCGTCAGGACGCGAACCATGTGATTTTTGACGTATGCGACAACGGGATGGGCATGGACCCCGACACCGTTGCCAAGCTCTTTACGCCTTTTTTCTCTTCAAAGGGGCGCCGCGGGACCGGCCTGGGACTGTTTATCTCCCATAAAATCGTGCGGCAGCACGGCGGTGAGATTCTAGTGAAATTGACGACCGGCCAGGGGACGCTCTTCACGATCAAGATTCCGAAAACCTTGCCAGAGGTGTGTAAGAATCCAGCGGCCACCAGTTAGGGAAGATAGGAAGATAGGGGAAGATAGGGACGTTGTTTTTCTTTGTTGACAAGAGAGTAGGGAAGTTAGGGACGTTGTTTCCTTGTTGACAAATGAGCACGAACCCGGTAATTGAAACGTATGCCCCGCCAAGCCCGCATAGACGCCCCCGGCGCCCTGCACCATATGGTCATCCGAGGAATCGAACGGAAAGCGATTTTCGAGGACGACAAAGACCGGGAAGATTTTCTTGAGCGACTGTCGGGTCTTCTGCAGGAGATGGTTACGCCGTGCTACGCATGGGCGATGATGACCAACCACGTGCATCTGCTTCTGCGCACGGGCAAGGTTCCGATTGCATCGATCATGCGCCGGCTTCTGACCGGTTATGCGGTGAGATTCAATAGGAGACATCGCCGACACGGGCATCTTTTTCAAAACCGCTACAAATCGATCCTTTGTGAGGAGGATCGATATCTCAAACAGTTGGTCGACATACATTCACCTCAACCCTGTTCGAGTCGGATTAGTGGAGGATGTGGCGGCCTTGAAAGTCTTCGCTTACACTGGTTAGAGCGCGTTGATGGGCAAAAGATTCAGGCCTTGGCAAGACACGGACTATGTGCTGGGTTTTTTGGCAGGAGGGTATCAGAGGCAAGAAGAAACTTGGAGAGTCATGTTTGCAAGTGGTTCGACAAGGGACGCTGCCCCCAGTTGACCGGCGGCGGATTAATCCGTTCGGCCGGCGGGTGGCACGCGGTCAAAGAGGCATACTGGGATGGGGTCAGGCTTGCATGTGACGAACGCATACTGGGAAGCAGCGAATTTGTCGAAACAGCGCTGAAACACTTTGGTGAGATTTACGACCGAAGGATGCAGCTACAATCCGCCGGCATCGACCTAACCGCGTTGATCGCTGCCGTTTGCCGTTGGCTTGACATCGATGACAAGGAAATGGCCGGTCCGACAAAACGTATTGAGATCGCACGGGCTCGCGCTCTGATCAGCTATACCGCCACGCGGAATCTGTCGATCTCAGGAAGTGAAGTGGCTCGCCGGCTGAATGTAGACCGCTCCGTCATCAGCCGGGCGGCCCAGAGGGTTAGTCGTGATCCGGAATTGATTGCAGCCGTCGAGACGCTTCTGGGACTGCCTGAACTCTAAACAAGTCAACATTGAAACAACGTTTTATCTAATATCCTAATGTCCGTATTATCGTTTAGTGATCGAAGAGCGGCCCGATCAGCTGATTGAAAAGATGCGTCCTTTTCTTAAAAATGAAGACATCAAATAACAAGGCAAATCCAGCCAATGCAAAAAGCTGCACAGCTGATTTGCGACGTTAGCATGAATATGAAATGAATGAATCTAAAACATTTATTGACGAATCCTTCATAGATCGTAAAATTTATTATGAAGTTCATGAAAATGAATTAATTTACCGACCGAATAGTGACGATAAATTTAGCTTAAGTTGGAAGAATATTCAATACATAGAAGATCGTCCAGGGGATCGAGTTGATATATTTACAAATAAACAAGAAGAAATTCCTATCAGATATGAAGTTCATGAAAATGAATTAATTTACCGACCGAATAGTGACAATAAATTTAGCTTAAGTTGGAAGAATATTCAATATATAGAGGATCGTCCAGGGGAGCGAGTTGATATATTTTCAAATAAACAAGAAGAAATTCCTATCAGATATGCAACCGATGAATTCTCCGTTTTATTGAAAACTATCTGTTTGAAACTTTCTGAGATTCGTAAAGAGAGCTTTTATCCTCATAAGTTCACAATAACTTTGAAATATTTGCTCCATTTGAGCTTTGTAATTTTTGTGCTTGTGCTGTCGCTTATTAGCAGTCTTTTAGTGGGTAACGCTGGATTTATTATGCTGGTAACAATATTTGTTCCAATCGGAATATTTATTCAACGTCTGCCAATCTCTATAACACTGGACAACGACAGAATAACTGTGCGCAATTTATTTATAAAAAGAGTTATCAATTATACTGGGCTACGGAATATTGATTTTGAGGTAAAGAGTAATGACTATGGAAGCACACTCTGCATATTGATCAATCTGAAAAATAAAAAGACAATTACATTCAAAAAATTTGAAGACATTATTCTATTTTTCATAATGTTGCAGATAAAGTTAAACGAAAACATAAACAATAATAATTGCTAACAAGACTAATTCAGCCGACGCAGAAACCGCACGGCTGATTAGCAGCGTTATGCCGAAACAAAACTAATGACGAAAATCCATAAAATATGGCTAATCGCCGCAATATTTGCTGCTCTTGCTGGACTTGCGACAGGAACGATTTCCTATTTTTTTGGGGTTAAAGTCGTTTCGGGCGGCGAGGCATATGGTTTCCGGGTTGGCGATGGTCGGGAAAGGACATTTGAAAATGCACAAACATTATTAGAACAAAATAAAATTGTCGCCATTCATGCCTGGCCAGAAGGTGAATCGCATAGACCATTTAAATATAAAGAAAACCCAAAACAAAACATAGATCCAAGATGGGTCATGGTTGTTGATCCTGACTGGTGGAATAATACTATCACAATAACTTTCGACCAAAATACAGTATTCGAGATTAGGCGTGACAGAATATGCTGCGAGTTACCCTAAGAGGAAGTTTGCATAACAACCGGCTTCACTAAGATCACTTTTAAAATCGCGCCCTGTGAGCCGGAGCGTTATGCTCAAAATGAATATGATTAAATTCATCCCGACATTTTGCTTTTTTTATACTGGATTTGCTATCTATATTTTCAAGGAATTTTTCTATTATGAAGAAATTGGAAGCTTTTTTTCAATTTCTATCCTCGCATTGATATTTGTACCTCTTTTTTAAGGAGGGTTCTCGCAAGTCTCAATTCTTAAAATAAATCTTGCAGCACTGGTGGGGTTTTTGGTGGGATTTACCATATATGGTATTAATAGCGATGTTAATATATGGCCAATAGTTATGATTTTTTGGTTATCATTATCGATTCCATCAATTACTGGGTTAAATATATCAATAAAGAAGACAAAAACTACTGCTCACCGGCGCGGCTCAGCCGCGCCGGTGAGCAGCGACGTAAGGGCATGAGGAAGGATGTGGAATGGAGCTTATTGCTGAACTAATAGTTTGGTTCATAATCGAAGTAGTTTTTTGGGGAATTATGTTCTGGACTGGCTATGTGTTAGTTCGAATAGTAACTCTTGGGCAATGGACTCCAGCGCACATGGAAAGAGATAAAGATAAGAAAAAAGAAAGAAGAAAGGAAACAAAGTTCATAGTTACCGCCGTAATCGGCACACTGTTTTGGATTGGGTTGGGAATAGCATTAATAATCGTTATCTAAAGCCCTTAACAGGGCGCTTGAGTGGGACGGCGGTATAACAACCAGTGATACCCCTCCGCCACAATTCAGCCTGGGCCGTTAGCACCACAAACTGATTTTTGGAAACAAATATGAGCCATGGCATAATATTCGTTGCGGAAATGGGCGAAAATGTCGTTGGCTGCCTGAGCGCAATTATTAATGCAGGTTTGCCTGAGGGGATGTTTGGAGAAATAGTCAGTCTCGTTGTATCAAGAGAATATCGAGGCTCAGGAATTGGTAAGTGTTTAGTTAATCAAGCAGAAGTTTGGTTTAAACCAAAGGTAAATAAAATAAGGATACCAGAAATAGTATTCGTTTACAAGCTCATAAGTTTTACAAATCGTGGCGTATAAAGAGATTACGCTCAATTTTCAATTGAACAACCAGAATTTTCTGAGCTTATGCAACACTGACGAAAACTTGGCCTCGAAATTATAGAACCTCCCCCGTGGGTGAAAAACAGATCAGATTTTCTAATTTGGAAATTTGAAATATTTTGATCAAGAAAAAAAGACCGCAAATTGGCCTCTTTTTTGGATGGCTAAATGCTTGGCTAAAACCATATCCAAACACAGTAAACCTAAAAACCAAGGTTCATCTGAGAGATAATGGTATCAGACCATACATTGAGCTCGAACCGACAGATCATCCATTGGCTGTTGAACAACGAGAAGGTATCTCAAAGGAAAGAGTCGCCGAACTGTATTCGATAATGTTGGCCAATCTTTGAAATGACTTTCAGCAATGGACGGGGAAACCATTTAGCGGAAAATGGAGAGACGATTTTGAGTTAATGAGTATCGAAATTCCCACAGAAGCTGATGAAAACAATGAGTGGACTGTCGGTTATTTTGTAGATGCTGCGAATCACTACTTTACAGCACGCTTTATAAACGGCAAACCTAAATAAAATGAAATTGATGGATAAATCAGCTAACAACTAAGTGGACTGACGGTTTGAAATTTTCGGGTTTTCGTTAAAGACCGTGCAAGATCGGCACTCATTGACGCCGCAGCACACTTCCAAGTTATCTTAAAATATATCGATGCAATAATGAGTGGGGGATCGCAATGGGCTCCATTTTCAATTGAACAACCAGAATTTTCTGAGCTTATGCAACACTGACGAAAACTTGGCCTCGAAATTATAGAACCTCCCCCGTGGGTGAAAAACAGATCAGATTTTCTAATTTGGAAATTTGAAATATTTTGATCAAGAAAAAAGATCGCAAATGGGCCCCTTTTTTGGATGGCTAAGGGGATCAATTAAGAAAAACGGTTGCGAGCAATTGTCAATCACATAACATCATCGCAGCCGGCCCCTAAAGCGTCTTCTGAATTCATGCGTTTGGCGGCTTTAATATGCAGCAATATGCAGCAATATACGTCTCTAACTCGTTCTCAAGTAGCCGCCGCCGTCAGTTGACGTGGGGGATTCAGCATCCTATCTCGAAGGAAAAAGGCAATGAGAAATGTCATTCGTCAATCTGTCGTATTACCCGCTTCCGCCGACAAATTATTTGAAATGTACCTAAATCCCTCGACACACCAGGCCATCACAGGTGCATCGGTTGAAATTGGAGATCAGAGAGGTTCTGAATTCAAAGCCTTCGATGGGGCCCTGACCGGTACGGTTCTTGAGGTGATAAAGCCGAGACTGATTATTAAATCGTGGCGGTCGGTTAATTTCATGGCCCAGGACCCCGACTCGACCCTGATATTGACCTTCACTTCGGAGGGCGATGAGGGGCGAATTGATCTGATTCACCTTGATGTCCCCGACCAAGACTACGACGGTGTAAAGCAGGGCTGGGAAAAATACTACTGGGCCCCTTGGCGCATTTATTTGGCAGGCCTGAAAGAGTGATTTTTCCGTAAGCGGGCGATGTTTAACTTCTATATGGCCCCGGTTATCAGGGGAAAAGCCGAACGCGTGACGTCTATAAGTACCCAAAGTATTCGGGCTTACAGTTCATCCCGAGACGATAGGTGAAGCATGGAATTAACAATCACAGGCGTCGATTACGCCCCTGACGAGCTTGATGAACAAACGCCAATCGTTGTTAAACTGTTAAGGAAAATGCCCGGTGATGACCGTCCCGACTACTGGCTTGGCGAACTAAAAACGCCGATAAAATGGATAGACCGAAATCATGAAAGAAAAATAACCCATTTAGTGTTAGCTGCACGCTGGGAAGGTACGAGGATTGCGCCAAATTCAAAAGATCTTCCGATAGGAATCGCTTACGTTACTGATTTGTCATTATTGAGCGACACGACCCTTGATTTCAAAAAGTGCACTTATGTAGCGATCGGTTTTTCGCACGAAACGGGGAGCGGCCAACCAATCAAAAAGAACACCAATATTTTGGCCGGTACGATTGGAAGGCTTTTCGGCAAAGGCAATCAGTCATGAGGTCATTGACTCACCTAACAGGGCAAATGTACGTGCCCGGATTCACTTTGCTGCACTTCATTCACAGCCGGTGACTTTGAGAGAAATAGCGGTATTCATGATCCTGTAGGCCGAAATTAATCATGAAAAATGTTCTATTTCTAATAGCAATAATTTTCTGTTCACCATCATTAACAGCAGATATGAAATCTGATACAGAGAAAGAGATATTGCATCTGCTCGCATATTTAGAGAACTCTGGCTGCGAATTTAACCGTAATGGTTCCTGGTATAGTCCGGATGAGGCGGTGAAGCATATAGAAAAAAAGTACCGCTATTTGATAAAGAAAGGATTAATAAATTCGGCTGAACAATTCATTGATCGAGCCGCATCCGAAAGTAGTATGAGTGGCAGATCCTATTTGGTGAGATGTGGTGACTCCGAACCCGTACGGAGTTCTATCTGGTTCACCGACGAATTAAAGAAATTTAGAGATGCACACCATTAAATACCGCTAACAAATTGTTCTAGCGGACTCGGGAGCGCCGCACCGTTTAATTCAAGCGTTAAGCATTATAAAATGAGGAATAATTTTCAACGAAATCTGACATCGAGACAAGAGCAAGTTAACGGCATTCATACACACCGTCGAAACGCTTCTATTTTCATAGCTGCGTTCATTACAATGCTATTTGGCCTGACGGAAGACACTGCTTTTTCTATTGAACTGAAGATACGCGCCATTGCTCCAGTCCCAAGGGACAGTATAGAGATAAAACAACCAGAACCAGCTTCCCCAAAGTCGCATCGCTACGGGAAATAGAAACATCAGCTCGGCATGGTTTGCTGGAGCCACCGATCGATACCGGCATGGTGTTCTCGGTGATCACTGGGAAGCTTCAAGGCTTGTCATTGAAACCATTGATGGAAAACGCTTACAAGTCAATCTGCCACGATACGCGAGTATTTCGAGGATTTAGAACCACGCCTTGCAGATGTCAATGGAGACAACAATGATGAAATTATCGTTGTCGAAAGCGACACAAAACTTGGGGCATCGCTTGCCGTGTATGGCATTGAAGGGGATCAATCTTGTTCGAATAGCGGCCACTCCTTTCCTTGGACAACCTAACCGCTGGCTTAACCCGTTAGGCGTGGGCGATTTTGATGGCGACGGTCAAGCCGATATCGCCCTCGTCGCGACACCACATATCGGCGGTGTATTGCGCCTTTATCGATTTAAAGACGTCAATTTATCTTTATTCGCTGAATTTCCAGGGGTAAGTACACACCGACTTGGAAGCACCGAAATGGGCCTCGGACGGGTGATAGACGCATTTCCTCGTGATCAATTGCTGGTGCCGAATCAGACACGACAAGAAATCATGCTGCTGGAATGGACACCCAGCGGATGGCAGGAAATAACGCACGTAGAATTAAGCGGTTACTTGGGATCATCCCTTGTACCTTTAAAAAGCGACCGCTGGGTCTTTCGTTTAGAAAGTGGTCAATTCTTCGAAATTCATTTAGAGCAGTGAGACCGTAATATTCCAAAGTCCTATAATCAACATTCACAGAACGCTATTTGCGCCATTGATGCAGCGCTATACGCTATGGTATAGTGATCCTTTTTATGAAAAAAATATTGATTCTCATTTTTATATTGTTCGCTTGTATTGGTGGGAATGTTTATTTTGATTCTATTATTTAAAAGAGGAACAAGTAGCCGGAGACCGCAAGAGTACTGAAAGCGTGGGATCAAACAATAACAGCCGGTTGCAGGTGGGTCGCTAAAATTTCTACGCCATCTTTTAGCACGGCCCCTGAACTGGAACGCCACGTATCATAGAGAATATGGATGCGATGAACTGTTGAAGGAGAAACAATGGATCTACGAACAGACCATGAAAAAAACATCGCCTATATTAAGCTTACCGGCCCCTTGACCAGAGAAATCATCCTCGATGCATTTGATGCGGCAGTATCGGATAGGAAGTATAGGGATGGGATGAGTAGACTCTGGGATTTTAGAAATGCCGACCTGTCCGCATTGGCTTCCTCTACAATTGCGGGGATGGCCCAGCATTCTGCTACGTTTCCGCCAGGAATAAATGATGTCAAAGTTGCGTTTGTGGTGACGAGGGAGTTGGAGTATGGGTTATCGCGAATGTTCGAGGCGTATTCGACGGATGTAAAAACAACCGTATCGGTTTTCTACACGTTGGCGGATGCTGAAGCCTGGTTGTCTGAATAGAGCGCCAAAGTGACATGAAGTTCATCTGATCCATCGCCCGTCACGGCGCCCGACGCTGAGCTTGAACGGTATTTATAGAATTAATCAACAATAAAAGAATTTAGTGAGGATGGTACTATTTATTAAGAGAATCCTGTTGTTTGTCCTGTTGATGGGTATTTTGGGGTGCGCCGCTACTTATGTCCCAAGACCGCGTTCAATTAATCCAAATATCACCCCAGAAAATCGTACTAATCACAGCCTGACTCTCGTTAATGCCCAAACATCCTCCGATATTATCGATATCGGCTCTGCGGGCTTGGGGCGATCACTCGATGGCAATTTGCGACAGTGGACAGATCAGGCAATAGACTTAACAAAAAATATATTGATCAAACGAGGCTTTACTGTGAGCAGCGAATCACAAAAAGTTCTTAAACTCGCCATAACTCAAGCAAATTTTAAATCCGCAGCTGGGGGCTGGGGTTTAATATGAAGGCATCTCAAAAATAGTCTAAGTGCCCATGGCGGCGTATAAAACGACTGAAAAGTCGCGTTATACGCCATGGATGGAACAGCACGGTAGAATAAGCTATGAATGAAGGTTCAGGGGCTCTCGTATTTTGGATTCTTGTGCCGCTCTTTGCAGGAGTTGGACTCTATCTAATCTGGTACTCACGCCACCGGAAGAAAATACTCGTAGCGTTTGCGAACAAACATCAACTCCATATCAGCCCGGAGCATGAGAAAGATTTACAGAAGACGCTTGACGCCAGTTTTTCACTTAAGACCGCAAACTTGGTGCGAAGCTTCGGGCAGCTGTCGAATCTCATCGACGGAGGACCAATCTTGGTCTTTCAAGCCGTCGAGCTCCTTGACCTTGACCCGCATGCTCAGTCTTACTCAACACACTTTCCCCGGATAGTTGCTCTCTTCGACATCTCGACAGACTATAATGAGTTCTTTGTTGTAGACAAGTCCGGTCAGGCAATACAGAGACCGCCCAGATCAAACACGCCGAATCCCGATGTCGCAGGGACCTCAAAGCGCATAGCAGATTCGTGTAATGCACGTCACCCTCTGTCGGTGACCTTCGCTCACGGGCACGGGTTAATTTATTTTGAACCTCTGGTGACCGGAGGGGAAACAGTGGACGATATTAGCTCCCTATACTGTATTGCGAAGAGCATGCACCAAGAACTGACCTGACGTGAATGTAAAACAAATTGATAGGGAGGAAAAACCGTGTATCAATTATCCATAATACTCATATCCTGTTTTTTTGCATTTGTCGCTTGTCCATATGGGACCGCAGCAGAATCGGGGACTATTGTCATCCAAACTCTCAAGTTCCCAAACGGCGGTTTCTTGAGAATCCAGTCCACCGATACGCTTATCTTCGACGCAAAGGGATTCCTCTTTCCTGGTGAACGCGACAACTCTGATTCTCCGCCAGACACGATCGCTCTTCACATTCAACACGATGGCGGGAGCTTTTATTACTCTATGCCCTTCTCCGCAGGACAACGGCGCTATGAACTCAATGCCCAAAACTTTCGGTCCCGGGGAGGAGCGCCGCCATTTACGGGGTTTCCCCAGGGAGCGAATGCCTTCTTACTTGTCGGAACCGAAGTGGGAGAGTCTTCACTTGACAGTGGCGTGTTCGCCGACCAGTGGAACCTCATGCTCGACTTCGAATAGACTGCGGCCTCATTCAATGAACCTGCCTTTTTTACAATTCCGCAGGCCGCACATAAGGCATCTGAAAAGCAAGGGGGCTGAATCTAAGCATGGGCACAATACAAAAAGCCGATCCTGGAGCCAGACGGAAAGCCATCTGGGTGATCTGTGCCACCACTCTTCTTGGGGTTTGTACGATTTTAGCTCTCGAATCTTTTCAGGACGAATTCCAATCATTGCTCGAGAGGAACATCGATTTTTTGGTTGAGAATTCGATTATCGTCTTTCTCGTATCGTGGGTACTTGTATCTCCGGTTCTTGCGGCAGGCACCTATCTATTATCGATAGGAAATCGAACAGTTCGTGCGCAAAGATTTCCGCCCCCGGGGTATGCTGTCGTGCGCGACACACACGTCATAGGGGGTTCGCAGGGACGCCAACGCGGTCGGGTTATTCAGTGGCTATCTTTGTTATTGCTTTTTAGCGCAGCGGCAATCCCGTTTGTTATGTGGCTTGTATTTCGCTCTCTTGCCTCGACAATCTGACCAAGCTCTGGAAGTGGATTGAATTAAGAGGCGTTCTGGCCCCCGCTCAAGTTAACGATAGGCCAGCTTTCTCTATTGATCGTGCGCTAGGTAAACTATCTTTGGTTGCAGTCAAAATAACAAAATGGAAAAGCTTGACCCCGTCAGGCTTAAGGCTGATACTACCATATTAATCCTGCTCTAAAGACCAACAATTCTGGTCTTCGCAAAACTGTTAATCAGGTGCACATAAATATTATGCAAAACCTACTGATTCGACCATACCACCCCGACGATGAAAAAGATGTCATAAGGTTATGGGACGAATGTCACCTGATTACCCGAAAGAACAACCCGGCACGTGACATTGCCAGAAAACTAAAGGTCAACCCGGAATGGTTCTTGATCGGCGCAATCGGGGGTAAGCTCGTTGCGAGCTGCATGGTTGGCTATGAGGGGCATCGGGGGTGGATCAACTATTTAGCCGTATTGCCGGCGTACAGGCATCACGGCATTGCCACTCAATTGATGCGCGAAGCCGAAAAGGTGCTGCGTGTCGCCGGTTGTCCGAAAATCAACCTGCAGATCAGAGAGACCAATACCGACGTCATTCGGTTCTACAAAAGTATTGGGTTTACAAAAGACCCGGTTATCAGCATGGGCAAACGCCTTACCAGCGATGAAGCCATGAGTGCCATCCAAAGAGAAACAATAGACACAGAGGGAAACGACTAGAAGTGTTTTCAAAACTTTAGATCACGCCCAAGTACATGAGGTTTTGATATCACTTTTAATCACTCTGTTGATCCGTGGGGTTAGCTTGAGGGGACAAAGAACATGGAAACCGAATCGATTATCACGCCCAGTGACAGGTTGACCATCGGCATTGCGCAAATTGCGCCGGTGTGGCTCAATCGGGAGGCAACGATCGACAAGATAATACGTTATATGGAATTGGCCGGGGAGGCCGATTGCCGCCTGGTTGCCTTCGGAGAGGCATTGTTGCCGGGCTATCCGTTTTGGATTGAACTGACTGATGGCGCCCGATTCAACTCTCCCGTCCAAAAGGACATCCACGCGCACTATCTGGACCAGGCAGTGCAGATTGAAGCTGGACACCTCGATGGTTTGTGTGACGCGGCGCGCGAGAGGCAGTTAGCCGTTTACTTGGGATGCATCGAGCGGGCCAGGGACAGAGGCGGACACAGTTTGTACTGCTCGCTGGTCTATATCGATCAAAAAGGCGCCATCCAATCCATCCATCGCAAACTGATGCCCACATATGAAGAACGGCTTACCTGGGCGCCGGGTGATGGCCACGGCCTGCGCGTTCACCGATTAGGTCCGTTTACCGTCGGCGGGCTGAATTGTTGGGAAAACTGGATGCCTCTGGCCCGCGCGGCCATGTACGCTCAAGGCGAGGATCTACACGTGGCTGCCTGGCCGGGCAGCATGCACAACACATCGGATATTACGCGTTTCATTGCCAAAGAAGCCCGCGCCTACGTTCTTTCAGCTTCGGGTCTTATGCGCAAGAGCGACTTCGATACGGCAACGCCTCACCTTGACTTGATACTCGCCAACAGTTCCGCTTTGCTGGCCAACGGCGGTTCCTGTCTTGCCGGACCTGATGGCGAATGGGTTATTGAACCCATCGTAGAAGAAGAAAGGCTGCTTGTCACAACCATCGATCACCAACGCGTGAGAGCGGAACGCCAGAACTTTGACCCCGCGGGTCATTATGCCAGACCCGACGTGACCCAACTGAGGCTGAACCGAAAACGCCAGAGTACATTGTCAATTGTCGAATAGCAGACCGCTGCATTCATCGGCAGACAAGGCTTTTCTATAGTCTACGGCAATACGATGAAACTGAATGCATGAATTCTAATTTCTCCGTAATTAACCAAACCTGTACCCGTAAATTATTGCCGTCACAGTAAAATTGATTCAGCAATTGTTGATGGTTATGTTTTTCCTTATTAAGGGTGCATTTCATAGAACGAGTAAAAAGCCTTAGAAGTGAACCATGCCAAAATCGACTTTATTAATTATCGGTCACCAGGTCGTGTTTCAGGCGATGTTCCTGATAAAAAATATCTATCTGCAACATAAAACCGGAAAATCTATAAGAGGCAAAAATACTGAAGCCAATTATTCAATACTTTTCATTTTCGCATTTATTGCCTGTTCTGTTTTTTTGAGTTTTTTTCAATCACCGATTGGAACCACCCGGCTTGTCGATAAGCGCACCGCCGAACTTTTGGCCCTGCTGCTGATCCTGATTAACCTTTTGATCGGCGCAGCGGCACTGCTGACCATGAAAGATTCCTGGCGCATTGGTGTTCTTGAAGACGAAAAATCACCATTGATCGTTAATGGCATTTATCGGATGACGCGCAATCCCTACTGACATCCTGATATTATTACAATGTTATTTATGTTTTCTTATTAAGCATTTCATAGAACGAGAAAAGCCTTAGAAGTGAACCATGCCAAAATCGACTTTATTAATTATCTCACCAGGTTGTGTTTCAGGCGATGTTCCTGATAAAAAATATCTATCTGCAACATAAAACCGGAAAATCTATAAGAGGCAAAAATACTGAAGCCAATTATTCATACTTGTTTTTTACCGCTATTTATTTCATGTTCCGTATTATTGAGTTTTTTCAAATCGCCGATAGGAACTATCCAGCTACGTTGATCCATTCACCGCTGCACTTCTCAGCTTGCCCCTCATCCTCTCTAATCTTGTTATCGGCGCCGCATCACTGTTGAACATGAAGGACTCTTGGCGCAGTTGGAATTCATGAAAGCCGAGAGAATCACCATTGATCGTAGCATGGCATTTATCGATTCACGGAATCCTTACTTCCTGTCGTACCTTTTTATGTTCGCTGCATATACCGTCCTGCTCCAAAATATATTACTCCTGGGTCTTTCCGTAATCGGTTTCATGCTTATTAACTCCATGGTAAATACTGAAGAAAAATACCTTCAGAGAGTTCATGGCGAAGCGTATCTTCAATACAAAAGGAAAGTGCCACGATATTTTATTCTGTGAGGTGTCCGGGTGAGTACTGGTATCGTGTTTTTCACTCTCTCCGACAATACGCTTGATCTCACCGATATGTCTCGCAAGGAGAAAAATAGATATGAAAATCGCACCAATAAAACCGATCGTACAATATGAAATTGTCGAAAAAATCGACATTCGTATCGGTACGATTGAACGCGTTGAAGATATTCAAGGCGCAGATAAGCTCGTAAAGTTGATTGTCGATGTCGGGGATCACAAAAGGACAATATTGGCCGGACTCAAGCAGGAACGTAAAGATCCGGCATCGCTCGAAGGTAAACAGGCCTTGTTTATCGTCAACCTGGAACCGCGGAAGATGATGGGTGAGGTATCCGAAGGAATGCTATTCGACATCGGGTATGCGGACGGCCTCACCCCTGTGCTGGCAACTCCTGAAAAACCCGTACCCGCCGGAACCCGGGCGGGGTAATCAGCGCCTGCGTGGATGACAGCGATGCCAAGCCACATGAAATATTTGCGTAGCAATAGAGAATGGTTGCCATACATCGATGGATCCGACTACACGGATGTCAAGATTTATGAAGGCAACGTCACCTTGCGCCAGTTCATCGCCTCGTTGTTGTCGTACTACCCGCCCTGGCTCGTTTTGCTATACCGAGCGCGTAAAATTCTGGCCAGCCTTCTCGGACTCGTCAATCACCCTGAGCCCGACAAACTACCGGATCTGCATCCCGAGGAGGTTTCATTCAGCCCTGGTGAAGAATGTGACCTTCTTTGAGGTTCGGTGTGCCAAAGAGGACGCTTATTGGATTTCTGAAACACCGCGCGACAAGCACTTGAAGGCATACTTTGGTGTTGCCGCAGAACCGTTGATCAATGCAAACAATCGATTTTATGTCGTCACAACCGTTTTCTATAAACATTGGACCGGACCGGTTTACTTTAATCTTATCCGTCCTTTTCACCATTTAGTGGTTTCGCGAATGGCGCACGCCGGATTGAAGAATCGACCGGCCGGACAACCAAAACAGCGCTGAATTAATGTGGCTCGATAGAGAGGTTTTAGTTATGTGCTATCGACCGTCACCCTGGGGAGGCATCAAGGCAGCGATGAAGCGAACGCGTTTAATCCTGGTATTTCTGTTTTGGATTTTCAGTTGGCCCTTATTGTCCCACGCCGGAGACGAACCTTTAGGGGATTCTCTTTTTGTATACAAACTCGATGGTACCAATCACTGTGAACACCATGCCGGAGTGGATCTGGTATCTATGAAACAGCAGCTGACGGTCGCCGGTATTACTGTCATATCCATGCGCAAAGGGTTCGACGGCCGTGACGGTATCGCAGTGTGCGGATCTCCAACTGGACAAATCAATATCTATGAAATCCCCGCCCCGAATCTTAAAACTGCTCTGAAAATCGGCTTTAAGCGGTTGCCTGAAAGCTTGATCAATAACTGAGGCTGGCGGACCGCTCGCCAGATGGCTCTAACCACCGCGAATTCATTCGGTAGATATCTGTTTGGAGGATAAAGATGATCAAAAAATATTCACTTGGGAAAACGGGACCTGAAATCGGTTGTCTCGGCTACGGCGCCATGGTTCTTGAGGGCTACTATGGCCATTCCGACGATAGCCAGGCGGTTGAAACGATCCGGCATGCCGTTGACGCCGGCATGATGATCGATTCGGCTGACGCCTATGGCGGCGGCCATAATGAGCGCTTGATCGGCCGCGCCATTAAAGGGCTTGGCAATCAGGCCTTTGTCGCCACCAAATTCGGTATCGTTTTCGATGAGCAGGAGACCGGCACGGACCTGCCGACAGGATGGGGTTTTTCACTGAAGCTCAACGGCCGGCCGGACTATGTGCGCAGGGCTGTTGACGGCAGCCTTGAACGACTGGGCCGTGATGTCATCGACTTGTTGTATCTTCACTATCCGGATCCCGGCACCCCGATCGAAGATACGGTTGGTGCAATGGCGGAAGCCGTCAGCACAGGCAAGGTGCGCTATCTGGGCCTGAGCAACGTCACGGCCGAACAGGTCCGCCAAGCGCACACGATCCACCCCATTACTGCCGTACAATACGAGTACTCGCTGTGGCGCCGGGAGGTCGAAATAGAACTTATTGCCGACACTGAGAGAACTCGGAATTGCCTTGGTCGCCTGGTCCCCGCTCGGCAGCGGCTTTCTCACGGGTACCGTCGAAAAACTGGATCAGGATGATTTCCGGCAAAACAATCCGCGGTTTAATGCCGAAAACCTGGCTGCCAACCGTGACCGATTCGCACCGCTCATGGCTCTGGCGCAGGAGCTGGATGTCACTCCGGCGCAGTTGGCCCTGGCTTGGCTGCTCCATCAAGGGCAAGACATCTTTCCGATTCCCGGTACCCGGCGAACAGAACGAATTGACGAGAACGCCAGGGCAGCGAAGATCAAGCTCGATCCCGCAAATTTGCAACGCATTAACGCGCTGGCGCGACCGGGTCTGGCCTGAAGGGGCGACCTTGATTTAATGCCTGCTTGTAAATATGCACAGTTCCGGATAGGCTTTTTCCTCTAATGGTTAGATTGTATGTAAAAGTGGTTTCAAAACTTCAGATCACACCCAAGTACAAGGCGTGGGCCGACGAAAAAACGCAGCATACACGGGCGTATGTATTCAATGTCAGGGGCAGGGCCCCTGACATCGACCGAGAAAGGCCACAACGCCGTTATTGGGTGTTAGATGGGGTTTTGAAACTACTTCTAATCGTTCGGCAGGGATACCTCGCCGTGGCTCCTGGATTCAACGAAATCAAAAGCTGATGATAAAGCTGATCACTATCGGGCTTCTCTCCGGCATGTTCTTCAGTTCGACCTTCATTTTGAACCGGGTCATGAGTCTGGAAGGGGGCCACTGGGTATGGTCGGCCAGCCTTCGATATATGTATATGGTCCTGTTTCTGATCTTAAGTGTACCCATATTTCAAGGGAGGGGGACGCTACACCAGATTTTTCGACTCTTTTACCAACATTGGAAATTTTGGGTAGTTGCGGGGAGCATCGGTTTTGGCTGTTTCTATGCCCTCATCTGCTTCAGTGCAGACCATGCGCCGGGATGGATCATCGCCACGACGTGGCAACTGACAATAATTGCCAGCCTTTTCGTTTTGATCTGTTTCGGCCGATCCTTTCCCAAAAAGACCTGGGTCTTTTCACTGATCGTTTTTGCCGGTGTCCTGATGGTCAATCTGAGCCACATCGACACCGCTGATTTAAAAAGGGTCTTCATGGGCGGTTTACCGGTTCTCGTCGCTGCTTTCTGTTATCCGGTCGGAAATCAACTGGTGTGGGAAGCCAGGAACGGCAACAAGAACCTGCCCGATATTAAGAGCCCCTACATAGATAATCCATTCAACAAGGTCTTGTTACTATCCTTGGGATCTTTGCCTTTTTGGGGTTTGCTTATTCTGGTCACGGCACCGTCCCTGCCGTCAAGCGGGCAACTTTTCAATACGGCCCTGGTCGCTCTCTTTTCCGGTATATTCGCAACCAGTCTTTTTCTTTTTGCACGCGGCAAATCCAAAAGAGCCAGTGAACTGGCGGCTGTCGATGCAACCCAGTCAAGTGAGGTGATTTTTGCAATGACAGGTGAAATTCTGCTTCTGAGTTCTCCCCTGCCGAACACGATAGCCCTTGTCGGTATATTTATGGTATTTAGTGGATTGGCCTTGTTTATCCGCTTTCAAGAAATTGTGAAATAGAATCACGAACGAGGAGGAACCATGACAATTGAAATCGTAAGAAAAGTTCTGGCCTGGTGCGCCGTGATGAATATCGGGCTGCTGGTGTGGTGGTTTATATTTATCGTCCTGGCCCATGATTGGACCTATCGACTCCACACCAAGTGGTTCAAAATCTCCGTCGAAACTTTCGATTCAATCCACTATGCCGGTTTGGCATTATTCAAGATCGGCACATTTTTGTTCATCCTTATTCCCTATTTTGCCTTGCACATTGTCGGGTGAACGTGGGGACTTCGATAGCCGAGCCCTCGATGCGCTTTTCTACATTGTGGTGTACGAGATCATTCAAGAAAACTTGTCCTCTACTCGCTGTACCTTTGGCCGGGCATTGATTGAATGGGCTCGGGAGCGTTATGGAGGCGCACGAAGATGAACCCTCGGCCGGTCCGGATGACCGCAAAAAAAATACATCTCGCGCTCACCGAGTTGGGCAATCCCGACATTGCCGCTCACTCCATGCGTTTTTTCAAAACCGGGCCCGGTGAATATGGTGAAGGCGACAGATTTCTGGGCATCCGGGTTCCGGTGTTAAGAAGAAAAGCCAAAGAATTCAGCAGACACGTCTCTACCGGATACCCTGCGTCTTCTGAAGTCTGCTTATCATGAAGAGCGTCTGTTGGCCCTCTTCCTTCTGGTGATAAAATTCTCAATCGGACCGGCCAGCGAAAGAAAAGAAATTTACGAGCTGTATTTAAGGCACACTGAGTATATCAACAACTGGGACCTGGTAGACAGTTCTGCCGGTCACATCGTCGGTGTCTACCTGGCAGACAAAAACAAACAACCGATCTACCGCATGGCCGATTCAAAAAACCTATGGAAACGGCGGATCGCCATCATTTCAACCTTCCCTATGATAAAAGCGAATGATTTTAGAACAGCTCTCGACATATCACGAATACTATTAAAAGATGAAGAAGACCTGATTCACAAAGCAGTGGGTTGGATGCTCAGAGAAATCGGCAAACGCGACATTTCGGTCGAGAAAGGTTTTCTTCAGAAACACTACAGGGCTATGCCGCGCACGATGCTGCGCTATGCCATCGAAAAGTTTCCTGAAAAAGAGAGAAAAAAATATCTGCTGGGCGCGGTTTAGCGGAAGTTTTTAGAAGTGGTTTCAAAACCCCTTCTGACACCCAATTGCGGTGTTGTGGTCCTCCTCAAAATACTCACATACCCCCATGTATGCTGCGTTTTTTCGTCGGCCCACGCCTTGCACTTGGGCGTGATCTGAGGTTTTGAAACCACTTCTAACGATTTAAAATTCGTTCCATCTGAAACATACTTAGACCCAATTTGAGTGTTTCATATTTTCGAACTGACAATATTAAATATGATTATAAGGAATTCTGCCAGTTTGACTTTCGAAAATATAACGCCCTATGGGATTTCCAATTTCACCGCATTTACAGCGTCAAATGCCGTCCCGCATAGTAGACACTATAGCGGAACGACATTTTCCTTGTATCTGCGGCAAACTTGAAAATCGCTCAATTTGGGTTAGATATCCATGGAAGGATAATTCCAAAATCCAAAATCAGATAGATTGATAATAACGAAATTTTATTTTGACAACCACTGTAAATCGAAGAAAAGGAAACGGGGAATGAGGTTGAGCCGATGAGCATCGACGATCGATCACGCTGTGGATGGATTGGCAACGATGAGTTGATGCAGCACTATCACGATGAGGAATGGGGCGTTCCCGTCCACGAGGATCAGCGCTGGTTTGAATACATCGTGCTCGATGCGTTTCAGGCCGGCCTGTCATGGAAGACGGTGCTGCACAAGCGTGAGGCCTTTCGGAAGGTGTTCCGCGGTTTCGATCCGGTAAAGGTGGTCCGGATGTCGGAAAAAGCGATCGAAAAAGCCCGTCAAAATGCGGCCATCATCCGCAACCGGCTGAAGATCCGTGCAGCGGTGAACAATGCCAAGGCATTTCTGAATCTGCAGGAAAAGCACGGTTCCTTCGATACATTCATTTGGTCTTTCACGAACGGTAGGATCATTCAGAACAGTTGGCAGGACTTGGGTGAGATCCCCGCGCACACCGCTCTTTCAGACACCGTCAGCCAGGCGTTGAAGAAAGAAGGTTTTTCCTTTGTCGGCACCACCATCTGTTATTCTTTCCTCCAGGCTGGCGGCATCGTCAACGATCATCTGTTGAACTGCTTCAGGTACAAGGAATTAAAGGACGACTGAAAACAAGCCCAAAGGGAGAGAAAAGCAATTTCCTGATTGAAAATTAAAGCTCCTCCGGAACAAATGCCACCACATCGTCGATCTTCGCTGTATCCGCAAAAAGCATCACCATGCGGTCGATACCCAGGGCATTGCCGGCGGCCTCAGGCATGTCTTCGAGGGCCTCCAGAAACCGTTCCGGCATGGGGTATACCGGTTTGCCCGCTTGGCGGCGCGAGTCTCTCTCCTTCTCGAAGCGCTCGCGCTGTTCTTTGGGGTCGGTCAGTTCCGTGAAAGCATTGCAGAGTTCGAGCCCCCCGATGTACAGTTCGAAACGCTCGGCCAATCGCCGGTTTGACGACTTCAACCGCGCCAGTGCCCCATGGGCGGCGGGGTAGTCACAAAGAAACACCGGTTTATCGACGCCGAGCCGCGGTTCGATCTCCAGCGCCAGCACTTCTTCGAATCGATCGTCCTCCATGGCTCGTTCGACAGACATGCTCGCCCATTGCTCGAAAGCTTCCGTAACCGTCATACGCGGCCATGGCAACAACAGGTCGATGCGTCGCCCCTGGTAGACCAGCGCTTCATCCAAGCCCATACAATCGGCCACCTTCGTTATCAAGGCCTCACACTGGATCATCATGTCAGTATAATCATGACCGGCCGTGTACCACTCCAGCATGGTCAGCTCCGGCAGGTGGCGCCGCCCCCTTTCATTCTTGCGGAAGCACTTACAGATCTGGAAGATCCGCGGATATCCCGCGGCCAGCAGCCGCTTCATGCACAATTCAGGCGAGGTTTGAAGAAACCAATTTCCCGATGATTGGGCATCGATGTAGGCCTCCGGTGCCGGTGCAGGAATCCGGACTGGGGTTTCCACCTCCAAATAGCCGTTGTTGCCAAAAAACCGCCGGACACACTGAATTACGGATGCCCTGAGCTCCAGATTTCTTTGGCGACCGACCGGGCGATACGGTGTCGATGCATTGGATCGGGACATTGGTAGTGGATTTTCCTTGCTGGTATATTTTTTTTCTTATGCCTGGGTCAGGTCTTTGTCTGCACCGTGGTGCAGGTGGCCCTGTTCCCAGCGCTTGTCCAAAAAGTAGAGGATCGGCACGGTCATTCGCGAAAACAGCAGCGAAGCCACTTCTCCAGCCATCAGGGAGATGGCCAACCCCTGGAATATGGGATCGAAAAGAATGACCGAAGCCCCGACCACCACGGCAGCCGCCGTGAGCATCATGGGACGGAAACGCACCGCCCCGGCGTCGACAACCGCCTGATCGAGAGGCACGCCTTGCTGAACCCTCAACTCGATGAAGTCGACCAGGATGATGGAATTGCGCACGACGATGCCGGCACCGGCAATAAAACCGATCATGGATGTGGCGGTAAAAAAGGCCCCCATGATCCAATGCGCCGGCAGAATGCCGATCAATGAAAACGGTATCGCCACCATGATGACAACGGGCGTGGAATAGGACTGGAACCAGCCGACCACGAGAACGAAGATGAGAATCAGAACCACGCCGAAGGCAAGTCCCAAATCCCTGAAAACCTCGTAGGTGATATGCCATTCTCCATCCCACTTCATAGCGTAGCGGCGGTCGCTCCTGGGCAGATCGGCGGTGTGCTGCTCGATCCGATAGCCCTCTATCAGAGGGATTTCGCTTACCTTGCGATACATCTCCAGAATGGCGTACACCGGGCTCTCCTTCACACCGGCCACGTCACCGATAACATACACCACCGGCATGAGGTTTTTGTGGTAGATGCTGCGTTCACTGTCGGTTTTGCGTGAGACGACCAGGCTTGCGAGCGACACAAGGCGACCGTCGGCAGCGGGGATTTTGATGGCCTCCAGTCGGCCGATACCGGCCCTATCCGCCAGGGGCGATCGAAAGAGTATCTGAACATCTTCTTTTTCAGCCGGCTGGTGCAGCAAGCCCACGGCCTTGCCCTTGAGAGCCGTCTCGAGCGCCTGGTTGATCTGGGCCACCCGAATTCCGCTCAGTGCGGCTTTGTCTTCATCCGGTGTCAACACGTAGCGTACCTGATCTTCCTCCATGAACCAGTCCACGTCTACCACACCCGGGGTTTCTTCAAAAATTTGCCGGATCTGGCGGGCCAGATCGCGCTGGCGCGTATCGTCCGGCCCGTAGATTTCGGCCACCAGGGTCGACAGCACGGGCGGACCCGGCGGAACCTCGGCCACCTTGACTCGCGCCCCGAAACGGTCGGCAACACTCTTAAGGGCCGGGCGGACCCGCTTGGCAATCTGATGGCTCTGCTCCTTGCGATCCCCTTTGGTAGCCAAATTGACCTGGATATCCGCAACCTGGGGACCTTGCCGCAGGTCGTAATGGCGCACCAATCCGTTGAAATTAAACGGCCCGGCCGTGCCCACGTAAATCTGGTAATCCGTTACTTCGTTGACGGTCTTGAGGTAATCCCCCATCTCGAGGGCGGCGGCAGCTGTCTGCTCCAGGGTGGCGGTCTCCGGCATGTCAATGATGACCTGGAACTCGCTCTTATTGTCAAACGGAAGCATCTTGAGGCGCACCAAACCGACAGCCACCAAGGCACAGGCCAGCAGCAGCATAACCACCACCGAGATTAGAAACGACCAGCGCCACAGGGGGCGGTGGATCAAGGGGTTCATGACGCGCCGATAGAGACGCGTGGCCCAATCTTCTTCACTGTGCCCCTGCCCTTCCGATGTCTCTCCGTGATGCGCTTCATGCCGGATCAAGCGCACAGAAGCCCAAGGGGTGACGATGAAGGCGACGATCAGCGAGAACACCATGGCGGCCGAAGCCCCCACCGGTATGGGTCGCATGTAAGGCCCCATGAGTCCGCCGACAAATGCCATCGGCAGGATGGCGGCAATGACGGTCAGGGTGGCCAGAATCGTCGGGTTGCCCACTTCGTCCACGGCCTCAAGGGCCACCTGGAATCGCGAGCGGCCCTGGTTCTCGGGCAGACGGTAGTGCCTTACAATGTTCTCCACGACAACAATGGCATCGTCCACAAGAATGCCGATAGAGAATATCAGCGCGAAAAGGGTAATGCGATTGAGGGTATACCCGTAAATATAAAACACGGCCAGGGTCAGCGCTAGCGTGACGGGAATTGCCAGGGCCACGACTCCTGATTCTCTGCGGCCCAGCGTGAACCAGATGAGAAGTGTTACCGACACGATCGCAATCAGCATATGGTACAAAAGTTCGTTTGATTTTTCCTCGGCCGTTTCCCCATAATTACGGGTGACCGAGACGTTGATATTATCCGGAATGACCGAGCCACGGGCCGCCGCCATCCGTTCGAGTACCTTCCTGGCCACGCTGATGGCGTTGGTCCCCTTGCGTTTAGCCACTGTCAGGGTCACCGCCGGGAGAACACCTTCACCGGTTGCTGCTACCTGGGATTTTTCCGCTTCATGCAATGCCGGCCCGGCGCCGTAGAATACATATTGATCCGGCTCGGCTGGTCCGTCCGAAATACTGGCGACATCGCGCAGATAAACCGGTCGCCCGTCATGAACGCTGACGACCACGCGGCCGACATCGTCCGCATCCTTCAAAAATCTGCCGGTGTGAACCAGGACCTGCCCATCGGTTGATGACGGATAACTTCCGGCATCGGCCTCCTGGTTGGCGGCCCAAACCAGGCTAGTGACCTGCTGTTCGGATAAGCCGTAAGCGGCCAGGCGCGTGGGATCCAGGTTGACTTTAATTTGCCGGCGGTAACCGCCGATAAGGTTGGTTATGGAAACATTTTTTTCACGCTTGATCAGGTTTTCAACTTCGGCCCCCACCCGTCGCAACGTGTAATGGTCGGCAGTATCGCTCCAAAAAGTCAGAGACAGGATGGGAACATCGTCGATGTAACGTGGTTTGATCAACGGTGCTGTCACGCAGCAAGGGATGCGGTCCATATTGGCCGTCAATTTCGATTGCAACCGCACGATCGATCTTTCCTCATCCTCTCCGACGAAAAAACGGACCACCACCATCGACATACCCGGGCTCGACGTAGAGTAAACGTATTCAACACCCGGTATCTCCCACAACAGTTTTTCCATCGGGCTGGTGACGCGCTGTTCCACTTCTTCTGCACTGGCCCCCGGCATCTGTACGAAGACATCGATCATGGGAACGATGATCTGGGGTTCTTCTTCCCGGGGCAGAGCAATGACAGCGGCCACGCCGAGAAGAATGGCAGCGCCGATCACCAGGGGCGTGAGTTTCGAGTCGATGAAAAAATTGGCGACTTTACCGGCCGGCCCGTATTTCTGACTCATGAAGACGTGTCCTCCACTTTAGTCCCGTCCTTGAAACCCAGCGGCGGTGAAACAACATACCGCGTTCCTTCCATCAGCCCGGAGAGGACCTCCATGGAATCCCCGATCGTCCGGCCAGTGCGGAGCAAGCGCAACCGTGCCGTCTGATCGGCATCGAGGGTGAAGATACCGGTCAGTTGCCCTTCATGAACAATTGCTGTTAACGGCACCAGCATTAGGCTTTCTGCACCGACGGGTATGGCGATGCGGGCAAACATACCGGATTTGATTTGGGGCACATCCGGCAGCTGGACTTTGACCAGAAAGGAGCGGCTCTTGGTGTCGGCTGCCGGTATGATCCTATCCACCTTGCCAACCAACGACGATCCCTTGATGGCCGGTACCTGCACCGCGACCGTCTCGCCGATGCGAATGGATTGAATGTGAGTTTCCGGTATTTCCAACTCGACGTTGTATCCCTTGGTCTGTTCGATCTTCAATAAAGGCAATCCCGGGGATGCCAGGTCGCCGACATCCACCAGCTTTGCAATGACAATTCCTTTATACGGTGCCGCAACGGAAGCATCGCCGCTGGACACCTTGGCTGAGGTAACACCGGCGCGGGCCTGTTCGACGCGACTCCGTGCGGCTGCCGCCATGGCTTCAGCCTGGTTCAGCGCCGCCTGGGCCTGCCGATGACCGGCACTCACCGCATCGGCCTCTTGCTGGGTTACCGCTTGCTCCGCGAGCATCGCTATGTAACGGGTGTCGTTGGTGTGGGCCAATTCAGCCCCAGCCCGGGCGGAATCCAATGCGGAGATAGCCGCCACCTCGGCCTTGCGGGCCTCGGCCAAAGCCGCTTCGGCCTGTTGCAGTTGAGCAGAAACCCGGCGCCGGTCGAGCACAACCAGGAGTTCTCCCGCATCGACATGCTGTCCCTCCACCACGAGAACTCTCCTGACGGTACCCATCAATTTACTGGCAATGACACTGCTTGTTCGCGCGCGAACGGTTCCCATGACTTCGTGTATCTCTGGTTGGCGGGAGAAGCGCACCTCTGCTACCGCGAGATTGGCCGCGCTGGTCGTTGATTTGGCGACGTTTCCCGGCCCGATCTTATCACAACCCTGGGTCAAGGCCGTCACCAACAACATGATGAGGCTGACTGTGGTTCTTAAATGCATCAAATGACTCCGTTCAATGGTTTTTACCAAGATTTATGGGCACTCACGGGTTGCATGGTTGAGGGAAAAAACGGCAGACGGGCATACGGATACCGTTCGGTGTTTTCCCGCTTGAAAATAGCGTCACCGATGATCGCCCGTTTATCGGCTAAGACCGTGTCGCCCGGTTAAAGGAACGATGCGGTTGATGTGGTAATACACTCTTTCCCCCTGTTCGGACTCTAAAAATAAAAAAACCGTGCGGCCGTGTCAATCAAAATGATCCTAAACAATCTTGGAAAAAGTATGATACCGCTTTTCAATAATAAATTCCGAAATACGGAAGGGTGGTATCAGTGGTTGTAGAAAAAACGTTCGAATAATGGAACGTTCTTTTGACAACCGCTATAAAATTAAATGACGACGAAGACGAGGTCACGGAGCGGGAAATAAAGCAGGACACATGAGAGATACGCTCGCAGGGGACGAAAAGAGTCCTGTTAATTAAGCAGAGAATATTTGCTGAGCAGAGTGTCGGCGTTAATGAAAAACGCTTCCGGTCGACGCTTGTTGACTGACGGCCATACGTCTTTACGGTTGTTAGACCAGCAGCCGGGCCGCCTCATGGACCAGGGCAAGAAAATGGGTGGGGTAAATGCCGATCACGATCATCGCAGTGACCAATGCCGCAGCCAACACTTTGACGGCGGGCGAGACGGCAAGCGGCGGCTGTTCCTGCGTCGGTTCGAGAAGGTAGGCGGCCTTCACAACCAACAGGTAGTAGTAAAGAGAGATGACGACATTGATCATGGCAATCAGTACCAGAATGCCGTAACCGTTTTGCATGGCCGCGATGAAGACCAGCAGCTTGCCAGTGAAGCCGATGGTCGGCGGTATGCCGGCCAGGCCGAAAAGTGCCAGCATGAGGGCCATGGCCAGCAGCGGTGATCGCCGGTGCAGCCCGGCGAGTTGGTCGATCTGAAGGCTGCCGCCGTCGGTGGACACCTTGACCAGGACGAGGAAGCAGGTGAATTTCATCAGCATCAGGGACAATCCGTAAAAAATCGCCGAAGTATAACCGGCGGTATCCATGCACAATATCCCGATGAGAACGTACCCGGCATGGGCGATACTCGAATACGCCATCAGGCGGTTGAAGTCTTTCTGAACGATGGCCGCCAGGTTGCCCACGGTCATGGAAACGATGGCCAACGCCACCAAGGCGTGTGCCAGGTAAACGCTGCCACCGCCGCTCATGGCCACGAATCGCACCAGTATGGCGATGGCCGCCACCTTGGAAGCAGAGGCGATAAATGCGGCCACCTGGTTGGGAGCCCCCTGGTAGACATCAGGTGCCCAGAAATGGAAGGGAAAAACAGCCAGTTTGAATAGAAATCCCCCGAGGCTCAGCAGCAGACCGATGATTACCAGCGGCTGATCGATCACAGCCGGAATCACCTGAACAATTTCGCTCAAATAGGTGGCCCGGATGGAACCGTAGAGGATGGCCAGACCGAAAAGCATAACGGCCGAGGCGACAACGCCCACCAGAAAGTACTTCAGGCCCGCTTCAAGACCGGATTCCTGACGTCGATTCATCACCACCAAAATATAAAGCGAATAGCTGGAAAGCTCCAGGGCGACGTATATGGTCAAAAGATGAACCGCACTGGCCAGCATCATCATCGCCATGGCACTGGTAAAGAGACAAAGGTAGAATTCGGCATGATATTTTTTGGCAACCCCATCGAGGTTGGCGCAAATGCAGATGATCAGAAACACTCCCATGGAAAGCATCACCTTGAAAACCTGGGAGTAAAGATCCACGCTGTAAGTCCCTGCAAAGAGCAGACCTTCGGATCGAACGCCGGCGATGCAAACCGCCATCCCGACAGCCGACAGAAAGAGAGCCGCGGTGAACTCGCGTCGGGGATTGGGATGCGGCAGCATCGCCATCACGGTAAAGACGATGAGCGCCAGGAAATAATACAGTTCTGAACCGAAAGCTAGCCAGTGCATCATGGTAACCCGCCGACAAAAGGAATCGATGCCGTGTCGATCATATCGAACATGATCGACGGAAAGATCCCGAAGATAACGATCACCGCAGCCAGAATGATCCGCGGTATGCCCAGACCGAGGGTGACGTCGGATAGATTTTCGAACTTATCGTTGCGCGGACCGTAGAAAGCCTTTTGGATCACCCGCAACATGAATAAGGCACTGATTACCAGGGCGACGACGGCCATGGTGCCGAAAAACGGATATACTCTGAATGATGAGATAAAGACCAATAGTTCACCCCAGAAACTGGCCAGAAAGGGAACACCGATACCCGCCAGTGCGGCAAGGATGAAAAATCCCGACGCCACTGGCATGATCCGGCTCAGCCCGCCAAGTTCACCGAGCATGCGGGTGTGGGTGCGATCGTAAATGTAGCCGACCGAAGAAAAGAGTAAGGCGGTCATCACGCCGTGGGCGAACATTTGAAAGACGGCGCCATTCAACCCATCGACGGTCACTGTCGCCAGGCCAAGACCCACGATACCCATGTGGGACACACTGGAGTAGCCGATCACGTATTTAAGATCGGTCTGTTTCAGTCCCACCAATGCGCCGTATACGATACCGACCGCGGCCAGAAATGCCATGAGTTGGGCCCAGTACTGCCAGCCCTCGGGGCACAAAAACATGCCGATCCGCAGCACCCCGAAAGCCCCGATTTTCATTAACACCCCGGCGTGGATCATGCTGACCGCCGTCGGTGCGGCCACGTGCCCCACCGGTGACCAAGTGTGAAATGGCCACACACCGGCCAGAATGCCGAACCCGATGTAAAAAAGCAGGAAGGCGACCTTCTGCTGATACGGCGTGAAGGTCCCCGGCTGCATCAGGGTAATAAGGTTGAATGTATTTAAACCTGAGCTCACGGACAGGTAAACGATGGCCGGCAGGATCAGGGCGCTGCCTGCCAGCAGGTACAGGGTTAATTTCATGGCCCCGTATTCCTTGCGGGTGCTCCCCCAAACCGCAATGAGCAGATACATGGGAAATAGGGAGACATCGTACCAGATAAAAATAAAGAAAAGGTCGAAGCTCATGAAAAGACCGAACACCCCGGCCACCAGCAGGAAGATGAGGGCGAAGAATTCCTTGACACGGTTTTCCAGCTCCCACATGGTCAGCACAGCGGTAAAGAACACGACACCGGTGAGCAGCAGCATGGGCAGATTGAATCCGTCGGCGGCATTGAAGTAAGTGATACCCAGGGAAGGCACCCATGACAATACTTCCACAAACTGAAGGCCGCCGATGTTTTTATCATAGGCGAAAAAGAGATACGTGGAGAGCACCAGCGTGATTCCCGAAAAGACCGCGCTGACCCACTTGATCGCTTTCCGGCGCTCGGCCGGTATGAAAAGAATCACGAACAGCCCGATAATGCAGCTCAGCAGGATGGCTGATAAGTAAGGAAAATCGGCGTGTGATGTCGGCATTTAAACCCAATCCTGTCTGTCGGTTGCACTGTTGGCCGATAGCACCGTTTTGAACATCGACGGATAGTTTTTGTTTAGATTCTAACTTGCCATTTATCTATCTCAACTGACCTAAAACGCGACATACATCCCCAGCAGAACCATTACCGCAAAGATGATCAAAAGCCGGTACTGTACCATTCCGGTGTGCAACCAGGCGATCAATCGTCCGGTTCTGGCGGTACCCCGACCGAACCCATCGATACTGCCGTCGATGACCTTTTCATCGTTCTTGGCGCACAGTGCGGCGATTCCATTGTAAACAACCCGATCGAGAATGAATCGGTAGAACCGGTCGATATACCAGCGCTCGCTGAAAAAAGCATTGAGTACCGGAATCCGCTCGACAAAACCGATCTGTGCCGCCCCCCTGCGGCCGAATTCCATCCAGGCCAGCCCCACTGCCGCGGCCGCCAGCCCGAGTGAAATGTAGAGCGTCCAGTGGAGCCCCGAAGTGGGCACAGCATCAGCGGTGTGGCGAAGCCCAATAAAATGTTCCAGAGGCCTCTCGAAAAAACCGAGAACCAGCGTGATTGCCGCGAGGACGACCAGCGGCCAGACCATTAACCGTTCATTCAGGCGGTTATCATGGGCATCTTGCCCGTGTCCGCTGTGGTCTTCTGAAATTGAGGCTGGAAAGAGGATAATAAAAATCAGTCGAAAGGTGTAATAGCCGGTTAAAAAGACCCCCAGCAGTCCGGCAGCCACCCAGATGGCGTTGTGCCTGTCGGCCAGTACACCCAGTATCAGTTCTTTGCTGTAGAAACCGGACAGGGGTGGCAAACCGGTGAGCGCCGCCGCCCCGATAATCATGCAGATCAGGGGTGCCACCAGGCGTCTGCCGCCCCGCTGGCCGATCTCGTACATGTCGTTGGTGTTGCAGTGGTGGATGAAAACCCCCGAGCATAGGAATAGCAGGGCTTTAAACCCGGCATGGGTTGTCAGGTGAAAGACCCCGGCAAAATAGCCGCCGGCCGCCAGGGCCATGATCATGTAACCCAGCTGGCTGATCGTAGAATAGGCCCATACGCGTTTGATATCCCGGCTGACCATGGCCATGGTGGAAGCGGCCAGCATACTGATGGTCCCGATGGCCAGGATCACGCTCATAGCAATGGAGGAATGGCTGAAAAAGGGGAACATCCGGGCAAACAGGTAGACGCCGGCCGCCACCATGGTGGCGGAATGGAGCAAAGCACTCACCGGCGTCGGTCCTTCCATGGCGTCCGGTAACCAGGTCAACAGCGGAAATTGAGCGCTTTTACCGACAATGCCGCCGAATATCAACAAAACCGAAAGGGTCAGAATACCGGGCGCCATTTGCTCGGCAACACCGGGGCCGTTCAGGTCCAGAATGTTGAGGTTTCCGAAATGAAGCAGAACCAGCAGCAAGCCGAGAAAAAAAGCCACATCTCCGAAACGGGTCATAACGAAAGCTTTTTTCCCGGCTTCGCTGGCGCTGAATTTTTCATACCAGAATCCGATCAGCAGATAGGAAGCCAGCCCCACAAGTTCCCAGAATATGTAAAGCTGAATGAGGGTCGGGGAAACAGTCAGAGACGTCATCGCCCAGGCAAAGAGCGACATGAAGGCATAGTAACGTGAAAATCCCGGATCGCCGGACATGTAGCCGATCGAGTAGACCTGAACGAGAAAGCAGATGGCCACCACCACTATCAACATGAGCAGGCTGACGGGATCGAGCAGAAAGCCGAAAGGAATATAAAGATCTCCGGACACGACCCAGCGCACGGTATACTGGATCGGGACCTCGATGTGCCAATGCCTGAAAATCAGCCAGAAAGCACTCACCAGGGAAACCGATATGGCGGTGATCGATGCCCCGGCCGCCCAACGCGGATACGGCCGCAGGAAAATCATTATCGCTACGAACGCGGCGGCGGGCAACACGGTCACAAAGATAACCAATGCCAGGGTCGGAAGCACGAATCCGGAATCGATCATAAATAATTCATTTCAGCAGGTTGTAATTGTTTGGATCAACGGAGCCCGTCCGTCGGTAGACACTGATGATCAGTGCCAGACCGACCGACACTTCCGCGGCAGCCACGGCAAAGATAAAGAGGACAAAGACCTGACCCTCCATTTCCTGCCAGCGTAAAGAGGCGCCGATAAAAACGATGGTGGCCGCATTGAGCATAATCTCGACGCCCAGCAAGATCATGACCAAATTCCGGCGGGCCACCGCACAAACCATTCCGAGCATGAAAAGAACACCCGCGAGCAGAAGAACGTGTCCGAAGGGTACGATCATGTTTCTCTCCTGCTTTCCGGGGTTTGACGGTGCGGTGACGATTTCCCAAGGAATAAGGCGCCAACCAGCGCGATCAGCAGCAACAGGGAAACCAGTTCAATCGCCAGCCAGTGATTTTCGAATACATAACGACCGAAGGCCTGGGGCGTCGCCACGGCACTGACCAGGACCTCCCGGTTGGTGGGATCGGTGTAAACCAGAACAGCCCCGACAAAAATGTAAACCGCCGCTATCGCCGCTGCCGGCAGCCACTGGCTGAGCGGGAACATCTCTTCCTGAAACTGGCCCACCCTGAGCATCATGATGATAAAAAGAAATAGAACCATAATGGCGCCGGCGTAAATGATGACCTCCAGGGCCGCCAGCATCGGGGCACCGAAGAGATAAAACAGCAATGCGCTCCCAAAGAAGGAAATAACCAGATACACGACTGCATGCACCAGGTTGCGACGCGTCACAGCCAGCACGGTTGCCGCCAGGATAACACCCGATAAGATGTAGAAAAGAATGGCGCTGAGAGTCATGGCTTGTTTGCTGTTGTCGTGAATCTTCTGATTGATGAAATTTCGGGAAAAGTACCTTTTAGGGCATATTCGTCTTCACATCCACCGGCGGCGCTTCCTTTTCATGGGCGCCCTTACCGCCAAGAGGTGTGGTAATCCCAGCGTACTTGTAAAAATTGTATTCAGTGTCCTTCCCGCAGGAATCCACGAGAAGGTCTTCTTTCTCGTAGACTAAGGTCAAAATATCGCGCCGGCAGTTTTCGAAATCCGGTGTCAGTTGGATGGCCGATGTCGGACAGGCCTCTTCGCACAGGCCGCAATATATACAGCGCGCAAAGTTGATCCGGAACCAGGTGGCGTAACGGCGGCCATCATCTTTTTCGGCCGACTGCATGGAAATGCAGCTGACCGGGCAGACCGCCGAACAAAGATAACAGGCCACACAGCGTTCAGCCCCGTCCGGGTCCCGTGTGAGAACGATCCGGGCTCTGCTGCGCGCCGGCAAGGGACGTTTGAATTCCGGGTACGACTCGGTAATCGGTTTGCGAAACAGGTGTTTGAACGTGGTCGCAAAACCGGCTGCCAACGCAGCCGTTGCCTGCCATACGGATGCCATCGATTAAGTCTATCTCCTTTCCGGTTGAACTTCCGGATATTTGAAATTTTTCGAAACCGTGAAAATGATATTTTATTTATAGTGATTACGCGATGATCACATCAAAATCAATGCCCCGGTAATCATTATGTTCAACAAGGCGGCCGGGATCAAAATCTTCCACCCGATGGTCATCAGCTGATCGTAGCGCAACCGCGGCAGCGTCCCCCGGATCCAGATCATGATCAGAGAAACAATGATAATTTTAACGAGCAGCCAGATCCACGGCGGCAACAGGGGCCCACGCCAGCCCCCCAGAAAAAAAACCGCCACCAGGGCACCCAGAACCTGCATGTGGACATATTCCCCTAAAAAGAACAGTCCGAAACGCATACCGCTGTATTCCATGTGGTATCCGGCGCCCAGCTCATTTTCCGCTTCGGGCAAATCGAAAGGAATACGCTTGCTCTCCGCCATAGCGGCGATGAAAAAAATCGCGAAAGAGAACGGCTGCAACAGGATAAAAGGATAACCGGCCTGGGCATTGACGATATCCACGAGGCTCAGGGATCTGGCGTGCATGACCACCGGAACCAGCGAAAGGCCGAGGGCCAGCTCATAGCTGATCATCTGGGCCGCACCGCGGATGCCGCCCAGCAGGCTGAACTTGGAATTCGATGCCCATCCGCCCAATGCGACCCCGTACACGCCTAAAGACGATAGGGCGAAAACAAACAGCAGCCCCACGTTGAGGTCCGATATCACCAGGGGGATTTTCCGTCCCCAAAGCGTCAGGTCCCCGCCGAAGGGAACCACACCGAACATGAGCAGGGCAGTACCGGCCACCACCGCTGGCGCCAGCAAAAATATGACCCGGTCGGCCCCGGCCGGCACCGTGTCCTCTTTTGCAATCAGCTTGACGGCGTCGGCGATGGGCTGAAGCAGCCCAAATTTTCCGGCCCGGTTGGGACCGTAACGGATCTGCAGTCTGGCCAGAAACTTGCGCTCCACCCATACCAGGTAGGCCGCCAGGAGAAGCAAAACGCCAAGCACCACGACCAGCTTGATCATCAGAACGATAATACCGGCAATCCAGGTTGTCATAAGACCCTATAAGCACCATTTGGTTGGCGGTTGTCAACGGTCCTTTACCGCTTCGGGCATCGCCTGGTTATTCACATCTGTCGAAGCGGAGCACGTTGTCAGATTTTTTGAATTTGTTCGGGCGCGACATATATCGGTGCGGTCCCCAACTGCTGCCAATCAAGTCCCTTGAGACGCGGCAGAACCAGCACCCCGGCGCGCATGTTCTCCGCAATGCGCGTTTTTACTTTTACAGAACCGCTTTCGGTTGTCACCGCTACCGTATCGCCGTCATCGAGACCCAACCGCTCGGCGTCCACCCTGTGTATGAACAAGCGGGGATCCGGCGCGAGGGTTTCCAGATGCGGCGAGCGAGACGACAATTCTTCTGTGCCGAAGGTTCTTTCGACCGTCAGAAGTTGCAGGTTTTTTTCATCCGGCCGGCCTCTGTCCACCACCGCAGGCCAGTCAAGGGAAAATCGCCGGGATGGATCGACGGCCGATCTCAACCGAAATCCGTCGTCAGGTAGCGTCATGTCTGGCATGACTTCTTCCCCTAACGAAAGGGTTTCGGCCAACCAGGTTCGCAGTGTTGAGCGGGTGATCTTTTCTCCGGTCGGCCCTTCGAAACGCGCGATGGTCGCTAACAACCGACCGGCATCGGCAGGATCGGTGCCCGGCATACCGGCCCCATAGTCACGCGGTGGATGATTGCCACCTCCGGCCTCTGCGATGGTGCGACCACCGCAGTAGGACGACGGTGCCGCCTGGATGCGACCCTCCTGGTTGATAAATAGCCCGCCCGATTCGTAAAGTGTGGTCGTGGGCATAAATATATGGGCCTGCTGCACGGAACCGGTATCCAGATAGTCGAGAACGACGAGAAGATCGAGGCATGCCAGCGCACGCTCGAGACGCCCCCGATCCGGAAAATTGCGTACAGGATCACACTCGACCAAAATCAGCGCCTTGATGTTGCCCTTCTCGATTCCATTGATAACCGCGTCAAAAGCCGACGCGTTGCGGTCTATCAGCGCTGCCCCGAAGGCATTGGGCCCCGGCAGGACATAAAAAAGACCGGCCTTTCTGCTCTCCGACTGCAGCAGCAAGGTCGCATCGGCAGCCAGGACCGGCGTAATATTCGTGACGGCGTCGGTGCCGCAGACGATAAGGGGCCGCCGACTGATCTTTAAGTCTGCGGCGATGGCATCGATCTGATCATGAACCGAAATCAGTTCAACCTGAATCGAATCTAAAAATGCAAGGGCCTCCGGACCCCGTTTTTCGACCGCACTGCGTTCGGCAGTCTTTTTCGTCAGCATTCCCAAACACAGGTCAATTTCTTCAAGGCTCAGCGGTAGGTGCTGAAATTCGAATGGCAGTGAAACCGGGCGTGGATCGAGAACCACCACCCGGGCACCCTGCCTTTGCGCCTGTCGCAGGGCCAAAGCCAGCATGGGTGCCTCATTGATCGGATCGGCACCGACGACTAAAATCATATCGGCCTGTGAAACTTCCGCCAGGGAGACGGCCGATTCGGCCTCAAGGCAGGCAACGGCCGATTTCACCCGATCTGCTGCAGATTTCTCCATCCAGTATACCGGCGTTTGCCAGCCCATTTTCCGGCTGAGACGGTCCAGTGCCACCAGCGTTTCCAGATTGCTACGGATAGAACCGGCGCATGCTACGGCGTTAGCACCCGATTGCATGGAAATGGCAGATAGCCTTGTGACGGCCTGTTCCAAGGCCTCCTGGATCGGCACCTCCTTCTCTTCGATGGCCGCACGTCGGGGCCGATCGGGTAAAGACGCATAGGAAAACCCGTAACGCCCTCTGTCACAGATGAAATACCCGTTGACGGCCGGGCTGTGGCGGGCCTCCTGCCGCACAATTTTCCGATAGCGGGCACTGACAATCGTATGACAGCCCAGGGAGCAGTTCAGGCAAAGAGAAGGACTGCGTTCGTAATCCCACCGTCGTCCGAAATATCTCGACGGCTTATCGGTATATACACCTGTTGGACAAATATCGGTGAGGTTGCCGGCAAACGGGCTTTCCAAGACCCCTTCGTTTTGCCGACCGAAGTAAACGCGATTGCCACTCCCTGTAACACCCAGATCTTTATACCCACTAAATTCCTGGTAGTAGCGCGAACAACGGTAGCACTGAATGCAACGGTTCATTTCATGCTGGACCAGCGGGCCCAGATACTGATCATGATGGGTGCGCTTTTTCCCGGGGTAGCGCCGGAGCCCATGGCCGCCGGACACCGTCATGTCCTGAAGCAGGCAATGCCCGCCTTCATCGCAAACCGGGCAGTCATGGGGATGATGCAGCATCAGCCACTCGATGACATGACGGCGGAAATCGACGGCTTCCTCGTCGGTTGTCGACACCTCCATACCGTCCGCAGCATCGACCATGCAGCTCATCTGCACGCCCTTGATCGGCCCCTGCAGAAATTTGACGGCACAGACCCGGCAAGCACCTACGGAACCGAGCGCCGGGTGATAACAAAAGCGTGGGATCATGATACCGATCTGTTCCGCCGCATCAATGACCTTTGTCCCGGTCGGCACCTTAACTTCCTGGTTGTCGATGATCAGTTTAGGCATATGGTGTCGTTCTGGCCGTGGTTTGACTTCTTGCGGGCCCTAAAGCCGAACCCGCCCGATAACCCCTGTGGCCAGGGATTGGTTTATCCAAAGGGGCATTTTTTCTGAACGATGTGTTCCCTTACTTCGTCTTTGAAATAAGTCAAAAGACTCTCCAAGGGTGCCGCAGCACCCGGAGCAAATGCACAATAGGCGCTAAATAAATGCTGACTCATGCGTTCCAGCATGGGGATAAATTCTTCTTCTCCCTGCCCGCTTTCTATCCTCTGCAACAAGTCCCTGATGTACGGCAATCCTTCCCGGCAGGGCGTGCACCAGCCGCATGACTCCCGGGCAAAAAACTCAATCAGATTCAGCGTCGCCGCCACCATGCAATTGGTATGATCAAAGATCATGATAGCCCCAGTTCCCAACCGGTGTCCCTCTGCCTTAAGGGTATCAAAATCCATTGCAATGTCGTAGTACTGTTTCGGCATGAATCGGGTGGACGCCCCGCCCGGCAGGCAGGCTTTGAATTCAGCCCCGTTCCGCATGCCGCCGGCGTGCACCTCGACGATTTCGCTCAGACGCACGCCAAGAGGCAGTTCATAACAGCCGGGCTGTTTGATGCGGCCGCTGACACAAAATATTTTGGTCCCGGCAGCGGATTCGGTCAGGGCCAGATTCTTGAACCACTCCGGTCCGTGGCGTAGAATATGCGGCACACAGGCCAGCGTCTCAACATTATTGAGCAGAGTCGGTTGGTCCCATAGCCCTTTCTCTGTGGGGTACGGTGGCGGCTGTATGGGATTCGGTCGGTTACCCATCAAGGCGTTCAACTGGGCTGTCACTTCACCGCAAATGTATCGTCCGCCGCTGCGATGGACGATGATCTCCATGGAAAAGTCACTGCCGAGTATGTTCGCACCTAAAAAGCCGGCTTTTCCGGCAATATCAATCTCTCTTTCCAGGATTCTGGCTGCACTTTCATACTCGGGACGGATAAATATTATTCCTTTTTCCGCCAATACCCCGTAGCCGGCAATAATCATCCCTTCGATGAGCATGTGCGGATCGGCATGAATCAACACCCGGTCTTTGAAAGTCCCCGGTTCCATTTCATCCGCATTGCAGATCATATAGCGTGGAAACGGTGCATCGTCTTTTATGGTCTCCATCTTCATTCCGGCCGGAAATGCCGCACCGCCACGTCCCAGCAGCACTGCATCGAGGATCTGCTGTTTAACCGCTGCATGGGACCCTTGTCGCATGATGTCAGTCAGCGCCTGATAGCCGCCGTTCCGACGGTATTCGTCGATGGTGGCAATCCGATCGGGCTTACGATTCTGGAATAAGACCTGGGGGTAATCTGTCGCCATTTTCAGTCGGTTGTATGCGTTCACCATCGATGATGGCGAATGGTTAATTTAATCTTATTGACTAGTTGTATATAAACGCCCTGCCGCATGATCCTCGGCAAAGATTTATTCGTTTAATTTCAACTCTGCCAGAATGGTGTCGATCTTCTCAGTGGTCAGCGGCCCGTAAACCTTTCTATTGATCAACATGGCCGGGGATCGGTCGCAGTATCCGATGCAGCAGACCGGCAAGAGTGTAAATATACCGTCGTCAGTGGTTTCGCCCATTTCGACACCTAATTTCCGTGCTAGATAGTCGCGGATGGGAATATACCCGTCCATCCAGCAGATAAGACTGTCGCAAAGGTGGATGACATATTTTCCGACCGGCCGGCGGTAGATAAACGTGTAAAACGTGGCCAGCTCCTCAACCTCCAGCGATGACATCCCCAGCAGAACGGCCGCTTCATCCAGTGCGGCATCGCTCAGGTAACCGTACTGCTCCTGCAGGGCGAACATCACGTCCACCGCCAGCTCCCGCGGATGATCCACCGCCCGGATGTGTTGTTCGAGTTCTTTTAGAAGTTCTTTTGTCGCCATGAGTCTGATAGTGTTTGTGTCCAAGTACCGCTAAATGTATTGAATATCGCTTGTGACCAACAGGTGCTAAGAGACCTCTTTGGGATAATATTCTTCATTGCTAAGCATCACCGGTCAATGTCCGGCAGAATATAGTCCACCGACCCGATTATCGTGACCAGGTCTGCAATGGTCTCGCCGACACTCAGCAATGGCATGACCTGCACATTGGCAAAACCGGGAGACCGGATACGCAGGCGGTAAGGATAGCCGATTCCATCGCTGACCACATAATACCCCTGCTCACCGCGGGGAATCTCACAGGAGGCATACGCCTCTCCTTTTGGGATTTTGGGTCCGCGAGTGACGTTGATAAAATGGTGGATGAGACTCTCGATGTCGGTGAGCATGTCCGCACGCTTCGGGATCACATAGCGATAATCGTCTGTGATGGTGCGCCCGCCCGGTATTCGTTGAACAACCTGCTCGATGATCCTCAGGCTCTGGCGCATTTCTTCGACCCGCACAAGGTAGCGGGCATAGCAATCACCGTCGGTGGCAGTGGGCACATCGAAGTCGAAATCCGAGTAGCTGGAATAGGGAAACTTTTTGCGCAAGTCCCATTCTAACCCGCAGGCTCTCAAATTGGGGCCACTGACCCCCCAGTCGATGGCTTCATCCAGGGAAATGGACCCGATTCCCACTGTTCGGGCTTTAAATATCGGATTTTTTCGAATTAATGCTTCGTATTCCTGTAATCGTTGAGGAAACACCTGAATAAATGCTTTTACAGCTTCCTGCCATCCTTCGGGTAAATCGGCCGCCACACCACCCAGTCGAAACCAGGACGGATGCAGCCTGCCACCGGTGATCAACTCCACGATGTCGAGAATCATCTCCCGTTCACGGAAGGTATAAAAATTGGGTGTCATGGCACCGACATCGTGGGCATAGGTTGCAAACCAAACCAGGTGGTTACTCAACCGGAACAGCTCACTCAGCAGCACCCGGATGTATTGGGCCCGCTGGGGAACCTCGATTGCGGCCAAAGTTTCCACCGACATGACATAAGGAAGGTTATTGGCAGCGCCAGCCAGGTAATCGACGCGATCGGTATAGGGTATGAACTGGTGCCACGTCTGCCGTTCACCGATTTTTTCCACCGAACGGTGATGGTAACCGATGTCCATGTCCAGGCCGGTGATTTCTTCCCCGTCCAAGGCGACGATGTAACGCAACAACCCATGGGTGCTGACATGGTGGGGGCCGATATTCAGGATGAGGTGTTGGGACGTGCCCTCCTCCTTGAAGTATTCGCCGCCGTCCAGCGGCTGAAGGTTGTGGGCGTCATCGAGGGTGTAGGGCGGCATTTCGGTGGCCCGTCCGGGATGGCTTTTTCGCAACGGATGCCCCGTCCAGTGCTCGGGCATAAGTAACCGTTTTAGATTCGGGTGACCGGAAAACCGTACCCCGAACATGTCGAATACCTCCCGCTCGTACCAGTTGGCCGAGGGCCAAACATCGGTGATACTGTCTATATTCGGATCTGAAGCCGGCAGCGGAACTTTCAGACGCAGCCGGCTCGGCCCATCGAAAGACAGTAGGCTATAGACCAGGGTGTAATTATTTTCTTTCGGGTTTTTGCGGCGCGCAGATTCATCAATAGCAGTCAAATCTTCGAGACGACGGAATCTGGGGTTTGCGGCGGTCTTCAAATGGCGCAAAACATCTTTGATACGGTTTGGGTCTACCCATAGAGTCAAGAAGTCCGATGTTTCCGGCTCTTGCCGGACAGCATCACCGAACGCGTTCTGCAGTTCATCGGCAATGTTTTTATCGGAAATCCCGAGTTCGATTCGGCGCGGTGGTGGTGTCCACATAAGATCTGAACGACTGTCCTGAAATCCCGGAGGAACCACGGATGTCCCACGGATGGCGGTGCCGGCCATACCCGGCCCGCGAGGATCGCGGGATTTAGTCACCCCATCTACAAGAATTGGCTCAGTCGTCCCCTGTGTACCACCGCCCAAATGGAAGATCGCCCGTGTCGGCCGTTCTTCGGCCATGATTTTCTGCTGCAGGAGGACGAGCCCCTGTTCCACAGCCTCCGGCCGCGGTGGGCAACCGGGGATGTATAAATCTACCGGCAGAATTTGATCGATCCCCTGCACCACGCTGTAACCATCATACATACCCCCGCAGTTGGAACATGACCCCATCGAGATGACCCACTTGGGTTCGGCCATTTGTTCGTAGAGCCGTAAAACGACCGGGGCAATTTTCTTGAAGATCGTACCGGAGGTGATCAGCAAGTCCGCTTGACGCGGGGAGGGTCGCAGGACTTCGGCACCGAAACGGGCCAGGTCGTAGCGAGCGGTAAGCACCGTCGCTTCTTCGACAAAACAACAGGAAAGTCCGAAGAACATCGGCCAGAGACTATATTGGCGTGACCAGTTGATCAGGTAATCGGTGGTGTTAAACAGATGGTTGTTTATCCGTTTTTCGCTTTTGGACCCCACTCCAGCCCTTTCTTGCACCAAATGTAAACAAGTCCCAACAAGAGAACGATGATAAAAAAGGATATCTGCAGCCAGCCCGTCCAGCCCAAGTCTTCCCAGGCAACGGCCCAGGCAAATATAAAGGCCCCTTCGACGTCAAATATAAGAAAGAAGATCGCTACGAGAAAGAAAGGTACCGGATACTTGAGCCGGGCCGTACCGGTGGGTATGATCCCGCTTTCATAGGCCCGCAACTTCTCCGGATTGGGTTTTTTCTCTCCAAGCCAAGATGAGAGCAACAACATAACACCAATCACGACCAGAACCAGGAGAAAATAGACGATCAGGCTGAATACCCCGGGTTCCCAAGGAGATAAGCCGACAGCAGCTTGAGGTTGCATAAGTGTTCTCCAAACGAAACGATGTTAACAATCGATATAGGTTCTCATTATATTTTTCAATGAATATTTTAAAATGACAGGCCCTTGACTCATCAAATGATTTTAGATATTAGCGAGCAAATTATATACGATTTGTTTTGGGTTATGCCAGGCCAAGCCATCCCGACCCAAGGGGATGGCTTTATTATTTGGGGGTGACTGTATGTTCTTGAAAATTATCGTATTCAGTGCCTATTTCATTGTCGTTCTACTGATCGGCATTATCACCCGCACCCGCTGGAAATCGACACCTGAAAATTATTTTCTGGCTGACCGCAAGCTTGGGACTCTCGTATTACTGGGAACGATGGTGGCGACCAATTTTTCAGCTTTTACGGTCTTCGGCACCTCGGGGGCCGGCTACCGCGACGGGTATGCCTTTTTTCCCATAATGGGTTTTGGCACCGGCTTTATGGCGATAACATTCTGGATCCTCGGACGTAAGATCTGGGAGATCGGCCGCAGCCACGGGGTTGTCACCCCACCGGAACTGATCCGCCATCTGTACGGCAGCCGCGCACTCTCATTTATCTTCGCGATGGTCATGATCATCTTTACCATACCCTACCTGGCCCTGCAGCCCATGGCCGCCGGATATGCGCTCGAGGCATTGCTGGGACTACCGTATTTTGTCGGCTGCATCCTCGTCACATTGATCATTGTTCTTTATACCTTGCGGGGCGGTATGCGGGCAGTGGCTTGGACCGACCTGTTCCAGGGGGCAGTGATGTTTGTTATGTTGTTGGCATCCCTTATTGTCGTTGTTCAACACCACGGTGGTTTTTCAGCAGCCAACCAAAAAATTCTTTCCCTATCACCGGAACTCTTCTCCCGCCCCGGGGGTACGGGGAAATATTCACCCGGTATCTGGCTCAGCTTTATGCTGCTCTGGTTTTTTTGCGACCCGATGTTTCCGCAGCTGTTCCAACGCTTCTTCGCCGCCCGCAGCCAGCGAACCATCAGCCGCATCATGCTCCTATATCCGTTGGTCTGCACGGTCGTCTTTATCATGCCGATAGCCATCGGGGTAATCGGTCGCTTGTCGATCCCGGATCTTGTCGGCAAGGAAGCCGACCGTATCCTGCCCCTGCTGATGACTCACTTATCGGGCGACGTCATGGCCACGCTGGTCATCGCTGCCGGCATGGCGGCATTAATGTCCACCATGGACTCGCAACTGCTGACACTCAGCTCAATATTTACACGCGATATCCTGCCGCTTCTGCGCCGTAAGGCTACGGAAAGTACCATCACCGGCAGGCTGTTCGTCATCTTTCTGAGCCTGGCCGGGCTGGCCCTGGCCTACCGTCCGCCGGCCACCATCCTGCAGATCGCCACGCAAACATTCACGGGCCTGGCGGTCCTTTTCCCCACGGTAATTTTCGGCCTTTACTTCAGGCGCCGCTATGCGCAACCGGCGATATTGTCCATCCTATCCGGGGAAGCCGCGCTTGTCGCCTTTTACATGAAATGGATTCCAACGGGTGGTTTCCTGCCGGTAATATGGGTCATGCTGACAGCGTTCACGGCCTACCTGCTGACTCATCTTTATCTGGCATGGCGGGAAGGCTCCTTCGAAATGCATATTCCCGCCTGGCTCCGTAACCCTTACACCTACCTGTTGGGAATGATTTTTATCATGGGCGTCGATTTCTGGGCCTGGGGTATAACTGACCCCATTTTCGGTGGAATGCCGTTCTGGATCTGGTATTTTGTGGGGCTTTCAGCGTTGCAGATGATTGTCATGGGTGTAATGATTCATCAGGACAATCGCCGATCACGGCCATCAATGCAAGAATGATGAGACCGCTGCAGGCGTGAAACAGGAGCTAGCAGAAACAATTGTTTCGAGCCAGACGACCGGACATTGGTCAATTCAAGATCGGTATACCCGTGCAACTCTTCCGCCCCTCTTCCCCTTCGGCCAGGAATGGCTTATTGTAATTGGTGTCCACCGATCATTCGTGAACATATACGGATAGACAAACAATCCTCGATTCTGACACAATTACAGAATAAAAGGTTTCCCCCTGTGAGCAAATATTTGACGAATCTGCGTTCCCGGCACCTTTCGGGAAAAACAGGCGGTATGACTTCCGTCTGTTCGACTCACCGTTCGGTGTTGGAAGCCGCTCTTGAAGAGGCAATAACCAGAGGTCACGCCCTGCTAGTGGAAGCCACGTCCAACCAGGTCAACCAGTTCGGTGGGTACACCGGAATGGAACCGTCCCGATTTGTAGATAATGTCCGAACCCTGGCGGCGAAAGCGGGATTTCCCCTAAAGCGGTTGGTCATCGGTGCCGATCACCTTGGTCCCTATCCCTGGAAAAATATGCCGGCCGCCCAAGCCATGCAAAGGGCAACGACACTGGTGCAGGCGTGTGTCAAAGCCGGGTTCGAAAAAATCCATATAGATACTGGAATGGGGTGCGTCGACGATAAGAAAGCGATTCTGCCGCTGGAGATGATTGCCGAGCGATCGGTGTCACTTTGTCGCGCGGCTGAACAGGAGGCTCACAGGCAATCGGCCGTCCGGGAATTGCCCTTTTACGTTATCGGTGCGGAAATTCCGCTACCGGGCGGTGGTATAGAAGACACCGACCAACTGAGGGTTACCCCAACGGAAGATGTCGCTCTGATGATTGAAGCCATGGAGGCGTGTTTTCGACGGTACGATTTGGCGCACGCCTGGAAGCGGGTGGTGGCCGTGGTCGTCCAACCGGGGGTCGACTTCGGCGACACGCACATCGCCCGATACCAACCGGAGAAAGCCGCCGAGCTATCCGCTTATCATGTCGCGCTACCCGGTAATTTGACCTATGAAGTTCACGCAACAGACTACCAGTCACCGGAGGCCATAGAGCGGATGGTTCGGAGCCACTTCACCATACTTAAAGTGGGCCCTTGCCTGACCAACGCCTACCGTGAGGCGATATTTGCCCTGTCTCATATCGAAACCGAATGGCTGGAGAAAAAAAGAGGATGTCGATTATCAGAGATCCGTTACATCCTGGAGTCTGCCATGAAGAGCAACCCGGAACACTGGCAATCGTATTACCGGGGAAATGCAGCCGAAGTCGGCCTCATGCGCCGGTATAGCTACCGAGACCGGATACGCTATTACTGGGGTTGTCCGGAAGTGGTCGAATCCGTTGACCGCCTGTTGCGAAATTTGAACCGCCCCATACCCCGCATGCTCATCAGCCAGTATTTCCCGGATCTCTATCCCGCTGTTGACGTCGGGGAAATCGACCCCGCTGCCCCTTCATTGATCAAATGGCGAATCCGCCGGACTCTGGCACCGTATGTCAAAGCTTGCAGTCAACTGGTCGTTTGATACAATCTGCGACAGATCGCTACACCGATACCTCTTTCAGATGCAACGGAATCGGCCCCCTTCAACTATTCGGCAATTTCAGTAATCCCAATGAAACCGACCACTTCAGTGATATGATTTACTTCTTCATCATTCGACTGTTCTTCGTCGACGAGAACCTCAACAGCGTATGCGTCCTTGTTCTGCCAGCGAATGTTGGCCGTGTTACCGCCGTCGGTTGTCTGCATATCGCAGAGAAAAACCGGTGATTGATCAAAAGCAACACTAAACCCGATCGTATGCTTTTCGTGCTTGACTTCATCGCCAGTCAAGCCAACCTGAAATGCAAAACCGTCGATGCTGCCGGCAGAAGGTTCCCAGGCAAGGTAGGATATGACTTCGCCCTGATGATCGTTGGCGTTTGCCTCCTGCTCCTGGAGTTTGATGTCGAACCCGCCGGTATCGACATTCCGCAAACGCTCCACGACGGCATCTGGATCATTGACCGATGTGATGCTTGAGAGAACGACCGGTTGCCGGTTGAAGGGATTGATAAAATTCACCCGTTCGAAGGCCGGGGGCGTTTTCGTGGTAAATGTACCGGCTTCAATCATGGTGCCGTCACTCAAACGGTACTGACCCCGCTCCATGACAAAGTAGCCGACTGACTCCCTGACATGGGTGCCGTCAAGATATTCCCATTCCTGTAGACAGATTTCAAACCCGTTGCTGGTCACGTTACGAAGGCGAACTGTGGAGGGGTCCGAACCGTTCAAGCTCGCGGCACCGGCGACAACGACAGGATCCTTGTACTCTCTGCTGAAATTGACGGACAACCAGTTGTGGTCCAACGACACTTCACCGATCTCAATTTTCGGGATATCGATGTCAGAATTAGACACTGCTGAGAGCGGATCGAATCCGTTGAAAACTTCCTCACCATCTGGATATCCGTCTCCGTCGGTATCCGCTTTGTTTGGATCGGTCAGATATGTATCCCGTTCATCTCGATCCGTAAGACCGTCACCGTCGGTGTCGATATCGACATTTTCGCAGATCAGATCAACGCCATCACAATCCTGGTCAATGCCGTCACCGCATAGCTCGGTTGCAGCGGGATTGATGCTGGAATCCGTATCGTCACAGTCACCTTGCTCCTCAGTGAATTTGTCGTCATCCGCATCGCTTTTCGGAGGAAGGGTAGCGACAGGTTCCAGTTCGATGCTGTCCAAGCGGGTGCCATCTTCTCGCAGATAAACCGATACGGTATTCACTCCTGCCGGTAACCATATTTCGACCGGATCCGCCCCATCGCGGTCATTCACATAGTCTTTCTGATAGCTGGTATTTTGTAAAACATCCCACAAATACCCATCAGCCGGTTCGCCATTGACCTGTACCCAAAAGGAATCATCGCTACCGCTGGCAGCATGAACAGCGCCTCTGATTCGGTATGGTCCACTCGCTGAAAGATTGAAGGTGTAAGTCATTTTATGCGTATCATCAGGTCCGTCATAGCGTGTCCTTGTATTGTTCGGCACCTGAACATAGTAACCACCGCTGGCTGAGGAATCTTGGACGATCTCAAAAGCACCAGCGATGACCCCTTTTTCGGCTTCCCTGAGTAAATCGCTGCCCTCAGGGCAGGTTAAATCTAAGCCACTGCAATCCTGGTCGATCCCATCGCCGCATACCTCAGGGGCTCCGGGATAAATACTACCATCATTGTCGTTACAATCACCAGCGCTCTCGGTATATTCGTCTTTATCGATATCTTCTATATCTTGAGGATCGGTGGTAACAGGTTCCAGTTCGATGCTGTCCAAGCGGGTGCCATCTTCTCGCAGATAAACCGATACGGTATTCACTCCTGCCGGTAACCATATTTCGACCGGATCCGCCCCATCGCGGTCATTCACATAGTCTTTCTGATAGCTGGTATTTTGTAAAACATCCCACAAATACCCATCAGCCGGTTCGCCATTGACCTGCACCCAAAAGGAATCATCGCTACCGCTGGCAGCATGAACAGCGCCTTTGATTCGATACGTTCCCGTTTCGGAAATATTGAATGTGTATGTCATTTTATGCGTATCATCAGGACCGTCAAATCGTGTCCCTGTCGGGTTTGGCACTTGGATATAGTAGCCGCCACTGGCTGTCGTATCATTGACAATTTCAAAAGCACCAGCGATGACCCCTTCCTCGGCTTCCCTGACAAGGTCGCCAACTTCAGGACAGGCTAAATCTGAACCGTTACAATCCTGATCGATACCGTCACCGCATACCTCTAATGCTCCCGGATGCACATCCGGGTCTGTATCGTTACAGTCGCCACCTGTCTCGGCAAAACCGTCCCTATCATCGTCTATATTCTCGGGAGGTTCTGGACAGGCCACATCAGTGCCGTTGCAATCCTGGTCGATACCGTCACCGCATACCTCTAATGCTCCCGGGTTCACACTGGCACTATTGTCGTTGCAGTCACCCTCTGCCGCAGTGAACCCATCCCCATCGTCGTCCACGTCGCTGGCGGCAAGGGGAATGGTATAATTGATTTCTTGTGAGTATTCGCTCACACCGTATTGATTTGTCGCCGTGGCGGCAAAGTAATAGGTTACGCCGGGCTCGAGGTTTTCGACAGTAAGGCTGGTTTGGTTTCCAGCGTCGATACAGGTCGAATAGGTATTATTAGTGGTACCGTAGCAAAGGTCATAGGTGAGGTCGGGGTCCTGGTCGGGCGGATCCCACGCCAGGGTCAAAACGTCAGCATGGCTGACAGTGCTGAACAGCAAGATAAAAAAGAGAACTTTAACGCTGGAAAGAATAGGATGAAAGGGTTGATATTTCGAGCCGGCAATATCTTTCATGAGAGCATCCTCCGGAGCTGTGTGGCCGCGCAAAGATCGGCACCCCTACAAGATGCATCTCTCGCCCGGCAACCCTGCGACCATATCCGGCAGCACGCCGGAATTAGGCCAGTGGTTTTGCGTCCCGACCTTTCGATGGGTTTGCCTTTATCGGACAATTTTAAATCGACTCACGCTGGAGTCGCGCTATACCGAATAGCAATTTGGATGCCAGACTATATATTTATGTTGACAGCCGGATCAGCGTTTCAATCTTGATCGATGGAATCGGTGTGTTAGCCGATGGACCAAAGTGGCTACAAACCTAAACTGTAACCATCCAGGGATACTTAAGATTCAACGGGGTGGCTGAAAAAAAGAGAAAGGAGAAATGAGATTTATCGGGGGGTGTAAATGTTGGTATTCTAGGATTTCATAAGATATATTTCGTGGATCAATTGTCGGTTTAAACCATCATTTTCTGCTTGAAAAACGTCCGTCCTGAAGGGATCTCACTACAGGTGAAATTCCAATACATTCTATTAAATTACGATTGGATAACATAACCAGCCCTTACGGTGTATGAAATTTCCTTCTCTCTCCAATTTACGAAAGCCGCCAGACAGGTAACCATCATTCAGGCTCAAGGGCGGATATTATTCCTTTCGAACATGGCGTCCTAGGATGCGACACCCGAATGTGACGTATGCGGGGGGAATTCTTATAGAAATTGGTGTCACTTCCCCGCGGGTCGGTAGTAGCCCATCGCCTGCGGAAGAAGCGCTTTGATGTTAGAGATCCGTGTCTCCGGAGCCGGATGGGTAGAAAGCAGTTCCGGCGGACGCGATCCTGGTGCCGCATTCAACCTTTGCCAGAAGGAGATCGCCACCCGCGGATCATACCCTGCCCGGGCCATGAGTATCAGGCCGATATGATCGGCTTCGCTTTCCTGCAAACGGCTGTACGGCAGTAAAACACCGATCGACGTCCCTGCGCCAAAGGCCGCCATGGCCAGCTGTTGAGTTATCTGCGGCTGAGACGTAAGGGCGGTCGAAAGAGCCATCCCGCCCATATTGGCCAAAAGTTCCTGACTCATGCGTTCATTGCCATGTTCGGCGAGGGCATGCCCGACCTCATGCCCCAGCACGACGGCTAATCCGGTTTCGGTTAAGGTATATGGCAAAATCCCGGTGTAGACCGCAGCTTTGCCACCAGGCATCACCCAGGCATTGGCGTTGTCTTCATCCTCGATCAAGTTGAACTCCCATCGATAGTTTTTCAGGGCCGCTTGATTGCCGGTTTCGGCCAGAAATGCCTCAGCCGCTTTTGCAATACGGTTGCCAACCTTCCGAACCTCAGCCACTTTACGCGAATCTTTGGAAAGCTGGCTTTTTTTCAGAACATCACTGTATTGCTGGAGGCTGAGAGATAGCAGTTCACTCTCAGGCACCAGGTGCAGACTCTGGCGACCGGTGATCGGCACCTGGGCACAGGCGGTCAGTAAAACAGTCGCCAAAATGAAAACAAATACCCATCTCGACGGGTGGATATTGGGGCTCGCATACGGTACCGCAGCCATAGGGTCACCTTTCCGATATGAAGTGTCTGCTATTAGAGTAATTTCAGTTTGATATGGTGTGCCGCTACAATTGATACGACCAATATGTGGGCACTGGAAGGCCTTGTCAACGTGGGGTATACAGTTTCGGACTCAAGATAGAGCCCATATGACGGTTTCGAGCACGGAGGGCTGTTATAAGTGTTGCGGAGATAGGCGATATAGTGGTTGTTAAAAAACGTTCCGTTATTCGAACGTTTTTTTCTACAACCACTGATACCACCCTTCCGTATTTCGGAATTTATTATTGAAGAGCGTATAAGTAACCGTACCAAAATGAAGGGGCGGGATTTATTCTCCTGGCACTCAAACCAGCGTTGCCGGCAAACGCCATTCAACAAGCGGAACGCACTGACCGGTTTGTCGTGCCGCAAGGATCTTACCCTTTCGGCACGGTCGCTATTTTATAAAACCCATAATGTATTCTGCCAAAGCCTTTCGTTCGGCGGTTGAAAGTTTTTTTGTCCTCTCAACATACCGTTTCATCATTGCGGCTTTTTCCGGTTTGACGATCGCATCGGCTTCACCGTTTAGATAACGGGCCAATTGATCTTCTTTGTCCTGGTACGACGATGCAATGTCTGCCAACGAAGGGTTCACCTTGGTCGACTTGTCCGGACGATGGCAAGAGGTACACCCTTGGGATTTGAAAATAGCCGCACCATCCTCACTGGCCAGGACTAATCCGGGCAGAACCAATAATAATAGAACAATCATAAGGGTTTTCTTCATCGAATGCCTCCGTTTGTATTAGAGCCTATCTCAAAAATAAGGACTAGTGTTCATGGCAAGGCACGAAACGACGAAAAAGCGGAACATACATGTAGTATGTATTCAGTGTCAGGGGTAGGGCCCCCTGACACTGACCGAGCCGGTTCGTAACACAGCCATGGGCGCTTAGAATATTTTTGAGATGGGTTATAGTGTTTACCAGCGCTGCCTAAGCTGTCGGTCGATGCCGCCGGCAGTCCGGTTTCCTGTATCAAGAAAGAATGGTCTCTATCATAGATTCAGCGTGAAATCCAGCAACAGATGGCTTCGCACCCAGACATTTCACCGCGTAGTGACTTTTGGTGAATTTGAGGTTCCACAAAAAGATTTCTAGACAGTCCCCACGATAAGGCTCGAATCATTGGGGCTGTCGAAGGTGATCCTGCGGATATTACTGGCACCAGCTTGGGAGAGCATTTCCGTCAACTGGGCCTCGGAATAGGACCGCCCCGCAGCGGTTCCAAGGAGCATATTGAGGCTGAAGAGTGCCGGAAACAAGGGGCCGGTCAAATCATTGTCGAGTATGAATTCGTGAATGACAATCATACCGCCGGATTTCAGAGACGTCACGGTTTTACCGATGAGCTTCTGACTATCTGCAGGGCTTTCTCCGTGGATGATATGAGAGAGCCAGGCAACGTCGTATCCTTGACCGATATCGTCATCAATGAAATTGCCGGCCTTAAAAGTGATCCGCTCCGCCATATTGAACCTGGAAAATATTCTTTCCGCAAAAGGACGGGTCGTGGGCAGGTCGAAAACGGTCGCTTTGAGTTCAGGATTCGTTTGGCAAAAATGCACGGCATAGGTACCGGGGCCGCCGCCCAAGTCAAGCAGGTGGCTCCGGTGGCGCAGATCCAGCAGGGGGACTACTCGCGGCGCCAGATTCATTGCCAAATTGAACATACCCATCAGGAAGCTCTCGCGCCATTCTTCATCGCTTTGAGAGGCGCCCTGGCGAATCGGTTGGCCCGTTTTTACGGACTGATCCAACGCGTGCCATGAGGGTACAAGGTGATAATGGTGCATGATCATGAAGCCGATGTAGTTCTCGCTGTTGCGGGAGAGAAAATTGCTGGCGGAACCGGTGTTGGTGTATCGTTCACCGTCTTTGCGCAGCAACCCCATCGCAGCCAGCGCATTCAGCAAGCGTTGCACGGCCTCTTCGCTGCAGCGACACTTATCCGACACCTCTGCCGCTGTCACCGCTGCCTGATCCAGAACAGAAAAAACATCGAGTTTCACGGCCGCATGCAACGCACAGGTCTTCCAGTAATATCCAGACAGTTCCAGCAGCGTGCCCGGGTTCCAATGTTCTTCCTTCATATTGAATCACCTCCAGCAGTTACAGATGATTATTATTGCCCAACCAGCGGGCGCCACACATTACGTTCCCAATACGTTAGATGTCATGTCAAAAAAGTTTTTTGGCTCAATCTCTGCGTTGGTACCTCGTTTCAAGTCCTCGACATACTTCAGTATGCCTGCGGGTTGCGACCCACAAAGAAGAATCGATCAGGCGGGGAATCCCGCACAGCGGGGAAACTCGAATCCGCCTTGATCTTAAACCAAAATCCTAATTTTGAAATGGCTTTTAGTACCTTCGCCGTAAAAGACTTTTGTAGGCCCGGGTCAGTCTGATGAAAGCCTTCGAATCGCCGCCGGCATCCGGGTGCAAACGGCGGGCCCGACGCCGGTAAAGTCGCGTTAATTCATTGCGATCCATTTTCACCAGTGCTTCCTTACCCTCACCGAAGATGTCGCTGGCCTCATCCATCGTCACCGAGGTCTTCGGATTCGGTGGCCGGAAATCCCTGTGGTTGTTGATGAAACTGTGGATATATTCTTCCAAAAAGCTGCGTGGTTCGTAGTCAAAGTCGATAAACATGATCAGGTACCGCACCAGGTAGTCTTTCAGCCCGTTATTTACTGAATCGAATCCGGTCCAGAATATCTCATCGTCGTTAAGGGTGCAAATCTCCCGGATAAAAAATTCGTCAACCCGCGACTGATCGAGAAAATCAGGGATCTCTTTCGCAAAGCACTCACTGAAATGTTTCTGAAGATCGAAAACCGTATAGACGTATGTCTTCAGTTCTCGCACCGGTAGAATTCTCTCCATGGAGATAAACTGCTGTTCGAGTTCATCTCTCGATTTACCAATTAAACCCCGGAACATTTTAGCCGGCACGTTATGTATATATTGCAAGTGCTTTTGCCCAGTTTTGAGGTAGAAAAGGCGGTATTTGTCGAACAGGTGAAGTTCAGCGGTATCCAAAACGACAGGTGCGCTTCGAGACTGTCGCGAACAAATTTCTTTGCGCCGGAAAGGCTCAAGCTTATACCGTATCTCCGGTTCGAGAAAAAACCAGAAAATGTCATCCAGTTCATCACCGGTGGGGTTCAGACCGGATGCGTCCAGGGCGTCTTCAACAACTTCGTCAATGTAATACGCATTCCCGCCGGGATACTTGATATAACGGGCAGGGTCAGTCCCTAGGGTAAAAAGTTCCCGGCTGCGCAGGCACTCTTTATCTTCATAAGTCTCCCTGATAAAGTAATGGGTTTTTCCACTGATAAACTTGCGCGCCAGATACACAGTGAACTCCTTTATTTTACGGAACGGTATTAATCTTGAATTTTTTCGCGGAAAAGATCGTTCATGGCAACAGGGGATGGATGGCTCGGAGGTGCTCAATCGGCAGGGTCATATACACGATAGCCGGGCACCGGATTGAATCGTCACCGGGGCCCGGCAAAACTTTTTAATGTCAGGGCGTGATGCTAAAGCTTACGGTCTCCATCGTATTGCCGATCCCATCCAGTATATCAACATGCCATGGTCCAACCTCATTTGGCTGGAGACGTTTTGAGCTGTATGTGCGCCAAGGACTCCCTGCTACCGCCAAACTGATACGGGCCCGTTCGACATCGCCAAAATACCAGACATGGGTCACATCTGTCGGGCTCATAGCCCCGGCAACCTTGGTAAAGCAGTATAGTCTATCAACAGATGCCGGAAAACTGTTACCGGGATCGACCGGCTCCCGGTCTGCTATATCGACGCTAATGGTCGCCTGTTCCACCACCAATTCTTCAGCACCGGCCGGGAACATGCCGACAGACAGCAGACCGACGATAATGATCACCGCTATCGCCGAGACACGGCACCGGTTCATGGTTTTATTCATGATTTCACCCTCCTTTTTTGGCTGATCCGGGGTGGAACTCCCCCATAGTAATGCACGATCAGTTCCAGTCAAAGTATTCGACCGGCCCTTATACCGATTACCGGTCGATTGACAACGTGTCAATTATACCACGAACCGACCAATAACGCCTAATTCGACGTCCGGTTGCGTGTGGCTGACAGGTCCTGCTTCCCTCTGTCGGTGAGGGGCAATAGGTAACCCGCCTTGACGATTCGGAACGGCTTTCTTATTTTCAAAGCCAAGCCGGGATGACTGAACATACGCCTGCGGCAGACCCGTCGGTAAAAATCACTGTAATACCATTTGTCCCTGATATGTCTTTCTGCTATTTAATTACCGGCTATGGGAGACGACCTTCAGGATACAAACGGCTTATATTACCACATTGTAAAGAGAATCCCAGTAGAAGGACACCAGATTTGGTCGTACAAAAAAAACCATCCTTTCTGATAACAGCTTCCGCATGCAGCCTTGTCTTCTTGCTGCTTTTGGCGATCCGGTTGGATCTCTTCAGCCGCTTTCAATTCAACCGGCGACTCTCGGGGGCTGAATCGCTGCATGAATTGGCGGATAAAGACTCATGGATGCGCATTTATCAAGCGGACAGGCCCGTCGGTTACGCCCACAGATCCGTCACCAGGCAGAAGGAAGGAAACGGATTCACTGTTGCCGAAACTGTATTCATGCGGATTAATACAATGGGGTTGGTACAGGATATCCACCTGCAGACCGAGGGGCGAAGCTGGCCGCGGATTTTGCGTTGCAATCCTTTGATTTCACGATAAAATCCGGACGATTGAGCTTTACTGCCAGCGGCGTGGTAACTGGAGACATCCTATCACTCGAAACGTCCGGTAGGGATCCGGCCCGGCCGTTTGAGATCCAGTTGAAGAACAAGCCGTATCTGATAGCAGGGATAGTCGATGCGGTGCAGGCAATCGGTTTAAAGCCGGGTGAATTTGTGACAGTGGACGTATTCGACCCGGTAACCATGGGTCAGGTGCCGGTCAGGATCAGTATCGTCGGAACCGAGAACATCCCATTGGAGGGTATCGATCAACCGGCAACTAAGATAATGCTGCAATTTCAAGGAGTAAACCAGTTTGCCTGGATCGATAAAAAAGGCGATATCGTGCGGGAAAAGGGCCTATTGGGCATCCGGCTCGAAAAAGCCACCCGCCAGGCGGCGCTTGCCACAATCGATTCTGCCGGAAGCGAGGACCTGACGCGTTTGGCTTCGGTTGGCGTCAATGGCGCGATCAACGACCCGACGGCGATAAAAAAACTGCGGCTGAGAATCAGCGGCAGCCGTACCGACCGGCTTTACCTCCACGGTGAACGGCAACGTTTGGTCGGCGATGTTTTGACAGTGAATCGTGAGACACTGACCGACCTGCCATCCGGTCTTGCGGAAGGTGAGCCGGGCCAGCTCGAACAGGTTTTTTTAAAACCGACCCCGTTTATCGAATCTGACCACCCGAAGATTATGAACCTGGCTAAGACTCTGGTTAATAAAAGCGATAATAGCTTGCTTGGACGTGCTAAAGCGATTCTGAATTGGGTTCACGCCAACCTTGAAAAAAGACCGGTTTTTTCTCTTCCCGATGCACTGACCACCCTGGAAAGCGGTGTGGGGGATTGTAATGAGCACGCCGTACTGGTGGCCGCCCTGGCCCGGGCAGTTGGAATTCCGGCCAGGATCGAAACCGGTCTGGTCTATCTGAACGGAAGATTTTTTTATCATGCCTGGAACCTTTTGTATCTTGGGCGGTGGATCACGGTCGATGCCGTCTATAATCAGCTGCCGGCCGATGCCACTCATATCCGCCTGGCCACTGGTATCCAGCAGCAAGTCGATTTGATAAGCACTATCGGTGAGTTGGAAATCACTGTTTTGCATTCGGACACCGAACCCAGCGGTTAATAGCCTTGACGGTCGGCTATCAGGCAATGGTCAGTTATCGTCAAACTTGATATATAGTGGTTGTCAAAAAAACGTTCCGTTATGCGAACGTTTTTATCTACAACCACTTATACCATCCTTCCGTATTGCGGAATTTATTTTTGAAAAGCGGTATAATCAACGCAAGTGAAAGGTTACCTGATAGTCTTGCAAACGTTTTTTTGGTTCAACAACACGGGCAACCGGCCCCGAATGACAACTTTCAGCGGAAAATGGCCACTGTTGTGCGACCGGAAAAGGTAGAAACCAGATAGAATCGTGAACCAACCACCGTGTAAAAAACCGGTTAATAAATGATAGAACTTCAGGGCATCACCAAAACTTATGCCGACTTTACAGCCGTCAATGACCTGAACTTGACCGTCAGACCCGGGGAGGTGTTCGGGTTCATCGGGCCAAACGGCGCTGGTAAAACAACCACAATTAAAATTATTGGCGGCATCCTGCAGCCGACCGCCGGGAATGCCCGAATATGCGGGATCGACATCGGTCAACAACCGGAGGCGGCCAAAAAAAAGATCGGCTTCATACCTGACCGGCCCTACCTTTATGAAAAACTGACCGGAATGGAGTTCATGAAGTTTACGGCTGATCTTTATGGATCGGAACGCAATGGTTTTGCCGATAAAGCCGCCAGTGAGCTCAACCGCTTCTCACTCTACGACTGGCGCGACGAACTGATTGAATCCTATTCACATGGTATGCGGCAGCGATTGATTTTCGCCGCCGCTCTACTCCACGATCCAGAAGTTCTGGTCGTGGATGAGCCCATGGTCGGCCTCGACCCTTTAGCGATTATGATGGTAAAGGACCTGTTCCGACGCCTGGCCGACGAAGGAAGAACCGTTTTCATGTCGACACACACCTTGGCAATTGCCGAAAAAACCTGCCACCGGATCGGTATCATCCATCACGGGCGCTTGAAGGCGACTGGCACGCCCGAAGATCTCAAGCGCCAGATCGGTGTCAGTGACGCCGACTTGGAGCAAACTTTTCTACACCTGACACGCAGCGACTGACGTCACGACCATCTTTCGGCATCAGGCACCCGCTAAAATCAAACTGCCGGTAACAACCGCTATGACCGATATCACCACTCTTCTGAGACCGCGATTGATTTCAATCAAATACAGCGGTCGCGGACAACATAACCGTGCCGGTCAGGCCAAAACGATACTGCTGGGCACTGTCGGCGTATTGTTCTGGGCCGGTCTGTTTGCCCTTACCCTCCGCGTACTGACGTACTTTAGGGGAATCGAGGACATCGGCGATATCCTGAATTTCAGGTTGCTATCCATGGTCCTGATTACTGCTTTCGCTCTTCTTATATTCAGCAGTATTCTGACGACTCTCTCGAAGCTCTATCTCAGTCGAGACCTGCAGCTGGTTCATTCCATGCCGATCCCAAGCTACCGAATTTTTATCGCCCGCTGGATCGATGCTACGATCGACAGCAGCTGGATGGTGATCATATACATTTTACCGATCTTCGTGGCTTATGGAATCGTATACCGTGCGGGACCGATGTTCTACCTTGGCATGCCGCTGCAGTTCGCCCCTCTGGCGTTAACGGCCTCAGGGATCGGGGCAACCGCTGTCATGCTGGTCGTGATGATCGTACCAGCCAACCGCATGAAGAGCATTTTCATTTTTCTGAGTATCTTGTTTTTTGTCGTACTCTATCTGGCCATTCGGCTGTTAAAGCCCGAATCCCTTGTGGATCCAGACGTTTTCGACACCGTCCTGGTTTATGTTACCACCCTTCAGGCACCCTCATCACCTTTTCTGCCCACGACCTGGGCCTTTGACGCTTTAAAGGCATCGTTGGAAGGAAAGGTGTCTGAGAGCTTATTTCACACGGCACTGATCTGGAGCTTCACGGCAACACTCTGGTTCGTACTCGTTGCGCTTGCCGATCGGGTTTATTTCGAAGGGTTTTCGAAAACACAGACGGCCCAGATGCGTCTCTACCGGAAGGACTTGGGTGTCGATCGATTGACAGCACTGCTGCCAGGACCGATAAGAGCATACACCACCAAGGAGATCAAAACCTTTTTGCGCGACCAGAGCCAGTGGTCTCAGCTGTTCTTGATTGCCGCGCTGGTGTTCATCTATATTTACAACTTCAAAGCCCTGCCACTTGAAAGATCACCCATCAAAACAGCTTACCTGCAAAATTTACTCTCATTTCTTAACATGGGCCTGGCCCTTTTCGTTCTGACGGCCATTGCCGGACGGTTTGCCTATCCTGCCGTAAGTACAGAAAAGGATGCATTCTGGCTGGTAAAAACATCTCCCGGTTCAATCCGGAATTTTCTCTGGATCAAATTTTTTATCTACTACCCGCCACTGCTCGTATTAACCGAGTTTTTGATATTGGCCACTAATCTTCTTCTAGATGTCACCCCCTTCATGATGATTCTTTCGACCACAACTGTCTTCTTTCTTGTACCGAGCATAGTTGCCATAGGCATCGGCATCGGGGCAGCCTACCCGGATTTCAAAGCCGAAAACCCCTCTCAGTCCGTCACGAGTTCCGGGGGGCTACTCTTCATGATCCTCAGCGCCGGGCTCATCCTCACGGTAATCGCCGTCGAGGCCGGACCCGTGTATCACCTATTCATGGCTGAATTCTGGGAAAAAAAACTGAGCGTATGGCAGGGTTTATGGGCGGTGGGTTCTTTTGCAGTGGTTCTTCTAATCAGTCTGGCCGCTGTATTTTTGCCGATGCAATTTGGTGAAAAACGGCTATCGCGTTACCAGCTATAGCTTTACCGGATTTAATTTCTCTGCAGAATTTGATCGATCTTGGCCGTCAACTCCTGCATGTTGTAAGGCTTTTGAATAAATCCGTCACACCCGTTGCGCATGATTTCCGAAGCCTCATCGTTAAGGCAGTATCCGCTGGCGAGCAACACTTTAACGGTCGAATTCAGTTGCTTCAAGCGCTCGAAGACGACCTTACCCCCCATGTCCGGCATGACCATGTCAAGAACCACCAAGTCGATTTGATCCTTGTTTTCAGCATAGATCCGGAGGGCTGCCTTACCGTTACCGGCGGACATAACCGTGAGACCAATTCGTTGCAACATTCGCGTGCCGACATCAAGGACCACTTCCTCATCATCTACCAACAAAACGGTTTGACTTCTCGAAACATCCGACTGGACACCCGCAGCCGACACTTTCTTATGGGAAGCCTGTCGGGAGGCCGGCAGGTAAATCCTGAAAGTGGTTCCGTCTCTGATTTCAGAATCAACATCTATCACGCCGCCAAGCCTTTTAATAATTCCTAAAACCGAAACCAGTCCCAGCCCGGTGCCACGCCCCATCGTCTTTGTGGTGAAAAATGGCTCAAAAATGCGGGCCTGGGTTTCTTCGTCCATTCCGGCACCGGTGTCACGTACAACAAGCTGTACATAGTCACCGGGCCGTGCCGCAGCCAAATGTCTCCGAATACTTTCATGGGTGGCGTTGGTAGTCTGCAAAGTCAGCCGGCCGCCATCAGGCATGGCATCGGCAGCGTTTACGCATAAATTCAACATCACCTGTTCGATTTGCCCCGCATCCGCTCTTACAGGGAGTAAATCCTGGCCCAGATCAAGCGTCACAGCGATCTGTCTACGAGCCCTACCGAAGGCCTCGGTGGTGTCTCTGACGATTTGATTGAGATCGACATGCGTGACTTGGGGGCGTTCCTTACGGGCGTATCCCAGGAGCTGCGCGGTCAATCTGGCTCCGTTAAGAACTTGTTTTTCAATCTTCTGAAGGGTGGTGTAATGGGGATGTTCTGTCCCGGTGTCCTGGATCATCAAGGTCGCTAGACCTTCGATCGCCATGAGAAGGTTGTTGAAATCGTGGGCGATTCCACTAGCCAGGGTACCGATGGCTTCCATCTTCTGCGCGCTTAAGAACTGGATCTCCAAGCGTTTGCGCTCACTGATGTCCAAGGCACTTACAATGATACTCTCGAAATTTATCGCGTCCCGGGGTAATTCGATATGTATCTGAATGTTGATATCTTCGCCGGTCAGTGTTCTCCCGATCACTTCACCATCAAAACTCGGTTCTTCTCGGTGGAGGGCCACCAGAAAATCATGGAAGACAGGCAAAGATTTCGATATCAGGAATTCATCAATCGATTCGAGAAAATCAGATTTGTTTTCAACACGGAAAAGCTGTAGGGTGGCCGTATTAACATCAGAAACTCTGACTGCACTCAACGTCCGGCGGATAAACTCCGGGTGATCATTGAGATGGCCCCTGATGTCATCGATACCACGGTGCTTGAGGCCATCCACAGCGCACTTGACAGCCGACAGGTTCATTTCCCAAATCGAGATGGCTGCGGCGTTAAAAAGGCGATGGTACCTTTCCTGTCCGTCGCAGGGTGCCGCGGCGGAAAGCTTACATCCGCAATCCTGCCTGCAGGGTTCGCCGGATTTCTCTGCTTCCGGGACGCCAACGCAAGCAGCACGGGATCTGGCAGTTTCTTCATTCAGCGGTATCAACATGTTCACCGTGCCTGTGTCCTCCAACCGTTCTGGCAGTAACCGGAAGGACAATGTCCGGTTTCGCAAATGTTGAAATATTCAATCTATACTGATCACAGTGCTCTGGCGGACCCATGTTGCCATCTATTCCAATGTATCACATATTCAAAAAGGTTTAGAAAGTTTGGAATAGCGGTACACTCTAACCGGTAGCAAATGCACCTGCCATGGGCGCCAATTTTCGATACTCAGCCAATGCTCTACGCTGCTAAAAGCGTATCAGCCAATTGGCTTCACAGAAATTATCGGATAATTCTTTGAAAACTTTAGTTTTTCGATCGAAAATCGAATTTTGAGAACAGGTGTTCCTGAATAACAAGGCCCTTATAAAAGGGGATTGAAAAACGTCATGAACGCCGGCAAGACAAGGCAAAATCCGACGAAAAAGCGCAGTTAATGTATAGGAATTGAGCGTTTTCACTGAAACGGGGGTTGGCTTTCCCGGTTCGGCCATTAAGACTGTATTGTCATGCGCAATAGTTTTTCAACAGCCTGTAAAATCAACCGCCTACGAGCGCCCCTATCAATCGCATTGGCTCTTGTTATTTCCCAGTGACCGATGTACGCTGGACACCCTTTCAGATAGAGCTCCTGACGGTTGTCGAACGGAATATTCGCCCGACCACGGCGAACTAACCGAAAACAGGAGGGCATAAATGAACAGACGGCATGGTATTGGCCCTATTGGGGGCATCACTGTTCTGGTTTTAGTATTTTTAGGTTGTGCCGGGCTCGGCAAACCGCTCAAGTCTCCGGAAATCCGGTTGGCCGGCCTGAACGTGGAAAACGCGGAACTATTCGAAACCGTGTTGCAGTTGAACTTGAGGGTTATCAACGCTAACGACATCCCGTTGGAAATTAAGGGAATCGAATGTGATCTAGAAATCAACGGCAAATCAGTGGCCTCGGGTGTGTCCGGAACATCGGTAAAAATCCCCGCCTTCGGCAGCAATTTGGTAACAATTACCGTCTACTCCTCGGTATTCAATATCGCCACGACTTTTATCCGCTTTATGCAGCGGGAAATGCAGAATACCTCTGAAGACAATTGACATCTCCTACGGTCTGAAAGGCAGGATCCATCTGGCCGGCCGCGCCTTGATACCGTCCTCCCTTCCTTTCAAGTCCTGCGGCAATCTGCGGCTCAAAGAGACCGTCGACAGCATTTTAAAGTGATGCGCAACTACTCGCTGCGAGGGCTGCGAAGCTCCAGGTCAACCTCCCCACTGCGCCCTCATCTCGAATACGGCATGTGATATCGACACGCTGACCGCCGCGTCCAAAACGTGATTCGTCAATTCTCGATCGTGTTCCCTTCGAAAATTCATTTGCAGGCCGCGAAACGTTAGTGCTATAGAATTTGATACAATCCGAAGAGTTATCCTGGATATATCACACATTGAGGCTTCATGTTTTCTGCCCGACATGACCGAAGATGATTTCATGAAGTTTTCAGGTTTTCTCGATTATGCGACCGAACGAGTTGAGGCCCGATAGCCCCCGCGCGGACGGTGATCTGCAATGGGAAGGAAAGTTACGAAGAATGAAACTGGGTATTATCGGCCTTCCGGGGTCAGGTAAATCAACGACTATTTGAAGCACTTACCGGCAATTTCCAGGAAGCAGGCCGCAGGGGCGAAACCCGCATTGGCACGGTCCGGGTCCCGGATCAACGGGTCGATGATCTGAGCACCATATACGTCCCCCAAAAAACAACCCACGCCCAGGTGGAGTATCTTCTGCCCGGCCGGAATCAGGACAAGAATGACGGCAAAACGCCAGTCCATCTGGACCGCGGTGAGAGACTGTGATGCCCTGATTCACGTCGTGCGGAATTTCAGCGGATATGGTCTGCCCGAACCAACGGCACTGGAAGATGTCAAACACCGTAGATGAAGAGCTCATTCTGGCTGACTTCATCGTGGCCGAAAAGCGCCTGGAACGGCTCTCTCTGGACCAGAAAAGAGGCAAGGTGAACGATCCCGACGAGGCCGGCCTCCTGACAAGTTGCGTCGAGATTCTGGAAAACAATGTCCCTTTGCGGCAACACCCGCAATTGGCCTTCGCACCGCAGCTCAGGGGGTTCGCCTTTCTGTCGGCCAAACCGCTGTTGGTGCTGTTCAACAATGACGATGATGATGATTCTCTCCCAAATGTCCGGGCAGGGATCGAAAATGAATTCCATCTCGTCATCCGGGGCAAAATCGAACAGGAAATGGCCCAGATGTCGACCGAAGAAGCCGAGGAATTCCTGGTCGAGTTCAATATTCCAGCATCGGCCAAGGATCGGGTGATCAATAAATCATATGAACTGTTGGGTCTGATCTCATTTTTCACGGTTGGAGAAGACGAGGTCAGGGCATGGACGATCCGAAAGCAGACCCCGGCCATCGATGCTGCCGAAGTCATTCATTCGGATATGAAGAAAGGCATTTATCCGGGGAGAAGTACTGGCTTATGAAGATTTGATAACGGCCGGCTCATATGCGGCCGCCCGGAAACAGGGTTCGGTGAGATTGGAAGGCAAAGATTACGACGTGCAGGACGGTGATATACTTCACGTCCGTTTTAACGTGTAAAAGGCTGTACCGTTTATAGCTGTCGTCACCAACGTTGTGATGATCAGCGGATACGAAACAGGGGAAATTCCAGATGGGTGCTTTTACAGCGGGGGCAACGGCTCGGCCGAGTAAAACGCCTTCGGTTTTTGAAAAGGTAGTCACAATTGAGGCAGTGGCTCGGTCTGATCAAGACGGCTTTTCCCCTGAGCAGCGACGGTTCGCTCGATATGCCCAAGGTGGGTGTAAACGTCTTTTTCCTTTATACCGAGGCAACCTGACAGGTCCCTGGCGCTCATCTGATCGGATTCCAGTAAGGCGATCATTTCCTGGCGCAGTGTCTTCATCGGGCCTATATACGTATCAGTTGACCGGCACTGTTTACCGCGCACCGCTAATCATAGTGAAATCTCCTCTTTCAACAGGCAGCACGCAATACCGTATTCGGGCTTCCCATCACTGCAATAGCACAAGTTGTCCGGTTGTATGAGCTTGTTCATTACGCAGCCTTCAAGAATATCCAGTTGGAAACAGGTCCTTTTCGTTGATCGGTGCTTTCTCGATCAGACGGTTTTCAGCGATTTCCAGGCTGTGAATAGGATAGTCCTCGCAAAGAGGACAGCGGTACACCCGCCCGTTTGGAAATATAAAATAATTTTCCGCCACTCTTCCCGGCGCATTCGAATGTATCGTCTGCCGTTAAGAACACTTTGGGAAAGGTGACGGTAAGACCCAGGCGGGCAATCCCTTCCGCTGCTGCCGGAACGGTCTTGATCCACTCCTTTTTGCCGACTTGCAGGTCATCCGATCGGTGCGTAACCGAACGACCGCGAATACCGATAACCTGAATGAAAAAACGTTTCACCTCCAGCGATTGAAGCAGGGGGCCCATCAATTGAAGTTCATGAATGTTGGCCCTGCTGACAGTGAAGATAACGCTGACGTCAAATCCGGCGGTGCGGGCTTTCCGGATACCCCTCTGTGCAGGCCTCAAAGGAACCGGGCCCTCTGATCTTGTCATTGGTGGCTGCGGTGGCCCCGTCGAGACTGAAACTGATGTAATCGACATCAGCCGGTTCGATTTTGGTCAGGATGTCGTGGAAACAGGTATCCGTTGGTGTCGATCGTGACCGAGTTGTAGGCGAGCTTTCCGGCGGTCTTGACAATGTCCGCCAATTGCGGATGGAGCGTGGGCTCGCCGCCGAGGAGAACGAGGTTGGCTTTGCCTGCCCGGCGGCGGAACAGTTTCAGCCAGCGTTCAGCGACATCCAGGGAGAGGGTTTCATTGCCGTGTTGGTGGGTGTTGATATAGCAGTGACGGCAATTCAGATTGCAGCGGGTTGTGATGTGAAAAAAGACGTTGGCAGCGTCTCTCGAAAAGGAGACGGTTTTTTTCATTTCAGCGATTTCTTGAGCTGCTCGACCTGTTTTTTGGATTTGATCAGCTCGTCGTTGGTCAGGCGCAGCCGGATCGACATGTATTCCGCGAAAATCCTGTAGAGGAGCAGTAGAAAATCCAACTTTTCATCCCGGGTTCCCTCGCTGGAGAGCCGTTCCTTGGCGGAGGTGTCCACCGCCATACAGATCGGTTTTCCCGACAGCATAGACCGACGCCGAGCGACTCAGGCTGTCGATAATGCGCATCTCACCGAAGATTTCGCCTTTGCGATCGATTGTACCGATTTCGTGGCCGGCTTTGGAAATCTTGATCTTTCCCGAAAGCAGAAAATAGAGCCAGGGATCCAGGTCGCCTTCTTTGATGACGAGTTCGCCGTGTTCGTATTGCCGGATCTTGCTCAAGCGAAGCAATTTACCGAGACTTTTGGTCTCAAAGTTCTTCAAGGCGGGGATGGTCATCAATTTTTGAATATTTTCTATATTTTCCTTGAGATATTTGGACTCGATCATGGCTTCCTCGCACTGGGTTACAAGTCGATCGGCCAGCATTCAACGATGCATCCGGCAAAGGTCACCCTTACCACAGAGATCGCGGCAGGTATAAAGGCACACTTAACCTTTGAATCGTATCAAATTGTCTGTCTTCTTTCAAGACAGTCTTTGGATAATTTCACGTCGAATTCGACGGGATAGCAGCCGTCAAAACAGGCTTTGCAGAAATAATTTCGAGGCTCGGAAACACCGGTGGATCGGAGGAGACCGTCGATGCTAAGGTAGTGCAGGGAATCGAGTCCGAGATAATCCCTTAATTCATCTATCGACATTTTGGCGGCAATCAATTCTCCCTTGGTGGAAAAATCGATCCCGTAGTGGCAGGGAAAGCGGTGCGGCGGTCCGGCCACCCGCATGTGTACCCTTTTGACGCCCAATTCCCGCAGGGCCTTCACCCGGGTCTTGGCGGTTGTTCCCCGGATAATGGAATCTTCAATAATGACGATGTCTTTCCCGCTGAGAAGTTTCTTAACCGGGTTCAGCTTGACCCTGACGCCGAAATCCCGCATGCTCTGAGTCGGCTGGATGAAGGTCCGGCCGACATAGTGATTACGAATCATGCCCATTTCAAAGGGAATACCGGAGGCCTCCGAGTACCCCAGGGCGGCATAAGTGCCGGAATCGGGAAAAGGCATGACCAGATCGGCCTCCACCGGCGCTTCTTCGGCCAGACAGCGGCCGTGGGCTTTGCGGGTCAGGTACACGTTGTGACCGTTGATAGTGCTGTCGGGCCGTGCAAAATAGATAAATTCGAAGATGCAGAGCGCGCGGCGGGTCTTATCGTGCGGCATTATGCTTCGGACACCCTCTTCGTTGATGATGACGATCTCACCGGGCTCGAGTTCCCGGATGTGCTCGGCCTCGACCAGGTCAAGGGCACATGACTCTGAAGCCAGAACATAATGACCGTTCAATCTTGCCGAGACACAACGGTCTGAAACCGCTGGGATCTTTGATACCGATCATCTCGCCTTTGCAGGTCAGCACCACCATCGAAAAGGCGCCTTTGATTTTTTTAACGGTATCGATCAATGCCGATTCAAAACCCTGTTTGAGATTTTTGACGAACAGATGCAGAAAAATTTCGGTGTCCATGGTCGTCTGAAAGATCGACCCGGACTCCTCGAGTTGCTTTTTAAGCGAATGGGAATTGACGAAATTACCGTTATGCGCGACGGCGTATGATTTATTGCGGTGGTGCACGACAAACGGCTGGGCATTGGCGAGGATCGAGCTGCCAGTGGTTGAATAGCGCACATGCCCGATGGCGGCGGGGCCTTTCAGGTGTTCGAGGTGGCCGCTATCGAAAACGTCTGGAACAAGCCCCATGCCTTTGTGGGCATTTATCCGGTCCCCCTGCAGCACGGCAATGCCGGCACTCTCCTGGCCGCGGTGTTGCAGCGCATAGAGACCGAAGTAGGTCAATCGGGCGGATTCGGGATGCCCGTGGATACCAAATATGCCGCAGGCTTCCCGCGGCTTGTCTTCATTATCCTGAAGGTGATTGAAATTATCCATCCCCTCTCCCTGATTACTTGATTTAATGGGCTTTGAATATTTTGGTATGCCCGCTAAAAAACCGATAACGAAAGACGACCGCGATCGTCGAATGTCAGTGATGATAGTCCTGAAGGGCCCTTACCGTGTAATTCTGTTCTTTAAGGGCCTCGATTCCACGGCACATGGCCCTGGCACCGGCCAGGGTGGTTGTGTATGGAATGCCGAATTTGATGGCCGCCCGCCGGATCATATAGCCGTCCTGCCTGGGAGCATCTCCGGTGCCGGTATTGATCACCAGCTGGACATCCCCGTTTTTGATGGCATCGACGACGTGCGGTCGGCCCAATGAGACCTTCTTGATGACGTCGGTGGGAATATTGTTGTCCGACAGAAGTCGGGCGGTCCCCCGGGTGGCGATGATTTTGAATCCGATGGCGTGAAATTTGGCCGCAACCGGCAGCACACCCGCCTTGTCACTGTCCTTGACACTGATAAACACGGTTCCGGAAGCCGGCAGCTTCTGCCCGGCACCCAGTTGGGATTTGGCATAGGCCGTTCCGAACTGCATATCGATGCCCATCACCTCACCGGTTGATTTCATTTCCGGACCGAGCAGAGTGTCCACATCCGGAAACCGGTCAAAGGGCAACACGGCTTCCTTGACGGACACGTGAACCGGATGAGTCTCCCGGTCCAGTCCGAGGGATTTCAGGCTTCGGCCCAGCATCACCTTGGTCGCCAGCTTGGCCAACGGTACGCCGGTGGCTTTGCTGACAAAGGGAACCGTCCGGGAAGCTCGGGGATTTACCTCCAGGACATAGAGCCGCTCGCCCTTGATGGCATACTGGACGTTCATCAGCCCGATAACCTTCAACTCGGCTGCCATGGCTTTGGTTGCCGCTGTAATTTCCTGCAGTATATCGGCGCCAAGACTATAGGGCGGCAGCACACAGGCCGAGTCACCGGAATGAACACCCGCCGCTTCAATGTGCTCCATGATGCCGCCGATGATTGTCGAATCACCGTCGGATATGGCATCCACGTCGACCTCGATGGCGTCTTCGAGAAATTTGTCGATCAGAATCGGATGCTCGGGGGAGGCCATGATCGCCAGTCGACTGTAGCTCTCCAGATCGCAGCGATCGTAAACGATTTTCATGGCGCGACCGCCCAGAACGTAGGAGGGGCGGACAATTACCGGATAGCCGATCGTGTCGGCAATCTTCAGAGCATCCTGCCACCGAAATCGCCGTGCCGTTTTCCGGCTGAACCAGTCCCAGTTTCTTGAGCATGGCCTGAAACAGCTCCCGGTCTTCGGCCCGATCGATGCTCTCCGGCTGGGTGCCCAGGATCGGCACGCCGGCCTTGTGCAGTCCCACGGATAAATTCAACGGGGTCTGCCCGCCGAATTGCACGATAACCCCGTCGGGCTTTTCGGTCGCCACAATCTGAAGCACATCCTCTTTTGTGAGCGGTTCAAAATAGAGTTTGTCGGAAGTATCATAGTCCGTACTGACCGTCTCGGGATTGCTGTTGACCATGATGCTTTCCACCCCTTCTTCCCTGAGGGCAAAAGAGGCGTGAACGCAGCAGTAGTCAAATTCGATTCCCTGGCCGATTCGATTCGGCCCGCCGCCGAGAATCATCACCTTTTTGCGGTCAGATACCCGGGCTTCATTTTCGGTTTCATAGGTGGAATAGTAGTAGGGTGTTGCCGCCCTGAATTCGGCTGCACAGGTGTCCACCAATTTGTATACCGGCTGGATGCCAAGCTGCTGGCGCAGGTGGCGGATGTCATCCTCGTTGCCACCGATCAGATGGGCCAGCTGAATGTCGGAAAATCCGAAAGATTTGGCTCGCTGCAGAAGCGCTGCCGGCAGCGGATGACTTCGCGCTCGCTTTATCTGCTTTTCAAGGGCAAGAATGTCCTGCAGCTGGTATAAAAACCAGGGATCGATGCCGGTGAACTCATAAATCGCCTCGACGGTCATCCCAGCAAGCAGAGCATAGCGCAGATAGAAAAGACGCTGGGAGTTTGGAACCGCCAGCTTCTGCTCGATCTCGGTCTGCGATAGGCACTGCTTATCAAGGGCGTCGAAGTTATACAGATCCTTTCCATCGGCGCCGAATCCGTAACGACCGATTTCAAGAGACCGGATTCCCTTCTGCAGGGCCTCTTTGAAGGTGCGACCGATCGACATGGTTTCTCCCACCGATCTCATGGCGGTGGTCAGAAAATCCGCTGTTTCGGGGAATTTCTCAAAAGTCCAGCGCGGAATTTTGACGACACAATAATCGAGCGTGGGTTCGAAAGAAGCGTAGGTCTCACCGGTAATGTCGTTGGGTATTTCATCCAGGCTATAACCGACAGCGAGTTTTGCCGCAATCTTGGCAATCGGAAACCCGGTGGCTTTGGACGCCAGTGCGGAACTTCGCGACACCCGGGGATTCATTTCAACCACGATCATCTCGCCGTTCTCCGGATTGACGGCGAACTGGACATTGGATCCGCCGGTGTCGACGCCGATCTCCCGCATGATCGCAATGGAGGCATTGCGCATCACCTGGTATTCTCTGTCGCTGAGGGTCTGAGCCGGTGCTACGGTGATGCTGTCTCCGGTGTGGATTCCCATGGGGTCCATATTTTCAATCGAACAGACAATGACCACATTGTCGTTCTTGTCCCGCATGACCTCCAGTTCGTATTCCTTCCACCCCAGCACCGACTGCTCGAGCATGACCTGGTGAATAAGGCTGGCATCCAGTCCGGTCTGGGTCAGGATTTCAAGCTCTTCGGGGTTATAGGCCACTCCGCCGCCGGTTCCCCCGAGAGTGTAGCTCGGGCGAACGATGATGGGAAATCCGATCTCATCGCTGATCTGCTTCACTTCTGCCATGTTCGTGGCAATGCCGCTCCGGGGAATCTTAAGCCCGATGCGATTCATGGCGGAGCGAAACAGATCGCGGTCTTCGGCCTTTTCGATGGATGCGATGTTCGCCCCGATCAACTCGACGCCGTATCTGATCCAGAACGCCCATTCGGGCGACTTCAACGGCGGTATTGAGCCCGGTTTGACCGCCAAGGGTCGGCAGAAGGGCATCGGGGCGTTCTTTCTCGATGATCATGGCCACCGTTTCGGGGGTAACCGGTTCGATGTAGGTGCGATCCGCCATTTCGGGATCGGTCATGATGGTGGCCGGATTGCTGTTGACCAGAACGACTTCGAATCCCTCTTCCTTCAGGGCCTTGCACGCCTGGGTTCCGGAATAGTCGAACTCACACGCCTGGCTGATGATTATGGGACCGGCGCCGATGATCAGAATTTTGTTAATGTCGGTGCGCTTGGGCATGGGGCTCACTCGGTTTCAGCATCAACATCGCTTACTGTTTGGCCATCAGGTCTTTGAAACGGTTAAAGAGATAGCGGGCATCGTGGGGGCCGGGGGCGGCCTCGGGGTGATACTGAACCGCAAAGAGGGGATAGCTCAAGTGGCGGAAGCCCTCAAGGGTATTGTCGTTCAAATTGATGTGGGTGATTTCCACATCATTGCCTTTGATTGATTCCAGATCAACAGCAAACCCATGATTCTGGGACGTAATCTCGATCCGACCGGTCAACAGATCTTTAACCGGTTGATTGGCACCCCGGTGACCGAACTTCAGCTTGAAGGTCTTGCCGCCCAGGGCCAGCCCGAGCAAGTTGGTGGCCGAGACAGATACCGAACATCGGCCGGTAGCCAATCAGGTGCCGGATCGTCTCGATGGCATCGGTAACCGGCTCGGGATCACCGGGACCATTTGACAGAAAAATCCCGTCAGGAGCCAGGGCCTTGACCGTATCGGCAGAGGTGGTCGATGGGAACCACCACGATTCAAACCCTTCTTTTTCTAAACATCTGAGAATATTGAATTTGATGCCGAAATCGAATGCCACGATACGGCGTTTTTCGCCGCGACTGCGCCAGACGCTATTGTCCAGAGGTGACGCCTTCGCTAATACCTCCGGCCGCCCTTCGAACCAGTAATAGGGCATTGTGGTCGTCACCTGCCGGGTGAGATCCTGTCCCGCCATAGTTGGAATCTTGTTGGCACGTTCCACCAGGGATCCAGGATCCAACTCCTCCGTGGATACGACCGCCCGCATGGCTCCGGCATTGCGGATATGCCGGGTGAGGGCGCGGGTATCGAGTTGCTCGAGACCCAGAATCCCCTGGGACTTCAGGTAATCGGCCAGGGTGCTCGTGGACTCTGAAATTGCTGGGATACGGCTGATATTCTTTGATGATAAAAGCGGCAACCTGAATACGCTCGGATTCGATGTCCTCAGGATTGATGCCGTAGTTGCCAACCAGGGGATAAGTCATGACCACCATCTGCCCCCGGTAGGAAGGATCTGTGAGGACCTCCTGGTAGCCGGTCATGCTGGTGTTAAAAACCAGCTCTCCGGTGGCTTCTCCCGATCCGGTAAAGGATGAGCATGGAAACGTGCGCCCGTCTTCAAGGGCCAATAATGCTTTCATGGTGATGTTCTTCAGCAGTTTAGTCTGTCCTGACTGCCTGGGTGATGCCTATGAGATGGGGTCTATTATCAGGTAAAGTGCCTCGATGCAAGGCGCATGACCTTCGTCCGTAAATTTCATGAAATCTTTTCAGGGGTGGTGAAATTTTCGATTGCAGCGACTTCAGGACGATGAACAATCGGCCAAGTTCCCTTCAACGTTCCAAATCCGCCATTTGATTCAACAGATTGTCCAGGGCCGAATGAGCGAACGCAAACCGCTCCCGACCCGACAGCATGGCCTCTGGACTCTGAACGTAGGGGCTGCCGTCAATGTCACTCCGGCAATGGTGGATCAGTCGCTCAAGGCTTCGGGGAGTAATCTCGAGATGAAACTGCAGCCCCACGACCCGCTCATCGAGCACGAACCCCTGATTATCGCATGCCTCGCTGCGCCCCAAGTGAATGGCCCTTTCGGGCAGGTCGAACGTATCACCATGCCAGTGAAGTGCCTGAAGACCGTCTGGTAAGGCGGCTCGAAACGATCGCCTGTTCCGCCGCGTCTGTCTTGCGGACAGGGAACCAACCGATCTCACGGTGGGCATTGGGGCGCACACGCGCTCCCAATACGTCGGCGATGAGCTGAGCACCGAGGCAAATACCGAGCACGTCTTGTGGTGCTCGACGGCCTGGCGGATGAGTCTTTTCTCTTCCCGCAGCCAGGGATATAGATGCCTCTTCGCCGACGTTCATCGGACCGCCCATGATGATCAACCAGTCCAATTCTTCGACGGATGGCAGATGTTCGTTGCGAAATAGACGGGTGCCCCGAATCGACATCCCGGCGGTCTCGGCCCAGGTTCTAATCGTACCGATATCCTCAAAGGGAACATGTTGCAGGTAGTGTAGTCGCTTCATCGCCCAGCCATCCGCATCACTTAACCCATGGGTGTATTGACAACCAAGTCCCAGATACCGCAGGGACAGGCACCGGCGCAAAACCCGCACCCGATACAGCGCGATTCATCCACAACATATTCGTAGTCGACACCGCCTTTATCCTCACGGCTGATGGCGTTGTATGGACAAACGGCGATGCAGACGCCGCAGTCCCGGCAGGCACCGCACGAAGAACATTGGGAACCACAGTGGGCCGTGTCTTCATAGCTGGTGATCCTGGGATCGAAATATTCCAAAGATACCCTGCGGCGATCGATCATTTGGCGCGCATCGGCGGCCGGACGTCTGCCTTCGATTATTTCCGAAATGGCCTGAGCAACCTTGCGGCCGGCACCGATGGCATCGGTGAGCAGTCCGGGCCTGACCACATCGCCAACGGCAAATATTTTCGGATCGGTGGTCTGGTGAGTGATCGTTGACCACCACAAAGCCATTTTCCACAACGACTTCGGGCGGCAGGAAAGTCGAGCTCCGGTGCATCTCCGATGGAAATAACGACCGTATCGGCCGGCAGCAGTTCCCCTGTGGTGAGAACGACGCCTTCCGTCGGTGATTTCCTTGGTGAAACGGGGCCACATAAAATTGGCTCCCACGGCTTCGGCCGCCTCTCTTTCGGTACCGAAAGACGCCGGTTCCTGTATGTCGATCAGGGTGATGTCCTCGGCGCCAAGTCGATGCGCCTCGGTGGCCACATCGCAACCGACATTTCCGGCCCCGATAATCACCACGCGCTTGCCCGGTTTGATTTTGCCGGTTTTGGTTTGCTGCAGAAACTCGAGTGCCGTTATGAGCCGTTCATTTCCCGGAACCGGAAGTGTCCGTGGTTTCTGAGCACCCGACGCAATCACAACAAAGTCGAAATCCTCCCTCAGTTGCATTACGTCTTTCCGGTCGAGCGCCTGCTGCAAGTGAACGCTGGGAAGAACCTCCCTGACCCGCTTCAACTCGCCGGAAATTACCTTCTTCCGGAATTCGACTTTCCGGTATAACAGACGTCATTTTACCGCCCAGGCGTCGGCCATGTCATAGATAATCGCTTCGTGCCCCTTTTGGCGCAGCTGCCAGGCAACGGACAAACCTGATGGGCCTCCGCCGATCACCGCAATGCGCTTACCGCTCAGCGGGGGCAGTTCGAGGCGTCTTGGCGGCTATACTCGCCTGGCCGAGTTTCTTAACGTCAACCGGGACCATAAAAGCCGATTGTCGGGTACACGCCTGCATGCAGGGATTAGGACACAGGTAACCGCAGACCGAGGCCGGGAACGGTGTGTAGCTCAAGGCCAAATCGACGGCCTCATCCACACGGCCCTCCCGGATCAGGCGCCAGCGCTCCTGGACCGGAATCCCGGTTGGGCAGGTGGCCTCACACGGGGCAGCGTATTTTTTGTTCTCCCAAACCGGTACAAAACGCCGTAAGCTACCCGTTGTAATCAAAGGTATCACATCGCGATCCAGGTCGGTAAGATCACCGATGAGTCCGCCCGGTCCAAGTTCTTTGTCCCAGACTTCCTGATGAAATGCCGCCATGGACAACATTCGACGACCGGTTTTTTCCTGGGAAGTACGGGCCAACAACAACTGCCATTGGCTCCTGTCCCTCAGAGAATCATACACTTCCATCCGGCGAATGTTCTTGAGAAAGCGTTCCAAGCTCTGCGACAACCAGTCCCAATCCTGGTCTGATATCGGCGCCAGCTTTGCATCCGTCTGGCTGAATCCACCATGGGGTCCCCTGAAAAACACTTTTCCGCCCACCATACCCACCAAGGGGCGGTACCCGAGAACATTGCGGGGGCTTTGCGGTTCATGGCCACAGACTACAGCAACCCCACCGGCCATGAATTCGCCGAAATAATCACCCACAGAGCCCAGACCCACAGTTCGGGCGGATCGAACCGCGGGTTGTGTTTTGTCATGGTCATGCCCCGGGCGCCGATATTTCCGGCGACACATATTTTACCCTGGGCCATAGCATTGGCAACACCGTTGCCTGCGTGGCCGTGCACGATAATTTGCGCACCGGCATTAAGCCAGCCGACATCATCGGATGCCGGTCCATTGACCTCGATGGTGGTGTTCGGAAACCCGAATGATCCGACCCGCTGCCCCGGATGACCGTCGATAGTGACGTTAATGGCGCTCACCGTCGGTACGCCACAGGCGGCCGCCAATGCCGTGCTGTCCATGGGCGGTTACGAGTAGGTCACGGTATCCGAGAGCAACGATTTTTTGTATCTCTTCTTCCAGTACGCGCGAATCTATGCGTTCACCGAGTTGTTTCCCGGATATTTTCGCAAGGTGCTGGGTATTCATTGAATATCTCCGGTGCCAGGTATAGGAATTAATTTAGTCTTGACTCGGTCCGCATCCGTCTGCCGGTCGCGTTTATTCCGTTTAATGCTCAGACCACATATTTGATTGCCAACCGCTCAGCGGCTTCGCGGTCATTTATGCCGAGGGCGTCTGACATGCCCATCGGCAGCGATGTGGAACGGCCGAGCGGAGCGACGATCTTTTTCAGTTCCATGTCGAAGCTCAAGAAATACGTCAACCACCCGCTGGGCCACGTCCTCGACGTCTAGTCGCCGATACAATCGTGGATCCTGCGAGGTTATACCCTTGGGACACAAGCCGACGTTGCAAATGTTGCAACGGTCCTTTCGGAACCGAGGCAGCCGGCGGCAGCCTGCATGATGTACTTACCAACCTGCACACCGCTGGCACCCAGCATAATAAGCGCCGCTGCATTGGCCGCCAGGTTGCCCTTTTTGCCGACACCACCGCCGGCAAAAAGAGGAATTTCATTCTGCATGCCGACCTTGACCAGATTGAGGTAACAGTCGCGGATGTTACTGGCGATGGGATGGCCCATGTGATTCATGGACACGTTGTAAGCCGCACCGGTTCCACCGTCTTCACCGTCGATGGCCAGTCCGGCGGCATAAGGGTTGCGGGTCAAGTTGTTCAGAACCGCAAGAGCAGTAGATGTGCCTGATATTTTTGGATAAACCGGCACACGGAAACCCCCAGGCCATGTACATGGACTGAATCATCTTCGCCACCGACTCTTCGATGGAATACTTCGTCTGGTGAGTGGGTGGACTGGGCAGGTTGACGCCGACAGGGACACCCCGGATGGCGGCAATCAGTTTGTTGACCTTGTACCACATGAGCAGCCCACCGTCGCCCGGTTTGGCCCCCTGGCCGTATTTGATTTCAATCGCACAGGGGTCTTCCTTCATTTCCGGAATGGCGTGGATGATTTCATCCCAGCCGAAGTAGCCGCTGGCGATTTGCAGAATGACGTATTTCAGAAAACGGCTGCGCAACAGTCGCGGTGGACATCCGCCTTCACCGGTGCTGATCCGCACCGGCATTTTCAATTCTTCATTCAGATAGGCCACCCCCATCTGCAGCCCCTCCCACATGTTGGGAGAGAGCGCGCCGAAAGACATACCGCCGATGATCAACGGGTAGATTTCCCGTACCGGAGGAATCCAGCCGTTTTCCCTTATGAACGCCAAATTTTTTTCCGGCGGCAGAACACGTCCCAACAGGGTCCGCAATTCGAATTCATGCCTCCCGGCATCCAGCGCCGGGTCGGTCAGCATGGAAATCCGGATAAATTTGATCTGGTCCAGGATACCACCGACTTGATTGCGGCGACCACCGCGCCTGCGTGGCTGCCCCCCTCTGTCGATGTGGAATCGAAGTTTGTCGGCTTCATCGTTGCGAACAGGAATGATGGCATCGTTGGGACAGACCATATTGCACATCGCACACCCCACACAGCGGTACGCCGGGTCGGTTTTCTGCCGAATTCCGTAATACAGTTGTTAATTGATTCGGCGGCGGCCCTACGGTTTCCAGACCGACCGGTGGTTCAACCATTCGTTTGCGAAACACCCCCAGCTCCACGGCCTGCACCGGGCATACCGCCGTACACTGTCCGCAGAGCGTACACTTGTCTTTATTCCACAGAATCTGCCAGGGCAGATCCTTTACACTCAGTGTGGAAGGGGTAACGGGTCTGTCTGAGAACATATTTTTACCTCCTGGCGATCCGGTCCCACAATAGCGGTCTCCAGATGCATGGGTTGAAAATCAAGGCTTTTATCGCGGAACGGGATCGACGCATCGAGTCCGCAAAGTTCGGAAGAAAATGCATACATTCCCGGTTTTCCGCCGACCACTCCCGGACGAAGCTTCTTCCGGTCCTGAACCATGAACAGGCTGTGATCGGGCAGGCAGCCGATCACAACGTTGGGCCCGTCGATGATCAGCGGCCGGCAGGAATGCTTCAGCTGTCGCAAAAAATTCGCATTCGAATGCTTGTCGATATCCTCGTCCTGCAGCGGTGTGATGATGTGTTTGTAGGCTTCGATACCCAGCCCAAGCTTGTTCGTCATAAAGTGGAGAATGTGGGTAAACACCTCCGAGTCCGACTGATACCCGGTATAACCCTCGAAGCCGCGCGAAGACAGAAACTCTCTGATCGGCACAAACGCCGTATTCTCACCATTGGTCATGGTACTGAACCCCTGGAGGAAAAAAGGGTGGCAGGCATACAGGTTGATGGCATAATTGGTGTTTTGGCGTCCCTGAGCCATGATCACCCGCGCCTGCAGCTCCTCCCGATCGACGTCGAGATATTTGGCCACCTGCATCGGGTCGCCGATTTCTTTGAGCATGATCACATCCGGCCAGAAGGAAAAAACGATCATATCCTCTTTTTCTTCGCCCATTTTGCGCAGCTTCAGTCGCAGGGCCACCAAAAGGTTCTCCAATTCTTGCTGGCTGAAATCCTCCCATTCCTCCGGATACTCATAGGCACGTATCAGGTAGACATCCCGTTTGGGTATTCCAGATGGCGGTTTTTTGGGAACCTTTATCGTAATTTTGTATTTGGTCATAAAACCGATGTCCATCATGAATGAATCCAGACGTTTCAGGCCTTCGTCGCTGAAAATACCGGACAGGATGGGGGCATCCTTCATTTTCTCAAACGGCCCGGCAAGATCCCTTAAAAACAGACCGACCCCGGACCCGTCGTGTCCCTCACGCATCACATCGAGGGCGTCAAGAGCGACAATCGGAGACAACGGCTCTTCACTGGTGATCGCATATAGACGACACATTCTCGTTTTTCCTCCTGTTGATAGCGGCACGCAACCCTTGGCACGATCCGCGGAAATGCCGTCCTTTTAGCCTGCCGATCAAAATCAGCAAGCCACAGAGGGCACTCGGACCGATGAGTCAGTCGGTCTCCGGTTTTAAGCGGGGACTGGGCCGATATGGAAACGAATGATGCTGGATGCAACAGCGAGATCATCAGCACCGACCGGGAAAGGGGGTAATGGCACTGTGATGTCAATGCTGCAGACCACAACGGCATGAGCATGGAATTGGTGTCACGGGTGCAGATCTCATCCTTTCGCGCCAAGTTGATTCCAGTTTACGGAACAGCGCTTGATGCCGAGCGGCAAGCCGTCAAACCATCGCCTTTATCTCCAGGCGGTTGGAAGCAGACAATTCACAAGACGCTCTCAACCCACTTCGCAAGAAAAATTATAGTATATTTCGATGCATTTAGCAACAGGTGTGCCATACGAAGACCAACCGCAGCATCTGCCGACAGTCTCTCACACAGCTGACATATATAAGGACGTGAAATTCGGGCCAATTATTACAATATTGTCATTTTATGGCCACAAACATTGCAAAAGTGTTGATTACAGGCCCTTGTCAAAATCCGAAATTGGTCGAAGGGATGGTGGGAATTCGGTATGCTCTGACAGCGTTCCCGAATCGTATCACCAGTGTTACACCCCTTTTAAGCCCAAGCGGGTCACGTCCATAGCGTCGATTGGTTGATTTTATTGCTGATTTACGTTAGATTATAGCGTTGAAACATCTTAGATTGTATTCTACCAACTTTGCGATGAGACGCTTCCGCGCCTGACGGAGGCCAAAGTGGAGAGTGACGATGGGACTGAAATTAAAAATGACGATCGACAACGCCAAACACGTCGACACCGGTATCTGGCGGGCCACGCTCGAACCGGATGAAGCGGCCACCCTTGGAAAGTGCGAAAGCCGGTCAGGACCGTTCAGCGTTCTATTGATTGAATCCGCAGTGGATTTCAACCAGATCTCTCAAGCCATAACTTTTGATCCTGATAGCGTCATCCTTCTGAACATCGGCAGCACCAACCAGGTGATCATTTTAAGCACCGACAGTGTCGAACCGGCCGCAATCGATGATTCTGAAACATTCGCCAGACCGGAACCGGCCGAACCACCGGACGAAGAACCGCAGACAACCGTCGGCCGGCGATCAAAAAGACAGAGAAAAATGCCGAATTCGAGCTGTCCCAAACCCTGGCTACCGGCGACAAATTGTTTCTCAGCGAACTGCCGGTCGAGAGCTCGCGATCTGGGGGAAACACTGCTGTCGGAAGTACGAAACCTGTTCCCCGGTGAGCTGCGCTACGAGCCCCGCTCAGCCAAATTCGATGAAACGCCGGAAATATTCTGGACGATAAAAATCCTGCCCCAAGAGAAAGCGCTCCGAATCACCGTACGTGGCACTCCTGATGACTTCGACCAAGCTTCAGGGATCGATCTGCAAACTGGACAAATTCGGCTACTCGGCATTTCTTGTCACACGCCCCAGCCAGATAGCCGGGGCCATTGCCCTTCTCAAACAGGCCCATCTGAACATGGATTAGGTCATGCCCGCAAATACTCTCCCCGCCGACCTCGCCAGGGAAGCCGATGCGTAAATGGCAGGCCTTGGAGGTCGCTGCTGCGGCAAACGGCATAACCCTTTCGATCTCGGCCAAGCTGCAACAGGCCGCCCGCCGCGTTTTCGCTTTCAGCGATTTTGTCACCGAAACCTGCATCCGAAACCCGCTGCTTCTGGCGGATTTGGTGGACAGCGGAGATCTTGAAAATCCCTACCCGTCCGGTGCATATAACAATAAACTGCAGCCACTATTGGCCCACGATCGACGGAGAGCCACACCTTGAAAAAACCCTGCGCCGATTCCGGCGGCGTGAGATGGTCCGCATCGCCTGGCGCGATCTGTGCGGGTGGGCGGACCTGTTCGCCACCATGGCCGAGTTGACCGCCCTAGCCGAGGCCTGCATCCAAGACTCGCTATCCTTCATCCACCACCAGCTATGCACGACCTATGGCGTTCCCATCGGCCGGGACGGGACGCACCAAACGCTCGTCGTTATCGGCATGGGAAAGCTCGGTGGTGAAGAACTCAACTTTTCATCCGACATCGACCTCATCTTCGCCTACCCTCAGAGTGGCGAAACCTCCGGCGGTACAATCCCCTGTGAGCAACGAAGAGTTTTTCATGCGTCTCTGCCGTCGGCTGATACAGGCGCTCGGCAAGGTCACCGTGGATGGTTTCGTGTTCCGGGTCGATGTGCGCCTGCGACCTTTCGGTGACAACGGCCCTCTGGCAATGAGCTTCGACGCCATGGAGCACTATTATCAGCAACAGGGGCGCGAATGGGAGCGTTACGCCTGGATCAAAGCACGGGTCGTTGCCGGAGACCGGAATGCCGGCCAGCAACTGCTGAAACGATTGAACCCTTTCGTCTACCGCCGCTACCTCGACTATCGGTGCCTTTGAATCTCTGCGGGACATGAAGCAACGGATCGCTCTCGAAGTGAAACGGATGGGATTGCGGGGTGACATAAAGCTCGGACGTGGCGGCATACGCGAGATCGAATTTTTCGGGCAGGTCTTTCAGATGATTCGCGGCGGGATCAACCCGGAACTTCAGCAGCGCGGTATATTAACCATCCTGACAATTCTGGAATCAGGAAATACCGTCCCCGGGGAAGTGTGCTCTTCCCTGCGGTCAGCCTACATTTTTTTAAGAAATCTTGAGCATCGCCTCCAGGAAATCTCCGATCAAGCAAACCCATCAATTACCTAACGATCCAGCAGGCAGGCAACGACTGGCTCTTGCCATGGGATACACAGAACTTTCAGATTGGGAAAAAGCGCTTGAAACCCATCTCGACAACGTGCATCGCCACTTTTCACTATTGCTGGAATCGGGGGAGAAAAAAGAGTCGCATCCGACGAGATCGATCGACCTCTGGGTGCCCTCTGGATCGGCCTTCTAGAAGAAAGCCGGTGCGAAAGCGTTCTGGCCGGCATTGGATACAGATGATCCGGGAAAACGATAGAGACAATCGACCAGGTGCGCAACGAATTGACCAACAGCGACATCTCGGCAAAGAAGGACGCAGCACGCCTGGACAAGCTGATGCCGCTGCTGATAAAAACGGCAGGTCGCCAGCGTCGAACCGCTGGTCACCCTGAACCGCATCGCCGATCTGATCAAGGCCATTGGCGGCCGGGCATCCTACCTGGCACTGCTGCTGGAAAATACCGGCATTCTCGATCATTTGGTCAGATTATCCGGCGCCAGTTCACTCATCGCCACCTTTCTGGCCCGCCATCCAGTGCTTCTGGACGAACTGCTCGACCCCCGCACCCTGTACGCCCCCCCTAAAAGAAATGAGCTTGTACAGGAACTGCGGTTTCGCCTCGAGCAACTGCCGGACGACTTTGAATACATGATGGAGGCCCTGCGGGTGTTCAAACAGGTCAATGTCCTGCGAGTGGTGGCGGCCGATGTAACCGAAGTGCTGCCGCTGATGCGGGTTAGTGACCACTTGTCCGACATCGCCGAAGTTTCAATCGGCGAAGTGCTCGCACTGGCCAGTCGACATCTGGTCGCCAAACACGGGACGCCTATCGGCACCACAAGCGAAAAACCTTTCGTTGCAGACTTTGCGGTCATCGCCTACGGTAAGTTGGGCGGTCTTGAACTCAGCTACGGCAGTGACCTCGACCTGGTCTTCCTCCATTCGGCGTCCAAGGGTCAAACCGTAAACGGCCCCAACCCTATCGATAACCACCAATATTTTGCGCGTCTCGGGCAGCGAATTATTCACATCCTTACGGCACATACCCAGGCCGGAATTTTATATGAAACCGACATGCGTCTGCGACCCAGCGGCAGTTCGGGGATCCTGGTCAGCCATGTCGATGGATTCGCAGACTACCAGATGAACACCGCCTGGACGTGGGAGCACCAGGCCCTTATCAGGGCCCGGGCCGTTGCTGGCGACCCCGAGCTTTGCAAGCAATTCGAAGAAATCCGCAAGCAAGTCCTGGCCCGCCGTCGTGACCGGAAAAAACTGCGGGCCGAAGTGCTGGAGATGCGCACGAAGATGCGTCGTGAATTGCTCGAACCGCAACGCAATGTTTTCGATATCAAACAGGACACCGGCGGAATCGTGGATATCGAATTCCTGGTTCAATACCTGGTGTTGAGCCATGCCTGCGACCACGAAGAACTGCTGGAATGGACCGATAACGTCCGTTTGATCCACACCCTGATCGAAACCAACGTAATCCATGAATTCGACGCACATATTCTCAAACACGCGTATTTGATCTATCGGGCCGTCGCCCACAAACTCAGCCTCCAGGAAAAGCCTGCCCGGGTGCCTTTGGAGAGATTCCACCTGCTCCGCAGCAAAATTAAACAAATTTGGCGTGCTTTCTTCGAATAGACGGCAATTATGACAATTTTGTAGAATGTCTCTTTCCTCTGCAGATCAGTTGTCGCACCGCCAAAGTAAAATCGCTCATTTTTTCAATGTCGTAATACACGCCGGCGAGTTTCCCAAGCGTACCCTAGTGTCCCGCGGTGAAAGTAACAATCTCGAATGACCAATCAGGGCGAATTCGTGGCATCCGGCATACACGTAAGAAATGGAATGATGTTTACAAATTTGGCGTTATTTTTTATTTAGTTTACAAATACTTATTGATCTATAAGGCACAACGTCCCAATTGTTCTCAAAAGGGACCGTTGCGCCCGCTCCGAAAAAGAGCTACAATCTTATATATGCCACTATACATATTTGTAATATATTTTTTATAATCTTCACAAATATGTAAGTCTTGATCCGTCCCCTCTCGTCAAATATTCGCACCTAACTCGTTGATAATACCAGCGCTTCACAGGAAGATATCCGGTGGCACGTCCGTTGCACAGAGTTAACCTCCGTATTTCTAAGTCCAAGGGAGCCGAAATGGGAATTGCCGGAACGATAGCCAGTCAGGAAAATAGGGCCGCAATACTGTGCCAAGAGCGGGACGCTTTGCTGGCGAAGCTGCCCAACCTGAAAACCCGTGTTTTTATGGAGCGGCTTGCCCGGATTATCGATGAATATTTCAGGGACAGATTTGAAACCAGTATGATCGGCCCCCACCTCGGAATCGCAAAGAACCCATATGTTTTCATCGCCTTGGGCGGATATGGTCGGGCAGAGCAATGTGTTCATTCGGACGTGGACTTTCTGTTTCTGTTTAAAAAAAATGTCCCGGGGGGTGCTGAATCTCTGATTCAGGAAATCGTTTATCCCCTGTGGGATGTCGGTCTCGATGTCGGCTATGCCACCCGCTCTCTGAAAGAGTGCCTTAAACTGGCTCGGGAAGACTACGAGGTCCTCACCCCCCTGCTGGATGCCCGTTTCATCTGCGGAATGTCTCCCTTATATACGGAGCTCTTGGAGCAACTCCATCGCAAGGTTTTGCAACGGCACTCCAGAAAGGTTGTCGACTGGCTGATCGAAACCAACCGTCAACGTCACGTCAATTTCGGTGATTCCACCTATCGATCTGGAACCGAACCTCAAAGATGGCCAGGGGGGCCTGCGTGACTACCACACCATGCTCTGGCTCTCCCGCATAAAATATCATCTCAAACAACCGCGGGACCTGGAATATTCCGGGCATCTCACCCATACCGAATACCAAGGCCTGACACACGCCCTGACATTCATCTGGAATGTGCGCAACCGACTGCATCTTTTGTGCGGCCGAAAGTGCGATCAACTCCACTTTGAAAACCAGCTCAAGCTGGCCGAGTCTTTGAATTATAAAAAAACCAATGGCCACCAGCCAGTAGAGGTCTTTCTCGGCGATTTGCACGGACAGATGGACCTTATCAAACAACAACATTTGATGTTTCTCTACGAGCTCGGATACACAACGAAAGGTCGCCCCCGTAAACAACCTTTAAAACAGACCCGGATCGACGGACTGATGGTGGAACGGGATGCGTTGAATTTCAATTCGGCGGAAGTCGTCCTGCGGATGCCGGAACTCTTGATCAACATCTTCGAAGAAAGCCTCCGGCTCAAGCTGCCCCTCAGCACCGAAGCTAAACGTATCGTCAAAGAATTCGAATATTTATCCGATAGTACTTTCGCCAGCAAGGTTGAAACAGTCAAAGCCTTTGAACGCATCCTGCTGTCGCCGGCACCCGTATTCAACGTTCTCAAAGAAATGTTGAACACCGGCTTCTTGGTCCGGTTAATCCCCGAGATGCGGAACGTCGTTAACCATATTCAGTACGACGAATACCACCTTTACCCCGTCGACAAGCATTTGCTGCGCACCGTTCAAACCATCAAGAATTTCGCCAGCAGCCAATCCAGCCATGACCACCCCCTCTGCGCCGAGATATACAAGAAGCTGAAGCGTAAAAAGCTTCTTCTTTGGGCAGCCCTTTTACACGATATCGGGAAAGGAGTGGACAGCGACGACCACTCCGAAACCGGTGCCGAGTTGGTCCGCAATATCCTGGCGGCTAAAGGGATGCAGCCGGAGGAGATCGACACCGTTGCGTTCCTGATCCAAAAGCATCTGCATCTGATCAAGACAGCCACCCGCAGAGACATTCACGATGAAGAAACAGCCATTGTCTGTGCCAGGGAGATCGAAGATCCTGAACGGTTGAAGATGCTCTATCTTTTGACTGTCGCCGACTGCTCGGCCACCGGTCCTAACGCCTGGAACCACTGGACGGCTATCCTGCTGCGGGACTTATTTTTGAAAGTACTCAATGTTCTTGAACGCGGCGAATTGGCGTCCCGCGAAACCGTCGAGGGAATCGAGCGGAAAAAGGAGCGGGCACTGGCAGCGGCCACAACCACAGAGGAAAAACAGGAAATTGAAAGCCTCTTCAAGGTCCTTTCACCGCGATATCTGATATACGCCACACCGGATCAAATTCTGGAAGATATTCGTCGCTTTCAACAACTGGGCGAACGAGCATTTGTCTGGAACATTACGCGCACAGCGGACACGCGAACCCGGACTGTGAAGATCTGCGCACAGGACCGACCCGGACTGTTTTCAAAAATCGCCGGTGTATTTACTCTTAACAACATCGACATCGTCGATGCCCAAATTTTTACCTGGCGCAACCGGATCGCGGTCGATATCTTCGAAGTCAAGCCACCGCCGGACCAACTGTTCGAAGAAGAACGCTGGATCAAGGCCGAAAAAAACCTGCAAGACGCCTTGACCGACAGTTTGGACCTGACATCGGAGCTGCATCAAAAAATTTCCCGCTACCGTAAAAAAAAATCTCCACCCATCAGTCGACCGAACCGGGTCGAGGTGGACAATCACAGCTCGAGTTTTTTCACGATCATTGAAGTCTTCGCCTATGATTACCCTGGTCTGTTGTTCAACATTACCGATGCCCTCTACTTCTGTCAGTTGGATATCTGGGTGGCAAAAATAGCCACAAAAGTCGACCAGGTGGTTGATGTATTTTACGTCAGAGATTTCGATGGGCAGAAGGTGGACGATCCGAAACAAGTGGACAATATAAAACAAATTGTTACTGAACGTTTGGCCCGGAAAGAACGGATATAGAGAGTAATCATATCCGAGCGCCGCGACGGGCAATATTCTAATCAAGATGGAGGATACGGAACACCATGCGAATGAAACCCTGGATGATAGCAGCCCCTTTGTTATTGGTACCTTTTTCTTCTGCTTTTGCCGCCGATGCGCTCAATTCGGGAGATACGGCCTGGATAATTGTGTCGACGGCCCTGGTGATGATGATGACCCCGGCCGGACTGGCGCTTTTTTACGGTGGACTATCCCGGTACAAGAACCTGCTCAATACCTTTGCCATGACGATTGTATCCTATTGCCTCGGTAGCGTGATTTGGATGCTGTGGGGCTATAGCCTGGCTTTCGGGCCGGATAAGGGTGGTATCGTCGGAGATCTTTCCCATGTCTTCATGAACGGAATCGGTGTCGATAGCCTGTCAGGATCCATACCGACAATCGTGTTTGCCCTGTTTCAAATGACCTTTGCCTGCATCACTGTCGCCCTGGTGATTGGCTCGATTGTCGACCGCATGAAATTTTCCGCCTGGATCGTTTTCGCCGGACTTTGGCTTACATTTATCTACTGTCCCATGGCCCATTGGGTTTGGGGTGGCGGTTGGATGGGTAGCATGGGCGCTCTCGACTTCGCCGGCGGGACAGTGGTTCACATAAACGCCGGTGTCGCCGGCCTGGTTCTGGCACTGGTCCTCGGAAAACGGGACGGCTATGGAAAAGAAGCGATGTTCCCGTCGAGTATCACACTCACGGCACTGGGGGCAGCCCTGTTGTGGTTCGGCTGGTTCGGTTTCAATGCCGGCAGTCAACTGGCGGCAGACGGTATTGCCGCATCGGCATTTATGGTAACCAATACCTCCGCAGCCATCGGCGCTCTGGCGTGGATGTTCGCCGAATGGGCTGTCAGTAAAAAACCGACCGTTCTCGGCATGGCTTCCGGAATTGTGGCTGGCCTGGTGGCGATCACGCCGGCGGCCGGCTTCGTTAACATGCCGGCAGCGCTGGTGATCGGCGCCGTTGCTGGACTTCTTGGATATTACAGTGTTGCCGTTATTAAACAGAAACTCGGTTACGACGATTCACTCGACGCCTTCGGTGTCCATGGTGTATGCGGCATCTGGGGCGCGCTGGCCACCGGCCTTTTCGCCAATCCGGCCGTCAACGAAGCCGGCGTCGGGCTGTTTTACGGCAACCCAAAGCAGTTGTGGATTCAGATCATTTCAATTGTCGCAACCGCAATATTCACAGCGGTCGGAACTATCGTACTTATTTATATCACCAAATTCGTCACCGGTGGTCTGAGGGTCGACCCGGACAGTGAAATCGAAGGACTGGACAGCGCACTGCATGGCGAACGGGGATTCGAAATCCTGTAATGTCCCGACCGCACTTTACGAAGGCTTGACAAAACCAACGGTATTAACTGAGGAGGAGAGGAAATGAAAAAAATAGAGGCCATAATCAAACCGTTCAAGTTAGATGACGTCAAAGAGGCGTTAAACGAGATCGGCATTCAGGGAATGACCATTATCGAAGTCAAAGGCTACGGTCGTCAAAAGGGCCATAAGGAAATCTACCGCGGTGCGGAATATATCGTAGATTTTATACCCAAAATCAAAATCGAAATCGTGGTCGAGGCCGAACGTGCGGACCAGGTAATGGAAAAAATCCGCGAAGCGGCTAGCACAGGAAAAATAGGTGACGGCAAGATTTTTGCCTCACAAATCGAAGAGGCGATTCGTGTCAGAACCGGGGAAACTGGAAAAGATGCCATCTAATCATTCGGTACTGGGGTAAGATATGGGTCAGCTATGTTCAATAATTATGATCACATACACACAATAACACAGCATTAAAAGGAGGATTTCATGACACCTAAAGACGTATTGGAACTCGCCAAAACAAAAGGCGCAAAAATGATGGACCTGCGCTTTATGGACTATCCGGGATTGTGGCAGCACTTTTCCGTCCCGATCAGTGAACTGGAGGAATCATGCTTTGAAGACGGCTTCGGTTTCGACGGCTCCAGTATTCGCGGCTGGCAGCCGATCAACGCCAGCGACATGCTCGTGATTCCGGACCCGAACACCGCGAATATGGATCCGTTTTTCGCGGAACCGACCCTTACCCTGATCTGCAACATCGTCGATCCGGTAACCCGGGAGTCTTACACCCGTGATCCCCGCTACATTGCCCAGAAGGCAGAAGCCTACCTAAAGAGCACCGGCCTCGGCGACACGGCTTATATCGGTCCGGAAGCCGAGTTCTTCATTTTCGACAACATTCGTTTCGAATCTGCCAGCAACCGCGCTTTTTACGAAATCGATTCCGTCGAAGGCGTCTGGAACACCGGCCGGGATGAGTGCCCCAACCTCGGCTACAAACCCCGCCATAAGGAAGGTTACTTCCCGGTACCACCGATGGATAAATTCCAGGACCTGCGCACCGAAATGGTTCTTGTTCTCGAAGGCCTGGGGATCGATATTGAAGCCCAACATCATGAGGTGGCCACCGCCGGACAGGGAGAAATCGACATGCGTTTCAAACCCCTGTTGCAGATGGCCGATCAACTGATGTGGTTTAAATACGTATTAAAGAATGTCGCTAACCGTCACGGCCACACCTTAACATTCATGCCAAAACCTCTATTCGAGGATAACGGCACCGGCATGCACACGCACGTCAGCATATGGAAGGAAGACAAGCCCATTTTCGCTGGCGACAAATACGCCGGCGTGTCGCAGGAAGCCCTCTATGCCATCGGTGGCATCCTGAAACACTGCAAGGCTCTATGCGCGTTTACGAATCCGACCACCAATTCATATAAACGGTTGGTGCCGGGTTTCGAGGCCCCCGTCAACCTGGCTTACTCCAGCCGGAACCGCAGTGCCGCGATCCGCATCCCCATGTACTCTCCGTCTCCGAAGGCCAAGCGGATCGAATTCAGAACCCCGGATCCTTCCTGTAACGGCTATCTTGCGTTCTCGGCCGTACTGATGGCCGTTATCGACGGCATCCAGAACAAAATCGACCCGGGTGATCCGCTTGACAAGAACATTTACAACTTGCCGCCTGAAGAGCTGGCCCTTGTCGAATCGGCGCCGGGTTCCCTGGAAGAATCTCTTGCTGCGCTGAAGGCGGATCATGAATTCCTTCTTAAGGGCGATGTTTTCACCCAGGATGCCATCGACATGTGGATCGACTACAAAATCGAAAACGAAGTCAATCCGATTAAACTGAGACCGCATCCACACGAATTTTTCCTCTACTACGACATTTAAGCCTTCCCCTCCCCAGAGAAGGCATGCGCCCTAAATGGCCCATGGGCGCATGCCGCCAAACCCCACCAGTTCAACCAGGCAAGCGGAAGCGGAAGGGCGCCCTGAGCGACCGTCAAGAGCCCTGCCGTCACAGCAGGCAATTTTGACCGCCATCTTTTACCGCTTTTCAAAAATAAATTCCGAAAACAAAAGGATGGTCTAAGTGGTTGTAGAAAAACGTTTGAATAACGGAACGTTTTTTTGACAACCACTATGTGCCAGGATAACGACTCCCGGTTGACAGACAAAACAATGGTTGCATATTAGGAAAGTCGGTCCACCTAATGACGGCTGCGTATCTTAAATCGACCGGCATAGAGAACGAAGCTGAAGGGCAGGCTGAGCAGTATTAATATGTAATGGAACTGAGTGACAATGAGCACAAAATCAGATAGACGGTTGAGTCACCGTATCGATTTGGAGTGCCCGATTACTTTTTCTCGTTTCAATTCAAACAAGACCCACACGGCTGTGGCCAAAAATTATACGCCGTCCGGCATGTACTTCGAATCGGACACACACTTCAATCCCGGTGCAAACCTCATCATCCACAGGCAGCCCTGCTTCGGCCCGTTTGACTGTGTCATCTGCGAACGGGTCGCATCGATCCTATTGGCCGAAGTCCGCTGGTCGGAAATATTGGAAGGAACCGGAGGCAAAGCCTTCGGTATGGGGGTCAAGAGCCTGATCCCTTATTAACGGTAGTGGCGGTATTCGACCCCGTACTTCTTGGCCTTGTAAGCAAATTTTCGCACGGTTGTCTTGAGCAGATCGGCGGCCTGGGTAATGTTGCCACGCGTATTTTTAAGCGCATCCACGATGATTTCCCGCTCCAGATTGGCGACCGCCTCTTCAAGGGAAAGGGCTGGAAGAGTATCGGATTCAACACCGGTCTGCAGTGTCGGCGGTAGATGGTAGCTGTGGATCACCCCTTCTTCGCACAGCAGCACAGCGCGTTCGATACAATTCTCCAGTTCCCGCACGTTGCCGGGCCAGTGGTAGTTCATGAGCATATCGATGGCGGGGGTTGAAAAGCGGCGGATATCCTTGTCATTTTCCTGAGCATATTTTTCGAGGAAATGATCCGCCAGGAGCAGGATGTCGGTCTTACGTTCTCTCAAGGGCGGCACATAGATCGGAAAAACATTGAGCCGGTAGTATAGATCGCCGCGAAATGTCCCGTCCTCTAAGGCCTCTTCCAAATTCTTATTGGTCGCGGCGATAACCCTGACGTCGGTCTTGATGTTTTTGTGCCCTCCGACCCGTTCAAATTCTTTCTCCTGCAACACGCGTAAAAGGCTGGCTTGGACATCCAGACCAATGGCACCGATTTCATCCAGAAAAATGGTGCCCTTGTTGGCCAGTTCAAACTTGCCCTGCTTCTGCCTGATGGCCCCGGTAAAAGCGCCCATTTCATGCCCGAACAGCTCGCTTTCAATTAAATTTGCCGGTAAAGCGGCACAGTTGACTTTAACGAAGGCATTCTTGGCACGATGGCTGTTGTAATGAATCGAGTTGGCAGCCAGCTCTTTACCCGTGCCGCTTTCACCGCGGATGAGAACTGTGGCATTGCTCTTGGAGACCTGGAAAATCATTTGGAAAACCTCCCGCATCTTGTTGCTGTTACCGATGATGTTGGTGATACGGTATTTGTTTTCCAATTCCTTTTTGAGCCTGCGATTCTCCTCGCGTAACTGTTCTTTCTCACGCTGTATCGTCTCGAGGTTGATCACGTGCTGAGCCACCATTGTGGCGACCACAGAAAGCAGCTTCTTACCTTCTTTAAGATTGTATTCTTCATCATACAATCGGTCGACACTCAATGCACCCACAACCTGATTGCCCTTTTTTATCGGTGTGCAGAAAAATGATATTTCCTGAAAGTCTTTTGACTTACGGGACGCTGTCCGATCGAGAAAGTGAGGTTCTTGACTGATTTTGGGAATGGCAATCGCTTTGCCGGTTTGAATGACGCGACCGGTTATCCCTTCACCGAGACGGTATTTTACCCGCGATACCGCACTTCTGGATATGCCGTGGGCCACCTCGATATGAATCTCGTTACGCAGAAGATCGAATATCGTTATCGTCCCCCTCTGCATCTGCAGAGATGTGGACAATATGTCCAGAACCTTATATAGGGATTTTTTGAGCTCAAGGTGTTCGTTTAACGCTTTGCTGATTTCGTACAATAGCGTTATCTCTTCAAATCTTTTAATCTCATCCATCAACTTTACCCTGCATTCAGTGAATTGACGTACAATTGCATTGATATGGTCCCCGAATAATACATTATTGTAATATTAATCCCTTGGATGACAAAATCAATAAAAAATAACTTGATGCAGCCATAAGCCTAAGCGTCATGTGTCCTGCTGAATCCTGTGTCTGTAACAACGGCCGCCTCCGTAGCCTCGTATAATGGGCATTTGAAGACCTGTGGTGATATCCTTATGATCCTGCACTTTGATATGGATGCTTTTTTTTGCCGCTGTGGAACAGCTGGGAAAGCCCGAGTTGCGGGAGTGGGGGAAAACACGTTTTCTGCTTGAAAAGATGGGCCTTTTGACCCTCGGCGATGTCGGTCAATTGTCCAGAATGGTAAAAGCGCTATCCGGCGTGCCAGCCGCCCTAAAAAGGGTCAGAGGGGATAACAGAAACGATTTTGGAGGATGTTTGTAATCGCCCGTACAACTTGACCGGGTGTCAATTTATTGGTGGCGATGGTAAAATCGGCGGACTGAATATAGAGTGGGTGGCGCTCATCGTAAAGCGAGACGTAGCTCTGGCCCGGCGGCATGGCAATGCCCCGACTGTCCATATTGTCAATCCGCGACAGAAGGCAATCGGAATCGGCATCCAGGTGGCAGATCGTTCCGCCGGATTTAAGATGCCGAACAGCCTTTTCGCTGTAAACGACGCTGCCGCCGGTAGCAATCACGTGGGCGTAGACCGAAATTGACAGGATCGCTCTTTCCTCGACCCGGCGGAACGCCGTCAGTCCGTCACTATCGATTATCTGCTGAAGCCGCCGTCTCTCGCGGGTCTGGATCGTAATGTCGGTGTCCATGAAGGCAAAGCCCAACCGCTCCGCCAGCAGAACGCCAACGGTGGTTTTACCGACACCCGGCATACCGATAAGAATGACATTCCTTTTTTCCTGCATAATCGTTTTTCTGCTACTTGGGCTAACACGCCAGAAATTTCACCATTAATTGTATCGATTTTATCATTTTCCGAGATGATTTGCTAAAATTTTCGCCATCAGGCCTTCGCATGAGACGTTCAATCCCAAAAAAAATCGCCGCCTCTTCAGACCCCATCCTACTGGGTGCCCATCTTTCCATCGCTGGGGGGCTCTCCAAGGCCGTCCACAGAGCCAAAGCTTTGGGATGTAGCGTTTTACAGGTCTTTACCAAAAATGCCAGTACCTGGAAAGAACGAGTGCTCACTCCTAGTCGACATTGCGGACTTTAAAACGGCTACGGAAGAATTCGGTATTATACCACTCGGCTTCCCACACGTCATACCTGATTAACCTGGCCTCACCTGATCGGGACAAGCGCTCTAAGTCGGTTCGGGCCCTGCTCGCAGAGATACACCGTGCATCGCAACTGGGCATTCCTTATGTAGTGATGCACCCGGGTGCGCACATGGGATATGGCGAAACAGACGGAATCAAACGCCTCACCGAGGGCATCAATCAGGTGTTTGCGGCAATGCCCGCGTCCTCAGTTCGCCTGCTTTTAGAAACCACTGCCGGACAGGGAACCTGTCTCGGGCATCGTTTTGAACATATTGCCGGAATGCTTCAGGGTGTTTGCCAGAAAGACAAAATCGGGGTCTGCCTCGATACCGCTCACATATTTGCTGCCGGCTATGACATCCGAACTCAAATCGTTTTCAATAAGACGATGACGGATTTCGATACGATTATCGGGTTGCATCATCTGCGCCTGCTGCATCTCAACGATTCGAAAAAAGACCTGGGTTCACGGGTCGACCGCCACGAACACATCGGGAAGGGAACCATCGGTATCGAATGCTTCAGACTGATCATGAATGATCCGCGTTTCAGATCTGTCCCGAAGATAATCGAAACGCCTAAAGGTTTTAAAGAGGAGGGCTGGGACAAGCGAAACCTCAAGTGGTTGCATGCCCTGGTCGCATAAATGCCTTCAGGTTTCTATCACGGAAGCGTTACGACTTTTTGTGCCGCCGTTTTTCAAGTTATCTGATAGGTCGAAGCATATATTCTGTAAACGTTTGTCCGCAATCTGAAAGGAAGATCAGCGCTTAAATTGAGCTCTGCTTGAACTCTTTTTGCCCAACATGCCATCATTTTTGCTTTTAAGATCGAGCTGTGTTAGGACTCTTTCGATACCATCGGGGCCGCCTCACTTAACCCGCATATGTTTCGGTGGCAACGGCCAAATCCCGCCCATTTTGCGGCAATACCGATCCGGTTCGGCGGTCGACAATGCGTATGTCTTGGGGCGCATCAACGCAATTCGACAATTGCGAAACGCTAACGTCGAAACTGCTCTGGATTTCAAGGTAAACGTGCGGCAGAGTATCAAGCCGAAATGAACGCACAAAAGCAATAATATTGGTAGGTTGCCCGTCAACATTTAATAAATGTACTGCCGGAATTCGGAGAGCATGAAATCGATCCTGATTGTTAATGCACAAATCGTCAACGAAGGCCGTATACAAACCGGTGATATATATGTGGCCAACGGTCGAATCTTGAAGCTGGGGGGCGACCTGTCGTCGCAACATGCGGCTATACTGATCGATGCCAGCGGCCAATTCGTGCTTCCCGGCATGATCGACGATCAGGTTCACTTCCGCGAACCGGGCATGCCCCACAAAGGAGATCTCCACAGCGAATCCCGCGCAGCGGTCGCCGGCGGAATTACCAGCTTTATGGACATGCCGAATACTCTTCCGCCAACCACCACTCGGAAACGGATGGAAGAAAAATATGCTCTGGCTGCGGGAAGATCGTTCGCCAACTATTCCTTCTACCTGGGCGGAACCAACGACAACATTGAAGAAATCAAGGCCCTCGACCCGGCCGCCACCTGTGGAATCAAGGTGTTCATGGGCGCATCCACCGGCAATATGCTGGTGGATGACCCACAAACCTTGGAAAGTATTTTCGCCGAAACGCCGACACTGGTCGCCACCCACTGTGAAGACACGCCAACGATCCTGGCCAACGAAAAAAAAATGCGGTCCCGGTATGGTGAAGACGTGCCCATGCGGTTCCACCCCTATATTCGCAGTGAAGAGGCCTGCTTTCGATCTTCGTCTCTGGCGGTTGATTTGGCCCGGAAAAATGGCACGCAACTGCACTTGCTGCATTTGACGACGGCCAGGGAAATGAGTCTGCTGTCGGACCGTCCTCAACCAGACAAACGGATCACGGCCGAAGTCTGCATCCATCACCTGTTTTTCGATGAAGGATCGTACGCCGACCGCGGTACGCGCATAAAATGTAACCCTGCCATAAAAACCCGCAGTGATCGGATGGCCCTTGTTGAAGCGGTCCGGAACAACCGTATCGACGTAATAGCCACCGATCATGCCCCCCACACTCTGGAGGAGAAGCAGAAATCTTATTTCAAGGCGCCGGCGGGCCTGCCGCTGGTCCAACATGCTCTCGTCTGTTTGCTGGAGCATCATCACGATGGCATCTATGACCTGCCCCTCATCGCCGAAAAAACTGCCCACGCTCCGGCCCGGCTCTTCCGGTTGAAAGACCGTGGATTCATTCGTGAGGGGTACTGGGCCGATCTGACGCTGATCGATTTGAACCATCGGCACAGTGTGGATGATCAGCCGATTCTTTCCCGCTGCGGCTGGTCGCCCTTCGAAGGGCTCACTTTCCGGTCATCGGTGGCGGCGACCATTGTCTCCGGCCACCTGGCCTACCGTCGGAATCTGGTGGATCCGCAGCCTGCCGGTATGCGCCTGGAAATTGATCGTTAAGCCATTCAGTGGAGTCTTTACCGCATGCCAGATGTGATCGAGGTACAAAATCTCAACAAGCATTTCGATGGGAAGCCCGCCGTCAAAGACATTTCGTTTTCTGTGGCCAAAGGGGAGTTTTTCGGCCTGCTGGGACCTAACGGTGCCGGGAAAACCACAACCATACGGATGCTCTATGGTTTCACACCGCCCACCGGGGGTACACTGCGTCTTTTCGGGCTTGACATCAGGAAAAACTGGCGGCACCTCAAGAGCCGTATCGGCGTCTGCCACCAGGAAAACACGCTCGACCCGGACCTCACCGTGGAACAGAATCTGCACGTTTTCGCGCGCTATTTTTCGATTTCTAAAAAAGTAGCGTCCGAAAGATCCGGCGATCTGCTTGAATTCTTTGCCCTGACCCATAAAAAAAGTGCCAAGGTCATGGAGCTTTCCGGGGGGATGGCCCGTCGCCTCATCCTGGCCCGTGCCTTGATCAATACACCCGAACTGCTTATTCTTGACGAACCGACGACAGGCCTGGATCCTCAATCCCGCCACCAGGTATGGGAAAAACTGATTGCTCTGAAGAACAACGGCCTGACGGTCTTGATAACCACCCATTACATGGAAGAAGCCTCCCGGCTCTGTGACCGTCTGGTGATCATGGATCATGGCCGAATTCTGGTGGAAGGTCCCCCTGCCGAATTGATCCCCCGGCACGCCGGTCGTCATGTGATCGAGTTGGAGGGTCCGGATCAGGCGTTGCGGGATTATGTGATAAAGCACAATATTGAACACGATGACCTCGGCCGCCGTATGATCCTCTATGTGCGGGAGGGGGAAGAACTGAACGATACGATCCGCGAGCGTTTTTGTTCCGACACATGTATTTTTCGAAACAGTAGTCTGGAGGATGTGTTTTTGCGATTGACGGGAAGGGAACTGAGAGAATGATCGATTGGTCCGCTTTTTCGTGGCGGTTTTTAAGGGTGTGGGAACGTAATCTTGTTGTCTATCGCAAGATCTGGAAGGTCAATTTCATCACGCCCTTACTCGAACCGCTATTCTATATCCTGGCCTTCGGTTTGGGATTCAGCGGAATGATCGGTGAGGTCCGCTACGGTGGCACCTCTCTGCCTTACACAACTTTCATGGCCCCCGCGTTGATCGCCACCGCCGTTATGTGGAATGCGTTTTTTGAAACCACTTATGGTTCATTCGTGCGCATGTATTACCAAAAAACCTTTGACGGTATGCTCGCCACACCCTTGTCGCTGGAAGAGATCATTCTTGCAGAAATCGTCTGGAGCGCCACCAAAGCAATGGGGGCAACCACAATCATGCTGATGGTACTGGGGGCGCTGGGCTTTGTCCAGTTTCCCTCCGGCCTGTTGCTGATCCCTACAGCCCTTCTCGGCGGTCTGGCATTCGGGGCTGTGGGTATGTTTTTCACCGGAATCACGCCGACCATCGACATGTTTAACCTGCCGATATTCCTGTTTGTCACACCGATGTTCTTGTTCAGCGGCACATTTTTTCCGGTATCCAACCTCCCGGGCTGGGCTCAGCCCCTGGCGCTGGCTTTTCCCCTCTATCATCTTACAGAATTGGCGCGCTGGTTGAGTCTCGGTGCAAACGAGACACCGCCGGCGATCAGTTATGCCTATTTGCTGCTCTTTTTTCTCGTATTTGCCATCCTCGGCCTGAAAACCATGCGCAAGCGTCTGATTAAGTGAATGTCTACTGCTTGTAAACTTTCATTCCGGCCTTGGAATCCTGCACCACATATCCGAGGGCCTGGATTTCATCCCTCAAACTGTCGGAGAGCGCCCAGTCTTTCTCCTCCCGGGCCTTCTTTCTTCTTTCAACCAGAATCTGGAGATTCTCGGGTAAGCTCTGGTCTTGCTCCACACGGTCAAGATCGAGGCCGAGCACACGATTGAAATCCACAACCGTCGCCAGTCGGTCCGCATTACTGATATCAGCCTTCAATAATTCCTGCACGGCTGCCATGGCCCGCGGCAGGTTCAAATCATCGTTGATGGCCAGTAGAAATTTTTCCTTATAGGCCGTCTGGACCATGCCATCTTCCTGGTTTAAGTTCATCAGGCTGCGGACCTGGTTCTGCAGATGGGCCAGCCCGTTTCGCGCAGCTTCTACAGCCTCGTCGCTGTATTCCATCGGTTTACGGTAATGGCTCAGAAAAGCCGCGAACCGGTAGACCAACGGGCTGATCCCTCGCCGGGTGAACGTATTTTCGAGGGTCAGAAAATTCTCGGCGCTTTTGGCCATTTTCTTGCCACCCTGAATGTTGAGGAAGGCGCCATGCATCCAGAAGTTGAAAAACTTCTTCCCGGTAGCGGCTTCTGATTGCGCGATTTCATTGGTGTGATGAACATCGATGTGATCGGCCCCGCCGCAGTGAATATCGAGGTTTTTTTCCAAAAACTTCATGCTCATCGCCGAACACTCGATGTGCCAGCCCGGAAAGCCCATCCCCCAGGGTGAGTCCCATTCCATCTGGCGTTGGACGCCTGGAGGTGAAAATTTCCACAGCGCGAAATCAGTCAAACTGCGCTTTTCGGGATTTTTTTCTACCCGCGCGCCTTCCTGAAGCGCATCAAGGTTCTGGTTGGACAGCTTGGCGTAATCTTCAATCCTCGACGTGTCAAAGTAGATCCCGTCCGAGGTTCGATAGGCATACCCCTTTTGCTCCAAGACCTCGATCAAGGCGATCTGTTCAGGGATCGTATCGGTGGCTTTACACCAGATGTCGGGTGGAAGAATGTTGAGTTGTTCGATGTCGCGTTGAAAGGCTTTGGTATAAAAAGCGGCAATCTCCCACGCAGTTTTTCCTTCGCGAAGAGACCCTTTCTCCATTTTGTCTTCGCCCATATCACGGTCACCGGTTAGGTGCCCGACATCGGTAATATTCATCACATGCTTCACACGATATCCATTGTAGAGCAGAACCCGCTTCAACATATCTCCGAAAATATAGGTCCGCAGATTTCCGATGTGCGCAAAATTATAGACCGTCGGCCCACAGGTGTAAAGGCCGACGTAATCTTCCCTGAGCGGTTTGAACTCTTCTTTTCTGCGGGATAGACTGTTATAGAGATAAAGTGGTGTCATCTTCCAAAACCAATTTTTTCAGCGTTGAATGTGATCAAATGGCCGATCGGATTGAATACTTTTCAGTGGCTGCTTGCCAGTCCCTTGTTTCGGCGCTTAAGAAACACGAGAAGCAATGTACCGGCAGCAATCATCGACAGGCACAACACCTGGCCCATTGAAAATGAAGACAGAACGAAACCGAGATGAGCGTCGGGTTGTCGAAAATATTCGATGAAAAACCTTACCGTGCCGTACCCGATCAGATAAAAACCCAGCATGGCGCCTGGAAGACGAATCCTGCGCCTCAGGCTCCAAAGTACCACAAAAAGAAAAATGCCTTCGAAGAAGGCCTCGTAGAGTTGTGATGGATGACGCAGAGAATTTCCAGGTGCCAGGGGGAAGATCATACCGATGGGGGCAGTCGTCATCCGGCCGTACAACTCACCATTGATAAAATTACCGAGACGGCCAAAAGTGTATCCCAATGGTATCGCCGGAATGAAAAGATCAGCCATCTCAAGAAAACGGAGACCGTTCTTTCGGCAATAGAGCCATGCAAACAGGATAACGCAGATGAGCCCCCCGTGAAAAGACATCCCGGTGATACCGGTGAACCTGATACCGTCTGAGAAATCGAACGGTAAAATAATCTCCAGCGGATGACTGAAATAGTACTGCGCATTGTAAAAAAAGACGTAACCCAGGCGCGCGCCAACGATAACCCCCAGCATCATGTAAGTAATCAGCGCCTGAAGTTGCTCATCGGTAACCTGAAACCGGTTTTCGCGTTTCAACCGGTAGGCGGCCAGCATGTACGTGAGGGCAAAAGCGACGACGTACATCATTCCATAATATTGCAGTTTGAAGGAGCCGATACTTATAATCACCGGATCTAAACGCTCAGGAATGTGCTGCCACCATTGCCAGAAACTGCTCACGACTGTTCCATTTCTTTCTTGTACTTACCGTATCGCGCAGCACCGTTGCAACTCGCCCGATGATAAAATACTTTCTGGGCGGCTGCAGTCGCCTCGGCCCGTCCTTTCCATGCTTTGAGGGTGTGTTCCTGCAAAGCCCGACCGTAGGAGAAACTCAACTCCCACGGATGCCTACCGTTAGCGTTCATAGCATTAAGGTGCTCTGTCGCGCGTTCGGAACTCTGGCCGCCGGAAAGAAACACGATACCCGGAACAGCCGCCGGCACGACCTGCCGGAACGTGCGGATTGTTCTCTCGGACACCGCCTCTAAACTCGCCTGGGTTGGGCAATCGACCCCGGAAAGGATCATGTTGGGCTTGAGTAGCATACCTTCCATCAAGACGCAATGTTCAAAGAGTGCTGAAAATACGCTTTGCAGGGTAACGGCGGTTACATCCTGGCACCGTTGAACGTCATGCGATCCGTCCATGAGTACCTCTGGTTCGACGATCGGCACAATGTCTGCCTCCTGGCACAAGGCAGCGTAACGCGCCAGTGCACGAGCATTGGCATCGATACAAAATTGAGAAGGAATGTCATTCGCGATGGTGATCACCGCCCGCCATTTGGCAAACCTCGCACCGAGCTCCCTGTATTCGGTCAGGCGTTGGCGCAATCCGTCCAGCCCCTCGGTTATCTTCTCTCCTCCGAAACCGGCCAACGGCTTGGCGCCCCTGTCAACCTTGATGCCGGGTATAATACCCCGGCTTTCCAAAAAGCGAGGAAAAAGATCGCCTTGACCGGTTTTCTGCCGTAGCGTTTCATCGAAGAGAATCACGCCACTGATATGGTTTTCAATGTCAGGTGTCGTAAAAAGCAGTTCACGATAGGCCCGGCGATTTTCTTCGGTGGAATCAACACCGATGATCTCGAAACGCTTTTTGATGGTCGGCGAGCTTTCGTCGGCGGCCAGAATCCCTTTGCCCGCCGCCACGAGCTGTCTGGCAACGGATATGAGAGCAGAACGGTTCATGAATTTTCCTCCTTTTTAACTAATTGTTTGGTCGGGGAGTGTTTCCCGATTTCTCGGATAACCAAAACATGATGAATTTTTATCCCCATAAATACTAAGCCTGTTGGCTCGAGATTCAAGGCGGCAATCCGATTTACAAATATTGTTGGTCGTGCTACAGAGTGCCGGTACACGGGTAGAAGCGTCAGGCTCCCGCATAACGAATATGCGTTTGATCCCTTGATTCAGGCCGACACTTTTTCATCGTCGGATGCGGGTTATCACTGGCGGTCAGCGCATCGTGGACACAGGCCTGCGGATCGAACAATGAAGGAGATTGATCATGAGCGTAGAACGCGAATCCATAGATTTTGATGTCTTGTTTGTCGGCGGTGGCCCCGCCAACTTGGCCGGTGCCATCCGCTTGATGCAGCTGGCCCAGGAAAAAGGTCTGAATCTCGAGGTCGCACTAATCGAAAAAGGTGCTGACGTCGGCGCGCATGCTGTCAGCGGTGCCATTCTCAATCCGAAGGCTATCGAGGAACTTATGCCGGATCACATGGATAAAGGCTGCCCGGTCGAGACCGTTGTTCGGGATGATGATTTCTATTATCTGACCCGCAACCGGGCACTGCGGGTCCCATTTGCCCCCCGTTACCTTCACAACCGGGGATTTTACATCATCAGTCAATCGAAATTCACTCGTTGGCTGGGTGGGATCGCCGAAGAGATGGGAGTCAACATATTTCCGGGATTTGCCGGTACCGATGTTCTACTCGATGATGCCCAGCAGACCATCACCGGGGTTCGCACTGGTGACAAAGGCTTGGATAAGGATGGTGAACAGAAAGCCAACTTCGAACCGGGTATCGACCTCAAAGCCAAGGTAACGGTATTCGGTGAAGGCGCCAGGGGCAGCCTGTTTAAAAATCTTGAAAACCAGCTGGGAATTTCCGCCGGAAGAATGCCTCAGGTATACGAAACGGGCATCAAAGAAGTGATTCAGCTGTCTGCCGATAATTATTTTTCCACCAGCAAGGGTAACGACATCCATTTTCTCGGCTATCCGCTCGGCTTGGATACTCCCGGTGGAGGATTCTTATATGAAATGCAGGACAATAAGGTTGCCGTCGGATTTCTGACTGGACTGGGATATGAGGACCCCTTGATCGATCCTTATGAGATGTTCATTCGGTTCAAACAGCATCCATTTGTAGCCGCAATTATCAAGGACGGCAAGGTCATCGAGCAAGGCGCCCGGACCGTGAGCACCGGTGGTTATTTCAGCATGCCGAAACTGGCAGTCAATGGGGCCGTTTTTGTGGGCGCCTGTGCTGCGATTCACAATTCACCCGCGCTGAAGGGAATCCACGTCGCCATGAAATCAGGCCTGCTGGCCGCCGAGGCAGTTGCCGCTGCCGTTGAGCGCAACCGCTTTGACGAAGAGTCTCTTGCCGGTTATCAGTCCCTGTTTGAGTCCAGCTGGCTGAAAAACGAGGTGTTTGAAGGCCGTAATTTCTCTCAGGCTCTCGCCAAAAAGGGATTCACAAAATTCCTCCACCTTGGGGCCCAGTATGTATCCAAAGGACGCGGGCTGATCGATCGTATGCCGCTCGAGGAAGACGGCACGACCCTCCACCCCGCAGCCGCCGACCAAACCATCGACAGTGGGCAACTGGACAAATCCGCCTATGACGAGGAGCTCTATGTCGATAAATTGACCGGGGTATTCCTATCAAAGACCATTCATCGCGAAGACCAGCCGTCGCATCTGATCGTCCACGACACGCAACTTTGCGTTACCCGATGCTACGATACATATCGCAGCCCCTGCACGCGTTTTTGTCCCGGCAGTGTTTACGAAATCGAAACCGACGGCATGACGGGACAAAAACGGCTGAAGCTCAACCCTTCCAATTGCTTTCATTGCAAGACCTGCGACATCAAGGATCCCTACCGAAACATTACCTGGACCTGCCCGGAAGGCGGAGAAGGACCGGGATATAGCGTGGTATAATCAATTCATCGGGCATTGCTGAAGGCTTGGTAATCGACTACAACGCGAAGGATTTAATGCGGTCGTCCGAAACGGGGTTCCCTGAACGTGACGCGCGTCTCCTCTAAAGCCGGCACTGAGACCCGGCCCGCCATGATTCGATGTTCTTTCTCCTACAGACGACCCTTTCTCAAAATCGCCACCAACAGCCAGATGCCCATAACGGCCGCGGCGGTAAACCCGATAATGCCGATCAGGGAAATGCCGTAGAACAGGGGCGGAATCTCGGAAATAACGATCAAGGCCGAACCGATAATCAATGCGGCGATGATAATCGAGAAAGAAATGCGGTTGCTGATCTGGTCATGGGTCGCTAGCGTACGCTCCAATCCCTGATCCTCCGTTTTCAGACAGAGCCGCTGCTGGCGGATCAAGCGGGAAATCTCGAGCATATCCTGAGGAAATTGCTGCGTGAATTTTAGCAGGTCAGCCGTTAGCCTGTATAGGTCACTCGACAACCGATGCGGTGAAAACCGGCCCGCAAGAACACGCCGGATGAATGGGCCGGCTTTGGTAAAGATATCGAACTCCGGATCGAGCATGCGGGCCACGCCTTCCACGGTAGTCAGTGACTTCATCATGAGGAAGATGTTCGGTGGAACTCTAAGCCGGTGACGGGAAGCCAGTTCAAGCAGGTTGTGCAGCAACCCGCCGACGCTGATATCTTTCAATGGCTTGTAAAGGTGCCGTGCCATGAAGTCGGCTACATCCAGCTCGAAGATTCGGGTTTGGGGTTCCTCATCCCAATCCGTCAGCTGAAGCATGACCTGGGCGACCCGTTGGGCATTCTTTTTTAAAAGACCATCCAGCAGGTCGACAAACGTCTCGCGGGTAACCCGATCGACAGCACCCACCATACCAAAATCGATTAAGCAAATGACATTGCCCGAAAGGACAAACAGGTTGCCAGGATGAGGATCGGCCTGGAAGAAACCGTGCTCGAATATCATTCGTAGCAAAATATCGGCACCGCGCTCGGTAATGAGTTTGCAATCCAGCCCACTGGCTTTCAAACGCTCGATATCTGAAACCTTTATGCCGTCTACGAATGCCGTGGTCAGCACCCGTGCCGTCGAAAACTCATCATAAATCGACGGCACGCAGGTATAGGGGTCTGAGGCGAAATTGAAGGCCGCTCGTTTGGTGTTAGCGGCTTCGAGCTGATAATCGAGTTCTTTCTCCAGCGTGCGGGCGAATTCATTGACGATATTGACCGGTCGGTGAAAAGCAAGCTCCTCGATATTTTTTTCCATCAGAGTGGCCAGGTGGAGCATGATCTCAAGGTCCGCCTCAACGATCTTCTGAATACCGGGTCGCTGGACCTTGACCGCAATTTCCTGATGGGTGCGCAATGTTGCCCGGTGAACTTGGCCGATGGAGGCCGATGCCAGGGGTTCATCGTCGAAATCGGCAAAAAGGTCTTCAACGGCAGCCCCCAACTCGGTTTCTATGATTTTACGCGCGTCTTGGGCGGAAAACGGTGGGACCTTATCCTGCAATTTGGCCAGTTCCCGAAGAAACTCGACCGGAATCAAGTCCGGTCGGGTGGATAGAATCTGTCCCAGTTTGATGTAGGTCGGCCCGAGTTCCTCCAGGGCCATTCGCAGCCCCTGGGGGTGGGTAAGTTTCTCGAAATGAACCGGTTGTTTTTTTGAAATCAGCTGCAAACCGGCTTCAACGTATTGATCGAGTTTCAGCAGCTCGAGGAAGTCGCCAAAGCCATACTTGAACATCACCGCCAGTATCTGCCGGTAGCGATTCAAATTGCGATATGTACGACCGATGACGCCGAGTTTTCTGATGCTCAGCATGAGAGGCCCACCTGCAGGGGGTCCGATAAAATACCGGGACGGAAGGTCAAATGCAATCTATTGTCTATTGTCAGCTGATATCAATCGTCAGGATCTAAATCTTTGCCGACCGCCTTTTTCAATTCCCGAATTTCCTTCTTGATCGCTTTGAGATCCTCCCCGGTAACAACATCCATCTTTTTCAGTATGTCTCTGACTGTCGTTTCAACCCGCTCTTCAAGCTTGCCCTGCACATCTTCGTATCTCTTCTGCAGCTCGTTGATAAATTTTTTCCCGTCCTGCTCGGTCATCTTGCCCTTTTCAACAACCTCCCGGGCGAGATCCTCCATCTCGTCTTTTGCCAACAGTGCCATTCCGATTCCCGTCATCATGGCTTTCTTGACAATCTCCAACATGGCATCCCCTCTTTCTGTTCTCTGACGAACAAATTAACGTGTATGAGTGTGTTGCGGCTGGGGGTTACCTTAACTTACCCAGCACAGCACTGGCGATAGTATTCTTCTGGATCTCCTTGGTTCCTTCGTAAATCTCTGTGATTTTGGCATCACGATAAAACCGTTCAACCTCGTATTCCGTCATATAACCGTATCCCCCCAACAACTGAATGGCTTCATCGGCCACTTCGACGGCCGTCCGGGCCGCATACATCTTCGCCATGGAAGTCAGCTTCGGATCGATACGCCCCTGATCGAAATTCCAGGCCGCCTTGTATGTAATAATCCGCGCCAGTTCAATCTTTGTTGCCATGTCCGCCAGTTTGTGCTGGGTAACCTGAAACTGAGCAATTTTTCGGCCGAACTGTTCCCGCTTCTTTACATAATCAAGTGCCCGATCGAATGCACCTTGGGCGATTCCCAGAGCCTGCGCGGCAACCTGAATCCGGCTCTCGTCAAAAAAATGCAGCACATGGTAAAAACCCTTGTTCTCCTCCCCGATCATGTTTTGCATGGGAACCCGTACGTCCTTAAAATTCACCTCGGCCGTGGCCATCATGTGAATGCCCATTTTGTTACCCACATCCATGGTTGACAGCCCTTTACGGTCAGACTCAACCAAAATCATACTGATCCCACGGTAGGAGGGATTTACTTCAGGGTCAGTCTGACACATGACAGAGTAGATTCCGGCCAGGCCCCCATTGGTGATAAATGTTTTGGTACCGTTGATAACCCATTCATCACCGTCTTTTAAAGCAGTGGTGTTCATCAAGGTAATATCGGATCCGTGATCCGGCTCTGTGAAAGCACCGGCAGAAAGCATGCGGCCTTCGGCCACGGCGGGAAGATATTTTTCCTTCATTTCAGCACTGCCCCAGTGCAGAATAATTTCAGAGGCAAAACTCGATAAGGCAATCGCGCTGCCCATGGTCGAATCTCCGCGGCACAGCTCCTCGATCACCAGAATATCTTCAAGACAGCCCAATCCCTGCCCGGAGTACTCTTCCGGAAAGTGGACCCCAATCAATCCAAGGTCACAGGCCTTGCGCCATATTTTTTCCGGAAATTCATGATTTTTTTCCAGTTCCAGGACAAGATCCTTGTCGAATTCTCCCCGGGCGAACTCTCTTACGGCCTTCTGGATATCCTTCTGTGTTTTGTTCAGCTCAAATTCCATGCCTCCTCCTGTGGTCGTTTGGGCAACATTCGTTCGCTGTCACTCATACTCGTTTCAATGGCTTGTCGGATACGATAAAATAAATGGCTTGCGGTTCATACAATGCGCTTGATTCTTCATCGGTCCGCCCCACTTTTAATCGGACTAAGATAATCGCATCGGACCGAAGTGTGAATTGATCTTGCAATTCCGATAGTATTGATATTTATATGATTTTGTACCAACTAACACATGAATCGCCTCCTTGGCAAGGCATTTGAGAACCGTGGAGATTGCCAACCGATCTGCCTGATATGCCGATGATTCGGTCGGGATATTCAATAGCCCCTTCAGGGTAACCCGGATCCGATCATACTTGACTGGATTGCTCAACTGGCCTAAATAGTGTCCAATTCATAAATGAGAATTTTTTCGCTGGATAAGGCCGCACAAAGGTTTGCGGCGAAACACACTTAGCGTACGCCGCAACCGGAAACCTTCGGAGAATCCCGCCATGGCGGGACCCAGCGGGAAAAAGGCCATTTTGGGAGGGACACTAAATAATTTCAACACTAATGAAAACTATGCTAATATCCGCATTGGAAGGAGATATATCAGATGCCATTCTCAGTTGCTCTCGCCGGTAAAGGCGGAACTGGTAAAACAACACTTGCCGGATTGTTGGTCAAATATATGGTTAAAGCCGGCAAGGTCCCCGTTTTGGCGGTCGACGCCGACTGTAACGCCAATCTCAACGAGGTCTTGGGCCTCAAGATAAACGCCACCCTCGGAAACGCTCGCGAGGACATGAAAAAGGGTCAAGTTCCCAGCGGTATGACGAAGGACATCTTCATGGAAATGCGCCTCGAAGAATCAATTGTAGAGGGAGAGGGATACGATCTTATCGTAATGGGTCAACCCGAGGGTGCCGGCTGCTACTGTGCGGCCAATACCCTGCTGACCAACTTTCTCGATCGCCTTCAAGACAACTATCCGTACCTTGTCATGGACAACGAAGCCGGAATGGAGCACATCAGCCGCTTGACCACTCAAAATGTGGATTTACTTCTGGTGGTCTCAGATACATCCCGCCGGAGCATACAGGCAGCCGTACGCATCAACAAGCTGGCCAGCGAACTCAATATCGTCGTTGGAAAAAGTTGTGCCGTAATCAACCAGATCAAGGCGCCGCCGTCAGATGCGGTTCTCGAAATTCTTGCAAATGGCGGGCTTGAGTTAGCCGGGACCGTTCCCGCCGATGAATCTGTATATGAATTCGATTTAGATGGCCGCCCGACCATAGAGCTGCCGGAAGACAGCCGTTCGGTCCAAGCTGCCTATCGAATTTTTGAAAAATTCATCCACTAATACACCCTCATACAACGGATCACGAAATGAGAAAAACTGGCTTTTTATTTGACGAAAGATATCTGCTACACGAGACCGGCCCATATCACCCTGAGGTATCGGAGCGGCTTTCCGCCATATATAAAGGTATTGAAGAGGGAGGACTTCTCCCCAAGTTGCAACGAATAAAAGCTGTCCCCGCAGACCGTAAGTGGATCGAAGCGGTCCATGACAGTGCCTACATCGACCGGTTTTGTGATACCTGCTACTCGGGAAGGAAAACATTTGAACATCCGGACAACCAGATGTGCACCGAAACTTATGATACGGCATATCTGGCAGTGGGTGGAATCCTTAAAACCATCGACATGTTGATGTCGGGCGAAATTGACAATGCATTCTGCGCGGTCCGCCCACCGGGTCACCATGCCGAACACGACCAGGCCATGGGTTTTTGCTATTTTAACAATGTGGCCATCGCCGCACGTTACCTGCAGCAGAAGTGGCAGATCGATCGGGTCGGAATCATTGACTTCGATGTCCACCATGGAAACGGAACCCAGCACATCTTCGAACAGGATCCAACCGTATTTTACTACTCCATCCATGAGCATCCGACCTTTGCCTACCCGGGAACAGGTAGGGAATTCGAATATGGCGCCGGGCCCGGGTATGGATATACCAAAAACAATCCAGTCCTGCCCGGTCAGGGTGACACGGAATACACCGTCTTGATCGAAGAACACCTGCTCAAGGACTTTGACCGGTTCAAACCGCAATTCGTGCTGGTTTCGACCGGATTCGACGGACATCAGGACGACGACATGTCCGGCATTAATTTGACAACTGAATGGTATTCGTGGGTGATGAAAAAAATCATGGCCATGGCCGACCACCTTTGCCAGGGCCGTCTCGTTTCCGTACTCGAAGGCGGCTACTGCCTCCAGCGCCTGCCGGAACTCGGCCGAAACCACGTGGCAACACTACTGGAAGAATAGTGGTCCGGCGAGTATACAGCCGTAACAAAGACCCAAGACGCATCCGAAAGGACATCCACCCCGAGATTTACGACCACACATTGGAGGATCATAATGTTTGTCAGCCGATCGATGACCCGTAAATTAATTACTATCGTCCCAGAGGCCAGTGTATTTGACGCTCAGGAAAAAATGGCCCAAAACCGCATACGACACTTGCCGGTGGTCGACCCGGATGACCGGTTGATTGGTATCCTGACGGACCGCGATATTCGCAGCGCCCTGCCCTACAGCCTGATGAAAGATCCGAGCGGCCGTGCCGAAGCGGAAAAGATCAAGGATCTCAAAGTCAGAGACATCATGACGGCCGACCCCAAAACCATCGGCCCCCACCACACCATACAGGATGCGTTACTGCTAATCCAAGAGCTCAAGGTGGGTGCACTACCGGTTGTGGACAGCGAGGGCCTCCTCAAGGGTATAATATCCGTCCGGGATCTCCTGCGAACATTCATCAACGTACTCGGCTTTGGTGAACCAGGGACCCTGCTGTGCATCCTGGTGGAAGAAAAAGTCGGACAGTTGAAAAGAATCGTCGATGCCATCACCGAAGAGGGCATTTCATTCGGTAGCATACTGGTGGCACGTTATTTTGAAGAGGACAACCGCGCCGTCTTTCCGTACTTATTGACCCAGAACGTGGCTCGCATCAAACGCAAGCTGAATGACATGGGCTTTGTCTTGCTGGACCCGATGGATTGGTACCTGGAACAGCTGCCGAAATTAGGGCATGAGTGACCGGCAGAAAGCGGTCGTCGATAGACCTCTCGAAGACCTGTATATTTACTACCTGAAAGGTCGCGTGACTCCGGATAAGGATCTGGAAGCGCCGAGTTTCATCGGCAACTGGGAAGAAGACGGGTATTCATTTCTCTTCTACACCCGTCCTTGCGCTGGGCGAATAGATGCGATCCTAAACGATCAGCCCCAGTTGACGCTGATCGACGCATACCACATGACCTACGCCGAATGGCTTGGAGAACAGCCGACCGCATTATCCGCCGGCCGGTTCATCATCGCGCCGCCTTGGGAAAAGGGCCTAACAAATGATGGGCCACCCGGCGAGTTTCTGCGTCTCGTGCTTGACCCCGGGGTTGTTTTCGGTACGGGCACACATGTTACAACCCGTGATTGCCTTCGGGCCCTGGAATCGGTCTATGCGGCCGTATCGGTCCCTCGCACGACCATTGACCTCGGCACCGGCACGGGTGTGCTGGCGCTTGCCGCTGCAGCGCTGGGCAGTCGCAAGACCCTGGCTGTTGACATCAATTTTCTTGCCACCCGAACGGCGGCCAAAAACATTCGCTTGAACCGGATGGAGGACCGTATCCTGGCCGTCCAAGGCAGAGCGGAATCATTCATCGATCAGCCGGCAGACATGCTTGTTGCCAACATACACTACGATGTCATGCGCCTGATTTTGAACACTGCCGGTTTTCGAAAGAAAAAATGGTTTGTGCTGTCCGGTTTAATGCGAAGCCAGTTTAGCGCGGTGTCCGATCTTCTGGCTGAATCAGGCGCTGAGGTCTTGAAACGCTGGGCGGGTGACGGTATATGGCACACGTTATTGGGAACGAACCCGGGAGCACCCCCTTGACCATCACGGATCAGCATGCCGTCACTTCGGAAGTGGACGCCCGTCATGCTCTGAATATATAGATTGAGGGAAAAAAGGTTAGCCGATGATAATTAAGTGCTGGGGCTCCAGAGGTTCGATTCCTGTCTCCGGAAAAACATACCTCAAGTACGGCGGAGATACCACTTGCATCGAAATCCGTACCAAAAGTGACGACATCATCATCGTCGATGCGGGAACCGGGGTCCGGCGCCTCGGTAACCTACTGGTCAAGGAAAACCGCCGTAAATTTCATTTCATCTTCACCCACGCCCATTGGGATCACGTCATGGGCTTTCCGTATTTCAAACCGCTCTATTCCAAATACTCCGAATTTTGGATGCACCGCTGCCCTTTTCACAGTAAATTTGTGGAATCGATACTATCCAAGGTCATGGCTCCCCCGAATTTTCCGGTCAAATATTCGGATATAAAAGCCAAGATGCGCTATGAAGACGCGTGTCCAATGGATTTTGAGATCGGTTCGGTCATAGTTGTCCCAATTCCGCTCAGTCACCCCAACAACGGCAGTGGATATAAGTTTATAGAAGACGGAAAGACATTCGTATTTCTCACCGACAATGAACTCGGTCATGTTCACCGTGGCGGCCGCCCCTTTCACGACTACATGGAATTTTCATCCGAAGCCGACCTGCTCTTCCACGATGCGGAATACACACCCCGGGAGTACGCCACATTCTTAGACTGGGGTCATTCCGTGTACACCGACGTCTTGCACCTGGCTTTCGAGGCGGAAGTCAAGCAGCTCGGTTTGTTCCACCTTAACCAGGACCGCACCGACCGGGGGATGGACCGAATAGTGAAAGATTGCCGCAAGACGATCGCCGCTGAGGGACGCCGTCTAAAGTGTTTCGGCGTTCGAAGCAACATGAAATTCGAATTATGAATCACGCTTAAAAGCGTGGAGAAAAGACTTCAGGCGATATGAATGACTTGATCGAAAAAGCGGCAGGAGACCTTGCTCGTGCAAAAAATGTCGTTGCGCTGACCGGTGCCGGCATTTCCGTTGAAAGCGGCATCCCTCCCTTCAGGGGCAAGGGCGGCATCTGGGATAAAATCGATCCGATGGAGTATGCCCATATCGATTCCTTCCTGCAGAACCCGGAGAAGGTCTGGCGTGTACTTATCAAGGGAATGAAAGACGTGATCGACCAAGCCAGGCCCAACGATGCACACAAGGGTTTAGCGCGATTGGAATCCTTGAGAATCCTCAAGACCATCATCACCCAAAATATCGACGGTCTTCACCAGGATGCAGGCAACACGGATGTCGTCGAATTTCATGGTAATTTTGCCTGGCAGAGATGCATGGATTGCAACCAGAGATTCACGACCCGAAGCGTGGATATGCACCGATTACCCCCGAACTGCAATTGTGGTGGAATCCTGAGACCCGAATGTGTATTTTTCGGAGAGCAGATTTCCACCCCAACACCTCTACCGCTCTCAGATCGCTGCGGAACAGTGCGATGTTATGCTGGTTATCGGGACGTCGGCAGACATACAGCCGGCAGCCAACATCCCGATCATCTCTAAGCAATCTGGTGCCCAGGTGATTGAAATCAATCCCGAATCGACCCCATTAACGCACCATGTCAGTGACTATTTGATAGGCGCCGCCGGTGAGGTGATAAATGCACATCACGGTAAAATCGGGAAAATTGAGCGATCCTGCGGATACATAGCGCGCCTGCGTTAACGGTGTACCTATCAGCGATTCACCAGGCGAAGCGAAATGGCCACAGCACCCGAACCCGATTAAATGCGAGCGACAGTAACAGAAACCGCAAAGACTATGCACCAGAAGGAAGATGGCTGGGTCAAGACTCGGCAATACACCCGCCGGACATGAAGAACAACACCGCCGATGTCGATCGATTGATCGACGCCCTGAAATACCGTTTAGAAATCCCCCAGCTCGATCTGGCCATTGACTTGGACTTGCTCCGGCAGCTTCCTTTTTTGTTGAGGCAATGGCGTTACCGGGTTCGCTGTATACTTTTCAAGGACCGGGCCCAATGGGTGTTGGCAGGCCTGCAATCGGCTGACGACGAGCGACACCCGACAGGTTTGGCGATTGACCCTCGGCACCAGCCGGGTGGTACTGCGGTTGGTTGACTTGGTGGACCACAACGTGTTGGGCGAAGCCGCCTTCGACAACCCCCAGATCGAAATCGGACCCGATATTCTCGCCCGCATCATTTTGCCGATAACCAGAGCGGACTGGACCACCTGCAGCAGTTAATCTGCAATGGCATCAATCAGCACCTGGCCCAACTCTGTCAATCATGTTCATTGGATAGGACGGACGTATATCTCATCACCGTGGCAGGCAATACTGCCATGACCCACCTGCTGTTAGGTCTGGCCCCTTCCTGGATGATACGTGAGCCTTACATTCCTGTAGTTAACCGGCCCGGCCTGATTCCCAGCGCCGCATTGGGTCTCCAAGCAAGCCCCAACGCCAGAGTATTCATCTTTCCTAACATCGGCAGTTATTTCGGCGGAGATCTGATTGCCGGGCTTCTCTATTCGGGGCTTCATCAATCGGAGGAAACCGCATTACTGGTGGATGTCGGCACCAATGCCGAGGTGGTTCTGGGGAACAAGGAGTGGCTGATCGCCTGCGCCGGTGCCGCCGGTCCGGCGCTTGAAGGTGGCGTGACCCAGATGGGAATGATGGCCGGTCCCGGCGTCATCGACCGGGTAAGATACGATCGCAACACAGGCGACTTCGACCTACGTACCATCGGGGATCAGCCGCCGCACGGTATCTGTGGATCGGGGCTGATCGACCTTGCAGCCGAGCTCTTTCTATCCGGAAAGATAGATATCCGTGGGCGGTTTCGCCCCCAGACATGCGGCGATCGACTGGTTGATATCGACGACATCCCGAACTTGGTTATCGTTTCAGCTGACTCGTCCGCCACCGGTCAACACCTGACTATCAGCCAGGTCGACCTCGACAGCCTCCTCCGCTCCAAAGCAGCCATGTACACGATTCTAGAAACAATCACAGCAACGGTCGGTCTCCGGTTGGAGGACATTACCCATTTCCTTGTGGCCGGAACCTTCGGTACCTTTATTCAACCATCCTCCGCTATCAGTATCGGCATGTTACCGGATCTACCCCTCCAGGCATACAGGGCAATTGGAAACAGCTCCTTGGAGGGCGCTACTTTTCTGCTGACATCGAATCGCCTGATGGAACAAATCGATCAGATTCGAACGCGTATCACCTACCTCGAACTCAACGTCAATCAGGATTTCATGAATCGATTTTCGGCTGCCAAGTTCCTGCCCCATACGGATTGCACCCGTTTCCCTTCGGTTCGACCTCTGGAAAGCGGATAATCAGCGACTCCAGGGAAGCCTTGCGTATATGTCCCTGTCATTTTATCAGCCTGTTCTGTCCGGTGAAGATGTAAAGGCCCCGGTCGGGGTCCAGGCAGGCCAGGGTCATGTTCAACTGATCGGCCAAAGTCACGGCAATGGCGGTCGGTCTGGATACGGCCAGCACAACCGGAATTCTCGCCCGGGCGGCTTTTTGAATAAGCTCGTAACTGGTGCGGGAGGAAAGTACCAACAGACACGCTTCCGGCAACCGCTCTACAAGGAAAAGCTGCCCGATAGCCTTGTCAAGTGCATTATGGCGACCGACATCCTCGGCAGAAACCAGCAGTTCAAATTTCTCATTAAATAGGGCGGCACCATGGGAGGCGAGGGTCTGACGGCGCAATGGCTGATGGATCGATAGGGTCTCAATGCAGTTTCTAACACGGTCGACCGCCAGAATTGGTCCGGCCGGCAGGCAGGATATCTGCTGTTGTAAATCTCTGACAATTTCTTTGCCGCAAATGCCGCAACTTGTCTGGCTGATAAACGCTCGGCGGCCAAGGGTGTCGGTGATTTTCTCTCGACGCGACGCAGTCAAGGTGATGGTGACGACATTGGTGTCACTGTCATCACAAAAACCGATCGTCTTGATATCCTCGAGGGTATCGACGATACCTTCTGCCAGGCAAAACCCCGCGGCATGGGCCAATTCATTGCCAGGCGTTCGCATGATTACCGCGTAGGGTTTACCCTGGATGCGAATGGAGAGCGGCTCCTCATCAACGACGTTTCTACGCCTGGTTCGCCGCGTTCTCCCATCCCAGTGGGTGACGGTGACATCGGAAAAGCCTTTCACGATCACCGTATTGGATATTGGACCGTCAGCGCCTTCGGTACGAATGGGTCTACTGCACATCCTCACTCTTTTTTTTTGTAACGATGAATCCAAGCGTTCGATTGCATCGCCGGTGCGAATAACACCACCGTTGATTACACGGGCAAAGACACCCTCGCGCGGCATGATACAGTCACCGGCTTGGTAGTAAATAGCGCATTTGTTTTTGCACTCTTTGCCAATCTGGGTTATTTCCACCAGGGCCGAATTACCCAGTTTGAATCGCGTGCCCACCGGAACCGCCACCCAGTCGATTCCTACTGTAGCAATGTTTTCGGCAAAAGAGCCGAATTCGACGTCAAGTCCACTGACGCGTGCTTGATCGATACTTTCTGCAGCAAGGAAACTGACCTGGCGATGCCAGGGCCCTGAGTGAGCATCGCCTTTCAGGCCGTGCTCAACGGCCAATTCAGCGGAATCGACGCATTGTTTGCGTGTGCCTTTTTTTCGGCTCACGGCAATTGAGACAATTTTCATAAGATTGACTTCCCAGTTAATCCGAATGAATGTATATAAATTCGAATGCGTTATGCTACCGGCTATTCGATCTCATATAATATACGGATAATCAAACGGATGTCCAATTCTATTTCCACAAACTCTCAATGGTCGTTGCTTATATTTTGCTTGACAAAATCAATGCAACCATCCATATTAAGTCTTTTTTAAAATACGTGTAATTTTGGTCAGATACTAAGGAGGCAGGAAAAATGTATGCTGTAGTTGCGACGGGCGGAAAACAGTACAAAGTTCGGGAAGGTCAAATATTGAGAGTAGAGAAAATCCCGGGTGACATCGGCGCGTCCGTTTCGTTCGATAATGTACTCATGTACTCCGATGGTGATGCTGTCTCTGTCGGCCAGCCCGAATTGGGGAACGTTGCAATTACGGGGCACATCGTCGAACAGGGGAAAGCGAAAAAAATTATCGTGTTCAAGTACAAAAGGCGCAAAAGATACCGCCGCAAGCAAGGACATCGACAACACTACACGGCCGTAAAAATAGACAGTATCAACGCCTAAGTGTGTTTTTTAATACGTCCATTCGCCGGACGACACGAAAGTTCGCGGTTCAACCGGCTCTCGAATGGCTCGGCGAAAGCACTTATCACTATAATTGTTTGATTGAAGTCATTTCCAAAAATATGAAAACACCTGCATGTCGGCGAGTAGAAGCGCAGCAGATATATAGGAGATAAGCCATGGCTCACAAAAAAGCAGCGGGGAGTTCTAAAAACGGGCGCGACAGTGCCGGGCAGCGGCGGGGCGTTAAGCGCTTCGGCGGTGAACGGGTCAAAGCTGGCAACATTTTGGTGCGCCAGGTTGGCACCAGGATTCACCCCGGAGAAAACGTGGGCGTCGGTAAAGATTTTACGCTCTTTGCAACGACTGACGGAATTGTTACCTACGAAAGGTTCGGGCGTTCACGTCGAAAAGTGAGCGTATATGCCGAGTGAAATTCGTCGATGAGGCGAGCATCTCTGTCAGGTCCGGTGACGGCGGCGCCGGGTGCGTCAGTTTCAGGCGCGAAAAATACGTACCCCGCGGCGGACCGGATGGCGGCGACGGGGGTAAAGGCGGCGATGTCATCCTTCGAGTGGCTCCCGGCAAACTAACCCTATATGATTTTCGTTTTAAAAAGCTTTTCAAAGCCAAGAACGGAGGACACGGTCAGGGAAGAACTAAAAACCGGTAAGAACGGCGCCGATCTTTACATCGACTGCCCGCCCGGAACCCTGGTCAAAGATGCTGAAACCGGTCAGGTCCTCACCGACCTGATTGTTGCCGGACAAACCTATGTGGTCGTCAACGGCGGTCGGGGAGGCCGAGGCAACGCCCGATT
>CAVRBA010000003.1:0-33829 GCA_963719015.1 uncultured delta proteobacterium | reverse complement strand
AAGCTGATCTTGAACAGTTTGTTTTTTAATTTCCAATAATTTCAACGCACTAAAAGGGCGCAAATTGGTCTTGGCACTACCGAGCGGCTTCGCATCCGATCAGTTGAGTTCTTTAATCGTGGGCGGAAGAGCCACATGTACGGATTGAAAAACTTTCCCACAAACGCCCTTGGATTCACTGCGGATGGCAAAGCATTTGCCGTTTTCTTCGATCTGCACTTGCTTTAATGCTTTAAGGTCCTGCTTGATATCAGACCATTCGAACCGGTACTTATTGTCGGCCAGGCGCTGATCGAGTTCTTTCCGAAGAACCAGTGCCAGAAAGCTGCAAAACACGTGACCGGCGATGTTTTCATCATTTTGATGATAAACGGGTCGGGTCTCCAAAAGGGATTTAACATCCCGGAACACACGCTCCACCCGCCAGAGCTCTTTATACTTGAGAGCCACCTGATCGGCGGGCAGTTTGGTGTTCGTAACCAGCACCCACTTGCCGTCGAAGCGGGCCTCGGCCTTGATCTTAGCCGGATCTATCCGGGCGCTGTCTTTGGCCAGCTTAAGATACTTGCGGTATCCTTTGTTGCCGACCAGCGCCTTGGGGCCCTTTTTCAATTGCCGCTTCAAGGACTCGATGATCGCCTCCCGGTCGGCGGCGTCTTTACGGGCCTGACGCTGGTTCAAACAAACGATATACCGGCTGCCGTCATGCACGACTTCCTTTACTTTCAACGGCGCGGGTTTGCGTCGATCGGCATTCTCCGGATATACCTCGGTGTATCGCCCGGCGCGTGTGAGGATCCGGGTGTTGATCTGTTTGACCCGGCGCATGCGCGTGCCCAGGATGTAGGGCATCCGATCTTCATCGAGCTTATCCAGGGTATTGGCACTGATCATGCCGCGGTCGGCGACGATACAAAATTTGCCGATGCCAAAGCGGCTGCGCAGTCTTTCGACCTCGGGCATCAAGGTGGTAACGTCGGTGGTGTTGCCCGGCCACATCTCGCAGCAGATCGGCCGCCCACCCTTGTCGAGCACGGCGCCGACGATCATCTGGTGCAAATCCGGCCGATGATCCTTGCTGAAGCCCCTGCGGCCAAAATGTTCGCCGCCTTGCCCTTCGAAGTAAATCGAGGTGGTGTCGAAAAAAACCAGATCCAGTCTGGAGAACAAATCACGGTTGTGAAGAAAGAGCATCTCCTCGATCAGGTCTTTGTTGCGGCGCAGAGAAAAACCGTCTGTCTGCTTGTGATCGGGCAGGGCTTCGCCCAGAAAGGACATGGCACGATACAGGTGATGCAGACTCCAGTTCTTCTGTGCCCGGGATCAGATAATCCCTTTTCCATTTGTCACAGAACCGATCCGAGCCCGATACCATCAAGCGGTGCAGCACGGTCACAAAGATCGCGCGTTCAACGTCAAATTCGAACCTGCGGCCGACCAGCAGTTTTTTAATGCACGCTTCAATGCCGCTTTCTTTCCACAGCCGTTGAAAGACCAGCGCCGGACCAATCGTCAGCGCCTCGGCACTGACATCGCTTTGCCCGGACAAGATCAGCAGCGCTTTTTCGGAGAATCGGCTCAGCGATCGGATCAGGGTCTCCACCCGCCCCTTTTCATGCAGCTGGTCCATACGGCCGACGGTGGCGATCACGCGCTGCTTGACTTTGCCCTTTTCTTTTCTGTTCTCGACGATCTGCAGGTATTGGTATTTGCCGGACTTTTTAACGCGAGCGAACATCGGGGAGCCTCCGGTTTTTTGAAGACACCCCCATTCTATACATCGAAAACATTAATATCAATAATTATATGTATATTCTGTGGCACTACCTTTTGGAGATTTTCTAGATTCGCCCTGTGTAATTTCAAATAGTTACACCGATGGCAAGACATTTACTGTCGAACTTTAGTCAAGTTATACCGCTGTTCAAAAATAAATTTCGAAATACGGAAGGATGGTATAAGTGACTGGAATATATCCATCACTATCGAATAGGAGTTTCTGTGAATTGTACTGATGATAGTTGTGGTATCAAACCTGAACTGCGAAACAGTGGTTGGTCCGATCCCCATCCAGAAAAATATTGCCCTGTATGTAAGACAGGATACTGGCGGCATGCGGATGGCAGGACTAACCCGTATGGTAAGGTTATCAAGTATACGGTTACGTATAATCCTTACCCTAATACAGGAACCGCCAAAGATTATTACGATAAATACCAGTATGATTGGAAGCGTCCAACAATTTAGATTTTTGGATCTTCTCCCGATTAGTGGGAGAAGAACCAAATAAAAAGACCGGGCAAAGGTATGAGATAGTATTTGCTAAGAGTTCACAATGAACGTCACTTTCGCGTTTATGCGATAGTTCTTAACCGTGTTGTTCTCCACAATTGCCTGGATTCCTTCTGCATAAACATGTTTTATGTTCTTTACGGTCTTTGCAGCTTCCAGGAGCGCATTCTCAATTGCATCCTCAACACTTTTCCCCTCAGAAATAAGCTCGATAACTTTTGCAACTGCCATATTGAATTCGTGCAATATTAAATGAACTATCACCGAAGAGGCTGCACCTGAAGACGAGAACCACTGAGCCTATCGGAAAAATTCTCCGGTGGTGCAAATAACCTTTATCGTTACAAATAGCCATTTTAGATTACACCCGCTTACTGATTCCATATTACTGACCCAAACCTGTCAACTCGACGATTGAATTGGGATTACCCGATTTCATTTGTACAAATTGTGTATATCCTGATACTTGAATCTGTGGCAAGTACAAGCAAATAGGAGCCCTTTTTTCTTGCTATGTGATTAAAAAGAAGGAGGTGTAATAATGATATCCAGAATCTGGCACGGCTGGACGACAAAAGAGAATGCAGACGAATATGAAGATCTCCTAAAGACAGAGGTTTTCCCTACAATCGCGTCCAAAAATGTATCAGGTTATCGAGGAATTCAGCTTCTAAGACGACAATTAAACAACGAGGTAGAGTTTATTACAATTATGCAGTTTAATTCCTTGGAGGCAGTGAAGCGATTCGCTGGCGAGGATTACGAGAAATCGTATGTACCTGACAAAGCAAGGCAGGTGCTTTCAAGGCATGATGATAGATCACAGCATTATGAAATAAGAGAAAACATCACATACTGAGATTGTTGCTATGTTTTTCGTCGATTATCAGGGTCCTATGGATAATTTGGAATAAACTGGTGGTTAATTTCCCCGACAATAAAAGATCCCCTTTGATATACAATAGATTGGGAGTAAGACCATCCCCCGAAAGCAATCGAAGTTGAGGAACTCGTTTGTGCTGAAACGAGCATCAACGACGGGCCCGTCGAGGCAGCCACGGGGAAGTTTCATTGGCAATCACCCAGCCCTCGATCGGCGAACGATGCCGGAATTCCATCTGTTCGTTGGTGACCAAAACCGCGCGAAACGAAGGAGACATCCCTATGCGTCAATACGCCAGCGACATCGCATTCACACCCGCTGTCAAAGCAATCCAGTCCAGAAAAGGCTCTCGATCCGTTTATTCGAAAGTCGAAAAAGGCCGTGGTTGGCAGACGAAAGTGACGCCCGAACTGACGGTGTTCTTGTCGAAGTTGGACATGTTCTACCTGGGCACAGCGAACGCCGAAGGGCAACCGTACATTCAATACCGGGGCGGATCACCGGGGTTCCTCAAGGTCGTGGACGACAAGACGCTGGGTTTTGCCGACTTCGCCGGCAACAAGCAGTACATCACCTTGGGCAACCTCTCCGAAAACCCAAAGGCGTTCATTTTTCTTATGGATTACGCCCACAGCCGACGCGTCAAACTTTGGGGTAATGCCCATGCGGTCGAGGATGATCCAACGCTACGCGATCAGCTTCGTGATCCGTCCTATCCGGGCGAGGTGGAACGAGCAATCCTGTTTACCATAGAAGCATGGGACGTGAACTGCCCGCAGCACATCCACAAGCGGTTTTCTCAGGCAACTGTGGATTCCGTAGTCAAGCAGCTTCAATCACAGGTACAAGAACTTCAGGCAAAGTTGGACACGTTAGAAAACAAGGAGAGCCAGTCGTGAAGGGACGCGCAGGCACCCACGAGGAGTTTATGAAGCGTTGCATCCAGCTGGCTCGCCGCGCCAAAGCGCAGGGAAATACTGCGGTAGGGTGTGTTGTCGTTCTTGGCGGCAAAATCGTCGGAGAAGGCGTCGAGCAACTGCCTGCCGGAAACATTCTGACGGGACATGCCGAAGTGCTGGCATGTCAGCAGGCCATCGAAACCCTGAAGGTTCGCAGTCTGGAAAAGGCGCTATTGTATAGCACCGCCGAGCCATGCGTCATGTGTTCGTATGTGATCCGACAATGCCGGATCGCAAAGGTTGTTTACGGCACCGAGACGCCGATGATTGGCGGCATCACGTCGTCGTTTCCAATCTTGACGGCACGCGGTCTTAATGCTTGGAAGCCCGCGCCACAGGTTATCGGCGGTATTCTTGCCGAAGAATGTCGTCGGCTTCACTGGCACTAATTCTCGGCAGTTGACCATGCAGTTCGTCAGCACCGACGCCATCTGATCAATATTATTTGCAGGTGCTGATGATTAGACTTCGGCTATTAAGACATTATAGCTGATTTGTGTGAATGGCATTTGGTAATCCTAAACAAATCGCCTGTCCTGGAAGTGTGGATATCTTTTATTGGACGGAAAGACAAAAAGTAAGGACAGCTTATTTATACGCCAATCGATGTCGGGTTACTGTTTTGTAAAAAAAGCCCCAAACTCGGAGAAGTCCATTCCGTAGGGGATATTCTTAATCGATCCGCAGATTACATCATAACAGGGGTTGCCGCAATCGCCATCGCGGCACCCATGGAATAACGGACTTAGAATCACCCGATCGACGCCATTCTATAGTTACGCCAAGATGTCCCCGGTCTAATGACTGGAATACGCCACCAACCGCACGCAAAGCTTTTTTTCAAGTTCTTCGATTTTCTTGGCCTGCTCATCAGTTAAATGCGCTGGTGCCGGCGGTGTGTAGTAGGCCAGAATTCGGGTTCCGGTCTCTTTTTCAAGCGCTTCGATCGCTCCTATAGAATCGTTGTCCAGGTAATCTGCAAATCTATTTTCTATTTTCATTGTTTTTCTCCTTTTTCTTGGATCATCGTATCATGTTCAACTTGACTGGAATTTTTACCAGACGGACGCAGAGCCATAGAACTTCTATATTTAGCTGCATGAGCTCCGCGTGCCTCAAAACGACGGCAACATTAAAGCCGCGGTTTGACCGAAAGGATGAATTTTCAGTCTAAGGCACCTTATAATGGTTGTTAGAACGTATCTCAAAAATAAGGATCAGGGTTCAGGACAAGGCATGCAACGACGAAAGAGCGGAGCATACAGGTCGTATGTATTCAGTGTCAGGGGTAGGGCCCCCTGACACTGACCGATTCGTTTCATAACGCCGCCATGGGCACTTAGACTATTTTTGAGATGTGTTCTAGTAAAAACGTTCCGTTATTCGAATGTTTTTATCGACAACCACGTATTCCACCCTTCTGTCTTTCGGAATTTATAGTTTGAAAACGTTATAAACGGCAAGCTAAGTCTCTATTGATGAGATGCAAGAAAACTGAAAGGAGAGTGAGATATATACGAGGTTTGTGGCTGGACATCCGGGAAGATGCTTGCAGTAATTTTTATGACTGTTTTTTTCGTTGTAACTTAAGTTTAGACGAGCTACTTGAAAGTACTTGAAACGTTTCACCGCCCAGCCGAATACCTTCTTTGGCTTGGTGAATTGGAATTTGGTGTAAATATTCCATCTGTGGGTCCAAAGAATTAATTATCACACCGATTTTAAGACTCCCCCCAGAGCGGCCACGGTAAATAAGCTTAATTTTTCCAACCGACACCAAGTCATCCCTGTACAGAATGACATTGTCACTAATATCGACCCGGAGTTTAGGTGATTCGGTTGTTTTGGATTCTTTTGCCCGTTGCTTGAAATATGTCCAATAGGAATTTTCCTTCTGAGTGAAAAATACCGAGTAGATGAAACCGGCAAAAAAAACCGATATAACGAGAATAAAGCCGGTAATTGTCAAACGTCGTTTTCTGGCTTCTTCCATGATATGTAACCCTTAATGCGAGGCCGCTGATTGGGGCAGTTATCAGGCGGAGCCGGAAGCTACCGAATCAACCGGCCCGCCTGGTAACCTGTTTTATACCCATTTATCAATCGTTTACCCCCATAGTCCCCAGCTGAATGATGCCGTGAACAGCAAGGTAAATAATACTATACCCAACAGCCATCTGTCTTCTTTTTTCATCATTCCTTACTCCAATCATATCATATTCATTTAAGTTTCTTTTACAACGATCATCGTATCCGTGTCGGCTCTCTCAATTTGCTCGTCTGTCGTCGTGGCCATCTCTGCTTTAAAGCACAACGCCCACATCATAACGATACCCAAAATCCACCAGAAAATCTGCCAGGCCCAGAGGGGCAAAAATCCAGCAAATGAAAAGGCGCTGTTGCCAAGGCTGCACCGACACCCGGAAAACGCCCCTCCCCAATGGACACCTAAAAGCATCAGGTACATGACAAAACCGAATGCCGTAGCAAATCCGCCGATAAGAACAATGGCATCCCTGGCAGTCAGGCTGACCACCACCGCCGCCACCGTCAAGATCGAGGATACGGGTATCGGCCAAGAGGATTTTAACGCCATTCTGAATCAGGGCCTGATGCCCGTTGAGCAGGAGGAGCGACACAACAATTATACCCATTTGTACTTTTTGTCAACTTTAAATGTACAAATGGGTATAATTGTTGTGGTTCTTTATTTGGAAAGCCGAGAGAACGGGCACTTCGCATCTAAGGTGCTCATTGCATAAAACACATATAATTAGATGGTTATATATCCTAAATATTAATAAGACGAGAATGTGGGAATTGGCAGGAGGGAATCGGTAATACCCAAATGGGTATAGGGTGTAATAATTATTGCCAAATCGAATGGGTCGTAATCAGCAAAAGGTAGGCAATCAAGATGATGACAATCTGGATGTGATCGAATTTTGGCCAAAACGGACGATCTTCGGGGGGATGGAGCGGAATATTCATAGATCCCGGAAAGGAAATGATCTCACAACCGCTGCTGGTGAAACAGGAAACATTACCCAGATTCTTTAACCGCTGCTGAATGATTCGGATAAGTTTTTTGTCCTCAATGCGTTGGGCTTCGCGCAGGATCTCCCGATAGAGATCGGTGGTTTCGCTATATGTTTCCATTGGTTCGTTCAATGTAATACCTCACCGAGGTAGCAAGGGTGTAAGGAAACGTTATAAGCGCTATCATTACAAGGAAGATTTGATATAATGTACCGTTATATTATTCTTATTTAGTATGCCTTGCCGAAAAAAATAATCATGAAACATTCGGATCAAGCGTTCTGCTTTATAAGTTCGTTTTCTGCACCTACGACGCTGATATGTGAGAAGATATCGGCCAGTTTTTCAGCGATATGCTGGATCAGTTCCCTGTCTTCCAACATGACGGCCTTGTTCAACATATCCATATACGCTGCCAGGTCTGGGACTAACGCCAAGGTTTTCTTGTATAGGGCAATTCCCCCAGGTGCGGTTCGGGATTCTTGCTTGTCCGGCACCGATGGGCTCCTCCCTGGTTTGAGAATCTCCGCTGAAACACCGAGAACGCGGGCCATCTTTTTCAAATCGTCGTCGGTTGGCGTTTGTTTACCCAGTTCGATATTCTTGATTTTTGTCCGTCCGGATTCGAAGCTTGTGTCAAAGGCTTCAGCGCCAAACGTGCCCTGATTCATATCCGCACGGCGTCTCAAAATCTGGATGATTTCGGGTTGGGTTAGTTCCACAGTGAAACCTTTCCGATAGCTTTGTTATGGCAGAAGGGCATGTGTTGCTTTATGAGATTACGTAATGCATGGGATTTGGCTGAAAAACGCATCGCTTTGCGAAACGATTCCCATGAAAACACCCATTTGGACAAATTTTTATACCATTATGAGGAAAAGTCAATAGATTTTTGAGGGAAGATGTGAACAATCGCCACGCAGTGCGGGGCGGTTCTTATTCTCGCTCGTATTTTTTCAATAATTCTCTGAAAATGACCAACTTCTGAATGTCCTGTGTTCCTTCACCGAGTGAAGAAGCCCAGGCGTCCATTGGAAATTTATGGATAGGGTGTTCGAAAACAACCGATGCGGCACCGAACAGATCAGCGGCCCAAGGAGTCACTTCTTTTGCCATCTGCACGGCGAGGTATTTGGCCAAAGAGGACTCCTGACGGAAGTCTTGTCCCGCATCCATGAGGCTGCAGGTTTTCCAGAGCATCAAACGCACGGCTTCCATACGGGCATAAAAATCGGCAAATTCAAAAGCCTTGGCTTGAAATTCGATAATTTTCTTACCGAATATCTTTCGCGTTCTGGCACGATTCAGGGCCATCTCGAATGCGCCGGAAGCGGTGCCCAAGGTCAGAGCGCTGATCGGAACCCGGCAGCGCGTAAACACGGCCAGAACCTGCTGAAGTCCCCGACCGCGCTCTCCCAGCAGGTGATCGTCAGGCACGAAAACATTGTCGAATTGCAACCGTGTGAGGTCTGAGGGAATCCACACCTGTTTGTTAAGCTTTTTACGTTTGACACCCGGGGCGTTCAAGTCGACCAGGAACATTGAGATACGGCGGTTGCGGTCTGCGTCTGGATTGGATACGGCTGTAATAACCCCCAGATCGGCAATGTAACCGTTAGTGACATAGGCCTTGGTTCCGTTCAGCAGCCAGCCGTCGTCTGTTTTCTCCGCCTGCATGGCAATACCGGCCACATCGCTGCCAGCCAGATTTTCGGTGTTGCCGAGACACATGACGGTTTCGCCCAGGGCTGCCGTTCGGCCGTATTTACTTTTAAGGTACTCCGAACCGAAAAGAAACAGTCCTGAGAAACCAAGATTGACGTGCGCCAGAATGGTAATCGCCACACCGGCGGACACTTTTGCAAGCTCTTCCTGAAGCAGGGCTTCCCTTAGCGCTGAGGTTTTCTCCAGTTCTCCATTTTTCCACTGAATTCCGAGCCAACCACCGGATGCCATGCGGCGAAAAAACTCGACTGGCATCGCGCCATTTTTATACCAAGATGACAGTTGAGGCTTCAGATCGGTGCTGAGAAACGTTGTAAAGTCTTCAATGTCTCTATTGACATGTGCCGGGATTGAAAAGTCCATCGTATCTCTTTCTCTGCGAGCATGAATCGAATGGAATGAAGAATCGAGTTTGACCAAATATTTTCTAATATAGCCATCCGCAAAAAACAAGTAAACACGCAATCCCCGTTATATTACCGATGCGTGATTCGGGACCGGAATCCCGCCCGCATTTTTTGTGGAACCTATTTGGTTGGGTAGCCAGGCAGAAACTGCGTTGCCGCAATACACTACCATAATGGTTGGTTATAGGTTTTGCGCGCATTTACCTTAAAAGATTGTACATGCAACCCTAGAAGATTTTACTAAATTTTCGGGTTAGATGTCAGCCCCCTTGACTCGGAGCAAAAAGGCTACACTTTAAACATTAATGTAAGGTTTTTGATCAAACATTGACTCAAAAACAGACAGTTACGTCTACCGCAACCTAAATGAGTGTTACACCGATTATCTTTAATACGTCTTTTTTGATTCCAGCCGGAATCACCAAGGAGTAAGGCCATGCCAAGAACCAAAATTGATCTTCCTTATCATGTCGACCACCTCTCCATTCTCGATGCTGAAGGGAACCTCGACGAATCTTTGGAGCCGCAAATCTCCGACGATGTTCTGAACAGGCTTTATAGCGGCATGCTGCTGGGACGACGGTTCGACGAACGACTACTTAACCTTCAACGCCAGGGACGTATTGGCACCTTCCCACCCATCTCGGGGCAAGAGGCTGCACAGCTGGGCGCCGTTGCCACGCTGAGGGACACGGATTGGATGGTGCCGGCGTTCAGAGAAACAGCTGCCGAAATCTGGCGCGGCCGAACCCTTGAAAGCGTTATCCTTTCTAATAACGGATACAGCGAGGGCGCCCAGACCTCCGAAAAAAGTCACACTCTGCCGGTTTCAATACCGGTTGGCTCCCAAATGCTTCATGCTGTCGGTATCGGTTGGAGTATTCGATACCGTAAAAAAGACGATGTCGCCATGACCTTTTTTGGGGATGGGGCCACATCTGAAGGCGACTTTCACGAGGCGGCCAATTTCGCCGGGGTGTTTCAGGCACCGGTCATTTTTATTTGCCAGAACAATCAGTGGGCTATTTCATTGCCGCGCAGCAAGCAGACACGATCGCAGACCCTGGCGCAAAAGGCCCTTGCCTATGGATTTCCAGGAATTCAGGTTGACGGAAACGATGTGTTGGCCGTCTATGCTGCTGCCGCCGAGGCGGTTGAAAGGGCCAGAAAGGGAGAAGGTCCGACGCTTATAGAGTGTGTCACCTACCGTATCTCGGTCCACACCACAGCGGATGATCCCAAACGATACCGCTCGGAGGAAGAAGTCGAAAACTGGCGACAGCGCGACCCCTTGACCCGATTCCAAAAATACCTCGTCGATAAAGGCCTGGTCAACGACTCACAAATCGACGCTCTCGAGAAAGAGGTCAAGGAAAAAATCCAGGCGGCTGTCGACAATGCTGAGAAGCAAATGAAGCAATTCGGCGATCCGCTAGACATGTTCGATCACCTGTATGCCGATATACCGCCGCACCTGGCAGAGCAGAAAGAATATTTGTCGAAAGTGTTGTCAACGGGCAATGAGGAGTAATTCTATGGCCAAAATAACAATGGTTCAGGCCCTCAACCTTGCTCTCAAGCAGGAAATGGAAAAAGACGACCGCGTGATCCTCCTCGGTGAGGATGTCGGCCGGGACGGCGGTGTCTTTAGAGTAACCGACGGCCTGATCGACAAGTTCGGGGAAGAAAGGGTATTGGATACCCCTTTGGCAGAGGCTGGCATCGTTGGCATGTCGATCGGCATGGCCGTTTATGGTCTCCGACCGGTGTGTGAAATTCAGTTCTCCGGGTTCAGCTATGAGGCTTTCCACCAAATCGAAAACCATGCCGCCCGGATGCGTTGGCGTTCCCAGGGTGGTTTCAGCGTCCCGATGGTCCTCCGCACACCCTACAGCGCAGGGGTCAGGGCTCTTGAGCACCACTCCGAGAGTCGTGAAGCCTATTACGCCCACACTCCGGGCCTGAAGATGGTGATTCCTTCCGGCCCTCGAATGGCTCGAGCTCTTCTGACTAGCGCGATTCGCGACCCCGATCCGGTTATATTTTATGAATCTAAGGCTCTTTACAGGGCTTTCAGAGAAGAGGTGCCAGAAGAGGAAGAGACTTTTCCGATTGGAAAATCTCAAATTGTCCGTCAGGGAAAGGACGTCACGCTGATATCCTATGGCACAATGATGCGACCGACTCTCGAAGCAGCGAGAATCTTAAAGGAAAAGGACGGCGTCGAAGCCGAGGTCATCGACCTTTTAACCCTATCACCCCTGGATGACAGCCTGTTTACCGAATCAGTGCGTAAAACCGGGCGGGCGGTCATCGTCCATGAAGCCCCGCGCAGCTATGGACCGGGAGCCGAAATACTCAGCAAACTGGTCGACAGATCTTTTTACTACCTGGAGGCACCGGTCGCCCGGGTGACCGGTTTCGATGTGGTCACGCCGCTGTTCAGCCGGGAGAATTATTACATCCCGGGCGTCGATCGAATCCTGCTCGAAACAAGACGGACGCTGAAGACACATTGATACGTTCTCGGCATCAAACTCATGTGAGGAGATAATCTATGGCCAGATCTTTCAAACTTCCTGATCTCGGTGAGGGAATTCACGAGGGAGAAGTCATTGCGGTGCTTGTGGCGGTCGGTGATGCAGTCAATGAAGGCGACCCGATCCTCGAGGTCGAAACCGACAAGGCCTCCGTAGAGATCCCCTCGCCTTACAGCGGAACGGTGAATGAAATCCTGGTCAAGCCCGGAGATGTCGTTAAAGTCGGGGATGTGCTCATAACTTTCAGTGATAACGCTGATAAAGATGTGGTTGCCGACACCCAAATTCAACCCGCTGAACAGGCTTCCGGAAGAGAGGCCATCCCGGTCGAAAGGAAGAATGAAAAGGTAACGAGGCCAGAACTTCCCCCACAGCCCGGCGGTCCGGTGCCAGCCTCACCGGCTACCCGTCGACTGGCACGTGAACTTGACGTTGATCTGCATGCTGTCTCTCCGACCGGTCCCGGTGGTCTGGTCACTGCCGAGGATGTTCGGGCGTTTGCCAAACAGGGAAGAGTAACAACAATAGACGAAGCGGAACCGGAAGTTGCTGTAATTTCAGGCGTCTTACCCGTCGCGATCCCGTCACCGGTGCTGCCTGATTTTTCTAAATGGGGGCCGGTTGACCTCCTGCCCTTACGATCGATCCGAAAGGCCACCGCTCGACAGATGGCACTGGCCTGGTCCCAAATCCCACATGTGTCGAGTCAGGATGATGTCGATGTCACCCGGTTGGAAAATCTCCGTCGTCGCCACAAGGAAGCCGTCAAAAAGCTCGGCGGTCGCCTCACTTTAACCGTTTTTGCCGTCAAGGCCGCTGCTGCCGCGTTGAAAAAATTTCCGCAATTCAACGTTTCCCTCGACGTGGAAAACGGCCAGATTATACGAAAACAGTATATTCATATTGGTGTTGCCACCGACACGGGCGAAGGACTTGTGGTTCCGGTCCTTCGCAATGTCGATCAGAAGAACATGGTCGACATTGCGGTTGAACTCAGTCAGCTGGTGGAAAAGACCCGGGCCCGCAAGGTCGGTCTTGAAGAACTTCAAGGTGGTACTTTTACTATCACCAACATTGGCGCCGCCGGTGGCCGGGGGCACTTTGCCCCGATCATAAATTTTCCGGAGGCGGCCATCCTGGGGATGGGCGCTGCTCGCCTGAAACCGGTATTTAATGAGAGTGAAAGCGGTGCCCCTAAAATCGCTGCCCGGTTAATCCTTCCGGTGGTCCTGACGATCGACCACCGGGTCTTGGATGGTGTCGATGCCGCACGATTCCTTGAATACTTCCGTAACGCGCTCGAAGATCCCGGAAATATGCTGCTGTCGATTTAACCCGAAAATCACATGAGAATAAGGAGAATACCCTGTTATGGTTATGGGTGAACTGGCACAGGAGGCGGATTTGCTCGTAATCGGCGGTGGCCCCGGCGGTTATGCAGCAGCCTTTCGAGCGGCCGATCTCGGAATGGATGTTACCCTGGTTGACATCTCCGATCGCCCCGGAGGGGTATGCCTGTTCCGTGGCTGCATACCTTCCAAGACGTATCTTCACCTTTCGGAACTGATTTACGACACTGCCCATGCGGCCCCACTGGGCCTAACGTTCGGGCCACCTGAAATCGATCTTGACGCTATCCGTGCCCACAAAGGCAAAGTCGTCGACAAGCTGGCCAACGGCCTGGTCAGTCTGAGTGAGAGCCGGGGCGTCCAGCGAATCAGAGGGCGGGTCGTTTTCGAAGGTCCTGACAAAGTCCGCATCCACGAATCGGACATCAGCCACATCAAGTTCCGCCATGCGATACTCGCCACCGGCTCCCGCCCGATCCCTTTCCCAGGCACCCCTTTCAAGAAAAACGGCCGAATCATGAACTCGACCGGTGCGTTGGAATTGGCGGATATTCCATCCACTCTGCTGGTTGTCGGCGGCGGGTATGTCGGCCTGGAGCTCGGTTCGGTCTATGCCGCTTTAGGTTCAAAAGTCAGTGTGGTCGAACTCGGCGACCGGTTGCTGCCGGGTGTCGACTCGGATCTGGTGGAACCGCTTAAACGGCGCCTGGAGCAAAGTTTTGAATCGATTTTGCTCAACACTCAGGTGAGCGCCCTGAAAGAGGATGATGAACGGGTGATGGTGAACTTCGGAAACGAACGCCCGCAAAGTTTCGATCGGGTATTGGTGGCCATCGGACGCCGTCCAAACACCAAGAACCTGGGCTTGGAACACACCGGTGTCAAACTGGATGACCGGGGATTTGTCGTCGTGGACGAACAGATGCGTACGGCCGACGAAAGGATCTTTGCCGTCGGCGATGTAATCGGCGGGATGATGCTGGCCCATAAAGCCACGTACGAAGGCAAAATTGCTGCTGAAGTGATCGGCGGCGAGCCATCGGCGTTCGATGCCAGGGCCATACCGGCCGTGGTCTACACCGATCCGCAAATTGCCTATTGCGGTCTTACTGAAGAAGAAGCCCGGCGCCAGAACATAAAAGTGGAAGTGAATCGATTTCCCTGGAAGTTTTCCGGTCGTGCGACGACAATGGACGCACCGGAAGGGTTAACCAAAATGATCGTCGCAGCCGACACCGGACGCATTTTAGGCGTCGGCTTTACTGGTAGAGGTACGGAGGGGCTCATCTCTGAGGGCGTTCTGGCAGTGGAGATGGGTGCATTGGCACAGGATTTGGCACTGAGCATTCACCCACATCCCACGCTGTCGGAAACTGCAATGGAGGTGGCCGAGATTTACCTGGGCTCGGCAACACACATCATTGCTCGTAAGAATCGCCCTTAGAAAGCGAATACCCAATGTCTTTCATTCGAGCTGTTTCAGCTGATTCAAGAAATCCTCATTGTTAGGAACGCCTTTTTGAACGAACCGGATGACGCCGCTCTTGTCGATGAGGTAGGTAATCCGTCCCCTACCATAGAGTTCCTTGATCTTTTTATCATCATCGGATAAAAGCGGAAAATCGATACCGTTCTTAGTCGAAAAATCACGGTGCGTCTCCATACTGTCCGTGCTGACACCAATGATCTGTGCATCCAATTTTTCAAATTCTTCCAGATCCCGCTGGAAGTCAATAATTTCATCCGTTCAGACCGGCGTGAATATGGCGAAATAGAGCGCCAGCACGACGTTTTTCTTGCCCAAAAAATCCGCCAGTTGAATTTTTCCCTGGGTGGAATTCCCACTGAATAGCGGGGCATTGTCACCCACATCAAGCCCAAACGACACGGCAGGTATCCACAAGAGATTCAACACGATAAACGAAATCAGTAAAACGATTCTCAATCTGCTCATTTATTCTCCCTCACGTTTCAATAAAATATCAAATGTATAAAATATTATCCCATTCTGTTTACAATCATTTAGGGTAACACTGATAAGAGGATAACCGGGTGGAGCGTATCGCCACCCGGTTAGTCTTGATTAACGCGCAATTTGGAAGTGCTCGTTGACTTTTTCCCAGTTTATCACGTTAAAGAATGCCTCGATGTATTCCGGCCGTCGGTTCTGGTACTTCAGATAGTAGGCGTGCTCCCATACATCCAATCCGATAACCGGTGTTTTGCCCTGGCTCAATGGGCTGTCCTGATTTGGGGTGGTGACAATTTCCAACCGGCCATTTTCAACAACCAACCAGGTCCAGCCACTGCCGAACAGCAGAGCCGCCGCGTTTGAAAAATCCTTTTTGAAGGATTCGAAATCGCCGAACCTCTCCTTGACGGCATCAGCCACATCCCCGTTGAAGGCGACGTCTTTTTTAAGTATCGGCCAGAAAAACGAGTGGTTAGCGTGACCGCCCCCGTGATTCCGAACAGCCGTTCTGATTTTTTCCGGAACCTTATCCAAGCTTTTAATCAAATCCTCGGCGCTGTAGTCTTTCAAATCCGGGTAGTCACTTACCGCAGCGTTCAGCTTATCGATATAGGTCTGGTGATGCTTGGTATGATGAATCTCCATTGTCCGTGCATCGATGAATGGTTCCAGTGCGTCATATGCGTACGGAAGTTTTGGTAACGTGTATGTCATTTTGAATCTCCTTATATTCGATCAGTCCCGTGTAGAGGTCTGTTTATTGTCATCGATTGGGCCCCGCAAAAGAATCCCCGCCAGAAGTGAATCAAATTCGATTTCCGGACGGGGTTTAAATGCAACCGGGACCGCAACAATGTTTATAAAGATAAGTCTATTGAGAAGTTCTTCAACCCAACGTCACTTATGACAAAGGCCAAAGCGCCATATTCACATAGATAACTATTGGTTCTCTCTTTCGAAGGCGATCTTGGAAAGATTTTAGTTATAGTGGTTGTCAAAAAAACTTTCCGTAATTAGAACGTTTTTTCTACAACCACTTATACCATCCTTCCGGACTTCGGAATTTGTTATTGAACAGCGTATAATAATCATCGATCCTTTGACACAGAGTTCATGATGTTTAAAATCCAACATAAACCATGCTGTTTTGATGGTGATTGTCGCAGGATGACAAAATAATTGAGGGCACAGGAGGTGCGCTATGGAACATTCAACAGAACCGACAATTTCGGTGTCGCTTACCGTATTTCTATGGTTATTCATATTGATGGTTGCCACCAGAGGGTTGATGCTGGTACAGGTATCTTAACGATTATATCAATGAGACTCTTTTATAAATTTATGCTGGCTTTAACCACCATATTTGTCACCTCGTTTGTTGTGGCTCTCTCGGGGGCGATCATGCCCGGCCCCCTTTTAAGTGTGACGATCAGCGAAAGTCCGCGTCGCGGTTATATGACCGGGCCCCTGCTGATTGCCGGGCATGGCATCCTCGAAGCTGCATTGATCATTGCCCTCATGCTTGGCATGGCTCCGATTTTGCAACGCGAAGAGGTATTTATCGCTACAGCGATTGGGGGATCAGCCATTCTATTGTGGATGGCCTACGGCATGTTCCGCATGCTACCGTCCCTGACGCTGCGATCCGACCCCGAAAAAACGCACAGCAAGAGCCTGCTTTTTACAGGTGTATTCATGAGCCTGGCGAACCCTTATTGGACGATCTGGTGGGTGTCAATTGGCCTCGGATATATTTTGCAAAGTTCAGCCCTCGGGAATTGGGGCGTTTTTTCATTCTTCAGCGGCCACATTCTGGCCGATCTTGTCTGGTATACCGCCATCTCGACCGCCGTGTCTAAAGGCAAGGATTTTCTTAGTGATCGCTCTTACCGGGTCCTCATCGGTGCCTGTGCAACCTTTTTGATCGTTTTTTCGTGCCTGTTTGCGTATTCAGGAATCGCAAGAGCGTTTACGACGTAAGCGTTACCGTTTCCAGTTTCCTTTCCCCAAAATTGAAACAACTCAGAAAATCTAAATGTATTTCGCGCTGTTTTATTGCGTAGCGCGAATATAAACATAGCGACCAGGCCGAATTTAACTTTATACGGACCATGAATGAGGCTGGTCCGGCGACCAGCGAGGATCCCAAAATTTACTATTTAGAAAATAAAAGCAAAACAAATTAATATTTTCAGGAGTGTTGAATAATGCCAAAATTTCTATATATTGTTTCCTTTTTTCTTGTCGTCTTCATTGCCAGTTGCACGGATTCAAACTCTAAAACTGAAATAGAAAAATCGAATATCCAATATGAAAAGCCGGAGACCTCAAACCAGGTTATAGAAGGAAATGAGATAGAGTATAAATTATGGTATAACGATAAAATATGGAAACTCCATGGTAAGAAAGATCCAATTTCTAAAACCATAGATCAAGAGTCAAAAAATAGAAACAGGCTGTTATCTAATACTTCAAATGATGTATATGTTTCAATTGAAGAAACCCGTGAAATATCGTCATATGAGGAATCTTTTAAGCACTATGCAAAATGGATAAAACGTCAAGGGGGTCAAATAGTAGACAAGGAGATAAGAAATGTTAATGGACAAGATATTCTATTTATCAAATCAACGGTAAAATCTGAATCGAAACCACTGGTAAGTATAAATTATGTCTTAACTAACAAATCCGGCGGCGTGAGTATTACTGCGGCAGTATCGGAGAAATTATTTGAACTTCATAAATTGGATATATTTGATATATTGAATGGCCTCGTTGATCATAGGACCAATTCCAATACAAGCTAATGAAAGATTGTTTGTTAAAATCATGTTTTGATCTTTCATTTGCAAATGCAAATTCCAAACTCGCCTGACAGCCCCATGGATTGTCATCTGTGATTTAATCAAGATACATTATAAGTGTTTTATCCATCGTCCCGCAGCAGTGTAGCAGAGACTATTGATATTTCCGTATGGCCGCAAGCAAAATTTAAAATGAAGGTCTAAAGGGCGGGATGATTGATAAAACAGATGTGTACGAAGCCGCCGTGAGGGTGTTTTGGCACAATATTTCCATATGGGTATAGTAAGCGATTCTTTTGACCATTTGCCTGAGAGTTGGCACTTTTCGGTTCGGGTAAAAGGCAGGTCGGATAACTATTGGTGGGACAAAGTATCATCAAGACACCCTTTGAGTTGCATTTTTTTACCATGCAAAGATATGTCAACAGCGGCAAGGCGCACTTCAGCTGTGGTTTCTTCAAGAACCGATTCAACTTCCAGCTAAACCAATTAAGCTGCCGCAAAAGCAAGCGGATTGGGCGGCCGCGCCCGGCCCTTGGGTATCTGCCTGAACAACTGCATCATTCCCTTTTTGCAACAGGGACATTCGGTAATGTCGATGCCGGTGAGCTTGTGCATCATCTCTTCAACGGTAGAGATGAGGTTATCTGATGGATCGGACAGTCCCATCAATTGACGGATGGCCGAGAGGTTTTGGGACCGGTTTCGGTTGGCCAAAAAGCCGTAATGGCGGATTCTAACAAAACCCTTAGGCAGGCTGTGGAGCAAAAAGCGCCGGATGAACGCCACGGCGGTGATCGTCAGCAACTCGATCCGGTTTTTCTTTCGGTTTTTAACGGTAAAGGTCACCATGCCGTCTTTGAGCGCTTTGATGCGGCTGTTGGCAATCGCCACGCGGTGAGTATAGCGGGCCAGGTATTCCAGCACGTGTTCCGGGTTTTTGACCGGATCGCGCACATCGATAATCCATGGTTTTTCATACAGTCGCGTTTTCAGATGGTTGTATTGCTCCTTTGCAAGCTTGACATCCTGGCGCTGGCAGGCTTTTTTCGTCAGTTCCATGAACTTGCCCCTAAACACCAGCGACAAGGCCCGCGTGTTAAACAAATAATTGCCTTTGCATGGCGTCCAGCGTGAACCGTCGGTCGAGACCGCGCCACCGGCAACCAGGCAGTGCAGATGGAAGTGGGCGTTGAGCTTCTGGTCCCAGGTGTGCAGGTAGCAATAAATCCCAGTTTTCCGCCAAGGTTTTTTCACCAAAGGTTAGCAGAGTTTGCGATGCGGCTTTAAACAGGATGGTGAGCATCACCGTCTTGTTGTTCAGCACAATAGGATTGAGCGTCATGCGGCAGGGTAAAGACGACATGGAAGTAGTCGGTCGGCAGCAGCTCGCCTTTTCGTTGTTCCAATCCAGCGTTCACGCGGTATATGCTGGCAGGTGGGGCAGTGGCGATTGCGGCATGAATGGTAGGCGATGCGCATCGCTCCGCAATGGCTGCAGCGATCGAGGTGCCCTCCCAGACTGGCGGTGCGGCAGTTAAGCAGGTCATAGACGATTTTGCGGTGCTGCGGCCAGAGCCGGTACGCGTCTTGGTAGTCGCTCAGGTGATTTTCGGAGGATATCGGCCAGCTGCCAGACGCTTGGGCTTTCAGGTTGTGATAATCGGTGCCATCGGTGCTGTCCTCCTTTCCGCTGCACGGTCCGTGTCAATCAGATCCAAGGGACTGGGAACCTTGGATAGGGTTTCGCGGCTCACATGCAGGTAGATCATGGTGGTGGACAGTTTCGTATGGCCCAGCAGACACCTGGATTTTGCGGATGTCGAATCCGGCCTCCAGATAGATGCGTAGCGAAGCTGTGGCGCAGCGTGTGGATGCCTTCACCGTTTTTTACGCCGACCTTCTTACGGGCCTTTTCGTAGATGCGATCGCACCGACTGCGTAGGATAATGGCTGTGTCTCTTGTTTTTCTTGTAATTGGATGGGAACAGGTAGGTTTTTGGACGGCAGGTTTGATAGTAGCGGCGCAGTTCCTCAAGCAGCTTTTCCGACAGCATCGTGTAGCGATCCTTGCGTCCCTTGCCTTCCACCACTTTGATCAGCATCCGTTTGCTGTCGATTTGCTCGGTCTTTAATCGTCTGACTTCCCCGGCCCTGAGTCCCGCCGCGTAGGTGCTCATCAAGATCAACCGATGTTTCAGGTTGCCCGGGGCGCAGATGATCTTCCAAACTTGCTGCTTGCTCAGCACGGTGGGAAGTTTGCGCGGCTTTTTAGGCAGGCTGAAGCCGACCGATATTTGCTGCTCCAGAATGTGAGAATAGAAAAACCGCAGGCCGGTTAAAACCAGACAGCAACTTTCAGGCGCGTTGCCCTTCTCGTTTTTCAGATACAACAGATAATCCTCGATCATCGCTTCGGTGATGGTTTCCGGGAGACTGCCGATAGTGTTTGGCCAACCCGGTAACGGCGTTAAGATAGGCGCGTCGCGTGTGGCGGGAAAGATTCCTTAGATCCATTGCCCTGATCATCCGTTGACGCAGTGGTGTCATGCTCTACCTCCTTGGTTTGGGGTTAAACAAACTCAAAAAGGTAGTTTACATGATCAGGTAATGGGTAAAGAAGGCGTGTATGGTACGGTGGGAAAACTACTGAAGAAGTTCAGGAGGGGAAGCTACCGCGAAGCGGTTTCGTACACATCGATCTTATCATAACTAAAATTGAAAAAGGCCAACTACCATATGATGTAGTCGGCCTTCAATCTTTCAGAGTCAATTAAAGTAGCGCTTTATAGCAGCAAGCGTGAGTCGGCCAGACCTTATGTTTTGTTTACAGTATATGGAGTTTTTAAGGATCAAAGATATTACAGATACGTTAGAGTAGTCACTAAAAATGTAGCACTGAAAATTGCTATAAATCTATATAAAATAATTTTGTTATCTCCTTTCTTGAAAAGGACTTGCTATCGTTATAAATAACAAGTCCTCAAAAAAGGTTATGGCATATTATTAATAATCCATAGATGCACGCATATAATTACAATAGCCAGTTGAATCAGGATTAATTGCTGTTGGGTAGTTATCTTTATTGCATACAAATTCAAGATTTCTCCCATTCTCGCTTACTCTTGCAAGTTTGTATATTTTCTCTTTTCTGGGATCATTCATAATAATATTATACCAAATGAAACCTTCTGAATCAGTCCATTTCTTAACCACTTGAAACGTGCCTCTCGAAAGAGCGTTTGCAGAATCTATTTTCCCGTATGTTGCGTATGTTCCATCGTGATGAAACACAACCTTTTGTGGTATTTTTCCTTGTATATATTTCAAATTAATCCATGTGCAACAGATTTCATCCGATTCTGAAAGTGATACATCGGCATAGATAAACATCGAAAGGCATATTGTTAAAACAATTAATGCTCTCATAGCTACCTCCTTATGATTGGGTTGTTGAAATTTTGGTCAATCAAGTTGGTTTGACGATGAGGTCAGTCGGAAGTTTGGTTCAGAGTAGAGGAGGTCCGTAGAGACATGGTGAATGAGCACAATTATTGAAAAAGAATGGAATATATCTTTGCGTATCAAGTGGTGTGTAGGGGCAGTTGAAGTATAACTATTAATCTAATGCTTGTTTAGAAATAATCAATAATATTAATGGTTAATGCCACATTGTGGTATTCCATATGGCCGGATTCATAAGGATGCTGGACTGGACCTTTCTCGCCAATATGTGAATCGAATGGTTTATCCCCTGATCCCGTAAAGTCGAAGATGGGCGCGGTGGTTTTAGGCTTTCGGTGGCTATTGGCGTCTCTTTCGATACACCGCCTCAGTCCGACTTGCCGTGACTCCGTTTCCCATCCCCGCTCATCAAACCGGACGTGCGGAGCTACCGCATCCGGCTTTCCGACTGGATTCACTTCAAGGCACACGCTGGACGGCAGGTCTTATCGGCCTTGGCAGCATTACGCCAAGTTCTCCGAACACGCGTTGTGAAGGAAACCGACTGATGCCTCGCGAGGGCACCTTGTGCCGTTCGACCAGAAAACGTCTGACACGGTTGTATACATTCCGTTCCACCGCCCGATACGCAATCATCGTCGTGCCATAGCAAAAGTAGGTGCACCAGCCCCGGAGCAGTGCATTCAACTGCTTTCTAACCTCCGGCCACGCCCCTTTCTCACTGGGTCGTAGAACCACCCCTACCTTCTGCTTCAGACGACTTACACTGGTCTTGGAAGGGCTCTGCACCAAGGTAACAGGTCCCGTCTTTCTTGAATGTCATCCGGCCAAAGGTGTAGCCCAGAAAGTTAAATGTGCCCTCCTGGCTATCCCGTATCACGGTTTTGGTTTCGTTCAGCCGCAACCCCAGGCGCGCCATCACAGCAGCGGTCCACTCCAGGGCCTGTGCTGCTTTTCCGCGACTCAAGATGACAAAGTCATCGGCGTAGGAAACCACATGCGCCCGAAAGACCTTATCACATCCTTGCATCCGCCAGTATTTCAGAAATCGGTTCATGTACACGTTGGCCAAAAGCGGGCTGATCACTCCCCCTTGGGGTGTGCCACTGGCTGCTCTTGCGCCCGCCTTTGATCCTTCCCCCTCTGCCTTTTCCGTCACCATGCACGACCGGTGTTTTCAACCACAGTTTGATCAGTCGCAGCACATTATCGGTCCACAATCCGCCGGGCTACACACTGCATCAACGCCTGATGCGGTATCGTGTCAAAATACTTGGATCAAGTCCGCATCCACAACGTCTGTGTAGCCCTGTTTCAACAGCTCTGAACCTGATGGATCGCATTCAACGCACTGCGCTTCGGTCGATAACCGTAGGCACTGGGTTCCGAGTCCGCCTCGAAAATCGGGGCGATGACCAGCTTGGTGGCAGTCTGTACCACCCGATCACGTATGGTGGGGATGCCCAATGGGCGTTCCCCACCCCCCGGCTTCGGGATCATTACCCGTCTCACCGGCTGCGGTCGATAGCTCTTGGCCCGCAGTAGTTCCCTGATCCCGGTCAGCCACTTCTCTACGCCTTCTGACGCGATCTGATCGAAGGTGACCCCATCTGTACCCGGTGAACCGTCGTTGGCTTTAGCCAAACGATAGGCATGGGTGAGAATGTCTTCTCGATAGATCTTGTCATACAGCAGATAGAAGCGAAATTCCGGTTCCGACTTCGCCTTGAGGTAAAGCTTTCTCTGGAGATTCCGAATCTTGTCAGGCGTTTTCAGGACCATGTCCAATCACCCTATCTCGTCTCGGTCAAAAGCATACCAGAAGCAAGGGTCCTTTCCTCCACCGGCATTACCCGGCTTCATCGGTACTATGACCCTCTCCGACTCCCGCCCAGACCAGCACCAAGAGTGCCGTTACGGGTCGCGACTCCGCATCCGGGACGGGTCTCCCACGTTACCCAAGATACCTTCCTGACATGCTGTCCCCATTACCCCGGTGGATCGGAACAGGTGGATCGGTTACGGCCCTGTTCCGCTGCGGCCTTCCCCGAATATGGGGCGGGTCGGCATCCACGACTTTCCTTTCGGGGCCTTCTCAGGGTTCACTTTCGTTACGGCCTGCCAGGTTGCTGCAGTCCTAAAGACTTACATTTGTCCCCAGAGCTTCAGAAGGAAGGTCTCCCTATCCCGCTGTCTGGGTAGCTACCGGGATGAACCGACAATTTCCCGGACGGAACTTTCATCCGCTGGCACCTTACGCCTTCGTGGCGCACCCATATATTGTGTTCGGACCAGAGACGCCTGAAGTTGTAATTACATACAAGTATCGAAAACTGTCCCCGGTTTTTGCCTTCTTGCCACAAGACCAACTATCAGAAATCACGCCATCTGTTGCGGTACGGTTTGGATATATCGACTAAATTCGGCGCAAGATACGTGCAGCTGTGTTCCAGAACACAATCCATTGGGGGTTTTTACCCATTATTGGCTCCTGCAGAAATGGATTGAAACTTCGAACACAAAATAACCAACTGTAATTTATAGTAATTACTTCTGTTTCAACCTTTGGCATCAATTTTGTGTAACATATAAATGAAGAAGTGAGGTGAACGTCAAACAAACCAAACAGTTGAGTTACTGCGATTAGAAACAAGGAACGAATAAGCAGGGTTGATGAACTGATAAGTATTTTGTCTAAGAAAGATTACAAACAGGCATACGCCAGGGCAAAGGCTGAGAAGAAATGCATCATATGCGGTAAGAAAGCCTTAAAGTTTAAAAGCTCGAACGCTGAATTTGAGTACAACAATTCGGCTATTTGCGAGAGTTGTCAGTCAGAGTACCTGCAATAATTTAAACGCACGACCTTCTACTTCATATTTGTAATATCTTGCCATTCTCGTAACTATCTAAATTTATGTAAATTATAAAGATACCATCTGGATATATTCAGGGGATCCGCAGCTTGATAGATTCGGGACATAGGGGCACGCCTGGGGTATCACTATTCAAGCTCATTTGTAGCGACAATGGTGTGCGTGCCGAACCAAAGCCAGCATTGAAATTACATGTTATTCTGAACAACACGAAATAATGTATATTCCGGACCCCATCGAGATTATGGATATTTGGATGATTTTAGATTGACTTCAGAAACAATGCCCGAGTAATTTCCTACCTTATGATCTATCCATCTAAAAGACTTCACTTATTGAGTCTGTAAAATTCCGCAACCACAATTCGGGAGGCGGATATAACCTTTGCCCCCAATAAAGTTTGTATAGCCTAAAAACGATCTGTTCAATCTGCCCTTAAATGGAGGTCATCTCATAATGGATCCGCTATGGATTGTCGCCGCATTTGTTTTCGGCACAATCGTCGCAAGACTCAGCCTACCTCCGCTGGTGGGCTATCTGGTGGCCGGTTTTGTTCTCAATAGCTTCGGCATAGAGGGCGGTCAGACCCTTCAGGATTTTGCCAATGCCGGCGTCACGTTACTTCTGTTTACCATAGGACTGAAACTAAAGATCAAAAGTCTGGCCAGACCAGAGGTGTGGGCCGGTGCCACGATCCATATGGCCCTGACGGTGGCTGTGCTCGGAGCCGTAATCTGGCTTCTCTCAACTGCATCGATGCCTTACTTCAGCCTACTGACCTGGAAAAACATGTTGTTGGTGGCATTTGCCCTAAGTTTTTCAAGCACGGTCTTTGCGGTGAAAGTCTTCGAGGCCAAAAGAGAGATCCCGTCGCGCCATGCGACAACGGCCATCGGCATTTTGATCATACAGGACATTTTTGCCGTGGCCTTTCTGGCGGCTTCCACCGCAAAGCTCCCATCTCTATGGGCTTTGTCCCTGTTCGCCGGGCTGTTGATTCTCCGTCCTCTGATGGTCAGATTTTTAGCCCGGTGTGGACACGGTGAATTGCTGATGCTCTTCGGAATCCTGATGACTGTCATCGGCTACAGGAGCTTCGAAATGGTCGGGCTGAAGGGCGATCTTGGCGCCCTTGTGTTCGGCACTCTTCTGGCCAACCACCCGAAGGCCTCCGAACTGGCCAACCGCCTGCTCGGCTTCAAAGATCTGTTTTTAGTCGGATTCTTTTTAAGCATCGGTCTTTCTGGCACCCCGACCTGGGCTGCATTCGGCATTGCGCTGCTACTGGTGATAGCTGTCCCATTCAAAGCGGCGCTGTTTTTTGCGATACTGACCCGCTTTAAATTACGTGCCAGAACCGCCATTCTGGGCTCACTAAGCCTAGCCAACTACAGCGAGTTCGGCCTGATCGTGGCTTCCATCGGCGTCGCCAACGGCTGGATTGGCAAGGACTGGCTGATCGTCATTGCCATTTCGCTGTCGACCACCTTCGTTCTGGCCGCTCCGCTCAATGCCTTTTCACACAGCATCTATGCGCGGTTTTCAGACCTATTGAAGCGTTTTGAAACTGCAAAACGGTTGAAAGAAGACGAGCCGATTCATACCGGTGAGGCCGAGGTGGGCGTCATCGGGATGGGAGGCGTAGGAACGGCGGCTTACGAAGAAATGCAGCGCCGGTACGGGGATGTGGTCATTGCCATGGATTTTTCCATGGACACGGTTGAGAAGCATCGGAAAATTGGCAGAAATGTGGTTTACGGAGACGCCGACGACAGCGATTTCTGGGAGCGGGTCGATCTGGCGGACAGCCGGATAGTGTTGGTCATGCTCGCCCTACCGGATCCGCAAACCAGCCGGTTTGCCGTCCAGCAGTTGCAAAGATTGGGCTTTCAGGGCCGAATTGCTGCATCGGTACGTTACGAAGATGAGATCGCCATCCTGCAGGAAGCCGGCATTGATGCGGCTTACAGCCTGTATGAAGAAGCTGGAGTGGGCTTTGCCGACCACGTCTGCTCTGAGCTCGGCTATTGCAGGCTAAACCAGAGGGAGACAAAACCTCGAGGCCAATAAGGAATAATGTGAAAAAGTTAAGATCTACCCGGACAGCTAGCGGATTTTGATAAGCGCCATCCCTGGCCCCTGATAGAGGATAGGGGAGCTTTGGCTTTTACTAGTCAACGAAAAAGCAGAGCGGTCGCAAATGCTTAGCCGACCTTTTTGTTTTTAAACAGATTGTGTTTTTGAGATTATGTTGAATTTGTAAGGTGGGTCGATGCACAGGCTTTCTTGCCATTAAATGGATTTTCAGTTCCCGAGGATTTTATAAGGATACGATCCGGCTATTACAAGGCTTTTATGGGTACTCAAAGTCGCGTTAGATAGCAGATATAAAAAAACGGCAGGGTAAAAAATGGCCCTGCCGTTAACCATTTAATCTTTCTATTTGAAAGTCCTCTCTCCTTCTGCTGTTAAGTGAGATATACCTTTCCCCAGAGATTTGGATTCCCAGGTGCCTCCTCCTGTACATCCTTCATATTTGCCGGTACCTCCCACGTCAGTGAATGTCCCTTTCCAGAGGCCCTTACCTGCTATTTTCCCCTCATGTTTTACGAACCGTTTATCGCCACTTGGATAAGTCATCACGCCATAACCGTTCATAGTACCTTGTCCAGTTTTTCTATTAAAGTCCATAGTACCTCTACTATATTGAGTCGATTTCTCCCCTGTCATATCGTTAATCCAGACTTGAGTATTCTGGAATAGCCCAATTACATGCCCTTCTACGTCACCGACCTCCATTTCTTCCCACTTGGTATTAATACTTGTAGCGGATGCCTTTAATTTTACCGTCTCTCCAGCCATTGCACAATCTATTGCGCCCGTACCAAAAATCATTATCAATGCAATCGTCAATGTGTAAAATCGAGACCTGAACATGGCTTTCCTCCTTCCAAAGATTTCTACCAATAAATGGTTTGGAGCATGTATCGACACCACCACCTTTCAATGCCGACAATATCGAATAGCCGCATGGCTATGGCCGACTTATAGGTACTGAGGTTGGTAAATAGGGTAGAAAGGGGATTAATGAACGTGAGAATTGGAGGAGGTAATTGTAAATTATGCCAGCGTTGTTACGAGAGCCATAGGTGTTGTGTAGAGCTGAAATCGTTATCGATTGAGATTTCCCTAAGAAACTCATAACCTAATAGGAACGCACACGTCAATACCACAGCGTGGCACATCCCTAAAAATATCTTGCCACTCTCGAAACTTTCTAAATTCTCGAATATTATAACGATACCGTCTGGATATATTCAGGAAATCTGCCGGGTGATAGGTGTGGGACCATAGCAGATTTGAGTCCTCACATTCGTTTGATACGTTGGAGCTATCAGTAACGCTCAGCATAAGTCGTGTTGGCATTTTGCCGTCGCCTCTAATGCTGTTGGCTGCGATGAATTTCTATGACAGGTTTCTATTTTTTGATCAGATTCATAATGTCTTCATTCAAAGGAATATCCGCCATCGAATGTCCGTAATGCACATACCGAAGCATTCCAGACTTATCAATCAGCATCTGGGCGGGCATTCTGCCCAACTTGAACAACTTGACCTCTTGCCCGTATAATTTTAAAATTTCATGTTTCGGATCAGGTAATCCGATAAATGGCAGGTCTTCCTTTTTCCAGTACTTCTTGAAAGATTCGGCATCCTCGGGTCCAATTACGACTATTTCTGTATCTAGTTTAATAAAACGCTGATAATCTTGACGCAACTGCGCCATATGCTTGCGGCAGAATGGTCAGACAAATCCACGATTAAAAACTACCAGCACATTTTTCTGTCCGGCAAAATCTGAAAGTGAAACGTTGCTTCCATTAAAATCGAGTACTGTAAACTCAGGGGCATGGGTATTTAGCTCAACTTTGGCCATGATTGGCTCCTTACTCTTAAATTTCTAATGTACCTTGGAAAACCTGATTGGTGACGATTCCTCGTTGGGGAAAATGCCTGTCTATTACAGATACATTGAGAGTAATTGAAAATCGTAGGATGGGTCAATAATCAAACCTTCTTGCCACTATACCAACTATCAGAAATCGCACACTCTGGGATGATACCGTATGGTTATCTCAAGAGAATTGATCAGATGATAGGTGCAGGAAAATAGCAGAAGGCTGTCTATCGGCCCAGCGGTTGTTATGTTTACAGTATATGTATTTTACGGGTGACTGCTTTTATGCAGATACTCAGCAGCTAACGAAAGTTTCAGCATGCTCTCTGTTGATTGGGAAGAAACAAAATTTTTGTTAACAGACTAATTCTCAGGGAAAGGCACCTTCCGTAAAGCGTCAACATATGGTTTTATATCTGCAAGGTCATTTACTGGTAGTCTCGCGATAAATGTCTCAACTGAAAAATTCGGGTGTTTTTTCAAAACTTTCTGGGCGGCAGTGAGCGCCTCTTCTTTATTCCCCAAGGCGGCATAACAGGCGGCGAGGTCTAATTGTATTCGGTACCACTTAGACCCTGCTTCTAAGGCTTTATTAATATTTGGGATTGCATTTTCAAACTTTCCCATAAATATATCTGGAACTGCTACTCTCCATCCGATGTCTGGGAGTCGAGGATTTATTCGCGCCAAATATTTAAAATATGGAATTGCTTCTTTAGGCCTGCCCGCATAGCAAAACGCCCAGCCGATAATATAAGCTTCAGTTTCGTTAGGATTCAGTTCTATGGCTTTTTTATATTCTACAATGGCCTTATCATGCTCTTTCATATTATAATAAACTGCACCTAACATTGAATGAGCAAATGCACTGGATTTATCTATTTCCAGGGCCTTTTGGGCTACTCTTAATGCATTTTCATAGGACTCCTGTGGATACTGACTAAAACCATAGCGTCCTTCCCTAAGGTATAGCCAAGTCAACTTATTATATGGGTTCAAATAGTTAGGGTCTAAAGATATCGCTTCTTCCAGTAACCTCTTGATCTCTTGATAATTATCAGGGCCAAGGTTAACCCAAAGATTACTAGCCTTTTCGTCTAATAGATAAGCATCCAGGCTATTTGTTCCACCAATATGCTCCAGAAGGCTTGAGCTTGCCAATAGCCATTTATCATATTTGGCCTCTATTGTTTTTATTATATTGAGAGTAATTTCATCCTGAATTTTTAGAATATCTTTGTACTGTCGATCATAACGATTCGACCAAACATGACGCCCCTTCAAGGTATCAATCATTTGGGCAGTAATCCTTAATCGATCTCCGGCTAATTGTATACTGCCTACTATCACAAACTGGACACTTAGCTCTTCAGCAACTTGCTTAATATTAATTGGCTTTTCTTTATAGGTGAATCATTCAAGACCTCCAAATTACCTAAACCAAAATAAAATAGCCGAACCACCCCCTTGAAGGGTAATTCGGCTATTTCCCCGATTCAATCATCATGGTTCCCATCCTCCCCAAGATGGACAATACCTGATGTAAATATGTCTTATAATGCAAATTCCTTAGCAACCTACCGATCTAATGTCAAATATTCATAATAATCCACATCAGATTTGGTGTCTCTGAAAAATCGATTAGACCATTTCAGGGATCAATATGGCTTAGGATGTAGGGTATAAATGGGGTAATATGCCCCTTCAGAGCTTTCCAATTGGATTCATGGAATGCTATAGGTCAAAGGCTAAACCAAATCTATTAACCCTATATAGAGCCTGACATGCCACCCAAGGGCTTTAAATGTATTCAATGCGGTAACTGTTGCCTGAACCTGTATGATGCATTCTCCACATGTGCCACAGAGGATGATATCGCCATGTGGCAGAATGAAGGCAGAGAGGATATTTTGGAATGGGTCGATCCTATCGAACTTGGCAACCATTTCGTATATGACATATGGATCAGCCCTGTCACACATGATGATGTTCAACGCTGTCCTTGGCTTAGGAAGCTCCCAAATCAGGACAAATACATTTGCCGTATTCACGATTTAAAGCCTAAACATTGCCGGGCATATCCAAGGTCAAGGAGACATGCATTAAAGACAGGGTGTAAGGGTTTTGATGGTATTGGAAAGGATTAGGGGCTGAACTATCCATTCAGCCCCATATTGAGTCTGATATGCCAATCAAACGGTTATTTTGCATCCTATATGGCTATCAGAATATGTGAAATGGCAGGAAAACATGAAATCCATTTAATGATAGGCTATTAGCAATGCCATTGTTAGCGCAAATCCGATGAATGTAATTGAACGATAGAGTGTCATTTTAGTGTACCTCCTACATGGGTTTATGAACCTATGGGGAGGTATCGGTTACAATTATAATATTTTGAACAATTGGTAACTGATAATTACCCATTAATTAGTGCAATAGGTGCATAAAAAAACTTACACAATTGTGTAGGTTTTTTTGTTTTTTAATGTGTTTAATTGACTTTATTGTGCCTTATTTCCGTATCCGAAACTCTACGAACCATCTGATATTATGAGGAAAGCCTTGTCTGCCTTTTATTTACCTTAAACCACCGTTACATCTTGTTACAAATTGATACATCCTTGAAAAGCATTGATCGCAAGACTGCCATATAGTGGGTTCAAACAATCGCGGCGCCGCACATGGCAGCCGCAAAACCCCCATCTCATAAGGAGGCAGTCATGAAGAAACGTCATATAATTTTTACCACCCTTTTCTCCTTGCTACTCATTGCCGGCGTTGGTGCCTGCAGACACGGTCATCCTCGCGGCGGTTTCGACGAATTCGATTTGGAAGCCGCCAGCAACCGGATCGCATCCCGGCTAGATTTGTCTGAATCTCAGAAAACGGAATTGAAGGAGATCATCACCGACATCGCGACAAGGGCCAAAAAGATGCGCACCGATCGTGAAACCCACCATCGGGAACTTGCAAACCTGGTTCGCCAGGACACCATCGCTCCCGAAACCATCGACACGATGGTAAATGAAAAATTTGACCAAATGAAGGATCTGGCGGACCTGGCCGCTGCTCGATTGATAGCCTTTCACGCTACCCTATCCCCGGAACAGCGGGAGAAAATCGCCGAGCACATCGAGGAACACACCGCTACCAATCGCAGTTTTTTCCGGCGATAACGATTGTCACCCCGCGGACCGCTGTCTCTTTCATGTTTGGCGGTCCGCGGTTCTATCCTGATTTTTTTCACCGACCCGATCAGCAACTAAATACCAGTCACCGATCGTGGGTTTATTTTGTGAAAAAAAACTGTTAGAAGTGGTTTCAAAACCTTAGATCATGCCCAAGTGCAACGCGTGGGCCGACGAAAAAACGCAGCATACATGGGCGTATGTATTCAGTGTCAGGGGCAGGGCCCCCTGACACTGACCGAGAAGGTCCACAACGCCGCGATTGGGTGTTAGATGGGGTTTTAAAACCACTTCTACTGAGGATCAGGGTCACCTTTGTCCGGACAAGCACAAAAGAGGCGAATCCAATGCCCTGGAAAATCCTTGTCATCGACGACGATGAAAAACTCAACCGTCTGCTGAAACGATTCCTCGGCGAATTTGATTTCACGGTATATACAGCGAACGACGCCACGGAAGGCCTAAAGAAGGTCCGCACCGTTTCACCGGATTTAATAATCCTCGATTTGATGCTGCCCGGGATGAGCGGTTTTGACGTTTGTAAACGCATCCGACAGACCAGTTCATTACCTATTATTATGCTCACCGCTCGCGGTGATTTGATGGATAAAGTGGTGGGGCTGGAACTGGGGGCCGACGACTATCTGCCCAAGCCATTCGAACCACGCGAACTGGTCGCCAGAATTCAGGCGGTGCTGCGACGGACAAAGGACACCGGAACGGACCGCTGTCGACGTTTCGGACGTTTGAGTATCGATTTTCATCGTCAGCAAGCCAGGATAGACAGCGTTCCCATCCGTTTGACCACCAACGAATTTGCCGCTCTCGACCTACTGGTCCGGCATGCCGGAAGAGTGCTGGACCGCGACGAAATCCTCCAAACCCTGCGCGGCATTGACAGTGATCCTTTCAACCGGGCGGTCGACATCACCATCAGTCGATTGCGTCAGAAGCTGGGGGATCGTCCGAAAACCCCGGAATTCATAAAAACCGTCTGGAATGCCGGTTACGTCTTCATCGCCCAGGAGTCGGCGGATGCACCAACGTCGATTTAGACGACTGTTTCACTCCGCATTCACCAAACTGCTGGTGATTATACTGGCCGCCGGTGTTACCATTACCCTCACCGTGTTGGTGGGGTTTTCCATCATCCGGTTTCACAGCGTCACCCATTTGGACCGCAATCTTAACCTTTATGCCGAATACCTCACGCGGGATCTGGGTGATCCACCCGATTTACAGCGCGCAGCTGACATCGCACAGCGCACCGGCATGGCCATCCGTTTCGATCACCCCGTGCTTGGGTGGCAAACGGCCCGGTTCCCGACAGGGCTTCCGCTTGAACATGCCTGGATCCGCCATCACGAAGAGAATGTATGGACCGGTCGTCTGAGGGGTCGTGTCTTTATTCGTGTACGGCACGCTGGTGGCGACTTGATTTTCATCACATCCCAAAGGGCTGCGGACCACGAAAACGCCGGAATAATCCTTTTGGCAATGGCAGTCACACTTTCCGCCATCCTTGCAGCCGCTTATTTTTTCATTCGAAGAGTATTGAAGCCGCTGCGCACATTGAAAAGCGGCGTGGAGGCCTTCGGTGATGGCCGCCTGGATCATCGCGTCCCGCAAAACGGCCACGATGAATTTCGGGACCTGAGCGAGGCGTTCAACACGATGGCCGGACGACTTTCCGCCCTTTTGAAAAATAAGGAGCAACTGCTTTTAGACGTCAGCCACGAATTGCGCTCACCGATTACACGGCTCAAGGTCCAATCCGAATTTATCCAAGACGAGGAAATCCGAAAAAATTTTCAGGCTGATGTGGCAGAAATGGAGGCCATGGTTTCCATGATTCTGGAAGAAGCCCGGTTGCGGAATACTTCCGCAGCCCTGCGGATGGAACCAACCGACATGGTTCAATTGCTACAATCCGTTGTTGATGATTTTAAGGACCAGGCACCGGATGTTGCGTGTTCAGCGTTGGATCCGGTGACCATTGAGGTGGATCGCGAAAAAATGCGTATGATGCTGCGTAACTTGATCGACAATGCCGTCAAGAATACTCCCCAGGGAGGAAAACCTGTGGTCGTTTCTATGACCCGGGGAAAGAACCACCTCACCATCGTTGTGAAAGATCGGGGGGTCGGCATCGCCGATTCAGCCATTCCGCATCTCTTCGATCCTTTCTATCGCACCGACTCCTCCCGCTCCCGCAAGAAGGGTGGCTTCGGCTTGGGCCTGAGCCTCTGCAAAGCGATTGTCGACGCTCACGGAGGCAAAATCGATATCACCAGCATGCTTGGTCGTGGCACGCATGTGACCGTCACGCTTCCGATTACTTAAATATTATAGCTTGAATGACTCCTCTG
>CAVRBA010000002.1:0-198539 GCA_963719015.1 uncultured delta proteobacterium | reverse complement strand
GACCATGGCTCCGATCAGCAAAAACAATCCCACGGCCACAGCTGCAAAACCGAAAACATAATAAATCACGCGTTGAGCCGGCATGGCTTCAGCAACCAATGCACCTTCTAGTTCGCCGCTTTGCTTGAGTCGCGCAATCCAGGCCGGGCCTCTCGTGCCGGGCCGCGTCGAGATCGGCACTGCCTTCGAACATGGCGCGGTCCATTGGAAAATTGTGACGCCGCAAATGGGCGATAAAAAAATGAATGACGAACACATGCGCCATAGCCAGGATGGCTTCGATACGATGAACCCAGAAGGCCACATTCAACCCCCATCCGGGCATAATCCGGCTTGAAACCAGGGGATAGGCCATCAGCAGCCCGGTGACGCCCAGAATAATCATTCCCCAGAACACGGCCAAGTAATCAAATTTTTCCCAGTAGCCCCAGCGGTCGAACTCGGGTGCCTTTTTGATGCCCAGAAACCAGGCAATATGCTGGAGAAAGTCTTTCAGGTCTTTGGGGCGAAAGAGGATCGAATCCGGACCATAAAGGCTGCCCGGAAACTGCTTCCAGTCGATTTGAAACAGCATGTAGATGCCATGGATCACAAACCCGCAGATCATGAAAATTCCAACATATATATGGATCGTCAGCGCGGATTCGTAGCCGCCAAAAAACCGGCTCAACCCCTTTCCCCAGGCGGTCTCGATGTACATACGGCGCAAGGCCCGTTGCCCCCTGAGTCAGGAAAGACAGCATCAGCAATAGATGAAAAATCCGCTGCAGCGGCGTAAACCGTTTGATCCTATTCTTTGTCGTCGGGCTCACGGTCGTTTTTCTCCTTTTTTATAAAAAGTTCCCGGATTCCCCACAGGATGGTGTGCGGCAAAAATAACGCGAAGGTGCCCACCGCAATCACAATCATGATCCAGAAGGCATAAAAGAGCAGCGGGAAAGTTTTGAGCGTGCCGGCTAAAGACGGATTGGGCGCATGCACCACATAACTGGCATATGAAGCGCTGGCCCCCTCATGGCATTTGGCGCACACGTAGGCATGGCGTCGGATGGGATTCATTAGTGAATAGTAATGACCGATGCTGGCGATCGGCTCCTTGCCGTGACATTGGCGGCAGGTCAGGTTTGCCCGCACTGTGTGGATGTCACGGGCTTGTTCCGGGTGGCAGGATACACAGGTTTTAATGCGATAGAATGGAATACCCTGATGCGAGTCAGCCAAACGTGACCTGGGCTCCCACGCTGGCGGCTGTCGGGCTGTATGGGAAGATTCCCCTTTGAACCCCGGGCACCGAAACGATCGGCCGTCGGCCGCTAGGACGGACTTCGTATTCTTCATAGAAGCCGGTGCTGGCCTCCTGGTCTTTGTACCGCCTGATGGCCGAGGCCACCTCCTCCTGGGCTGCAGCCGGTATCGGCAGCGACGCAAGCACTACCGATACCAGCACGGCCGTCAGGGCGATCAAGATTTTGTCCGTAATCCAATGCTTCATGGTGATCTCCTGATTGTCTATTGGCCCTGCTTGTACTCAATTGGATCGATGGCCATTCCGACCGGTTTGGGCAACTTGGCCAGTTTTTTCCACTCGGCCTGCAGCTCGTTCAGATCCTCGTTTTTGTGCTTGTGGCAGGTCTGGCAGGAATTGGGGACTTTTGGATTCTTGAGCGTGTCGTCCGGCAGCAGCGTCACGAACACGTGGCTGTGAATGTCGCCGGACTCGGCGCTCTTGGCGATGCGCGGCATGTGGCAGCCGACGCAGTTGGCAAAGGAGTGGATCGAATGGGCCATGTTCTGATTGACCTGGACGTGGCATTCGAAGCACTGTTTGGAACCGGCCGCCAGAGTCTGGGAACGGGTGGGCGGTACGCCGACCTGGTGCACATAATGGCACGAGGTGCAGGTGACGCCTTCCGTAGCATGCTTCGATTGCTTCCAGTCGATGTACTGCTGGTGGTGGCCCTTTGAGAACTCGTTGGCGTACACGTGCTTGACGTCACCGGCCGCAAACGAAGTCGATTTGTAGTAGGCTTCCAGTGCCTTGCCGGGCTCGTAGCCCACCGGCCAGCCGGCGCCCTTCATCTGGGTGGACTTGCCGCGGTTGTGGCAGGAACCGCAGATCTGGACGGCCACTCCCATGGTCAGCTTGGCCGGGTTGACGATGGTCTCGCGCTTTTCGAAGACGGCCGTTTTGGGCAGGGCCGCATGCCAGGAGCCCTTGCCGTGGCAGGCCTCGCAGGCGACGCCCGGCTCGACGAAGGTCTTTGTTTCCAGATCCACGCCGGTGGCGTGGCAGCCGCCGCACTTCAAGCAGCCAGGGCCGCTTGTCCCAGTCGGCTTCATGGTAGTTGACCCAGCGGTTGGTCTCGGCGTTGTACTGGATCGGCGAGATGTAGAGGGTGTCGTCTTTTTTGACAAGGTAGCGCTGCTTCCACTGGCTGCCGATGGTGTAGAGGATCTCGTCGACCTTGGGAACGAAGATTTCGCTGGACGGCACCTTGAGCTTGTCGTCGAGCTTGGCCAGGTCTTCGCGGATGACTTTCTCGTCGATGGGGACGATAATGGCATCCTCGTTCTTTTTGGCGTCCTGGAGCATGCGGCTGTGAAGCGTCATCTTCCAGGAGTCGTAGTGCTCGAGGTGACACATTTTGCAGGTGTCCGACCCGACAAAGGCTTTGGGCTGGGATGTAACCGCCTTGATGTCGACGGCCTGTTCACCGCCGCAGGCAACAAAGACCAACGCTACCAACGGCAGCACCAGCAGCAGTGCAGATACGGTCCTTTTCATGAGCTCCTCCTTGGGTTTATTTTTTGGCCGCACCCTCGGCACAATTGAAAATCAGGCCGTTTGGGCGGCATTGTTGATACCCTTTAACAGAAAAATCATTTCCTCCGGGTCAACCGGTTTGTTAAGGCAGGCATAGATGTGTCGACTCATGGCTTCTTCGAGTTCGGGGTGGAACGAGCGGCTGGACAGCGCCAGAATGCTCAGCGCAGGCTGCAACCGCTTCAGGTTTCTGAAAAATTGTTTGTCCACCGGCAGTTCGTCCATGTCGATGATCACTGCTTTGCAGGGGCTGGTTTCCAGGTACGCCAGCAAATCCTCGATGTTGGCGAACACCTTGATTCGATATGACTCTCGAACCAGGATTTCACCCAGTCGGCGACCGTCCTTTTCGTTCGGATGGGCGATGGCAATTTCTTGCTCCATGACGGTGCTCCCGTTGCCGGCACCCATGCTTTTTGGGGGGCCTCTTTTCTGCTGCAGTTCACACGAACTTAGATGGGATATGAGCAAGCGCTGTGCCAGCGGAGCGGGTATCTGTCGAATCGATCTGGAAGACCATTTTTTCGCTGGACTGATATTTTTTATAACAGATTAAAATTACACACAATAATTTCTAATAGATGTATAAGATCGGCGACGACAATCTTTTCAGTTGTGCGTTTACAGCGTCTGTTGGAAAACTTGATGCTTGATTGGTGGGTTGTCGCATTTTGGGGCGCTTCCCGGTGTGATGTCCTATTTTTGATTTAAAACAGAAGGTTAACTGTGTCCAATTTTAGGACACAAAAGTGCCTGATCGGTAACACTAGACACTGCGGAAGGCATCACCGGGGATCGGAAACCATATAATAACCTGATCGATGTTCTCAGGTGATGGGGAACAGGATAGGGGGACTGACGGGCTTGGGGGTCTGATTATACCGCTTTTCAAATATATAAATTCCGAAATACAGAAGGATGGTATAAGTGGTTGTAGAAAAAGACGTTCGCATAACGGAACCTTTTTTTGACAACCACTATGAAAGGCGGCGGCAACGGATTACGATTTGTCGGATATACCAGGAAATGAATCAATGAATGGTTGGCGCGGCGATGCCATATTTTTTGAGCTTGTTGTACAGGGTGCTGCGGCTGATCCCCAGTCGTTTGGCGGCCTCTTTTTTGTTCCAGCCGCAGTCGTCAAGGACCTCCTGGAGCAGCTTTGCCTCGCTTTCGGTCATGGTTTTCGAGGATCGTTTGCGCGGGGGAGGTTTGAAAGTGAGCATCGAAGGCGGGAGATCATTTCTTTCAACCAGGTCTTCTTTTGCCAGCACCACCGCGTGCTCAACACTGTTTTCAAGCTCGCGCACATTGCCCGGCCATGAGTATCCGAGGAGGCTTCGCATAGCCTCGCTGGTAAAATCTAGGACGGCTTTACCCTGTTCGGCGGCAAACCGCTTGAGGAAGTGGCGGGCAAGCAAAGGAATATCGTTTTTCCGTTCCTCCAGTGTCGGCAATTGGATGGGGATGACGTTGAGACGGTAATATAGGTCCTCTCTGAAGGTCCCCTGCTTGACCTCCTGCAAAAGATTTTTGTTGGTGGCGGAGATGATGCGAACATCCACATGAAGCGTCGTTTCTCCTCCCAGGCGCTCAAATTTCTGTGTTTGAAGAACCCGCAACAGCTTGATTTGGGCTGCTGGCGGGATCTCACCGATTTCGTCCAACAGAACGGTGCCGCCATCGGCCTGTTCGAATCGACCGGGCTTCTGGCGGACCGCCCCGGTAAAGGCGCCTTTTTCATGGCCAAAGAGTTCGCTCTCGATAAGAGTAGAAGGATACGCGGAACAGTTGATGACGATAAAAGGTTTATTTTTTCGTGACCCTTTTTGATGGATGGCCCGGGCGACCAGCTCCTTTCCGGTGCCGCTTTCACCCTGAATCAGGACCGTGGCGTCAGAGGGACTGATATCTTCAATCAGCTTGAAAAGGGTTTTCATTTTTGGATCTTTACCGACGATGCCGCTGTATTCGGTGGAATATTCAATACAGTCTTGAAACCGGCAGACTTCCTTTTCATGGATTACGGCCCGGCGGATGGCACCGGCTGTTTGATTGAGGAGCCATTCGATTACGTCAAGCTCAGCCGCTTCGCATTGGCAGGATTTCGAACAGGCGACGAGGAACACACCGATCTTCCGACCTTCGTGGAAAAAAGGCAATACAGTCAGTTTTGAAGCGGCGGCGACATCTTCGGGTACCATCGGTGGGGAGAGGGAGAGGTGGGTTCCCCTTGTTGGCTTCTGGATACGCTGAATCTCTGCCAGTCCATCTCCGCAATTGTCTTTGGTAAACGCCCGGAGACGATCGTTAGCAAAAGAAAAAACAATGGTGGATTCTTCGCTGAAAAAAAGGAAGGCAAAGCGACTGCAAATCAGCATTTCATCGAATTTCTGTGTCAAATAAGAGCAAACTTCTGTTAAATCAGCCTGGGCGCCGATTTTCTGGATGATGTCGAACGTCGAACGGGTCTGCCGCTGGGCGCGGTCGAGTTCGGCTGTTTTATTTTCGAGTATTTGGGTGTGTCGTTTAACCCGGCCGACCATTTGTCCAAAGGAATTTGCCAAGCGACCGATTTCGTCTCCTTCGGTGATCGACACGCTGAAATTCAGGTTGCCGGCATCGACGGTTTCGACAGCTGCGGCCAGATCGGAAAGAGGGCGGGTGAATCGACGTATAAATAGAAAGCTCACAGCCAGAGACACAATCAGAATGACCAGAGTGGCCGTGATCATTTGAATCCACAAGTTATTCATTTGCGCGTTTAGTGGCGCTTCCGAGATGCCGAGACGCAGCATGCCGGCATTGTTGGAGAAAACCGGCCAGGCAAAATCGAGCAAATGGTCGCCGGTTTCAGAAGTAATATGGACGAATTTCTCCGTGCCACCTTTTTGGATCGCGTTGGTACCCACAAGTTCAACCGGGAACCCTTCCCTAAAGGTGTGGGCCAAAATCTGACCATCCCGGATGACAAAGAGGTAGGCAAGGTCGGTAGCGGATTCCTGCTGGATGTTCAGAAGTTTTTGAAGGCCGACCAGATCGTTTGTGAGGATCAAATCCGTGGCCTCCAGGGCAACCGTTTTTGACAGATAATGGCCCCGGATGATCATATTGTCGAAGAGCGTTTTGCTGTAGCGTTGAGTAACCAGCAGAGAAATCAGAAGACCGCTGCCCAGGACCAGGGAGAAAACGGTGAGAAGCAGCTTGCTTTTTAGTCTTTTGAACTTCATTGTAACCCTTTTATCGCGCATTGCTGTTTCATTGCCACGATTGGTAGATACCACTGGTCATCCGGGGCGACAAACTTCTGGATCATCAACTCCTTTAGGAGCTTCTTCCCTTCATCACTCTGATTCATTTTGAAGAGAATATCGCGGATCGTTTCTTTCATTTCGTCGGGAATATGGCCACCGGCCACCATCAAGGGATTGCCGAATTCGTCTGATTTCTTGATGATGCGGGTCTTGGACGTGAATACCGGATCGCGCTCGTTATAATATTCCCAAATTTGTTCATGCACAGTGGCGCCATCCACCAGAGATTTGGCCACGGCCATGATCGAATTGTCGTGACTGTACGTATAGACAACCTTGCCGAAAAAGCTGTCCGGCGTTTCTCCCTGTTGACTGAGCCAGTATGACGGTACCAAAGCGCCGGTGTTAGACTCTGGGTCGGTAAATGCGAACACTTTACCCCGCAGATCCGTTAAATCTCGATAGGCACTGTCCTCGTGGACGATCAGGTAAGACCGGTAGGTGTGTTTGTTGCGCACCAGCGGCACGGCCAGGGCTTGAAAATTGAATATATCTTTTCCCGTCGCGTAGGGCCCGGAACATATGAAAGCCACGTCGACCCGGCCTTTGGCCAGGAGTTCGTTGATTTGGCTGTATGTTCGACGCTGGATGAGTTCGACTTTCCTTCCTGTTTGGTCGGCAATGTACCCGAGTAAAGCGTAATATTGGTCGGCAGTTTCGCGGGGGGAAATCATCGCCCCCACGGCGACTCTCAGTACGTTGGTGTCTGATTTTTTTTCCCCTGGCTGTTGAACGGCCACTCTTCTTGAAAAATCGACCAGAGTTGTTTCGGGATTGTCATTACAACCCCAGAATAACAGGAATGCAGCCACCGGTATGAGCGCCCTGACAATCTGTTTTATAATTACCCGCTGGGAAAGGTTAGCAATGTTCAGTGAGTGAATGTCATTCATAACGAGACTCAAAAATTTCCGCCGGTGCATCCTTATCGAAGTTTGCGAAGACAGAGCGCCAAGGTTGGTACCGGAGATGCTGAAGGATTGAAGGTATTTCAGATCGGCGAGAATGGAGGTCCGGCAGCCATCTGTTCGAGTGTTACATTAAAACAGGACGAATATCAAATTGGTACACTATTCAAATTGGGGTGTCAACTGGGAGGGTAACGGGCCATAGGCCGACGAAATTTCGGTCCTTTTCCTTTGTAACGGCCGTTGAAAAGGAGCAATATTTCTTACATCACCTTGCCTACCCGCTCAAAGAAGAACAGGGGCATTTGACTTTGGTGCTTTCGGTCCTAATTATTACCCATAGTGCTGTCGATCCCATCAGACCGTGATAATCAATGAATTCAAGGAGACATAGACCATGGCCAAAGAGACATATACCATTCCGAACATATCCTGCGGTCACTGCGTGATGAACATCAAGAACGAGCTAAGTGAACTGGCGGGAGTTAAGACCGTGGAAGGCGATCCGGACAAGAAGACAATCACCGTCGAATGGGATGCGCCTGTAACAGAGGATAAAATCAAGGACACCCTCAAGGAGATCAATTATCCGGCGGCGTAGCCCGGGGATCATGAAACAGAGGACGCCCGCATGTGATGAGTTCAGAGTAGAGGACGCGACCGATGATCGCTGGCACCATTAAACGATCGAATGGATTCGGCAGCGACTTACATTATAAACCGGAACCCGCTGCAGGGTCGGGCAAACGTTACAGATGAAGGGAACGACGATTGGATGATATAAATGGATACAGAGCCTTTCTGGTTAAGTCGATCGCTGCAGCACTGCAGGCGGGGCAGGCGATTCTGGAGGTCTACGATTCGGAGTTCGCGGTTGAGCACAAGGCCGACAATTCACCGCTGACTCGTGCTGACAGGAAATCCCACGAATTGCTGATGGACATGCTATCGCCCATGGATATACCGATTCTCAGTGAGGAGGGGCGCGAAATCCCCTATGAAAACAGGAAAAACTGGGAACGGCTCTGGATCATCGATCCGTTGGACGGAACCAAGGAGTTTATCAAGCACAACGATGAATTCACCGTCAACATCGCGCTGGTTGAATATGGAATGCCTGCCCTTGGGGTTGTGTACGCTCCGGTTAAGAAAGCGCTCTATTTTGCGGCCAAGACAATCGGTGCGTTTAAAAATGAAAACCCGGCCCAGCTCGACTGGTTGGAACAGGATTCCGATCAACCGAAAATGGATGTGGTTTTCAACAAGCTTATCGATAACTCAATTCAATTGCCCGTTATGCGAGCACAAAGAGGGCCATTTATCATTGTGGGTAGCCGCTCCCATGCCAGTCCGGAACTCAAGAAGTTTGTCGAGGAAAAACGGCGGGAGCATGGCGAGGTCGAATTCATTTCCGCCGGTAGTTCATTAAAAATCTGCCTTGTGGCCGAGGGCAAAGCGGACATGTACCCCCGTCTCGGGCCCACCTGCGAGTGGGATACGGCCGCTGGGCAGGCCGTCGCGGAAATGGCCGGCGCCAAACTGCTCGATTTCAAAACCGGGGAACCTCTGCGTTACAACCGTTCCGATATTTTGAACCCCTGGTTCATAGTCAGGCGCTGACTCGCCTCACAGCTGCATCGATCCTCCAGATACAGATCTCCCACCTTAACAAACGCCGCTGTCAGGGCGAATTCAAGCCGCCGAACCGAGTAACCATATGCCTGAGAAGAAGATTACATTGCCGATCACGGGGATGACATGCGCCAACTGTGCCGCCAATATCGAGCGTGGCGTCAAAAAAATGGATGGCGTTGCGGATGTCAACGTGAATTTTGCCAGCGAAAAAGCGTCGGTCAGTTTTGATCCACAGAAAATAGCGCTCAGCGACCTGGTGGGCAAGATCGAAAAAACCGGCTTTAACGTCGGCAGTGCCACGGCCGAATTCCCGGTTACTGGGATGACCTGTGCCAACTGTGCCATGAATATCGAACGGACCTTGAACAAAAAGGTTCCCGGCGTGCTGACAGCAACGGTCAACTTTGCATCTGAAAGGGCGACAGTGGCGTATATCCCGGGACTCACCAGCCCGGAAGATATGGTCGCGGCCATCGAAAAGGCCGGTTATGGCGCTGTTCTACCGGATGAAGGGCTCGATGCGGAGGATGCCGAACAACAGGCGCGGGATGCCGAAATCCGTGATCAAACCCAAAAGTTCGTAGTCGGCGTGATCTTCTCCCTGCCGTTGTTTGTTCTGAGCATGGCGCGCGATTTTGGGCTTGTCGGAGCCTGGAGTCATGCCGCCTGGGTGAACTGGCTGTTCCTTGCCCTGGCAACACCGGTCCAGTTTTACACCGGCTGGGACTATTATCGGGGCGGCCTGAAGAGTCTGGCCAACAAAAGCGCCAACATGGACGTCCTGGTGGCCATGGGGTCTACGGTGGCCTATGTCTATTCATTGGCCGTCCTTCTGATACCCGATTTCGGCACCCATGTTTATTTTGAAACGTCGGCCTTGATCATCACCCTGATCAAACTGGGGAAAATGCTCGAATCCCGTACCAAGGGCCGCACCGGCGGTGCCATCCGTAAATTAATCGGTTTGCGTCCAAAGACAGCGTCTGTCGTACGAGATGGAAAAGAAATCGACATACCGATTGCGCGTGTCAAGGTGGGCGATACGGTCATCGTTCGACCTGGAGAACGGATACCGGTGGACGGTATCGTATTGTCTGGTGAATCCGCCGTGAACGAATCGATGCTGACCGGAGAGCCCTTGCCGGTGGACAAGCACGTCGGTGATACGGTGGTGGGCGGGACCATCAACGGCGAGGGATTGTTACGGTTCACGGCAACCCGAGTGGGCCGCGATACGGTTCTGGCCCAGATTATCCGTCTGGTGCAGGAGGCCCAGGGCAGTAAGGCACCGATTCAGGCACTGGCGGATAAGGTCGCCGCGGTATTTGTTCCCGGCGTTATCCTCATCGCTTTTCTCGTATTTGCCATATGGTGGTTTACGACGGGGGAATTTGTCCCATCTATGATTCGCCTGGTTGCTGTTTTGGTGATCGCCTGCCCGTGTGCACTCGGTTTGGCCACACCGACAGCCATCATGGCCGGTACCGGCAAAGGGGCGGAAAACGGGATTCTTTTTAAAAACAGCACGGCCCTCGAGACGGCCACTCACCTCGACACCATTGTTCTGGATAAAACCGGGACCATTACGGAAGGAAAACCCGCGGTAGCGGATGTGGTGGCTTTCGATGCGATTGATGGTGATGTCGACCGGCTGTTGCAAATGGGTGCTTCGGTCGAACAGGGCTCCGAACACCCGGTGGGCAAGGCGGTTGTCAAAGCCGCCCGGTCGAGGGGTATCAATCTGGATCAACCCCAGGAATTCAAGGCCACCGGTGGTATGGGGGTGCAGGCGACCGTCCAGGAAAGGAAGATCCGTATCGGAAAACCCAAATGGTTTGAAGATCAAGGTATCAACCTTAAACCGATTGGGGAACAAATCAGCGAATTGCAGAGCCAGGGTAAGACCGTCATGGTGGTTGCCGGTGAAAACACGGTTTACGGGCTGATCGCGGTTGCGGATACGCTGAAAACGGACTCTAACTCTGCCATTGCCGCCCTTCATCGTGAAAAGATGAAGGTGGTGATGCTGACAGGCGATAATCCGCAGACGGCGCGAACGATTGGAAATCAGGTCGATATTGATGAAATCATGGCGGAGGTCAAACCCGAAGAGAAATCGAGTCATATCATTACGCTTCAAAAAGAAGGACGAAAAGTTGGCATGGTCGGTGACGGAATCAACGATGCGCCGGCCTTGGCCCAGGCCGACGTTGGATTGGCCATTGGGACCGGTACGGATGTGGCGATCGAAACGGCCGATGTCATTCTCTCCAGTGGCAGCCTAACCGGTGTGCCGCGTGCCATACGGATCAGTCGGGCCACCATGCGCACGATCAAACAGAATCTTTTCTGGGCCTTCGGTTATAACGTCGTTCTCATCCCGATTGCCGCCGGCATCCTCAATCCCTTCGAGAGCCTGCCGCATTTTCTACGGCAGCTCCATCCCATCATGGCGGCTCTGGCGATGGCCTTCAGCAGCATTTCGGTCGTCGCCAACAGCCTGCGGCTCTATAAAGCCAAGATAATATCCTGAATTTGTTTGTAACCGAAAAACCATCAGGGGTTCACTAAAGGCAGATTTCAATCCGGTATTGAATGCCGCGGCAAAATATGAGACCGTTCATTCGCAATAGCGTAATCTTTTCAGGAACAGGACAGCTTTAAAGCCAAGAGCAGAGCCGTTATAGTGGTTGACAAAGAATCGTTCCGTTATTCGAACGTTTTTTTCTACTATCACTTACACGACCCTTCCGTATTTCGGAATGTATTTTTGAAAGCGGTAAAATGGGTGGGAGGTGGACATCCGGCATGGGACTTCTTATACATAGGGAGGAGAGAATATGAACGAAATGCTGATATTATTGGCAGTGATTGGCGTGTGGATTTTTCTGCAGGCCTACTTACTGCCGAAAATGGGCGTTCAAACCTGAATGAGCGATGCTTGTCAGGTGACAAGAAAAAAAAGTCATGACATCGAGCCGGAACCGGAAAAAGATCAAGGACAGGGATACCGAACTGATTGAGGCCATCAATTCAGGCCGGCAGGAGCATTTTCAGGAACTCGTGAAGCGTTACGAGCAGAAGTTATACAATTTTGGATTAAGGATGTGCGGGGATGCCCGCGATGCCGAAGATGTCGTGCAGGACACTTTTTTAAATGTCTTCAAGTACCTTAAAGATTTCAGGTACGAAACAAAGTTTAAGAACTGGCTCTATCGAATCGCCGCAAGTATTTGTATTAAAAAACGCAGAAGATCTAAATTCGCTCCCGAGAGGGAACTCTCACTGGAAGACTTCTTTCCCGAAGAGGATGTGGCAGGACCAAACGACATTCCCGATTGGGCCCAATTGCCACTGGATCAGGTATTGAACGAGGAGCTTGCCCAGCACCTTAAGGACGCCATACTTTCCTTGCCGGAAAAATACCGTGTCATCGTCGTCTTGCGAGACATAGAAGGATTTTCAACGGCTGAAACGGCTCAGATACTCGATTTGAAACGCTCCAACGTGAAAGTTCGGCTCCATAGGGCGCGGCTGTATGTGCGAGATCAATTAAAAGGGTATTTTGAACATGGCACGTGATCAACACGACCATAAGCACTGCGTGGCGATGTTTGAGAAGCTGTCTGAATATATCGATGGAGAGTTGGATCGGGCGGCATGCAATGAAATCGAGTCACATATCGAGCGCTGCGCCGCCTGTAAGATTTGCCTCGCAACGCTCAAGACGACCATCCATTTATGCGGGAGTATGTCCTCAAATCCCGTTCCTCAATCTTTTTCTCAAAAATTAAGAACCCTGTTCCTTGAGAATCTTTCATCCAGGGGTGGGCCGGTGGTGTATAAAAGATAAATCCTGAGGCCGCTTTTCACCACACGGCTTACGGATCTGGTTTTTGCCCTGGTCTCTCTATGGCTTGCTGCCAGGAAATGTCGATCCACACCCGCTTGCCTGAAAACCAGATTCAATCGATCTGTTTGATTTGTCCCTTGAATTCGATAAAAAGGTTCTCGTTCTTTCCGTCGATCTCTGGTGCATTGTCCTTCCAATTATAGATCCGGCAGGCATCGGTCTGGTCTGACGGGATGGTGCAACCGATAAAGGGTAGCAGGGGATCTCCAGCCGTCGACTTGTAATTCAGCATCAAGGCTTTGATTTGAGGAAAATTTTCGAACTCCAACAGGCGGATGAAAAAAATCTTGCAGTCTCCCGCGAAGAATTCACTTTTCTGCCGAAATTCGATGATTCTCTGTTTGAACTTGTTAATTGCCGCCTGGTTGTCAGGGGCATCAACGATCAGATTGAATTCTCCGTGTCTCCGATCGCGTTCTTCAATTTCTTCCTGGTTGGTCAGATGAAAGAACTCACCGATGTAAATCATTAATATTCCTTTCCTCTCGCATCGTAGTCAAGACCTGTGCCGAATTCGGGCTAATTAGTGCCCACCCACGGTTTTACAAAGAGCACTAATCGGTTTCCGGTCCAGAAATGTGCAATTTTCTGCAAGTTCAAGGGAATCAGTGGGTTGCGCGAAAGTGCGCTTTCGTGCTTCGCACAAGCGATTCCGCCGACTTGTCCAGCTCCGGCGTGATTGAGCTGAAATTGCGGAAAAAGGCCATTTATGGATGGACACTAACTAAATCACATGAATATCGTCTTGATCAAGTCTTTTGGTCGAAACAAGCAGGTACATCTCTAAACCCGATAAATACACCCGTCATTTTTCCGTTATATTGCGGCGGAAAGACGAGGATTTCAATAGAACCATTCTTTAACCAAGATAGGCCACCGCGAAAAGTGATGGCACGAAAAAATCGGCGTCAGGCCGGTTGCGAGCTTCTAACCCAGGCATCTCCATCCCAGAGTCGATTAAATTTCTGCTGCATAACAAAGACCAACCAGATTTTTTCCATGGTTTTGAAAAGGCGACCGGGATTGCCTGGGCAGATACGATATGGCCGCTTCGACCAGTCGAAGAAATCCTGGACCACGCTTTCATAGCGACGCCCTGGCATTTGCGCCATTTCGATCAACTGGTCCTGCCGGGGCAACCAGGTGTACTTCGACAGGTGAATAATACTGTCTTTTACGCAAATACAAAAACCTTTTTTGAAACGCTGGGGAGGTGGATAACTGGAGATCCAGCATCGGATCCGACCGTCCGCCTCGGCGTAAAAATCGCCGTGTGCCGGTTGCCACAAACACTGGATCTCTTCAGCGCGGTCGCACATGCGGATGTATGCTTTACTTTTATCCATTGTGCTGATTTTCGGGAAACAGAGAAGCGAAAATTCTTTTTACGTGTCCATCTCAGATGCCTCTGAGATGGGGGAAAATGAAAATGAACTTTCCGTCCGGTCCAGTTCGGGAACCGTCATTCGCGGCACGAATAGGCCAGGGCTGCGGCTGAATTTTTGTATTGGTAGAGCCAAACGATATGGGTTGCCCCTAATTGCGCCGCTTGCTGTTTAACCAATTGTATATTCCTGCTAGTGAGGTGATATCCGAAAAATTTATTCATATCGGCTGTTCGGCTGACAGATCCGAGATTTTTGCAATTTTTCACCATACGCTCATCGGTCTCGATCAGCTGCTGTGCCAGTTGTTCGAGATGTTGATTTTCAGGTTCCGGAATCGTGGTACATGAAAACGCTTGCAGTATCAGGACGACGGACAGGATCGCTATCGCAATGGGTTGTCGGCGCATTATCTCGTCTCCTTAGTTATAGCACGTTGCGGTTGGATAACCATTTGGCGGCAACCGGTTTCCCGAGTGAAAAAGAGCAGGGCCAGCGACAGCACAGCCCAGCCGATCATAAGTGAAAATCCGGTATGGAAAGCCGCCAGGTCGTAGATACGGGCACCGTTCAACATCATGCCATCCCAATTCTTGTCGAGTACCCAGCCAACGGCTGGTTGGAGCAGGGTCGGCCCCATAATGACTCCCATGTTGATGATGCCTGAAACGGTTCCGGTCAGATTCCGGCGGTACCGATTCTTTGGCAAAAGCGAAGCTGACAATAATGCAGCCTGAGGCAAACCCGGTGATTATTAAAATGAGGATGAGATGCCTGAAGCGGCATGGGCGCCACGAATAAGATGAGGCTCCACCCGGCAACTGCCACAGTGCACCCGATAATGTAAGGCATTTTGCGGCGTCCGAACCGGTCTGAAAGATCGCCGAAAACAGGACCACCGATGGCCATGGCTACCAGAAGCATTGACGAAACACCGGCCGCTCGAGTATCGGTCATGTGGTGGTGGGTTATGAGGTAGGGGACGCCCCAGAGACCTGAAAACGTCAGCACACAGCCCACCAAGCCGCCTGGTATGACGATCAGCAGCCAAGTATTCGGATAGTGAAAGACCTCTCGAAAACCGGCGTAAATGTCGGATGCCGTAACTTTGTTTCGCTGCGTTTGTCCGGGAGCATAACTCAGATAGCCCTTCTCGCTCGGATCGTCTTTGACAAGCCACCAGATCCCGGCACTGATAGTAAAGGCCAGAACGGCTGAATACAACATCACAGGTCGCCATCCATATTCATGAATCAGTATGCGTAGTGGCATACCGGCCGCTACCGCTCCGATGATGCCACAGAATAGCGCAATTCCTGTCACGAATGCATATCGCCGTGGTGCAAACCACTGATTGGCCAGTTTGAGCATCCCCACCCAGGCAACAGCGACGGATCCTCCAATGAGCAACCGACCCAATCCAGCCCAGAGAGCGTCGGATGCCGTGGCAAAAACCAAGCTGCCGATTCCAGCGATTGCGGCACCCAGGGCCAGTAACCGTTGAGCGCCCCAGGTATCCACTAAAATGCCGGTGGGAATTTGCATTAATACATAACTGTAGAAGTAAAAAGCCGAGAGGTGACCCAATGCGGCCCCTCCGATGTTGAAGTCATTCATCAGTTCTGTGGTCATCACCGCCGGTGCCACACGCTGATAAAAACCAAAAAGGTACAACATGGCCCCCAGGCCCCAAACCGTCCACGATAGAATGGCCGGCGGGTGATGGAGGTTAGCCGTTTTGACGGTCATGAACACCTCAAGCTGTCCACTGAATGGGAACCGATGAGCAAGTGTCCAATACAAGATATAGAGTGCGATGAGACCATAAAGGTCCAAAGACATGGTCACTTTTTTGGTTAAGATCAATCTTTAAGAACCACCCAGAAATTAAAGATCCCAAAAATCAGTTACCGGCGGCGCTTAATAAGAACTAAATATCCCGTAAAGTGCAATTCCCCAAAGAAGACTGTTGGCGATCATTGGAATGAACATCCAGTTGCCCGGGAACCACTGTCGTGAATAGAGAGAAAGGGAAATGACGGGGAAGTACAGCCCGCGCGTGACCCAGACCAGAAAATGACCGATGACTCCGGTTGCTTGGCTACCGTCGGCAGCGAACATGCCCATCTGCATCGTGAGGAAGACAATGATTTTGGCGACAGCCAAGTGCGCCGTTGCAATGACAATGATGATTAGCAATTTTACGTAGCATAGTATATAACGAGTCGCCTATTTCTTCATCAACCACAGGATCACCGAAACGATGACGCTGATAAGAACCATCGTTGTAATCGGAATATATACTTTCAGCTCGGGCTTGCTGATGATGATGTCACCTGGCAACCGACCGATAGGCAGTTTGGCAAGCCAGGGCCAAAGGATGCCGATAATTACCAACAGAACTCCGCCAATAATAAACGCTTTTTGCATGTCCTTCACTAAATTTATCTTTAGCTGAAAGGGTCGCCATAGAGATTCAGAAATACCTTTTCCTTCTGAAGCATCCCTCTGTCATGGGGTTGTTTCTTCTCGGCCGGGTGTCCAATGGCAACCATTGCCTCCACGGACAGATGTGAAGGCAGGTTCAATGTGTCTGCGATAAACGCTTCGGCGGTCATTTTCTCCGAGTGCATCCGTTTCCGGATTTGTATCCAGCAGCTTCCCAACCCCAGAGATTCGGCTGCCAGGTGGAGAAAAATGGTGGCGATGGATGCGTCTTCGACCCAGACGTCCGATCGGGCCGGATCGGCACAGACCACAATCCCCAGAGCGGCATTTGACATGAATGATGACCCGTGTGGTTTGGCCCGGGCGAGTTTTTTGAGCAGTTCACGATCGGTAACGAAGACAAACTCCCACGGATTCAAACCGCGGGACGAGGGAGCTCTTAAAGCGGCTTCCTTAAGACGGTCGATTTTACCGCTTTCGATTGGCTCAGTGGTGAATCTGCGTATGCTGCGTCTCTTTTGAATCAATTCAAAAAACATCTGATAGTTTCCTTCCGAATATTCCGCGATTTTCAATTCAGTCGCTCGACAACATTTTCGCCGCGAGTTCTTTTAAAACCTTGACAGCCACCATCACCGTTATCCCCAATGGGTCCCGCTGAGGGTTCAACTCTACAATGTCTGCCCCGATTATTGGGATGCGGATGTCATTGATAATCCGTAGCAGCTCGCGGGTTGTCATCCCACCGGGTTCATGATGTGAAACGCCTGGAGCATACGCCGGGTCAAGGACATCCAGGTCAATAGATACATAGAGGGGCACATCCAGCTTCAATTTAATATCTTCGCGCCAATCCCTCATATCAATTGATTCTACGCCAAATCGGCTTGCCTGTAAACGTTGGTGCGGATTGCGTGTCCTGATGCCAACCTGGACCAGGCGGGTATGCGGAAAGTCTTCCATTATCCGTGCAAAAGGGCAGGCATGAGATAACGCGTTGTTTTTATATTCCTGGTAAAGATCAGGATGGGCATCCAGATGAAGAATGGTTAGGTTGTCGTAGTAGTTACTGTAGGCTCTGATAATAGGATAGGTAATGGAATGGTCTCCCCCCAGCGCCAGAAGCCTTCCTCCTTGGCCGAGAAGAGTGTCAACCGCCGATGTGATCTGTTCGAAAGCCTTAGGACCATTTTCGAGGGTCAGATGGCCCAATAGCTTAAATCTTTCCGCCTCGGCGAGATCGAGACCGATTTCAGCACACAGGTTTGTCGATCCGGCTCCAATCGACTCGAAGATCTTCTCCGGGCCTTCGGCCGGTCCTCGTATGAACGAGGAATTCACATCCCAGGGAATACCGACTACGGCTATGGTGTCGGGTGGTATCCTTTTAAGAGATCTTTGGGGGTCGTTCATGGGATATCGCCAGGCTGTTACAATAATCGGGTACTATTTTGTCTCGCATGACAACGGTATCGAAACCCATTCAAATAGAGAACTCCTCAATCTTTTCATGTTTAGAGTACTCAATTCAGGAAATGCTCTCAGCAATGAGTCACCGGCTTTTTCCAGGATCAGAAAACGCCCAAATACCGAGGATGATCAGGTTTACCGGAGATATAATCGACAGCAGTCCGTAAAGAAAAGAATTTTTACCGTTACGGGCAGCTATTTTCCCGAAGCATACTGCAATGTATACCAGCAGGGCCGCCGTGAGTCCAAATTCCCAGGTTGTCATGACTAAACTCCGCTTCTTTGAGAATTGATGATGATATCGTGATGAAATTAAATATTGTTCTTGACTTTGGGTGGCGTAGTTCCTAACAAATATGCAGACTTTTTTAAAGGGTGGCGGCCTGGCGCTATCACACATATCTAAAAAGGAGATCGAAAATGTCAGAGGCTGACCGCAGGTCAAGCATTCGCGTACCGGGCAAATACGAGATCAATTTCATAAATGAAGGCGACTATCTCATTTCGTTCAGCAAAGATATATCCGTTGACGGAATGTTCATTCAAACCGACAGCGCTCCAGCGGTAGGTGAACTCACCCAACTGACCTTCTCTATCGGCAACATCGATGAAATATCAGTCAACGCCAAAGTCGTATGGGTCAACCACCCGGATACCACTGGTGATCCCGGCATGGGCGTTAAATTTGTCAAACCGCCGAAAAAGCTCAAAGAAACTATTTTGACGATGGTCAAACGGGTGGCGGTTCTCGAACCGGCCAGTACCAAATCAAAATAATATCCACTCAAGTGTCAATCGGTGGTTACCCTTACCTTTTGCCGTATTGAGGCCGGTAGGAACCGCCGATTCCTTGCCTATCACTTACCGTCCCTTCCATTTCCGACACCGGGTAATTCTGTGTTGCACCAGGTGGTACGTTTATATACACTTTAATAAATTTGTTCTTTGAGTTTAATGCCGATAGCGGCGAGTTCTTTCCTAACGGCTGGTTCCCAGCCACGGTTGGCCTTCGGGTTGGCCGGGCTGGGGTGGGTAATGCCGCCGATGGTTAGTTCCATCCCAGCCAGGGCTTCGATGGCGCGATCCCTGGCAAAAGTTCCGACACCGACGACATACCGGGGTTTCAAATAAGAGATGGTTCGGCGCAGGGCTCGATCGCAGACGTCGAGCAACGGTTTTCTCTCGGCGACCCTGAGATTGGGGGGTGTCCGGTTGCGACCGCTTGAATCCATAAAAAGGAGCGGGCAGTAGTTGGCAACGAAAAACCTTTTGAAAAAATTATCCGGTGTGCCGAAGGAGTTGCGGGCCCATCCCCACAGGCGTTTGCCGCTGACTTCGCTTTTTTTACAGGTAAAGCCAGTAACCGGTCTTTTGGGATGCATGGAACGAGGTGTGCCGATATCCGTTTCGATTTGCAGCCAGTTTTTGACCGTATGAATTTCACCGAAAGGAACCCCGGATTGTGCCATGCCCCAGGGGCCCGGGTTCATTCCCACCAAGACAATCTCCTTTGGCGGAACAGCGTAGCGGTTCAAATAGACATCGTAGGCCTTACGAGCGTAGACCAAGGGGTTGTAAACGTGGGTAACTGGCGGGTCGAAGGTCAATCTGCCCAGTTCTACGATTAATTTATCTGTGATGTCAGACAAGTCCATTTTCGAAATTAAAACACGGGGTTTAAACGCATGGCAGATTGTCACGGCGTGATCTGAGAATAATAATTATCTGTATTTAATGACCAGCTGGTTGCCCGAAATATTGGTTTTATACCGCCATTCAAAGATAAATTTCGATATACGGAAGAGTGGTATAAGTGGTTGTAGATAAAAACAATCGGATAACATAACGTTTTTATGACAACCAATATAAAAGACCGCTTTGACCGTTTCACAAACCATTCTTCCGGCATAGCCGGAGGTCATTGAATTCGGACCTTTTATCGCGGTCGGATAATGATCACCTCGGGTGTATCGCATGGAAAATCGATTACGAACTCATCATATATCCCGCCGAGCAGGATGTCCATCCGCGTGCTTCGGTTTATAAAAATACCATTCTTATCCAGTAGAATATCGCCCTGGTCGTCCTTTTTGATCTTGAGCGAAAACAGTTCTCGTTTGCCCTTGTGAATACTAAAACGGTCGCCAATAGTGAATGGTCGTTCTGCCAGGCAGTCCCTGTGAATCAATATCCCGTTGCGATCACGGTCGAACAAAACGATATTTCGCTTGCTGTTCAATTTTTTCGAGAGCAATGGTACCTCCTGGATCAGGTTAAAGCAGCTTTCTATCCAACATTTTCAATCTTTCAAGTTTGTGGCCCGGGACGCCTTAACGGCTTCCAGAATGCGTGACATTGCCCGTCCGGCCTTTTCGAGAACGATGTGATCCGCATCCGGGAATGCCCTTTCAATATTGATTTCAACGATCTTCGCACCGTGTTGTTTTGCCACCACCGGTAGTTGGGCAGCGGGATAGACAACGGCCGAAGTACCTATCACCAGCATGACCTTGCAAGTGCTCGATTCGCGGATGGCTGTCTCCAACGCTGCGGGAGGCAATTGCTCGCCGAAAAGAACCGTGTTAGGTTTGAGAACCCCTTTGCATGATGAACAGTATGGTGGGTTGCCTTCAGGGATGTCCGGGGCCAGATAAATCCTTGCGCACTGCTGGCAGATGATTTCCCGAAGACTTCCGTGAATTTCAATGATACTGCGGCTGCCGGCTTTCCGGTGCAGGCCGTCTATATTCTGGGTAATCACCTGGTGTACGATTCCCATCTGCTCCAGTTCAACCAGAACCCGGTGGGCGGCGTTGGGTTCATACGTGTCATAGTCCCGGATGAAATCTCCCCGGATCTGCCAATACTTTGACGGGTCTCTACGAAACACCTCGATGGAGGCGTACACTGCCGGGTCGTATTTTTCCCAAAGCCCTCCTTTTGTACGGAAGGTCGGTATACCACTCTCGGCCGAAATTCCGGCTCCGGATAGCACAACACATTCTTGCTTCGAGAGCAGAAGTTCCGCAATCTCAGCGTAGGATGACGACATATGTTAACTCCTGAGAGTCCATGGGCTTGATGGCGTAAAAAGCAAGGGCGCCCACTATGGCGCCCCACGCATCACTCTTGGCTCAGTTGGTTTCCATATCACTTCAGGCTGCCGATTCGGTTTTGTGCTCGTATACGTGAACATCTCTCTGGGGAAAGGGGATGGAGATTCCTTCCTGGTCAAATCGCTTTTTTATCGTTTCGGTCAGTGCAAAATAAACCCCCCAATAGTCAGATGTATTGACCCAGGGTCGGACCACGAAGTTGACACTGCTATCCGCCAGTTCGGACACGGCAACGGTGGGTGCCGGGTCTTTATGAACGCGTTCGTCGGCGGATATGGCTTCTATAATGATCTGTTTGGCTTTGTCTATGTCGTCTTCATAGCCGATGCCGAAGACCATGTCGACCCGGCGCTTTCCTGTCGTGGAATAATTGACGATGTTTCCAGCTGTCAGGCTGGCGTTGGGAATGATGACTGTTTTGTTGTCTGGCGTTAGCAGCTGGGTGGTGAATATCTGAATTTTTTCCACGGTACCGGACGTGCCGGCGCCTTCGATGACGTCACCGACTTTGAAGGGTCGGAAGATGATCATCAGAAATCCGGCGGCGAAATTTGCCAGAGAGCCTTGCAGCGCCAAGCCGACAGCCAGACCGGCGGCACCGATGATTGCAATAAATGACGTCGTTTGTATGCCGAGCTGACCCAGGGCAGCCAGGACCACAAAGGCCAGCAATGCATAATATGCAAGGTTGGCAACGAAAGACCCGATGGTAGGATCCACGTTGCGGTTTGCGAGGACTTTTTCGATGATTTTCCTGAAGAGTTTAGCGACCCAGAAACCGATTATGAAAATGGCTATTGCTGCAATGACCTTGATTCCCCAAACGGCGACCAGTTCCCAGATTCTTTCCAAGTTGATATTCATGTCGAGCGGCTCCTTTCTTTGACACGCATAAAAGTTTACCAGAGTTAACGAAAATTCGGGCTGGAAAGTATAATGTGGAGTGAAAATAAGATTATAACGGCAGTTGTCAAATACGAAAAGCCGCTCCCGAGAAGTAATCGGGGTGATGTTCAACGCCTGGTTCGGGACTGTTGACAAACACGAACCTGTCAGGTTAAAGATTTACGAGGAATATAAGGCAGAGACTCTCACATACAGCCTGCCTTCCAGTCTTTCTTTTGTCTTCGATATTGCCGATCCCGACGTTCAGATTCAACCCGAATGGAGAAGGTTGGAAGATGAGGCGTGCCTGTCCCTAAACAGCCTTTTTACGTGGGATCATGCCAGGGCGGTATTCTCCGCAAGTTTTCGACCGCAGCATTCGTCCTGTGTTTTCCGCAAACCTCTTATTGATGGACGCTAAATGCTATCTGCTGGACAGGTCTACATCACGCCGTTTTTCTGCATCACCCATTCAACCATTCGCACTGTGCCCGATACACGGGTGGTATTGAATTCATCGGACGGCATCACGCGCCCACAGAGTATCAGGAGACCGCTATGACTCATCCGTTGAACGAAGTTCTCAACCCCAAATCCGTGGCCATCATCGGTGCGTCGGAAGTTCCCGGTAAGGCCGGGGAAAGACGGACCCGAAGTCTCGTGGAGAGCCGTTTCACCGGCAAGATCTATCCCGTTAATCCGAAACGGGACCAACTCTTCGGATTAAAAGCTTACCCGAACATAGCTGACATCGACGGCGACGCCGACCTCGTGATGATCGTGGTGCCTGCCAGATTCATCCTGGATGCCGTCGCTGGCAGCATACTTAAAGGTGCCAAGGGGATCGTGATCATTACGGCCGGGTTGGGAGAGAGCGGTGCCGAGGGAAAAGTGATCGAGGCTGAAATTCTGCGAATGGCGCGCGAAGCAGGGGTTTATGTGATTGGTCCCAACTGCAGCGGTATGTTCAGTGCCGGCGTTTCGATGAATATCCTCGGAATCCCCGGAATCGCTAAAGGGCACATGGCAGTCCTGGCCCAAAGCGGCAACATCATCGACTCCCTCACCCATTACGCCAAGGTCAAAGGCGGGGGATTTAGCAGAATAATCAGTGCCGGCAATGCGATCGGCGTGGCCTTGCATGAATATGTCGCCTACCTCGGGCAAGACCCGGATACCAAAGTCATCGCCATGTACCTCGAAGGGATTAGAGAAGGCAACGAGTTTGTCCGTGTTGCCAGAGAGGTGACCAAGGTCAAGCCGATCGTTGCCCTTAAAGTCGGTCGGACTGGTGCCGGAGCCCGGGCCGCTGCGTCTCACACCGGCTCCATGGCGGGAGACGATGTCCTGGTGGATGCTGCCTTCCGCCAGGCTGGGATCGTTCGGGTTTCAAATCCCGATGAACTCTTCGACATTGCCAATGTCTTCCAATCGTGCCCTGCGCCTCGCGGCAGACGCTTGGCAATTCTTTCAGAAGGCGGTGGCGACAATTCGGTAGCGGCGGACAATGCCGAGCGCTACGGTTTGGACGTTCCCGTTTTTTCCCAAACGACCCAGGACAATATCCGCCCTTTTTTATTGAAGGGCATGCCCGCTTCGAATCCTATCGATTACGGTGGCACCGCCGAAGAAAATCCCCACATGATTACCGAGTGCTGCAAAGTGTGCATGCAGGATGACGCCGTAGACGGTCTTTACATAACGGGCTTCTTCGGTGGCTTCCGTGACATTATCGCCCCGCATGTGGCCGAGTTGGAGGAAGAGACAGCAAGGGAATTGTCCGAACTTGTCAGGCGCTACAATAAACCACTCATGATCAACACCAGTTTTGCGGCAGCAGACTATCCAACATTCGAGATCCTGAAGAAAAATGCCATACCTGTCTTCGACGGGTCTGAAAGGGCGGTGCACTGCATGTCGGCTTTAATGCAATACCACGAGGCGAACGAACGGCGAAAGAATCGACCGCTGCCGTCAAGCGAATCCACACCCCAGCCTGACGCTATAAAGATACTCAAATCGGCCCGCGAACAGGGACGCGCGAGCCTGCTCGAACCCGAGGGTATCCGCCTTCTCAAAGCATACGGGTTACCCGTTCTCCCCGGTGAACTGGCAACAACCGAGGCGGATGCCGTTCGGATAGCAAGCCGGATCGGTTTTCCGGTAGTGTTAAAAATCGTCAGCCGGGATATTTTGCACAAGTCAGATGTGGGGGGGGTAAAGGTAAACCTCACCAACGATGCCGCCGTGAGGACGGCTTTTGAAGATATCATTGCGAAGGCCAGGCTCGTTACAGACCCTGATCGTATTGATGGCGTGCTCGTCGCACCCATGGCGACCAAAGGCCGGGAGTGCATTCTCGGTATGACCACTGATCCGATTTTTGGTCCCGTACTTATGTTCGGGATCGGCGGTATTTTTGTTGAGGTTCTAAAGGACGTGTCGTTTCGAGTGGCGCCGTTGACCAGCGACGATATCGACGAAATGATCAGAGAGATCAAGGGATACCGCGTGCTCACCGGCGTTCGGGGAGAAGCCCCGAGAGACATTGAGGCCATTGCGGAAACAATTCAAAAACTCGCGCATCTGTCACTGTGTCATCCTGAAATAAAAGAGATCGACCTTAATCCTGTCATCGCTCATGAAGAAGGGGTTTCCATAGTGGACTGCCGGGTCATCCTCAACTGATCGGACGTTGCCGCCCGGCAGACACCCGGTCTTCCAGAGCGGGCCTGCATAATTCTTTCAGGCGTTGAAAAACGTCTTGTACCGCTTTTAAAAATCGCCAATTGCAATTGATCTTCGGCAACCTAATAGGGGAGAAGGGGAGATAAAATGAACTTCGACTGCATTCTTTACGATAAAGAAAACAATATCGCGACAATCAAACTGAATCGACCAAGGGTGCTGAATGCCATGAACAAGCAGCTGTGGCTCGATCTTCGCGCCGCTTTGGAAGACGCGGTCGTTGATCCAGAGATAAAAGTCCTCGTACTCACCGGAGAGGGGCGGGCCTTCTCGACAGGCGCCGACCTCAAAGACTCGAAGGGACGAACGATCACGGCCTATCGTGACTATCTCGAGCACCTTCAGGAGATTTCACGGCAGTTGATCCGCCTTCCCAAGGCAACGATCGCGGCTGTTAACGGTTACGCTTTGGGGTCGGGGTATGAGTTGGCATTGGCTTGCGACCTCCGGGTTGCGGCCGAAAGCGCCCAGTTCGGATCCCCCGAGGCGCGTGTGTCTTCATCGGTTACCGGGGGGGCCTTGCGATTGCTTTCCGATCTGGTCGGACCGGGTAAAGCCAAAGAGATCTTCTTCACAGCTGAAAACATCCCGGGGGCCGAAGCTGCGCGTATCGGGCTCGTCAATCACGTCGTACCCGACGAGCAGCTGATGTCTTACACTTACGAGTTGGCTGCTAAAATTGCCGTGAACTCCGCCTTCTCTGTGAAGTTGATCAAAAAAGGGGTGAACATGGCTACCGAGGTGAGCCTCGAGGCCCTTATGGACTATGAAGTCGAGTGCTGTCTGGCAACCGTCTCGGCACCGGAACGGGTTGAAGCGCTCGACGATTTTTCTCAAAGGAAGAAATGAATCTTTGGACCTTCACTGAATTTTGTTTTTTTACCGGTTTTCGTCTATTGTGCCCACGCGAGGCATTATAACGAGGCTCACAGCGCTAAGCTCGCTTCGCTAAATTTTGAAAACTCAGGTTATATTGGTTGTCAAAAAAACGTTCCGTTATGCGAACGTTTTTTTCTACAACCACTTATACCGCCCTTCCGTATTTCGGAATTTATTATTGAAAAGCGGTGTAACTTTTTTTAATTTTGTCATTTCGAGAATATGAAACGTTCAACTTGGGTTCTACTCATCGGTAACACACCCCTCCGAAGCCGACCGCACGTTTTTGATATAGCGATACAGTGCGCCCCGGTTCACCTTGTATGGCGGAGACTTCCATTGACTTCGCCTTGCAGACAAGGTGTGATCGTCCACGTGTAGATCGATTCGGTTTTTTTCGGCATCGATCGTGATTTGGTCACCGTCACCGACCAGGGCGATGGGGCCGCCCTCCTGGGCTTCGGGACAGATGTGACCGACGATAAACCCGTGTGAGCCGCCTGAGAATCGCCCGTCGGTCAGCAGAGCGACATCCGATCCCAGTCCTGCCCCCATGATGGCCGATGTCGGTGTCAGCATTTCCGGCATCCCGGGCCCTCCCCGGGGGCCTTCGTAACGGATGATAATGACATCACCCTTATGAATGCGATTCTCTTCAAGCGCCTGGAGCATCGCTTCCTCTGAGTCATAGACCTTTGCCGGTCCCGAAAAATATGTGCCTTCTTTTCCCGTTATTTTGGCGACGGCGCCTTCGGGGGCCAGGCTGCCGTAAAGGATTTGCAGATGACCGGTCGGCTTGACCGGATCTTTCAGGGAACGAATGATTTCCTGCCCGTCGTCAAGATCCGGCAGGCCGGCCAGGTTTTCCGCCAGGCTTTTCCCGGTGACTGTCAGGCAGTCCCCGTGAAGCAAACCGGCTTTCAGCAAGCGCCGCATGACTGCCGGCAAGCCGCCGGCCCGGTGCAGATCCTCCTGCACAAATCGTCCACTGGGCTTCAGGTCGGCCAAAAACGGTACACGGTCGCTGACTTTCTGAAAATCTTCCAGACTTAGGGGCACACCCACTGCTCGGGCCATGGCGATCAAGTGCAAAACGGCGTTCGTGCTTCCCCCGAGGGCGACAACCACCGTTATCGCGTTTTCAAATGCTTTTTGTGTCATGATGTCGCGAGGTTTTATGTCCCTCTCCATCAGAAGGCGAATAGTTTCGCCGGCCCGCCGGCACTCAGCGAGTTTCGCTTTCGATTCGGCCGGTGTACTCGAGGAGTATGGCAGGCTCATGCCCATGGCTTCGATGGCCGACGCCATGGTGTTGGCCGTGTACATCCCGCCGCAGGCCCCGGGGCCGGGGCAGCTGTTTTTGACGATGGTCCGCCGGACGTCATCATCGATGATTCCTGCCAGGTATTCACCATAACTCTGAAAGGCCGATACGATGTCGATACTACGGCCGTCGTGACGACCGGCCCGAATGGTGCCGCCATAGACCATCAGTGACGGGCGATTGAGCCGGCCCATTGCGATCATGCAACCGGGCATATTTTTGTCGCATCCGGGAATGGAGATAGCGGCGTCATACCAATGGGCCCTCATCATGGTTTCGATGGAGTCGGCGATCAAATCCCGCGACGGCAGAGAATAACTCATTCCCTCGGTTCCCATCGCAATGCCATCGCTGACGCCTATGGTATTGAAACGCATCCCAACCAGGCCGACGGCTTCAACCCCTTCTTTTGCCATCGCTGCGAGGTGGTTGAGGTGCATGTTGCAGGTGTTGCCTTCGAACCACATGGTGCCGATTCCGATCTGGGCCTTGGCCATGTCGGCATCGGTCAGTCCGGTACCGTAGAGCATTGCCTGGGAGGCGCCTTGAGACCGGGGTTGGGTGATCCGTTCACTGAATCTGTTTATCTTAATCTTGGCCATGGCGCACCTCCAGTTGTCTCGTTTGGTTTATCATTGGGTATCCCGCTCTGCCGAGGTTTATTTTATGGCAATTACCACCTCTGGATGATGTGTTGAAAGGGTTTCAGGCGGCATGGTTGGCTATGGCCGCAATGACCTGCGGCCAGACGGCTACCGGTAGCGCGTGTCCCATGCCTTCAATGATTTCCAGACGGGCCCCGGAGATGGCCGCAGCCGTTGCCCGGCCGCATTCGAGCGGCATCAGGGGATCTTGATCTCCATGGACGACCAGGGTCGGTACAGAGACGGTTTTCAACTCGGTCGTCCGGTCGCCCGCCGCGAGGATGGCAGCGTATTGACGGGTGACACCGGGCGGGTTCAGGCCACGGTCGAAAGACTTTTCGGCCCACTTCCGGGCACGGGCATTGTCTACGGGCGTGTCCAATCCGCTCAGCACTTGAAAGGCCCTGACGAAGGCGTCGACGTAGCCCGGGCGATCGGTAGGAAAAGGAGCGTAAAGGATCTCCAGGACTTCCGGCTTTGGGGGGGGAAGGCCCGGATCTCCGGTGGAAGACATGATGGTCGTCAGAGTGCGCAGGTGCTCGGGAAAATGTACGGCCATGATTTGCCCAATCATGCCCCCCATGGATTCTCCCACGATGTGGGCGCTGTCGTGACCAAGAGCCTCGAGCAGTGCCACCGCATCCCTGGCCATGTCATCAAGGGTATACGGCAACCAGGGGACATCGCCGCGTAATAGCGTTTCGGTGACGGCAGTCAGATCGGGAACCGCCATGCGGTTGAATGTCGTCGACAGGCCGATGTCCCGGTTGTCAAACCGGATGACGCGATAGCCTTTGGACGCCAGTTGGCGGCAGAAATCTTCATCCCAGAGGATCATCTGGGATCCAAGCCCCATGATCAGCAGCAAGGGAGTGTCCCCCTCATGGCCGAAGGTGTCGTACGCAATTGTCACGCCGTTGGCTTCGGCGAATTTAAGGTCACTTTGGGGTATGTCCCGCATAATTTTTCCCTCTCTTTGTTTGGGTGCATCAGCACGCTTAGATGTGTTCATGCTGACTGACAACCATTCCGGGTCATTCGTTCATTAAGCGGTAAACGCCGGCAAAATATAAGGCCGTCAGCCCGTCGTGTATCGCTTGGATGTAGAGCTCCTTTGCGGTATTGGTCAACGGCAGGGCCGTGTCTGTCTCGTCGGCGGAGACCGGCGCTATAGTGGTTGTCAAAAAAACGTTCCGGTATTCGAACGTTTTTTTCTACAATCACTTATACCACCCTTCCATATTTCAGAATTTATTTATTGAAAAGCGGTATAACTTCAAATCTTTCCGTATCCAATTATTTCTTTCGATCATGATTTGCCTATCTCTATCACGTGCCCGGCCTTAGGGCCAGTCATTCAAATGCCTGTTCTGCGGCGCTTGGCCTATTCTACCAAACACGGCAGATTAAACCCTTCAGGTAAGCGCTCTCAGGGAAATTAAGTGACACGGCGTGGTCAGGCGGTTGTGCGAGATACCGCAGAATCTGCGCCTCGCGCCCGGCATCTACAGCGGCGTCAGCCGTGATTTTCTGAAAAAGGGCGGTATGGACATGACCTGAACATGAAAAAGTAAACAATGTACCACCCGGCCTGATCAGTTTGAAGGCCAGAAGGTTGATGTCTTTATACCCCCGTGCCGCCCGGTTCACCTGGTGTCGGGAGCTGGCGAACTTCGGGGGGTCCAGGATGATAAAATCGAAACTTCGCCGGGCATCACGGAAAGTCCGGAGTGTTGCGAAGACATCCGCATTGATGTTCTCTACCGCGCTGATGTCAAAACCGTTCATTTCTGCCTGCCGGAGCAGGGTCGCCAAAGCGTCGGAAGACGTCTCGACATTTACCACACTTTCGGCGCCACCGTGCAGGCACTGCAGGCTGAATCCCCCCGTGTAGGCGAAGCAGTTGAGCACATCCGCGCCCTCGGAAAACCTGGCGGCCAATGCCCGGTTTTCGCGCTGATCCAAATACATTCCGGTCTTGTGGCCCTGGCGAACATCCACCAGTAAACGTAAGGGGCCTTCCCGAACTTCGATCCGTTCAGGCGGCTCTTCTCCCCAAAGCGTACCTTTCGCCGGCACGAGTCCCTCTTTGGTTCGTCCACTGCCTTCCGAGCGTTCATATACGCCTGACACAGACATCAGATCGACCAACTGTTGCACGATTTCAGTTTTCCAATATTCGGCACCAGCAGAGTGGAACTGGCACACAAGGTAGTCGGCATACCGGTCGACGATGAGTCCCGGTAACCCGTCAGATTCGGCGTTTACAAGGCGGAGGGCTGAATATTTGTCCTCGGCCATGATCTGATGGCGAGCTTGAAGCGACTGTGCCAGGCGATTCCTGAAAAACTGCGTGTCGATTTCCTCCGTCGAATCAAAGGACCAGACACGCACCCTGATCTGGGATATAGGGGAAAAAGAACCCGTCGCCAAATAGGAGCCGTCCGGTGACAACACCTGCACCGTTTCACCGGTTGCGACTGTCGGGGTAACGCGCTTTATCGCACCGGAGAATATCCACGGGTGACGTCGCCGCAAGGATTGATCCCGGCCTGTTTTAAGGAATACCGTTCCGGATATTGAATTCATGGTGATTTGATTTTTGGGCAATAACTCGAAGAGGTTTTTATCGCGACGCATCATCAATGCGCGGTTCTGTATAAAGATTTTAATACATCATTATTGCAACCGTTATTTCAAGTCCGCCAGGCCCAGAATGATCATTTTATACAGCGAGTAGGTTGCCGCGCAGGTGAATACGAGGCCGATGAGGCCGCGCAGTTTGAATCGCAGATGAACGACAAAGGGCGCTTCCGGTTCGGGCGGTGCCATGCCCCGACCAGAAACAGCCGAGTAGAGCAGAAAAATGCCCAAAATAATGAAGCCCAGAAGTGGAAACAGTGAAATAACCAGTATCAGCCAATACATAACGTCAAAGGGGTTACTTTGGGGGCAGAGACTCGGCAAAGGCCCTTGCCTGTTTTAGCCAATCCTCGAGATCCGCTTCGTGCTTAAAACCCTTGACGCCGACCATGACCCAACCGGTCATCGGTTTACCCGTAATGTCAAATGGTTTTACGTGCGGTGCTTTCAGAGCGCTTTGGGCTTTTTCTTTTCCCAGTCGAAGGATCAGATTGTCTTTGTAGACACCGCAGAACATGTTGCCGTTCAACAGGTGGCAGACGCCACCGAACATTTTACGGGCGCCGGTGTTTCGCCAGTTGGACACGATGCTGCGGATTCTTAGGTCTATTTTTTCATTGTATGCCATCGGGAGATCCTGCCTCTCCAGCGTGATCAACGCCGGTTTGGCTTCAATCGGAATGTGCAACCGGATTTTTTACGGTTGGACGGTTAGCGTATTTTATCCCGCTGTTTTTGCCTATTTTGAATGCGGCCCTGAACGCCAAGACGGGGCGATCCTCCTGATTGAAAATCGTCACCCGGGCGTAGAGATGGTTTTTCCGCCGCGCCGTCACACGAGCCTTGGCAGTGACGGAACCGCTCTTCACGGGGTAAAGAAACGTCGTTTTCAAAGAAACGGTCGCAAAGTGGGTCCCTGGTGGCACCAGGCTTTTTATGGCCATAACCGCGGCCGTATCCGCCAGGCTTACCAGGGCGCCGCCATGCATCAGTCCGCTGCCCTGTGCGAAATCGAAAAGAAAGGGCATGCAAAGCACGGCTCTGCCGTTGTTCGCCGAGACAATTTCCATCTGGAGCAGTCGTCCAAAAGGTGCCGTGTCAATCCAATCCCCGGATTCAATCGTATGCGGTCCTAAAAAGGGGTTCAGGTCTTCTGAAAGGCGGTCGTGAACCAGGTTGTCGGGAAGATTTTTCATCGGTATCCCTCTGAGATTTGTTTCAGGCCGGTTTGCAGAGGTAAATGGTATGGTCGGCGTCATTCTCGGGTTATACTGCTTTTCAAAAATAAAATCCGAAATACGGAAAGGTGGTATAAGTGGCCGTAGAAAAAAAGGTTCGGATAACGGAACGTTTTTTTGACAACTACTATAACAGGCTGTTGAAAACAATTGCGTTTGACAATACGGTGTTATTGGCTGAACCGAAGGAGACCCCATCCCTCATCAGCTAAGCTGCTCACTGATCACGCTTGAACGCTGCCTTTTCGTCGGATTTTGCTTTGTCTCGTCGGCGCCCTCATGCCGTTTTTTTAGCACCCTTTGTAAATGCTTAGTAAGCAAGGTAAGCCTCCGGCTGCCTCAGTTCAAGATCCCGGAAATAAGAATGATGGCCATCACGCATAGGCCAAGGCTAATGGTCAGCAGGGCGATCTGCTTGATAACCCGGGTTGTGTAGGCTGGTTCGATGATATCACCGTGTTTGAAGTTGAGTCGTTCGATATAAATGCTAATGGCCGAGAAGACAATACCGACTGCTGACACCAGCAACAGAAGAAGGGGACTGTCCGACATCAATGCCCAGTTGGCCAGAATAAGCAGGACGATCAGAACCATCCAGAACGCGTAAAGAAAGGCCTCAGTACGATAGAATTTTCGTAAATTGTTCATCGATACGACGAAACCCCCAGGATTTTTTCAAGACGTCATACCTGAGCATTATAAATACAGCGAATTATGGATCAATTATTAAGACGACCATCCATCCGGTTTGTTAAAATATATTATATTGATGGCTGTACGGGATTACTGCAGCCTCTCTTCGCTCCACCCCCTTGACAGGCGGGCAAAATATTCTTCGAGCGAATCGAACACAATAAATTCCTGGACATGGTCCCATGAAACATATGCTTTGAGTCCTGACAGCCAGTCGTTCGCCGACCCTCCCTCGGGAATCTCACCGACGAGGAAAAGCCGTCCGTTATGTTCTTCAAACACCGGATTTTGAATTGTCAATTCGTGTTCCCGGTTTTCCTGGTAAAGATAAACGATTTTGTCCGACAGATCGGGTGTGGGTTGATGGATCATGTCAGATCTCCTTTTGATCCGATTGACTCACTTTGCTTTTTATACCGTTTTTCAAAAATAAATTCCGCAATACGGAAGGGTGGTATAAGTTGTTGTAGAAAAAAACGTTCGAATAACGAAACGTTTTACTGACAACCACTATATAGCCAAGGCCGACACGCGCAAGAGTCGTGACATCAGCATGAGCTTCTCACCTAAATCAAGAGTCAGGGAGTTTTTCCCGCTATTACTGATCATTCTCGCCGCTCTCAGTTAATAAAAACTCCCCTGGGCTCACCTAAATAAGTTTTCAATTAGCGCACCTCGGTTGAATATACAAGATCCATAAGATAAGAAGCAAATCAAATGGACCAAAACAAATGGCCATCGACGATCTCAATGTCGCGGAGATAGATTACCGTTGATCCCGTGGGCTATTCGCTGTATATTTACCTGATATTGTTATTTTTTAAAGAGGATTAGACGTGAGGCTAACCGACGCGTTACGTTTGCTAACATAATAACTACCTGTGATTTATGGATAAATTCGTCGAAAAATTCAAAGAAATCGATCAACTTCTGGCCAAGGTGCCGGTGACAGGGGACCACACCGGCATTGTGATTCTGGCCGCTCTGGGTGTCGTCCTGCTTCTGATTCTTCTGGTCCTGTCAAAACGCCGAAAATCTTCACAATCGGTGAAAGAAGAACATGAGGCTCCAGAAACGATTACCGACGACATGTTAGAGCCAATCGAGGAGGAAACAGAGATCAATCAGGATGACATCGTCGCGTTCTTCCTGAGAATATTTAAAGTACAACTCGGCGAGCCGAAGGAAGCCAAGGCTAAAATCATTCCATTAGAGGCCGAAACCGGCCATACGAAAAAGACTTACGAACTTCAAGTGTTTCACAACAAGAAATGGGTATCCAGACGGATGACAATCGGACTTGCCGGGGATGACGGTACCAGTCGGAGCAGATGTTTTCATGTCATCTACGATGCTCATTTTGTCGTCAAGATCCTTCAGAAACCGATCACGAACTTTTCCGCTTACATATCCGCCATCGAGTCTGACCACCGAATTGTCAGAAGGGTCGCACCGCGGGAGTGTATCGTCCCAACGGTATCTGCGGTGATGCGAATCATTCATCCCTTTTCGGAAGGAAAACAGCTGACGCCGGGTGAGTTGGAAGACAAGTATCTCAACTGGTTAAGAAAGTATCCGTCGTTCCAAGGGCATCTGAAAATTGGCAGTTCTTACGTTTTTGTTATGGATTTATCCCGCTATTTTTTCCTCAGCCATATCATCAATGACGTCCACGACCTGTCAAACAAGGTCTACCAGGAAATTGTCGGATATCCGGATGTGATCTGGGAGAATCACGGGTTTGAAGGCCGTTACGCTGAGGAGAACGATGAGGAGATAGATGCTGTCCGAACGGTTTTCAAGAGGTTCGAAGAGCAATCCGGTCGTGTGCTGAAAAAGGCAGGAAAGCACAAGCTGCCTCGATTCACTCTGCAGAAGTGGTTTCTGATCCACCTGTCCGGAAGAGAGCTTGAGGCCGGAGAAAAGGATTTGAAACCGGATGCTGTCGAAAAAATCAACAAACTATTGCGGAAAACTTTTACTGAACACAAGGATATCATTAACGGCTATCGCCGAACGATCCGGGGATGTGTTCAGGCTGTGACCGTCAGCCAGAACAACCACCAGATATCCGGCCTGGTGACAAACCTGCTCGACTTGGTTGCTTGGCTGCAGGCCAAAGGCGTTGCCATGCGCGACATGAAACCCGACAATCTTCTGATCGCCGGAGACAAGACCAGGTATCCGGAATTTCTCAATGCGATTTCGGACTACTCGATCGGTCTGATAGATGTGGAGACAGCCGTAGTTTACGGTTCTGAGGCGGGAGAACAGGTCCCACAGCCGATTCTGGGGGGAACCCCCAGCTATGCCACACCAGCGCACCTGATTCCCAATACAGTGCTGGAGACCTGTTTCCAGGATGCTTCCCGCATCTTGCACCTCCAGGACCTTCACGCGGCGGTTGCGATCGCTTACGAAATTATTACCGGCGAGCGGCTTTACGACCAAACCGGCAAACTGATCATCGGGATCAAATCATTGATATTTAAAAACATGGACAATGCCGCGGCCCTGATTGAGCTCTTCAAAAATGCCAGCCGGATGTTCTGGCACACCGCTCAGGCAGAAATTACGAAAAAATTCAAAGAAAAAGAAGACGTTCTAAAAATGGTTAAGATCGATCTGGCCGAAAGCATCCAATCCATGCTCGGCCAGGAAATGCGGGATGAAAAGAAGGCCCTCAACCAGCGTATCGTCAGCATCGTCAAACAACAGAAGGTACTTAACAATGATAAGATCCGCCGGGCCCTGATTGCCGCACCGCGACAGAAGGTATCTCAGCTCAAAGAGAAATGGCTGACGGCCAAGCATAAAGGGAGCGCTCAGGGGTTCAAACTGCTCAGTGACTTAGAGACGCTAAAAAATGCATCCGAAAGAAACGAGCGGCTCATAAAGCGGTTTTCCGAACCCACACTAACCTTGCCCGCTCACGACCTGCTGCTCGTCATGTTCGCAATCGTTCGAAAAGGGATGTACAGAGAGGATTGGGGGGATTTGGTTGCATCCGAGGTTGTTGGTGTCGGTGAAGAGAAGGGCGCTACCACCGTAGAGGCAACTGTTTGAGTGGTCGGGGAGTTTTTCCCGCAAATGCTGCACCAGAGCGGAGGGAATGATCAGCAGCGAAAAGGGGTCCCGCCGCGGCGGGATCAGAATGCATTAAGCAGCCTTGGGAAAGAACAGCGGAAACCCTGGCTGTCAGATGGGGACCACAAATGGTGAGGTGGATTCAACGACTTTATATTATACCGTTTTTCAAAATAAATTCCGCAATACGGCAGGGTGGTATAAGTGGTTGTAGAAAAAAACGTTCGAATAACGGAACGTTTTTTTGACAACCACTATATAATAAAAATTTGTTCTTTCTGTAGGGTGCCTTGTGCATGAGTTTGCGCGCTGAAGTCGCTGATTATTCCCTCCGCTCACGGTTAAAGAAAACTCCCCGAGGGCTCAGTTATTTAACCCTCATTTTTCGCGAATTTTTTCCCAGAATTGAAAAAAAGCGACCAAATATTTTCCCTTCGGACGAATAGGGCTCTGCGAAAAAAGTGGGCCGCACGCATTCTACTTACCCCACCATCTTTCCGTAGGACCGAACCGTCCTGTATCCGCCTCTTTTTTCGGTGTTGTTGGTGCGATATACCGCCGCTTTCTTACCGGGATTATTTCATTGCCGAGGCGATTTTTTGGGCCGTATCTGCGATGGTATTCATGTCACCCGGCACCAGTTCCCATTCTGTCATCGTCAATTTGGGATCGCTGGATTTACGGGGTATCAGGTGCAGGTGGTAGTGTGGGACCACCTGGTTGACGGCCTTGCCGTTAAGCTGCAAAAAGGCGATGCCGTCCGAGTTGAGCGCTGTTTTCATTGCCCGGGATATCTTCAAGGACGTCCGGTGAATGGCCACCAGGTCATCGGCATCGATTTCCCAGATGGTCCCGGCATGATTCTTGGGGATGATCAGTACATGTCCTGTACTGATGGGGTTGATATCGGCGAACGATAATACTTTATCGTCTTCGAATATTTTGATACACGGGATTTCACCCTTTACGATTTTGCAGAAAAGACACGCCTCCATTCCGGCCTCCTTTCGGATTGACTGTTCTCTTATGTCGCAAATCAGACCCGCGGTCCAGGTGGCATTCCGCCCATATTCGATATAGCGCCGAAGGTTTTTATCTCCGTCGGCAGATCTGAGATTTCAATGACGGTGTCCACCCCGAGGGCAAAGGCCCGCTCAATAACATTTTCCAACTGGATGACATTTCCCGGCCAATGGTACTGCAGCAGATATGACAAGGCATCCGGCGCAACAGTAAACACCTGAGGGGTGTGTTTCAAGTTGTATGTATGCAGATAATGGTTGATCAGCAAGCAGATATCTTCCTTGCGATCTCTCAGGGGCGGCATGTTTACGGCGACAGCGTTGACAAAGTTGAAAAAATCCCGACGTATCAGTTCACTCTTGACGGCGTTTTTGAGATCTTTGCCGGTTGCGCCGATAATTCGGATATTATATTCGCGGCGGTTTTTCGCTTGGTCGGTGGCGGCTGTAGCCTTTTTCAGTGCTCGGACAAACTCCGCTTGAACCGGTGGAGCGATGTCGGTAATTTCGTCCAGGTAGAGGGTGCCTCCGTCGGATGAATCGAACAACTGGTCCAAGTCATATATCACTTCATCCCCGGACAGGTCTTTCAGGAAAGTCCGGCAGGTGATGGGAATGAGGGGATACCGGCTCCGGTCGCTGTTACGGTGAATGACCTGGGCGGCCAGCTTTTTTCCAGTACCGCTTTCGCCGCTGATCAGCACGTTGGGACTGCTGCTCTTCATTCGTTCGATACTCTCATAGATCTCCTGCATCCGGAGGCTGATTCCGACCAGCGCGTCGTAGCGATGCCTTTCCTTGACCCGGGTTTTCAATAATGCTCTTTCATCCTTAAGCCATTTTTCCTGGGCGATTCGGTCCACAATAATTTTCAGCAAATCCAATTTGAACGGCTTCTGGAGATAATCGTAGCTGCCTATTTTCATGGCCTTGATAGCCGTTTCCATGGTTCCGTGACCAGTGACGATGACAACCTCGGTTTCCGGTCGGTACTCTTTTATTGCCGACAGCAGCTCTATACCGTCGAATTCAGGCATTTTAAAGTCCGTGAAGACGATGTCGAAATGCTGTTTCTTTAAAAGTTCGAGAGCTTTTCTACCGCTGTCGATCAATTGCACGGGGTATCCTTCGCGGGTCAAGTATCTCTCGACCATGTTCAGAATCGCTCTGTCATCGTCGACAAAAAGAATGTTAACGCTATTCATAAATGCCTCCCAATAGAAGCCGAACCGCTTGCATGAGGAACACCGCCAAGACGACGCTGAAGGGGTTTCTACTTCTTTTCCTCGTCTATTCGGTAACGCTTGATTTTTTCAACCAGAGTGGTCCGTTTGATCTGCAATAATTCCGCTGCCCTGTTTTTCACCCAGTTCGTTTTTTCCAAAGCCTGCAGAATCAGTTCCTTTTCATATTCGGTGACTGCCGTGTTGAAATCGACCCCGTCGGCATGGATTTCAAACTGGGGCTGGAGCACCGGGCGGTTTATGCCCCGGATATTCTCCGGCAGTTCTTCCGGTTGAATCGTTCCGCTTTCATTCAACACCACCAACCGTTCGATGAGGTTCCGCAACTCCCTTACGTTTCCGGGCCATGGATGCTCGAGCAGGTGCGTCAATGTTTCAGGTGCTATTTCAGCCGGTTTGCGCCCTTTGACCTGACTGATGTTTTCCATAAAGTATGAGATCAGCAGCGGAATGTCGGATTTACGTTGCTTCAGGGGAGCGAGAACCACGGGAATGACATACAAGCGGTAGAATAGGTCTTCACGGAAGTTACCCTTCTGGACTTCTTCTTCCAGGTCGCGATGGGTGGCGGCAATAATCCTGACATCGGCTTTGATGGTCTGCAGGCCGCCGACCCGTTCGAATTCGTTTTCTTCCAGTACCCGCAAGACTTTGACTTGCAGGTCCGGGCTCATGTCACCGATTTCATCCAGAAATATCGTTCCTCCCCGGGCTTGTTCGAATTTACCCGGTTTATCGGATAGGGCGCCTGTAAAGGCGCCCTTAACATGGCCGAACAGTTCACTTTCCAGAAGTCCTTCAGATATAGCGCCGCAGTTGATCTGAACGAAGGGGCCTTTATAACGGTGCGAACGTTGATGAATGGCTTTGGCGATGATGCCTTTACCGGTGCCGGTTTCTCCATTGATAATGATAGTGGTGTCACTGTCGGCGATACGTTCGATGATGTCAAATATTTCTTTCATCGATGTGCTTTCGCCGATGATGTCTCGAAAAATGTCCTGGTTTTTGGATTCCATCAGATTTAATAACCTGCGGTTCAGATCCTCAGGCAAAGGAACGACATTTATACCAGTCCCACTTTCATCACGGCCCTTTCGAGCTGTTCCAGACGCGAGATCAGGCTCCCGGTCAGGCCGACCGAAACCCGCACCAGGCCGGGAGACAATCCGATTTTGGATTGGTCTTCCGGTGGAACCTCCGAGGACGTCGATGAGCTTGAGCAGGAGAGCAGTGTATCATAATATCCCAGGGAGACCGCGATCAATCCGAAACGTTCTTCGTTTTGAAGAATGTCCATCAGGTCTTCGGCTTTTTCCCTGGTCAGGCAGTCTATGGTCAACATGCCGCCGTAACCGTAGCCTTCGTTGATGAGGCGACTCATTAGAGGGTACTGCGGGTGACTCGGCAGGCCGGGATATGTTACGCGGACACCCATTTCATGGAGTCTCGCCGCGTATATCATCGCCCGGGCACCATGTTCCCGCATCCGAAGGGGGAGGTGGGGTAGCCTTTGAATGATGTCATAGGCCACGCGTGGATCCATGGTCGGTCCCAGCAGCATAACTCTTCCGGTATGAAGGTCCATCAATTGATGGACAAAAGCTTTATCGGCGCAGATGACACCGCCGATGGCATCACTGGCACCGTTGACGAATTTGGTCAGCGAGTGCACGACAATGTGAGCTCCCAGATGGGCCGGGGATATGATGACCGGTGTGAACGTGTTGTCCACCACCAGAGTTACGTCATGGGTTTCAGCCAGCCGGGCCAGGGCCGCAATGTCGGCGATTTTCAAAGTGGGGTTGCCGACCGCCTCGGTGTATATGGCGCGCGTGTTTTCGGTCAGAGCCGCTTCGAAGGACTTGGGATTGGTCGGGTTCACAAAGGTCGTTTCAATTCCCATGGAGGGGAGCAACTCTCTCAGCAGGGCGTGTGTGCCACCGTAGACGGTGTCGCTGGCAACGATGTGATCGCCGTCTTTGCAGAGCTGTAATAGGGTGCACGATATGGCGGCCATGCCGCTGGCCGTGCAGACCGCGCTTTCGGTATTCTCCATGGCGGACAGGTATCGAGCCAATACATCGACAGTGGGGTTGAAGTGGCGGCTATAGAGAAAGCAGCCGTCTTTATCCGGTCCCCGCAATCCGTCGAATATCTCGGGCATGATCCGCGGATCAATAACCGTAAATGTGGAGGATCGCGAAATAGAAGGTGTGACACCGCCGTGTTCGCCGAACTCTCGCTGGGCTTCCCACAGGGCTTGTTCGGGGTTGAATGCTTGCATACCGTACCTCGATGGCTGCACCTGTGTCGAAGAATCGGATTCTGGGTGGCACAGGTTTAGCAGAAGCGGTTGAAGAAGAAAAATGTTCCTCATTGGGATAGGTTCCCAAATGGAGGATGTCATGGCCTCTGGTGAAGCTATCGTCCGTTATCGCAACTCTTGAATACCGCCGGGAGATAGATCCCGACCGGCAGGTTGGACCATGGACGCTTTCGCGTCGGCAAAGAAAACTATCTGCTTGTTGGTGGCTCCAGGTTAGAGATAACCAAGGCCGGCGGCGGGGTCAAGGATTTTCCCTACGACCATAGCGGCTTATCGCATGGTGGATGCCGAAAAAAAATTCTTCTCACGTCATTCAAACGCCTCGGGAGCGATGACGTAAAGATGGAGTTCGCGGGGACCATGGGCACCGTGCACCATCGTCAGTTCGATGTCGGCGGTTTTGCTGGGACCGGTGATCAACGTCAGGCAGTTGCCCAATCCAGATAACGGTTCCTTTTTATCGGATTTAAGCCGGACAAAAAGTTCCGCCAGGTTTCCGATGATCTGCCTCAGTTCGATGACCGCGATATGGATGGTCGGCAGGAGTGAAACGGCCCTGGCGCGGGCGGGTCGGGTTTTGAGTACGAGGGTAGCGGTTTCAGCCAGACAATAATCTGCCGAGGTGATGCCGACGAAGGCGGTAGCGAGCTGGCGGCGGATAGTCGCTCTTTCCTTGGTTTCTGCCACCTCGGTTGTCGGCACGTCAGTGAAATACGTCACTTGCCGGGCAGCCAGAAGGGGCGCCATGTCGAGTGCGTCGATCAGGGGATGTTGCCAGGCGACCACAGATTTTGGTCCTCCCCATTCGGGGGATTTTTCATCCACAAGTTCGGCAATGGCTGCGGCGGCGGCCGAGGTGTCCTTTATTGTAATGACGCGCAGATTGAGAGGTTTGCCCTGCTTGACAAGCTGGTTCAGCAGCTCCAGCCGGTCAACCGGCGTCCGTGCCCGGATCCGGGAGGGGTTCTTCCCGGTTGTGTCTCGTCCGGTGGGATAGAAAAGTGCCTGGCGTCTGGGTAACGATTGGCTCGGATGTCCCAAAGCGGCGGTCACCCTGGCGATGAAAGCATCCTGCGTGGTCATTGGATTTCCTTCCAGCGGGATAGAAAAGATTTTGACGCCAGGGGTTTGAGATCGCGGCTGCGGGTCCATCCCTTGAGGGGGTAGGGCAGGCTGTGAATCATGCCGTCGGTGCCGGTCAAGGCTTTCTGCGTTAGGCCTACCGTCCGCTGAATTCCTTCGTACAGCCGGTGGTTTCTGATCGCAGCCGACCAGGCGCTGTAGAATACTTTTTCCCCAAGGCGTCCTCCGCTGCTCTGCCAGGTCGGATCGCCTGTGACAAGACGGGCGCGCAAAGCCAGCAGCATCCGTGGCAAGTCGATGTCGACCGGGCAGGCATCCTTACAGGCCCCGCAGAGAGTTTCTCCCAGAAACAAATCCTTGGCGCGGTCGATGCCGACCAACAGTGGTGTGACCACAGCGCCCACCGGCCCGGAATAGGCGGAACCGTAAGAGTGGCCGCCGATCTTTCCGTAGACCGGGCAAACGTTCAAGCACGCCGCACAGCGGATGCAGCATAGAATTTCCCGAAACTCGGGATCGGCTAGAATTTTCGAACGGCCGTTGTCGATGATGATCAGGTAGAAGGCGTCGGGACCATCCACCTGGTCTTTCGCGCGTGGCCCGCCGATATAGGAGACATAGCCCGCCATGTGCTGCGCCGCAGCGCCGCGAGCAAGCAGTCTGAAAAGAACATCGTGATCTTCCAGACGTGCGGTGACCCGCTCCATGCCCATAAAGGCCACATGCACCCGCGGTAGAGTGGTGGCCATACGGATGTTGCCTTCGTTGGATACCGTCGTGATGTGGCCGGTTTCGGCGCAGGCCATGTTGCAGCCGGAGACGCCCATGTCGGCGGTCAGGAATTTCTGTCGTAGGGCCTTACGGGCCGCCCGGGTCAATGTCGGCGGATCGCTGGTATAGGGGATACCAAGTTTCTCAGCGAACAGCCGGCCGACCTGCTCCCTGGTCTTGTGTATGGCCGGAGCGATGATGTGGGAGGGGGACTCTCCGGCCAGTTGCACGATGTATTCCCCCAGGTCGGTTTCGGTTACTTCGATGCCTTCAGCTTCCAGAGCCGGGTTCAGCCCGATTTCCTCGGTGACCATCGATTTGCCCTTGACGACCTGTTTGACTTCGTGCCTGCGGGCGATATCGATGCAGGCGGTAACCGCCGCATGTGCATCCTTCGCAAATATGACCCGGCCGCCGTTTTCGCGGATGTTCTCCACCAGGGTTTCCAGAAGGATGTCCAGGTTTTCAACAGCCTGCATGCGGATGTCGTGGGCTGTTTGACGTAGACCGAGGCCTTCCGGCAACTCCCGATAAGCTCGTGCGGTACCTTTGCCCAACCGATCCTGGAAATCCGCCAGGGCTTTTTGCAGCACCCGGTCTTTGAGGGCTTTTCGGGCCGCGGAGGTGTAGTCTTCCGGGCGGATCGTGTTCATGGGCTTGATTTCCTTTTTTGACGTCAACCGCTTGCCAGAAGTTCGGCAATGTGCATGACCCTGACGGTCGATTTCAGGCGGCTGAGGCGGCCCTGGATGTTGGTCAGGCAGCTCAGATCGACGCCGGTGACCACATCCGCGTCCGTGGCCATGATGGTCCTGACTTTGTCGTCGACCATTGCGGCTGAAATTTCAGGATATTTTACGGCAAATGAACCGCCGAACCCACAGCAGCGATCTGGATCACGCATTTCCGCCAGTTCGGCACCGGCAACATGGGCGATGAGCCGACGGGGTTGTTCCCGGATGCCGAGACCGCGGAGAGCCTGGCAGGAGTCGTGTACAGTGATGCGGCCGTTAAAACGGGCGCCGAGATCCTCGACCCCCAGAACATCAACCAGAAACTGGGTCAGCTCGAAGGTCTTGGCAGCCACAGCCTCGGCCCTTGCCCGCCAGCGCGGGGCCTCATCGAACAGGACGGGATAATACCGGCGGATCATGTGAGCGCAGGATCCCGAAGGGCTAACAATGACCTCAGCACCTTCGAAAATCCGGATGAATCGCTCGGCAGCCGCCCGGGCTTGCTTTCGGTATCCGGAATTGAAGGCCGGCTGCCCGCAACACGTCTGATCCAGCGGGCAGTCGACGGGAAGGTTCAGCTTCTGGAATATTTTCAGCATGGCATCGCCGATTTCAGGGCTCAAGCCATTGACCAGGCACTGAACGAAAAGGGTAACCTTCGGGAATTTTGTTTTCATTTTCATGCAGTAGAAAGAGTTATCGGGGTTGTCAAAAAAAACGTTCCGTTATCCGAACGGTTTTTTCTACAATCACTTATACCACCCTTTCGTATTTCGGAATTTATTTTTGAAAAGCGGTATAAAGCGAAATCCGAAACGATCAATCCCGTTTCGTTTGTCTCTCTGCCGGTCAGGTGACCGATGGCGGAAACCCGTTGCAAGATTCAACCACTCGTTACATAATGCGGGGCGGGCGGTCAAGGTCCAAGTTAATATTTGAACTTCCCATCTTTGATGGCCATACTGGTGGGCTTCTCCACTCGGAATCCGTCGTTTCGGGGCTTTAGAGGCTTTGTCAATAGGACACTGAAGGACAATCGTTTTCATGTACAATGTAATGATCAAGGATGCCCGTCCCCCCGATTTAGAGGACGTATATCAGTTAAACCAGGCCAATTTACCCCATGTCGGCGCCATTTCTTTGTCAGACATGGCGTCTCTCTATAATCAAGCGGTCTATTTTCGGGTTGCAAAATCAGGGGAGAAAATCGCCGGTTTTTTGATCGCCTTCGATCCACATGCCGGATACAAGAGTCCGAATTATCTCTGGTTCAAAAAGCATTTTGAGGCCTTCATTTACATCGATCGGATAATTATTGCTCCCGAATTTCGCGGGAAAGGCCTCGCCTTCGATTTATACAAAGATTTGGAACAGTTTGCCTGTGCGCGGGGAATCCCGATTTTGGCCTGCGAATATAACCTTCGTCCCCAAAATGAGACTTCGCGGATTTTTCACCGCCAATATGGGTTTAAAGAGGTTGGCCGACAAGAGACAGAAGGCGGTAAAAAGACGGTCTCCTTACAAATCAAGCAAATAGGATAGCGTCATGAAACGGCTCTATCCTACCTACTATTAGTTACCAAACACGGCGCCTGGGTTTCCTTTGATGAAATCGGGGGAAAATCGTATTTCATTCCGAACGGCCACATCGACCGACAGTTCAAAATAGCCGCTTTGCACGCGGAAAGCCGGTGGGTGTGCCTATGGCGGTGGGAAATATCACTAATGCGTTCGTTTCCGGTCAGAAATTGGGACTATTTTCCATGTGTCGATAGATACGTCGTCGCGCCGGGATGGCGTTGGACACCGGCGGTTCGTTTCGGTGCCGTTTCGACTGTGAAGGCGCTCAGTGCGGTATGCGCGTTCCTGAGGTATTGCTGGTTTTTGTCGAGGGCCTCCATGATTTTGTAGGCGGTCTGTTCATCCAGGCTGCCGGAGGCGATCAGGAACACCGTCGTCCCGAAAGTCGAAATGGATTTTTGAAGCGCCGGGTAAATTCCCGCTGGGATTTCGATCATGGAAAAAGCCGATTGGCTGTCAACCAGTTTCATTATATCGCTGTCGTCCATGTTCACCAATTCAGCTTTGCAGCGTTCGAGTAACTGTTGCAATGAGGGATCCGGGTGCACGCCGATGTGAAACATCGCCTCTACCTCTCCGTGGCAGAAGGCCATCGTGTCCTGAGACAGGGATGCCGACAGTTCTCCGAAGAGGCTGAAATCAGCCTTTGTCCAGTTTTTCGCGGTCAAAATCGCATCGGTTGCCAGATGCTCCTCTGAACGCGGTGCGCCGGCATTGATCCGTTTGCCCTTCAGTTTTTCCAGCGAGGTAATATCGGCATCGCTGCGCGCAACCAGTGTGAAGGGCCGATCATAAAGCGGTATAAGTTCACGCAGGTTATCATAGCGGATATCCAGAAATTCGAAATAGCCGGTTTTGTTGATCGCATCGGTCAACATGCGTGAATCGACCAGGCTGATGTCCAGGGAACCCCCCTGCAAGTTGGTGAGATTGTCGATGGCGTCTGGCGTAGGAACCGCTTTGCAGGCGATATCTTCGGCATGTTTACTGATTATCCGGCAAATCGTGCGCCCGGTAAAATGTGAGAATGTTCCTTCCGGACCGGTGCCGAGTAGAATATCGAGAGCGCTGGCGGAAATGGGTGTCAGGGCAATGAAAAAGAAGGCGCAAATTGCAGCAACGTGAATCATTAACCGGATGGTGAAATGATGTCTGACGTTTTTACGGGTCATCATATTCTCCTCCGCAAGGCGATAACCGAAATAATTGGTCTACGCTCTAATGTTTCGTAGTCGAAGAACGGAGCATTTGGCGTGATCCGAAACTCTCTGAGAGCAGCTCTGGCTGAAGACTTCATTTATTTCGTGGTGGCGGTTATGGTAGACCACAATCAGGTCCGCGCCCCAGCTATCTGCCGCTTTGATGATTTCTTCCCAGTTTTTTCCAACGCTAACGGTATAGGATACCGATTCATTGCAATGGGTTTTAACGAATTCCGCCACCGCCGCAGTGAATCTGTCAGCGGTTTCTTTACGCACGTCATCGGAAAAATAGGAGGCCACGATGGGCATGCTGAAGCCCGGCATGACGCTGACCAATCTGATTTCGGCTCCGCTGAGTGCAGCATAAGCGGCTGCTTTTTGATAGACCAGCAGCGGCCGTGTCTGCATAGTCGATATCTAACGGTACGAGTATTTTTTTAAACATAATCTGCTCCTGATGCGGATATGTGAATTGGCTAAAGCGTCGAGACGAATCTCATACTACGCCGTTGCAACGGAGAGTGCTTCCTGTCTTTTTTTGCGTCCCCGCTGCATAAACCAGACCAGCGCCGCAAGGACCAATGCCGGAATAAACATCAGCTGTTTCGGCGGCCTTTCAGTCGGCACTTTAATGTTCAAAATCTCCTGGTCGAAATCGATACCGGCCTTTTCCGCCGAACTGGCGAATACGATATTGTCGACCAGTATTTTGCCGTCTTCATTTCGGGTTTCAAGTCCGATGCCGGTCAGTCTTTCGGCCCCCGTAGCTCTCATCGCCGACATTCAGCATGACCGTTTTGGTAAAGAGTTTCCCCTTTAAGTCCTCTCCTTGCACCTCGATAATCAACTGGGAGCCCGGCGCCATCCCTTCAATCATCTGCTCGAGCTTGACGGGCGGCTCCTCTTGCAGTGGTGGAAATACCATGTCCCACCAAAAACCGGGCCGCAGCAGGGTGAAGGCCACCAGCAACAGAGCGACAGTTTCCCAGATGCGATTCTTGGTCAACCAATAATTCTGGGTGGCAGCACCGAAAAGCATCATGGCCACAACGGCCGATACGATGACAATCACCAAATGGAACCAGTTTGCCACCCCGATAATCAAAAGCTCGGTGTTGAAAATGAAGATAAACGGTAGGATGGCCGTGCGGATGTCATAGCCAAATCCCTGGATACCGGTGCGTATGGGGTCGCCACCGGATATGCCGGCCGCGGCAAAGGCCGCCAGCCCCACCGGCGGCGTGTCATCCGCCAGGATGCCGAAGTAGAATACAAACAGGTGCACCGCGATAAGGGGCACGATCAGGCCGGCCTTGGCGCCGAGGCTGACGATGACCGGCGCCATCAGGGTCGAGACGACGATGTAGTTGGCCGTTGTCGGTAATCCCATGCCCAAAATCAGGCTGATGATGGCGGTAAAGAGCAGGATCAGTATCAGGCTCCCGCCCGATATGAACTCGACAAACTCGGTCATGACAAGGCCAATGCCGGTCAGAGTCACCGTCCCGACCACGATGCCGGCCGCCGCGGTGGCCACACCGATGCCGATCATATTGCGGGCGCCGGAGACAAAACCCTCGATCAACTCATTGAAACCGCGTTTGAAGGAATAATCGTCTCTCGCTTCCTTGACCTTTCGGAAATAGCTTTTCAGTGGCCACTGGGTAAGCACGATAAACATCAGCAGCACCGTGGCCCAGAAAGCGGAAAGGGCCGGCGACAGCCGTTCCACCACGAGGCACCACATCAGCACGACAATAGGCAGCAAAAAATAGTAACCGGCCTGGGCGGTCGTGCCCAGCGCTGGAAGCTCCTTGATTTCGTGGCTGGTGTCCAGTTCCGGCACTTTACATGCTAAAGCGAGCAGCAGCAGATAAGCGACGACGAGCAGTACCGCAACGACGTATATTGTGGCGTTTCCGGCAACAACCTTTATCCAGCCCATGCCGTAGTATACAGCGCCGGCCAGGATGATCAAAAACAGAAAGGTCATGACAAATGAGAGCACTTTTCTAGAGAATGTTGTTGTTGTAACCGGTTTTTCCATTCCCTCAAGGCCCATCTTGCAGGCTTCCAGGTGGACGATGTAGACAAGGGCGATATAGGAGATAATCGCCGGCAGGAAAGCGTGCTTGATCACTTCGATGTACGAGATACCGACATATTCGACCATCAGGAAGGCCGCCGCGCCCATGACCGGGGGCATCAGTTGGCCATTGGTAGAGCATGCGACTTCCACCGCGCCGGCTTTTTCGGCTGAAAATCCGGTTTTTTTCATCAGGGGAATCGTAAAAGTACCGGTGGTGACCACATTGGCAATCGAGGACCCGGATACCAGGCCGGTCAACCCGGAAGAGACAACCGCGGCTTTGGCTGGTCCACCGCGAAGGTGCCCCAATCCGGCAAACGCGGAACGGATGAAGTAGTTGCCCGCACCGGCCGCTTCCAGCAGCGCGCCGAATAGAACGAACATGAACACCATCCCGGTGGAGACCCCAAGGGCAACCCCGAACACCCCTTCGGTGGATAGCCAATAGTGGGACATGCCCTTGCTCAGGCTGGCGCCCTTGTGTGCGATGACGTCCGGCATATAGGAACCGAAAAAGGTATAGATGATAAATACCGTGGCAACGATCATCAGCGGTGGACCGAGTGCGCGGCGGGTGGCCTCCAGCAGAACGATCAGACCGATGACGGCTACAATCAGATCCATGCTGGGGTCGGCGTCGCCCGGGCGTTGCGACAACTCGTTATAAAAAATAAACAGGTAGAGCGAACAGAACGCTCCGATCAGCGCAACAACCCAGTCCTGCACCGGAATGTAGTTCCGGGGCGATGACTTGAAAGAGGGATAAGCCGTAAAGGCCAGAAAAATGGCAAAAGCGAGATGGATCGCGCGCGCTTCGGTGGAATTAAATACACCGATATTGAAGATAAATGGCAGTGGCGATGCATACCAAAGCTGAAATAGGGTCCATGCGAGCGGTACGTAAAAGAGGATGTTTTTGGATACCGCACCGGTGGGATTGCGGGCCCCCGTATCCGTTTCGGCAATCATCTCCTGGAGCTCTTCTTGAGATGCCTGGCGAATCTCGGTTCAGTCATTGCAACGATTCCTCCCGTGAAAGGGTGAAGTTAATCTGTACGTCGATCGCGGAGGGCTGCGAAGATCTCGGTCCGGACGCATTTCAAAGAATGTGCGCCGTTTGGACGGCGCACATTTCTTTACGTTTGGATTTACTTCATCAAACCGGCTTCTTTGTAGTATTTCACGGCACCCGGGTGCAACGGCGCCGAAAGACCGTCTTTGATCATTTCTTCTTTTTTCAGGTTCGCAAAGGCCGGATGGAGTTTCTTGAATTCGTCAAAGTTTTCGAATACCGCCCTGACCACATAGTAGATGACATCATCCGGGATCTTGGCCGAGGTAACGAAGGTGGCGCCAACACCGAAGGTTTTGGTGTCGGTGTCGGTTCCGCGGTACATCCCGCCGGGAATGGTCGCAAAGCGGTAGTAGTCGTTTTCCTTGACCAGCGCGTCGATCTCCGGGCCGGCGACTTCCACGATGACCGAATCGCAGGAAGTGGTGGCTTCCTTGATAGAGCCGCTGGGATGTCCAACCGTGAACACCATGGCATCGACTTTGTTGTCGCACAGTGCCTGGGACTGCTCGGCCGATTTCAGCTCGGAAGCCAGTTTAAAATCCTTTTTGGTCCAGCCTTGAACCTGCATGACCACTTCCATGGTGCCGCGTTGGCCCGAACCGGGGTTGCCGATGTTGACCCGTTTGCCCTTGAGGTCTTTGAACGTTTTGATTCCGGAATCGGCCCGCGCGACGACGGTGAAGGGTTCGGGGTGAACCGAGAATACCGCTCGCAGATCCTTGTTGGGCCCTTTCTCTTTGAATTTGCTGGTGCCAGTGTAGGCGTGGTATTGCCAATCGGATTGGGCCACGCCCATATCGAGCTCGCCCGCGGCAATGGTGTTCAGGTTATAAACCGAGCCGCCGGTGCTTTCAACCGAGCAGCGGATGCCATGCTCTTTTCTGGTCTTGTTGACCAGCCGGCAGATGGCGCCGCCGGTGGGATAATAGACGCCGGTCACACCGCCGGTGCCAATGGTGACGAATTTGGTTTCAGCCTGAACGGTAGTGGGAGTCAGGCCGGCCAGCAAAGTGAAGCCGAATACAATGGCGATAGTCAAAATGAGCGCTTTTTTCATACGAGTCTCCTTTTTTTCTGAAGGGGATTACGGGCAGGAAGTCATGATGGGGTTATTTTACAACCACCTCCTTTCCCGGGTTAAGTGTCACAGGTGTCAGGCTGGGGTTACAGATCTGACGATTGGTGGCCCCAAGCAAAACAATGATTTAAGAATTGCCTGATTTTAAAACTTGGGAAACAACATTACTATCTGCACCCTAATAAGTAATATATCCAGTGTCAACAGCTAGTTTCAGATCAGACGCATGCAGTATAACTTTGCAGCACATCTGATCCAAAAAATAAGGGTCGATTTTTCACTTCTGCTGGGACATATACGGGATCTCACAGGGCCTCAATTTTTATCTTTCATTCATTATAAACACGGCTCCAGACACCCTGGCCTTTCACAAAATTAGATGATAAAGTCGACAACCATGAAGATCATTGATTTAACGCACGCAATTTCTGCGCACATGCCCGTTTACCCGGGGACAGAGCCACCGGTTTTCACAACCGGATGCTCCATTGAAGATAACGGTTTTTTGGAAAAGAAGATGACCTTCTACTCGCATACCGGAACCCATATGGATGCCCCGGCGCACATGCTCAAAGAGTCGAAAACTCTGGATCAACTGTCACTTGACCATTTTTACGGCAAAGCCGCTCTGGTTGATGTCTCGGCCAACAGTAACCCTATTATCGATATAGAGGACCTGGCGTTTTGCGAAGAGATGCTCAGGCAGAATGAGTTCCTGCTGATTCACACGGGTTGGAGTCGCCATTGGGGGGCCGATGCCTATTTCTCCAGGTACCCGGTGTTGTCGATGGAAGCGGCGGAATGGCTCAGTCAGTTTAACCTAAAGGGGATCGGTGTGGATGCCATTTCCGTAGATGAGACCAATTCCAAGAGCTTTCCCGTCCACAATATTTTACTGAAAAACGATACCGTTATTATTGAAAACTTGAAAAATCTGAACTTGATACCGGTCATCCCGTTCATTTTTTCCTGTTTTCCCCTCAAATTCGAGGAAGCAGATGGGTCGCCGGTGAGAGCGGTCGCTTTATATTGACACTAGCAAATATAATATTCAGGTCAATTCACTGAAAAGATCATCCGGCGGGTACGATCGTCGGGTTTGCTGATCACATTGAGAAATAGGGACAAAAATGATGGGAAATAAGGTCGTATGGGTAACCGCTGCGGGCAGCGGCATGGGGGCGGCGTAGGTGTCACCGGCTCGAATATGAATGTGGTTGATTTGGGGCGGTATGGGACGACAACTGAAATCGCAAAAACAGCCGCCTTCCTCCTCTCAGAGGGCACTTGATACATCACCGGTCAGAACGTCTGCGTGGTTGTGGAATGACTCGATCGATTTGAGCGTGTTGCAGAAATTCGATCCGGGTGTCGATCCTGGCTCATGGTCGATGCCCGGCACATGGTGGTGGAATCGTGTGAATTTGGATTTGGCCAATTAAGAAAACCATACGGAAGGTAAAATGGAATACATACCGATCAATTTGCAGAAAAAGTTCTCCCAGTTCTCCGATCACTGGTCGCCCAAAATTATCGCTCAAATGAATGATTACCATTTCAAGCTCGTCAAAATTAAAGGTGAATTCCTCTGGCATAGCCATGACGAAACAGATGAAGTGTTTATCGTCCATAGTGGGGCAATGTCTATTGAATTTCGAGAAGGAAAACTGGACTTGAAGGCCGGTGAGATGTTTGTCGTCCCCAAAGGAATGGAGCACAAGCCTTATGCACAGGAGGAATGCAGAATCATACTGGTCGAGCCCGCCGGTACGATTAACACGGGTGATGCCGGTAGTGAAATGACTGCCGAAGAAAACGTCTGGATATGAATTCCTGCTCGCATACCAGATCGCAAGCCGCAGTCGGGTTGCGCTAATTACCGGCGTTATCAGACGCTGAACAGGCAATTTTTCCAAATTTTCATCCAGTGAAAAGGATTCTAATTTGAACGTTTCAGTTATCTTGGGCCACCCGGACACACAAAGTTTTAATCATGCTATTGCATCGACAGTTGCCACGCAGTTGCAAAAGAACGGATATAAAGTCAATTTTCATGACCTCTATGCCGAAAAGTTTAATCCTCTGCTGCCAGCTTCGGAATTCCCCGCGCATGCTCCCTTACCCCCGGATATAAAAAATCATTGCGATGAGATAAAATCAGCTGATGGGATTGTCATCGTTCACCCCAATTGGTGGGGCCAACCTCCTGCGGTACTGAAGGGGTGGATCGATCGGGTTATTAGACCCGAGGTTGCCTACCGGTTTCTTGAAGGAGACACCGGCGAAGGCATTCCCGTTGGCCTCCTGAAAGCACGTGCGGCTATTATATTCAATACGGCAAACACGCCGGTTGATAGAGAACAGGAAGTATTTGGCGATCCATTGCAACGTCTTTGGAAAAACTGCATATTTGATTTGTGCGGCGTTCCCACATTCTTTCGGGAGATGTTTACCGTCGTGATAACAAGTAGCCATGCTGAGCGTGCCGGTTGGCTAAAAAAGGCTGAGAATATTGTTAATCGTTATTTTCCGTTCTAGTTCTTTTCCCGCCGAGACCGATTGATTTCAACGTACCGGTTGGATAGTGGACCGACGCGAAAGGCACCTGGAGACAGACCGGGATCTCGACCGGTGTTTTAACCTTAGATGCCAGGAAAGCAAAGGATGTGGAAGTATATTTTAGCATGGATACCGATGGTGTTGATCGCCATCGTCAATGGAATCCTGCGCGAGTCGTGGTACGGGAAGCATGTCAATGAACTCGTAGCGCACCAGATTTCCACCTTGACCGGCGTCGTCCTTTTCGGTCTTTACATCTGGACGGTTATCCGCATCTGGCCTCCCGATTCTTTAAGGCGGTCTTTTCTCATCGGACTTTTCTGGTTGGGTTTGACGATTGCTTTCGAGTTTCTGTTCGGACACTATGTTGCCGGACACACTTGGCGCCGGCTGTTTCACGATTACAATCTATTCGACGGGCGGGTGTGGTTGGTTGTTCTGGTATGGGTGACCATCGCACCCTGCATTTTTTATCGATTAACGAATCGATAGTTACCCATTGATCAATTTTCAGCAGACACATTCGGGCATGGTTTTCGATTCCGGGAAGGGTGAAATCTGGTAGATCGACCGGATCGTCCATCCTTGGTTATAGCCATCAGCTGTTTAACGACAGCCCCGCAGGGTGATTTTTCCCAATCCATCCAGAAACATCCCGGACAATTTGCTATCGACGTTGTGGCGATAAACCTTGCCATCAGAGGCAATGCCCCTGACCTCACCGTCGTGTAGGAACCATTCCAAAAGCTTTAAGCCGACCGCCATTCGATTCCCAGGATCCACGATCTTGCCGGGTGTGAAAGGCTGTGCCGCTGGAATTCTGACTTTTTGATCCAAAAGTGATTTCATAAAATTTGAGATTCTTCCCAATCTCAGCAAGGTCGCTGCCTGCAGCCGGCTGGTGGTGTGGTTTATCGGCAGTGTACTCGAGCGCATCAACGCAAGGTTCTGCGGTAATATGCCCAACTTTCGGCAGCTCTGATAGTCCGGGCTTCCCGGTGCCGGGTAATAGATGGACACCCCCGTCAGGACTCGCCGTTGTGCCAGGTAGAGCAAGTCGGCCACGGAGCTTTCTGCGGATTGGCTCGGCGCCCCCGCAAGCACATACCCGACGGCTTGCAAGCCGTATTTCTGGGCGGCTGCGAGTGCGGAATCGAAAGATTCGCGCACATCCGGTCGCCGGAACCGCGTCAACTGGGTCGGGCAGCTCGATCCCAGAGACAGATTTAGGGCCTTGAAACCGGCGGCAGCCATGGCCGCCACCACTTCATTATCCAGAGACGGCGGGAAAAGGCCGTTCATGGCCCGTAGTTCGAGACCGGTGCCGTCGAAGCGCTTGATAAGTTTATGCAGCAGAGCCAAGAACCATGGGCGGTCGAGAGAGAGGTTCTCATCCTCGAAATCGATGAATCCGGCGTTGTCGCGTGTTACTGCCTGCTCTATTTCGGTCAGCACCGATCCGATCGGGCGCCGGATGTAGGGCCGATCGGGCGCCCGGCGCATACAACAATAGGAGCAACGCCCGGGGCAGCCTCGACTGGCCACGATAACCGCACTACCCTTTCTGCCCCTGCGATAAAATGGACGACAAATCAGATGCGTGGCCGGCAAAGGTAGATCCGACGGGTTGTCGAGTCGGTGTGGTTCTGAAGCGATCACCGCCCCGCTTTTTCCGCGATAGACAATACCGGGTATACCCGCCGGACTCTGGCCCCTTTTCAGGGCGGTCGCCAGAAGCGGCAGGGTCTTTTCACCGTCACCCCGTATGACGAAGTCCACCGACGAGCAACGCATGACGTCTTGCGGCATTTCCGTCGGGTGATGTCCACCCATGACAATGCGGCAGGTCGGAAGAGCGTCTTTTATCCACTTTGCGGTTTCAAGGGCTTCCGCGCAGTAAGGGGTGAACAGGGAGGAAATGCCAACCAGAAAAGCCCCGGATTGTTTCGCCAGATTTCCCAAATGTTCGAGGCTGTAACCGTAGTGGCGGTATCGATGAAACAGTTTAAAAGGCGAGCGGTCCTCTCGGCCGTAATATGCCTTCAGGTAGGCCATTTCCTTGGGCCATTCGATGTCCCGTGAACGTGATGTGGCCAGGGCGTCCAGGATTTCCACCGTAAACCCGGCCGCTATACAAGCAGCCGCAATACTCGCCAAACCGTAGGGTATCGTCCTTTTGGCGGTCAGGTAAAAATCTCTAACGGGAGGTTGGACGAGAAGAATATCGGTCATATCGAGTCTTACTGCATCAACGTCAGGTTATTGTATCCAATGTCGCAACGGGCTTTTGCCCTAAAAAGCGAAGCACCATTTGCGTTCTTTCTCCATCATATGTCATCCGAGAGGCTATTGTCTATGTGAATGCTGTTTATACCGCTTTTCAAAAATAAATTCCGAAATACAGAAGGGCGGTATAAGTGTTTGTAGAAAAAAACGTTCGCATAACGGAACGTTTTTTGACAACCACTATATTTAACTACCGGTAATGCATTTACTGCGATCATGTATTTGAGCAGTTGCGGAGTTTTGAAAATCTTGGAGTGGCAAAGGTAATCAGCGACTTCAGCTTATGTATGAGGCAGCATGAGGATATAACATAATTCAATATGGAATCAGGGCAGGTGGGTTCGGTGGGTGAAATTGCGGGGCCGGCCGGGCCGCAAACTGCCCCTTATTCGGCCCCGGTAATTTTGTTCGGAGTTCATTGAACGGCCCATTGTGACCAAGCCGTCATATGTTCACAGCAGGGTTCTGTCGATCAGCGAGCCATGTTGTCCGTGAGGTCACCTGTTTCTTCCAATTTCAAGTGCTGCGATCGCCAGATATTGTTCTCATTGGCATAGGTCTCAATGTTGACATTGGTGAGGTGGGTGACCATTTGAATATCTTCCGTAGCCAGATCCTCATTTCCCATGTTCGTGTGCAGATTTGCACGGCTGTAGTAGGCTGCACCGTAATCGGGGTCCAGGTCGATGGCCTCGCTGAAATCATTCAATGCCGCCTGTTGATCCCCGATTCTTTCATGTAAAAGCCCTCTCAAGTGATACGCCTTGGAGTATGTGGGATCGATGTCAATGACCCGGTCAAAATCGGTTCGTGCTTCATCCAAGCGATCCAGTTTCATAAAGGCTGTTGCACGACTCAGACGGGCGAGCTTGTATGTTGAATCTGACTCGATAGCCCGGTTGAGTGACTCGATGCTTTTATCGTAGTTTTGGCCGACGAATTCGACCATTCCTTCCTGGAAAAATTCTTTGGCTCTGTTTTTACTTTTATTGGACATTGCCGTTACCTCCAGTCAATCTATAATTATTCTCGCCGACCGGCGTGTCCTCCGGCCGACGTTAAATTGGGTTCAACACTTCCTGTGGTAGTGGTATCAGTAACATCGGGGCCTTCTATGAGAACCCCGACATCGGGGCGTCTTCTCACGCTAATACCGGGTGGCCGCCTGTCAAGGTAACTCCGAAAAGCACCCAAGTGAGCAGTAATATGTTTCGAGTCGCTCTCCTGTTTCCGCAATTAACGACGAGAGTGTCAGGTTCAGGTCAGCTTCCCGCTCGATCTGAAGGAATCCAGGCTGGCTTTTTCAACCAGCACCGCCCCTTTGCGCTTGACAGCCCGAATCTCCCCAAACTCGAGCAATTGGTAGACAATTTTACGGCCGACTCCCAAGTATTTGGCTGTCTCGCTGACCGTCATCAAGGGCAGCGAGACGAAATCTGCATCAGATGATACCATCTTTATTCTCCTTTATCTTTATTGTGATCGTAACCAGAAATGTGTTCCGGTAATTTAGCGAAACGTTTTCTTTGGTGACATTATATCGCAACGGATTATGGTGCGCGTCCTATCCGTTCTACCGATGACATGCCGTAAATTAAGCACTCCCAAACGGTAATCATTTTCACCGCTGTCGCAACTTTACGAGTGGTCTCGTTGCAGAGGCACGAGTCAGGGGACGTGAACGGCAGACGCCTTCAGTGGCGGGGTTTCGCACGGTATCTCGGAAGAATGCGTTTCACCGTTTCCTTTTCCCAGCGGGCGGTATAGCGCAGAAAGCCTTCCATCCCGTCCGGTCCGGGAAAATGATCCCAAAGAGTGGCGCCAAAGAAGTCGAAATAGGATGTATGTGTCACCCGGGTGCCACGCCCGGACGGCGAAAGTTCAATAGATCCGTAATTGAAACGCTGGCCGCATTCCTCCGGGTTCAGGAGAATGTCGCTCATCAAGAAATTCGATGGTTCCAGAGTGGTCTGCCACCGGAAAGTGACACCGGGGGAGTGGCTGTAGGCGGTTTCAGTGATGACGATACTGCCGAGACGGGCGATAACACTGTTTGAGGTAATGTAGCGGTTGCTCAGTAAAAATTTGGCTGAAAAGTCTGTCTTGAATCGCCAGAAGACATCGATCGGCACGTTGGTAATATAAATGAGTTCAACGGCTCTTCCACCTTCGTCGGATGGATTCAGCCGCCGGACCTTATATCAACATCGTCAGCTAAGTGTCTGGTGAAGGACGGCTGCTGTCAAGAGTAGCGACAACAGAAGAACCACTAAGTGGCCGGATGGCTGGATACGCTGTTTGGTGCATTTTTTCGGGATGGAAAAGCCTGTCCGCCGGAAGGTTGTGAGTCAGCGCCGGCTTATTCGAGCATCTGTTCTCCGGAATCGTCTTCGGGTGGTGCCACTTCCGGATTCTGCATGATGATTCGGGCGCAAGTATTCCAGCGCAGCACGGCATCCTGGTTGCCGGGGGAGCAGGAGTTCAGGGCGGTTTCGAAAAGATTCATTGCTTTACGGAACCACTCAAAGGCGACCCGGCCGGCGCCCGGACCTCCTCCTTGCATATGGGCTTTGGCCCGTCTTTCGCAGATGATTCCACCGTAATATGCTTTGCAGAATTGATCACTCAACTTCTCTAATACTTCCTGGGCCTCGGTAAAGGTCGGGTTGAGTTGCTGCTTGAATTTATCGGTCAATGCCAGCAACAGGATTATCAACGCTTTTTGATTGTCCGGTTCGACCTCCAGAACGTCCCGGCAAATGCTTTCGGCTTCAATGGATTCGTGCATAAGCCGATAGCGTTCTGCTTTTTCCAGTGCGCTGGGGATGGCATCTTTTGATAGTGTCTTTAGTACATACATTCGAGCCTCCTTTGGCTGTTGAAAACCGGATGGATCATCTCTTTTTTTCAGCTGTTTTTATGGCTCTTTTGATCTGGCCAATGCACTTTGTCACTGGAATTCCCTTGGGGCAGACGTCCGTGCACCACCACATGGTTTTGCATCCCCAAGCGCCATCGTCGCTGTTCACTTGCGCCAAACGGCTGCCTTTGGCTGTATCGCGGGAATCGTAGATATACCGAAATGCCCGCAACAGGGCTGCCGGGCCGAGATAATTCGGGTTGGCCCGGGAAATGGGGCAGGATGATGTGCAGGAAGCACACAGGATGCAGCGCAAGGCCGGTTCGATCGTTTTCTGTTCACCAGCGCTCTGGAGGCGCTCGGTTTTCGGTACCGGGTCGTCATTGATCAGATAGGGCCTGACATAGCGGTGTTTTTCAAAAAAAGGATCCATTTCGACGATAAGATCCTTGATGACATTGAACAGCGGTAGTGGCTCGATCACGAAATTATTGGCTGTCTTAAAATCCCGCACCAGCTTCTGGCAGGCGAGTCCAATGTGGCCATTAATGACCATGGCATCCGAGCCGCATATACCGTGGGAGCATGATGCGCGATAGACCAGTGTCGGATCTTGCTCTGAACGGATTTTGTTTAAACAATCCAGTATTTTATCCGTTGATTCGACATCTATGGCGTATTCCTGGTAGCGGGGTTGCTTATCAACCGCAGGGTCGAAGCGAAAGATGGTAAAGGTCGATTTCATCCTAATACTTCCTCTCTTTGGGTTCAAACCGCGTAATAGTGACCGGTTTGGTAAACAGCTGTGGGCCCTTCTGCTGGTCGAAGCGGACCATGGTATGAGCCAGAAACTGTTGGTCATTCCGATCGGGAAAATCCTCACGGGAATGCGCACCGCGACTTTCTTCCCGGTGCAAGGCTCCGAGTAGTCATGACCTCTGCCAGGTCCAGCATGTGGCCCAAGCTCGAGAGTGTCCAACAGGTTGCGATTGAAACAGCTGCCTTTGTCGGTCACGCCGACATTCTGGTAGCGATGTTTGAGTGTCACGGACAGATTCCAGTGCTTCAGCCAGAGTCTCCTTATGTCTGAAAACCGAAACGTTGTCCATCATGACGGACTGCAATTCTTGCTGGACCGAGCCCGAGATTTTCCTTCCGTTTTTCTCCATCAGGAATCCTAATCCTGGCGGCCTCATGTTCTTCCAGATCGGACGGTACTTTGGGGTAGCCGGTAGAGTGGATAAATTTCCGCATTTCTATTCCGGCTCTGCGCCCGAACACCAGGGTGTCCAGCAGTGAGTTGCACCCCAGCCGGTTGGCACCGTGTACCGATACACAAGCACATTCACCTGCAGCGTATAACCCGGGAAAGGGTGTGTTCTCGGCGTCGATGATAACTCGAGCGTCGGCATCGGTTGCGATACCGCCCATCATGTAATGGCAGGTCGGCTGAACCGGGATCGGATCTTTGCGGGCATCCACACCGACGTAGGTTTTGGCGAACTCGATGATTTCGACCAGTTTCTCACCGATGACCTCCTCGCCCAAGTGGGTGAGATCGAGATGGACGTAATCTTTGCCATCGATCCCATGGCCTTCACGGACCTCCTTGAGGATACAGCGGGAGACCATGTCACGCGGCGCCAGGTCTTTTATGGTCGGTGCGTAGCGTTCCATGAAGCGTTCACCCTCGCTGTTGCGCAAGATGCCGCCTTCGCCCCGCGCGGCTTCGCTGATGAGAATGCCCAGCTTGTAAATTCCTGTGGGATGAAATTGGATAAACTCCATGTCCTCCAGGGGGGCACCGGCGCGGTAGGCGATGGCCAGTCCATCTCCGGTGGAGGCCAGTGCATTGGAAGTGGTTTTGAAAATCTTACCGGCACCGCCGGTGGCCAGCAATACGGCCTTGCTGTTGAATATGTGAATTTTGCCGGTCGCCATTTCATATGCTGTCAAACCGCTGCAGCGTCCTTCCTTTACGATAAGGGAAAGCATATGAAACTCATTGAAGAATTGTATCCCGCGTTGTAAGCATTTTTCCCATAGTGTATCCAAGATGACCCGACCGGTGCGGTCGGCGGCGAAACAGGCTCTCTTTACGGCCGCCTTGCCGAATTCACTGGTATGACCACCAAAAGCCCGCTGCGCAATTTTGCCATCCGGTGTTCTGTTAAATGGCACCCCCATGTGCTCCAGTTCGTAAACAATATGTGGCGCGTCTTTGGCCATGATCTCGATGGCATCCTGGTCGCCAAGGTAATCGCTGCCTTTGACAGTGTCAAACATATGCCATTCCCAGTTGTCTTCTTCTTCATTACCCAAAGCCGCACCAATTCCACCCTGAGCGGCTCCGGAATGGGAACGGGTGGCAAAAACCTTACTCAAGACGGCGACTCTGGAGTCTTCGCCCAGCTCTATGGCAGCCCGCAATCCGGCTAATCCGGCGCCCACGATAATGACGTCATACTGGTGTTCCATATTCTACTCCCTATTTGGATCTGTTTAACAGTGGGTTGACTGAAATTTGTAGGTGAGAATGGATGCTGATACACGTATCCAGTCCGCAAGGTTAATGCGACTTCTCTAGCAGCTTAGAAAAAGCCCATACGCTTGTAAAGGGTTTTTTAGGCAGCACCGACTGTTTTTTCTTGCCCACAGTCGGCGAATTTATTCCATGGAATAGGTCATTAAAGATATGATGGCACCCTGGGGGTCTTGGATCACAGCAAACCGGCCGACTCCCGGAATATCTCGAGGGTCCATCATTATTTGACCACCCAGACTTACAGCTGATTGGACCGTTTCATCGACATTATCGACGGTGATGTAAGCCGCCCAGTGTGGCGGCGTCCCGGACGCTTCGGGCGGGACGCCCATGATACCGCCGATGCCGTCACCGTCAACCTTTACAACGGTATAGGTCATGTTCTCCATGTTCATTTCCTCCATTTCCCAGCCCAGCAGCTTTCGATAGAATTCCTTGGCTGCGGCGGGGTTGCTCGTCATCAGTTCGTTCCAACTGAAGGCGCCATGGGTTTTAAATGGGTCTTTCATGTCTCCTCCTTTGGTAGGTAAGGGTTGAATGGTGGGTTTCAATCGCCGCTGACGAGACTGCCAAACGGGGGTTCGACGTCCAACCATCAGTCTGTGAACAACGGTTTGTGTTTCATTCACCAGCAGATGGTTGGTGGCTCACGTTGTGGTTTCTTCAGCGGTATCGGATGGGCTGAACCAAGCGAGATGGTCTTCTTCAGGTTTGTTTACGAACAACGCGTATTTGGGCCCCGTTTGCGATTTTTTTGAAGACCGTTACATCGTCGAGAATTCGTCCGAAAACATTGACCGGGCTGTAAGCCCGGGGCTTATCGTTCCTGCTGACCGGTGTGCGGCCGAAAAAAATACAGAATGCTTCTCCCATCGGCCAGTAGGCGAGGTCCCCGATCTCAACATCTGCCCGAGCATCAGGCGCCTGATTCACGGTAACCGGTATGCTGAAATAGATCTCGTTGCCCCATGTGTTGGCAGTACTTTCGAACGGCAAGGCTGCGAGAATTTTGACGGCCGTTGCGTTAGTACCGAGCTGAGCATCGACAGTGATGTCTTCAGTTGAGATAGTAATGATGTTATCACCCATTGTCACTCCTCCGATGCTGATTCACCATTTATGGTCCCCATCTGACAGCCAGGGTTTCCGCTGTTCTTCCCCAAGGTTGCCTTATGCATTCTGATCCCGCTGCGGCGGGACCCGCTTTCGCTGCTGATCAATCCCTCCGCTCTGATGCAGCATTTGCTGGAAAAACTCCCCGGCTCCTCAGGGTATTTGGGCTAAAATCCTACGGCCTGACCGTCCTTACGATGGTCGGAGGCGCCGCAATAACCATCCGGTAGGCATGCGATCAACTGGGCGCCGCCAAATAGTCGGGTCGGTGTATCGGGCAGCAAACGGTGTCCGCGCCCGGTCAGATCCGCGGCAACTATTTTTTGCAGATTGGGTTCCAGAGCGATCCGAAAGTCTTCCGCCACGTACCAGCGCGGTGCGTCGCAGGCCGCTTGGGGGTTGAGGCCGTAGTCGATCATCCTTACGACCAGCTGGACATGTCCTTGGGGTTGCATCAAGGCACCCATAACACCGAAGCTGAGCAGCGGTTGACCGTTACGGGTAATAAAGCCCGGAATAATGGTGTGGCAGGGACGTTTGCCGCCGGCGACGCGGTTCGGATGACCCGCCGCGAGAGTGAAGCCGCACCCGCGATTTTGCAGGCTGATCCCCGTGTCTTTGATGACAATACCCGAGCCAAACCCCATATAATTGGACTGGATGAAAGAGACCATCATCCCGCTTTCGTCTGCCGTACTCAGATAAACGGTCCCGCCGTCGGACAGGAAGTCGGTGGTAGATGAGCGTGCCCGATCCATTCGGATCGTTTCAGCACAACCTGACAGAAAAGGGTCGCTGAGCAAATCTTGCGGATCGACGGTCATGGATACCGGATCGGCGATGCAGCGCCAGGTCTCTGCAAATGAAATCTTCATGGCCTCGATTTGAAGATGGATGCTGTCGGCGGAGTCCATGGGATATTGACGGATGTCCAGATGGCGAAGAATTCCCAGGGCCACCAGGGCGGCCAGACCCTGCCCGTTGGGTGGAATTTCATGCAGGGTGATGCCATGATATTTTTGAGAAAGAGGCCTTACCCATTCCGAGGCGTGTCCCGCAAGGTCTTCGATTCCAAGGGCCCCGCCTTCGGCCGCCGCTTGGGCGACGATTTGCTGAGCCAGGTCGCCTCGGTAGAATGTCTCGCCAGAGGTGGCGGCAATCTTACGCAGGGTCTCCGCCTGCCAGGGGCAGGCGAAAAGTTCCCCGGCGGCAGGAGAACGACCGCCAGGAAGAAATGTTTTGGCATACTCAGCATAATCACCAAAGAGACCTTGCGCCTCCGACCATATGGCCGCCACACACGGTGTGATGATAAATCCCTTCTCGGCATAGCAGATGGCCGGCGCGAAGAGCTGCTTGAACGGGAGCTTGCCGAATCTTTTTGACAGAGTCGCCCAGGCGTTCACTGCACCGGGCACCGTGACCGTGTCCCATCCGCGCTCGGGCATGACCTCATGGCCGGCGAACCACTGCGGCGACCACCGGGAGGGCGATCGGCCGGATCCATTGAGGCCGTGGAGTTTCCGACCGTCCCAGACAAGAGCAAAAGCGTCGCTACCGATCCCGTTGCCCGTGGGTTCGACAACAGTCAGGGTGATGGCGGTGGCAATTGCCGCATCGACGGCGTTTCCGCCGCACCGCAGCATGTCCAGACCCGCCTGGGCGGCCAATGGCTGAGATGTGGCGACGACGTTACGGGCAAATACCGGCATACGCTGGGAGGAAAATGGATAATTTGAGAATGCGTTCGCTGAGAAGAGGGTCATGATCAAAATCGCTTTAATATTATTATAAATTTCGGACTAAACGAGAGTTTTGAGCGCATCGGCTGCCAGCATCCGTCGTGTCAACCGGGGAGGATAGGACTTGGTAACCCGGTTTTGTTCGAGATCAAATTGGTTAATATACAGCCTTCGCATGGGTGTTCCGTATATGTTGATGATCACGATGGTCCGGTTAGTGGGATTGCCGACCCGGTGGATGCCTTTGTCGAGCGGCAGGGTGAAATCGGTTTGGCCCGGCAGGCACCTGATATGCTCCGTCGGTGAGAGGCGGGCATATCCTTCGGTTTTACCGTCATCCTGTCTGTCGAACTTTATGATTTCCATGATACCGGAAGGGTTGCCCAGTACTCCCCATGAACTGTGGTCGTGAACCACGGTATAGTCCCCCGGTGGATGAAGATACATTCGAACGGAAAATCGACGCCGGGTATCCATATGGATCAGCCACTCATTGTCGAAAAGCATTCGATGATTGCGATCACTGCCTTTTGCACCGTTGGTGATGCCGTGAAGGATGTCGGCAATCAGCGGCCGGTCCAATAAGAACGCCGGAATCCTTTCGCGGCAATACCTTATTTTGCTTTCATTACCCGCGAGGTGGCCGAGGTCCTCGGACCAGGTGGAAAAATGATCATGCATTTTTTCGAGCGTTACAGGAAGGAGAGGCATCAGAGGGCACCTTGGCGCGCATGTTTGATGGAATTTTTCAGCAGGACTTATATTGACAACAAATGGGGTTCGAATGTCAAGGCGGGATTTATGAGAGCTGAATTTAGCGAGACAGCTTCGCTTTGACGGAGGCGACCTTGCGGTGCAGTCCGTCAGTGCGCCCCTTGCGGTAGTCAGCCTTGAGCGACAGGTAGACGCGGCTGCAATCGGATTTCAGTTCCTGAAAACAATCATCGACAACGGCCATCACGGCCGACCACTCCCCTTCGATACAGGTTCCCATTGGGGTCAACTGGTAGGGCAAGCCGCTGGTCTTGATTATTTTAAGGACACGGGCCACATATGCACTGACGCTTGGTCCCTTGTCGGTTGGAAAAATCGAGACTTCGATAATGACGCTCATGACTTTATCACTTTCGTATTGCCCAGGCCGGAATGTAATCAGGGAATGAGCACTATCACTACCGCTGGGGTTTCTTTGCGGCACCGTCCAGTGCCGATCGTACAGCTCCGGCCAGCTCGTCCATACTCAACGGCTTGACGATGAGGCGGCTGATGCCTAGTCGGACGGCTTTGTTTGCTTCAGCTTCATCGCTGTATCCGGTGCAAATGATGATCGGCATATCAGGCCGAATTTTTTGGGCTTCTTCGACGAGATCGAAGCCGGTCATTCGGGGCATCGTTTTATCGGAAATGATCAGGTCGAACTGATCCGGTTGGGACCGAAAGGTATCCAGAGCCTCGTAACTATCTGTTTTTACGGTGACCCGATAACCGAGCCGGTCGAGCATGATTCGCCCCATCGTCGCCAGTGCGTCCTCATCATCTACCAGAAGAATCCGTTCTTTTCCAGTAGGTAAAGACTGCGGCTGATCAGCGGTCGATTCCGTCACGCCAATGACGCGGGGCAGGTAGACGTTGAATACCGTGCCTTTACCGGGATCGCTTTCCACCGCCACGGCACCCTTAAGAGACTGGATTATACCATGTACCACAGATAGGCCTAGACCGGTTCCTTCACCCTTTTCCTTGGTGGTATAGTACGGATCGTATATGCGCCCCATGATACCGGGTTCGATTCCGGGGCCTGTATCGCCGACCGTCAAGCGCACATATGGTCCGGGCGACAATTCCGGGTGTTTGCCGATACCGCCGACGTCCACCACGGTTTCCACCAAATTGACCGTTAGGACACCACCGGTCTTTTTCATTGCGTGGGCGGCATTGGTGCACAAGTTCATCAGGATTTGCTGGATCATGGTCGGGTTGCAAAGGACTTCAGTTCGCACGGCTTCGACTTGATTGCAGATTTCAATGGTTGACGGCAAAGTCGCCCTAAGGAATTTGAGGGCTTCCGCCAAAAGTGGAACGATGTCGATGGGTTTGAACTCCTGTTCCGTTTTACGGCTGAAAGTAAGGATTTGCCTGACAAGGTCTTTGGCGCGGTTTCCGGCTTTAATGACTTCGGAAACGTCTTCGTGGCTGTGACTGCCATCCGGGAGGTCGAAGAGGGCCAGCTCTGCAAAGCCCAGGATGGCCGAGAGGATGTTGTTGAAGTCGTGGGCAATACCACCGGCCAGGGTGCCGATCGCTTCCATTTTTTGGGACTGGATCAGTTGACGCTGTAGCTGGCTTTCTTGGGTTACATCGCGTTTGATCGTAACGTAATTGTGAATGCGTCCGTCGCTATTCGTGACGGGAACGATGACAGCCTCTTCCCTATAGAGGGTGCCATCCTTGCGCCGGTTGGTGAAAAAGCCGTGCCAAGGCTCGCCCCGACTAATGATACGCCAGAGTTCCTGGTAAAACAGCTTATCTTGTCGGCCGCTTTTCAAAATCCGGTGGTTGCTTCCGACCAGTTCGTCGTGCCCATAGCCGGTGATCTTTTCGAACGCTGGATTGACGTATTCGATTGTGCCGTCACTGTTCGTGACTGCAATCATCTCAGATGCCTTTTCAACGGCCATTTTGAAGAACTGGATTTGTTTCTGTGTTTGCTGGAGTTGCCTTGCTTTCCCCTCCATTCTTTTCAGTATCCAGGCGTTCAGCATATCAGCTTGTGCGCCTGTCCTATCAACAGACGTGTGTCCGCGAAGGCGACCGGAAAGCGCCTCCAACGCATTGAACACTGCGTCATAGTCGCCCGGTATTGAACAGACACAGCGGGCACCGAGATGTCTTGCGATATCACGGTCGGTGGATAACGCCTCCTCGGATGAATAGAGCACGACTGGTAGTCCTTTTAGCCGTTGATCCGCCCGGATGAGAGCGCAAAGCTCCAGTCCGTCCATTACCGGCATTCTACTGCCGGCGATGAGAGCATCGTGTGGCTCATTGAGCAGCCGGTCGAAGGCATCCAGGCCGTTGGCGGCTCTGGCTGTCTGGTGCCCTTGCGCTTCCAAAAACCCTTCCATCTCGATGCCGTGTTGCTCATTACCAGCAATCAGGATTTTCATGGTTTCCCGCGTTTATCGGTCGTCGCAGTGCAAATCCATCGACCGCAGTATTCTCTTACGGTGCAGGCTGTTGCCAAATGAAGTATGACAGCGCTATTTTGCCTAAACATAACGCTACCCGGCTGCCGATTTGCATGTTTCATCATGAGGCATGATACAACATATAAATAGTAATTGCAAAAGCTTACTGGTTATTCATCTGTTTTTTTCAACCAAATGGCAGTATATTTTCATTCGAAATCTCGGCTCGCAAATCCATGTTCGAGAATTACACTCGCCTGCCGGTGAATGTTCACAGGCCGTGAAACCTTAGGGTGGGCGTTCGTTTCGATAATATCAGAGGATAAATTCTATAAGATCTTGATTAACAAAGAAATTTTTATTAAAATAGATGTGATTGTTTGGTTTACTTTGCCTCTGGGGCAACACCAGAGAGATATTCGAGGTGTGCCAAACCGAATAATCTGGGAAGAATGTCAATATCTTAGCATGGCCAGATGCCGTGTAATTATAATTTTCTGGAGTTTTCAAAACCATGAACACGCAGGTTAACATTTCCAACACTGCCGACATATTGATCGTAGATGACGAACCTGTCGTTTGCGATACTCTCAAAGGATTGCTCAGTTTTCAAGGTCACCGCGTTGCCACTTGCAGCGAGGGGGGCAAAGCGCTGGTCGATATTCGTGATAAAGGTTTCGACCTCGTTTTTCTGGACATCAACCTGCCGGATATGGACGGTTTTCAGATCCTGGCTGAGGTTAGGAAGTATTCTGCGGAAACGCTCGTTATCATGATTACCGGTGATGCGACCATCGAAACGGCTGTCGAGGCCCTTAAAAGCGGTGCCTATGGGTATCTGCGCAAACCGATACGGATCGAAGACCTGACCAAAACAGTCAAGAACGCCCTCGATCACAGGGAACTGGACAAAGCCCGTCGGCGCTCTGAGGTTGCCCTGCGTGATAGCGAGGAGCGCTTCCGGGCCCTGGTTGAAAATTCGCTGATCGGCATATGCATCATTCAGAAGAACCGAATTATCTACCAGAATCCAGAACAGGAAAAAATTTACCGGTTATTCGCTAACGTCGCTCCGAATACACTCATAAACTTCGTCCACACGGATGATGTCGAGAAGGTCATTGGGTGCTACCGGCGGCTCATCGAGGGTAAAGAAAAAACGGTTGAAGCCGATTTCCGTATTTATCCCGCGGGCAGTGACAAGACATCCAGTGATTTTCGCTGGCTCCATTGCCGGGCCAGTTGCTTCACCTATCGCGGGGACGATGCCATTCTGATTAATTTAATGGATATTACCCGATCTCAGGAATTGGAGCACTTTCTCAGGGTAAAAAGCAAAATGATTTCCCTGGGCCGTGTGGCCGCCGGCATCGCCCACGAAATCCGGAACCCCCTGACCGGCATCAATTCATACCTGTTTACCCTCGAAGACCTGCTGGATGCCGACGAGCTCGATTCGGAAAATATCGGGATGATGCGTCAAATTGTTCACCAGGTTCAGGGTGCCTCCAACAAGATAGAGTCGGTCATCAAGCGGGTTCTCGATTTTTCCCGGCCCGGCGCTCCCACCATGTCGTTGATCAATATGAACCTTCCAATGCAGGAAGCATTAGGTTTGTCGGCGGCCAGTCTGCGGAAGAAAGGGATCGAGGTCGATATCGATCTGGCGTCGAATCTGCCGATGTGTTACGGGGATGCGCACCTGATCGAGCAGGTGGTGCTAAATCTCATCGACAATGCCGTCAAAGCTATGGAAAAGAAGAACAGCATTAAGCGCCTCGAGCTGCGCTCATACTCCAAAGACCAGAACATCTATCTCAGCATTTCCGACACAGGGTCTGGGATTCCGATCAGCCTCCGGGAGAAGATCTTCGATCCTTTTTTTACTACTGAAAGCGACGGTTCGGGAATCGGACTTGCCATTTCGCTGCGCATCCTCAATGATCACAGGGGTGCGATTATCGTCGAAGGCAACGAAAGAGGCGGGGCCAAGTTCACCATTGAGCTGCCCATAGACAAAAGGACACAAAATCAATGACATCCTTCAAAGTGTACGTTGTAGATGACGAGCAGGTGGCCCGGGAGGGCGTTGTTCTGGCGCTGCGCAAGCGTTATAAGATTCAAGGCTTTTCAAATGCCGAGGACACAATTGAAGCGATATTGGGCGCGCCGCCCCCCGACTTGATACTTCTGGATATCGGTCTACCAGGAATGAGCGGGATTGATGCACTTAAGAAAATCAAGGAGCTTTACCCCCAGATCATTATCATCATGATTACCGCCTATGAGGATGTCGAAACGGTGGTTTCCGCCATGAAGCAGGGTGCCTATGATTACGTGGTCAAGCCGCTTCAAATGAACGCTCTTATGGTGACCGTACGCAATGCGCTTGAAACGATCAAACTGCGCAAGGAAATACAGCTTCTGCATGAAAAGTACCTCAAAGAAAACCTACCCGGGTTTATCGGTGAAAGCGACGCCATTCAGGATGTCATGGAGGTCGTGATAAAAGTTGCCCAGAGTCCGGACACATCGATCCTGATCCTGGGAGATACTGGAACAGGTAAAGAGCTTATCGCCAAAGCGATTCATTACCGCAGCCCCAATTTTGAGGGTCCAATGATCAGTGTCAACTGTGCCGCCATTCCGAAAGACCTGATCGAGAGCGAGCTCTTCGGGTACGAAAAGGGTGCATTCAGCGGAGCCGATAAAGCCGGCAAAGAGGGCCTGGTGGAAAAGGCAGCCGAAGGCACGCTTTTTCTGGACGAAGTTGGCGACTTGAGCCTCGAAGCCCAGGCCAAGCTATTACGCTTCCTCGAAGAGGGCGAGTACTACCGGGTCGGCGGCACCAAGAAGCGTATGGCCCAGACCCGAATTGTTGCCGCCACGAACAAGATGCTGGAGGATATGATTACAGCCGGAAGATTTCGCCAGGACCTCTATCATCGCCTGGCAGTCATAAAGGTCGAAATTCCATCCCTCAATCATCGGCGCGAGGATATCGTTCCCATCGCCAAGCATTATTTGGTTGAATTCGCCGAGAAATTTAGCAAGACCTTCACCGGTCTCGGTACCGAGGCCGAAGAGGCCTTTAAAGCCCACAACTGGACCGGTAATGTTAGAGAGCTAAAGAACATTATCGAACGGGCGGTACTACTCGGAAGCGGTCCGGAGCTGCAGCTCAACAGCCTCGGGATGGATTCGGCGGGACAGGACTTAACACGATCTGCTGCAGGAGCAGGCAGAGAGCTGCCAGCCTTGGCCTCTGAAGGTATCGATCTGCCCGATATTATTGCCGGTATTGAAAAATACTACTACGAAGCCTCTTTGGCGGTCACGGGTGGCAACGAAAGTCGGGCAGCCAAACTGTTGGGTATCAGCCGCGACACCTTTCGGTACCGCCGCAAAAAGCTCCGCGATTAATCTCCCGATTTTAATCAAGATTTAAAGAATCGTTCGTCAAAGACGCTTTCCTGCCCTCTGCTCATTTCATTGGGGCAATTTCCACACCATTGCTGGGGTATTTACCCCATTCCAGCGAGTGCCTATAACGTTTCATGTCGGCGCGATAAATTCTTAACATACTGTAATTATTTTGTTAGTTTTCATAATTCTCTTGTGGCATGATATTTGTTTAAGAGGGGAAGAAACACCATTAGCCGCAGGGGAAATAAATGATAAACACCTATCACAATCTGAAATACTTAAAGACATTGCTGATCGATGATGATCGGTTTGTTCGTCATTCCATGGAACTGGCTTTCACCCAGAAAGGCTATCCGCTTCGGGTTGTCAATACCGCAGAGGAGGGATTGAGAGCACTCGAACAAGAGGCGTTTGACATTATTATCAGCGACTACAGACTGCCTGGGATGAACGGACTGGATTACTTACGACAGGTCATCAGCAGAAATCCCAATACCATAACGGTTTTGATCTCTGCCGGCGGAAATCACGATGCAATCGCAACGGCCTATTCGGTCGGCATCAACGACTATCTCCCCAAACCCTTTACCCTCGATGCCCTGTTGGCCACTTTGGTCATGCACGCGGAAAGGTGCAAAGTTGGCCGTCAGCAAGTGATCAGCCCGCGATCTCACGGACAGGTCCCAGTCGAGATAAATTGACCCTTAAGGCGGGGTACCAGTAGCCGGAAAATTTCATGGAATTTTCCGGTCAAGAACCGTTGACACCCGGGTTTTCGAATTCCTATCAGGCCCCATTTGCCATCATTCCCACCAAGTGTCTTGTCCCTTTAACAATCCTGTGTTAGACGTGTGAACAACCGCCGAATGACCCTTGCGGCCGGCCGCTCTGTTTTTGATATTTGCTTATCAACATGACATCCTTTTGAATACTTTTATACCGCTTTTCAAAAATACGTTCCGGAATAAGGAAGGGTGGTATAAGTGGTTGTAGAAAAAAACGTTCCGTTATTCGAACGTTTTTTTGACAACCACTATAACCAATTAAAGAAGAACATCTTTAAATAACATTGGAGGATTGGATGAACGAATTCATTCCGAACCACTACCAAATCACCCTCATACCGAATCTGGAAAGCTTTCGATTTTCGGGTACGGTTGTCATTGCCGGGGATCTGCCTTCCCACCTGAATGAGGTGACTCTCAACGCACTCGAGTTGGCCATTTGGCGCTGCAGCGTCACAATTGACGGTTCCGACGTAAACTGCCCCTTTGTCGTCGATCCCGCCAATGGAAGAACTCCGCATTCGACTTCCGCGAGCATTTGCGGGAAAGCTGAGAATTTCTATCGATTTCGAAGGTTTAATCAATGACCGCATGGCCGGGTTTTACCGCAGCCGATACAGCAAAGACGGGCAATCTCACAACTTGGCGGTGACCCAGTTCGAAGAGAGCGATGCTCGGCGGGCGTTTCCGTGCCTGGATCATCCCAACAAGAAGGCGACTTTCGATATTGTTTTGATAGTCGATGACGGACTGTCAGCGATATCCAACACCGTTAGCGAGACGGAAAAGTTGGACGATAAAGGCAAAAAGCGTGTCACCTTCAAGCGGACGCCAAGAATGTCCACCTACCTCCTTTTTTTCGGCGTCGGTGACTTCGAGTTTGTACAAAGCCAATCAGATATCCGGGTGCGCGCTGCAACCCCCCCCGGCATGGCACAATATGCTGCCTATGGACTGGAATTTGGTCGGCTTGCACTTCGTTATTGTGAAGACTATTACAAGATCCCCTATCCGTTGCCGAAAATGGACCTGATCGCCATACCGGATTTTGCTTTCGGGGCGATGGAAAACTGGGGGGCGATAACATTCCGCGAAAACCTATTACTGCACTATCCGGACATAACCTCCCGAGCGGGTGAGGAGCGGATATGCGAGGTGATCGCCCACGAAATCGCTCACCAATGGTTCGGGAACCTGGTAACGCCTTCGGACTGGCGCTACCTGTGGCTCAACGAGAGTTTCGCTACTTTTTTCGGTTATGGTGTCGTCGACCATTACCATCCCGAATGGGGTATTTGGGAACAGTTCATCAGCAGTCAGACGGAAAGCGCTCTGACGCGCGACGGTCTGCACGAGACTTTTGCGATTGAGATCCCCGGGGGTGAACATGTGGTGATAAATACCAGCACCGCTCCGATTATATACAGTAAAGGTGGAAGCATTCTGCGGCAGATTAAAGAATACATCGGCGAGGATTTGTTCCGGGAGGGCCTGCACCGTTACCTGAATACGCATGCCTACGGCAACGCCGCCAGCCAACACCTCTGGGAGGCATTTGAAAGCTCATCGGATATACCGGTGACACGGGTGATGAAAAGCTGGGTCGAGCAACCGGGTTATCCGGTGGTCACCGTCGAGCGCCGGGGCTCGACGCTTCATTTGCATCAACAAAGATTCTCTTACCTGCCCCATACTTTCGAGCAGTTGTGGGAGATACCGGTCACCGTCAGTATGATTCAGCCGGATGGCGACGAGCAGGTCCTGCGCACCCTCATGGCGGATGAGACTGCGGTTGTCGACCTTGCACCGGAGACTGTCGCCTACAAGGTCAATACCGGCCAAAGTGGATTCTACCGTGTCCATTATGCCGCTCCCGACGATCTTGCAAACCTCGGGTCCCTGGTCCGTACCCGCGCTTTGGGGGCGGCGGATCGCTGGGGCCTCCAGAATGATCTTTTTGCAGCGGTCAAAAGTGCCAATGCCGGTATCGATGACTACCTGGAATTTCTAAAATTCTATGAAGCTGAAGAGGCATTCCTGCCTCTTTCCAGCATTACAGCAAACCTGTTTCAATCCTTTAGCATCCTGACGGGCGAGAAGAAAAAAAAGGTGGCGTCCGTGGGCCGGCAATTGCTTCAGGATGCCTTAGAAAAAATCGGTCGACAGCCCCGGACCGATGAGATTTTTACGGCGTCCCTGCTGCGAGATCAGATCTTGCTGCCGGCTGCGGTCTTCGGTTCAGAAGAGGTCATCGAGTTTGCCATAAAGCACTTCGCTATTCTCCGTGACGGCGGCACCATCCATCCCGACATCCATAAAAGCGTTTTACAGATCGGGGCGCTGAGCGGCGGCGCCGCGGCGTTCGATTGGATGCGGCAGCGCTTTCTCTCCACGGTCAGCGAACATGATCGTCTCAACATTCTCAGTGCTTTAGGGTGGTTCAAGGAAGAATTGGTCATGAATAAGGCCCTTGAGTTCACTCTGGATAACGTGCCGCAGAAAAACAAATTCATCCCGATCGTAGCAGCGACCGCCAACCCTTACATGCGCGATCATCTGTGGGTTTGGTACACGAGCCACATACAGGATCTGGAAGCTTTTCACCCGTTGCTTTATGAACGGGTTATCGCGGCCGTCATTCCATCGGCGGGAATCGACCGGATGGAAACTGTTCAGGAATTTTTTAATGAATACATCCAAAAATTTCCACACACCGGTGATGTGGTCAGGCTGGCTCTGGAAAAGCTCTCCATCAACGTCCGAATGCGAAGGCTGGCGGCATCCAACGAGTGATACAACAAATAAGAGGCAGACCCATCAGGGGGTCTGCCTTTTATACCATCTAAGTTTGCTAAAGCCATTTAGCTTAACCCAAACCCCATGGCGGCATATTCCTTAATCCTGGCTTTGGCGTCTGATATCGTGGGTCCGAGATCCCAAGGGGCCATGAAGCCCTCGAGCATCATCTTCCAGCCCTCCTCGTCTCTATATATGGTGGCTTCTTCGCAGGCAACACCACAGCCTTCTTCACCGATGACATCCATTAGTGCCTGCAGTAATTCGTCGTGTTGGTTCATACCATCCTCCTGCAGAATATTGAATTAGGGCATGCCGCCGCACAGCATCATATAGCCATCGTGCATTCCGGTAATTTTTTTCGCAGCTCGCGGCCCCAATCTCTAAGTAATCATTCGATCGTGCAAATCAACATGGATGGCTCTTCAAAATACCCTCCAACACATACGATGCGGACGCCCTTTCCGCAATGAGCAAGTATTTATGACGCCATTCAAACATACATTCCGAAATACGGAAGGATGGTATGAGTGGTTGTCAAAAAAACGTTCGAATAACAGAACGTTTTTTGACAACCACTATTTAGAGAAAATACTTCGACCGTACAAATACCCAAAACCGGTGGTCATCTTATTTGCCCGTTCACGTACGACAAGTCTTGACACGGCAGCCTTAATTTTATAACCATTTGTTGAATTCATGCCTTGCCCGTTGAGCGGATAAAGAGAGATTGCTTGCCAGAAAGCTGCGTATTGCGGACGACCAAGCATACCAGCCTGATCAAACGGTACCAACCCATCTCGGTTACGGAGAATCGTTTTAAATGAATCGGCGAACTTTCCTGAAGATTGTCGGCATGAGCAGCATCTCGATTGCCGCCGGCTGTACCCCCGATCCGTATAATCAACCCCGACCAGACAAGACACTTTACTCACTGGTTCACGCACCCGATGACATGGTGACCGGTGATGCCTCGTGGTACGCGTCCACCTGCCGGGAGTGTCCAGCGGGATGCGGTATCCTGGCCAAAAATCGGGAAGGTCGTGTAATCAAGGTCGAAGGCAATCCGCTACATCCGATTAATCAGGGCAAGCTCTGCATGCGCGGACAAGCCGCCGTTCAAGGGCTATTCAATCCAGACCGGATCAATACACCGCTATTGAAAGAAAACGGCACATGGCGACCGATTACATTCAAAGAGGCTGGTTATATTCTCAAAACCAAAGCCAAAGCAGCTGCCAGTGCCGGCCCTGATAGAGTTCGTATGCTGAGTGAGGTCGTCGGCACCAGATTGGAAAAACTTTTCAAAGAATCCCTGAAGCAGTGGGGATCGGATGGACCGTTATTCTATGAACCCTTTGCCTACGAGTCACTTAAGGTGGCCAATGAGGCTGTTTTCAACGTCAAGGGGTTGCCCTCGTATCGAATGGAGGATGCCGATGTCCTGATTGGCTTTGGGGCCGATTTTCTCGAAACCTGGCTCTCCCCGGTCGAATACGCCCGCAAATTCAAATCGATGCACGCTTTGCGGGATGAGCGCAAAGGCCGGTTCTTCCACATCGGTCCTCACATGGCGCTCACCGCGGCCAACGCCGACCTCTGGCTAGCCTGCCGACCCGGCAGCGAGGCTGTCCTGGCCTTCGGCCTGATCGGCGAAGTCTTACGAAGCGGGCGTCTTGAAGATTCGACCAACGCCTTTCGCGCCGAACTCGAGAGCGCCGTCGTCGCTTACGACAAGGAGAAGGTGATTGCGGAGACAGGGGTCGGGCTCGAAGCCTATGAACAGCTGCTCAATGCGCTGGTGCAGGCCGAGAATCCCCTGATTCTCGGGACCGGCTCCGCCGCCGGACCGAATGCGCTGCAGACCGACCTGGCAGTCAATTACCTCAATTGGATTATGAATCCGCAACTTCAATTGCACGACTTCGGGCAAAGGCACCGGGTTGAGGTTGCAGCGTCCAGGGCGGAAGTTCTGGCCTTTTTCGAGGTCCTTGACCAGGAACCGATCGACCTGCTTCTGCTGAACAACGTCAATCCCGTTTACACCAACCCCTTAGCCACTGATATCGAGCGGATCCTCCAGAATGAGGCTTTGTTCGTCGTGTCTTTCAGCAATTTTATGGACGAGACGACAGCCATGGCGGACCTCGTTTTGCCGGTCAGCCTGCCGTTGGAAACCTGGGATGAATACAGCGGCAAACTGGGAATTGTATCGACCCTGCAGCCGGCAACGGGAAACTTCAGAAACCGTTCCCTCATCGGTGATGTCTTCCTGAAAGCCGCATTCGACAAAAACAGTCCCGAAGACAGTTACAAGGCCTACCTGATTGCCGATTTGATGTCTAATGGACGAATTGGAAAAGAGATGGAATGGCTGCAGACCCTACAAAAGGGTGGCATCTTCAAAGTCGCCGCAGAACAGGAAACTCCCATTGCGCCTGCGGTGCCGACAACCCTGGATCCGACGTTCGCCGCGGAGATCGAACCCCCGGTGGTTGATAAACTGACTTTTATTGCGACACCATCCATTCGATTTTTTGACGGCCGCGGCGCTAACAAGCCCTGGCTGTGCGAGGTGCCCGATCCGATCACGCGGGTGGCCTGGCAGACACCGGTGCTTGTTCATCCACGTACCCTCGCATCCGAAGGCCTGATGCAAGGCGACCTGGTTCAAATTGTCAGCAATTGGGGGCAGGTGGAAGTTCCGGTTTACGAAACCATGAGCGTCGCCCCTGGTGTCCTCACTATGAGTATTGGGCAAGGACATAAAGACTTCGGCCGCTATGCCGCCGGCAAGGGTGTCAATCCCTTTCTGATCACACCACCCGACCCGGTCGATGGCACCGGCAGCCCGCAATTTATGGCTTCCGGGGTCCAGATCAAGAAAACCGGCCGATCGATGAAGCTCGCCCACACCGACGGCAACCGGACCCAGTTCGGGCGTAAAATCGCGGTGAGTGTGCCGTTGCATACTATCGAATCCCTGAAGCAGCGCAAGAAAGCTGGTCTGACCATGTGGGATTTTCCGTTAACCCTGCCGCTTCCGGAAGGATATGATCCAAAACGCGATTTTTACAAGCCGCACGATCATAATGGTTATCGTTGGGGAATGGTGGTGGACCTTGATCGCTGTATTGGCTGCGGAGCCTGCGCGGCCGCCTGCTACGCCGAAAACAATATCGGCATCGTCGGGGTGGAACGTATTCTCGAGGGACGCGAAATGGCCTGGCTCAGCGTTGAACGCTACGAGGACGAGAATAATCCGGAACGAATCACCTTTTTGCCGCTCATGTGCCAGCACTGCGACAATGCACCCTGCGAGTCGGTTTGCCCTGTGTATGCACCCCATCACAACAAGGAGGGGATGAACAACCAGATTTACAACCGTTGCATCGGAACGCGTTATTGCAGTCAGAACTGTCCCTACAAGGTGAGACGGTTCAACTGGTACGCCTGGGAATGGCCGAACCCGCTTCAATATCAGCTCAACCCCAACGTGACCGTCCGTGCCAAGGGCGTCATGGAGAAATGCTCCTTTTGCGTGCAACGGATAAAAGAGGCCCATGGCTGGGCCAAGAATGAAGACCGTGACATTCGGGACGGTGAAATCGTGCCGGCTTGTGTGCAGACATGCCCCACCAGTGCTCTCGTGTTCGGCAGTCTCATGGACCCGAACAGCCGCGTGAGAAAAATGGTGGACGATCCTCGGGCTTACCAGATCATGGGTTATTTAAACACCAAGCCGGGAGTCATTTATTTGAAGAAGGTGGTTACAGGATGAAGTTTAGTCCCGCCTCGGCGGGATTGGCCCGTTGAGTCGGTTAACGGGCCCAACGGGCAAAACGGGCCAAACGGGCCCAACTGATAAAGCGGGAACTCATTATGACCGAACTGACCTTTAACCGAATCGACGATACGGTACTGGACACGCTGACACCCGCCCGCGGGACATACTGGCTGACCGTGGTGTTGCTGTTCATGGGAATCCTGGTCGGGCTGTCCTGCTGGATCTACCAGATCTTCGTGGGGATCGGTGTCGGCGGACAGAACATTCCGGTAGCCTGGGGGACCTATCTGATCAACTTCGTGTTCTGGGTCGGTATCGCCCACTCCGGAACGCTGATTTCCGCTATTCTGCACCTGTTTCGGGCCGGCTGGCGCAACCCCATCGCCCGGGCCGCCGAAACCATGACAGTGTTTGCGGTCTGTACCGCCGGCTTGTTTCCGTTCATCCACCTGGGTCGCGTCTGGCTGGTTTACTATATGCTGCCGATACCGACCCAAAGAACCCTGTGGCCCAATTTTCAGTCGCCATTGATGTTCGACGTGGTGGCGATCAGCACCTACCTGACGGTCAGCTCTCTGTTTTGGTATACCGGCATGCTGCCGGATCTGGCTATCATTAGAGACCGTGCCGTCGGCGTCCGCAAAAAGATATTTACCTGGTTATCCCTGGGTTGGACCGGCACCCATGAGCAATGGCGCCATTACACCCGCATCTATCTTTTCTTCGCCGCGTTGGCCACACCATTGGTTATCTCGGTGCACAGCGTGGTTTCCTGGGATTTTGCCCTGGGCGTGGTGCCCGGTTGGCACACGACCATTTTCGCCCCATACTTCGTGGCCGGTGCGATTCATTCCGGCCTGGCGATGGTGCTGACATTGATGATCCCTCTGCGGAAGATCTTCAAGTACGAGAAGATCATCACCATGCACGTCTTTGAGAGTGTGGCCAAGACCATCGTGTTCACCGGACTGATCGTCGGTTTCGCTTATGGGACGGAGTTCTTCATCGCCTGGTACAGCCAAAATCCATTGGAGGAGTACATTTTCCTCTGGAGGGCTGTGGGTGACTATGCCATCCCCTTTTGGATCATGGTTACTTGCAACACCATCATACCTCTGGCTTTTTTGATCAAGAAGGTCCGAACCACCATTCCCTGGTTGTTTGGAATCTCCATCGTCGTTAACATCGGCATGTGGTACGAGCGTTTTGTCATCATTATTTCCAGCGTCGGGCGCGATTTTCTGCCGAATGCATGGAGCCTATACAGACCGACCCTTGTCGAGTTCGGCATCATGCTCGGCAGCTTCAGCCTGTTCTTTTTTCTCTTCGTGCTTTTCGTCAAGCACATGCCGTCGGTTTCCATGACCGAAATGAAGGAAACCCTGGTTGAGGGAGGCGATCATGGCCATTGACACATACATCATGGGGCTGTTTAAACGCGAGGATCAGGCGGTGGCGGCCGTCCATGATCTCAAACAATCTCAATGGACGCTGCACCGGATCCACAGCCCCATTCCGAGTCATAAGCTCTCTGAGGCCCTCAAGCTCAAAACCAGCAAGGTGGGCTGGTTCACGTTATGTGGTGGAATTTTCGGGTTTTTTGCGGGTTTTGCCTTAGCCATCTTAACCGCCGAGCGTTGGGATTTGATCGTCAGCGGTAAACCGGTCCGCGCACTGGTGCCTTTTATAATCGTGGGTTTCGAATTCACCGTGCTCTTTGCTATCTTCGGCAACCTGATCGGGTTTTTGACCCAGACCCGCCTGCCGCGCATGCAAAATCTCGAAAACTATGACGAGCGCTGTTCCGGCGAGCATTTCGGTGTGCTGGCATCCTGCCGGGAAGACCAACAGGTAGAATTGCATTCCCTGTTTGAAAAAAATGGTGGTGATGTCCGTGTTTTTGATTGATCCTATTTACTTCTGCCGGCTTATCTTCAGACGGCGGGCATATATGGTTATCAACAGTTGACCCTCTAACCGACAGGTTCGAAAATGGCCGATGAAGAAAAGAAATCATCTTACTGGATCGCATGGTCTGCCCTGATCGTCATCGGTTTTGGGACGTTCATCTATTCGACAGCCAGCGGGCATCCCGATCAGGCCTGGAAGGCCTACCTGATCAATTTCTTGATCTGGTCTGCGATTGCCCAAGGAGGCCTGCTTTTTTCTACCCTGATGCACACCGTCAAGGCCAAGTGGAGTGGCCCGCTTTCGGGGCTTTCAGAAGCCTTTGCAGGGTTTTTCCCGGTGTCTTTCATCCTCTTTCTGTTCTTGTTTCTCGGCGGGGCGTACGTGTTCCCCTGGTCCCACGGGCACGATCTTCACGGCAAGGAAGTCTGGCTCAACATTCCCTTTCTATTCACCCGGGATCTCGTTGCGCTTCTTATTCTCTACGGCCTGGGCTTTGGTTACCTGTATTATTCTTTCCAGCTCAAGAAAGTGGACACCGCCAACGGCAAAGGCATTATCCGAACCCTGTTCCGTAAGCTTCAAGGTGGCCGACATCTTGAAGCGGAAGTTATCCGAAAACGGGTGGATGTGCTGGCTATCCTCTACATGCTGGCCTTTACGCTGGTCCTCTCTCTCATCGGATACGACCTGGTGATGGCCCTCGACCCGCACTGGGTTTCCACCCTTTTCGGGGCCTACACCTTCGTCAAAGCCATCTATGTCGGACTGGGGGCGCTGATCATATTCGCAGCCGTCATGCACCTTTACCCGAAGAACGATTTCAAGCTGCCTTCCTCCCATTTCCATGACATCGGCAAACTCTTCTTCGCATTCTGTCTGGTGTGGGCGGACTTTTTCTACGTGCAGCTGGTTGTCATCTGGTACGGTAACATACCCGAAGAGACCGCTTACGTTATCGAACGGGTCATGATGGTCCCTTGGAAATACCTGGCTTACGTGGTCTTTACGGTTTCCTTTGTCATTCCCTTTTTTATCCTTCTTAACCGGAAAGTAAAATCCATGCCCGCTTTTATGTTGGTGCTTGCCGCATTTATGATTACCGGCATCTGGCTGGAGCACTTGCTTCTTGTGGGGCCGGCGCTGAGCCATTCAACGCATACTCTTCCATTAGGAATTGAAGATTTTCTAATCAGTCTTGGTTTTCTGGGCCTCATGCTGATGGCCCTCAATTTATTCCTGCGACAGTTTCCTGAACTGGCGCGCACTGAGAAGAGGGAGGTGGGTTGATGGAAGTTATCCTCACCACAATCGCTCTAACGACCCTTCTGATTGCCGCAATCGTTCTGGGCACAAAATACAAGGATTCCCTCTTGGAAAACAAGGGCCCGATTCTCTTGTTTGCTTTTTCAGTGGCGATGGTGGTCGGGTTTATTTATTTCTTTTACTTCACTCCGGGAACGAAAATTGGGGCCGAACAACCGATTCCCTTCAGCCACCGGGTGCATGTCGGTGTAAAAGAGATCCAGTGCCAGTTCTGTCATCCTTACGTGGGCCGGTCCATCAACCCGGGTCTACCGCCGGTGGAGAAATGCCTTTACTGCCACAATTACATCATTGCCAATCATCCGCAGATTTTGAAGGAGCATCGCTATTACAATACCCGCACCCCCACACCGTGGAAAAAGGCCAATTACCTGGCCGAGCATGTGCTGTTCAACCACCAGCGTCATATCAGAAAAGAGATCGCCTGCAAGGAATGCCACGGAGAGATTGAGACCATGGACCGCATTAGAGGTAAATACTTCTACATGGAGTTCTGCATCAAATGCCACCGGGAGAAAAAAGTCAACCTCGGCTGTTGGTTGGCCTGCCACAGCTAAAAGGCGCCGATGATAAGCGGTTGCCGAAGCGCATTTGGATACAAACAAGAGTCGTTGGGGTGTGTTCGGTTGATGACAACATCGAATTGATTTGAAAGGAATCCGGATTCAATGGCTACGACTGCCGATGAAAGCGCCGCGACAAACTATCCGACGGCGACAGCGTTCTGCCTCACATCAGCCCTATGGTTTGCCGGTGCCGTCAGTTTCGGAATGATCGGTGCGGGGTACCTGATTGCGCCGGATTTTATGGCCAATATCGGGTGGGTACATTTCGGCAAAGCGCGCCCCATCCACGTGAATCTCGTTCTCTTCGGTTTTGTAACACCCGGCCTTCTGGCGACGGCATTTTATTTCATACCGAAACTGTTACGGACGAATCTCTTCAGTGAGAAACTGGGTGTTTTTACGGCCGTCATATGGAATATCACACTGGTCAGTGCCGTTTACGGTATCGGCGCCGGTTATTCCCAGGGGCGAGAATATGCCGAACTGCCGTGGTCGGTGGACATAATGGTCGTGGTGCTCTTCCTGCTGGTGATTATTAACGTCGTTATGACCATTGCCCGACGCAAGGAACCGATCCTCTATGTTTCCGTCTGGTACGTAACCGCAGCCGTGGTTCTGACTGCAACCACTTACTGTATCGGCAATGTGATCTGGAAGCCCGACACCGGCGCGCTGCTCGGTATCCCGGATGCCATCTTGCTTTGGTTCTACGGTCACAACGTATTTGGTTTGCTGTTGACGCCGATGGGGTTGGGTGTGGCCTACTATGTGCTTGCCGATTGCGACGCGCAGTCCCCTCTACAGCCACACCTTGTCCCTGATCGGTTTCTGGTCGCTGATCATCGTTTATACCCATATCGGCACCCACCATCTGCTTCAGGTTCCGGTGCCGACCTATTTGAAAGTTATCGCCATCGTCGACAGTATGGCCATGGTGATTCCCGTTATGGTTGTACTCATCAACCTCTGGTTCACCGTGAAAGGTAAACTGGGGGCCATTCATAGCGACATTGGCGCAAAATTCGTCTTTGCCGGTACGGTCTATTATTTTTTCGTCAATATCCAGGGCTCCATGATGGCTTTGCCCATCGTCCAACGGGTCACCCATTTCAATAATTGGGTGGTGGCACATGCTCATATCGGGGTTCTCGGTTTTGCCGGCATCACCGCCCTGGGCGGCATCTATTTTCTCCTTCCGAGAATTACCGGCAAACCGATTTACAGCAAATTTCTGGCCGACCTGCAGTACTGGCTGGTGTTGATCGGCATCACCGGGTTTGCGATTGTGCTCACCATCGCCGGTCTCATTCAAGGTCAGGCCTGGATCAACGGCGAAACAGTCTATCGCGTGTTGCCGGAGATTCATCCCTATTACATCGTGCGGGTAATGCTCGGATCGACTATCGCTGTCGGCGCCTACATCGGTCTGTACAATGTCATTCGTTCGATTTTCTACAATCCGGGAGAAACAGCATGAGAATGACCCCTTCCGCAATTATAGGCGGTGCGCTGTCTATTCTTGCGTTAATCGTACTTATAATGGTGTATTTACCCTATGCGCAAAGGGACATGACACCCTCTGAAATATGGCGCGATCGAACGCAGGTTGAGCAGGACGGCCGTACCATTTATATACGAAATGGTTGTGTCTATTGCCACAGCCAATCGATCAGAGCCTTCGACTGGGGGCATGGTGCGGATCGAATTGCCCAGGCCGGCGATTATGTGAGCGATGAGCCGATTTTACTCGGATCCCAGCGAACCGGCGTGGACCTTTCCCAGGAGGGCGGTGAACACCCGGATGATTGGCATATCGCGCATTTTGTCAATCCCCGCTATACCCGGCCGAACTCGATCATGCCGCCATTCAAATGGCTGGGCATGGAAAAAATCACGCGCTTGACCGACTACATTCAAAGTCTGGGTATGAAGGACGCCGATCATCGCATGGAGCGGCAGCGCTACTGGAAGGAATTGGCCATCGAGGCCTACGAAGCCGGGCCGGATGCGAATGCCAAGTGGCTGGCGGAACAGGTGCCCCAAGGCTGGCGGGAAATCCCCAATCCCTATCCAACGACGCCGGCGGGGCTGCAGCGGGGGCACAAAGTTTACCAGGATTTTTGCATTGGTTGCCACGGGCCTATTGGCGACGGTATGGGACCGGCGCAACCATGGATTTACCCGCCACCGCTGAACTTCACCATTCTGAAAGGCAGGGAAATATCGGGCGGCATCATTTACTACCAGATTATGAACGGGATCACCGGGACAGCCATGCCCTATTTCAAGCGTGAACTCGAATCGGCAAGAAATCTGGGAAGTGGGCGATTATGTTGCGGTCTATTTTATCAACCAGAGTGACGCCAACACCGATCCGCGCGGGATTGACGCCGCCTGGGAACCCTGATGGCGGGGCCAGCGGTGCTCTGCGAACGGATATAACCAAGGAGATTGGGTCTTCTGCAGCGCGCAACAGTTAATGAATCACCAAACACCAAACACCAACCAACACTAAACACAAAACACCAAACACCAAACCATGTATTTCCCTTATTTGATAGCCTACATGTCGGCCGGGTTCGTGATCAGTCTCGTCACGTTCCTTTGGGCCCTGAACGCCGGGCAGTTCAAGGATCAGCAGCGCGCACGCTATTTACCGTTGGAAGGGGTCGCAGATACAGACACCGGTGAAAGCCCCACGGTATTATCGCATCAAAATAATCATTTTGTTTGTGCTGGCGTGTTCCGGTTTGATCACAACCGCAGCTGCGATTGTCTATACTGTTTTGCCGGTCAACTGAATAATCGATAAGAAAACCGAAGATGTTGAACGGATTCGGTTGACCGTATGACCTGAAATGGATCAAAGATAGAGGATAACCATGCGCTTGTTTGAATTGGTTGGAATAGAAGATTTTGTATTGTACTTTTTTCCTTCGCTGGCGTTTATTTTCGTCTTTGCCGCCGGGCTTGCGTTCACGCATTTTCGCAGCAAGGATTCAGAAAAAAAACTCACAACCATTATCGAAAAATTTCCGGGCGGCATAGAAGGCAGAAACGCGCCGTTCCCGCTGGTCCTGTACTTGATCATCGCCGGCACCGTTATCTGGGCCCTGTCCTATATTTTATTCATCGGTCTTTTGGGGGTTAAAATATAATGGAACACATGGCAGCACCGGGATTCGACATTGTTGACCTGGGTCGTCATTTTTTTGCTTCTTCTCATCGTTTCGTTCAAAGCCGGATCTGGCCTATTTTATTATCGGGGACCGCGGCATGCCCGATTGGGATTACCGACCGGTGAAAGACGTGCCCGGGGAGTCCCCCTATGCGATCTACGAGGTTTTTCCTTTTCCACAGCACGTGCAAGGGGATGAGAGCGAGTATCCGCGACCAGGTGATAATTTCAATCAAAGCCTTTTTCCGGCACCGAAACAGAACGTGACGGGTGAATGAATGAAAAAACTGTTACTGTTGATCATGATTGTTGGCGTAGGCGCAGTGGTTTACAATGTACTGATGTACTACGATAACAACTTTCCTTACGGTAGGATGCGGGAGACACCGGCGGTCCGGCCTTATGAAAACCCCCTGCCGATCATGGAAGCCGGCTTGGTGCCGGTCCATGGTGGTGAGGCCCTTTACCGGGCGGCCAGCCCCGAAAGCTTGACGTCCCCGTTACCCTCCGGAGATCCCAAAGTGATAAAAGAAGGGGCCCAGCTGTATTTTACCTTTTGCCAGCAGTGCCACGGGGTCAACCACGACGGAATCGGAACCGTGGGGCAAAGTTTCGCACCGTTGCCCACCGACCTGAGGAGCCCGAAGGTTCAGTCCCAGACTGAAGGGGCACTGTTTCAACACATCAGCTACGGTATTGGCGGCAAGGGGAGGCAGCCGGCGCTGGCAACGACGATTTTCATCGACGATCGCTGGAAGATTATTGCATTCGTCAAATCCCTCGGCACACGGTAAATTATCGCCGGTTCCCGGTCGAACCGATTCAATCAATGGAGAAAAAGTTCCGTCCCGGCGGAACTTTTTTTATTTTTATCCAATTTCAAATTTTCTGAAAAATATTCATGAACAAAACGGGTAGGACCATCGCTCGATGAAACAAGAGACCGACAATTGTGACCTGTGTGGTTTGACACTGCGATACGGCCAACACGCCCTGCTCTCCGCCGGGCAAACTTACAGATTTTGCTGTTTGGGGTGCAAGCAGGTATTCAGCATGCTTTCCGCCGCTATCGGACGCAATGATCCGTCGCAATTTCGGGACTCAGACCTGTTCAAGCAGTGTCAGGAACTGGGCATCATTCCGGCGTCGGAAACCGATCTTCAATCGGGTGACCGATCGCCAGAGTTGCCGACCACTGGCAGCGGCAGACGACAGTGAAGATGACGGCGCGCGGCTTTTCGAAACCACCGCCGAATCGAATATTCTTACCCTCCGGCTCAGGATCGACGGCATGTGGTGTCCGGCGTGCGCTTGGTTGATCGATGCTTCCCTCAAGAGGCTCCCAGGCGTCTTGAGGGCCGGTTGCAATTTCTCAACCGATCGTCTGCGTTGTGCCTACGATCCGGTTATCACCTCGCCGGATCGGATTATTGCACGCATCGAACGTCTCGGCTATCGTGCGACCGCACCCGGTGAAGGCGGACGCGCTCGTGACCAGCGAAGGGAGACAATCCGATTTGCTGTTTCCACCTTTCTGACCATGAACGTGATGATGATTTCCTTTGCCCTCTATTCGGGTTTCTTCAGTTCACTGACGCCGGGATGCGGTGACCAAACTGTCCTGGCCGATTTTCATCATGGCGACGGTCGTTATGGTTTACGGCGGAAAGTTTATTTTCGTAAAAGCCTTGGCCGGTTTTTCAAATGCCGCTTTCAGCATGGAAACCCTTATCGCCATCGGGGCGTCCAGTGCGTACCTCTTCAGTATTTTTAACCTGGCCCGCGGCAACATTCATCTCTACTTTGACACGGCATCGATGCTGGTCACCCTGGTGCTGCTGGGGAAGCTGCTGGAACGTAATGCCAAAGAAAAGGTCCTCCAGGATCTTGACGCCTTTTTTGCACTGAGACCCACCAAGGTAAAGATTTGCAGCCGCCAGTACCCGGAGGGACGATATGTATCGGCGGAGTATCTGCGTGAAGACGACCTGTTCCTGCTCGATGACGGAGAAATCGCACCAGCTGACGGTCTGGTGATTGACGGAGACGGACTGGTCGATGAATCCTCATTGACCGGCGAGGCCCGGCCGGTCTCGATGCGTTCGGGAAGCTTCATCCGCAGCGGAACCAAAGTCAACCGTGGCAGTTTCAAAGTCAAGGCCCTTGCAGTGGGGGAAGAGTCCACCCTGGGGCAGATGATGCGCATCATCGAAATAACCCTCGGGCAAAAGACGGTTCTTGAGGGCAAAACAGACCGCTTGTTGAACGGATTTGTTCCTTTCATCGTTATGCTTGCTGCGGGTACAGCGGTCTACGGTATCCTCACGGGGTTGGGCCCCGGGGAGGCTCTGGTTCGGGCTGTCACGGTACTGGTCATTTCCTGCCCGTGTGCTTTGGGGTTGGCCATCCCCTTGGCTCGTGTGGCCGGGATATCGCTCTCCGGTCGACAAGGAATCCTCGTGCGGGATTATGCGGCCTTTGAACAGGCGCGGCGGGTCGACACCTTTATTTTTGACAAAACCGGCACCCTGACCACAGGCCAATGGCGGTTGCTGGATATCCTGCCCCTGGACGACCTGCAGCCTGACCAGATCATGGCCCTGGCTGTGGCCCTCGAAAAGGAATCGGATCACCACCTGGCTTTGGAACTCAAGCGCCGGGCCAAAGCACGCGCAATCGAACCGGCGGTGATTACCGATGTCAGGTACGTGCAGAACGGAGTCTGTGGACGCATCGATGATATGGAAGTCAAAATCGGATCAGAGGGGTTTCTCGCGAGCGGAAATATCAGCCGCCGCCCTGCGGCCCTCGATGAACGGGCTATCATCTGATGTTATTCCATCACCGGTCTACATGAGCCTTGACGGTCGGTTATGTGCACTGCTGGCTTTTGGGGATGAAATCCGGAAGGGCGCCCGAGAGACCGTCGAAAAGTTGAAGGAAATGGGGTATTCTCTGGCAGTGGTGTCGGGGGATGATCGCGATGCCACCCGCCGGCTTTCAGAATCACTGGGAATTTCAACCGCAGCGGGGGCCCTTCTGCCCGAGGAAAAAGCCGTCTTTCTGGCCAAGCAGCGCAAAGCGGGCCGCAAAGTGGCGATGGTGGGCGACGGGGTCAACGATGCACCGGCGATGGCCGCTGCTGACCTGGCCATCGCGATCCATTCCGGCAGCCATCTGGGCCGGGAACTGGCTGACATCACCCTGATGCGCGGAGATCCCCGACAGATCCTGGATTTCCTCCTCCTGGCCGATAAGACCAACCGCAAGGTTATCCAAAACCTCTGGTTTTCTTTTATTTACAACTTTGTCAGCATCCCATTGGCCATGAGCGGCCTGTTGAATCCGCTGGTGGCTGTCTGCGCTATGCTATTCAGTAGCCTGACGGTAACCACCAATACGCTTCTGCTGGTCCGTTCCGCCTCCGCTGTCTTGCCCGTAGGAGAAATCTTTTCAAAGGATCGGGATTCCCTTGATCATCCGCGCAACTAATAGTATAATAGACTTAAATTACAATAAATTATCGGCGTGTAGCGCAAGGGTGGTTCCTGACTCGCTCCAGGCCCACAGTTGATTCGCCAGTTTTTTGTGATTACTTTTGAGCTGTCTCTCTTCTCATTCTACCCGACCCACGCGACCGCCTGCTTGTCCGATTCACGATGCCGATGAGGGTGAAGGTCGATTCCGCCGAACCCCTTAATATCTATGTCTAACCCTTGTGTATTGGCCCCGTGTGCTTGATCTTTCGAACCAAGGGCCACCAATGACCGGAGAAATCGAAGCGGTTTCGCGAAACTACCGGTGGGTATGTATAGCCAGATGGACGTCGATCTACTGGTAATGAAATGCGCCGGATTACGTCGAATGAGAAGTGAGGTAACAAATTGGCAAATCGGTCGCACCGCTTGATCACCGCTTCGTATCATTTCAAAATGAGTCTTCATCTAAAACCGTCAACGGCTTAAAGAGTGGGAGGTCCCATGGCAAATACCGCAGACAGGTCGCTTCATCATCATCTCGTTGAGGTCAAGGAAGGGCGACGCGGTTTTGAGAACGCGTTTCAGAGCGTGGCGCGGATGATACTGGAGAGCGACATCCAAAAGGTCGTCGTCAACGGTAAAACAACGTATGATTTCAGTATTTTCCGTAATGGAAAGAAGCATGTGATCGGCATGTACGATGAAATCAACAGTTTCGTTTCATACGTCAAAGATGCTTCGGAAGGTGGATCCTCCAAAGAGATGGCTTTTGTTCTGGTCGGTGAGCCCGGAAACGGAAAGACGTATTTCGTCGATTTCCTGTGCGCCAAATACCGTGAGTTCCTGGTTGAAGAAAAAAACCGCAAGTATACCTTTCGGTTTCGCAATGTCGATAAACTGACCAATTACGGTCGGATTACCACGATCGAGTCTCAGACGTACGAAGATCCGATGATCCTTGCGATGAACATTTATGATGATTCTGCTACCAGCAAGGAATACATGGCAAAGTCATGTCAATTTTCTGATAATGAAATCGATATTCTCTTTGAAAACTACCGCCCGCTGGCCGCCTGTAGCAGTTACATATGGAACGACATTCGCAATTTTAATAACGGTGATCTCGACCAGATGCTCGATTTTATCGAAATTATTCCTGTTCCTCTGACCGAAAGCCTTGGCACGGTTACCGGTAAATATCCGGCCAAAGACAAAATCACTTCATCCGCGGTCGATTTGCTGGGTGAAGAGTCGATCCAGCGGTTGCTGCACATATCCGATACCAACAACCCATACCGGTTTGACCTGCGGCGGGGTGCGTTGGCCCGGGTTGCCGGTGGCGGCATCCATTTCTGCGATGAGATCTACAAAAACAAAAAAGATTTGGTTCAGGTATACTTGGGGGTTATCCAAAACCGCTCGATCGAAATCGACGGGTACAAATGGCCGATCGACACCCTGATCGTCGCGACCAGTAACAACTCGGAGTTCCATCGCTTTTTGGCGGAAAAAGAGGAGGCGCCGATCGTTGACCGCTGCCGGATCTGCTATGTTTCCCACAACACCAACTACAAGCTGCAGAAAGAACTTACCCAGTATGCCCTCGGCAGCGAAACCCGAACAACGATCAACCGCGAATATCTCCACCAGGATCCGAATCTTAACTACGCTGCCTCGGTGGCGTCTGTTCTGACCCGTTTGCCGCGTTCCGAAAAACTAACGCCGGTGGAAACCATGAAACTGGCGGCCGGCGAGGTGGCCGGTGAGAAGAGCATCAAAACATTGGCGGAAGTCATCGACATGCTCAACCAAGACCCAGAAATCATCAACCGTTTTGGGCAGAAAGGTTTCGGCCAACGCAACCTGGGGCGGTCCATCCAGCTGTTGATGGAAAGCTCCGAAACAAATGAGGGCCAGTGCACGTTTGCCTACGACGTCTTCAAAGCCATGGAGCGGGTGGTCCTCGACTATGTCAGCGATGCCAACGACCGCGCCAAGTATATCGAGGATATCAAGCTTGCCAAGGGGCTTTACCGCGAAAGAATTATGACCGAAATGTTCAACGCCTACATGGACGAGCCGTTGGCCATCCGCAAAGACGTCATGAACTATGTGAATATGATTATCGGTATCGACGCGGAGAACCTCGGTGCTGACAAGATGTGGAAATACAAGGACCCGCAGACGAATGAACTGAGGGCACTGAAAATCGATGAACGATTTATAAACAGCGTCGAAGACGGGCTTGGGTTGAAGACCGAGGAGCAGCGAGAATCATTTCGGACATCGATCCGCAAGATCTACGGGCAGAAAATTTCAGTCGATCCGGATTATGACTTCATGGACAACCTGGAGTTGGTTAAGGCCGTCACCGACGTGCGGCTGAAATCCGACATCGCCGGGGCCGGAAGCCTTATCGGTGCTCTGGCCAACCGAACAAACGAAGAAAACCAAAAGCTCTACGACCGCATGGTGACCACCATGCTCGATAAACTCGGATATTGCCGGACGTGTGCCCAGAAGACGATAGAGTATTTTTGCACACAGGAAGACGAAAATTAGATGATGAGGGAATGGTTATTTTTCCGATTCGCTGCGTTCTCCGCGGTTTTCAAGCCTGCGACGTACGAATGTACGCCTCGGCTGAAACCCTTGTGCGGCCTTGCCAATCGAAAAAATTCCTCATTCCATTTTCACTGGACTAAAGCGGAGATATATCAACCCTTAACTCGCAACCCGTAACCCGTAACTTGTAACCCGTAACGCGTAACCCGTAACCCGTAACACCAAGCACAAACCATGGACACCAAATCAAAAATATATGAATCCATCGAAGCACGCGGACTGACACCTGATCAGAAGAAAACCATCGCAGACGAACTGAACGATGGCCGGGAGCACGCGGTACCGGGTGAAGAAAGTGCCGACGCGCGCGAAGATGGTTTTAAGCAACAGCCAGCGACGATTTATCAATACTACGACCTGATTCAATTGCAGGCCATGGCCGTCATGCAGAGCACTTACACCGCTACGGTGCGGTCCATCGACGAGTTGCTCGAGCGGGATCGTCTGCGGGAAAAAGACGGCTTTCCGCGCAAGATCAATGTCGGCCGATTGATCAAACCGGCTAAAGGGGGAAAGACCAAAGTGGTTATCGTTCCCACTACGGTCGAGGAAAAATTCATTCACGATCCGAACTTCAAAGTTCCCGAATCGGGAGAGGGAGATCCTTCGGGGGGCACCGGTGAAGGGGAAGAAGGAGAGGTGATCGGCGAGCAGCCGGTGCGATCGCCGGAGGGCGAGGGGAGTGGATCTGGCGAGGGCGAAGGGGGTGCACATGACCTGGAGTCGGATGCCTACGATCTCGGGAAAATTCTGACCGAACAGTTCGAACTGCCCAACCTCAAAGACAAGGGCAAAAGGCGGTCCCTGACCCGCTATACCTACGACCTCACAGACAAGCACCGGGGTTTTGGCCAACTCCTCGATAAAAAAGCCACCCTGCGTAAAATTGTCGAAACCAATATACACCTTGGTAACTTGCCCGATCTTAACGACATCGACCCGACCGGTTTTCTGATTTCACCCGGCGACCGCGTGTTCCGTATTTTGTCACGCGAAAAGGATTACGAATCCCAGGCCATGGTGTTCTTCCTGCGAGACTATTCAGGTTCAATGGCCGGGAAGGCGACCGAACTCGTGGTTTCCCAGCATGTGATGATTTACAGTTGGCTTCTCTATCAGTATGCCATGCAGGTAGAAACCCGTTTTGTTCTTCACGACACCGAGGCCAAGGAAGTGCCGGATTTCTACACCTATTACAACTCTACGGTGGCCGGCGGCACCCAGGTGGTGTCCGCTTATCGACTGGTCAATGAAATCGTCGAAAAGGAGAACTTGAGCCGCGACTACAACATTTATATATTTCACGGCACAGACGGCGATGACTGGGACACGGAAGGTAAAGAGGCGATCCCGGAGCTGAAAAAAATGCTCGAATATGCCAATCGGGTCGGGGTGACGATTTCCGAACACGGTGCCGGATCGGACAAAGGTACCGAAGTTGAAAGGTATATCAAACAATCAGGTCTTCTGGAGAAAAAACCGACTCTGTTGCGTATCGACGTGCTGAACGAGGATGCCAACGAGCAGCGGCTGATTGAGGGGATCAAAAAGCTAATATCGGAATAGATATGGAACTGATCGATCAGCACACCAAAGAGATCATGGAAGGGTGTAAAGAACGCGCTCTTGCGGCCGGTTTGCAGTTCGAGGATGAAACCCTCGAATACATTGTGACCAACCGCGACCTGCTGGAACTTAACCCCAAAGTGATGATCCCTACTCTCTACGATTACTGGGTTCACGATGTGGAGGTACTCAAGGAAAAGGGACGCTACGAGCTTTACCCCAGTAATCCATACGAAACAGTGATTAACACCCGTCCGGCCATTTCTTATTACAATGACAACAATCCGGACTGGATGAACGTCATGATTTTCTACCACGTGCTCGGGCACATCGACTTCTTCCAGAACAATCACTACTTCCGTCACACCTGGGACTACGATTTTACTGGAAAGGCCCTTTCTGACAAACGGCTGATCGCCGCCTTGCGGTCCGAAAAAGGCCGCTGGGTGGACTATATTATCGAGTTTGCTCGCAGCATAGACAATCTCGTGGGTTATCACCGAGAGCTTGCCCAGTTCGATCAACTACCGAGCATTAACGGGTCCAAACGGCTGAACTATTATTTCGATGTCTTCCTGCAGGATATTCGCAAAGTAAAAATTAGCGAGTACATCAAAGAGGTCGATAGATACAATGCGTGCATTCGTGCCGAGAATCGTCAGGGCATTAAAACCTTCTATGCCGAGGTCGCCAAGACGTATCCCGAGTTTGACACCTTATTCAAAAAGAGTCTGAAAGAAAAAACGAAATCCAAACTGGATCCGGTCCAGTTCATTTTGGAAAACTCCGATTTTCTGAACAAGGATAAAAACAGCTGGATGAAATCGGTGGTTGAAGTTGTGCGCAATACATCGATATTTTTCCAACCTCAGATCCGGACCAAGATCATGAATGAAGGCTGGGCCAGCTATTGGCACGAAAAGCTTTTCCTTGACGATGATCGCATACGTGGCCACGAGGTCGATTTTGCACGGACACATTCCGGCGTAACTTCACTGCCGCGGGTTGGCCTCAACCCCTATGCATTGGGGATGCGGCTCTTTTACTACATTGAGGATTTGGGTAACAAAGGAAAGTACACCACACATTTCAAACGATTAACAGATGCCAAACAGCGAGAGAACTTTGACGCCGGTACCGGCAAGGGGCAGGATTCTATATTCAACGTGCGCGAAAATTTGTGTGATTTTACCTTCATAAGCACATTTGTCGATCAGGATTTCGTCAATCGCAACAAACTTTTTGTCGCCGGGAAGCGTTTGAATCAGAACCGGATGGTTTGGGAGTATTACGTCAAGAGTCGCAAAGCCGACAATTACCGCAATATGCTCCTCGAAGGTCTTTACCATCCGCCCCACATCACCATCCAGGACGAACAGAAAAAGAACAGTACCCTTTATCTCGTGCATCATTTCGAGGGCAAGCCTTTGGTAAAAGACTTCATCACCAACACGATGCTGGGGATCGAGTATCTTTGGGGTGCTCCGGTGAAACTCGAAACCAGCGAAGTGGCTGCCGGCGGGGGAAACACCCCCCTGGCGGAAGGGCCCCAGGCAGCGGATATCCGTTGGGAACGGGTGGTTTACACTATGAAGGATCGCAAACTTACTCGGGAGTTACTCAGTGGCTGAAAAGGACCTCACTCGTATCGTCAGTTCATTACAGGTGAGATATCGTCAGGAAATAGAGGAGAATCGGCCGGCGGTTTACCAGCAACAGCTGGCATGCTTGCATAAGATCTGCCATTACACACTCAAAAGCGTCCAAGATTCATGCCGGGGAGAACAACATGACCAGCCCAGTTAAAACGACCCGTGAAAAAAAAGATAACCGGGAATCAACTGCAGAGGCGGAAGCGGCGGTCGGATCTAAAAACATCCAGGGGGCTTTGGAAAACTTCGATCGTGCGCTGAGCGACCTCGACCCGCACCAGCCGATTGCTTTCGATGCTTTTCTCGAGGAAGTCACCACGAAACCTGCCGTGATTATCCGTAACATTTTTCAGATTTTCCATGATATGGTTAAGGCCTACGTCGGTACGGGGGTCGATGAGTACCCGGACGATCCGGAATCAATTAGTTATGTCTGCTATGACTGCAGCAAACTCTTTATCGAAGGCGCAGACCACCCTTTTTTTGCTGATCGGTTGTTTGCCAACCGTCTGGTCGCGCTGGTTGAAGCCATGAAGAGGGGCGCCCAGCAGAACAAGATTTATATCTTCAGAGGACCTCACGGTTGCGGCAAGAGCACTTTTTTGAACAACTTGTTAATGAAATTCGAAGAGTACAACAATACCGAGGAAGGACTGCGATATGAAACCGTCTGGCGTTTGTATCCCAAAATGCTGGGTGAACTGTCGGAAAAACAGGGCTACCCCCTGCTCGAAAACTTCCTGCCGCTGCAGGAGAACATCAGCCGTGAACAGATCGAATTGCTGAAAATGCATAACCTTCAAAACACGCTGAATACAGCCGATGACTTTATCGAAGTGCCCTGCCCGAGTCATGATAATCCGCTGCTGATGGTACCCAAACCTTACCGGAGAACATTCTTCGACGATCTGTTCGAGAACGATGAATTCAAATGGAAGCTTTTCACCGAAAAAGAATACGAGTGGGTGTTCCGCGACAATCCCTGCACCATCTGCAGTTCGCTCTTTCAGTCCCTGCTCGACAGGCTCGAGAGCCCACGCAAGATCTTTGAAATGATTTATGCGCGACCATACCGTTTTGATCGTCGACTGGGAGAGGGAATCAGCGTTTACAATCCGGGAGACAGACCCCTGAGAAGAATCACGCTCAGCAACGCCATCATTCAAGGCCGGATCAATGCCCTGCTGAGGGATAGCAATCAGGTTCGATACCTCTTTTCCCAATATGCAAAAACCAACAACGGGATCTATGCCCTCATGGACATCAAGTCCCACAATACCGAACGCCTGATCGAGCTGCATAATGTTGTTAGCGAGGGAATACACAAAGTTGAGGATATCGAAGAAAATGTGAACTCGCTTCTCATTGCAGTCATGAACCCCGAAGACAAAAAAAACATCGAAGATTTTCAGTCTTTCTCGGACCGCATCGAGTACATCAACATACCCTATGTCATGGATCTCAACACCGAGGTTGAAATATATCGCAACATCTTCGGCAAGCACATAGACGATAGTTTCCTGCCCAGAGTTCTGCACAACTTCGTCCGGGTGATCATCTCGACCCGCCTGAACAAGCGTTCCGATGCCTTACTGAAATGGATCGGCGATCCGAGAAAATATCGGCTATACTGCGACGAAAACTTGCAGCTCCTCAAGATGGAAATCTACACTGGGTATATTCCCAACTGGCTTGAGGAGGAAGATCGTAAAAGTTTGACCGCCAAGCGACGCAAAAGGATTATCGCCGAATCCGAAACCGAGGGTGAACACGGCATCTCCGGCCGTGACTCGATCAAGATCTTCAACGATTTTTATTCCTATTATGCCAAGGAAGACAAACTGATCAATATGTCTCAGCTCTGTAACTTTTTTACCAAGAGCCGCAAAGAGCTCAGCGAAATGATACCCAGTGGTTTCCTGGATTCCCTGCTACGCAATTACGACTATACCATCCTGCAGGAAGTCAAAGAGTCTCTGTATTATTACAACGAGGAGCAGATATCCAGGGACATCCAGAACTACCTGTTTGCGGTCAACTTTGAGCTCGGCGCGGTGGAAACCTGCACCTACACAAAAGAGCGGCTCGAAATCACGGAGGAGTTTTTCGAAGGTCTCGAAAGGCGGTTTCTGGGGGCGGAAGCGGATGCGGACGAAAGACGCGGATTCCGCGGAGATACGCAGAAAGAGTATACGTCCAAAACCTTGACCCAGGAGATGATCGTAGAAGGAAAGTCATTGACGGCCACGCGGATATACACATCACTGCATGAGCGGTACGTATATAATTTGAAAGAGAAAGTTCTGGATCCGTTCCTGGAAAATGAAAATTTCAGGCGCGCCATCAAGGACTACGGTGCGGAAGATTATAAAACTTACGACAGGAAAATCCAGGAAGATGTCAGCTACCTTATCACCAAACTGTGTAAAAGTTTCCGCTATACCGAACAAGGGGCCAAGGAGGTCTGTATTTATGTCATCGACAACGACCTGGCACGAAAATTTGCCAAGCCCTAGCCCGCCGACATAATGCGCCGCATTCACACTTTTACGGTGCTATCATATCATCCTTTCAGAACGACTGAATAATAATTCATGAAGGCTCTTGACGAGGATAGCGGTCTGCCCACCGGGCAGCTAACAATCGCTGTGTGCCATCACCTGAGCTGGCAGGCAATCACAGTATTCCTCGAACACATAATACATGCAGCGGGCTGAAGCTTTTGATTTTTCGTAGAACCGGCAGTGCTTTTGTTGGTTGTTGCTACCAGCGGCGCACATGGACATCATCTCTTGCTTGCAATAGCTAACCAGTTGATCCGACATGATCGGTATCCCCATTTTATCGGCGGTGAACGATTCCTTCCCTATTATTTGTATTGCCCAATTGCCGTGAAACTTTAGCTAGTATTTGACTGATAGTATCAAAGCCGCCGTTTGTATGGGTATCTTCGAGCTGAATTTTACCGGAGCGCGTTGTTCAGCCGCCGATCCACACACCGAAACGAATTCGCCATAGAAGAGGTGGCAGTGCAGACAGCATAACAAAGACAGCCAGGGCTGTGAGAACCCGGCCGGCGGCAGCTTGGCCCCGGTCAAGGGCGGTCGCAAAGACCAACGGTGTTTTCCGGCCTGCCGCCGGCAACAAAAAGGCTGCCGGGCCCTCAATCACAACCACTGCCAGGCAGCCGAACAAAAGAAAACCGACCGCACCATGCTGCAGAAGAAAGAGGCACCACGGGCATTGATGCTGCAAAACACCGTAGTGATAGGCTGAGAGGATGTTGACCAGGGTAACGGCCGCAACCGGAACCCAGAGCACCGAGACAACAGACAGAAAAGCGTTCCATTTCAATAAAGGATCATGATGGCGCCGGCGCAGTTGCACTGCCGCCCATGTCATTAGAAGACTCAGAATGACCCAGGCTGATAGCCAGAACCGATCCGGAAGTCCCGATATCTGGTGTGCCTCGCCGATCGTGCGAAACTGGTCATAGACCACCGCGCAGCAGTCAACGGGCTGATGAACATCTACTCCGATTGCGGCAAGTAAGGTCCGACCGAAAGCAAGGACGGCCACCGGCAGGGCCAGCAGAATCAGGCGGGCGCTCAGAACGGTCAACGGGACGTCGGTTTGTTTGCGATTGAGGATTTCAAGATTGTTCCAGTAGAGCAGAATCGTCAGTAATATTCCGTTCAGGATCAGAAAGCCGCTGCCGGCTTTATTCATGGCCTGCATAACCCCGGTTCCGCACATGGCCCCGGGAATCAAATCAGGATAGACGTTGGTGGTTCCGATAATTAGTAGGATGTTTGAAAAAAGATACAGGCCCAGGGCCCAGCGCGTTTGAAGGACGGCGGATTCTGCCTTGATTTCGAGGGTTAACTGCTCACGATCAGCGGATGCCGACTTCCACCCGACAACGATCCTGAAAGCCGTCAAGGCCGCAGTCACAAGAAAAAGAAACCCCGACGTTTGTACGATCAATGTGGTCAGGAACAAGGGATGCCAGATCATCCCTTCATCCTCAGTCGGCCGCATTCCAGTTGATAACGGTGTCGGGTGATGCCTGATGTCAGTATGCGAGCGTCGTGGGCCGTGACGACGACGGTAGCACCGGCTGCCGCTACCGCCAAAAGGGTATCCGCAATGGCAGCGGCGCTATTCCCATCCTGGTGGGCTGTCGGTTCGTCTACCAGCAGGTACGACGGTTGCGAAACCAGCGCCCGGGCAATCGCCACACGTTGGCGTTCGCCACCGGACAGTTTGTGAACGGCCTCAGTGGCGAATCCATCCGCCTGCAACCGACGAAGCGCCTTGATTGCCAGACGCCGGCATTCGCCCGGCCGGTATCCCCTCGGCACGAGGGGTAAAAAGACATTCTCCATGGCGCTCAAGTCGCCTATCAACCGATCGGACTGAAAGACGATACCGACTTTGCGTCGCCAGAGATCACGATGTGCACTCACCCAACGGGATACCGGCTCGCCGTCGGCCAGAACTTCTCCCTGCGTCGGTCGCAGCAAACCGGCCAGCGCGTGGAGCAGGGTACTCTTGCCAGCGCCTGTTTCCCCGGCGATAAGCGCCAATTGCCCGGCAAAAAATGTGGCATTGAGGTCATTTAGGACCCGTTTCTCCCGTCCATCCGGTGACTGGCGGGTAAATGTTAGACGATGGCATTCGAGTCCTCCCTTCATTCAGAAATAGTTCCTTTCGAGCATTTCTCCGGGATCGGAAACGGCGCAGCGGAGCGCCGTACCGATAGTTGCCACCAGAAACGGCAGGACAACCAGACCGGTGGCCTCCAGCAGCGGCAGAGCGAGGTCGAGGGGATTAAAAGACAACCGGGTCGGCAGATTTTGCCATTCCGTGTAGAAGATACCCGGCCAATTGGAATCGTGATGGTATACCAAGATAAAAGCAACGAACATACCGCCGACCGTGGCGGTGATGCCGATTGTAACGGCTCTTAGCGCTTGAAGGGAGACAATATCGCCGGTGGTCCAGCCGAGCGCCTTGAGCAGCCCGATTTCAAAGCGGCGGCCGAGTCTTTCCCTGACAGTAACGGTCACCAGAAGACAGAGCGCCAGAAGGGCCGGAACCAGAATTACCACGGCTACGCCGCCCCGGCGTGCAAGCCCGGCGGTGTGAATACCGGCTGATTCGGTGCGGGTGGTTATCCGGACTGGCCGGGGAAATGCGGCCGCTAGATCGGGTTGGATCGCAGCTTCTTCGGCTGGATTGAAGACGTCGATGGCCAGGTCGCTGGCATACCCGGACGGTAATCCCAGTATCTCGCGGGCATTATCGATATGAACCAGCAGTGCTTTGTTCACTGCCAGGGCCGTGTGCGCCTTGAATTCGCCGATGACCTTCAGGGTCGCCGTTTCTTGGCCGATAACGGTCAAATCGGCTGCGGCGAGATCCCTTTCGATGTCCACACTGACGGCAACTTCTCCCTCATTCGGTATCAGGGTCGCCCATGGCGGCGGTCGGTTGGGATCAATGCCGATCACGGTGAGCAGGCCTGACGGGCCGGCCACATGTCCCCATACGCGCGCACGGGCAGCGATCACTCCCGTAACGTTTTTGGCGATGGCAACTGATTCGTCGGCGGGGATGGGTGCCCAGCCCATGGTGTTGAATTCCCGGACCACCAGAGATGGTCCGCCCGCGAGAATACTAACCCAGGTGGTAGTTGCCGCTTGAGTGAACAGTAGCGGTGTCGCGGTCAGCGTGACAGTGAACAGCAGTGCAGCGGTGAGCAGGCAACTTTCCAGCGGCCGGCGCTTCAAATCACGCACAGCCCAGAAAAACAACGGGCTCAGGAAAGATTTGCTCATTTGGTTGCTTTTCGACCGGTGATCGCAAACCATTTGTCAGGGTCTAGCTCTTCCAGTAAAAAAACGGTCCTACCGCCATGGCGCCGTTTAAAGGCCGCCAGCGCCTGTTCACCCATTACGGGGACCAATGCCGGACCCATGGGCCCGACGACATCCGAGCCGGCCACCCAGAACACGGTCCGGCCATCCAGTTGATCACCAGTGAAATATTCTCTGACCACTGGTGTTTTCAAGTCTTCTCGGACCGCAGCCAGAAAAATGTCCGGGTATAGCCAGGCGCGCAGCATACAGCCGCAACTGCAAAAATAGTGGGTTGTATTGTCCGCTAGCTGGATCGCACTGGAGAATTTAACGTAATCGGCCACTCTCATACCGCAGACGGGACAACGATCCGTAGCCTTGATGTGCATTCGACCACTTGGATCCAACGTTTCACGGCCGGGAGTAGGGCCTTTCCCGGGACCGGCTGCCCAGGATGGAATGAAAAAGGCAAGGGCCATCATCGCCGCCAGGCAGAGTATAGTGGAACACCGCTTGCAGTTCCAGATGCGATCGGGCATCGTCAAACACCCATTCGGTTGTATCAATTTTAAATTTGGGGAGCCGTTTTTAATGAGGAATTCTCCCGTGACAATTGCTTAATTTAGGTACAAGTAAAGGAAATTTACATGGACTGTCAATCTTAATTGTTCTATATCGAATGCTGCCATGGATGACATCGACCTGATATCGCTACTCTTTCTGGGCTTGCTGGGTACGGGACACTGCATCGGGATGTGTGGTCCGCTGGTGGTGGCCTTTCCGGGCCGGACCGGTCGATTCTCTCCCCACATCTATTATCATTTCGGGCGGTTGATCACCTACAGCGGGATCGGTTTCCTCATGGGAAGTGCCGGTGCGGGGTTGGCCATGATTTCAGCGGCTACGGGTGGCGATCATCTGCAGTCGGTGGCCCGGGTCCAGGTGGCCTTATCGCTTCTGGCAGCGCTGTTTTTAATCTATTTCGGTTTCTGTCAACTCGGTATTCTCAAACAGCCCCGGTGGATGCAGCTGGTGTCTCCGGATAGGGTACCGGGCTACCGACGGATCGTTCAGTTGGCTTTCGTGAATCAACAGGCGCTTGAAATGTTCTTAGCGGGACTTCTCATGGGGCTTCTGCCCTGCGGGCTTTCCTTCGCGGCTTTTTCCCGGGCGATTGCGGCCGGTTCGCCGCTCAGAGGGGCGCTGATGCTGGCGGTATTCGGCATCGGCACTTTGCCGGGATTGCTGCTTATCGGCACCGGTGCGACTGCGCTGGCCCGTCGCTATCAGCGTCAATCGGACATTGTTGCCGGAATGCTGATGATTGCCATGGGGCTGTCACTGATCGTGAAGGCGATTTCGTGAAACGAGGTATGGATATCGGCCGAATCTTGTAGTGATTGTCAAAAAAACGTTCCGTTATTTGAATGTTTTTTCTACAACCACTTATACCATCCTTCTGTTTTTCGGAATTTATTTTTGAAAAGCGGTTTAAATTCGAATATCGAAACCCGAAACAAATACGAAACCCGCATGAAAATAAACAGAATACTTTGAGAAATGAACCGATATAAGCGGGTCAAGGCTGGAAGGGGTATATGAGATAATGGTCATCAAAAACATATGGGGCGATGAACAGGCCCGACAATATCATTATGACGAAAAAATTCGTCAGGAAAAATTGGCCAACTACGGTTACCAGAAGGTGCCGGAAGATGAAAAGACCCAATGGGTTATGCGGCATTTCAACTCGGTCGCCCGCCAATACGACTTCATGAACACCCTGTTGAGCTTTGGCATCCATTACCTATGGAAACGAGAAGCGATCGCCCTTATGGACCTGGAACCCGGCAACCGGGTGCTCGATGTCTGCGGGGGTACAGGTGACCTGGCCATATTGGCCAAACGGCGGGTCGGCTCAAGCGGGCAAATTACCGTTTACGATATCAACCGGGCGATGATCGATGCCGGCCGTTATAAAGAAACCAAAGTCGATGTCAGAAGGCAGATTCGGTACGTGCAAGGCAATGCGGAGTGGATTTCATTTCCGGATAACTGTTTCGATGCGGCCATGGTGGGGTTCGGGATACGCAATGTCACCCACATGGAACAGGGATTCAGCGAAATTCTGCGTGTGCTGAAACCGGGCGGAAAGATGATGTGTCTCGAATTTTCGAAGCCTGCAAATCCGTATTTCTGCAAACTTTACGATTTCTACTCCTTGCATATTATGCCGTTAGTGGGTCAAGTGCTGGCCGGGTCCCGTGCGGCCTATACGCATCTTCCAGAATCGATCCGAATGTTTCCCCTGCCGGAGGAACTGAAGAATATTCTGGAAAACATGGGCTTCAAGCATGTGACCTGGCGACGCTTGACCAACGGGATCGCCGTTATTCATATGGCGCAGAAATAATTTTCGGCCCGTATATTTTAAATTTCAGGTTAAATCCGCTCTCCAGCCGGCTGACGCATCGATCGATGCCCGATATTATGAAGATCCTCCATGATCATGTAAAGACATGGGATCAGAAGCAGGGTGATACCGGTTGCAAACAGGATCCCAAACCCGAGACTGATCGCCATGGGGATCAGAAATCTGGCCTGCACACTCGTTTCGAGGATCATCGGCATCAACCCGAAAAAGGTCGTCAGAGAGGTCAGGAGGATGGGCCGGAACCGTCGCATACTGCCGCTCACGACCGCCTTAAAGGGGACCATTCCTTCGCGACGATTGACATTGATTTTGTCTATCAGAATCAGAGAATCGTTGACCACCACACCGGTAAGGGCCACGATTCCAAATATACTCAGGATGCTGAGCTGATAGCCCATGATCAGATGACCGATGATGGCGCCCACGATGCCGAAAGGGATGGCCAGCATGATGATCAACGGCTGGGTATAGCTCCTAAAAGGCACCGCCATGAGAGAATAGATTCCGAGCAGCGCCAGAAGAAAGCCGTCCGCCATGCTGCCCATGACCTCCCGGCGCTCCTTTTCCTCTCCCACGAGATCGAAGACCAGTTTTGGATAATCGGCCTGGAGTTCAGCCAGGATGCCTGTTTTCATATCGGCCAGAATTTCAGTGGCATTGGTGCGGGCGCTGTCGACCGTGGCGGTCACCTTGATCACGCGCCGCCGGTCCGTGCGGTTAATTTCCGAGTATCCGCGCCCTTCGACCACCACGGCGGCCCGATATAGTGGGACCTCCCCGCCGCTGGGTGCCCGGATGCGCATTGACGCCAAATCCACAAGGCTTTTGCGGCCAGATTCCGGATACCGTACCATCACCTTAACCTCGTTACGCGCGATTTGCAGCCGCAGCGCCTCGGCGCCGTAGAACGCGGCCCGAACCTGCCGGGCCAGATCCACCTCAGAAATCCCCAATGTGCGGGCTTCAGGCCGAAGTTTGAGCTTCAGTTCCTGCTTGCCCCGGCTATAGGTGTCCTCAATATCGCTTACCCCCGGATATTCCGCCAGAGTCGCTTTGAGTCGATCGGCGGCTTTTTCAAGGATAGTATAATCTGAATGGGCCAGCTGCACGGCGATGTCCGCACCCATCTGTACCAGATCCGAAGAGATGGTAAGGGCCTCGACGCCGGGGACGGTCCCGATTTTTTCCCGCCACCGGTCGACGATGTCCGCCGATGAAAAATTTCGTTCACCGCTTTCGGTCAGCTGCAGAGCGATGTCGGACAGATGGGTCGCCGATGTTGATTCGCCCCCCTGCGGGCCGCTGGCGATCATGGTCCCGCCGATGACGGCATAGATATGATTGAGTACGCTTTTCTCAGCCGGTCGACTCCCATCGATGTCTTCTACCGTCTCCAAGGCTTTGGTGACGATCAAATGGGCGATTTGATCAGTCTGCGCAACAGGTGTCCCAGGCGGCATACGCAGAGAAGCGGTGATCAGGTCTCCTTCGACTTCCGGCATGAAGGTAAATTTTAAAATCCCCCCGCGGACGACACCAACAGCGAGCATAAGGACCGCTAAGCTTGTGCACAAGGCCACATAGCGATAGGACAAAGCGCGGTCGAGTAGTTTTTGATAGGGGCCCGAGATCAGAGATTCCAGACGGCTGCTGAAACCCAGGCGAATTCTTTCGATGCCACCCAGCAGTTTTCCCCTGGCTTTGCGCCGCCCTCCGTTTGACAGGTGGGCTGGCAGTACGAACAGTGACTCGACCAGAGAGACCAGAAGCAGTGAAATAACCACCATAGGGATTGCCTTCATGAATTTGCCCATGGTGCCTGAAACAAAGAGAATCGGCAAGAAGGCCACCACCGTTGTAAGGATGGAAAAGGTGACCGGGACGCTGACTTCCAGTGCGCCATCAATGGCCGCCTGAAGGTATTTTTTGCCCATTTGGCGGTGTTCGAAAATGTTTTCTCCCACAACGATGGCATCGTCTACCAGGATACCCAAGGCGAGAATGAAGGCAAAGAGGGATATCATGTTGATTGAAACGTCGAGAGACGGCAGAACAAAAAAGGTACCCAGGACACTGATGGGGATACCGAGCATCACCCACATGGCCAGCCGAATCTCCAGGAAAAGTCCCAGAACGATGATCACTAGAATTAAACCGAGGCAGGCGTTTTTTATCAGCAGGTTCATGCGGCTCTTCAATAGTTCCGAGGTGTCGTTCCAGACGGCCGTGTGAATCGAATCCGGTAGCGCCGCTTCTTTCTCCGCCACATAGCGCTTGACGATGTCGGAAATGTCGGTCGGTTTCTGATTTGCCACCCGGAAAACTTTGACCATGGCGGCCGGTTGGCTGTCAAAGTTGGCTGACAAGTCATTGTCTTCAAAAGTGTCCTTAACCGTTGCGATGTCACCCAGGTGCAGCTGGGTGCCGTCCATATCGGCCATGATGACGATATCGGCAAATTCTGTGGCGCGGTAGCGCTTTTCTTTGGTCCTGAGTAGAATCTCTCCCCCCCGGGTTTTTATATGGCCGCCGGGTAGATCCAGGGAAGCCCGGCGAACCCTTTCGGCGACCTCCTCGAGGGTCAGGTTGTACTGACGCAGATTGTGTTCGGATACTTCTATTGAGATTTCATAAGGGCGGACACCGTCCAGCTCCACTTGTGTGATTTCCGGATAGACGAGAAGCTCTTCGCGGATGCTTTCCGCCTGCTCCTTCAAGGCCCTTTCGGGGACATCACCGTAAATGGCAATTGAGACGACTTCCCTCAGGTTGAGCATTTTTGTGACGACTGGTTTTTCAGCGTCCTCGGGAAAGGTAACGATCCGATCCACCTCGCTTTTGATATCTTGCAGGATGCGGTCGACATCTTCACCGGTGCGAATTTCGGCGGTCACAACGGCTCGCCCTTCACCGGCCAGGGAGGTAATTTCCTTGATACCGTCGATACCGGTCAACTGGTCCTCTATCTTCAGGATGATTCCTTCTTCCACTTCTTCCGGGCCGGCCCCCGGATAAGCGACCGAAATCCGAATCATGTCCAGGGCGATTTCCGGGAACACTTCCTGCTTGATCGAAGCCATTTTAAGCAGGCCGCCCACGACCAGTATCAGCATGAGAAGATTGGCGGCCACGTGATTATTGGCCATCCATTTCACGGCATTTTTCATTGGCCTATTCCTCCTCCGCCGGTCGCAGTCGTGTGCCCGGAACGGCTCCGGCCAGGTAGGTAAGAACGAGTCGATCGCCCGGGGCAATGTCCCCTCTGGTGATCACATGTTCACTTTCCCGGCGGATGACCTCTACTTTTCGGATGATGAGACGGTTGTCGGAATCCATCAACCAGAGGGTGGCGTTTTCGCGTAACGCACCGGCAGGAATTAAAAAGACCTGTGGTAAAGTGTGCCCGTCAATCCGGACATCAACAAACAGGCCGTCGGCCAGGTAATAGTTATGGGATGTTTTGCTAGAAGGCTTGAGATCGTAGGGATCATCTATCCCGATCACTAGACGGATCATTCTTCCTTTGGGATCGACCTCACCTAAGCTACGGTCGATACGACCCTGCCATTCATATTTTTGGTCGTCCACGGTGATGCTGATGGTGGCCTGAGACCCCTCGCGCCTTGCGGCCTGGTGGCGGGGAACCGTCAGCCATCTCAGATCTTGTAATGCTACGGGTACAACAATTTCGGCCGTGTCCGTGCCGTTGATTTCTCCAACAATTTGGCCGGCAGCGACAAATTGACCGGAATCGATCGATTCCGAACGGATGCGGCCGTTGAACGGCGCTCGAATTCTGGTCCTTTCGATATCGAGCCGCCGCTGCTTCAGATCGGCTTTGGCAGAGGCCAATGCGGCCCGGGCGTTTTTCAGTTGCGGTTCATAGAGGACCAAAGGGTTCGGTCGATCCTTTTTTTCGATGCGGATGCGGTCCCATTCCAGGCGTGCCACCCGGGCCTGGCTTTCCACCTGCGACAGCTCGAACTCGGCCTTGGCCACCGCAGCGCGGCTTTTCTCGGCCAACAGTTCATAGTCGACCGATTCGATCTCAAAAAGTCGGTCGCCTTTATTAAAAAATCCGCCGGCGATAAACGCCGGTGAAATCGACACCACCTTACCGCTGACCTGTGGGACGATGCTGGCCTTTTTTCGGGCCTGAACCGTACCGGTAGCGCTGACCACAACCGGTCGATCCTCAGGTGACAATCTCATGACCTCCACCAGGCGCCCCGGGTTCGCCGAAGGTTGCTTCGGCGGTGCCTTTTTCAGGGATGCCATGAACTGCATGATAAAGAACCCTGCAGCGAGAATGAGAAGGGAAAGCAGCGCTCTCTTGATAATCTTTTTTTTGGGCATACTTGGCTGTCCTTATTTATCCGTCGAGACGTTCTTTAATGTACACATCCATCCAGTTACCACCCAGCGCTCTGACCAGACTGACGCGATTCGACACCAACTGACGGCGTGTGGATAGCAAGCGATTCTGGACGTCGAAGAAAAGCCCCTGGGCCGTTAATACGGGAAGATAATCGGAGAGTCCGTCAAGGTATCGATCCGATGCCAACCGCAGGGCCGAGTCGGCAGCGGTTTCTTCATCTTTGAGCCATCCGATTTGCTCTTCGGTTTTACGATTACTGACCAGGGCATCCTCGACTTCTCTGAAGGCAATCAGGACCGTTTGCCGGTATCGGTCGAGCTGTTCCTGGAAGGCCGCCTGTGTTCGTTCAACCTCAGCCTTGCGGCGGCCCCAGTCGATCAACGGAAGCATGAGATTGCCGGCGATACCCCACAGGTTACCCGAAAGGCTCGGTCCAAAGTCTGAGCCGTATCGGCCGTAATCAGCCAGAAGGTTAATAGAGGGAAAGCGATCGGCGATGGCCACACCGATTTCTTTATCGCGGGCCTTCAGACGCAACAGGTCGGCCTGGATGTCCGGTCGGCTGGCCAGAATGGACGATGGCAATCCGGTGGGAAAGAGTTCACTGACATAAGGAATATGTGAAAGATTGCCGCCGGATTCGGGGTCGGGATATTCGCCGATGAGAACACTCAATGCGTAGGTGGCGATGGCCAAGTTCTGCTCGAATACGGGTCGCCTCGATCGGGCGGCAGCCAGCGCCTGGCGGGCTTGATACACATCGAGAGCGGACACCATACCTTCCACGTAGCGTTGCTCGACCAGTTCGACCGTGGCTTCCCTGGCAGTTACCGTCCGATCGGTCAATTCCAGCTGAGCCCGCTGTTCCACCCTCAAGAAGTACAGATCTGTCACCTGGGCCGAGAGGGTGAGGTAAAGGCTCCGGATGTCTTCGAGAGATGCCCCTGTTTCCAGCAGACGGGCCTGATAACCGGATTTGAGCTTGTTCCACAGATCGACTTCGAAGGCGGCAGCCAGGGACATATTGTAGACATTGCCGGTGATGGTTCGGGGATCGTTGAGCAACTGGTCACGGGATGCACCAGCATCGAGGTTGACCGTCGGATAGCGGAGGGCGTCGGATTGCTTGGCCACGGATTCGAGCTGTTTCAGGCGGGAATATGCCTGGGCTAAATCGAGGTTTGCACCGAAAGCTTTGTCCATCAGTTCATTGAGAGTATCGTCACCGAAAATTTCCCACCAGCGGTCAGGGTACACGCCGATAGCGGCAGCGTCTGGATTTTCGTTGAATGTGTCGGGTACTGGAGCGGTGAGAGAGACGGGTTCAGAACGGTGGACAGCACAACCTGTTGCCAGTAGCATGAGCACACCGAATCCAATAGCAATTGAGATCGTATTTTTTTTCATGCCCCCCCCATGCCCCGGCTGGCAAATGCGATGAGTTCTTCGGTCAGGCTCAGGACATCGACGTTCTGAGCGTCATCAACCGGCAGGTGGGTAAAAAATTCGCTATGTCCCGCACGCATGATGGTGTGGGCCATGGCGCCGATGGCAAACAGGAAGCGGCAGTGCACGGTATTGACCGGAAGTTGTGGTAATGCTTCGGAAAGCGCCCGGAGAAACGCCTCAAAGGTTGGCCTGAGTTTTTGGAGGAACAGGTGCCGAATGGTTCCATCGGGATCGGTGTGCGCGCGGCTGATGATGGTGATAAAGTCGCGGCTTTCGGCCTCTGGAGTTAGTGAGCGGATCGTCGGTTCGATGAATGCACGCAGAATATCGTCGACCCGCGGGAGGCGTTTGTCTTTCTGCGCCACCGCAGTGATGTCTTCGAGTTGCCCCAAACGCTGCCTATCGAGGTGATTCAGACGGCGCTTTATGACCGCATCGAGCAGGTTTTCCTTGGATCCAAAGTGGTAGTTGACCGCCGCCAGGTTGGCCACAGCTTTTCCGGTTATCTCCCGCAGGGAAGTGTTGTGGTACCCTTTAAGAGCAAAAAGATGTTCGGCTTCATCCAATATCCGCTCTTTGGTGCTCTTTTCGGTCATAGGAGACTCCCTTCGCTGACGTTTGGTATAAAACTGACTGCCTAATTATTTCAAACGTTTGTTTGATACAATAATTTAAAACAGTCGTTTTAAATAGTCAAGCCAGAATTTATTCTGCTCTTAGAAATGAGGAATATTTTTGGTAACCAATTGAAATTTATATGATTTTAACCATAGGATGATTTGAAAGGCGAACATTAAGCTATTTCTGCAACAGTCAATGCTGTTACAGTGTCCTTCATAAACTTTTGGCGAAACCTTGACATTAATATTGAATGGTAGAATATATATTACATTAAAGTTGTATTCTAAATGCTGGATACGCTTAAACACACCTCTTCGAACTCTGCTGGAATTTCTCCCCACTTGAATGCAGAGCGCTTCTTCCGACTCACCTTCTTTCTCGACCCGGTATCAATTCCACCCACAGAGCGGACTTGCCTGGATTTTGTGGATTCGGCCGTCGTTTCTCGTGAAAATGACCCGGTAGACTTAGACACGAATGTATCACCATTAGACGAAGAAAATTGGTGGGCTAACTGGCTTGAAAATCGCCGAAACATTAAGTGTGCCACCGGAGATCATTCTCACGTTCAGTGAGTCTGGATCACGGTGAGCGAAAATCTGAAAAAGGAAGGAGGTGAATTGTATGAAATTCCAGGATTTTTTTCTGCCAAAAATCAGCCGCTCGGATCCCGAGGTTCGCAAAAAGGCCGTTAGGGAAGAAATTAACGTCGAGTTGTTGAAACAGGTGATCGTAAAAGACCCTGATCCGGATGTGCGTGATTTAGCTAAAGAGCGCCTGCATAAGATTCGACCGGAACTCGAGATCGCCTGAATTCGACATTGAGAAGCGATATTGAACTAGCAGAGGGGCATAATCTGATCTTCCGCCATATTCGGAAGTAAAGACGCTAAAGAATCAAAATTTTATTCCGAATTGGTAAGGGTGGGGTATGGCCAAAAATCGTATGCAAAAAATCATAATATAGCGGTATAATCATCGGAAAACCACCAGTATAGCTGATGATTTTCCGATGATTATTATCACGAAGCCTTTCGATACTGACTCGGAGATACTCCCGTCCACCGCTTGAATGCCCTCGAAAAGGTACTGTTTTCTGAAAATCCGAGCAAAAAGGCGATCTCGGTCATACTGGTATCTTGATCTCTTAGATACTGTTTCGCTAGATCCTTCCGGGTTTCATTCAGGAGGATTTTAAAGGTCGTACCGGCATTTTCAAGCTTTCTTTGCAATGTGCGATTACTCATGTACACGGCCTTTGCGACGCTTTCATCCGTAACACTACCCGAAGGCAGTTGATTTATGACGACAGCTTTAACTTTTTGAGTGATATCATCGGGATTAAGTTTTTCAAGATATGAGATCATTAACTGATCATTGAGTTCAGCAAGTTGGGGGTTGGATCCTGGCAGTATTCTATCGGCCATTTCTAGTGGTAACGTGAGGGAGTTGACTGGTGCGTCAAAAGTCACCGGACATTTGAAATACTCGAAAAACTTGGAAGAACAGGTTGGTTTCGGGTGGTTAAATGTCACCGAAACCGGTGCCAAATCTTCTAAATAATTCACCCGGCAAATATTCAGTATTACGGCCAGTGAGGCATCATTTCGTTCCGGAATATCGTGCATCGTGTCGTTGAAAACCAAAGTCAACTGCATGCCATCTTCCACATCATTCAATTCTAAAACCCTTTCGTCAGAAATAACGTGATAATAGCGTTCCATTCTTTCCAGCGCGGTCCGGATGGTGGCACTCGCCAGCATCGCATAGCCAAGTGCGCTGAAATTCGAAGGATGCCATAGTTCAGCCGCTTTGAGGCCGAAGCAGGGATCTCCGATAGCCTTGGCCGCTTTTTGCCAAAGTAATTTAACCTTCCTCACCCGATACCGTTTTCCGGATTGCTTCATAAGGTCGGGATTTATACCAGCTTCCCAAAACAAGGGCTCGGGATCAATTCCGTATGAGCTTATAATATTCCATAATATCAGTGAAATGCGTGCGTATTTTGTGGCGGGCATTATTTTCACCTTCTTTCGTCAGTAAAGACGCAATCTAGTGTTGTGTCCTATATATAAATTACAAAACTCGGATGGAATTTAGAGCTTATCCCAATCTGTAAACAATCCATATAAATCCCAAATAACAAAACACAAATTCCAAAAAAATCTCAAAATACAATGAATGAAATTCCAAACCTTTCTGAATCATTGGAAATTCGAATTTGGATATTGTTTGCTATTTGTTTATTGATGCTTGTCATTTTTGCGATCATGGGTGCAAAAACGTTTTAAATATCCATCGCTATTTTGATAATATATTTCTGAGACACAACACTAGCATCAGCCATATAAAGTTTGGCGCGGAAAGTCAACAAAGTGGTGGCGTTTGCGTTAAAGCATTATCGTTGTCTTGATATGGGAGAAGCGATATAAATCATGCCCCTGCTCAGTACGCTAGTCAATCTGCCGGGGGGACGCCAGAATGAGCGGTATAGGGTAATAATACCGGGACCGGGTATAAGGTTCGGTATTGATCGTCGTAAATAAGTGGCCACTAAGTGCGGTGAGACTAAGAAACGATGCGGGACGGAAAGAGATTTGAACGAAGACCTTTCGTTCAGCGGGATTCAATTTGACTGAAAATTTAAAAAGACGCGTGAATCGTGTATCCATTTATCTTTAGGTTTTAGGCAAGATTTAGGTAATCATCTTATCTTTCCTGAACATTAAGAGAAATACTTGTTTATGATGATCGACATCTTGTGCCGTAAAATTGTACTACTGCACTTTTTGATTTCTCGATGGATCTGGCCGATAATAGAAAAGAAGACGTCTACAAAGTCAGGGTCGAAGTTAATACCACTTTTTTCTCTAATTAAATTAACAGCACTACGATAAGAAAATGATTCTTTGTAAGGCCTGCGAGATGTCAGGGCATCGAAAACATCGGCAATTGCAAAGATCCTCGCACCCACAGGGATAGCACGACCCTTGAGTCCCATCGGATAACCGTTTCCACCGTACTGTTCATGATGACATTCAACGATGTCGGCGGCATCCCTCAACCACTCTGAACGTTTGACGATATCGATGCCGTGCTGGACATGGTTTTTCATCACTTCAAACTCTTCTGGATTTAACTTTCCAGGCTTTAGCAATATCGTATCGCTAATGCCGATCTTGCCGACATCATGTAGAAAAGCCCCTTTTATTAGGCTTTGAATGGTCTCATGCTTTAGTTTGATTGCTTCGGCCAGACAGACCGCATAAATCGTCACGCGATAGTTACAAATTGTTGAAACTTAACTGGAATGGGATCTTGGCAGTGGCAGAAAAGGCAGGTTATGCTTTTTCATCGATTGGTTGAGGGGTCCATGGCACCCTGGAAATGAGCTTTCCATGACGATCGTAACTTTCGTAAATTATTGAATTATCTTCAACAATATACTTTGAAAAGATCTGATCCGTGCCTTTTTCTGTCTCGGAAGGCGACTGCACGGCCGTTTTTTGCTGGAAGTTGTGATAGCTATTTGAACCAACAATACCATCGATCTGATTAATGGGCCCACTCATGAGATTGCCTCCCATTTGTTTCTATCGGCAGATCTGATTGAAACTTTAATATTGGCGGAAAGTTTGACAATCGGGCGGCAGATGGATTACACCCATGCCACAGATAAAATTTAATATCCGGAATAATTATAGAGGGTTCTTTCGCATGGTATGCGGCATGGACAAACGGCTGTCGCGCTTGAAAAACTAACCGATGAAAGGAAGGATACTGAAATATGGAAATTAAATTTTTAAAGCGTAATATTTTTCAAAGAATTTTCGGGTTTCCGATGACATCGAAGCCGGCAAATCCTGACTGCTGGCAGTATTCTGCTGGAAAACTGACAATAGACCTGAAAAAAGCGCCTGAGTTGAAAGATAAGGGCGGTGCCATCCGCCTGGAAGGGGGCAATCTGCCCTTACGTGTACTTGCGATAACAGGAGATGACGGAAAATATCATGCTTTCCACAACCGGTGCACCCACCTGGGGCATCGGCGATTAGACCCGGTACCCGAAACCGGAACGGTTCAGTGCTGCAGCGTCAACAAATCTACTTATGACTTAGACGGGAGAAACATTTACGGTCCAGCCCCAAACCCAATCAAGGTATTTCCTGCCAGTGTTGATGGAGAACAATTAACCATTATGATCAACGGATGAAACGGGGTGTATTCAATTAATACAACGGTTTGCAGACACGCATTTGGTATTTCAGGCGCTTGATGGGTTTGTCACCGATTTGAGTAGAACCATGTTTTTATTGCGGTGAGACAGCAAATGATTCGGATGTACTCGGGGGGGGGATTCATGGAAACTTTGTTGCAGTTCGAAAGCATGATCCTGGAAAAGGAAGGCAAACAGGCGTGGGTGACATTTACGAGAGAATCTCACCTGAATGCCGTAAACAACGACGGGACTGTCCAGATCGGCCATGTGGCCTTGGCCATCCAGGAGGATCCGGATATCCGCATCGTTGTCATCCGGGGGCGGGGGCGTGCGTTTTGCACCGGCATCGATCTGAAGCAGCTGTCCGCCGGGGACATCGACATGGGCTATCACGAGAGATGGGAAAAGGCCTTGTTTGCATTCGAACAAATGGAAAAGATCGTGATCGTCGGGATGCACGGATATTGCTTGGGTGGCGGTTTGCAGCTTGCCCTTGCCAGTGACATTCGGGTGGGCACGCCGGGATGCCAAATTGGTTTGCCCGCTATCCGAGAATCCCTGATTCCGGGTTTGGCCACCTGGCGTCTGCCCCGTTATGTCGGCTTGGGGCGGGCAAAAAAGTTGATTGTCGGCGGTGAAAACATCGACGGTGAAGAAGCTTCGGCAATCGGGCTGATAGATCACCTGGTTCCCGAAGAAGACTTTTTTTCTCACCTTGACCAGATCGCGGCCGATTATTTGAAATCATGCTCGACCGGTTCGCGTATGAGTAAACTGATCACCAACCAGGCTTTTAATCTGGGATACGATGAAATTTTAAAACTTTACTTCAAGCTGCAGGAGCGGACCCAATACAGCCTCGATGCCGAAGAGAGCAAACAGGCCTATCGAGATAAGCGCGATCCCATCTGGCAATGAGGTCTTTTTTGAGATAACTTCTAAACAGGTGAATGAATTGAAAACTGAGAAAAAATGGATCATAGGGGGAGCTGGTCATGGCCTTTTTTATGTTGTGCCCGTCCCTGACAGCCGCGGCCGATGACCCCAATGACAGGGCACTGGTTGGTGACACGGTCCTTGGGGGCCGCCAAGGGAGCCATTGTCAGTGGGATCGGGCGAGATTCCGGGAAGGGAGCCGCGGCCGGTGCTGTCGGTGGTGCCTTGATCGGTGGAATGCGGCCACGGCGACGGTCATCTTGACGCTTATTTCCCGAGCTGCAGTCGTTCATTTGCAAAGCGCACGCCTTAGCGAATGGGATCAGATGTGTGATCCTGCAAAGCGGGGTATTCATGGAGCAGAGGCGCACTTGGGTACCGTAAGTCCTTCATTCGGCAGACTTCAGCCGCGAGGGGAAACCCACTACCTGACCGTACCGTTGAGTCAGCTGATGCGGTTTCGCCACAACCCGTTATTTGCCTATGTCGAACAGCGCATTTTATCCGTGATCGATCAGGTGTTGGGCCGAAGTCGTGGATAAACGCCTGGAACATGATGGGGTCTACAGGGAATCCGCCCAACTTTAGCTTCTGTCTTCATTGATCGGCCCGTCAGTCGGAAATTTGGGCTATTTGGGTCTCAGGATTTTATAGTGGTTGTCAATAAAACGTTCCGTTATTCGAACGTTTTGTTCTACAATCACTTATACCACGCTTCCGTATTTCGGAATTTATTATTGAAAAGCGGTATAACTTACAAGAGAAGGAATAATGGACGCGGTCGGCCACCATCTAAAAATAAGCTTTTTCTCGGGGATAAAAAAGGGGATCCGGAGTTTTATTTGGATACTTAAGATTCTGATACCTATATCATTTCTGACCGCGGCGTTCGTCTACAGCGGTTGGATGAATCATCTTGATTTTTTATTGGAACCTGCCATGGCAACCCTGAGTCTGCCGTCGGAGGCCGCGCTGCCTCTTCTGGTCGGAGTACTCACTGGTCCTTCAGCCGGCATTGCTTCCATGGCGGCGTTATCGTTGACCACTGAACAAATGACTCTGATTGCCATCTTTATTCTAATTTCTCACGCCCTGATTCAGGAGGGAATCATACAGAGTAAATCCGGCCTTTCAATTTTTCATGCGACCTTTATTCGTTTGGCAGCCTCAGTCTTGACCGTTCTGGTCGCTGCCTGGTTTATGCATCCCGGACAACCGGTTGCGGAAGTTACCAATCGTCTGATGATAAACCGTGAACCATTCACATCCATGGTGGGAAATTGGTTTGGCAACACCCTGTTTTTATGCACAAAAATTCTGGCTATTATTATGCCCCTAATGTGCCTACTGGAAATCATGCGGCAGTTTAATCTAATCGACCATATTGTCAAACCACTGACACCACTTCTCAAAATACTGGGACTTGAAAAAAAGGTCGGTATATTGTGGCTTACTGCGGTTATCTTCGGTTTGCTCTATGGGGCGGCTGTGATTGTTGAAGCAACCAAAAAGGGAAATTTTACGCGTGAAGAACTTCACCAGTTGCAGGTTTCCATCGGCATCAACCACTCAATGCTCGAAGACCCCGCACTGTTTCTCTCCCTGGGCTTGAGTCCCTTCTGGCTCTGGGTGCCGAGAATTTTCGCGGCCATCATCGCCGTTCAGTTTTTAAAACTTTTCTATAGGATTAAATCTTCCACCGGTGCTTCCGCAATTTCTATCAAACACAAATAATAATTAATCATCTCGAGCATTCCTAAATCAGACGTATCCGGTTAGGCTGCCCGAGTGTGCGGCAATACATTTAAATTTTCGTTTTCTGTCAGCTACCATCTTTCGGCTTTTTCACTAACCCCAAGGTCACCATGGATAGTGCCGCCCAGGCGGCGTTGGAGCCCGCCTTTTTTTGGATTTCGCGGCTGCAGTCATAGATGCGCGAAGAATAGGCGGATTCGATGGGTTTGAGTAAGGCCACTATATCAGTCAGTTCTTGCTGGATCGGCTGGTAGTCATTCTCTGTAGTAATTTTCTGCCGCAGCATGTCCAAGCGTTCGACGAGGTCAGATCTTTTTGAATCAAAATCATTGTCATCGAGTACGTTTTCGGTTTCTTTAATATAACCGATGGCTCTTTCTATTAGACTGGCAGCCTCTTCCGGATCTGCCGGCTTCATCTCATTGCTGTCCAGCATCTTTTTCTGATGGAGGGCATTGATCGCCCCACCCTCATCGAGGGCACCGAATTTTTCATCTTTGAAAGGTTTTCGTCCGATGCTGGAGACGGCGCTGCCCCACTTTTCCAATTCCTGTTGCAAGATGAGCATTTCCTGGTACGCTGGTTCACCCTCGATATTGTCCTTGTAGCTTTTGAATAATTCGTACGCCATGAATCCGACGCCGATGACACCGCCTGTCCGTGCGAGAAACCGCCCGCTGGTTCCCAGTTTACCTATGGTTTTCGGACCCAATCCCTTGGCAATGCTTTCTGCCGCCATTTTCCAATAGGTTGCTGCCATAATAACCTCCTTTGTTTTCCGATTATTGGTTCTCTATTCATCGAGCGATTTCACGATGGCTTTTTCAAATAATAAAACAGTGCTGCTTGAATGAAAAGGCCAATGGCTGTTAAACCGGCCGCGGCAGCGAATGACATCTGATAGGCCCAGCTATGAGGATGACCGGCGGAGATCAACCCATCTACGAGAGGTCCAGCAATCAGCGTACCACCTAAACCGAAGCTCAGGAAGAAAGTACCGTTGAACCAGGCGAACAACCGGCCCCGTTTCTCCGGCGGTATCAATTTGGATGCAATGGTGTAGGCGGCGGCCATAATGAGTGCATCCCCAACTCCCCGGAAAAAGGAACTTGCGTAGATCATCGGCACAGATGTCGTCAGGACCAAAAGAAGCAGTGCGGCAATAGCCGTCACCGTTCCGGTCATCAGAGCCATGCCGTTTCCCAGGCGACGGCAAATCCAACCGGCAATCCATCCCAGGACCACGATCGATAGGGATTGAGTATTGATGATACGGGCAAGGGTCTGACTATTTACGGCTAAACCTGATGCCAAGGTCAGGTACTGGGCGAAAATGATGGCAATCGAGTTGCGCCCGAAATTTATAAATGCCATTCCCACTAAAAAGACCATGTAGACGACGTTCGATGTGGGCCCACCGTCCGGTCGGGAATTTTCGCGGGAACTCGCAGGGTTTAAGCCGATACCGCCTTCGGGGAGAAAAAAAAGGGGGACGGTGGAAATGAACATCACACCTGCAGCAACAAAAAAGAGCAGTCCCTCATAAAAGCCCCATCCCACGTATCTGAATCCCATTCCGTCATAAAGCAGACCGCCAATCCAGATCCCGGCCATACGCCCCAGTCCACCCATGCTGGAGAGTCGGCCTTGAATGCGGCTGCGCTCTTTTTCATCGTAAATGTCCGATACCAATGCACTCCAGCTGATGTTGGACATTGACCAGAAAAGTTCGATCACCGTAAGGCCGATAATTATGGCGTAGCCTGACGCCACCGGGTCGTTGAAACGCCGATGGACATACCAGATGATAACGGTGCAGACCGCCGCCAGAAGTTCTCCGACAATGATCAAGGTGCGACGCAATTGAAAGCGATCGGAGATTTTACCCCAGACAAATGTCTGGGCCAGTACGTTCAAGACCATTGGTAGGGTGGCAAAGAGAGTGGTCTCCGTGACACTCAATCCGAGGTAGTGCCGAAGGTAGATGGAAAGATAAACGTAGAAAAGGCCACGGCGGAACATCGCCAGCATTTCAAACGACGACAAACCAATAAAAGTGCGCAGGGCTGCAGCAGGCAAGGACGTCTTTCTATGTAGTTGTTCAAATGATGTAGCGGTTGTCAAAAAAACGTTCCGTTATTCGAACGTTTGTTCTACAACCACTTATACCATCCTTCTGTAATTCGGAATTATTTTGATCTTTTGCTGCTTTTAACATTATCTCCCGGCACAGTCGAGTGATCTTTGACCCTTAAAACACCGACAAGACAGTCGCCGCAACTGGAAGGAGTTATCACGGTTTTCGTCTAAAAGGACCCATCTCACCGCATAGGGTCTCTTGACATCTCCTATGGGGGTATTATCGAATAAGGTAGCCTTTAACGGAATCAGAAAGCAGGGGGATTTAAAGTGCCAATCTACATTGATAGACATGATCTTTACGGTTCACTGGCCGAAGCGGTGAGCGACGCGCACCAGAAGGATTTAAAACTGCAGGATAAATACGGCGTCAAAATGTTAACTTACTGGTTTGATGAGAACCGAGGATCTACTTTCTGCTTGGTCGACGCGCCTGCTGAGGAGGCAGTTCGACAGCTGCATGCGGAGGCACACGGCAGCATTCCCCACAAAATAATGGAAGTTAACCCTGATACCGTTAAGGCATTTCTGGGTCGGATAGAGGACCCCCAACCACCCGCCGGGTTTCATCCAGCAACGGATCACATTCAGGTCGATTCGGCCTTTCGTGCAATTATGTTTACAGACATGAAGGGCTCTACTGCTTTAACCAATCGCTTGGGCGATATCAATGCTTTGGAGGTATTCCGCTCCCACAATTCTATTACCCGCGAAGCGCTGAAATCACATAGAGGAAGAGAAGTACAACACACCGGTGATGGTTTTTTGACTTCATTTACATCGGCCTCGTCGGCTGTGTCTTGTGCGATTGCCATCAACCAGGCCTTTGCTGCTCGTAACCCGAATAATCGCGACAAAATGATACAGGTGCGAACCGGCATTTGCGCCGGAGAACCCGTTGAGGAAGACAATCGGCTATTTGGTTCCGCTGTTTTGCTGGCTTCACGACTATGTGATTACGCGGAACCGAACCAGATTTTGATCGCTCCGGTAGTAAAGGAGCTATGTCTGGGGAAAGGGTTTAATTTTTTAGATCGAGGAGAGACACAATTCAAGGGCTTCGATCAACCTCAACGGGTCTATGAGGTGGATTGGCAAAAGGGCTGAAGAACGCTACTCACCAATTGAAAATTCGTATTTAAAGGAGGGGGCGATGCCTATTTTTGTGGTCCGGCTGGGGAGTCCGCGCAGGGACGGGGAAGGGTTGCGTATTGGGACGGTGCGAAGGCCGCCGCGAGGGGTTCCGAAGGCCGAGTTCGCATCACGGGATTTTTACGATGTCTGGTTTCCCGAACTCGCGCCCAGTGAAGAATTGCTCAAGGCCGGCCAAGCAGCCAAAGACGAAAAGAGTTGGCGTACGTTTGTCAGACGTTATCGCGCCGAAATGAAACCGGCGCCCCAAAACCGCATACTCGATCTACTTGCGGCAATGTCCCGGCAGACCAATTTTTCGGTGGGATGCTATTGTGCCGACGAACAGCGCTGCCATCGATCGATATTGCGCGAGCTTCTGGCCGAACGCGGTGCACAGTTCGGTTAACCGGAAACTTGCGCCGGCTCAATGTTTTCTAAGGCAAGCGTTCTCAATCGTTGAGATAGGTTATAGTTACAGGATCATTCTTTTTCGACCGGAAAGGTCATGCTGGCGCCAAACCACCCGATGACCGACACCATCGGAACAAACGATAACACGAGAAATAGGTAGACCGTGTTCGCCCCCTGGGGACCGGTCATGACCTCAGGATTAACGAGCCGCCACACAAACACGATGATGGCGATGAGGATCAATGCCAGGGACAGCGGAATCTTGATAGCGATCGGCTTCATCATTTTGGCCATATAGTTATACCACCACGTAAACAATCCAGTGACGATGGCCACTACGCCGAGCAGGATACCGCCGGCCAGACAGTGCAGGGCGGTGGTTTCAAACGAGCTTTCGCCTGTAAGCAGATAAAGGACGTTGAAAAACGGGTTGGAGAGAAAGAAAACAATCGGAAAATGGACCGTCATCGGGTGGGGATGGCGGCGGAAGAAGGGATTCTTTTCCAGCAACCAGGCAGCGAATTTCGGCAGTTTTACTTCGGGGGCCTTTTCCTTTTTCAAAGTTCCGACCTGGGGATAACGATCCAATAAATCAGTACCGTGTGGTGCGGCCTGGATATCGGTGGTCAGATCCGTTCCGGCATTGTGGCGGCGCATATGCATGCCGCCCTTCCAGAGCTTGCTTGCAGAGACATCATATACTTTCCCACCGTGAACGATGTATGTTGGTTTCCCGTCTTGCCCGTTGTGTTCGGCGAGTTCCTGGGGGCTATATTCCTTCATTAGCAGACACCTCCGATATTCATTTCAGAGCAGAATGTAAGCGACAACGGCAATGAGCATCACCAGTGGGTAATAGCTGGCACGATTAAACAGAATCATGGCATGATGGCGCTTCTTGGAGTGGTATAGTTGCAGAACCGGGGGCAGCATCAGGCCGGCTCCGGCGATAAAGCTGGCCATCGCGAAAATGGGTTGAAATCCGATTGTCGAGACACCGATCAGCACGGGATTGATGAGAAGGGCCATAGCGATGGTAAAAAACGCTAAGGTTGCAGCGTTATGAGGGCCGACGCGCACGGGCACGGTTTGGGCACCCAACCGGCGGTCTTCCTCGATATCGGCCCAGTCTGCGGGTATGTTCTGGCCGCCGATTTCCCACAAGAAAAGCCAAATGAATAGGATAATAACATAGATCAGCGACGGGTTCGGATCGACGGCAAATACCGCTGCAACGGCACCAGAGGTTTTAACTCCGCCGCTGATAATGGTTCTAAACGGGCTGATCCGGTGCATCAGGCAGTAAACGGTTTCCAGCGCGCAGCCGGCCATAAAAATGATGACACATACCGGATTGAGAAGATAGGCCCCGATCATGGCGACTGCCGACCAGCCCAGAGCCCAGGTCAGGCCTTCCGAAAAGCTCAACAATCCCTGGGCCATGGGGTGGCGTACCATGGCGGCGTCCAGATAACTGTCTGCTTCTCGCAGGCCGCCGGCGATCCGGGCCTTTTCTCGATCGACCCGGTAATCGATGACGTCGTTGAGAGCGTACACCGCAGTATAACCCGCAAAGACGGTTATGAGGCCAAGGGCGGATATATATAAGGAGGGAAAGGTGCCCAACCACAAAAGGGCGCCGTATACCGGGGTGGTCATGTCGAGCAGACCATGAGGAGTCCTGGATAGCGCTAAAAAAAGCATTAAGCGCGACATGCCCGTAGCGTTGCGATTCTGAACCGAAGCGTTATCCAAAAATCCAGTCCTGACGAAACCGTGGAAATACCACGAAAGCTTTTCGGCGTGATCTTAGGCTATCAAGTGCAGCGATGGCTGAATTGTACCTCTGATCGAGGCCGTTAAATCTTTGATCCAATGGCGGCCGTTTCTCTATCACCGCGACGGCCTCAATCTATTTGTTTTCCTGCAGCCGGCACTCCTGATCCCATTCCGGGCAGGCGGTTTTCATTTCCGTCTCATACTTGATCATGCATTCGCCGCATTCCATTTCGACATTGGGTAGATCACCGTAACGTTCTTTCATCTCTTCAGCCGAAAGGGCCGTTGCACCGCTACATCCGCACTGGGGGCAGGCTGTTTTAATCCGAAACTTTTTTGTCATTTTTTCCTCCAGATTCAACAGGTTCCAAGATCCGATTTAGAAGCTCTCCAGAAACAATCTTGTGTTCGAGCACTATTTCACGCACGGTTTGACCGGTTTCAAAGGCCTTTTTAGCAACAGCAGCCGCTTTTTCATAGCCGATATGGGGAACCAAACCGGTGACCATGGCCAGGCTTCTTTCAATGTTGGCGGCACATCGTTCGCGGTTGGCCGTCACTCCTCTTATACACTTTTCGGCGAAAACATCAACACCCGAACCCAGCAACTGTATCGACTGCAGAAGGTTGTGGGAGATCAGCGGAATCATGACATTGAGTTCGAAATTTCCGGACTGGCCACCCACGGTTATAGCCGCGTCGTTTCCTACAACCTGTGCCGCCACCTGCAGGAGCATCTCCGGGATGACCGGGTTCACCTTTCCCGGCATAATGGACGAGCCGGGTTGCAGGGAGGGAATGTTGATTTCACCGAGTCCGCAGCGCGGCCCGGAGGCCAGCCAACGGACATCATTGGCGATTTTGACCAGGCTGACAGCCAGGGTCTTGAGTTGGCCGCTGGTTGCCACAGCAGCGTCCCGGGCGGCCTGGGCTTCAAAATGGTTTTCAGCTTCGACAAAGGCAAAGCCCGTCCGTTCGGTAATCAAGGCAATCACCCGGCCGGCAAACTCCGGGTGGGCATTCAGACCACTGCCTACCGCCGTGCCGCCCAAGGCCAGCTCCAGCAGCTGTTTTTCGGCAGCGGTTATGCGTTGATGACCCAGCGCGATTTGGCGGGCATATCCGCTGAACTCCTGACCGAGCGTCAAGGGTACGGCATCTTGCAGGTGGGTGCGACCGATTTTGTGCACATCGGAAAATTCCGTCGCTTTTTCGACCAGAACCCCGTGCAATCGTTCCAAGGCCGGGATCAGGGTTTGTCGGATGGCGGTTATGGCGGAGATGTGAAGGGCGGTGGGGATGACATCGTTGCTCGATTGTCCCTGATTGACATGGTCGTTGGGGTGGACGGGTGAACGGCTGGCCCTTTTTTGAGTCAAAATTTCATTGGCGCGGGTAGCCAGCACTTCATTCATGTTCATGTTGGTCGAGGTGCCAGAGCCTGTCTGGAAGACGTCCACGACAAACTGGTCGCTGAATTTTCCCTGCACGACTTCCCGGGCCGCCTGGATGATGGCTTGAGCCAAGTGGGCATCCAGTTGCCCGAGGTCGGTATTCACGGCAGCGGCGCACTCTTTTATCAGCGCCAACGACTGGATAAAGATTGGGGGAAAAGTCTGATCGCTGATCGGAAAATTATTGACCGCCCGCTGGGTTTGTGCGCCGTAATAGGCGTCTGCGGGGATACGCACACTACCCATGGTGTCTTTTTCTTCGCGGTAACTCATCGCAGGATTCTCTCAGGGGTCAGGGTCAATGGGGCGGTTCAGTTTCTTGAGTGCCGGAGAAGTTCTTCGGGAATCGGTCGTTATTCGTTTGGGTTGGATCACCATGCCAATCCTCACCCGAGAATTTCATCGATTGTATAAGGTGAAATCATTTAAGGTCGTTCACCACGCCAATAATGGTGCAAGTGCACGCTGTTTAACGGGTCCAATCTTTTGCTAACATCTCGCATTTGTTCTTTCTCATCTGCTGCTGGAAAGATGGTATGATATTTTCGGGTTATCGATCCCGCGGTAACCTCTCGATGTTGCCTCTGAGTTGAGCGATTTCGATACCCAGACTGACGCACTGCTTGTTCAGCATACACATTTCCGCATCGCCGTCTTCCAGAAAGGTCTTCAGTTCGTGATTGTCTTTTTTCAGTTCGACGATCCAGGTTTTCTGATCTTCGTTGTACTCAACATCGACATCGATACCGCACTCTCCGATATCCGGATACATGGACCGTATTTTTTCACACAATTCCGATTTATCAATCATGGTAACCTCCTTTTTTAACGTTGCGGCAGCAGCGGCGTTTCGATATCACCGTGCTTGTTACGTGCATGGGATATCAACTCAAAATAATGGCCGAACCGTTGCCCGTCAAGCAGTGTGCGCTGTCAAACGATCACTGGAGAGAGCCCTTGTGGCTTTGATACACGCTAAAACGATCAACCGGGCCTGCCGCGGACAACGGTGATCAGGCTTCCTGCAAGGACCATTTCCACCTGGCGATCTGTCAGGGTGTGCGAAACGCGGAATTTGCGCTTTTTGGATTTATTGAGTACCTCCAGATCACGATCGTTTCGAACAGCATTGCGAATGTCATCTATGACCAGTTGATCGTCCTGATCTATTTTGCGCCAATCTTCGAGGTGAAGAAACGTCAGAGGAAGAATGCCGAAGTTGATCAGGTTCTGCCAATGGATGCGGGCAAAAGTTTTGGCGATGACGGCTCTGAGACCGAGATAGCGCGGTCCGAGAACGGCGTGTTCCCGACTCGATCCCTGGCCGTAGTTGTCTCCGCCCACCACGAAAAAATCTTTTTGGCCATACTGTGTGGCACGGTCATAAAAGTTTTCGTCGATGCGGCTGAAGGTGAACTTGCTGATCTCCGGAATATTGCTGCGAAACGGGAGAATACGATTACCGGCGGGCATGATCTCGTCGGTGGAAACGTTATCGCCCATTTTGAGGAGGACTTCCCCGGCCAGAGTCTCCGGCATTGGGTCGAATTTCGGTAACTCTTTGATGTTGGGGCCTTTCTCCAGTTCAATCGCCGCTTGCTCTCCCGCTGACGGGGGCGGGATCAGCATTTCGGTGTTGATTCTGATGGTGCGCGGTTCCACGAATTTTGGATACGGTCGGTCAAATTGTCGCGGGTCGGTTATGACGCCCGTCAGGGCGGAGACCGCAGCGGTTTCGGGGCTGCACAGGTATACCTGGTCGCCTTTGGTTCCCGAACGGCCGGGAAAATTGCGCGGTACGGTTCGCAGACTAATTTTTCCCGTGGCCGGTGCCTGCCCCATGCCGATGCACCCATTACAACCCGGCTGGTGAATGCGGGCACCGGCGTGAATCAGTTTTTCTAGATATCCCCGACGTACAAGGTTTTCGAGGATCTGGCGGGAGGTTGGATTTATATCGAGTGAAACCCGGTCGACCACCTGCCGCTCGGCGACAATCAGTGCGGCAATGGCGAAATCTCGGAAGCCCGGATTGGCTGATGAACCAATGTAGGACTGATATATTTCCCGGCCGGCAACTTCGCGGACCGGCACAACGCTTCCGGGACTACTCGGTTTGGCGATAAGAGGTTCGAGTGCGGAGAGATCGATCTCATCCCCGAGATCGTAATTGGCGTCACGGTCCGCCCCCAGCTCCTTCCAGGCGCTCTCCCGCTCTTGAAGCTTCAGGAATCGCCTCACGGCTGCATCTGAAGGGAACACCGTGGTCGTTGCCCCCAGTTCCGCACCCATATTAGCAATCACATGGCGATCCATAGCCGTCAGGCTTTTCAAACCGGGGCCCGTATATTCGATTATTTTGCCGATACCGCCCTTGACCCCGTGCCGGCGGAGCATTTCAAGGATAACGTCCTTGGCGCTGACCCAATCCGGCAGTTTACCGGTCAGTCTGACACCCCAGATCAGAGGCATTTTTAGATAGAAAGGCTCCCCAGCCATAGCCATAGCCACTTCGAGACCGCCGGCTCCCATGGCCAGCATTCCAAGGGCTCCGGCGGCCGGCGTATGGCTGTCCGATCCCAAAAGAGTGTTTCCAGGGACACCGAAGCGTTCCATGTGCACCGGATGGCTGACCCCGTTTCCCGGACGGCTGAACCACAATCCAAACTTTCGGCAGGCACTGCGAAGAAAGAGGTGGTCGTCGGCGTTTTTAAAATCCGTCTGCAGCAAGTTGTGATCCACGTACTGCGTGGAAATCTCTGTTTTAACAGACGGGATTTGCATGGCGTCAAATTCGAGCATTACCATGGTTCCGGTGGCATCCTGGGTGAGGGTTTGATCGATTTTGAGACCGATTTCCTCTCCCGGTTTCATTCGGCCATTTACCAAATGAGATTCGATTAGTTTGTGGGCCACGGAGTATCCCATGATTATTACCTCCTCATTCCTATTTTACGCCGGACTTTTTCCATGATTGGCGTGGCAACTTTGCGGGCTTCTGCTGCTCCCCTTGCGAGGATTTGGTCTATCCGGTCCGGGGTATCCAGAAGGTCTCGATACGTGGCGCGCAGCGGCCCCATTTTCTCCTCCAACACATCCAGCAATTCATGTTTGACGACGCTATAAGCCAACCCGCCCATGGTGTAGCCCCGCCGCGTCCTTTTTACGGATTCAGGCGATGCGAAGTGCTTGTAAATCTTAAAAACATTGCAACCATCCGGGTTTTTGGGTTCCTCGGGCCGTCTTGAATCAGTCACAATTCCCATCACCCGCTTTCGGAGGTGACCAGGTTCGGCGAAGATGGGAATGGTGTTTCCGTATGCCTTGCTCATCTTCCGGCCGTCCAACCCCGGAATCGTCATGACTTCGCTGCGGATCAACGGGTCAGGAAGGGAAAATACACGCCCATAGGTCTGGTTGACCATCGCAGCGATGTTCCGGGCGATTTCTACATGTTGCTTCTGGTCGCTCCCGACAGGTACGATCCGGGACCCAAAGAGTAAAATATCGGCAGCCATCAGAACCGGGTAGTTGAAGAGTCCTGAATTGATTTCCGCATCTGGGCTGCGCCTTTTCTCGGTGTTGGCAGCCACTGCCGCTTTATAAGCGTGCGCCCTGTTAAGAAGACCTTTGGCGGTAAAGCATGAAAGGATCCACGCCAGTTCGAAAATTTCCGGGATGTCTGACTGGCGAAAAAAAATGACCTTGCGGGGGTCGAGTCCCAAAGCTAACCAGGTGGCCGCCACCGCGTAGACCTGTCGCTTCAATTCGTTGCGGTCCTTCACCGTAATGAGGGCATGGTCGTCGGCAATGAAATAGAGGGCTTGGTAGTCGTCAATCAGTTCGAGAGCTGGCTTAATCATCCCGAGGTAGTTGCCGAGATGAGGTGTGCCGGTGGGTTTTATGCCGGTCAAAGCAATTTTTTTCATCGCGCACCGTGTTGCGGGGCCCGATTGCCCGAGTGAGCCATCTGTGATCCGGTCGGTCATGCGGTGCAAGCAAACCCGTCTTTAAATTTAGAGTAACATCAAACAAATGACTGTCAAGCGATTCGATGACGACACAATTCTTGCACAGGTGAGCCTTTACTCATTTTCCGACAAATGCTATTAAATTGGCTCATAGCCGCCGCCGGCAGTGTGTGCGAGGTCGGTTTCCGACCCGGAAAACCACCGCCAATTGATGAAATTTACTGGCCAGCATTCTGGAAGACCGATGATGAAAAAGCGCCGCATCATTATTGCTGAAGATCATACAATCCTCAGAGAAGGGCTGCGGGCGCTCCTGAGCCATCACACCGATCTTGAAATCGCCGGTGAGGCCGAAGACGGTTTGGAGGCGATCCGCCGGGTTGAAAAGTTGATGCCGGATCTACTGTTGATGGATCTATCCATGCCCCGTATGAGCGGTATGGCGGCCCTTAAGGACATCAAGAAGCGTTTTCCGGAAACCAAAGTCATCATCCTGACGGTTCATAAAACCGAAGAGTATATCCTGGCGGCACTCCAAGCGGGTGCTGATGGTTACGTACTCAAAGATGCCACCCATGACGAACTGATCATGGCCATCCGGATCGTTCTGGACGGGAAACCCTATCTGAGCCCCAGCATTTCGAAGAAGGTCATCGAGGGATACCTGAACGGTAAAAAACGTTGCGGGATGGAAACTTCCTGGGACACCCTGTCCCAGAGAGAGCGGGAAATTTTGAAGCTGATTGCCGAGGGCTACAAGAACAAGGAGATCGCCATGTTTTTAGGTATCAGCTTAAAGACCGTTCAAAAGCACAGGGCCAATCTGATGAAAAAGCTCAACCTGCACAATGCTGCAGCGCTGACCTGTTTTGCGCTGGATAAAAACTTGATTGCCCGCTAGCCCGGAAGTTCACCGAACTGAAAAGATTTCATGAGATTATACCGCTTTTTAAAAATAAATGCCGAAATTCTGAAGGGTGGTATAAGTGGTTGTAGAAAAAAACGTTCCTATAATGGAACGTTTTTTTCTACAACCACTATATCGGAAGGGAAGAGAATTCAACCGGTGCGTTCCCCTTCGTGTGGGTCGAGGGGCCACAGGATCCGAATTTCCGTACCGGCATTTTTCCCTGAAATAACACAGAAGCGGCCGCCTGACAGTTCGCTGCGCTCCCGCATGCTGGCCAGGCCGAAACCTCTTTTCGACCGGTTCAGTGAAGCAACCTGATCCGGTTCGAAACCGATCCCGTCGTCGCGAATCATAAACTGAATCATGCCATCCCTATTGACCAGGCGGAGTTCGACCCGTTTTGCGCGACTGTGTTTGGCCACGTTGTTGAGAGCCTCCTGCAAGACTCTGTAGATGACCGTTTTAAAATGCTCAGGAATATCCTCTTCAGCCAACGCGATGGTCTTTTGGATGCAGATACCGGCGTGGATGGATTGGAACTCTCGACAAAACCAGTTGAGAGTCGCCAGAATGCCCAGATCGTCCAGGATTGACGGGCGCAAGTCCCTGACAATCCGGCGCACCTCATCAATGGTTTTCTGTGTGAAGGGAATGATGTGCGCCAATTTTTCGATATCCACTGACGTCGGGTTGCTCTTCAGGGACCGAAGCGTATTCTCGACACCGATTTTTATGGCGGTCAGGGCCTGGCCGATACCATCGTGCAGCTCACGGGCAATCCTTTTCCTTTCCGCTTCTTCGGCCGATAGCAGGCGGCTGGAAAGCAGCCGTAGCTCGTTTTCGGATTTTCGCAGGGCTGATTCCGCCTGTTCCCGTTCTACAATCTGACGGACAAGTTCCCGGTTTGTTGTCGCCAACTCAGCCGTACGGGATTTGACGCGTTTTTCGAGAACCTCATGCGAGGTCCGCAGTTCTTCTTCGGCCCGCACCCGTTTAATTGAGGCCCCCAGCTGCAAGGCCGCATCTTCTAGAATCTGTACCAATTCCAGCGGAACCTTGTCATTGTTGGTATCGGCCACGTGGATCAGCCCAAGGACCTCGTCGCCAAGGCGGATCGGGATGAGGGCCAGGGATTCGTAACCGTAATTATTGCATACGCGGCACGGCCAGCCGCGGTCGGCAGCGGGCGAGGCGTGCAGGAAGTCGCTGGTTCCGTTTACGTAAAAGGAGCCGCCTGGGGTAAAAGAGGAAAGTTTGGGGTCGACCTTTTTGCGTACCACCTGGATGCAGGTGGTGTTGCCGTTACGTATCGAAAGCGGATTTTCGGCATCGTAAAAATTTTGTGAAAAACCGGTGTAGGCCACAAAGGGAATATTACCGTATCGATCGAGGATTCGCATGCCGACGGCTTCACACCCGCTCAATGACTTAATTTCGGCCACATACTCCTTTAGAAGCGGCGTCATCTCCAAATGGCGATTGGAAATCTGAAGAAAACTGTGAGAGGCTTGCTGCTTTTTCTCTGTATTTTTTAGATCGCTGATGTCCTGGATCACCGATAGCAAATGCAAGCGGTTGTTCAGAGAAATGACTTTGGCTGACACTAGTCCGGTTTTAATTCGGCCATCGCGGTCGCGGAAATCGGCCTCCATATTGTTGACTTCACCGGCATTCCGAATCTTTGTCACCATCTTGTCCCGGTCCTCAGGGTTGGCCCATATATGAATGTCCAGGGCCGATTTCCCAATAACATCCTTTTTTCTATAGCCGCTGAAGCGGCTGAAGCTTGCGTTGACATCGACGATAATTCCGGAGTCTATTTTGCTGATGGCCGTGGGGTTGGGGCTGGTATCAAAAGCGACTCGGAAGCGTTCTTCACTTTCCTTCAACGCCAGTTCGTCGCGTTTACGGCTGGTGATGTCCCGAAGTATTTCCAATTTGCGCAGGCTGCCGTCCACGGTTTGAAGTGGCGTGTCAAGCAGATCGAAGGTTTTGCGGGTCTTGTCCGAGTACCATTCCCAACGGACTGATTTTCCGGACATTACCTCGTTATTCTTGCACCAGGGGCAGACCGATTTTCTGCTGTGAAAGTATTCGTAACACTTGCGGTCATCGAGCGGACCGAAATGTTTTTCAAGGGCTGGATTAACAAAGTTAATTTCATGCCGCTCGTTTACGATGCAGATACCGTCTTCCATTGAATTTAGGATATTGGTCAGATTGTCCCGTTCAATGCTTAGCGCGGTTGCGGTATCCTTATGGGCGGTAAAGTCCACAAAAGCGGTCATAAGGAAGGGCCCGTAGCCGGAAGGATTCCGAGAGACACGGCTTTGTACCCTGGCATAGAGGCTTTGGCCGCCGATGACTTTGAATTCCAGGTCAACAGTCTCGCGACGGCCGGATTCAAATGAACGACGGAGATGGGATTTAAACCGGCATTGATGTTTTGGGGCGATCAACTCGGCAAATTTCAAGCCCACCAGTTCACGGCAGGTTTGCTCGAGCATCTCTCCTGCCGTACGATTGACACTAAGGATTCTGCCCGTAGGCCCAATGAGTGCATAGCCGAAGGGAGCGACCGTGAACAGGTCATCTTCGATGTTTCCATCGGCGTTTGTGGTCCATACCGCCGCATGGCACTTATCAGGGATCATGTTTTATTCTACTCCATTGCCGATTTCAATGTTTGTTTCAGGCGCGCGCGGGTGTCTTGTGGCAGGGTCACAGAAGTTTCAGATTTATTTCCAAAGGGTTGCGTGTATCGGGCCATAGATCGAACCCACCGAAGCTGCCGGTGAAACCGGGCGCAATAGCGGCACATCATCAGGTGCATCCGGATCATCATGCGCTCAAGCAGCGGCAGCTTGCGATCGAGTGATTCGGAGACTTTGTGGGATACTTCCTTACAGTTGAACATCCAGTGTTCCATTATTCCGTTTCTCCAGTCGGTTTGTTGAACCATGTAATTTCCAGGCAGCGGCGCAAATATGTCCGGGCTCTGTAGAGCATGACCCAACTGTTGGTCGCCGAAATCTGCATCGACTTACAGAGTTCCTCTGTGCTGAGCCCTTCCATCTCCCGCAGCATGAAGGCCTGGGCCAACCGCTCAGGCAGCTGGGCCAGGCACTTAAGCAAAACGTTCATAAACTCCTTCTGTTCGAATATTTTAGCGGGATTGACATCCCATTTGCCCGGCCGGATTTTCCAATTACCGGAGTTTTTAAAAAATCCGTCGGTGGTTTCCGACACCGTTTCGATGTCCTCTATCACCAGTTCGCGGTGTTTTTTGCGGAAATAATCGACAATTTTATGCTTGAGGATGGCGGTCAGCCATGTGTGGCCGGATGAACGGCGCTTGAAATTTTGTAGACCTCTCAGTGCCGCTAGAAATGTTTCTTGAACCAGATCTTCGGCGACTCCGGGATCCTTGACCCGCGCAAGAGCAAAGCGGAAAAGGTAGTCACCGTAGCGATCGACCCAGGTGTCGGGTTTTAGAATGTCATCTTCTTCTGCTTTATTCATGTTCATCCGCATGATGTTTGCTTGAGGTTGAAAATATGGCTGCTATTCTTCTGCGTAGCAGAGGTGCCAAATGGCATGCTTGGTCGACTGTTAAGGTTGCCATCAGAGTTTGGTCGTCGTGTCAGTATTTGCTCTGTTATAGCGGTTGTCAAAAAACGTTCCGTAATGCCAACGTTGTTTTCTACAACCACTTATACCGCAATTCCTTATTTCGGAACACAATTATGAAAAGCGGTATCAAAAATTTTCATGCAACACGCGGATTAGCTGATTATGGTGTAGACTCTGGACTCTTCTTCGGAGAAAGCTTTAATCTGATCCAACTGGCGTTGGCTCAAGGCCGTGAACCTGGCGCCAAAGCCCTGGGTCCCGCTCCAGACAATCGTCGCCTGGGTACTGTAGGGCTGCGTCAGTCGGGGCAGGGCGAAATTGAGGGTGATCTTCTGATCGATGGCAAAGGGCGCATCGGATTCGACGAACACACCGAAGGCATTGATGTCCAGAATAAACCCGGAATAGACCGCTCCCTCAATCTGGTAGTCGACACCGATTAGGCAGTGCCGGCGAGAGCCTGTCCGTTTTTCGTTGATCAGATCGCCTTTGATATGCTGTGGAAGCTTTGACTCCAGGTAGCGGAGTAATTTCAACTGCATGTCTTCGGACATGCGGTCGACCAGAGTCATGATCTGGCTGCGGGTGTTCTTATGACCGGGGCTTGAAACCGTATCCGACATGGGGCTGACCTTTCGAAATTAAACCTCACTGCTGGCGGATGCCTAGTCTTCGTCCTTATATCCTACGCTATCCGGTTTCATTTTTCAATATTCCCGGGGATCTCGGCGGCAATAACGGGCGAATGACCAGATACATGCACAATGAAATCGATGATATCGACATTTTTTATAACCAGGTGAAAAAATGCTTGACAGGCGATACCACAATGTGGCACTATACAATCAACTCGGGTATTCCCGGGTAGCGTAATAGCCTCCTTTAGTTGACATGGGAAATTGGCAGTCCACAACTTGCGGGTCGTCAGCTCCCGGTCCCGCCATAAAAGACTTCGGCAGGCACTCCCCAGTGATGCCGGGGCCGCAATACTGCCGGGTGAAGAGGATCCTTAATCGAAAACCTTCAGTCATACAGACGGAGGTGTGAGAATGACCAGGAAAGTTCTCAAAATGCCTCTATGAGGCCTTCTGGAAGTTTTCAATCCTTGAAGGCCATGAGGTGAATTGAATTGGGAAAATCGCCTCCATGCCAACCGGGTATGGAATGAAAATTGATCATTATCGCGGGCCGCTTAATTGTTGAGCGGCCCGTTTTATTTCTGCATCCATTCATTAAACCTTTTCGAATGTGACTGGCGGCGGGATCTATTCATCGAGCAGGGACAATATGGCATCGACAATGATGGCGGGCTGCTTCCAGACAACGAAATGTCCCGCCCGGGGGACGCGGATGATTCGGGCCTGACTTCCCAGGACAGTTTCTGCAAAGTCTGCATTGGCCGGCGACGAAAGGCGGTCCTTGTCACCCTGGATCACGATGACAGGTACGTGGATTTTCTGCCAGAGCGGGCGCATCTGTATAAGTTCTCCGTAAAGGGGCATTACTTCCTGGTTGGCAAGATTCAGATCGGTGGGTAAAGCCCAGCGAACCAACGGGCTGTCGGCCAAACGATTGTACCAGCGTGGTTTTTCCAATTCCGGATCGATGGAAGGGGCCACGAGTACCAGCCCGTCGACCAGATCGGGATGATCCATTGCCAAGCGTGCGGCGATGGATGCTCCCAGGGAATGACCGACCAGGATGGCACGGTGTCCGTTGAAGTCACGCCGCAGTATTTGGGCCAACAAATCGGCTTGTTCCCGAAGAGATGTCACCAGTTGCGTATGGCCGGATCGACCGAAACCGGGCCGATCTATGGCCATCAGTTGCGCCCGACGGCGTAGCGATTCATCTGCCAGATACTGACCGAACCCTCGCCAGGACCCGGGTGTTCCGTGAATGAAAACGATCAGGGGCTGATTGGAACTGCCGGTCGCTGCATAAAATATTGTTCGGTCACCAACAGTCGTTTCGTGAAAGCTCGGTTGGCCAACCCCGCCCAGCAACTTTTCCGTTACAGATTCATCATATGGCGGCATGCCGCATCCTTCCCAAAGAAATCCTGCCGAGATAAAAAAACCGAGCAAGAACAGTAGTTGACGTCTTCTTTTTTCCGAATATGAGTGATTCACCGTACTATCCCTCCGTACCGGATAGGCGTAGTTACCATAATGATCTTTTATTTAATCAATATGGAGGGAACAGGCACACGTGTGGATGAAACAACTGGAGGGTCCGCCGCCGGAAATTTATACCGCTTTTCAAGAAAAAATTCAGAGGTATGCAAGGGTGGTATCAGTGGTTGTAGAAAAAACGTTCAAATTATGGAACGTTTTTTTGAAAACCACTATAACCGATGATCTTCCAGCGAAATTTTGTCAGATAGGGGTCGGCTGCCGGATAGCTTTCCTCAGGCGTCCAATCGGCCAAGTCGCCGGTAGCTGCCTGCAGTGAGAGTAAATGGTTTGTAACCATACCGCCGGAACCGAATATCGCGAAACGGATGGATCCTTCGAGCGCCAGGATTGTTTCGGATTTTGTTGGAAACAGATGGCGATGGGGCCGGAGATAGCTGTCGGACTGCAGAGCATTGAGCACGCGACGTCAAGGGGCGCAGGCCGTTTTGCGAAATGACCGGATGATCCGCCCGCGCGGTTTCTTGCGGGATGTTTGCACGGTGCGTCCGACCTGTGAACGATCGATAATGTTCACCGGTTCCATAGGCGCATCCAAGGCCAAAGGATAACCACCGTTGGGTTTGGGCAAATCGACTGACCGTGTCTGCCGGCGCTCACGACGTTTTTCAACTACCGGCTAAACACAAAGGGCTGCCTCTGTTACGAAGGCCTAACTTGTTCCATTCAAGGGGCACCCCCGTCCCATCAACAGCCCCGGTATTGAGCCGGAAACAAATATTTTACTTATCTTTATCCTCAGTTCTCTTCTTTTTCTTGGGGCGGCTTTTTCCAAAGGTTCCCCGATGTATTTTCCCGCGCTTCGAGCGTTGGTCACCTTTTCCCATAATAACACCTCCTCTTCATATGGTATAACGCGGCAGCCGTTAGATCCATTATCCGCCCGAAACAAACAAAACTACATCACCACGGATAGATTTTCAAGTGAATATGTTATCGACATCCTCCCGCCGCAGTTCAACCGAAACCTTTTCAATCCGACGGACTGCATCATCGAACCCTTCTGTGGTCTCCTTCATGTGCGGCCGTAGTGCGGCGTTGAGATCTCTTTCGACCTGGTTGAGGCGGTTGCAGAACAGCAGATAATTGGTTCGGGTCCGGTAGGCCGATTTCACCAGCTCGGCAAATTCGTCACCCTCTGCTATGCAACAGATCGGTGTAATGCTGGACCAGGACGGCAAGAAGGTCGCGGTAGGCACCCAGCGTCTCATGTGGGCAGCTTGGCCAGCTTGACCAATTTCTCTAAATTTGGTGCGCTATCCTCTGAAATCGCATCCCGAGCGGCATTAAGGGCGCGCTTTCTGCTGATCAGGTAGTTAGCGGTGAAGTCCTCCCGTCCTTGCTTGTATTTGTTGAATTGGTAGAAGAAATAAACGAATATCACTGGAATGAGTATCATCCAGATACTCAGTTTTGGTTTGTTAATGACCCGGCTTGCCAGCATGATGGCAAACCGTTGTTCATTTTTTTCTATAATTTCAGATTTTTCGTCGATATCTTGCCATCACTGTCAATTTCCTTAGGGCCTTTTCCGGGGTTGAAATCGGGTGGGGTCATGCTTACCGTTTCCCTGTGTCGGGTGTTATTTATACCGCCACATGCCCGCGACGCTTTGGCTTCGCGGTGCTTCGTTTTATCAGAACGTAGAGGAGGATAATGACATGTCAGAAGAAAACGTTCGCAGCAATGACAACTCCTGCTCCGAAAAATGCGATGAAGACTTCATCCGTTGCGTGGAGCATTCACGATCAGACTGCCTGGACGACTTCAAAGGATGTTCGTCCACCTGCAGTCGATAAATCCTGATGTTTCGGCCGGTGTACGCCGCTTAGCCTTCAACGAGGCCGCAAACGGTGTTTCACCGGCCTCTTCCCCGTTATTACCCCATTCCCATGCCGTTACCTGATTTATCCAGATGAACGTTTGGCGGACTTAGCCGCCACGCTTTGATTGAACCGTTCGGCATCGATGAGAAAACGTTGATGGGTCCCACGGCTTATGCGATCGACGCCATCATCGGCCTCGATATCAAAGGTCAGCTTGCGCCCTTCCACTGCCGAAAGCGTTCCCCTAATCGTTACAGTCAAGCCGGGCGGCGTCGCCGCGGTGTGATCCAGGTCGACCTTGATGCCAACACTTTGCTCTCGCGGCCAGTCGATATGCGGGTTGATCGCCTCGATACAGGCCCATTCGACCAGTCCCACCATGAACCCGGTGGCCAGGACCTGTGGCATTTCTTGAAACAGGGTCGCCTCGGGGAAAAGGTGGGGAACGGTTTTATTGTCCGGAACCGTGTAGGTAAACGTGAAGGTCATGCCGGGTTTAAGTGATGATTCCACTGCTGGTCCTCCTGTTCGCGTGATTAACGGATGCGCCGGTATGTTCGGTGGTGAGGGCGGCCCTTGTTACCGAATGCCACCTGGCGATCATGGTATGTGCTTACGGTACAGTCAAGTGATAATTAACCCGCATATTTCATGAAATCTTTTCACCGAACATAAAAAAAAACAATATCGGGGCATTGGTCATATTCATGAACCGTATAAACGTGGGACACTTTGTCCCTCCCCAAAATCTAATAAAAGAGCTGAAAAGATCTCACCCTTCGGGTCAACCGGAGGCTCCCATGGCCCCGCCCGTTGGTCGGGATCTTGTGACCTGTGTTATTCGAGGATCGCGGTAGGTTGACGACAGCATCACCTCCAAATGCCTCCCGCTATGCGGGATCACACATCTGATCTTTTGATGAAGTTGTGCGATTGGCCATAAAAACTCCAATTGATGAAATTTCCGGGTTGGTGTCCATCCATATAGTGGTTGTCAAAAAAACGTTCGAATAACGGAACGTTTTTTTGACAACTACTATAATTCTTATCTGGGGCGGAGGGGGTGCACCAGCAGCGAAATCGGGCATTGCCTGAATGCATCAGACTGTGTTGGTTGTTTGAGGGAATCTTCTCCGAGGGAGGGATGGATTAATCCTCGGTATAGTAGACACCGGGGATCCAGCTCTTGTGTATTTTCAGTGTCTTATTGCCTTTTCGCTCTTTTGTGTCGACAAACCTGAAGGTGGTCCAGCCGATCCGAATCAGGTCTTCGTTGGTCAGTCTTTGTCGTGTGACGACCTTATCGTTGACATAAGTGCTGTTCGTACTTCCCAAGTCTCTGATGAAATATCGAAGGCTGTCGGGTTGATTCGGGTCTGAGACGGTTTCCACCACGGCATGTTCCAGGCTGACAACTTTGTCATCGATACAGATTTCACTGTCCGGATCGCGACCGATGCGGATGACCGGTTTATCCAGAGAAAATTTGGCGATGATCACTCCGTCATGCACCTGAACCATCGATGCGGCATCACTCTCTTTCACAGTATGTTCAACCTCTCTGTTCTGATGTTACTTCTCGTTTTATCTTTTACCTAAGTTGAGCGATTTTTGGGGAAGTGATGTGTTGAGATCTTGTTCATCAAGGGCCTGCGCCAACCGCAGGCATACCCATGGCTATGTCGAGGATTGGCACAGGCCCTTGATGGGCAATAGATGGGTGCAGCACAAGTCAAAAATCGTTCAATTTAGGTTTTAATACCATATTGCCAAGTGCAATAGTTACCAACGCCTGTTTACGCAGATTATCGATCAAGATGTCAGGGTCTCCGGTAATGCAAAATTCACTTAAATAAAATACCTTATTTATCCGTAATGATCAATCTGATTCGGCGAGCGATCGCTTCCTTATAATCATCGGTAAACCGCCAGCTTTTCTGGAGATGCTCCCAAAGTTTGACAGTTCCAGGAGTTATATTGCTTTTCAAAAATGAATTCCGAAATACGGAAGAGTGGTATAAGTGGTTGTAGAATAAAACGTTCGCATAATGGAACGTTATTTTGACAACCACTATAACAACGACCTGAGAAGATGATTATCAGAATTTAATTTCGCCGCCGGCGCGTTTTTCGAGGGGCAACAGGCAATTGTAGATAAATGCGTTTACCGGTGTGGCGACACCGGTCTCGCGGCCGAGGCGCTCAACCGCACCGTTCCAGGCATCGAGTTCCGATGGCAGGCCGGCGGCGATGTCCCGCTGCAAAGACGCGGTTCCATTAGCAGGCAGGCTGTCCACGAACGTCATGGTGGTTGCGACGATATCCTCAGGCAGGCGGACACCGCAGGACAGGGCCAGGCATTGTATCTCCTCCATGGATCGTATCATCATTTTACGTGTCTGGGGCAGGCTCCGCAACACCCCGAGAGGTGCCCGCGTAACAGCCCCCAACCCGCCCCAGGAAACGACAAACAGAAATTTGGACCACAGGGCGGCGTGGATGTCCTCCGGAACGTCGGTCGTGATCCCGGCGGCGGAAAAGGCCGCTGCCAAACTTTTTACGCGTCGGCTGCGGCGATTGTCATGCTCTCCGAGAGCGATGTACGGTACGGCGCCGAGGTGGTTTACATGAGCAGGGGCCTCAAGCCGCGCGATGATCTTTGCCAGTCCGATCACGACATGACTCTTGCCGAAGGATTGGGACAGAGTTGTTGGTGCGTCTACACCATTGAGGAGAGGCACCAGTACGGTTTGCGACCCGATGAGCGGTGCCATGGACCGTATGGCATCGGCCAGCTGCCAGGTCTTGACTGTCACCAGGACAACATCGACCGGTCCGATCTCCGCGGGCGTATCTGTGGCCATAACTTTGGCGATGGTAATATCGCCGTCCACACTGTCGATACGCAGGCCATCCGTGCGCAAGGCTTCGAGGTTGCGACCACGAGCAATAAAGACGACCTCTTCTTGATTCGACAATGCCAGGCGGCCGCCGAAATAGCCGCCCACGGCGCCGGCGCCGAACACAGCAATTTTCATTGTCCTGTTCCCCCAGTATTGGACACGGTAATCTGGTCATTCAATGTCCAGTAATCGTAAAGATAGCCAATTCCCGCCAGGCCGGCGGTTACCAAGTAGAGCAGCCCGGTCAACCATTTGCCCATATACATGCGGTGGATGCCGAGCAGCCCCAGGAAGGTCAACAGGATCCAGGCCAGGTTATAGTCGATATCACCGGCATGAAAGCGTACGGCAGCGGTTCGATTCATGGACGGAATCAAGAAAAGGTCGACCAGCCAGCCAATACCGAGCAGTCCGAGGGTGAAAAACCATATGGTTCCAGAAACCGGTTTACCATAGTAAAATCTGTGCGAACCGGTGAAACCGAAAATCCAGAGCAGATAACCGATGAAAACACTGTGGGTGCGTGTGAGATCCTGCACGGCGCCGAATCCTTTCCTCTGCCTGCTTATCGTTTATCAAAAACAAATTCCGAAATACGGACGGTTGGTATGCGCGGTTGCAGATAAAAACGATCGAATAAAGGATCGCTATTACCTGCAACCACTATAATCGGTGATGCACAACGCGGGTGATTATGGTTGCGTTGCTGCCGCAGCAAAATTTTTCAGAGCGCCGCCGACCTTTTTCAAGACCTCCTGGCAGCCGGTAATGCCGTGTCGCCCGGCAAGATACGCGGGATCATTATAGGTCAGCCACACCTGGCCCTTGGCATCCTCCCAAATCAACGCTTTCTGGGGCAGGTCGATGGCAATGCTTCGGCTGCACACCATCAATGGCGTGCCGACCTTGGGATTGCCGAAAATAACGAGTTCGGTGGGTGGCAGAGCGCTACCGACCTTTTTTGCGCCCTCGGCATGGTTGATGCGGTTGAATACGGTCATGCCTTTCGACGCGAGTGTGTTCTCGAGCCTGTCTGCGGTGTCCTTGACGCTGTGGGCACTTTTGACAGACACGAGGCCGTTATCAGCGAATGAAACCGACACCAGAGACAAGACCAACGCCAGTGACGCGAATATGCGTATCATCAGGTAACCTCCTTTGGGTCCATCCCTAAATGGCCTTTTTTCCGCTGGGTCCCGCCATAGGCGGGATTATCCGCGGGTTTGCTTCTGAGGCGTACAGAAAGTACGCCTCAGAAGCAAACCATTGTGCGACCTTGCCCGGGGTGAGAAAAACCGCATTTATGGATTGGACGTTAAATGCATGAATGTTATACTGCTTTTCAAAAATAAATTCCGAAACACGGAAGGGTGGTATAAGTGGTTGTAGGAAAAAACGTTCGCATAACGGAACGTTTTTTTGACAACCACTATATCATTCAATTACCTCAGCAGTTGGGGAGTTTTTCTATAATACTCTTAACTGGTCACCCCTTCCTCCTCGAGGGTAACGAAAAATCCCCGACTGTTCAATTAGCTAAATTCCATCCAAAGCCTTTTTTTCATATTATGATGCACTCGCTTTAGGGAGCCTTTTTTACCGGTCCCGTGAATCGTTCGTCCGACAAGGTGCCCCGGGTCAAATGACTGGTCTGCTCGAGCCAGCCGATGCGGTCGGCCGGGTGGTGGTCGAACGCCGGAACATAGGGCTTGATGTCTATCAGCGGTGTGCCATCGAGGATGTCGATATCTTCTACGGTCAGGATGTTTGCCGAAAGATCCAAAAGCCTGACTGCGGAAATTCCAATCGGGTTCGGGCGCCGCGGCGCCCGGGTGGCAAACACACCATGGGATTGAGAATCCAGAAACGGTGTGACAATCAGTTCCGAACCCTCTGTCTTGTGAAAATGATAGAGAAGAATAACATGTGAGAAGCCGTCCAGGTCTTTCAAACCCGCAGCGTATTCAGGGAACACGTTCACCGTTCCCTGGACGCCGCGAGCTCCTGACGGTTGGATGGGCATACCCCTGGTCTGCTTGAATGGACTGTGGATGCGGCCGATCGGTTGATAGTAAAATTGGGTGGGACTTTTTTCCATCGAGACCCTCATACGTGCCTGCCAGATGAATAACAGTGGAACATTTCTGTTCGGCTTAGGAAACAATAATGCAGATTTCCTGAGAGGACAACTGCGTTCATTCGGAATCATGTCCGCAGAGGTTGGTGCCCTTTGTTTCTTCGATGAAATCAGAAACCGATATCGATGTCGAAAAAGCCGGTTGCCACCTCTCCGAATGCACTTTCAGCGGATTGCTCCGCCGCGGCGAAAGCATCCAGGCTCCTCTCACTGATCATGGTCAGTCTGCCGAGGATGTAGCGGGTGCGGCGAATTTTGGCCCAGGGGAGAAGGAGTCCGAGGGATAGGATAATGCCGGCGATGTTGGTAAGTCGCAACCACACCAGGCGGCTCGGTTTGAGCTGGCAGTCGAAACGTATTCCCTCAACACCGGTGTGTCCCCAACAGTAATTTGTCAACCGGGCGAAAAGGAGCTGTTGAATAAAGGTGAAGGTGACCGACACGATCAAAAAGCCGATGACCGGTAGGAGTTTAAACAATAACGACGTGTTTTCGAACGGCAGCGTCAGGATTTGGCGTTGTGATAAAAAGAAGTAAGCACCGCCGGCGGCCATAATTGCAACGGCGATAATGACCAGCCCTGCCGAAGAGTAGGCCCGGTAGAATGGACCTGCGATGCCGGAGAACAGGTTACGGGATCGGCCGAAGGAGAAGTTTTCGAAGAAGTATTTTTTTTTTCGAAACATCCAGTAGGGGACGATCAATCCAAGCGTCAGCGGGATGAGCACTGGAATCAGCAGATAGATTTTATAACTATCCTTGATCGTCCCGCGGAACTGGAAGCGGATGTTACGATAGGCGGAGTTGTAAGCGTTGAATCGCAACGATTTGTAAACCAGGAAGGGGAACAGGAGGTAAAACGCGACCAGAACGATACTGCTATAAAACGGCCAGATGGTTTCGATGGTGAGGTACAGCAACAGGCCGGCGCCAATAATCAGGTTGCCCCTCAATATATACCAGGGATCGGCCCTGTATTCAAAAGAGTGTCCGGCAAGATTCGTATGGGCGTAGAAATATTGGCGCGTTCGCACTTTTGCCCAAGCGGCGTAAATACCCAAAGTTAATACGGTTAACAAAAAATTGACGAACCAGATGCGAAAATATTCGCCGGCGGTCCCCGTGAACGAGACTGTGTATCTCTGGCGGGGGGTGTAGACGACCCCCGGCGACTCTGCATCAGCTTGGGAGTAATCTATGGTGTTTCCGCTTTTCGTGTGCGTTGGCTTCACGTATTTGGCTCCACTTTCGATCGGTGTGTGCTGGGTGTGTTTTGCATTGAGAAAACCATGAACTCTCCGCGTTTGCCGGACGAACTCATGCCGATGGTATATTGAAGCAAGAACGAGAGCCTCGTTATACCACAGTTCGTCTGTTGATGAATACCGTTATTGAAAATCATGCAGCCCCCGGTCGTATCCCCGTGACGCCACGCCAAATACACACAGAAGATCAACGGGTGCCTCGGTTGGGCGAAATTTTACCGGCCTGTCGCTCACGTTTTTGCAAGCGGCGGAAAAACGCGCTATAGTCTGAAAAAAAATCACCCGTTTAATAATCCTGAAATTTGGAAAACGTCTCTTAACCGACACGACTTCAAGCGATGGAGGTAACTGGTATGGCAGCTAAATACGAATTGCTACCTGAAGACCTGCGGTGCGCATGTGATCCGGCGATTTTTAAATTTAAAGATACATCTGAGATCGAACCACTGGACGAAGTCATCGGACAGCAGCGCGCCGTTCAGGCCATCCGATTCGGACTGGCCATGAAGAGCTCCGGATACAATATCTATGTCACCGGTCAGGAGGGTACCGGCAAATCGACGATCGTCAATGACATCGTACAGCTTCAGGCCGCAGAATTGGATATACCCGGCGACTGGTGTATGGTCAACAACTTCAAGGACGTGTATCGGCCCAAAGCGATCATGCTTCCGGCCGGCAACGTGTTCAAGTTCAACCGGCGCATGAACCGGTTTATCGAAGATCTTCAGATCCGGCTGCCGAAAGAGTTCGAGGGCAAATCTTACCAGGACAAGTTGGCCGAAATTAAGAACCGTCTGTCCGTCCAGAAACAGGAGCATTTCGAGCGGCTCAATCAGTTGGCAAAGGGTAAAAATCTGATGATTCATCGGTCGACATCGGGGTATCAAACCATACCGGCCGATGGAGACAAACCGATGCCGCCGGAGGACTTTGCTAAACTGCCAAAAAAAAAGCAGAAAGCCATAGAGGAAGCTGCCAAGGGACTTCAGGCCGAGATAACCAATACCCTAAGAGAAGTCGGCAAGATTAACTATGCCGGGCAAAAAGAGATCGAAAAGCTCATGGCTGAGGTTACCCTTTTCGTTGTGAAGGAAAGACTCGATCTGATCCGTGAGGACTACACTGACTTTAAGGACGTGCTGAATTATCTGGACGAAGTCCAATCAAATATCGTCGAAAATGTCGAAGACTTTCTCAAACCGGCCGAAAGTCCCGGGTCGGCCGTTGAAAGCCCGCTGCCCAAGGGCGCTGGCTCGGCCTTCACACAGTACCAGGTAAACGTTCTGGTCGACCGCAAATCGCTCAAAGGTGCCCCGGTCGTATTCGACTCCAATCCCACCTATATGAACGTTTTTGGGCAAATCGAGAAACGGGCCTTTATGGGTGCCATTACGACCGATTTTACGATGGTCCAGGCCGGTTCTCTGATGCAGGCCAATGGTGGTTTTCTCATTATGGAAATTGAGTCGGTATTGATGAATCCGACGGTTTGGGAAGCGCTGAAAAGGGCACTGCAAAACAAGCAACTGTCCATCGAAGAACCGCCCACCGCCTTCGGATACAGTACCGGAACCTTGAGACCGCAGCCGATACCACTGGAAGTTAAGGTCATTCTGCTGGGCAACTACCAGACATTTCAACTGCTTCAGAATTACGACTCGAAATTCAACAAAATCTTCAATGTGCGCGCTGATTTCGATTATGAAACCGAACGATCACAGGAGACGATGCAACAGTATGCGCGCTTTATTGCCCGGGTTTGCAGCGAGGAAAAACTAAGACCTTTCTCGGCCGAAGCCGTAGCGGCCATCGTCGAATACGGCGAAAAATTTATCGCCAGTAAAAAGAAGTTGTCTCTGCGTTTCGGACAGATCGTAAACATTATCAAAGAGGCCGATCACTGGGCCGGTCAGGACGACGAGGCCGCGGTTGTGACCGAGACCCACATCGTCAAAGCATTTAACGAACACCGGTTCCGCTACAATCTCTATGAAGAGAAAATGCAGGAGTCTTATGTTGATGACACGATCATGATCGATGTGGGGGGTGAGGTTGCCGGTCAGGTCAATGCTCTGGCCGTATATCAGATGGGCGACTTCTTTTTCGGCCGCCCCTCCCGGATTACGGCCGAGACGTTTATGGGTAAAAACGGGGTGATAAACATCGAGCGCGAAGCCCGGCTCAGCGGCAGCACCCACGACAAGGGCGTGCTGATCCTGTCGGGGTATCTTGGCCGTACATTTGCCCAGAAATTTCCTCTCAACCTATCTATCAGTATCACCTTCGAGCAGAATTACGGTGGCATCGACGGCGACAGTGCGTCATCGACGGAGTTGTACGCGATCCTGTCCAGTCTATCCGGAATACCCATTCGCCAGGGCATCGCGGTAACAGGGTCCGTCAACCAGAAAGGTCAGGTGCAGGCCATCGGCGGCGTTAACTATAAAATTGAAGGTTTTTTCGATGTTTGCCATGCCAAGGGCTTGAACGGCAAACAAGGTGTCGTCATACCACAGGCCAACGTCCAAAACCTGATGTTGAAGCGCGAGATTATCGAAGCCGTTCAACTCGGGCAGTTTCACATTTACCGGGTCGCCTCAATCGAGGAGGGGATCGAGGTGTTGACCGGCGTTCCGGCCGGGGCACCCGACAATAAAGGCGTCTTTCCGGATGGCACCGTTTTCGGTGCCGTTCAAAAGAAGCTCAGCGCATACATAAAGCAGGCCTATAAGCTCAAGAAGAAATACGAGGAGATCGATTGACGCATGATATGTAAAAAGCAGGATTTGATCTTTCACATGACATTGGAAGGTCAAATCTCTTTAGACAATCCCATTAAGTGTTATCCGTGAAATTAATACTGATACATTGATCTTAATCTTTATAAAAAGCGAAAAAGGCCGACCACAAAATCTGGGTGCGCCACGAAGTCGCAAATCACCAACGGGTGCAAGTCCCGTCCGGGAAATTGACGGTTCCGAAGATCTTAAAATTTTCGCTTAATAGCAGCAGATTTTAGTTTGCCAATACGATTGATAGGTTTACAATATCTGTAGTTTTTAGAGGGTAAATTTATTACAGATACGACCAGAAATATCTGCAATTTCGGCTCTTCTGCTAATGGTTGGAGATCAAAAAATTTTTAACTCTTCAAGTATCCGTAGTTATCGCAGCAAACCAAAAACAGCCACACCAAACAACAGCCAAAGCGCTACTTTCCGATAGAGGCGGTCACTTGACTTTTCAAAAAATCTTGCTCCAATCCACACACCGAATGCAAACAGCGGGAGCAAAATAAAAGCCTGTTTTACAGTCTCCCATCCCACTAGATTTCTGGCGGTCATCAAACACACCAGAGTCACGAGGGTTATGGCAAAATATCCGGTAAAATTAGCCCGGTTTGTTGCCGCATTATCCGATCCAGCGAGCAGGTATAGAATAACGGGTGGATTGCCCAAACTGGTGGCAGCGATTAGCACCCCGGACATCGCACCAACAGTTAATGTGATAACCAGTCGCCTCGGTCCATTGTATCGCCATTCCGTCATCAACAAAAGAACAAATATCAGCACGATCATGGCAATTCCCCGCGCCATCAGATCTGTGTCTACGGTCGTCAGGATCCATGAGCCGACGGGCATAAAAACAGCTGCTACCAAACTCATGGGAAAGATAAACCGCCATTCGATTAACCGGTGCACTGAAGGCAACAATTGTGCGGTTACGACCAGCTCCATGAGAACAACAATCCCGACCGTATTGACGGGACCGAAAACGATTGCGAAAACCGGAGCCATCAGCATGCCCGATCCAACTCCAATGAATCCGCGCATAAATCCAGCTACAGCTGCCACACAGATAGCTACAATTAAACTTGGGTTTATGGCGATTTCGCTCAATGCGGCACCTTCTTTGCCATTCAGAAAAACGCAGCCCTGTGAAGGCGGTAACATACTATTTTACAAAGAACACTCTCATAAAAACTTTTGATACCATATCATAATCTGCAGATTTTTAGCATTTCATTCTGAACAGGTATAACTACAAACCGTCCTACATCGGTATACGGATTGAGATGTTTCATTTTTTTCAGACCGTTGGTCACACCCATAAATCGGTGCTCAAATACTTCAGGCCGGAATCACAGATCATGACGACAACTGTCATCCCCTTAAAGCGGCTTTCGAGCAGCGTCAATGCCGCTGCCACATTGGCACCGGAGGAAAATCCTGCAAAAATCCCTTCCTCCCTGGCCAGGCGACGCGCCGTTTCGACGGCTTGCTGATCCGATACCTGCAGATAACCATCAACGTGCTCCGGTTTCAAGAGCGGTAGGCTGGGCATGGCATAACCGCCGCCCTGGATTCGGTGATTCGGCCTGCTGATCCGCTGGCCGGCAAGAATGGCTGCCCCATCAGGCTCGACGATAAAGCAGCCGATTTCCGGACGATATTCCTTGATGGCTGCTGCACAACCGGCAAACGTACCGCCAGTCCCGACAAAATCACAGAACGCATCGATGCCGCCTCGGCTTTGCCGGATGATTTCTGGCCCGGTATGCAGGTAATGCGCGCGGAAGTTGCCTCGCAGTCGAAACTGGTCAGCCCGGAAGGCCTTACGCTCCTCCACGATTCTGCCGGTTTTCTGTTCCACCAATGCCAGGTCGCCTCCTGATACCTGTCCGGGAGCGGATTCGGCCAACTGATCCACCAGGACCACTTCCGCCCCCAGGGCGGACATCATACGGGCCCTTTCGGACGAGTTCCCCCGGGACATGACTGCCACAAATGGGTATCCCTTGATACCGCAGACGATCGCCAGGCCGGTACCGGTATTTCCACTGGTGAGTTCAACCACAGTTTGACCCGGTTTCAATGTACCGGTGTCTTCGGCGTCGTCGATGATCTGGCGGGCGATACGGTCCTTTTTCGAAAATCCAGGGTTCAGATATTCCAGTTTTGCAAGAATCCGGCCCTGAATTCCCCGGGTCAGTCGAGCGAGTTCCACAAGGGGGGTGTCGCCGATAGCTTCGACCGCTGAGGGTAAAACGTCGCCAAAGGCAGTGGTCATTGGTATCCTGCTCTCTGAACTGTCTTCATTTGACATTCACGGTCAGCTCTTTTTGGATGTAATGGTTTGGAAACCGGTGATTATCTGTCGCACCTTTTTACTTTGACACTTGGGGCAACTGTACTTTTTCTTTTCGTAATCGGCAAGTTTCAAGATCAACGAAAACGACTTTTTGCACTTCTCGCAGACAAACTCATAGGTCGGCATCTTGATTCCTCCTTTTTTGAATCCATTATGCTGCTGAATCAGTACTATTCCCCGGCTGGGATATACGTTTTATTAACATACGAGTGAATTAATTTACATGTCAACAGGTTGCTGGATATCGTGGGTTGCCGGTAAAAAAAAATTGCCTTCTGTCCGTTCATGCAGCGACGAGATGCGATCGTCAGGCGGCATAAATCCGGCGCCGCTCTTCCAAAGCAATCGTGCAGTTTGACAAACATTTCGTCTGAGGGTAAAAACTCATGCAGGTCTATGCGTAAGGTATCTGCAGCTCTCTTGAAGCCTTGTTCGCAAACGTCCTCCGCACCTTTCGATAACGTTAATTAGTGTCCATCCATAAATGGCCTTTTTTCCGCTGGGTCCCGCCATAGGCGGGATTATCCGCAGGTTTCCGGCTGCGGCGTACATAAAGTACGCCTCGCCGCAAACCTTTGTGCGGCCTTGCCCAGCGAAAAAAATTCTCATTTATGAATTGAACACTCAATCGTGCCATCCACTTTTCGCAGATGGGCACTAATTACAAAACGTACTGCAACTGGAAGGAGAATTCGTGATCCTTGTGATCGGAGAGATTCTGTTCGATATTTTCCCGAAATCCAAACGCCTTGGGGGGGCGCCCTTCAATTTTGCCTACCACTTGAAACAGTCCGGTTTCCCGGTGCGGTTTATCTCCAGAATCGGCAAGGATGATAACGGCCGGGAAATCCTGAACCGGATTCAGGCGGCCGGATTCGATCCCGGCGACATTCAACTGGACGATGCTCATCCCACCGGAACCGTGCAGGTGCAGGTGGATAAGAGCGGCGTTCCTGAATTTGACATTATTTCCGATGTTGCCTACGATTATATTGAGCTCAAGCCGGAAGCCTATGCGGACCATCTCCTAAACGCCGAACTCGTTTATTTCGGAACGCTGATGCAAAGAACGGATCCGGCATTCAAGCAGATACAGCAGTTCCTTCACCGCAAACAAGCCGGCACGGTGTCCTTCTACGACATCAATCTTCGCCGCGACTGCTATTCGGACGAGGTAATCGAAAGTTCCTTATACAAAACGGACATTCTCAAGCTCAACACGGATGAGTTGCGGGAATGCAAGCGCATCACCGGACTTGATCATGACGAGCCTTCCCTTATCCGCCATATGATGACTCAGTATTCGCTGCACACCGTGGCATTGACCAAGGGGGACGCGGGGAGTGAATTGTATACGACAGAAGGCGCCAGTAGTGCCGCACCGGAACTTGCAGAGTTCATGGTCGACACGGTGGGAGCCGGAGATGCATACGCCGCCATGCTGGCTGCCGGCATATTAATGAAATGGTCACCGCAAAAGACGCTCTCGATGGCGACCGCGTTTGCATCACGCATCTGCACCATTGAGGGCGCCCTCCCGGAATCGGCCGAATTTTACGAACCAGTCCGAAAGCAGATGAGAAACGGAGAATGACATGCCATCGAACGGATTGCATATTCAACTGTTCAGCATTCACGGTCTGCTGCGCGCAGAAAATATGGAACTCGGCCGGAATGCGGACACCGGTGGGCAGATCAAGTACGTGGTCGAGTTGGCAAAAGCCCTCGAGCAGCGCGAAGATGTGCAGCTGGTGGAACTGTTTACACGACTGATCTCGGATAAAACCGTATCCGAAGATTACGCTCAATCCATCGAAAAGGTAAGCGACAAATGTCGCATCGTTCGAATTCAATGCGGCGGAAGCAAATACATACGCAAGGAATTGCTGTGGCCGCATCTGGATGAATACGTTGACAAAACCATCAAGTACATCAAGCGGCAGAAGCGCATTCCCGATATCGTCCACGGCCATTATCCGGATGCCGGCTATGTGGCCATGCTGTCTGAGCAATTTTTCGGAATGCCGCTGGTTTACACCGGCCATTCGCTGGGCCGTTCGAAGCTGAGTCGCCTGTTGAACGACGGCATGACGGAGAAGGAGATCGTCAAGAGATATAAAATCGACCACCGCATCCAAATGGAAGAAGAGATACTTGAAGAAAGCCGATCTGGTGGTGACCAGTACGACCCAGGAAATCAAGGAGCAGTACGGCCAGTATCGACAATAAGGATATTCCCACCTTCAAGGTCATTCCTCCGGGCTTGGACATTGAAAAGTTCTACCCTTTTTATCATGATGCATTGCCGGATTCCGAGAAAAGTGAAACGGAAATGTATGCACAGGCGTCGGTTTTGGACGAACTTCATCGGTTTTTTAAACAGCCGGACAAACCACTGATCCTTTCTTTATGCCGTCCGGACAAACGCAAGAACATCGCCGGACTGATAAAGGCATACGGGGAAGATCTGGAACTGCAATCCATGGCCAACCTGGCTGTGTTTGCCGGAATTCGCAAAGACATCTCCGAAATGGAAGACAACGAGCGCGATGTTCTGACGGAAATCCTGTTGCTGATGGACAAGTACGATCTGTACGGAAAAATCGCCATTCCCAAAAAACACGATTTCGAATACGAAGTACCGGAACTGTATCGTATCGCGGCGGAAAAACGTGGCGTGTTCGTCAACTCGGCGCTCACCGAACCCTTCGGCATCACCCTGATCGAGTCGGCCGCCTGTGGTCTTCCGATCATCGCACCCAACGACGGGGGAGCGATGGACATCATCGAGAATTGTGAATGCGGAGTTCTGGTGGATACGACCGATACCGAAGCAATCGCCGCAGCCGTCAAACAGATTATCGTCGACGGAGAAAAGTGGAAGCAGTATTCCAAAGCTGGGATTATGAACATTCGCGAGCATTATACATGGGAGAGCCACGCCGCCAGGTATATGAAAGAAGTCAAGCGAATGGTCGACAAATTCTATACAACCAAAATGAAAGTGGCCGTCCCCTCGGATGCCATCGGAAGGCGATTGGCAAAGCTCAACTATTTCCTCATCACCGACATCGACAACACCCTCATCGGTGATGAAAATAGCCAACTTGAAACATTGCTTCAGCTGTTGAAGCAGCATCGAGACCATATCGGTTTCGGCGTGGCCACCGGCCGCACCATCGAGTCGACCATAGCGCAACTGGAAAAATTCGACGTTCATGCCCCCGACGTCATTATATCCTCAGTGGGATCGGAAATCTATTACGGGAAGAACATTCAATACGGAAGGGGCTGGGACGCCCACATCTCGGCCCAATGGAATCGGCAAAAGATCGTCCGGTTGCTCAAAGAATTTTCGTTCTTGACCTACCAGGAAGAAGACACCCAACGGCGTTTCAAGGTCAGCTACAACATGAAACCCGGCAAGGATCGCCTCGCCATGATTCACGATCGGCTTCTGCGCAACAAGTGCCGTTATAGCCTGATCTATTCTCACAGCAAGTATCTGGATATACTGCCCTACCGGGCCTCGAAGGGGAAGGCCATCCGCTATCTCAGTTACAAATGGGAAATCCCGCTGGCTAACTTTCTCGTCTGCGGCGACTCGGGCAATGACGAAGAAATGCTGCGCGGGGAACCTAAAGCGGTTGTGGTTGGCAACTACAGCTCGGAGCTCGAATCTCTCAAGGGACTTCGGAACATTTATTTTGCAAAACAAAAATATTCCCGTGGAATCCTCGAAGCCATCGAACGCTATAAATTCATCGAAAAAGCACAACCCAAGGTGAACTGATTATGGAAAACCTGCTGAACAGCCTGATTGCCGAAGAAGATCACCAAGAGTTCAAAGAGTTGATTTCCTTTATCTCCGGATCGGGAACCGACATCGTCCTCCGAAACGGGATCCTCCAGCTTTTTCGCAGTTATTGTGACAAATATGAAAGGCCGGCGCCTTTGCGGGAAAACTCTTCCATCTTCGCTTTTTTTAAAAAGGCTCAGGAGCTGTTCATTGTCGAAAATCACCTGGCGTTGATGCACCGATATGCCATGGCCAAATATCGATTCTACGTCATACGAAATGATGGGGAGTACATCGAGGAGACAACGCTTGCCAGTTACCTCAACCTGAGGGATTACTACGCCCGGCAGATGAAGTCGGACGGGCTCCGGCTTCGCCTTGACTTCATGCCGTTCTATGACTTTACACCCACCATTCGGGATATTCGTTCGGTGGGCAATGGCATCCGTTTTCTGAATCGCTACATGAGCAGCAACATCTTCAGTCGCTCCCGAGAATGGATCGATAAATCATTTAAGTTCATCAAGATGCACAATTACAACGGGCGGCAGCTGCTGGTGAACGGCGCCATTCTCAAGGATCCCAACATTTTCCTCCATGAACTCGAAAAGGTTCTGGATTGGCTTAATGGGGAGCCTTCCGAGGCCCCGTATTCCAGCGTGGAGACCCACATGCAGAAGTCCGGTTTCGAGGTCGGCTGGGGCAACACGGTGGGACGGATCCGGGAGACCATGCAAACCCTGCTGGCGCTGGTGGGCGAGCCGACGGATGAACTGTTGGAGGAGTTCATATCCCGGGTTCCGATGCCGCTCATTTCGAAGGTCGCCATCATCTCGCCCCATGGATGGTTTGGGCAGACCAATGCTCTGGGGAAACCGGATACCGGAGGGCAGGTCATCTACATCCTGGATCAAGTCCGCGCTCTGGAGAAGCATTTAAAGAAGGAACTCCGCCTGACCGGATTGGAAATCGATCCTAAAATTATCGTTTTGACCCGCTTGATTCCGGAGGCGGCGGACACCACCTGCAACCAGCGGCTCGAGAAAATATTTCATACGGAAAACGGGTGGATATTGCGGGTACCGTTTCGAGACAACCGATACAACGTGGTCAAAAACTGGGTGTCACGGTTCAAAATATGGCCTTATTTGGAAACTTTTGCCGACGATGCTTCAACGGAGTTGCTCAGTGAATTTCAGGGGCGCCCCGACCTGATCATCGGCAACTACTCGGACGGCAACCTTGTGGCCTCCCTGCTTTCGGACAAGTTCGACGTGATCCAGTGCACAATCGCCCATGCGCTTGAAAAAACAAAGTATGCCTTTTCGGATCTGCATTGGCAGGAACTTGAAAACGATTATCACTTTTCCCTCCAGTATACCGCGGACATCTTCTCCATGAACAAATCCGATTTCATCATCACCAGTACCCTGCAGGAGATCATTGGAACCGAGGACACCATGGGGCAGTATGAATCATATCAATTCTTCAGCCTGCCGCAGCTGTATCAGGTTGTCAACGGAGTAAACCTGTTCGCACCCAAGTTTAACGTCATACCGCCAGGCGTGGATGAGGAACTCTATTTTCCGTATTTCGAACAGGAGAAGCGTATTCAAAACAAGCGCAAGCAATGGGAAGAGCGCCTATTCTCCGATGAATCAGATGACATCTTTGGAAAGCTCGACAATCCCGAAAAACCGTCGATTTTCACCATGGCCCGCTTCGATAAGATCAAGAACATTACCGGCCTTATCCATGCCTTCGGCATGAGCAAGAAACTGCAGCAATCCTACAACCTGGTGTTTGCCGCCGGTACCATTCATGTCGAAAAATCCAGCGATATCGAGGAAAGAAACGAAATCACCAAGGCGTATGATCTCATCGAACGCTTCAATCTTTACGGCAGGGTACGCTGGCTTCCGAGCATCAACAAACTCGACACCGGTGAGGTGTACCGGATTATCGCCGACCGCAAAGGCCTATTCGTTCAACCGGCGCTTTTCGAGGCTTTCGGCCTCACCATCATCGAGGCCATGGCCACCGGCCTTCCCACCTTCGCACCAAAATTCGGCGGACCGCTGGAGATTATCGAATACGGCAAAAGCGGATTCCTGATGAATACCAGCAAGCCAGAATTGATTGCGGCAAGCCTGGAAGAATTCACCGATAAATACCAAAAAAACAGTGACTTCTGGAAATCGATCTCTGAAAACGGCATCGAGCGTGTGCGGAAACACTTCAACTGGAAAACCTACAGCCGGCGCCTGATCAATTTAACCAAGCTTTACGGTTACTGGCGATACGCCGTTTCCGGCAAGGGTATGCTGGAAATGGATCGATACTGTGACGTCCTCTTTCACTTTCTGATCAAAGAAAAAGCGGCCAAGATCGATAAAACGGGTGCATCCTATTAAATTAAACTTGCGGCAAAGAGCTTCATTTCTGCGTCTTTCAGGATTTCGCCGGCCCAAAACGAGGGGTTAGTGAATTTGATTTTAGTGGGTGCTACCCCTTTTTTCAATACCTGAGGTATCGCTCGATTTTTTTCGGTACGGCCACCAAAAGGTCGCCTTCCGGGTGGACCTGAACGGCGAAGGGAATGCTGTCGACTTCAAGCGCGATGTCAAGGTCGCGCGGGTCGAAGTGCGGTTGATCCGGGTCTCCGAACTTGGTCGAGTCGCAGGAGGAACGCAGCATGGAACGGATGGCAGCTGGGTCGGACTGCCCGCCGCGCAGTAAATTTCGAAGGTAGAGTGCGCAGAGTTCGTCTTCTTCGCTTCGTTCTTTGCCGCCGGATCCCATGGCAACTACGGAAACCTCCGCCGGTCCGGTAACTAGGACTGCTTTGGCTGTGGCGGATGCGTTAATCAAAGCCGCAACATATAGAGTTGCGTTTGCTCGTACCGCTGTTACACCTTTGGTGCCCGCGCTGGTTGACTGGGCCAGAATTTTACCGCGCACCGGTGCTCGCAAGAGTTCATGCGGTGAATTGCCAAAATCGAACCCGGGAACCTTGACACCACCGACCTCCCCAAAACACAAATCGCATTGCCCACTGTGGCGCAGGTCCAGAGCTTTTTGAGGATGATCCACCAGGATAATGCGTGCCGCGCCAGCGTGTAATGCGACAGCAGCGGTCGTAAAGGCCCGGTAAACATCGATGATGACAACGGTGCCGGTGGCCTGTCGCGCGCCTTCCAATAGGCTGAGAAGGCGAATAATCATGATCTAATAGCCTCTCTGAAAATCAACCCGGTGCAACAGGGGGCTGCCGGATAAAAAGCGGCGGTAGTTTTCAGTGAAGATCCCCACGATATCGGATGGAAAACTGTATCCTGAAATGTGAGGCGTGATAAATACATTGGGCAGTGACCAGAGCGGGCTTTCCTGCGGTAGCGGTTCCTTTTCGAAAACATCAAGAACGGCCCCGCCAATTTGTCCGTCCTGCAGCGCCCGTATCAGAGCCTTTTCCGACACCGCACTACCCCGGCCGATGTTTATTAGAACCGCGGTCACCTTCATGTTTGAAAATGCCGTGTCGTCGAATTTGTGATACGTGTCGCGTGTGCTCGGGAGAGTGTTTATTATGTAATCCGGACCGGACAGAAATTGTTTGAAACCCTCCTCGGTAAACACCTGTTCGGCCTCAGGGATACTCCCGCTGGTTTTTTTGTAGCCCCAGACGCGCATACCAAAATGGTTGGCGGTTTGGGCAAGGTGTGTTCCAATGGACCCGATGCCGCAAATACCGAGCAGGCGGCCTTTGAGGCTTTTGTAAGGGATTTTCTGCCAGATTCGATTCTGTTGATTTCGGTATAAATCAAAAGCATGGCGTTCGATGGCCACCATGTAGCTGAAGACATATTCACTCATGAATGGCCCAAAGACGTCTTTTACGCCACTGAGAATATAATTGGTTCGTGCCTGCGGATGGAGAAGCGCCTCGACGCCCGCAAAGGTCGATTGAACCCATAAAAGGTGTGCCGTCCGGTCCACTACGGGTGCGATGCGTTTCGGCTCGCCAAGAATGATCGTGCAATCTTTTGCCAGGGTTAAGGCTTTCTCGGCCGAATCGACGGCGTCGATATCCAAGTCCGGAAAAGCCAGCGCTTTGAGCAACCTGTCGTAAACGGCCGCATCGCGGGATATTATCAGGAGCCTGTTTTTGGCTTTCATGTTTTAGGTTGTCTCCTCATTTCTTCCTGTCTTTCAACAAAGCGCCCAGGTCGGCGAACGGTTTATGGGTGGATGCTGGACCCGGTTTTTCGCCAGGCGCGGGCGCCTCGGACCATTCCGCTGCCAAATAGCGGGAGTGCTCGTTTTCGTGACAATACAGGCACAGCAGTTCCCAATTGCTTCCGTCCGGGGGATTGTTGTCGTGATTGTGGTCCTTGTGATGGACCGTGAGCTCTCGGAGCCTCTTGCCCGCAAATTCTCGTCCGCATCGCGCACAGATCCACGGGAATATCTTCAGCGCTTTTTCACGGTATGTTTTTTCCCGTTGTTCACGATTGCGCCGGGCATCGGAAATGATTTGGGCCACCCTGTCGTTTTCCGGTTGCGCTTTTTTGGTTACCATGCGTTTCCTTTCCGGTAAGCCGTTATTGGAAAGACACTCCTCCTTTTTATCAAGGGACGACTGCCCGCAAGCAATTGCATTTGCGTAGGAAGTGTTCAACGGCTGGTTTCGATGACCTGGCGAATGTTATCGACCGTGACCGGAACTTCCAAGTAAAGGATATCGGGTGCCTCACCGTACTTCTCGGTCACCATCACCTTCCATTTGGGTGTGTAACAGGCTTCGGCATCCGTCTTCGATTCCCATAGATAGATGCCGCCGGAACGATCTCCCGACTCGGTTACGAAGTAATGCTTGCGTATCAAACCGGGCTTTTTGAGATAGCGGGGTGCCGTTGACTCGAACACTTCGGTCGCCTCGCTGACACTCCAATTCTTTTTCAGTTTGAATGTAACCATGGCGATGATCACCGGCACCTCCCTTTTGTATATTGACCCGGTTGATGAACGTTACGGGCCTCATTCACCAGCCCCGATTCCGATCTCCATTACTTACGTTTTCCCGCCTCTGTCGTCAAGACGGTCAGTCGATTTGGCTGAATTGCATCTGCATCTAAAATGGTTATTGTTCCACAATGTGGTAGCATGCCTGCCGTGTCTTGAAATACATGATAAACGGAAACCGAATGAACCGAAGAACTTTTATCCGGCACATGTTCGCCTGGCTTGCATCTGCGGAGCTTTTCAACTTCCTGTCGCCGGTACGATCAAGGGCCTCGGCCTCCTGGACCCCCGAGACAGAATTGTCCGATGCGCTCGCGAGCGGCTTGAGCCTTAGGGAGATTGCCGCCCGCAAGCTCCATCACGCCAAGGACGGTATATACCTCAATCCCTTGGGTGAATTGCGCCGCCGCAGACGGTTCGGGAAATTGATCTACTGGAAGTTTTTCAGCCAAAACAGCTACAACCGTTACCTGGAGAAACAACCGGTAACGCCGGTGGACATCGATTGGCGCGCAGTGGAGGCGCACGACGGTCTTGCCGTCACTTTCATTAAGCATGCCAGTGTAATGATTAAGGACCAGGACCAATACATACTGGTAGACCCGGTGTTCGGCAAGATCTTCCGGTTTATCGATGATTTCAGCCCCATCGTTTTCGACCCTGCTAAGATGCCCAAACCAGACCACGTCCTTATCACCCACGGGCACTACGATCATCTGGACACCCCGTCACTCCGCCGAATAGCGCCGAAAAGCCACGTCATCAGTCCGCTTGGATACAGCGCGATTTTCAACAAAATCGGAATGCATAATCGCACCGAGCTGGATTGGTATGAGTCCTATCGGGACGCTAAGCGTGGGATCACCCTCCTTCCGTGCAACCACTGGACCATGCGAAATCCGATTCAGGGCCCCAATCGCTCATTGTGGGGTTCTTACCTGATCCAAACCGCTTCAGGCCGCACAATTTATCTATCCGGCGATACGGGTTGGTTCGACGGGTTCGACCAGATCGGCAGGGAACATGATATCGACCTGGCGATCATCAACCTCGGTGCCTATGAACCGCGTTGGTTTATGGCCCCCAGCCACATGAATCCGGTCGAAACCGTGGCGGCTTTCAAGCAATTGAAGGCCAGGAAATTGTTGATCGCACACTGGGGAACGTTTCGCCTGGGGGATGAGCCCGTGCATTTTCCGCCCAAGGACCTGCAAAAGGAATTGGAAAAAGAAGGGCTCGCCGATCGCTGGATTGCGCTCAGTCATGGAGAGACCTTTTATTATAACGCTACCTGAGGCAGTCAAGCGATGAAAGAAACACTTCTCCTATTTCCTCGTATCCGTATCGTTTGCGATAGTCGTTGGGCTTCCTGTTCACTGATCGGTGTCATGGACATGATCTCGTTTCCTACCCGCGAAACGGGGCGCAGCACGGAATGTTGAGATCCGGAAAGTCGACCGGCTTATCATATACACATTCAATTGAGGCATAATATTATGGGATGATTATTGTCTTTCGTTCTTGACAGTTATGGAACACCTTCGTTATTTATAAAAATCGGTTCATTATCGCCCGGGTTGGACGCCCGGCCTGCGGCAGAGACTTCGGCACCGAGCGCATTTGGTTATAAACGCTGGCCCTGCCGCTACGATTTTAAAACAAGTATTACGAAAAGAGCATGATAAAAGAGCAGATACATTTCAACAACCAATGGGGAGAAAAGCTGGCAGGAACGCTGCATATTCCGAAAACTTCAGAAGGCCGTGGGGTGGTCCTGGGACACTGCTTTACTTGCTCGCGACACACGGGTATCCTGCGCCAATTGGCCGACGACTTGAGCCGGGAGGGTTTCATCTCCCTGCGTTTCGATTTTTCCGGCAACGGCCAAAGCGACGGTGTTTTTGCCGAGTCGACATACAGCAAACAAATATCCGAAATGCAGACGGCGGTTGAATTTCTTGCGGCCCGGGGGGCGGATTGGATCGGTGTCGCCGGTCACAGCATGGGGGGCCTTATTTCATTCCTCACCGGGATCCGGACCGACAGTATCAAGGCCGTCTGCGCGTTAGCGAGCCGTCTGACGGGCATTCGTGTGACGCATTTTCTGAGCCGGGAGCAACGCCGCTCCCTGAAGCGTACCGGAGAGGTTTTTTTCAACAGCCGTGGTCGATCGCTCAAGCTTACCGGCGCTTTCTTTGCGGACGCCGACAACTTTAATCCGACCGATCATCTCAAAACGTTTCACAAACCGCTGTTGGTTGTCCATGGTGACATGGATGAGATCATACCGGTAGAAGAAGCCTATAAAGTAAGGGATTTGAGCAGCAAAAGAGTGGATTTGGAGATCGTGCCGAATGCGGATCACATGTTCAGCCGGGAAGAAGACCGGCGGGACATAGCACAAATTGCCGCGAGGTGGTTTAAAGAGCAGAGTGAAGCTTAACCCGAAAATTTTCCTGAAGGGACCGCCATATGGACGGGATCGAGACCTTTAACGCGGATTATATCGACGAACAATACCGGCGCTGGAAGGCTGCGCCGGGATCGGTTTCCAGGGACTGGCAGACATTTTTCAAAGGCTTCGAGATCGCTTTTGACCGGGGTTCGGGCATTGCCGGCGTTTTAGACCAGGATCAGATGCTCAAACAGAGCCGGGTGATGGCGCTGAAAGACCGCTACCGCGAGCTCGGTCACTTGCTGGCCTGCATGGATCCTCTGGCCGCTTGTCCCACCGACCACCCGCTGCTCAGTCTGGAGACTTTCGGCCTTTCCTGGGACGACCTGGAACAGGAATTCTTCACCCATGAATTGGATGGAGAGGAAAAAGCCCCTCTCAAAGATATCCTCAGAAAAATCAGGGAAACATACTGCCGATCCATCGGCGTCGAATACATGCATTTGCAGGACCCGGACGAACGTCACTGGCTGCAGGAACGCATGGAGCCGGTTCAGAACCGGACGCCGCTGGATGCGTCGGAGAAACGGCACGTATTGAAACAACTGACCCAATCGGCCCTGTTCGAGCAGTTCCTCAACCGAAAGTACATCGGCGTGACCCGTTTTTCCCTTGAAGGCGGCGACGCCGTCATACCGCTGTTGGATGCCTTGGCGGCCAGGACCGCTGACCAGGGCACCAGGGAGATTATCCTTGGTATGGCCCACAGAGGTCGACTGAATGTTCAGGCCCATATTCTCCAGAAATCTTACTACGACATCTTTTCCGAGTTCGAAAACTGTTATGATCCCGAGAACTTGATCGGCGCCGGTGATGTTAAGTATCACAATGGATACCTCGCCGACATCGAGACCGCCAAAGGGCATCCGCTCAGGATATATCTGGTCAATAATCCCAGCCACCTCGAAGCGGTCAATCCGGTTGTGGAGGGTTTTGCAAAGGCCAGGCAGGACATCCTGGGCGATGCTGACGGTCGCCAGGTACTGCCGGTTCTGATTCACGGTGATGCGGCGTTCGCCGGGCAGGGTCTTGTCATGGAAACGCTCAACATGTCCCAGCTGGACGGTTACCGCACCGGCGGATCCGTGCACCTCATCATAAACAACCAGATCGGTTACACCACCCTTCCCGAGGACGCGCGGTCAACCCGCTATTCCACCGATGTAGCCAAAATGATCATGGCGCCGATTTTTCATGTTCACGGGGAGGACCCTGAAGCCGTGGTGCACGTCAGCCGATTGGCGACAGACTACCGAATGACTTTCAAGAAAGACGTTGTCATCGATCTTGTCTGTTACCGGCGATACGGCCACAACGAAGGTGACGAGCCCTATTTCACCCAACCGCTCATGTACGAGCGCATACGGGAACGTGCTTCGCTCAATCAAATTTACGCCAAGCAGCTTGCGGAAGAGGGCCTGGTTGAGGATTCGCAGCTCGCTGAATTCGAAAAAACGATATCCGATCGACTGACGTCAGATTTCGAGGATGTTCACGGCAGTGCCTGCCCGTTTCCCCAGGACCGGTTCTACGAAAACTGGGACGGTTTATCCGGCCGTTACTCCCACACCCCCTTAAAAACAGGTGTTCCAAAGAACGAACTGATCGGTCTGGCACGCAAGCTCGGGCACTATCCGCCAAAATTTAATCTGTTTCCGAAATTGAAGCGTCAACTTGTCAAACGGCTCGAAAGTGTCGAGAGCGGTGAAGGGATTGACTGGGCCACTGCTGAAGCTCTGGCATTTGCATCACTGTTGGTTGAGGGTTATCCCGTCAGGCTCAGTGGCCAGGACAGCGCTCGCGGCACGTTCAGCCAACGCCACAGTGTTCTCGTGGACACAAAAACCGGTGAGCATTATACACCCCTCAATCATCTGGACGAATCCCAGGCGCCTTACAAGGTTTACAACAGTCCACTGGCCGAGGCGAGTGTTTTGGGCTTTGATTATGGCTATTCCCTGGCCCGCCCCGAAAGCCTGACTCTCTGGGAAGCCCAGTTCGGTGACTTTGTCAACAACGCCCAGGCCGTGATCGATCTTTTTATTGCCAGCGGTGAAGCCAAGTGGCAGCGGTTGAGCGGACTGGTGCTTCTGTTGCCCCACGGGTTGGAGGGCTTGGGTCCGGAACATTCCAGCGCCCGTTTAGAGCGCTTTCTGCAACTATGTGCCGCAGATAACATGCAGGTTTGCAATCCCTCTACACCGGCCCAGTACTTTCACTTGTTGCGGCGCCAGATCAAGCGCACCTTTCGCAAACCACTGGTGACCATGACGCCCAAAAGCCTCCTGCGGCATCCATTGGCGGTGTCGGACCTCAAGGCGCTTTCGACAGGCGCTTTCGCGGAGGTCATGGACGATGCGGCCGGATACAAGAAGGCGACGCGCATCCTGTTGTGTAGTGGTAAGATTTATTACGGACTGTTGCAACGGCGGATGGATCTTAAACGAAAAAATACCGCTATTTTGCGCCTCGATCAACTTTATCCGGTCCCGGCCAAACAGTTGAAGACCACAGCAAACCGGTACAAACAAGCCAATGAGTGGTTTTGGGTGCAGGAGGAGCCGGAAAACATGGGTGCATGGTCATTTATTAGCCCTTACCTGGAAAAGATTATCGGTCACCGGCCGGTCTACATCGGCCGACCAGAAGCGGCCAGTCCTGCTACCGGTTTTCCGGCTATTTACAGACAGCAGCAGGAAGCCATTCTGGAACAGGCGTTGGGTTCGCGATCCTAACGGACAGGTGAGTTGATTTGCGCTAATCACAAAATACCGCAAACTTAATAAAATCACTCACGTGCCAATGACCGACTGACGTTTATTTTACTTTCAGCATTGAACGTTGACCTTTCTTAAGGAGAAATTATGCTGGTTGAGATCAAAGTTCCCAGTGTGGGAGAATCGGTGACCGAAGCGGTGCTGGCCGAGTGGTTTAAGAAAGACGGCGACCCGGTGCGAAAAGGCGAGGCGCTGTATGTTATCGAGACTGACAAGGTCACCCTCGAAGTTGAGGCCGAAGCGGACGGTGTCCTCAAGATCAGCGTGATCGAGGGTGAAACGGTGGCCATTGGGGCTGTCGTCGGTACCATCGATACCGCCGCGGAGACAGAGGCGGCACCGGGCGTGAACCTGATCAACAAGCAGCAGCACCTGCGGCGGCGGCTCAGATGCCGGAAACGTCGCGGCTGAAACACCGGCACCGCCGCCGGTATCGGAAGAGCCGCCCATTAAAGAAGAGCCGATCAAGCTGGAATCGGAAAAAGTCGGCGCAATGCCAGAGGATGTCGTCCTTGTCACCGTCCGTCCGCCGGCTTGTCAAGGAGAAGGGCCTCGATGTCCGCTCAGTGAACGGGACCGGCCCCGGTGACCGCATCACTAAAGGTGATGTGGTCCTATACCTCGAGACGGGCGAGACCGTGGAAGCCGCACCGGAGAGCAAGAATTGGCCGGACCTGTCGTCGAAGCGCCGCTGCCGGTTGAACGAAACCTCCCGCAAACCGATGACGCCCATCCGGCAGCGTATCGCTGCACGCCTGTTGGAAGCCCGCCAGAATACAGCCATGCTGACGACCTTCAACGATATCGATATGAGTCGGGTGATGTCGATCCGTTCCAATACAAGGAAGATTTTTCAGAAAAAATATGATGTCTCCCTCGGTTTCATGTCCTTTTTCATCAAGGCCAGTGTCGAAGCCCTTAAGGAAACGCCGGAAATCAATGCATTCATCGACGGAAAAGAAATCATTTACAACCATCGATATCATATCGGTGTGGCCATCGGCACCGGGACGGGGTCTGGTGGTGCCGGTGATCCGCAATGCCGAAACACTCGGTATGGCGCAGATGGAAAAGGCCATCGTGGATTATGTCAATAAGATCAAGGCAAACCGGCTGGACCTGACAGATCTGGAAGGCGGCACATTCACGATTACCAACGGCGGCGTATTCGGTTCCCTGCTGAGCACACCGATTTTAAATACGCCCCAGAGCGGCATCCTCGGCATGCACCGGATCGAGAAACGGCCGGTCGTGGTGGATGAAGAAATAGTCGTACGGCCCATGATGTATGTGGCGCTCAGTTACGACCACCGGATCGTTGATGGCCGCGAAGCCGTGACCTTTTTACGACGTATCAAAGAATACATTGAAAACCCGGAACGCATGCTAATGGAGATCTAATCATGGCCAAGAAGGAGCAATACGACCTGATCGTTGTCGGTGGCGGGCCCGGCGGATATGTGGCGGCCGCACACGCGGCCCAGCTGGGAATGAAAGTGGCCTGTGTCGAAAAAGAAACCCGTTTGGGAGGTGTCTGCCTGCGAGTCGGTTGCATTCCGAGCAAGGCGCTGCTCGACTCCAGTGAATTTTACCACATGGCCCGGGAGAAACTTGCCGAGCACGGCATCAAAACCGGAAAGGTTTCTCTGGATCTGGCCGCCATGATGACCCGCAAAGACAAGGTCGTGGAAGATTTGACGGACAACGTGAAACGACTGCTCGAGCGCAACAAGATCCGGATCATTCAGGGCACCGGGAGCCTGGCTGGAGAGAATGTAGTCGCGGTGATAGATAGTGACGGAAAGAAGCATTCGCTTCAGGCCGAATCGATTCTTCTGGCCACCGGCAGTGAACCGGTATCCGTTCCAGGACTGGATTTCGACGGGAAGTATATCCTTAGCTCGACCGAAGCCCTGAATTTGCGCACCGTTCCCAAGAAGCTTGGTGTGGTCGGCGGCGGATACATCGGTCTGGAACTGGGTTCAGTCTGGATGCGATTGGGTTCAAAAGTGTCCGTAATCGAAATGTTACCCGGCATTGCCACGGGCCTGGATGGCCAGGTGGGGCGAACCCTGCAGCGTATCCTGAAAAAGCAGGGCTTCGATTTCCGTTTGAAAACGAAGGTCACCGGCGCAAATGTGGCCGCAAAGAAGGTCAAGGTATCCATCGAAACCGATGGTAAAAATGAAGATTTGTCGTTCGACCGGTTGCTCGTGGCGGTGGGACGTCGCCCGCTGACCGAAGGACTCAATCTGGAAAAACATGGTGTGAAAGCCGATGCAAAAACCGGCCAGATCGTCGTTGACGACGGTTATCGCACCAGTGTCAAGAGTATATATGCCATCGGTGATCTGATCGCCGGTCCCATGTTGGCTCACAAGGCCTCGGCCGAAGGCATTGCCGCGGTGGAATGTATGGCAGGAAAGCCTGGCGAAGTGAATTACGATGCGGTTCCATCCATCATTTACACCTGGCCGGAGGTGGCCGCTGTCGGTCTCACCGAAGAACAGGTCAAGGAGAGAAAAATTCCTTACCGGACAGGCACATATCCTTTTACCGGTGTCGGGCGGGCACGCTGCCTCGGAGAAACCGAGGGCCTGGTCAAAGTGATCGCCCACAAAAAAACCGACCGCATCCTGGGTGTCCACATCATTGGTGCCCGTGCGGCGGATATGATTGCCGAGTGCGTACTGGCGGTCGAGTTCGGCGCCAGCAGCGAAGATATTGCCCGCACCGTACACGGGCATCCGACATTCTCTGAAGCACTCATGGAAGCCGCCATGGCCGTTAAGTAGTGTCCATCCCTAACTGGCCTTTTTTCCGCTGGGTCCCGCCATAGGCGGGATTATCCGCGGGTTTCCGACTGCGGCGTACGTAAAGTACGCCTCGCCGCAACCCCTTGTGCGGCCTTGCCCAGCGAAAAAAATTCTCATTTATGAATGGGACACTCCATGGTGCCATCCACTATTCGTGGCTGGGATAGAAGCACTAAATTAGGTGTTCGGTCGAGATCAAGGCGAGACCGAGGACCAACCCGCAGGCATACTCAAGTATGTCGAGGACTCAACGATGATATCGGGCGATAAAACTTTTTTGAGATGTCTTCTAATTAGTGTCCATTATCGGAAACCAACGAATGCTTGCACAAAAAAGATGGATGGGCGCTAAGTTGTTTCAGACGATATGTCGGGCTGAAAAATCGGCAAGGGCGTGCACGAAGAATTATAGGGCGGCACTACGAGTCCGGAGATTTTGGGGTCAGATACGGTAACCGGACATCGGAATTGTTATGTACCGGTGTCCGGTTTATGTCACCGTCAATCCGCGGTTTTTTCCTTTTCCGGCCCCAGCATCTCTTCAGCTTCCATCCACATGACGTTGACGATGCCAAAGGCACAGGCCAGTAAAACTCCCAGAATCCATGAAAAATACCACATACAACACCTCTCTTTCTAACTTCTACGGCCTTAGTATGCCGTGTGCGTCTCTTCGCGAATCTTTTCTTCCGTCACCTTACCCCGCATGATGCGATAGACCCAACTGGTGTATGCCAGAACGATGGGCAGGAAGACAACGACGGCAACGAACATCAAATTTAACGTCCGGTGGCTGGATGTGGCGTCAAAAGCTGTCAAACCGCTGCTTGGAACGGTGCTCGACGGCATGATGAACGGAAACATGGACAGTGTGGCCGTCAATATGACACCGGCCAAAGCGGCGCTGCTGAATATGAAAGCAAAGCCCGGACGGTTGGCCCGGGACATCAGGAGTGCCAGGATGCCGCCGGCGAATGCCAGGATCGGTGCCAGAATCATCCACGGGTAAGCCGAATAATTGGACATCCAGGCGCCGGTCGCGGCCTCAACCGTTTTGTCCAATGGCGTCATAACACCACCGGGATCCGGTGCGGAAACGATGCGGTATCCGTCGATACCGTAGGCCTGCCAGATACCGGCCAGAGCAAAAGCGACCATGAAAATAAGACTGAAGGCGAGAACCGCTTTCTTCGCGCGGTGGTAAATCTCGCCCTCGGTGCGCATCTGCAGATAGACCGCGCCATGCATGATCAGCATCGAGAGACTCACGACGCCGGCCAACAGAGCGAAGGGGTTGATCACCAGTCCCCAGAAGCTTCCGGTGTAAAAGGGCCGCATAAAATCGTCCAGGTGGAACGGAACCCCTTGCAGCAGGTTGCCGAAAGCCACGCCGAAGACCAGCGCCGGCACGAGGCCGCCGATAAAAAGACCCCAGTCCCAAGCTGTGCGCCACCGTGGATCCTCGACCTTGCTGCGGTAATCGAATCCGATCGGGCGAAAAAACAGGGCAAAGAGCACCAGCAGCAAGGCCCAGTAAAATCCGGAAAAGGCAGCCGCATAAACGAACGGCCAGGCAGCAAATATGGCACCACCGGCGGTGATGAACCAGACTTGGTTTCCTTCCCAGGTTGCACCGATGGAGTTGATCACCACGCGTCGCTGATCATCGTTTTTACCCACAAACGGCAGCAGGACACCGATCCCCAGGTCGAATCCGTCCATGATGGCAAAACCGATTAAAAGCGTGCAGACAAGCAGCCACCAGATGACTTTCAATGTGTAATAGTCAAATAATATCGGCATTGTTAATTCTCCTTAAAAGTTCCGTATTCAAGCAATCGTCTCGGTCGGTGCTTCCTGTTCTAAATGGTAGCGTCCCGTATGCAAGCTGCTGGGGCCGATACGAACGAACTTGACCATCAGGTAAAGTTCGGCAATCAGAAAGATTGTATAGAGACCGACGAGCGCCAGTATACTGCCGATCAAATCTCCTGTGGTCAGTGACGATACCGACAGAAACGTCGGCAGAACATCGCCGATACTCCAGGGCTGCCGCCCATACTCGGCCACGAACCACCCGGCCCAGATGGCCAACCAGGGCAGTGGAAGGCTGTACAATAGCATTTTGAGCAGCCAGCGCTTTTCTTCGAAGACACGCTTGGCACAATAGTAAAATGAAATGCCGATCAAGAACAGAAGGTAAAATCCGATCCCGACCATGAAGCGGAAAGTCCAGAACATCAATCCCACGTGCGGGATGGTTCCCCGGGCAGCCAACTGAATCTGTTCCTCGCTCGCATCAACCACCTTGGGTGTATAGCGCTTCAAAAGCAGCCCGTAACCGAGATCCTCGGCAACGCTCTTGAACCGACCGGCCGTTTCTTCAGAACGGTCACCGGCCCGTATTTGTTCGAGCAAGCCGTATGCCGTCATACCAGTGCGGATTCGGACCTCATTTTCGGCAATCAGATCTTTGATGCCGGGGATGGGTTCGTCCAGGGATCGGGTCACGATGATGCTCCCCAACCAGGGAATTTTTATGGCCCCGTGGGTTTTCTGGGCCTCCTGGTCGGGGAAACCGAAAAGGGTGAAAGAGCTGGGCGTCGGATCCGTTTCCCAGTGGGCTTCCATGGCGGCGAGCTTGACTTTCTGCACCTGGCCGGTGACAAAACCACTCTGGTCACCGAGAACGATGACCGACAATATCGATGCCAGGCCGAACCCCGTTGCCACGGCAAAGGAACGCCGGGCAAAAGCCAGATCCCTGCCCTTAAGAAGATACAAGGCGCTGACACCCAATACAAACAGTGACGCCGTGACATACCCAGCACCCACCGTGTGGACGAACTTGACCTGGGCCACCGGGTTGAAGAACAGCTCCGCGAAACTCGCCAGTTCCATGCGCATGGTTTCGGGATTGAACACGGCACCGGCCGGAAAGCTCATCCAGCCGTTGGCAACCAGAATCCAGAGGGCCGAGAGGTTGGATCCCAAAGCCACCAGGAAGGTGACCATCAGGTGGCCGCGCTTGCTCAACCGGTCCCAACCGAAGAAGAAAAGGCCGACAAAGGTGGATTCCAGGAAAAAGGCCATGAGTCCCTCAATGGCCAGCGGCGCACCAAAAATATCGCCGACATAATGCGAGTAGTAAGCCCAGTTGGTGCCAAACTGAAATTCCATGGTCAGGCCGGTGGTAACTCCCAGCGCAAAATTAATGCCGAAAAGTTTACCCCAGAAGCGGGTCATATCCCTGTATATCTCTTTGCCGGTCATAACGAAGACCGATTCCATGATGAAGAGAATCCAGGACAACCCGAGGGTCAATGGTACGAAAATGAAGTGGTACATTGCCGTCAAGGCAAATTGCCAACGTGACAGGTCGACGAACAAGTCGGAGAATGGCATGGTGATAACTCCTTTTACCGACGATTAACGGTGCATAAATCGGTGGACGGTTAAACCTGGTTTGAACGATTGTCGTTTTTGCCGCAGATGAGGAGTAAAGATGACGGTTCGCTATAGGTGACCATGCGGAACGACATCTAACACCTTGGATGAGAAAGGCCGACAATCCCGAGGGGTTTCAAATTTTAAAAATCGATACTGATGGAATTTCCCCGAATAACCGGGTGTCCCATTCTTTTTAAAATTTGAAACACTCAGTTTAGGTGTTATTATGTGCGCAATCAAATTTTCGGCTGCAAAGCAATACCATCTGTCCCGCAGAATTGATATCGGTAACCGATTTTTCAGGTCGGCCAGGGTGCTGCGAAAACGAGGGCGTTTGCCAACCCCTGTAAGCAATATGGTTCTTTTGCTTTGCGTAGGTGTCGGTTTGATAATTGTTTTGATAATAACCACCGGTGAACCTCTCAGCTTTGTTGGAAAGACTCCCTAAGTTTGACAGTTTTAGGAGTTAACAAATACCTAAGACGATGATTATTATATAATTTTAAAAAATGATAAAAACAGAAAGATATCTGGGTTCATCGGGCAGACCCTGCCTAACAGTAGACCGCTAAAAATAGGAAGGTCTATAGGATAGTCCTTTGAAAACAACATTCAATGACCGGCTGGCTGCCCGTAATATTGGTTATAAAAGATCGCTTTGAGTGGTTCATAAACCAATCATCCAACTTTGCAGAAGGTCACTGGATCCCTATTATACGAATTTGTCCCTGTCAACGATTTTGCCATGAATTCGCCCCGCAAACCGAGCGACAAAAAAAACTTGCGTTGGCTGTTGAAAAGCGCTCGACCGGCACGAACCTGGGTACTGCTGTCGGTGGGCCTGGGGCTGTGCAGCGGCCTGCTGCTTGTGGTCCAGGCTGGGCTTATGGCCCATATTATCCAGTCCGTTTTCATCGATCGGTTGCCGCGAGAGCCGTTGACGACACGGTTTGTCTGGCTGGCAGCCGTGATCGTCGTCCGGGCAGCGCTGGCCTGGGGGCGGGAGATTGCCGGGTTTCAAGCCGGTGCCCGTGTGCGCGAAGAGATTCGCATGGCTCTTTTAAAAGGTTTCGTCGATCTCGGTCCGTCTTATACAGACCGGCAAAGAACCGGTGACCTGGCCAGCGTCGCACTGGAACAGGTCGAAGGCCTGCACGATTTTTTCGCTCACTATCTACCTCAATTGGCTCTGGCCGTTTTGATCCCGGCCGCACTTCTTGCCTTCATTTTTCCCCTCAGCTGGACTGCCGGACTGCTGCTGTTGGTCACCGCTCCTTTGATTCCCCTGTTCATGATCCTGGTGGGAATGGGCGCCGAAAGCATCAGCCAGCGCAATTTTCAGGCCCTGGCGCGCTTGAGTGCGCATTTTCTCGATACGCTGCAGGGGTTGGCCACCTTGAAGCTCTTCAACCGAAGCCGCAGTGAGGTTGCCAAAATAGCCAAAACTTCAGCGGAGTATCGCCGTCAGACCATGCGGGTGCTGCGGGTGGCATTCCTCTCCTCAGCGGTGCTGGAGTTTTTCAGCGCCGTGGCCATTGCCCTCGTGGCCGTCTATCTCGGCATGCATTACCTGGGCTATCTGCCGTTTGGCACATACGGCCGCCCGCTTGACCTTGCCGGCGGGTTTTTCATTCTGTTGCTGGCCCCTGATTTCTACCTGCCGTTGCGTGAGTTGGGCACCCATTACCATGCACGGGCGGCGGCAATCGGGGCAGCCGAGGGAATTTTGAAGGTGCTTTCGGCCACAGAATCGCCGCTGCAAACCGGCCAAGACCAGCGCCTCCCGGCAGGCCCTATCGGTGTTCGATTCGATAAGGTGTCCTTTACCTATGGTAGCGACCGACAAGCGGTGTTCCACGGCATCGATTTTGAGTTGGCGCCGGGCGAACAGATGGCCCTCGTGGGGGCCAGCGGTACCGGCAAGACAACGCTGCTGAATCTCTTAATGGCTTTCGTCGTGCCGAACTCCGGGCAAATCCGGATCAACGGTGTACCCATAGGCACATTGGACCGTGAGAACCTGCTCCGCAAAGTGGCCTGGATCGGTCAGCGGCCGGTTCTCTTCCACGGGACGGTACGGGAAAATATTCTGCTCGGCAGGCCCGACGCCGTCGAAGGCGAGCTGGAGAAGCCGCTCGGTCGGCGCGGGTGATCGAATTCTGCCGCCATCTCCCTGACGGTCTGGATACCCTGGTGGGCGAGCAGGGGGTCGGGCTATCGCGGGGCCAGGCGCAGCGGGTGGCCTTGGCACGGGCGTTTCTCAAAAACGCCCCGTTGCTGCTGTTGGATGAGCCGACCGCGGGGCTGGACGCCGAAAGTGAGCAAATGGTGATAGCGGCGCTCGAGACGCTCTCCAAAGATCGTACCGTTTTGATGACCACCCATCGTCTTGAGAATTTGCAAAGGGTCGACCGGATCATCGTCCTGGCCGATGGCCGCATCGTTGAACAGGGCGGGTATACACAACTGATGGCGGCCGGATCCACCTTTTACCGTCTGGCGTCGCGGGGAAGAGGAGACGCGGGTAATGGTTGAACGCACTTCGGTTTTAAGGCCTTTTATCCGCCTGCTCACCGGGCACTGGAAGCGGATGGCGGCTGGCACGCTGTTCGGTTTGATTACTCTTGCGTCCACAGTGGGGTTGATGGCCTTGTCGGGATGGTTTCTGTCGGCCGCCGCTCATGCCGGGCTGACGTTAGCGACAGCACAGCTGTTCAACTATTTCTTCCCCAGCATCGGGTTAAGAATATTTGCCATTTCCCGCACCTTGGGCCGCTATGTTGAACGCATCGTTTCCCATGATGCGACTTTTCGCATGCTGGAGAGCTTGAGGGTATGGTTTTACACGCGCATCGAGCCCCTCGCACCGGCCCGGTTGATGCTTTACCGCAGCGGTGATATCCTCAACCGTATCGTGGCCGATATCGACGCTCTGGACAACCTTTACCTGCGGGTGTTATCGCCCACCCTGTCGGCCTACGGATTGGCCGTCATTCTGACGGTATTTTTATATACTTACGCCCCGGTTATTGCCCTGGCCACACTCGGCTTCATGTTTATTGGCGGATTTGTGCTGCCGGCGGTCGCCGGAGTGATGGGTGCTTCCGACGGGCGGAAATTGGCCCGGCTGACCGCCCGTTTGCGGATGCACATCGTTGAGGGCGTTCAGGGACTGCCGGAGCTGTTGGTATACGGTCGCAGCCGCGTGTACCTGGATCAGGTCCGGCAGGACAACAGGGCTCTGCTGGCGGCGCAGCGGCGCATGAGCCACATGCGCGGCATTTGTAACGCCGGGATCATCATTCTGGCCGGCATGGCTGTTCTGACGGCCCTTTACCAAGGAGCGGCCCTTGTAAACCGAGGTCTTCTGCAGGGCGCCATCCTGGCCATGATTGCACTGGCCGTTCTGGCGGCCTTCGATGCCGTGATGCCCTTGCCGCTGGCTTACCAGTACCTCGGGCGCACCCGGGAAGCAGGGCGGCGGTTGTTAGACGTGGTCGGGATCGTGCCGGCGGTGTCGTTCCCGACGCAGTCCGCCGGCCGGCCGGCGCGGGTTCGATATTCGCTTTGATCGGGTCAGCTTTCGGTACGCCGACCGTTCGCCGTTTGGCCGTTGAGGATGTCGATTTTCGAGTGCCTGCCGGACAACGCGTTGCCGTTATCGGTCAAACCGGTGCTGGAAAGTCGACCTTGGCCTACCTTGTGGCCCGGTTCTGGGATCCTTCCACCGGAACCATCTCTATCGGTTCGAAAGATATTCGCGATTTCAGTGAAGACGATTTGAGGCGCAATGTTTCCCTGGTATCGCAGCAGGCGCACTTGTTTTCCACCAGTGTGCGGAATAATTTGCTGATAGGACGTCCTGACGCTGATGACAACGATTTGTGGCGAGCCCTGGAAGCCGTCCGCCTCGACGATTTCATCCGATCGCTACCCCGGGGGCTCGACACATGGGTCGGGGAATCCGGTCGTCTGATATCAGGTGGACAGGGCCGGCGTTTAGCGATAGCGCGGGCCATTCTTCGCGACGCACCGATTTGGATCCTGGATGAACCGACCGAAGGACTCGATAGTGTGACCGAACGACTTGTCCTTGAAACGCTTTTCGACATTACGAGCGATAAAACCGTTTTGCTTATCACCCATCGACTGGTAGACCTCGACCGCATGAACCGGATTTTGATTATGGAAAACGGCCGGATTATCGAACAAGGGACCCATACGGATCTGCTGAGGGGCCGGACGCGCTATGCGTCGCTGTGTGAAAGGATTCAGTACTGATTTAATCCTAATCCCTCCCCCTCTGGAGGAGACGCCGGAGAGGCCTAACCGATCCGGAGAAATACGGCGAACGCGACTAAACTCGAAATTCGAATATCGAAACCCGAATGTTCAAATGCCCAAAAGGCTAAAACACCACGATGGAGTACAAAACCATGCAATCTAAGCTGCAGCGGATTAAGATGGTTCTTATGGATGTGGACGGCGTGCTGACCGGCGGGGAGATCATCTATACAGCCGCCGGGGACGAACTCAAGGTCTTTAACATTCACGACGGAATGGGCATTACCCTCGCACGCATGGCCGGTTTGAAAACCGGCATCATTACCGGCCGGATGTCGGAGATGGTTCGTCGCCGGACGGATGAACTCAAGTTCGATGTGGTCGTCCAGGGCCAGGTGAACAAACTGGCCGCCTATGAAGACATACGGGAACAATTCCGATTACATGACGAGGAAATCGCTTATATCGGGGATGATCTCGTTGACCTGTGCATCCTTACGCGGGTGGGTTTCAGTGTGGCCGTGGCCGATGCCCGGAAAGCGGTCACGGCCACGTGCGATTACGTGACGGAGGCCGTCGGCGGGCGGGGTGCCGTGCGCGAGGTGATCGATTTGATTCTCCAGGGTCAGGGCAAGCTCGAGAATTTGGTGGCGCAGCTGACGAGTGGGAAGGAATGATGCGGCTTGTGGCATCAATATGCACATGCACTAATTAATGTTCCCGTGTCCGATACCTTTTCTCTGATTTCAAGAGGTGGCTACTCTTTAATAAATAGGTCCGTGCTGATGTACCGCTCACCTGTACTGGGCAGGATAACAACGATTTTCTTCCCACCGGCATCCGGGCGCTTGGCGACTTCCAGGGCTGCCCGAACGGCAGCTCCCGATGATATTCCGCACAGAATTCCTTCCTTTTTGGCCACTAGTCGCGCGGTCTCGAAGGCATCGTCGTTTGATACCTGAATCACCTCGTCCAGAAGGTTTTGCTCCAGCACTTCCGGAATAAAGCCGGCCCCGATGCCTTGGATCTTATGCGGTCCCTTTTGGCCCCCGGAGAGGATCGGTGAACCTGTCGGTTCGACGGCGACGACTTTGAATGAGCGTTTGCGCTGCTTGATAACTTGGGCCACCCCGGTTATGGTGCCGCCGGTTCCCACGCCAGCCACCAGGAAGTCCACTTGGCCCTCAGTGTCGTACCAAATTTCTTCGGCCGTCGTTTCCCGATGAATTCGAGGGTTGGCAGGATTGGCAAACTGGTTTGGCATGTAGCTGGTCTTTTCCGATGCGAGAATTTCATGGGCCTTTTCGATAGCGCCTTTCATCCCTTCAGCGCCAGGCGTGAGCACGAATTGGGCCCCCAAATGTTTCAACAGTTTGCGTCTTTCGATACTCATGGTATCGGGCATGGTGAGGCACAGGCGGTAATTGCGGGCGGCACAGATAAAGGCCAGGGCGATGCCGGTATTGCCGCTTGTGGGTTCGACAATCAGAGTCTCGGGCGTTATCAGACCCTCCCGTTCAGCCGCATCAAGCATCGAGGCCGCTATGCGGTCCTTCACGCTGCCAAGAGGGTTGAAAAATTCGAGCTTGGCGAAAATGTCGGCTTCGAGTCCGGCGGCCACACGATTGAGGCGAACCAGTGGGGTGGCCCCAATTGTGCTTCCGATGGTGGTGAAATATCTCATGGGGATCTCCTCCATTATAAATAGGCACGATGTACCTGGGTTTAGTGAGTTAACCAGAAGGGGAAAGTCGCTTTAGATCGTTCGTTGGGTCGGTGCAAAAGGCTCTATTGCCGAATGAATCAAACGCCTGAAATTATCTCCTGAATTGTCTGGTTAGCGAAAACGCTGCTGCTGCGGTTCCATGATGACCTTGGTGTCCGGCGGTATGGAACGCGTGATCCACACGTTGCCGCCGATGATCGAACGGGCACCGATAACCGTTTCGCCCCCCAAGATCGTTGCGCCCGAATAGATGATGACGTCATCCTCTATGGTTGGGTGGCGTTTTTTCCCCCGGAGTTTTTCACCGGCATCCTTGGGCAGTGATAGCGCCCCAAGGGTGACACCCTGGTAGATCCGCACATCGCGGCCGATGTCGGTCGTTTCCCCCACCACGATGCCGGTGCCGTGATCGATGCAAAAACGCTCTCCGATTTTGGCGCCGGGATGAATATCGATACCGGTGATATTGTGAGCGTGTTCGCTCATGATGCGGGGCAGGAGCGGAACCCCGAGGTCATACAACCTGTGAGCCACCCGGTAAACGGTGATGGCGAATATCCCCGGGTAGCTGAAAATGATTTCGTCAGTGCTCTTGGCCGCCGGGTCGCCGTCGTAGGCCGCCTGGACGTCGGTGGCCAGCGTTTGGCGGATAGACGGAATCTCATCGAGCAGGGCCAGGGCGACCTCGTGGCCACGGTCCCGACACTCGCTGCAGGGTTGATCGTAACGGAAGCAATCGTGGCGGATGCTCAGACTCACCTGTTCGGAGATCATGTCGAACAGGACCGAGACCGCCTGGCCCAAGTAGTACTTCAGGTTGACCGGATCGAGTTTTTCCCTGGTGAAGTATCCCGGAAACAGCACTTCACGAAATTTTTCAATAATGTCGATGACCGACTGCTTGGAGGGAATCGGTTCGTAATCGACGTGGGTGTAGCCCTCATTGCCGAGGCAGTTGTTAATTATCTTTTCGGCGATGGCCGGTAACCGATCCCTCAGACGTGAATCTGCGGCGGCTTCCATTTTGCAAGTGGCCTGGCTGTGTTCCTTCGGACTGCCCATCTCATGATCTCCCTCTTGGCGGATCGTACTCAAGCATCACGATTGTTTGATGTTAAACGTAAAGCAGGGCCTGGACCTTGTCAAAACGGGCCACCGGTGTCTCCCCGGCGAATGGGGTATTTATTTTTCAAAATTACACTCTTGTGTGTATTTATTTCCCCGGCCCAGCTTTGTATGGTAATCTACCATCCGGTCCCAGGAATTAGGCGCTCGCAGGGGTTCGGGCCGCCGGCAGGCGACCCGGAAGTATATTAAACCCCGTCGCATCCCATTCTCCAAGGAATCCTGCTGATGAAAAAAAAATATATTATCGCTGCGCTCCTCGTTCTTCTGGGAATCATGATTTCTTTCCCCCTCTTCAGCATGACTTACTATACCATGGTACGAACCTCCACGCCGGAGTTCTGCGCTTCCTGTCACGAGATCAAACCGGCGGTGAGGGCATGGCACGCCTCGACCCACGCCAACAACGGTGCCGGCGTGGTGGTTGATTGCATGGATTGTCATCTTCCGGCACCTCAAAACACCTTCGATTTTCTTTTCGCCAAGACTTACCACGGTATCAAGGACGTAGCGATCCACTTTCTTGGCGGGGAATATGACCGTGAAAAAGCCCGTAACGCCGCTTATGCCGCCTTCGAGAATTCCGAGTGCCAAAAATGTCACCGCAACCTTCTCTACATGCCCCAGAGTCGGGGGGCCATGCGTGCCCACCGGTCAGTGCTTTACGCCCGGCCGGGGTATGAGCTGAAGTGCGTCGATTGCCACTACGACCTGGTTCATAACGACAAGACTTCGGTCATGTTCCGCCAGTATCGCGAGGTACCTTACCAGGCCAAAGGCCTTAAACCAGAAAAACTCGGTTATTAATAATTGGGTAATAATCATCGGTAAACCCCCAGCTTTGCTGGGGAGACTCCCAAAGTTTCACAGTACCAGGAGCTAAAAAATACCTGGGACGATGATTATAATAAAAAAAAAATTAAAAACAGATAGAAATCTGGTGTTCATGAGGCAGCCTCAGCCTAACAGCAGACCGCTTAAAACCGGAAAGGACGTAAGGATATTCCTTTAAAAAACAACATTCAATGACCGTGGCTGGTTGCCTGAAATAATGGTTTTAAGAGACCGCTTTGAGCGGTTCACGAAACATTCCTCCGGCTTTGCCGGAGGTCATTGAATCCCTATTTCGAAAGGAGTTGTGCCAATGAGGAGACCATCATTCCTACCAGCAATCGGACTGCTGCTTGTTGGATTGCTTCTTTACGGCGGTTTTTCGGCAGTCAACGCTCAGCAGCCGAATTTTCCCGTGGTGAAGGAGTTTCGCATCGAGCGCAGTATTCCCCCCCAGGCCGTTGCCTGTATCGAATGCCACCGGGCAACCACCCCGGGCATTTTCGGGGACTGGGCCAAGAGCCGGCATGCCAATGCCAACATCACGTGTTTGGATTGTCACCTGGTCCAACCCGGTGATGAGGACACCGCCAAAGGACACGAGAAATACTACGGACGCTCAGACCTCCCGTACGGCGAAAGTCAATACAAAGTGCCTATCGCCTCCATCGTGACTCCCAAGGATTGTTCCCGCTGCCATCCCGATGAAGTGACCCAATACAGTCGCTCCAAGCATTCCAACACCCTTGAGATCATATGGAAAATCGATCCCTGGCTCAACAAAGGCATGAACTCCGACAACGAGCGTAAGACCGGTTGTTTAAACTGCCACGGTACGGTGATCACACTCGATGACAAAGGCAATATCGACCCGAACACCTGGCCAAATGCCGGTGTGGGACGACTCAACGTGGACGGCAGCAAGGGGTCGTGTACCTCGTGTCACACCCGCCACCGTTTCTCCATCGCTGAAGCGCGCATGCCTGAAGCCTGTGACCAGTGCCACCTTGGCCCGGATCACCCCCAAATAGAGATCTATAACGAATCCAAGCACGGCACCATGTACCATGCTTACAAGGACGAATATAATTTTAAAGCCGCCGCCGGAACGTGGACCGCCGGCGTCGACTACCGCGCCCCGACCTGTGCGGCATGTCACATGTCCGGTTCGGGTAAGGTCATGGGCACCCATGATGTAACCGAACGGCTGTCCTGGGAGACCCAGGCGCCTCTGACCGTGCGGCCACAGGATTTCAAGCCCTTCCCAGCCAAAACCGACTGGCAAACGGAACGAGAGAAAATGAAAAACGTCTGCCGTCAGTGCCATGGAGATTCCTGGATCAACGATTTCTACAATGGCTTTGACAAGGCGGTGACAGAGTACAATGACGTTTACTTCAAACCGGCCAAGGCCACATTAGATCAGTTGTATGAAAAGGGTCTGTTGAGCAAGGAGAAATTCTTCGACGAGCACTTGGAAGTGGAATACTATGAACTGTGGCATCATGAGGGACGTCGGGCGCGGATGGGTGCCATGATGATGGCCCCTGATTATGCCTGGTGGCACGGTTTTTACGAATGCAAGCTCCGTTTCAATGCCTACATGGAAGCTGCGGATCACCTGCTCGAGACCGGCGAAAAAGCATACATCTATCCGAAGTTCCCCAACGCGACGGGATCGACCCAGCGTCCCGAAAAGATCTTCGGACCGCAACAGTAAGTCATATCTCCTCATTTCGGCCAACTCTAAACCCCGCTGCGTGTAAAAATCGCAGCGGGGTTTTTTCTAAGTGTCCGTCCATAAATGGTCGCCTTCTACCACTGGGCGGCGTTCTCCGCAGGTTTTAGAGTGTGACATACGAACGGTATGCCTTGCCGTTAGGCTTTGTAGGGCCACGTCCTGCAGAGAAATTATTCACTCATGAACAGAACACTCAGTTGTCCCGTCAATCATTTTGGGTTAGGTAAATCTAAAGCAGAAGTTACGAATGGGTATTGCTAAATCTTAAGGAGCGCGGATAATTCATGACACTCTCAAAATAAGAAAATCTCGTTCCCTTACCCGCTTGCTTGTTTTCGCCGTTCAATCGCAAGATTTTATGACATATTCGGTTTAGGGCTCCAACCAAACTGTGTGAATATCGTTTACGCTGTCTTTGACCGAGCGGAGAGCGTATCTCAGACGGGTGTACATCAGGGCCAGGCCGATGATTTCGGCCAGCAGCATCAAGGAATCCAGATCGCTTACCGAGAGACTCCAGACCGCATGATGGTAAAGACGCAAGGCGCCGATCACCCTGCTTTGCAACTTTATGGGAAGCGAAACAATGGCGCGGATGCCTTCGGCTTGTGCTTCTTGCGGATATTGCAGCAGATCGGATCGGTTTATGTCGCTCACGACAATCGGCTCACCCTTGACGGTGCGGGCAATGCTTTTGGCTGTCAGCACCGGGCCTTTATTGACATAACTGACGCTGAGTCCGAAACTCCCCAGAATTTCCAGTTCTTTGGTTTCGTGATCCAGGGCAAATATACTGCAGCCTTTGATCTCCAGCGCGGCGACCAGAAGCTGGGAAAGGTGGCCGGTCATCAATTCCAGGTTGTCAGACTGCGCTATCGCTCGGGTGACCACCTTGAAAAGGTCGATGTCTAATTTTTCTTCCATACCCATGGGGCACCTCCTCTGCTAAAATTTGGAAAAGAGGTTTGTTTTCCGGATACCGACGGTGTCAACAGACGATACAGACAGTGGCATTCCGCAAGGCGGCGATGACTTTGGTGTGGACGCTGCCCGAAAAAAAGCGACCGATCCTCCCGACTTTGCGGTTTAAAACCAGAAAACTGAACTTTTCACTCTTGTGAAGGTCGATGATTTCGTTGGCAATTTCCTTTTTACGGGGTTTGAATGTCGATTTTACCCTCTCTGTATCGAAACCGTTTTCAACGAGCTCTTCTTTAACTTCTTCAAACGTCATTTCAAGTTCGGACAATTTCTGGTTGAGATACGAGAAACTTTCTTTCAGTCTTCCCGTCACCGTCTCATTGCTAATGTCAATGGTCGGCAGAGGGGTGTAGGAGTGGAAGAGCGTCACCTCGACATCTTCACGATGAGCAAAGGTGCGAATGGTGAACGCCAAGGCTTTACGGTCGGACGCTTTAAAATTATATGGCAGTAGTAATTTTTGTGCGGCCATTCTGCCCTCCTTTCGGTTGCGTGATTTCTGGAACCTATTCAGAGTGTCTCAAATTTTATAATTTGATACCCTTCGGGGATATCGGTTTTATCGCATCTGAGGCATTTGCCTTGAATCTGTGGTAGCCGTAACAATCGCTCAAATAAGGTGGCGTAAGAGGCAGGCGCCGGTTCGTCTAAAAAAGAAGCGTATATCTGACGGGAATGGTGATTGCTGTGAAAAGTCTCAGCGGGGACACGAAATGAATGATCGCTTTCAAAAGTTAAGATCGAACCGAATTGGCGCTTGTTCTGTCGATAGAGAGAAACGGGGCAGCAGCAGGTAGTCGCTGAAAAGGGTGCCGGTCGCAACGGTGATATCGCGGTAGAGAACATCCACCTGCCGACAGATTGTCATGGTGGTGCCGATACTGTCAAGAAAATTTTACGTGCCAGATGCTGTTCGCCTGACCTCGTAAAATCGATGAAATTTTTTCAGCAAATGAACAAAAAGAAAAAATACCGATGGATCAAATATCCTACTTGATCAGCTATCCCCCTTGATATCGACCGATGTGATGCCGTGTTTTTTCATCCGTTTCCATATCGTTACGCGGCTAACACCCAGGTTGCGCGCGGCCTCCGACTGGTTGCCGCCGGCTTTCCGAAGGGCTTCGAGCAGTTGCCCCTTTTCCTGTTCATCGGCAATACCGCTTTTGATGGCAGCCGGTTCCCTGCATTCGAGCTCAGTGCCGGAAATTTTCGGCGGCAGGTGCTGACGGCCGATTCCGCCAGTCGCGCAGAGAACAAATGCATACTCGACAGCATTGCGAAGCTCGCGCACGTTTCCGGGCCATCGGTAAGCGGTCAGTTTTTCGAGAGCCTCCGGCGACAACCCTAAAATTTTCCTGCCGGTTTTCTGATTGTTGCTGCGAATGAAGCTCTGGACGATTATGGGGATGTCTTCTTTGCGGTCCCTCAGCGGCGGACAGCTGAGAGGGAAGACGTTGATCCGGAAAAATAGGTCTTCCCTGAACGCGCCTTGCTCGATCAGTTTTTCCAAATTTTTGTTGGTTGCTGAAATGATGCGGACATCTATCTTTATGGGCGTGTGGTCACCCACCCGCTCAATCTCCTTCTCCTCCAAGACCCGCAACAGTTTTACCTGGGTGGCCAGGGGGATGTCCCCGATTTCATCCAGAAAGATCGTACCCCTATGGGCGGCCTCAAAACGGCCGATTCGGGTGCGCTCCGCGCCGGTGTAGGCACCTCTGGTATGGCCGAATAGCTCGCTTTCCAGCAGGTTTTCGTTCAGCGCGGCACAGTTGACCTTTATGAACGGCTCTTTACGCCGCTGACCGGCTTCATGAACCGCTCGGGCCACCAGTTCCTTGCCGGTGCCGCTCTCCCCGTGGATCATCACCGGCGATTCGGTCTGGGCAACGTTGTCGATGAGCTCGTAAAGGTCTTGCATGACCGGGGATCTGCCGAGAATGCCATGGTAACCCTCCTCCAGGTGAAGCGTTTTGCGCAGGGTGACGATTTCCTGCTGCTGGCGGACAATCTGTGACATGTCCGTGAGGGTTTCGATCGCACCGATGACCATGCCGGTTTTGTCCTTCAGAATGGTGGCATTCTTAATGATGTTGACTGCCCGATGATCCTTGTGCGTGATCAGGCATTTTTTAGCCCGCACATCGCCCCGGGCATAAAGGCCGCACCATTTTTCAGCGGGCCCCTTGCCGAAAATTTCACAACCCGTGCAATCTAAAATACGGCACGATTTTCCGATAAGTTCATCGGCGCGGTATCCGGTCATCCGCTCCGCTGACGGGTTGACGGCGATGATCTTGCCCCTGGGATCGACCACCAGAACGCCGTCCATAAGCGTTTCGAAGATTGTTTTCCAATGTTTTGAAAGATCCATGTCGGTTCCGATTTTTGTTGCACTATGAGTGGTGACGACAGTTCAAGCTGTAACTGTTAAGTTAACACCTGTTAACATAATGTCCTGCCGGCACTCGTGCAAGGTTTTTTTTAAATTCAATTTTGTATTTATTTTAAACTGTTATCGTTTTGCCAAGATGTGGCACGCTTGTTGCTCAGTTTTCTGAGAGCGCATCATCAACAGGACCTGACCGGCAGTAACACCACGAAAGGATAGATGGGAAATTATCATGCAAAAGGCAGCCATACTCGTCAGCAACGCCGAGCGGTTACAGGAAGGGCTGCTTGCCGGAAAATCACTATCCCTCAACGGCATGCATGTTCAAATCATGCTGGCCGATTCAGCCACGAACCTGGCCGAGATCGATAGTGACGCCATCTTTAATCACGGGTCCCGGGAGCCCCAGCGCTTCACCAACCGCTTGGATATTGCCGACCGGATTGGCTTTCGCCACGCCACGCTTACGCAAATCGCGTTCATGCTCAAAGAAGCCGATGTGGTCATTCCTTTTTAAAAGATGAACGTAAGCATTCACAGGGCACCGCATCTGCTTTGTTGTCGGACACTTGAAGTACAAAAGTACGTCTGCGTGCCCGACGCCTTGCATCTGCGTCACCCTGTAAATGCTTACAAATAGGTGACTTGATGCACATTGGACGTTGCAACCCTGTGAGCGGCTACAGATGAACAAGCTTTTACATATCCTCAGATCGGAACCGAGCGACACCGTGCAGCAGCTCATCGAGGCCATGTCCGGGGACGAGGGGGTTACTGTTGCGGTTTTGTACCCGGATGATATTGCTCGGGCGCCGATTAACTGGCATCGTCTGGTCGACGATATATTTGCCAGCGATAAAGTTATCTGTTGGTAATCGAACTGGTTACACAATCTACTCGTATGTCACCTTTACTGCACAAAAAATAATGGAAAAACTCGGGATTCTGATTAATTCTACTGCCCACACCCAGGCAGTCATTCAGCTGGCCTGTGCGGCCAGGGAACGGGGCAAGGCCGTCGAGATTTTTCTGGCCGGCCAAGGGGTTCAACTCGTGGGAAACACGAATTTTAGCCTTCTTTCCGCTATTGGCCCGGTGCGGATCTGTTCAGCCAGTATCGCGGCCCTGGGGGCCGGCAATGCGCTACCGCGGGCCTGTCGCCTGGTACCACCGGAAGAGTTGGCGGAATTTCTTCGATCGTGTGATCGTCATGTGGTCTTTTAGCCTGGAATGAAATTAACAGGTTAACAGGTGTTAACACTCCCGGCGGCCTTACCGGGCAGCCGGATATTAAAAAAAACATATTGTTTCAAGTTGTTAGGAAAGAATGAGACGTGTCCTCCATTATGGCACATGGGTTGCACTGTATACCGAACAATATATAAAGATCGCTGTCCGCCGTGACAGCCAAGAATGTTGATAGCTCATAGAATAAGCACCCAATTAGAAAGGAGTCCGTAACAATGAAGAGGATGTTGATGTTTTTTCTGGCCGCCCTTATTTCAGTCAGTTTTGTCGGTGCCGCCCTGGCGATCGAGCAGGGTAATAAGCGCAAAGGAAAGTATATCTACCGCAAGGTCTACAAAGCCTGTAACGAGCGCGGTGAGGTCGATACGCCCAAGCCGCCCCTGAACCCGGATGCCAAAACCCAGGCCCAGTGGACCCAGGTGTTCGAGCAAGGCAAATTCGACGAATTCGGTTGTAAGCCGGAATGGGAACAGCTCTCAGAAGAAGATAAATCAAATATTTATACCTATCTATACGCCCATGCCTCCGATTCCCCGACACCTTTGAAGTGCAAGTAAAGGCATGGTGCAACTTTAGCCATATGGATTCTGTCAATCGAAACCTTACCCAATAAATGGAGGAAGCATGAAAGTCCGTAAACCGAATTTACTGATTGTATTGACGAGCCTGGTCCTGGCAGCCGCCTTGGTTGGTTGCTCGTCCACACCGAAGGCTGAACCGCAAGCGGCAGCGGCACCACAGTTCGAGAAATACCATGACATCGTTGACGTGAAATTCGTCATGGATCACGTCACGGTACCGATGGCTGAGGATGTAATGGTCATCGATGCGCGTCCCAAACGGGCCAAGTACGACAAGGGCCATATCCCGGGCGCTGTAAGCATTCCGGACAGCCAATTCGACAAGATGGTTGACCAACTGCCCGCAAACAAAGAGGCATTGCTGATTTACTACTGCGGCGGTCTGAAATGCCCCTTGAGTCACAAGTCCGCCTTCAAGGCCGAGAAACTGGGTTACACCAACGTCAAAGTATTCGCCGAGGGCTTTCCGAAATATATGAAAGTTGCCGGCAACTACCCCGCCGTTTCCGTTGAGTGGGTCAAAGCTCAGTTGGACAAGAGTGCTGAGATCGTTGTGATCGACGCTCGTCCGAAGAAAAAGAAATACGACAAGGGACACATTCCGGGCGCTATCAGCATCCCTGACAGCCAGTTCGCGAAATACACGGATCAGCTGCCGGCCGACAAAAGCAAAACCCTGGTGTTCTACTGCGGAGGATTTAAATGTCCGCTGAGTCACAAATCCGCCAAAAAGGCCCTCGAGATGGGTTACACCAGCGTAAAAGTATTTGATGCCGGGTATCCGGCCTGGGTTGCGTATGCCGGCAAGGACAACACGGTTAGGGTTACCGCCATCAAATCCGGCGGCGAGGAAGGTAGCATCGACAACGACCTGTTCACCAAGATCGTCAAGGAAGACCCTTCCAGCATCTACATCATTGACGTCAGGGACCCGGCCGAGTTTGCCACCGGCAGCTTTAAGACCGCTAAGAATATTCCGGTGGATCAACTCGAAGCCAAAATACCGAGTCTGCCCGCCACCAAGCCGATTGTGTTTGTATGCGGAACAGGCGCGCGAAGTGGGGAAGCCTACTACATGGTTCAAGACGTCAGGCCGGAACTGAAGGAAGTCTACTACGTGGAAGCGGAGATTGCCTTCAGTAAGGACGGTTCCTTCAATCTGACCAAGATCGCGCAGTAAACTTGCAGAAGCGACCAACCGTGCGGCCGAATTGCCGGCCGCACGAATTCTTTTCACTTTCGGAAGAAAATCCCCGGGAGAGCCTGATGAAATCTGTGAAATACCTTTACTACGCCCTCACACTCTGCTGTCTGCTGTTGCTGCTGGCCGTCGAGCCGTCACTTGCCGTTGCCGGGGAAGAGGAAACCGAAAATGCCCCCGGTCGGGTGATGGCCCGTCAAGCCACGAAGGAAAAGCAACTGTGGATCACGGCCGATCACTCCAAGCACGAGGCCTTGAAGAAGACCTTTGCCAGTGGACCGGAAATTACCAAGGCGTGCCTGTCCTGCCATTCTGAAGCCGAAGAACAATTTCACAAAACCATTCACTGGAAGTGGATGGTGCCGGGGACCGAAGACAGTGATCAGGTTGGCAAGGCCGGTTATTCGCTAAACAATTTCTGCATCTCTACCAACAAAACCGAAGACAACAGCTGCCTGGCCTGCCACCCGGGCTGGGGTACGTCCACCGAGGCCGTCAATTGTATGGTTTGCCACGGTCAGAAAACCATCAATTGGGACGAAGCCTTTGAGGACATGCAGTTCTTCATGAGCGAAGCCGAAGATGACGAGGAGTCCAAAGAGATGGCCGAGGACCTCCAGACCCAGATACAGGGCGCCGTTCAGGCCGTGGGGCGGCCCACCCGCAAGAACTGTGGCTCCTGCCATTTTTACGGCGGGGGTGGTGACGGTGTGAAGCACGGCGATTTGGATTCGTCGCTGACCAAACCGAACAAAGCCCTGGATGTGCATATGGGTGTCGATGGCCAGAACTTTGACTGCATTCGCTGCCATACCACCCAGCTCCATAATATTGCCGGGCGGATGTACACGGCGCCGGCCTATACCGAACGCAAGAGTTTGATCGAGGACGACCTGACCGCTAAGATTACCTGTGAATCCTGTCACAGCGCGACACCGCATGAAAGTGGGCACAAAGCCAATGATCACACCGACAAGGTGGCCTGTCAAACCTGCCACATCCCGACCCTTGCCCGGGTAAATCCGACCAAGATGTCCTGGGACTGGTCCCAGGCCGGCAAGAAGAAAGACGGTAAACCTTACAAAACCAAGGACGAATTCGGTAAATATGACTACATGTCCATCAAGGGTCAAATGAAATGGGCCAAGAACGTTCAGCCTGAGTATTTCTGGTTCAACGGGTCGATTGCTTCGAGGTCCACCAAGGATACCATCGATCCCAGCCAGACGGTAGCCGTTAGTGAGCCGGCCGGCAACCGTCAAGACCCGAACGCGCGTATTTTCCCCTTTAAAATACACCGCGGCGTTCAACCGTATGACAAGGTGCATAAAACACTGCTGGCACCCCTTCTTTCCGGTGATGACGGCTACTGGAAAACACTCGACTGGGACCGGGCCCTGACCAAGGGACAGGAATCTCTCGGTCTGCCGTTTTCCGGGGAGTTTGATTTCGTTGAGACCACCTACGTGTTTCCATCCACCCACATGGTGGCGCCCAAAGACACCGTGGTTTCCTGCAAGGAGTGCCATGCCGGTGAGGGCGGTCGGTTGGATAAACTGACCGGTTTTTACATGCCGGGCAGGGACAAGTGGCGACTCATCGATACCCTGGGCTGGGTTCTGGTGCTGGGTTCACTTCTCGGCGTTGTCCTGCACGGTTTGGGCCGGGTGTTCACTAACGGCAGGAAGGAGGGCTAACCTGTGAAAATGGTCAATATTTACCTCTATACCCGCTATGAGCGTTTCTGGCACTGGCTGCAGAGCGCGATCATTGTTCTGCTGTTGGTAACCGGTTTTGAAGTTCACAACAGCTTCAGCCTCATGGGTTTTCGAACTGCTGTCGATGTCCACAACTATGTCGGACTGGGGTGGCTGATCCTTTTTGCGTTCTTTGTTTTCTGGGTCTTTACCACCGGCGAGTGGCGTCAGTACGTTCCCACCACCCGCAAGATGCTCCTTGTGGTCCGGTATTACAGTTACGGCATTTTTCGTGGTGAAGCGCACCCGGTTCCCAAACGCAAGGAAGCCAAGCACAACCCCCTGCAACGATTGGTCTATCTGTCATCTGGCAGCCCTCCTGCTGCCGATTCAGATGGTTTCCGGTTTTCTCTACTGGAGCTACAATTCCTGGCAGGGTTGGGGACTGGATTGGTTGTCGCTGCCGGTTGTCGCGCTGGTTCACATGGCCGGGGCTTTCGCCATTCTCTCTTTTCTTGTCGTACACCTCTATATGATTACCACCGGGCACACGATTTCCGCCCACACCCGGGCCATGATCACCGGTTGGGAGGAAGTGGGTGAGGACACGAAAATTGAGGATTGGGAACAAAAGGTCCGCAAGGGCAAGGAACCGCAGCCGGCAAATTGATTATTATAGCGATTTTATACATTTCGTTCGGCTCGAGATTAAGATTTATATCATTTATGGGCTATTCGTAAATTTTAGAATTTGGAATGCGGAATTTGGATTTAAGGAATTCTGCCTGATTTATATAAGGAAAGAGCGAAGCGATACCGCCAATCCAAAATCTAAAGTCTAAAATTTACAATGGGAGATTTTGCTGTGGGTAACGGAATATTATTCTGACAACCCATATATAAAGGCGGTATCGACAGCTGATCTCGCTGTCGTATTTTCTGATCCGCACCTCCTGAAACAGCCCCGAGTAAACCCTCGGGGCTGTTTTAATTTTATACCAGAGTATTGATTACCGGCTGTGAATACGGTATGAACAAAATTCAGTATAATGACCGCAGAACGCTGAAATAAGTCATTCAACCGACTTTTTAGGGAATCGTGGACGGAATTGTCTAAATTCAGAAGATTGTTTTGTGAAGAGGAGGAAACATATGAACTTTGAATCGATCGAGGAAATCCTGAGTTTCGCCATTGAAAAGGAAAAAGAAGCGGCCGCTTTCTACGATGAGGTGGCCCAGCAGGAAGCTTTTAGTGGAACCAAGAAAACTTTCCAGGAATTTGCGGCCGAGGAACGCAAACACCAGGCCATGCTGGAAGACTTCGAAGGCAACAAGCTGAAGATTAAAACTTACACCCTCAAGTGGATTCCCGATATGAAGCGCAGCGATTACATGGTCGAGATGAAGTATGAAAAGGGGATGCACTATGCGGATATCGTTCGCCTGGCCATGAAGCGCGAAGAGGCGGCCCTGGCCCTCTACAACGAGATGCAAAGAAAGACCGACAAAGAGGAGTACATCCGACTGTTTAAGATTCTGGCCCAGGAAGAAGCCAAGCACAAGCAGTATTTGGAAACCATTTATGACGACTTCATGGCGGAACAGGGGGATTAGGCCTAAAAAATACGACCTGCCGCCATGCAGCAAAAAAGAGGAAGCATATCTCCGTTGGATGATCTCGGGGTCTACCGGTTTCGCTTTGCTTTGATGGGGGGCATCATCGCTGCGGCGGTTCTTTTTATGGCGGGGGCCCTGTCGATCCCTTTTTTCTTTGAATCGCCCTCCATGTGGTACAAGTTCGGTCTTGCAAAAACCCTGTTGCGGAGCGGCAAGGTCGTCGGCACGGCGGCCGCCGTATTGCTTTTTTACCAGCTGATCCTGGTCGCCCGCCTCAAGGTGTTGGACCGGGTCTTTTCACATCCCGGTCTGGTCCGCACCCATCGACGCAACGCCATTGTCATCTTGCTGCTGGCCTGTTTACACCCCGTCCTCATTCTGACATCGGAAAATTCACTCATTATTCCCCTGGAAATGCGTTACTGGCCGGAATGGCTCGGCGTCGGACTGCTGACTCTGGTTGTCATCCAATTTTCGTCAAGCCAGTGGCGGGGTGCCTTGCGGATAAGGTTTCACCGCTGGATGTTATTTCACCGTTAGCTCGGTGGCCTCATACTCGGTCTTGTGATCCTTCACATCCTGTATGTCAGTGAAACGTTTTCCGAACAGGGTTTTCCCCGTGAGGCGGTTATCCTATCGGCTGTTCTTCTCGCTCTATTGTGGCTGTGGAACCGCTCAGGTTGGCTGCGCGCAAGAAAAAGGCCTTTTACCGTGACCCGGATCGCGCCCGAGGGCATTAGCAGCGTCAGTATCGAGCTGAGCCCGGTTGACAAACGGCCGTTTCGATATGTTCCGGGGCAGTTCGTCATCGTGTCCTTTCAGTCAAAGCACATTTCCCCAGAGCCGCACCCATTCACGCTTTCATCGACACCGACCCGTCCGGAATACCTGCAGGTGACCGTGCGGACCAATGGAGATTGGACCCGACATGTCGCCCGGATTGCCGTGGGGGAGCGGGTCTATATTCAAGGCCCGTTCGGACGGTTCAGCCATGTGTTTACCGATCCGGCACGCGAGATCATCATGATCGCCGGCGGTATCGGCATCACCCCCATGCTGAGTATGATGCGCTTCATGGCCGATCGGCGGGATCAGCGTGCCATTACCCTGATCTGGAGCAATCGATCCCGGGACCATATGGTCTATCCGGGCGAATTGAATGAATTTGGGGAGAAATTGACAGGATTTCGTTCGGTTCTTATTTTTACCGGTAATTCAGATGAATGGCTTTCCACCGAGGGACTGAATCTGGAGAAACTGCAATCGATGCTTCAAGGATGCAGCCGCCATGCGTCAATCTTCGTGTGCGGCCCGGAACAAATGATGACGCAGGTAAAAAACGATCTGAAGCGAATCGGTTTCGAATCTCGCTCGATCCACACGGAAACTTTCGGTTTTTGAAATCAAACCGCGATCCATATGCGTCATACTCACTTTTCAACCATACAGGTTGTCTGCTTCTTCGACTGATGCAGTCAATCAACACAACGAAATCAGGATCGATTGTGTGGGGAGAATATCGAGGAATGAATATCTCAAATGTAGGAGGCATTCCAATGAATAAAATAAGCAATATATCGACCGTTGTTTTGTTCTGCATGACGCTTAATCCTTCCGGCGCATGCCGCCGGTTCCGAATGGAAACTCGATCCGGCCCACGCCGGTATTTATTTCGAGATCGATCACATTTATTCCGCCACCAGGGGCTATTTTGAAGATTTTGACGGCAAGGTGGTGTTCGACCCTGACAACCTGGGCGGCAGCAGTTTTGATTTCAAGGTTAAGGTGAAGAGCATCAATACGGGAAACAGCAAACGCGACGGTCATCTCGAATCCAGAGATTTTTTCGATGTCCGGAAATTTCCGGACATGACATTTAAAAGCACCGCCATCAAACAGGTGGAGGGCAATCAATACGTGGTCGACGGAACCATGACGATCAAAGACGTCAGCAAGAATCTCTCGATTCCGTTTACTTTCTTTGGTATCAAACCGAATCCTTTCGATAAAGACAGCGAGGTGGCCGGTTTTGAGGCTCGCCTGGCCATCGACCGGCTGGAGTACAATGTCGGCGACGGGCAATACTACAAAATGGGAACGATAGGCAAAGACGTCGATGTCCTCATCTCCTTCGAAGCCACCCGGAAAAAATGAAGTGAAGGGGTCAAACCTTGATTATTGATTATAATTGACTTTGTCCTTGCCATCAGGTTATGAGTCGCCTATGGCAAGGCAATTACGAATCGAATATGAAGGCGCCTATTACCACGTTCTTTCACGCGGCAACAATCAGCAGGCCATTTTCCTTTCTGACCACGACCGCAACACCTTCCTTCAGACGCTGGCGCGACAGTCCGAGCGCTTCGAAGTGGACATCATCGCCTACGTGCTGATGGACAACCACTATCACCTGCTGCTGCGAACCAACCGACCGAACCTTTCGAAATCCATGCAGTGGCTGGGCACCACCTACACCACGATTTTCAATCTGCGTCATTCTCAGAAAAGGACACCTCTTTCAGGGTCGTTTTAAGAGTATCCTGGTAGAAAATGAATCGTATCTGATGCAGCTGTCGTGCTACATCCATCGAAACCCACTGCGTGCAGGGATTGTCGGACGCCTGCTCGATCACACATGGAGCAGCTATCCAGCTTATGCATACAACCGGCGGTGTCCGGATTGGTTAAAGACCGACTTGATCCTGTCGCGGTTCGGACCAGATAACAGCGGGCGTAAAGCTTACCGGGAAAAGGTGCAACGGTATGCCGACGAGAAAAAGAGTATCTGGGAAGACGTGAAGCACGGCCTATTCATTGGTTCTCAGGTCTTTGTCGATCGAATAAAAAAGGATTATTTAAGCGGGGAACCTCAGGCAGACATTCCGGTTCATCAAAAATTTGTCGATGATAGGGACCTTGGTGATATCATCGATACCGCGTCGGCAGTTTTGAAGATCGATATTCAAAAATTGAGAAGCTCCCGTCGCATTTCAAATGCGGACATGAGCAACCGCGACATGCTGATCTATCACCTGTGGCAGAGTGGCCGGTTCAGCAATTCTGAGATCGGCAGTCAGATCGGTCTGACTATTTCTTCTATCAGTCGGCGGGCTGGGAACTTTCAATCCCTGCTGGACCGGGATAAGAAAGTCCAAACAACATACGATAAATTTAAATCAATAATCAAGGTTTGACCCCTATGGCCATCGCCAAAGACATCAGCGACTGCAAAGAGAAACGAGGAAAAACTGCAGCTAAGAGAAGCATATTTTAAGACATTGTTTGAAAACGTACCGGATGCGATGGTTATTATCGACGCGGAGACCGGCAAATTCGTGGACGCCAATGCCAGAGCGGTGACGTTGTTTGGGCTGGAAAGGATGGAACTCATCGGTATCGGGTCCCCTCGATATCAGTCCTCCGTTCCAACATGATGGTCGTGCAAGCGAGGCGATGATCAACGAAAAAATACAAGAACTCCTAAGCGAGCATCCGCAACCATTCGAATGGGTGCACAAACACGCTTCTGGGCGCGATATTCTGTGCGAAATTCGCCATACAAGGCTGCCGATCCCGGAGCGTAAGTTGTATTGCGCAATGGCCATTGATATCACCGAACGTCGGCGGGCAGAAAATGAAATAATTCAATACAAGCATATCATAGAAAGCACAAACAATCCGGTCGGCCTGGTGGACCGGGGTTATATTTACAGGTATGTCAATAAGCCCTACTGTCAAGCACTAAACAAACCGATCGATGACATTATTGGGCATTCTGTCCCGGAGCTGTTTGGGCGCAATTTCTTTGAAACGGTTATGGAAGATCATTACAAACGATGTTTTGCTGGTGAGATCGTCGATTATCAGAGATGGTTTGACCCCCTTTATTATGATTTATCGGGCAATATTTGTGCATAGAAACACAAAATTCGTACGAATAATGTAACCTGATGCACAAAAACAATCCCAATAATCTTGACGACAGCTTCTTTCCATGGCATAGTGCCATACCATGAAAAGAGATATTTATGCGAATTTGCAGACATGGAAATCGTCCTATAGGCGTAAGCCACTCCTTTTACAGGGGGCCCGGCAAACAGGAAAGACATTCATCCTAAAGGAATTCGGCCGGAATGAATACGACAACACCGTATACTGCAACTTTGAAGAGGATTCCGGTCTCGATCTCTTTTTCCACCGGGACCTGAATCCAGAGAGAATACTCGCAGAACTCGCCATTTATATGGATCAAGAAATCCGCCCGGGGTCTGATCTCGTCATTTTTGATGAAATCCAGGTTTCAAATCCTGCCTTGAATTCACTGAAGTATTTCGCAGAACAAAAGAGCGATGTTCACATTGCAGCGGCAGGTTCTCTTTTAGGCGTGAAAATGTCCAGCCCCGGATCTTTTCCGGTTGGAAAGGTGAATTTTCTCGAACTGTATCCGATGACCTTTGTGGAATTCCTAACCGCCTTGGGGGAATCCAGATACAGAAAGCTGCTTGAAAAGGTCGACACATTTGCGCCTTTGAGCGAAGCGTTTCATTTGCATTTAATCGATCTGCTTCGCCATTATTACTTTGTTGGCGGTATGCCGGAAGCTGTCAAGTACTTTGCTGAGACAGTAAACGGAAGAGAGATCAGGGAAATTCAACAAGAAATTATAAAATCCTATGTTCTGGATTTTGCCAAGCATGCCCCATCAACCGACATTCCCAAGCTTACTCAAGTCTGGGATTCCATACCAAGGCATCTGGCAAAGGAAAATAAAAAGTTTGTTTTTTCCGCCGTCAAGAAAGGAGCACGGGGGCGGGCCTATGAAAATGCATTGACCTGGCTTGAGGATGCCGGTCTCATCCATCGGGCCTATGCTTCTCAAAGCCCGAAACATCCTCTTAAACATTATGCGGACACCAGTTGTTTCAAAGTATATGCACTGGATGTCGGATTATTAGGAGCTATAGCCAATTCGCCAGTTGAAATGCTGGCGCAAGGAGAGCGCCTTTTCAACGAATATGAGGGAGCTTTTGTGGAGAATTTTGTCGCTCAACAACTCGTTTCGCATTTGCCTCAACAACTATTTTACTGGCGAAGTAAAGGTGGGAAAGCTGAACTCGATTTTCTTTGTGAATTCTCTGATCGGATATATCCATTAGAGGTTAAAGCAGGCATTAACCCAAAGAGTAAAAGCCTGAAATCCTATGACTTACAGTTCAATCCGGCACAACTTGTGCGGACAAATCTACTTAATTTCAAATTGGACGGGAAAATATGTAATTTGCCACTTTACGCCGTGTCGCTACTGCCCGCTCTTTTTAGAAATAAGCGGTCAACCCCTGATTATTGATTATATCTGTAGCTAAAAATTCCTCCGATTAACTTTTACCCTTCCCAAAATTCCTGATACCAAATAAACGCACGAATTATAATCAATAATCAAGGTTTGACCCTTTCTACACTGTATCAATGCTTCAATCTGAGAGGTCTCAGGCATTGGTAACACCTTTAAAAGTTATAGTGGTTGGGTTGATTCCTATCAATGTTAAACGATCTTTGGCCATGACGACGTCCCTGGCATTCTGGACAAACAACAACTGAACCTCCTTCCAATTGGGTTCGTCTTTTGTTGCAGCCGATAAAGATGTCGCCCTAAGCACATCCCCCAACAAGGCGACTCCAGCGACTGATGCACTTGTTTTTAAAAACCTTCGCCGGTGTCGTTCTCGTTGGTTCAGCGTTTTCCCGCTATCTAACTTCTGGTTCATATTTTCTCTCCAGGTTTATTGCTTGTTGATATCTATTTATATGCAACACTCTCAACTTGGCTATTAATCACCTACTTCTTTTTCGGCATCGGTGGCGGAGTGTAACCTTTCCACTTGCCGTCCAATATGGCCTGGGACGGGTGTTTTTGGTCTGTTCGGGGGGCATCTTTATATGCTTGAGTCACATCGGGCGGCAGAACGTACTCGTCCACAGTTGCCATTCGCACCTTGATCGTTTTTTTGGTGACGTTGATGACCATCAGATCCCTTGCCAGAGCCAGCGGCCCGTCATAGGTCTTGCGGACACCGTCCATGATTGCAGCATTGTTCTCCGGCGATTGTACCGAGTGGTAGCCCACGGCCAGGCGTGGCTTGACGGTTGACATGACCTTGCCAAAGGCCTGGGGCTCGGTGTGGAGTCCTTGTCGACACATAGGTCGCCTGAGACAAATCCCAGCCGAAATAGGCCGCCAGGGCTTTGGGAGGCAGGAAGCACTCGTGGGAGGCCACATCCGCATTGGCGGCAAACTTCATGTACCATTGGTTGGGATAGGTGTCCCCGCCGAACACGTACTTGAACCCATTCCATTCGAGGCCGAAGCTCACCGAGCCGTCAAGACTGTGAATGGCCGGCCAGGACCGGACAGTTACGCCGTTCTCCTGGTAAACGATCTTGTTTTCCTGCTTGTAGTCGAACTCGTGCACAACGATCTGTGCGCCCTTGTCGGGAAGTGCCCCACTGCGGGTGGCGAGATCCAGGCATAGGCTTGCCGCATGCCTTCAACGAACGCTTTGGTCCCCAGTTCAGGGCTGGAACCGCTGGGCCCGAATATGTGAATCGGCTCATAGCGGCCTGACAGCCATCCGGCGACATGAAGCCCCATAAAATCCCCCACATGGTCTATGTGCAAATGGCTGGCAAACACCTTGTCGAGTTTCGAGAAATCGGGCCGCAGGGAAAACAGGTTGGCCATCGCACCCGATCCGATATCGAACGGAACTTGTCCCCATTGCCCAGCTCGACGAGGTACGAAATGGAAACCGCCGCTCGGGTTTGATTGGGCATGCCGGTACCCAAAGCGGTGATCCGCATTTCGTCTGTGCCCAGTAGTTCGGTATTGGGGAAATAGCTGGCCGGGTATTGGCCATCGACGATTGCGGCAGGCGTGCGTCCCAGTGGGAAATTATCAGCGGCCTGGGCGTTATTGCCCAGGTTACCTGTCATGACACTTCCCATCACCACAGCTAATACCAGCAAGACGCTTAATCTATTGTTTATCTTTGGTAACATTATTAGACTCCTTTCTCTTTGTAACTACTCTAAAATATGAACTATACGATGCACCACACGAAGCTTAGCCAAGCGATGAATACTGAGCGCGGGCAAATTCGATTCCGCCGATTGACGCCGAAATTGCTGAAAAGGGCCATTTATGGACGGAAACTAAATAAGGATCAATCCCGGATGATAATCACTTGTTTTTACGTAATTGCGGTTTTAAAGGAAGGTTCTGGAAATATTCGATGGCCTCTTTACCGGATTTACTTGTTATGGACATACTTTCATGCTTGTGGCATGTCAAGTGTGTGTGCATGAGAGGTGCACTCGCTATCGTGTCAGCCTTGACAACCAGGTGATCATAGGAGGCGTGCTTGTTAATTTTGCGAAGGATGTGTTATCACCGCATGAGCCAACCCGTTTATTTCCCGGAACTTGCATGACATTTAATAAATAATTTATTTTATAAGGATGATGAAAACTTTGAACTCCCGTTTATTGGCTATATTTTCTGTGATATTTTTTGTCACATGTCCGGCAAAGGCTGACTGGATCAACCTCTCCGGGGCCCAGAGTGCAGCCAACATAGCGGAAATCTATGTCGAGGAAGACCAGGTGCGGCTGGTCCTGGAGGTTTATGTCAAACGACATCGACAAGTTTATCGACCTTCTGCCGGACGAATGGCTCCAGCAGTCGAAAGTGAAGCCGCCGTCGATGCAGGAGCGGATGCGGCGGTTTTCCACTCATGGATTTCAAGTCATCTTCGGCGATCAACAGCGATTGATGGCAGAAATGAAACTGGTGGAGCCGCGCTTGCGCAAGGACCGACCCAATCCGTTCGCCGGCGCTATCAATCCCTATACCCGGCAGCTGATTCCCGGCCCACCGGAAGACAAGCGCGTTCTCTACGTCGAACTGGTGTATCCGTCTCAAGACCAAGCCCCGGGAAATCACTTTTTCCCGCCGCTTGAACCCGGCGGAAAATCCGCCGTTCCCATTGGTTTTATCGCCTACCATAAAGGTGTCCCCATTGTCGATTACCGCTACCTTTCAGAACCGGCCAAACTACACCTTGACTGGCAAGACCCGTGGTACAGCCAGTTCGAAAACAAAGCCTTGAAGCGCTGGCAGCAATCGGGAATGATGACCTTTCTGTACATCGAACCTTTCGAAGTCCGGCATGAAACCCTGGTGCGGGTTAAGGACATGGAGGCCTGGATGGACCTGGGCCTTCGCGGTGAGGAATACATAGAGATCGATGAGTTCGAGCCGCTGAAAAAGCGAATCGGAGACTTTCTGTTGCAGCACAGCAAGGTGCTGATCGACGGGCAGTCACTGCGCCCGATTCTGGACCGTACGAGTTTTGTCAAATACACCATGACCCGTACGTTTTTCATCGATCAGACCGAACGGATGCCCCTCAATACGGCCATGATTGGTGTGATCGTCACCTACCTGACCAAGGAAATACCTCAACAGGTGACGGTGGACTGGGATCTGTTTTCAGAAAAAATTCAAAAAGTACCCACCAATGCCGTTGACCCGGCCGGTCCGTTTCCCTCCTATGTCACCCCGGCAGAAAACCTGTTCACCTGGAACAATTTTCTGAAGACCTATCAGATGCCCACTGTGGCCGAAGTGACGGTGGACGATGCGTTAAGCCACATTAAATTGCCCCTGGCAAGTCTTCTCTGCCTGGTGCTGCTGGTACCCGTTGGGTTTCAAATCAGGAAGCAGCGCAGGAATTCCGGAAAAATCGGTCTTCCGGTGGGCATGATCGTCGTTTTGATTGCCGGAAGCATTCTGCTGTATCCCTTTTTGAAAGTCTCCGTGGCCCGCCCGACCATCTTGGCAGCGGAAATGAGCGACAAGAAAGCGGTTGCCGTTTTGGAGAGTCTGCTGAAAAACATCTACCGCTCTTTTGACTTCCGCGAGAAGAAGACGTTTACGACCGGCTGGCCACCAGCGTCAGCGGGGATCTGCTGTCCGACATCTACTTGCAGAACAGAAAGTCCCTGGTGGTGACCCAGGCCGGCGGCGCCCAGGCGAGGGTCAAAGAGGTCGAAATTCAGGATGTCGACGTGAGCCCTCTAAAAGACCGTCCCCTGGGCCTGCTGTTTCACGCTAAATGGACCGCTCTGGGAACCGTTGGCCACTGGGGCCACATTCACACCCGCGAAAACCAGTACGACGCCAACATCACCGTGGAACCGGTGGATGCCGCCTGGAAGATCACGGATCTTGAGCTGCTGGAAGAAAAACGGATCGATCCGTATGCTAAACCGCAAAATAGATAATTAACCGCAGACCCACGCAGATCTGCGCAGACATTTTAGAACCTGGATTTTGCACGAGTCGGAGGCTTTCATAGACAAGGCGTCTAAGGGTGAAGTCGTAGTTTTTTACTTCGAATCCTTAGCAACGCAGCATATGAAAGCCTCCGGCTCGCCCAACGGGTGAAAATCAATGAGATAAAATCCGGCGTCATCCTTTTTACCTATTGGGTATTATTCTTTACTTCGCGAATTATCACAACCTATTGTTATTAAGTATTATTCTAACTTTTCATTGATTTTCATGCAGTATTCAGGTAGCAACTGAAAGTGAGCTGCTCGTTGGGATGGATGTAAATCGCGACTGTTGGTAAACCTGCTGTTATCCGCTTTTTTATCTAAGGCGAAGGTTAATTCTAGCGGAATTATGGAGTTATGGAGTAATGGAGTAGTGATAAAAATGAACCTTGTTTGGTACCTTTAGGAAACAATGGTGATAGAATATAAAATGAAATTTTCCGCTTTTATACCCAAAACTCCAGTACTCCATCACTCCATTACAATAGTTTTCTATACAGGGTATGTGACAAACAGTCGCAGATATTTAAATAACCAACGGTCTTGAATTACTCCCTGTTGGGATGGATATTGTCGTTGAGTTATGCCATAATTTAGATTATTTACTTGCCTGGGAAGACCCTGCATGAGCATGATCGATATCGAATCATTGATTTTTCATTATTCTTCCGGAGAATTTCGGCTTGAAATCCCCGAGTTTACCGTTGCGCGTGGTGAAAAAATGGCGGTTATCGGCCCCAGCGGCTCAGGCAAAACCACCCTGCTGAACCTGATCGCCGGCATTATCACACCGAGCAATGGCGCGATTCGTGTCGGCGATGTCAAGGTCGATGCGCTGAGCGATGCCGGTCGGCGGGATTTCCGCATCACTTCCATCGGATTCGTGTTCCAGGATTTTGAACTGCTCGACTACCTGACCGTCTTCGACAACATTATACACCCCTACCGGATCACCGGTGCCCTGTCTCTGGATGCCTCGGCCAAGAAGCGCGCTGCCGGCTTGGCAGAGGATATGGGGATCGGGGATAAGCTCAGACGAAAGCCCAACGATCTTTCCCAGGGAGAAAAGCAAAGGGCCGCCATCTGCCGGGCATTGCTGACCCGTCCGCAAGTCATCCTGGCAGACGAGGCCACCGGCAACCTCGATCCGGACAACAAGACCCTCATTCTGGATTTGCTGTTCCGTGCGGTAGAAGAACACGAGGCCACCCTGTTGGCGGTCACCCACGATCATGAGTTGTTGAAGCGATTTGATAGGGTTGTAGATTTTAAGAATTTTAGATTTTAGATCTCAGATTTTCGAGTTGCCGGATTATTAGAGCCTAACCAGAAGCCTTGGCAGCATTAACTCGACAGATTATTGATGCACAGAGGTACTTTAATATTAGATCAGTCATTGCAGGAAAAAGAGTCGCAATGAACGAAGGTCCAGTCTAAAAAGAAGAACGAAAGAGTTTGCGAAGGATATCATTAAACTTCTGCAGGAAATTGACCGCAACAATCGAGAAGGTAGTCGTCAATCAGAAACGCAATTGTTTAGATCCGGCGACGTTCAGTCGCTGCCAATTACATAGCCGGCTTGTCGCGGCTAGATCGAAGGCTGAGTTTGATCTCGAAGACTTGCAATTGTCGAAGAGGAGGCAGATGAAACAATGTTCTGGCTCGATTTGCTCAAGGAGATGAGCATTTCTAGAGAATCTCTTAATAGATGACCTCATATTAGAGAGCGACGATATCGTTGCGATCATTGTTTCATCCGATCTGAGACGAGTCAAAAAAGAATCTCTAAATCCAAAATCCAAATTCTTTAAATCCAAAATCATGCTTGATAGCTTATACATTGCCTGGAAGTACATCAGCTTCAACAAGATTAAAACCGCTACGCTGGTGGCCTGTATTACCCTGATTTCGTTTCTTCCCATCGCTTTGCAGCTATTGCTGGCGGAAAGCGAGCGTCAGCTCATGTCCCGGGCCGTGTCCACGCCGCTGGTGATCGGCGCCAAGGGCAGTTCCCTGGATCTGGTGATGAATACCCTGTACTTTGGCCAAGAAGTGCCGGAGTTAATTTCCATGGCGTCTCGCAAAGAGCGTCGAAAACATGGACCTGGCAATTCCCATACCGCTATATACTCGTTTTCGTGCCCGGGGCAATCCCATCGTTGGAACCACACTGGACTACTTCGAGTTTCGCAGGCTAAAAATCGCAGAGGGCCGGCAAATCGCAATGCTGGGAGATTGTGTCGTGGGGGCCAAAGTTTCAGAAAAATTGGGGCTCAAAACCGGAGACAGCCTGGTCTCATCTCCTGAAAGCCTGTTTGATCTGGCCGGGATTTATCCTTTGAAAATGAAAATCGTGGGGGTCCTCGAAACGTCACACACCACCGATGATCTGGCTGTATTCGTAGATCTGAAGACTGCCTGGGTCATCCAGGGCCTGGGGCACGGTCACCAGGATGTCACCCGGCTAAAAGACCCGACGTTGGTATATAAACGCACCGAGTCCAATGTGGCGGCCACCGCCAAACTGTATCACTACACGGAAATTACCGAAGATAACATCGCCTCGTTTCACTTTCACGGAGACATCGGTCAATATCCGATAACAGCCGTCATCGCAGTGCCCTACGATGAAAAGTCGGGAACAATACTCAGAGGCCGCTATCTGGCAAAAGAAGAAACCCGGCAGATTGTTAAACCCGGAGACGTGATCGACGGTCTTTTGCAAAATATCTTTCGCATTAAAAATGTGTTGGATGCCGTGATCTCGGTTGTCGCTCTGGCCACCATTTTAGCGATTGTACTCGTATTTGCCTTATCTTTGCGTTTGCGGCAGCGAGAGATTAAAACCATCTTCAAGCTCGGCTGCAGCCGGATGACCATCGCTTGGCTTCTGGCAGCGGAAATTTTCATTATTGTCTTAATCAGCGGCGTTCTTTGTGGCGCAATGATCTTCACGGTCGATCAATACGCCAACGAAATTGTGAGAATGTTGTTTATAAGATAACCGTTTTCAATAAAAGAAGCTGGATCAATTAAGCTGTATTTTTGTTTTAACTCGATGTCAGGATCGAAACCCAACGCAAGGATTTCTACCGGAAACTTTAAATTAAAGGAGCCCAACCGAATGTCATTTAAACGGTTTTCCATGCGAAATAACCGCCAATTTTCTTCTATATCCTTTGTGCCATTGTTACTATGGATCTATAGCCACATCGTCGTCGGCCGACAATTCTACCGGCAAGCTTAGCGTTTATGTTGTGAATTACCCGTTGAAGTATTTTGCCGAGCGCATTGGCGGGGAGCATGTCAAGGTGGTGTTTCCGGCGCCGGCGAATGTTGACCCGGCATACTGGATGCCGGAGATCAAAACCATTTCCGCCTATCAGCAGGCCGATCTCATACTGCTCAACGGCGCCGGCTATGCCAAGTGGATTTACAAGGTCTCATTGCCGCAGTCAAAGTTGGTAAACACCTCAGCCAAATTTGAGGAACAGTATATTCGGGTCAAAGGAGCGGTCACGCACAGCCATGGTCCCGGCGGCCAACACGCCCACGAAGGTGTCGCCTTTACGACCTGGATTGATTTTAATCTGGCAGCCGGTCAGGCAAAGGCAATTGCGGTTGCCTTCGGCCGCCGTCGACCGCAACTGAAGAACACATTTGAAAAAAATTTCGCTGATCTTAAAAAAGACCTGTTGGCGTTGGACCAGCGCATCAAAGCAATCGTGTCCAAGAATCAAAACCAGCCCTTGATTGCATCCCATCCCGTCTATGATTATTTTGCGCGCCGCTACGGACTCAACATCAAAAGTGTGCACTGGGAACCGGATGAGATTCCGAGTCGCGAACAATGGATGGAATTACAGAACATATTGAAACATCATCCCGGCCAATGGATGATCTGGGAAGGAACACCGCTTGCAGACTCTGTTGAAAGATTAAAAACGGCAGGAATCGACAGCTTTATCTTCGATCCATGCGGGACCCAGCCAAGAAGGCGATTACCTTTGACATCATGCAGCAGAACGTTGCGAATCTAAGGCAGGTATACGCGAAATGATCCATCCCAATGCCAGCCGAA
>CAVRBA010000001.1:0-121471 GCA_963719015.1 uncultured delta proteobacterium | reverse complement strand
AAAGGCTGGGTTGGTCCTTTATGGAACCTTTGATGTCGCTGCTGAAATCAGTGAAGCTCTTTTTGACATCTTTCAACTCATCGTCAAGCTCGAGCGATTCTTTTAGTTCGCTGGTGGCTTTTTTGAATTCACGCAGTGCCCGCCCTAATGATTTGGCGAGATCCGGCAGTTTCTTTGGACCGATGACAATTAGCGCAATTGCCAGAATAAGCAACATTTCCGGCATGCCGATGCCAAACATGGGTATCTCCTTGCAGACTATCGACCGTAGTGGCCAGATCCGCAGAATCCGGTGGGAAATTCAGTAAACTCAATGAAACCGTATGCGATACTTCAAAAGCAACATTTAGTACTGGGTTTCGCATAAACTGTCAAGACCAATAGGAATACGGCACTGAAATCGCTTGCTTGGAAAATAGATTTTTGTTAAATTTACGCGGGTTAAAGTGGCTGTCATTTCCAGGGGGAGATATTGAGGGCTGAATTCGAGCAAGGATGAGCAGGAATGATACAGGCGTTCGACCAGGAACAATTAGAAAAAACTGAATCTGTAATAGAGAACGACCTGATCGCCAACGGGGTCACCATTGCACTGGTGGTGGATTTATCCGGCCACATCATTGCAAACGGCTGCAGCAAAGACGCCCATTGCGATATTTATTCTTTGGCGGCGCTGGCAGCTAGGAAACTTCGGAGCGGTTGATGCCATGGCCAAAATCGTCGGTGAAGATGAATTTTCCCTGCTTTATCACAAAGGTCAGGATGAAAATCTGCACTTCAGTAAAATAAATGACGAGATGTTACTGATTACGACATTCGGCAACGATATCTCTCTGGGTTTCCTTCGCCTTAAAATCGCCGAAGTCATCGAACGCATCCGAAAGCTCTGGTAAAACGCGACTGCACCTTGGATCGATATCTCACCGGCCGTCTTCCGACTTCAAAATCATCAAATACAAATTGCCCCGCTGGCGCATATGCCCTGCAGCCACCTCAGCGTAGGGGCCGTTGCCCCAGAAGATATCCGCGCGACCCGGGCCGCGAATGGCGCCGCCAGTGTCCTGGCTTACAACAAAGCGGCTGAAGTTCTCCCATCGAGTAATTTCACCGTTGCCATCGATGATCGGTTTCGCTGTTTCAATGTAAGACAGGGCGGGCATCGGAAACAAACGAAAGTCGAGGGCAATGGAGCGGCCCGGGGTCAGCTTTACGTTAAGGTAGCCGAGGGGGCCATCCTCTTCAAGTCGGAAGAATACGTAGCTGGGATTGTAATCCATGATATCGCGAGCCTGTTCAGGATGGGCCGCAAGATAGGAACGTATGCGCTGCATTGACATTTCGGAGAGAGGTATTTTGCCTTTGTCGATCAAAAGCCGGCCAATGCTTCGATAGGGGTGACCGTTGGTTGAATCGTAATGCACATTCAAAGCTTCGCCGTTGTCCAGGTAAACCCGGCCGGAACCTTGGATTTGAAGAAAAAAAAGATCTACCGGATCTTCCAGCCATGCCAATACCGGGGCCACTCCGTCCAGAGCACCCTCCCCTTCGATGTCCTTGCGTTCAAAATACGGGACAATCGTACGACCGGCCAATCGGCCCGTGAGTTTTTCACCTTGATACTTCGATGAAAAGGCCGCCAGGTCAACGGTCACCAAATCATCCGGACGTCCAAGAATCGGCACTCGGTATCTGATTGTTCGGGATCCTTCTCGCCGTCAGAAAAGGCTCGTAATATCCCGTAAACAGAACATCGTTATCCGGACCGCTGCCAACCGATCGGTAAACTTGGTAATGGTCGCGAATATAACGATTTAAATCGCTCTGCGATGGCTGGGTTTGAATATACGCGAGAAAGGATTCCAAAGACCGCGTCATGTGTGCGGCGCTATAGCGGTTGTCTTCGAAACGAAATTCTCTGTCTGGAGGAACGCGTTGCAGATACGATAGACTCTGACGAATGCTGTGTTCCAATCCGTCATATTGCATGTCGTCTTTGAAGTCGGGATATCTGGCGGCGGAGAGGGTTATGCAGGGTTTGTTTTTCAGGGGCTGCGCATCCGCTGAGCCATACGGCAAAGGCGATCAGGCATGCCGCTATACGAGCCAGGCGCTTGCTAACAGACCTCACGGTGATGGAATTCCGGTCGGGTCCCGGTCGGCAGTGTTTGTTTGACAGCACGTACGTGGTGAACATTTTTTCCTCATGGCATATGTGGGCGAATATGTTTCGTAAATAATGCGTGTCATCTCTGGCCTAAGTAATGACCGCTTTTGCCACCCGACTTCTCTATCAGGCGAATTCCGGTGATAACCATCTCGCGATCGTGTGATTTGCACATATCGTAAACGGTCAGTGCGGCTATGGCCACGGCCGTAAGCGCTTCCATTTCGACACCGGTTCGTCCGACGAGGCGTGCGGTCGCTTCAATCTCGATCGAAGAGGTCTTTCGGTCCGGTCGGAAATCGACCTGGATGACAGTCAACGCCAGGGGATGGCACATGGGGATGAGCGCGGAGGTCTTCTTGGCCGCCATCACTCCTGCGATACGTGCCGTCTCCAGAACATTGCCCTTAGTCACGCTTCCCTCGAGTATTTTCACAAGGGTGGTCATTTGCATGACGATCCTGCCAATCGCAACGGCCGTGCGCTCTGTCGGTTCTTTATCGGTGACATCGACCATGCGAACCTTGCCATCGGTGTCAATGTGAGTAAATTCAGCCATATCGCCTCATCTGCTATTCGTTGACATTGGTTTAAATATTGTCGACCAGACTGTATCGGCCCGGACAAGATCTGGGGGCGAGTTTATGTTAAAAAACGAAGCCAGATGTGGGTCAACGCGACGCAGGGCTTGTTCCGAAATACGTCGTACGCGCATTTTTTTGAAAAACATCTGAATTTTCAGTTTCCTGTTTTTCAGATGACGATCAATCGTTTCCAGGCATCGAATCGAATATGCGGCACACAGGGGTTCCATCCCCGCGGCTGTTTCCGGTATGACCACATCAATGTCATCTGAAAGGGACCCAAGTATCGTTTCAACGACGTCCTTCTGCAAGAAAGGCGCATCGCAAGCGGTGATGAAAGCATGGGGTGTTTGTGTGTAGTAGAGACCGGCATGAATTCCGGAAAGAGAACTTCGGATGGGCACAATATCGGTGACAATATGAGCATCCCATTCCAAATATTTTACCGGATCGTTGGTGACGATGATGACTTCCTTAAACGTTTTTCGAAAGAGTTGATAGAGTCGGTCCATAATGCGTTTGCCGCCGATGGTGATAAACGCCTTTTCCCTTCCGGAGAACCGCGTATTGAGGCCTCCAGCCAGTATGATGCCGCTACAGGTTTTATGCAAGCGAGACCGACCTTCAGACATTGAAATTGATTTAAGGGCGATTATAGCATAGGTTAAGGTTTAGGCCCACCAGCGGTTTTATCACAGGCCAAATTACTATCGACAGAAGGCAATTGATGGCCAATCAATTGAAACGGTAGAAGAGGTACATGAATACCATGGGTACACACGAACACAAAAAGAATGCGCCGAAATCGGTTACCATTGCGATCCTGACCGTTTCGACAACCCGTACGCTTGATATCGATGAAAGCGGCCAGTGGATCGAAAACCAAGCCTTACAGGCAGGTCACGTGCTTGGCTGTCGTGAACTCGTTTCGGATGATGCCGATGCCATCACCGCCGCGGTATCGAATATCGTTCGGGACGTCCGACCCCAGTTCTTGTTGATTACCGGAGGCACGGGCATGACGGCTGAGGACGTGACCATTGAATCCCTGCGCCCCATGATTCAAAAGGAGTTGACAGCCTTCGGGCCGTTATTCGCCCAACTCAGCTACGGCGAAATCGGATCGGCGGCTCTGCTGAGTCGGGCGATGGCCGGAGTTGTCGATAATACGGTTGTTTTTTGTCTGCCAGGCAGTTTGAATGCCTGCCGGCTTGCCTGCAATGCCCTCATATTCCCCGAGCTCGGTCATCTCGCTCATCACACGCAGAAACGCTGATGCAAAAAAAGATCCGACAGCTGACCGCCCTGGTGGCCAATCGCAGAGGCGAAATTTTTGAGCTCGACGGTTATGCTGCCGCGGGGATGTTCGGGCCTCAACTCGGACTGCTTTCTGTGGACAACACCGTCCCCCTGCCCTTCGGCAGCGAAGTGATGTACTTGCCCGACAGATTCCCGATTCTTTTCAATATCCGAAGAAAAAGCTTCGAACATCTCCGTGAAGACCCCTATCGCCCGGGTGAACCGCTCTACCCGGTGGCCGTTTTTAATTCTCCGGGATTCGTTGTCCATTCAATCAGTGCCTACGGGGAAAGAGAGAACGCCCGCGCCCTGCCGCTGTTTTCATACGGGGCCGCCGGGTGGTTTGGAGGAGAAATCCGTTCGGCGGTATTTCGGATCGATCGCGAAAAAAGGCAGGACCTGCGCTGCATGCCGCAGCAAGCGGTTGCCGCCGGCATCGAAACCAAACGCCGGCAAATGCCTGACAATCGGCTACGGTTACACCTGGAGTCTTGCGCCCAGAAATATGGGTGCCCGGCAGCAAAGAATTTTTTTCTCCAAAGGTTCGAGGCGCCCCTGCCGACAGCCAGAGGCTGCAATGCCAGATGCCGCGGATGCCTTTCGCGTCAGGACGGCACTGATATCCACCATAGTCAGGACCGGATTGGGTTCACACCATCGCCGGTGGAAATATCTGAAGTGGCTCTGGCGCATATTAAGAGGGTCAGGAGGGCTGTCGTCAGCTTCGGGCAGGGATGCGAGGGGGAGCCACTTCTGGCCGTTGATGTGATTGAGCCGGCCATCCGCCTAATTCGCCAGGAAACCCGCCAGGGAACAATCAATGTCAACACGAACGGAAGTCGTCCTGAAGCATTAAAACGCCTGATCGATGCCGGCTTGGACAGTATTCGGGTGAGCCTGAATAGTGTAAGGAAAGAGTGCTACAATGCTTATTTTCGTCCTCGGGAATACCGCTTTGCCGATGTGGTCGATGGTATTGATTTGGCACTGCAGCGCGAGGTCAATGTCGCTCTCAACTACCTCAATCTTCCCGGATTCACCGATACAACGGAAGAAGCACACGCTCTAGAAACGTTCATTCGGCGACATCCGATTCAAATGATTCAGTGGCGCAACCTGAACTTTGATCCTCTCCGGTATTGGAAGACAATGGAGAAGGTTTCCTCGCACGGAAATAGCGCCGGGATGAAGGCCCTCGTCGAAAAAATGCAGGCAAAATTTCCTTACTTGCACCACGGGTACTTCAATCCGCCGAAGGAGAAATTCAGGCGGGCGAATCTGATGAGGATTTAAGCATCCGGTGAACCGCGACACCGATTTCTTCAGCTGTGTAAGGTTTTTTCACATAGGCGCCCGCTCCGAGATTTTGGGCTTCCTTGACAAGGGCTGTCTCGGAGAAACCGCTGGCGATAATCGCTTTCTGATTGGGATGCAGGGCCAGAATTTGTCTATACGTCTGCAGGCCATCCATACCGGGCTCCATGATCATGTCAAGAACCACCAAGCTGACCCGGTTTGATCTGAGATAGTCGACAGCGGCTTCACCACTTGGCGCCGTAGAGACGTTGTAACCGATTTTCGCTAGTAATTCCGATGCAATCTCGCGTTGCTCGGCAATATCGTCGACAATCAGGATCGATTCTCCGCGACCTTTGAATTTTTCCAGTGTCAAAGGAGCGGCTTTTTTCTCGATGATTTTACGGGTTGCCGGAAAGTAAAGTGTGAACGTCGTTCCTTTGCCGAGAAGACTCTTCACGTCAATGAAGCCTTTATGGTCTTTAACGCAACCCCAGACGACAGCCATGCCCAGGCCGGACCCGCTGCGGCCCATCACTTTCTTGGTATAAAACGGCTCGAATATCCGTTCGAGATCCGCGCTTGAAATTCCGATTCCGTTGTCAGATACTGAGAGCACGACATACTCTCCCGCCGGGATCTCGTCATACCCCTTTACGTGATGGTCCAAATACCTGTTTTCTGTATTTATCTGAATCCGGCCCCCGGCCGGCATGGCTTCGGCGGCGTTGTTGACGATGTTCATCAATGACTTTGACAGATGCACCGGTGAGCCGATCATATTCAGCAGATTCGAAGCCAATTCTGTCTGAATCGCGACATCTGGATTGAGGGCAAGGATTTTTTCATTCTCGGGACTCTTTATATAGTCGCTTGCGATATGATTGAGGTTGATGACGTCCGAAACCGCCACGCCGCGTCGGGCCAGTGTCAACAGGTCTTGAACGATAGCTGATGCCCGTTCACCGGATTTTTGAATCGTGAGGATCGGTTTTCTGAGCGGACTATCTGCCGGTAGATCCATTAATAGCAGCTCGGGATAACTGACAAGGCCGGATAGTACATTGTTGAGGTCATGCGCGACACCACCGGCAAGTGTGCCGATAGCTTCCATTTTTTCAGCCTGCTGCAGCCGGGCCTCCAGGAACTTGCGCTCTTTTTCGGATTGGATCCGTTCCGTCATATCCCGCGCGACACCGCGAAAACCAACCGGAAAGTCGTCGCTGTTTCGAATCGATGAAATCAGTGTCTGTACGAAACACGCCGATTTGTCTTTACGGATCATTTTCCAATCCAATGCTTTGGTAGCCTCCCCGGAGCGATAGACAACGTTGAAGGTCCGAAAGACTTTTTCAGCGGTGACCGAATCCATGATACGCCTGTAATTCACGCCCATGAGCTCATCGCGCGAATAACCAAGCATCCGGCACGTCGATTCGTTAAAAAATGTAAGGTTCCCACTCAGATCGACCTCAAAATAACTATCATCGATACTCTCCAGGATGGAGCGGTATTTTTCTTCGCTGACCTGAAGCTTCTGAAAAGAGTGGGCGTTGGCAATACTGATAGCCGCCTGGGAAGATACGCCCTGCAGAAGATTCATGTCGCTCTGGGTTAATAATCGCTCTGATTTAACAGTGTCGACAGCCAGGATTCCAAGCGATTCATTTTCATAAACAATCGGTACACAAATCATTGACTTAACGTCCATTTTTTGAGCCAGTTTCAGGCTTCTCTGGGACAACATGCTTTCCTTGGTCAGCAAGTTTTGCAGCAGAAAAGGCTTTTTATCTATAAATGCACGTACAAAAAATCCTTGGGCATCCGGCCGATCCAAGTGAAAACGGATATTGCGCAATACCTCTTCGTGCTCTTTGCTGTAGCCATAACCACTAATGTAAATCAGGCGTGAATTGTTCCTATTGGCCAACATGATGACGCCGCGGTCGAAATCAAGACGTTTGGCCATGATCTGCATAACGGCTGCGATCAATGCTTTGATATCTTTTACAGCGGATGTCGCCTGGCCGATTTCCTGAACCAGCAGGGCATGGTTATAACGGGTGCTGAGTTGTTCGAGATGCTCTTTGGCGGCCTCTTTTTGCGTTTCAACGGTCTTGATAAGATCTTGTTTTTCGGACTGACTCGTAATCAACGCCAGGAGCATTATTGCCATCAAGCTTAAAAGTGCTCCTGCCAAAACGATCCCCGCGGGAATGAAGAAAAGACTGGTCAGGTTAAGTAACGCGAGACCGGCTGTCATGTACTTGCGGGTTCGTTTCAGGACACCTGACGGCGTATTATCCCAGGCGACGATGTAGCGGCAGAAGGTGTTTCCCCGATGGAAACATGTTGGGTGATCAACCTGGGCAAATTTACCGGTAAACACCTCCGCCATCGCTTCAAGGTTTCCGATACGGTTTTGGCACTGGTAAGGTTTTTCCTGGATGCCTGGGCGCTGGGTGCAGGTGATTTCGATTTTATTGTGACCCAACTTACAGGCTGTGTTGACTGTTGCCCGGCTGAATTGACTAACCACTTTGCCGGCGGCCAGATAAGCGAAGGCCGGGCTCAGATACCCTAAGAAATGCTGCTTAACCACCCCTATTCCTTTTGAGGAGCTGACATAGCGCCCAGCTTCTCTCGATATATCGGGGTTGCCGGTCCGTTCAGCGATAATATCGTGAAACTTGTCGACCTGCTCCTGAGTGAACCAGTGCGCCGGATCTTCGACTTGATAGCGGGTCATTCCGGCATATTCCAGCACAGCGTCGCAATCAATGGCCGGATAATTGGTCGCCAGGTAGTTCAAATAGGTTTTTGTGATCCGGCTGTTGTATATTGGTCCGGCACCATAAATTTTATCGTCGTCAACACTCATTTTTGCCTTAAAATTGGTACCCTTTTATTGCCGAACGTTTTTTAACAACCACTTATACCACCCTTCCGTATTTCAGAATATATTTTTGAAAAGCGATATAAAACCGTCAAGAGCTATATTTTGTGTGGTGTCAAATCCCGCATCATGAGTCTGGGGGCGAGGTGCCTGTCTCTCATAACAGGTCAGATTTGACGGCTGGTAAACCTTGCCGTATGTTAGACGTCTTGCCGTATATGCAAAACCGGCCAAGTCAAGCCGTCAAAACCTTGACTCGGTGTAAGACAAGACAGTCATATAACCGGCGTGACGCTCACACCGAATTGATGTGGCTGTCCGCCATCAGATATTTACAGACCGACATGCGGTTGAAATGGGGTAAAGAATGCAATTTGTATACCGAAGGGCCACATGAAATGGATAGAAGCTAAAATCGAAATTCACGGCAGTCACGAAGATCAGGTAACAGACTTGATCGCAGGTGTTTTCTACGATCTGGGGTTAACCGGCGTTGTGATCGAGGATCCTGAGTTGACACCGGCCGAAGGCTGGGCAAAGGACGCCATCGGGCGCCCTGAGTGCCCTGCGGTTACCGGATACCTGCCCTTGAGTAACAGTGGCCACGAACGTCTTGCGAGACTTTACGAGCAGCAGAAGCGGCTCAGCGGGGATCACGGCTTCGACATCCAGTTGATATACCGTGAAATCGACGAAGAAGATTGGGCCGAATCGTGGAAAGCGTTTTTCAAGCCCTTGAAGGTCAACCGAGACCTGGTTATAAAGCCTTCCTGGGAAAGTGTGGTCACTGATCCAGGCACCATGGTTATTGATATCGATCCGGGGATGGCTTTCGGTACCGGTACCCATCCGACCACCATATTATGCCTCCGACTGATCCGTGCGTTCATGGGTAAAAGCAGCACGTTTTTGGATGTGGGCACCGGTTCTGGAATTCTTTCCATTGCGGCAGCCAAATACGGTGCTGGCTCGATTGTTGCCGTTGATACAGATGAAGTGGCGCTATCGATAACTGCCGAAAACCTGGCACGAAATGGGGTCGAACCGGAGCGTTGCTTGACGATCTTGGGCCACCTGCTAAATGGTGTAACAGGACGCTTTGATCTCGTGGTTGCCAACATTCTCACCAACGTCATCATAGAGCTTCTCGACGACCTGCACCGTGTAATAGAACCGGGGGGAATATTCATTTGTTCCGGCATCATTCTTCAACACAGAGAACGGGTTGCCCTGGCTATGGTAAAGCGAAAATTTGACATCCTGGCCGTCGAGACCCTCGACGGATGGGTCGGATTCGCGGGCAAGTTGGAATATTAGGTTTAAATTAAAAAGTAGACCAATACCGTAACCGGGTCCTGAAATACGACAGGAGAGTCAGGTGGCCGAGATATTATACCTGCCACTGGTGCCAAAACGGAACAGTTCATAGCGTGTACCAGCACTGGATATCTTGGGGGTAAAATTTACATTGATTTCAGCAGCAAAGAATCATATATCGCTTCTATCGTTCTGAAAGATGAGTCTGTGGGATTTTTACGAAACACTGGAATGGAATCAAATGAAAATAATGACCAATTTAAAAGTTGGACGGAACGACCCCTGTCCATGCGGCAGCGGTTTGAAATACAAAAAGTGCTGTCTTGGTAACAGCCCGGAGAGACAAAACGGCATGGGGGCCGTTTACGAGCGAAAGTATAAAATCCGCTTAAAGGACGCCAAGGGGATCGAGGGCATCCGCACGGCCGGTAAATTGGTATTGGAAACACTCAATCTGGTTGAGGACATTATTCGCCCGGGCACCGTCACGGAAACAATCAACACGCTGGTCCATGAATACACACTGAAGAATGGTGCTACACCAGCGCCCTTGAACTACCGTGGGTTTCCCAAAAGCGTCTGTGTGTCGGTCAACGAGGTTATTTGCCATGGTATACCCGGGGAGCGGCAGCTTCAGGACGGCGATATTGTCAATGTCGATATTACCACGATTCTGGACGGCTACTTTGCGGATGCCAATAAAACGTATTTTGTCGGTACCCCCGGGTCGGATGCCGATAAAATAGTCACCGTGGCGCAGGAATGCCTCAGGCGCGGTATAGAGCAGGTGATACCTGGAAATACCCTCGGTGATATCGGATTCGCAATTCAGGAATATGCTGAGCGTCAAGGGTGCTCGGTGGTGCGGGAATTTGTCGGACACGGTGTTGGGTATGAATTCCATGAGCCTCCCCAAGTGCCTCATTTCGGCCGAAAAGGCGAGGGCATCACCCTTGTTCCCGGTATGGTGTTTACCATCGAGCCCATGATTAACCTGGGTGAAAAACATCTCAAAATCCTAGACGACGGATGGACGGCAGTCACCCGTGACGGATCACTATCGGCTCAATATGAGCAAACCATACTGGTTACCGATGACGGTTATGAGAGCCTGACACCCTATGATCTGTGAGGACAAAATTCGGCACTGCCTTCGGTCTACAGATTGCTGGTTGCGGTTCGCCGAGGATATTGAACCCATCGATCATTTGACGTTTTCCCACCATCCACCGGATGCGTTTGTTCTACCCTCGACGCACCCGCATCATCCTTTTCCCAGTCACTGCAGACACGAAGCCAAGGAGGTCAAATGGCAGTAGATCAAGGTTATGGAATTGAGGAGTTTACCGGATTTGCAATGGATATTATCCACGAAGTCGGCGAAAAAGCACTATTTTACTATGGCAAAGGGCAACAAACCACCCGATTTGACGAAGATTTGATCACCGAAGCGGAACTGCAACTGTCTCAATTTTTCCAGAACGAATTACGGAAACGTTTTCCAGGACACCACCTTTTTAAAGACAATTTCGAAAGCACAGATTACTCACACGAGAAAGAGCGTTATCTGTGGATATTCGATCCTTTGGACGGTGTTGCCAATTTCCAGGCCGGTATTTCCATATGGGGAAGTTCTATAGCACTGATCGAAAACTTTTGGCCGGTATTTGGTGTTTTTTTCATGCCAGCAACCGGTGATTTGTTCCATGCCCGGGCCGGGCAGCACGCATACTGGGGCAATGAACAGATCCAAGTTTCCGGAATCGAAACCATCAATGACGAAAGTCTCCTGCTGACCCCTTCACGTTTTCACAGCCATTTCACAACCAATTTCCCGGGTAAGATCAGATCTCTGGGATGCACATCGGCCCACGTCTGTTATGTTGCAATGGGCCGAGCGGACGCCGCGATTGTGTCCAATGAGTCCTTCCAGGATCTGGCCGCGGCACGGGTGATCATCGAGGCTGCGAAAGGTAAGTACTGCCGCATGGATGGCCGGGACTTCTTTCTAAACGATTACCTCGACGGTCAGAGAATAGAGGGGCACCTTATGGCGACATCTTCCGGGAAATTATCTCAAATCCGGGCCTGTCTGAAGCCGGTTTCCTAATCTGCGTTAGTCCATACAAAAAAAGGAAAACATTAATATCTGTTTGCGCGAAAGTTGCCAATGTGATATTTATCCAGCGTGATATCAACACGTTGAATTTGCACCACAGTGTAGCTGACTGAATACTGACCCGTAACTTTGTCGAATCGCCGGGTTCTGCAAATAGTCTGCCTCTGTACTCGAAAACCGGCTGTGCCATACTGGAGGAGTAAATGCACAAGGATAAAAAGACCATCAAAAGGGAAATCCTCGACAAGTTTCGCTCACAGGGCGTAGAGAACGACACACTGCCACCGCAATGGTTGGAAACCGACTATCTTGAAAGCTTGGATATCCAGGAAAAGAAAGTTTTCAAGAAGGCCGTTAAGGAACTCGTTTCAAACGGACTGGTCGAACATACAAACGGTACAGGCTCCAATCTACGGCTGACTCAAAAGGGTGCCGATTTAATATACTGATTCAGAGACGGCCTGAAATACATTTCCTGTTGCACTCTCCAGCAGGACTGCGCTTCAATGTTGAAGAAACATACCGCCGATACACCCATCCATCCCGATAGCATGCGATGAGATGAGGCTGTCACTTCTAATTTTGGTCCACGAACTTCATTGACCGCCGTCCGGTTCTCCCTTCCGCTGGTGTTTGAATAAGCGTATACCCATTTTCAAAAATAAAACCGAAATACGGAAAGGTGATATAAGTGGTTGTAGATAAAAACGTTTGAATAATGGTACGTTTTTTTGACAGCCACTATAAGCGAACATCTGATCGAAATGATACCTAGCGGCATGATTTTTTCTATTTCGTTTTGAACGCAGGCCCCTTGGTCGGCCGCATCGATTGGCGTTGTGTGCAAAAGATGCCAGCTAGAATCAAAAGGGCAGCTGCATATTGATGGGGAGTGAATTTTTCACTCAAAATCAGCCAGCCCAAGAATACGGTAAAAACCGGAATCAGGTTGATAAAAGCAGATGCTTGGCTGGCCGGAACGCGGCTAAGCCCGAAATTGTAAAGACCGTAAGCGCCGAAGCTGATAAAAGCGCCGAGGTACACTACGGCCACTGCCCCGTCGATATCAAAACGTACCGGCAGAGTGGTGGACGGTAGAAATATAATCGGGAAATAGAACAGACTACCGACAAATGCCTGGAATGCGGTCAAAAGAAAGGGCGAATACCGGGCGGTAAGGCGTTTCAATGTGATAATATAGCCGACGGCACACATCATGGCTATGAATTCAAGAAAATTACCCCGCACCGGATTGGGGGCATGGTCAGTTGGTTGTCCGCTCACGCTCATCCATCCGGCCCCGCAAATGGCCATTAAGAAACCGGCCAAGGTTCTTAAGGTTATCGTTTCTTTCAAAAATATTCGAGCGCTGACGGCGACCATTAGGGGTAGAAGGGCTGAGATCATACCGGCTTGAGAGGCCGTGGTTTGTTCAAGCGCCTTGGCCTCGAAAAGAAAATAGAGACAGGGTTCACATAAGGACATAAAAAGGATCGGTTTCCAATCACCGTGGCGAAGTTTGGTTCTCTTGAACTGGGGGATGAAAAGCATGAAGCAAAGGCTGGCAACGGCCAAGCGGCCGAAAATCACGACCATCGGATGATAACTGCGGAAGGCGAGTTTCAGGGCGATAAATGAACTGGACCACAGAATCATGGCCGTGATCAGAGCAATAAAAGCAGGCCCGTTTGAGCGGAAAGATTGCAAATATAGACGTCTCCCATTTAAGGCCACGTCAGTAAGGACACGAAGACCAAACGCGGTTTTTGTTTGCTGACCGTTACGGCCGATTCCTGACCGCTGAAAAATGCCCTTTAGCACGGATTGAATAAAATTGAAAACGCCGGCGTTGAGACGCCGTTGTGAACCTGATTCGGTATCAAGCGTCAAAACGTCAACCGCCGCTGATACGAAGCAACCTGTTCGCATACAATCGAAGTTAATTCCCGGCTATCGTGATTGTTAATGATACCGGTCGATGAATGCAGGGTTCTTGACGTCGACCGGACCAAGGGATAGAATGCCTTTTTCAAAAGACCTCGGCGGTATTCTGTTTTCAATCATCGATGAAAATGAAAGGATAACGAGTAATGGCGAAACAATTATCAACCCGCGAATTTTCAGAAATGACGGGCATCTCTGTCTCAGCCGTGAGTCGGCTGGTTCGAGAAGGTAAGATCAAAGGTGTCAAGGTTTCCGGAAAGTGGTTGATCGACAAAAGCGAAATAAGCGCCAAAGCCGTTAAGGCGTTATCGATAACGTCAAGTGAACCGGTGGCCTCGAAAGCGGCCAGGCGAGTTCCTCTGTCCCAGACGACGTTTGATAAAAAGGCGAAAAAATATCAACCGGAGCCGACCGGCAAGACCTATACCGTGTCTGAATTCAGCGATCTCACCTATTTGACCGCAAAAGGCGTTGAAGAATATTTAAAGAAAGGGCGAATCCAGGGGGTTAAAGACGATGACGGTAATTGGCGTTTGGGGCATGAAAACCTTCAAAAGTCCCGGCATGCGCCACCTGATAAGATAACCGACAGCGGGTTTCAGTTTCGAAAAGATTTAGAAAGGGGCAACGCAGCGTTTAATTCATCGATGCGACGTTGCTCCAGCGTGTTGATTTCATCAATGTGCATTTCAAGAATCTGGCGCAGGCGTGGATCGTAAAACCGATGCAAGCTGTGATTCGCTACCGCCTCGAACCCACGACGAATTTTGTGAGTTGAACCGGCCCCCGGATCGAAACACGTGATAGAATTGTCGATGGCCCACTCGATTGGACGATAATAACACGCATTGAAGTGCAGGTTATTGACCATTTTTGCACTGCCCCAGTAGCGCCCGTAAAGCTGATCGTTTTTTACCAGAAGAAAAGAAAGCCCCACCGGCAAATCTTGGTTGAGGTCGTCGTAGGCTGCCATGAGCAATACGCGATGGCTGTAACGATGCTGCAAGCCTTCGAAGAATGCTTGCGTCAGATATTTGCACCCCCAAGGTCCATATTTGTCATTGGTATGGGCGTAGTAGGCGTGCATTAGCGAAAAAAGATGCTGAGGTATCTGTGTACCGGTAAGAGCTTTGATCTGCACCCCCGTCTGTTTGGTCGCCTGGCGTTCCCGACGGATGTTGCGGCGCTGATTGGTATTGAACTGAGCCAGATAATCTTCGAAAGTCCTAAAGCCCCTGTTATTCCAGGCATAGCTTTGATGCCGCCAACTGATGAATCCCATGGCTTCCATTTGCGCTTTCCAATCTGGATCGACAAAAAGAAAGCTGCAGCCGCTGAGTTTGTTGGTCTGGCAGAACTGGTCTATTGCATTCACCATCAACCGGGTTATCTGCGATTGATTTTCACGGGGATCGATCAGGAATCTGTAGCCGACGATTGGCGAGAAAGGGCTCATTCCCAGTAACTTGGGATAGTAGCGGACACCCAGACGCTGAGCCAAGTCTGCCCAGGCATGGTCGAAGACGAACTCGCCGTCGCTGTGACCTTTGATGTACAGTGGGGCGGCAGCAGCGAGGCGTTCATCAGACCACACCGTCAAATGAACCGGCAACCATCCGGTTTCAGGGCAAACACTCCCGGAGTCCTCAAGCAGGCGAAGCCATTCCCACTCCAGCAGCGGGGTTTTCAGCGGAAGAGCCAGCGCGTTCCAGGCCGTCTCATCAATGTTAGAAATCCCGGATTCCCAGGAAATCGAGTACGTTGTACCGGATTTTGTCTTCATCGCTACCTGAAATGATAGTGTGACTCTCATGCGGGCGGTTAGGTGGCCGGGCCGTCAGTCCTGTGGTTTCATACTTGTTCAAGGTAGGTATCTGATGAATCCTGTCAAGCCTGGCGGCGGTGAGATCAGTGGCTGGGGCGAGTGTCTGTCGGTTCCGCTTTTGACCGGTCCGGAGGCAAGGTGGGAGTTTGTTTACAGCTACATTTCCGAAAGTGGTCGTCGTTGGTGCTTAAAACCGTTCGATAATTCTTCCCCTATTGATAAATTCGGAGATACTTTCTCGGGCGGCCATCAAATTGGTCATGGCGCGGGCAAACTCATCGAACACGGGATCTTCCTCCCCCAGCGCCTCTTGCCCTGCCTCAAGAATTTGTTTGCCGGTCACAAGAAACAGGTTGATTTGCTCCAGAAGTTCCTTGCGCATTCGGTGCTTTTTCTTTTCTTTTTTAATGACCGGTAGCAACCGCTGGATCGAATACTCGACCAGCGCGTCTCGGGAGGCCTGATAATTTTTGGCCGCCCGTTCAAGGCAGTCCAGCGTCCGGCGGCTAAGAACGAAGGTTTTTTGAACGCGGCTGGGCAGATCTATTTTTCCCTCTTGGACGTCGCGGGCGATCATTTCGAGAGTCCTTATGTCCTCGACCAGATGATCAAAAATAGATTTCTGTTTGATACCGAGATGAATAGAGACGGCGCTCATGGTCTCGATGGCCTTGGATGACAGTTTAAATGTGGCACGAACCGACTGTCGTCCCCGCAGGTCACGTGATGATGGTTGGGGTAACTCTCCGTCCGTTTGGGTCTTATTGTTCTCGTTTTTCATGCGGCCTCTCTTTACGGTAGTGAACACTCAATCGATTGATTACTTAAAATTAATTAAAATTTAAAGTAATGCAATATTTATTTTTATTATCTGAAAGTTTTAATTGTGATTGTGAATAGAAAAAAACTATTTGCGGTATAAAAATACAGGCAGGCACCGAATGTCCTTCACCGCCTGCCTGTATGATTGTGCGTTTAGAGCATAAAAAGAGACTGTGGCTAACCGACGTCCTCATACTCGGCGTCCACGACATCTTCCTCATTGCGTGAAGCCGGCTTTTGGGCCTCTTGCGGGCCTGGCCTGACGGGTCCGGCCCCGTGATTCGGCTCTGGCCGGTAGGCCCCTTCGGCAAGCCGGTGCGAAGAAGTCCGCAACGCTTCTGTCAGGCGCTTGATCTCATGGGTCGTGTCGTTTTTTTCCAAGGCTTCTTTCAGGTTGGTGATAGCGATTTCGACGGCAGACTTCGCGCTTGTTTCCAGGCGATCTCCCAAATCATTCAAAGACTTTTCCGAACTGTAAATCAGCGCCTCCGCCGCATTGCGGACATCCACCTGTTCGCGTTTCAAACGGTCCTCTTCCGCGTGCAATTTTGCGTCTTTTTCCAACTGAATAATCTCTTCTTTTGAGAGACCAGATGAATGGGAAATCTGAATCGATTGTGCCTTGCCTGTCGCTTTATCTGTGGCGGACACCTCCACAATACCATTGGCATCGATATCGAAAGTCACCTCGATTTGTGGGGCCCCCCTGGGCGCCGGGCTGATACCCATCAACTCGAACCGACCCAGTGTTTTATTGTCGATAGCCATTTCCCGTTCTCCCTGGAGAACATGGACGGTGACCGCCGGCTGATTGTCTTCGGCAGTGGAAAAAATTTCACTTTTCCGGGTTGGTACTGTGGTATTCTTTTCAATCAGTTTCGTCATGACACCACCGAGGGTCTCAATACCCAGCGATAATGGTGTCACATCCAAAAGCAGAACATCCTTAACATCACCGGTCAATACAGCGCCTTGAACCGCAGCACCCAAAGCGACAACCTCATCCGGATTGACGCTTTTGTTGGGCGCTTTACCGAAAATTTTTTCAACCCGGTTCTGAACCGCCGGCATGCGGGTCATTCCGCCCACGAGGATGACTTCATCAATTTTATCCGGCTTTATCCCGGCATCACCAAGGGCTGTAAGACAGGGACCGTCGAGCATATCAAGCAGCGGTGAGACCAGTGCTTCGAGTTTTGAGCGGGAGATTTTCATGTTCAGATGTTTCGGGCCACCGGCGTCCGCCGTTATGAATGGCAGATTGATGTCGGTTTCCACTGAACTTGACAGTTCCATCTTCGCTTTTTCGGAGGCCTCTTTAAGGCGTTGCAAGGCCATTTTGTCTCGTCGCAGGTCAATTCCCTGTTCCTTTTTAAATTCATCCGCGATGAAATCGATCAGTTTGAGATCGAAATCTTCACCGCCCAAATGGGTGTCACCATTTGTGGCTTTAACTTCGAAAACGCCATCACCGATATCTAAAATGGAAATATCGAACGTGCCGCCACCAAGATCGAAAACAGCAATTTTTTCTTCTTTTTTCTTGTCGAGGCCGTAGGCCAGGGACGCTGCGGTTGGCTCATTGATGATTCTCAAGACATTGAGACCGGCGATTTTTCCGGCGTCCTTGGTAGCCTGCCGCTGGCTGTCGCTGAAGTAGGCCGGAACTGTGATGACGGCATCTGTTACAGTCTCGCCAAGATATTCTTCGGCTGATTTCTTGATGTTCGATAATACGTATGATGATATTTCAGCCGGACTATAAGTTTTGCCGCGCAAGTTGATCCGTACATCTCCGTTGGGGGCCTTTTCGATCCGAAAAGGTAAATTACGCGCATCGCCCTTCACCTCAGCAGAATCATATGTCCGCCCGATCAATCGTTTGACGCCGAAAACAGTATTCTCGGGGTTGGTGATGGCCTGCCTTTTGGCGATCTGGCCGACGAGACGTTCGCTATTTTCCGTAATGGCGACCATGGATGGCGTTGTCCGACCACCTTCAGTGTTAGTGATAACGGCGACCTCCCCGCTCTCCATTACGGCGACGCAAGAATTGGTTGTACCAAGATCTATACCGATGACTTTGCTCATTGCATATTCCTCCTCTTTGGTGGAAAGTCTCGACGGACAGAATCCTATGGTTTATCCTAAAAACGATTCCATGACCGCTCCCAAATTTTAATTACCAACAATATATGTTATAAATTAGATATGTCAATAATGATTTTATTAAATATAATAATATTACTTTTAAGGTTTTTTATTATACATAATTAATCGTCGTCGTCGGTGGTTATTTTGGAAGACGAGGTTTTCCCGTTTCCCTTGTTTTCTGGGGATCAGTGGTTAAGTTAATCACGTAAAAAGTCAGTACCTTACTGATTATCCATGAAATTAGGAAAAAATTAGGAAACGGTCGTGATCGTTCTTTACCCGGCAACAACACCTGTGCCATTCATGACTCTCGGTGTGAACCATGGTGTCCATACCTCAACAACTTCCTATAATCCGAAAGAGAAAACACCCTGATGATAAAAATTCTCAAGACTATCGGTAAAATGATCCGTTCGGTTTGGCATGCTGTGACGACCCTGCGACAAATCGTCTTCAACCTGGTCTTTTTATTGCTGGTATTTTTGCTTGCCGTCGTTATTGTTTCGAGTTTAGTGAAAAGCGTACCCAAACAGGTGGCTTTGACACTCGCCCCGACCGGTAAAATCGTTGAACAATCCGCCGAACCGCTGCTTGTCGATCGCATATTTGATGTGTCGCCAGGTGACGAAACCGTACTGAGGGATTTTGTCGACACCATTGATCACGCCCGAAACGATAAGAATATCATCGCCCTGGTCCTCGAGTTGGGAAATCTTGGACAGGTCGGGATGAGCCAGCTGCAGGAAATAGGAGCAGCGCTTACCCGCTTCAAAGATAGCGGTAAAAAGGTGATTGCCAGCGGAACCCGGTTCAGCCAGCAGCAATATTTTTTGGCTGCACACGCCGACGAACTCTACCTGCATCCCATGGGTCAAATCTGGCTCAGCGGATTCGGAGTTTACCGGCAATATATAAGACACGCGCTCGACAAACTTCAGGTGGACTTTCATGTTTTCAGAGAAGGAACTTACAAATCAGCTTTGGAGCCTTTCATACGTAACGACATGTCCGCGGCGGACAGAGAATCGAATACCGCTTGGTTGACGACCCTGTGGGCTACCTATACCCAGGAAATTGCGACTCTACGCTCGATACCCGCAACTCTGATCAACGACTACATAAACAACATCGATATCAATCTGAAGGCGGTCGATGGAGATGCGGCGCGGATGGCACTGAAATTCGGATTGGTGGACGGCTTGAAAACCAGAGACGAAGTTCGGAGAGAGCTGGTTCAGCTTGTCGGTGAAGAAGAAGACGGTCTTAACTATAGACGCGTGTCGTTTGAAAAATATGCCGAAATTGCCCTGCCGAGAATACGAAGAATTCGCCCCGACAAGGGTCACGTGGCAGTCATCGTGGCTGAAGGGATCATCATGGAGGGGAAGCAACCAACCGGTCGTATTGGCGGCGAATCAATGGCCGAACTCATTCGTCAGGTGCGTGAAGACGAGCAGGTAAAAGCCGTGGTGTTAAGGATCAACAGTGGCGGCGGCAGTGCAATGGCTTCGGAGATTATTCGCAGAGAGCTTGAATTGACGCGAATAAACGGCAAACCGGTGGTCGTTTCCATGGGTTCAATCGCTGCATCGGGCGCGTACTGGATCTCTGTGGCCGCCGATGAAATCTGGGCCTCCCCCACAACCATTACCGGTTCGATTGGCATTTTTGCTGCCCTGCCCACCTTCGACCGGTCGCTTGAAGCTATCGGAATTACAACGGATGGGGTTGGAACAACCCGCCTTTCAGGGGCATTCGACCTCACACGCCCTCTCAATCCCCTGCTTTCCAAAGCTTTGGCGCTTGGTATTTCTCAGGGGTACCAGCGGTTCATCGACCGGGTGGTAACGGGGCGTCGCATGTCTTCCGAAAAAGTGGAAAAAATAGCTCAGGGCCGGGTGTGGGCCGCACCGGCGGCCCTTGACCTGGGGTTGATCGACAAACTGGGCGGGTTGACCGAGGCCGTCAGGAGTGCCGCGCGGTTGGCCAAGTTGGATTCATACAATGTCGTATACGTTGAGAAACCTGTAACCGCCAAAGAGCGACTCCTACGTAAAATCAAGCGGATGTTTATACATGTCGCCGCCGAAGGTATCCGACCAAAGGAGATTTACGAAATCCGCAGTTTTCTTTCCGGACGGCGAGAGCAACAGATCAAGAGCCTCTTTCAGCTCAGCGACCCCGGGCGTGTCTATGCCCTCTGTCTGTCTTGTGTCGCCTTTGAAAATTGAAAGGCAACGCGCAACCTTTTTATGAGGATTGTAACCGATGAAATGCCCCTTGTGCCAATCTGAACATTTTTACATCAAAGACCCCGAAGACGAGTATAACTACTTCAAGTTCAAGTGTAGGGATGATGAAATCCAATTCGATTCTGAAGTCGATGTTTCTGAAGTCCCAGAAGTCCGCGACGAATCAGAGGCGTTTTGCATCAACTGTGCCTGGCACGGTCAGTTCGATGTGCTCAAGAAATTAAAGCCCTAAACAACCCCGCTTGGGAGTTTTCAAGTTTACGGGAATTGGCCCGTATGCCTTCCATTTCAGCGTAACTCGATTTCTTTGAAGGGCAGACCGAGTTCGTGGGCCAGAAGCGCGAGATCTTCTGCCAAGGTTTGTCCCGCCGTTGTCGCTCCGATTACAGGCGTGTTTTTGTCTCCGACGACAAACACTTGAATCGCCGTTGGATCCAGGTGGCGGCGGGCCAGGTTCAGTAGATCGGCATCGGTTGCGCCGATATATGCCTTTTGAATTCTGTTCAGCGTATCCAGTGGCTCACCGCGCATGTGGTAGCGGCTGTATGTACTTGCCAGCATACTGGGTGTATCGACATTGAAGACAAAACTGTTGAGCGCTTCGAGGCGCTTCCGTTCCAACTCGTCCGGGGGTATCTGTTCGCGCAGTGTCTGCATGAGCTTAATGGTTTCTTCGATTGCTGTGCGTGTTTGGTCTCCTCTGCAACCAATATAGCCCAGAAGCAGGCCGGCATTCCATTTGTAGGTCTGGAAAAAACCGGCGGAATACACCAGGCCCAGATCATCTCGCAGCCGGGTGTACATCAGCGAATCGCTGCCCCCGAAGATGTCCGCCAGAAGCCTGAGTCTCCAGAAGTCTGGATTCGAGCGTTTGATGCCGGCCAGCGCCAGTATGACCTGGGATTGGACTTGTCCCGGTTTGTTGATGAGGACCATAACGGGCGGGTTGGGAACAGGATCTGCGAGCCTGCGTTCCGGCGCCGGTTTTTGAGGCAATGCGGCCAGAAGTTTTCGGATGCCGTTAACGGCCGCTTCTTTCGTTATGTCTCCGGCTACTGCGACAACCATATTTGCGGGAACAAAGTAAGTTTGCAGGAAATCAGTTAGATCCCGGCGGGTGATTCGTGGAATCGTCTCCAGACCCATCAAGGGATCCCTACCGTAAGGATGACCGCTGAAATGCCATATCAGCCCTTCCCGCATCGCCACTGCCTGGGCATTTTCCCCTTGGCGCTTGAGACCGATAAGGCTTTGTTCTTTAACCACATCGATCACTTCGGACTTGAATGCCGGATGGGTTAGTATTTCTTCTAAAATGGTCAGCCCCCTTTCCCATTCGTCTTTGAGAACCGAAAGCTTGACCGTCGATTCTTCTTCGCCGACTGATACCGAAGCCTCGATGGCATTTTCATCCAGCACCCGTGCCAGAATCTCGGGTGGATATTTTTCAGTACCCCCATTAATGAAACTGTTGGTGAGAATCTCCGCCAGTCCGGTTTTTGATGGGTTGATATCCACTTCACCGGCTTTTATCAGAATGGATACATCAACCAGCGGCAGCTCTCTGTCGAGGATATAGACCATTGTGGCATCGCCGACCGGTATGATTTCGGCCTTTGGATAGGTCACCGTGACCGGTTTTCGATCAAATGACAACGGATGTTTCCAGTTTTTCGGGGTTGGGTAAACGGAGTTATTTCTGAAACGATCCGGCCGTGCAAGCCGGGCCGCAGCCGAACCGCCAACGGACCTTACTTCTGTGTAGGTCACCGGTGGTTTCTCCGGCTTTCCTCCTGGAATAACATACACGCTGGTCATATTTTCAGTGCGGATGTATTTTCGGGCGACATCCTGAACATCTTCAGCGGTGATAGCGGCGATGCTTTCCAGATAGGCGTTGAGATAGCGCCACCCGACCTGTACTTCCAGGGTTGCCAAAGTCCCGGCCAAACTTTCATTACTCCGCATCCGCTCGATGAACTCTTTTTCATTCATCTTTTTTATGCGATCCAGATCTTTTTGTGAAACCGGTTGTTCTTTTAGTTTTTGTGCCTGTTCAAGCAGTAATTTCTCCAGATTCCGGCAGGCGTCCAGGTAAAATGCACGCTTTTCCTCCTCGGGCAGTTGTCCGGATTTCAGTGGGGCAGGTTCGTTGGGGGATCCGCCGAGGATGAACAGCCCGCCGTAACGGCTGTCCGGATTGGCCGCCCAAGCTTCGACCGCTAAGCCTTTGTTGATAATGTCCTGCGTCAAACGGGCACTGCGGCCTTGTGTGAGCACCATGGTCATCACATCTAGCGCGTAAAAGTCTTTTATACCCATTTGCGCACCGTGAAATCCAATGCGCACGAGGGGCGTCCGCGCTCCCTTGAGATAGCGAACGCTCTGCCGAGGACCCTCTTGGGGCGGTTCTGCAGTGATCGCTTCCGGACTCCTGGGACCGGCGGGATAACGGTCGAAATAGGCCTGGGCCAGCCGGCGGGCATCCGCCACCGTAAGGTCACCGACCAAAACGCAGACGGCATTGGTTGGATTGTAGTACTGGCGGTGGAAAGCCATGGCGTCTGTGGTGTTGAATTTTTGCATGTCGGCGGGCCAACCGATGGTCGGATTGCGGTAGGGATGGGCCGTGAAAGCGGTCGCTGCGAGATCGAGCCAGGCTGCTCCGTTCGGGTTGTTGACGTATCGAAAAGCCCATTCTCTTTGCACAACGTCTTTCTCCACGTAGAATTCCCGCCAGGAAGGTTCGAAAATTTGTTCGCTGATGATCGAGAACCACTGTTCCAGCATATCCGCGGGCACTGAGGCAATGTATTGAGTCTGATCCTTGGTGGTGAAAGCATTGATGCCGACAGCGCCGTTTTTCCCCAACTGGGAAGAGAATACCTGCGGTACGTAAATGTTTTGAACTTCCTGCCGCAGGCGATCCATTTCGGTCTGCTTTTCCCGAATAAGATCCCTGTCAGGCCGACGCCGTTGTTCTTCCCTAAGAATGGTTTGATAAGCGGCTTCGATTTTTTCCTGCAGTTCTCGATCTTCGCCGACATCCAGGGTGCCGAAGTTCTTGGTTCCCTTGAACATCATATGCTCTAAAAGATGGGCAATACCGGTGTTACCGGCCTCTTCGTGAGCCGACCCGGCTCGAATGGCAAGCCTTACAGCCACCTGGGGCATGGTCGGCCGCTCGACAACCAGAAACATCATACCGTTTTCAAGCGTGAATTCCTTTACATCGATGTTGGTTTCCAAAGCCGCCCGAACGTTTGGGTTCACAACGAATGATGCAAACAGCAGCATCGATAGAGATATTATAAACAATCGGCGCATTCGATTCATCCTCCGGCGATTTTATCAGGTTTATTAAGCCCATGTTTTCCTTCTTTTGCCCGGCAATTGACGCCGGCTTCAGCCGCCCACGCCATAGTTTTGTGTTGAGGCGCGATCCGGTGTCACATCCGACGGCGGTCACCGGTTATTTGAGTTTCTCAAGATAGGTCACGATGGGGAGTTTGTATAGCGGTTGTCAAAAAAACGTTCCGTTATTCGAGCGTTTTTTTCACCAACCACTTATACCACCCTTCCGTATTTCGGAATTTATTTTTGAAAAGCGGTATAAAACAGGTTAGCGGTTGCGACCAAGGTCCGCGGATAGAAAGTCGGTTAATTGAATCGCGTTAAGCGGACCGTCGAACACCTTTGATCCCAGCTGGTTTAACCGGACACGGATGGCCTCGCGACGGAAAGGGGCGCCCAATAATCCCTCCTCAATCCTCGACGTATCGTTGACTCCTGTGCCTTCCTTCTCAAACCGTATGGCAGCAATACAGCCGTTTTCCACATCGATCGAATAACCCAATCGGCCCAAGGGACCGTCATTGCACCGTTTAATTTGAAAAACAGGTGCCTTGCCATAATTCCAGTTCCAGTTCAGATATTTTTCTTCGGATAGGCGCGCGATTGTCTGCCACTGGCTGTCCTCAAGGCGAACGGTTTGCATCCCTCCGTATTGGCCGGCCACAGTATCGAGTAACCGTCTGCGAAACGCCTTTATGCCAAAACTGGGCATCAAATAGGGCGAAATGTTCGTGACCCGGCTCGACACTGATTTCCGTGCTATTGAAGTTATGTGGTCAGTTTGTGGGTTCAGGGCCCGTTTTAGATAATCAAGATTACTGTCGAACAAAAGCGTTCCATGGACCAGAATTCGCCTTGTGTTTGAAAATTGGGCATTGCCGGAAATCTTCTTATCAGTGATAAACAGGTCGTTTTTGCCGTTGAACACGGCAGGCACGCCCATTGCCACCAGAGCGGCCTGAATCGGGGTGATCGTTTGGCGGACATTAGACAGGCTTCGACGATTATACCCGTGGATAAAGCAAAAATTGAGGTTGCCAAAGTCATGATAGACGGCACCGCCACCTGAAATCCGACGCACCACCTGAAGCTCTGCCTGTTCAGCAAAACGGAGATCGACTTCTGAGAGAATGTTTTGGTGACGACCAATAATCACCGAGGGTCGGTTGACGTACACAATAAAGTACGATCTGTTGGGCGGGAGACTCCGCAAGCAAAATTCCTCCATCGCCAGATTGATGTGGGGCTCGGTTATTCCCTTATTGTCGATCCGAAAAATCATTACCCAAAATATTAAGCAATAAGTCTCTCAGTGTCAAAATGGTTGTCCACTTGTCCTGCCTTGCCCAAGAGGCTGTTTTAGCTGCGATGGTTCTTGAACAAACGTCCATTTGCGGTTATCTTATGCAGGAACGGATAAGGAGTGAAAACATGAGAAAATTACTCATAATAATTACGACCGTTTTCATCGGCCTCAATACAGGAGCACTGGCAGGGGCCAGCGCTTTCAGATGCGGCACCAGACTGGTATCCGCAGGGGATTTTAAATCCAGGGTGTTGGCTGAGTGCGGAGAACCGACCCACATTGACGTATGGCACGAGGAACGCGTTTACGACTATTATGCTCCCTATTACTATAATGATGATTTCGAGCGGGAACGCCACAGATACCGCACACCGGTATTGGTGAAGGAACTCGTTACCATTGAAAGGTGGATTTATAATCTCGGTAACCACAAGCTTATTCGTTACCTGACGTTCGAAAACGGCAGACTCGTTTTAATTAAGACCGGTGAACACGGTTATTGAGAAGGATTGCGACCAGCGATGATCTACCTGATCGGTAATCCGACCCACGACAAGATAATCACCCGCGATGCCGAAGTGGAAACCATCGGTGGAACCGTGTGGTATGCGGCATTGCTAATGGTGCGGCTTATGCGACCGGTGGCCGTTGTCGGCTGCGGTGATACGCAAGTAAAACGCCGTTTCGAAGATCAAGGTGTAAACGTCCGATACTTTTCAGTGAACGGCCCGCTGACGCATTTCGAAAATGACTATACCGGTGGGGACCGGCGTCAGTACGCGAAGAGCGGCAAAAGACTGCACATAAGTGCTGTACCGCCGGAAGCGTTTGAGGCGACGGCCCTGCTGGTGGGACCGGTATTACAGGAAATCGATCCGGCCATATTGACAGCCAATCGCAGAGGGCTTGCGCTGCTGGATGCCCAGGGTTTCCTCCGCTATCTGACAACCGAAAACCGGGTGGTTGAAAGAATGGGGCCAGATGCCGAAACAGCGATCCGCCATTGTGACATATTGAAGGTCGACGTACGGGAGGCCCAGCTGATCGCTTCGACCGGCGATATCGATACGGCGTTGGAACGGATGCATCGAATGGGGCCCCAAATTATCATTATCACTCAAGGTGCCAAAGGCGCCCTAATTTATGACGGCATCCGTTTGATTCAGGTGTCGGCACCAAAAGTGACCGTTGTCGATTCCACAGGGGCAGGAGATGTTTTTGCGGCGGCATTCTTGGCTTGCTACCTCGATTGCAGCGATCCGATTGCCGCCAGCCGATTTGCTGTGGTCGCCGCCGCGCTTTCCACGCGTGGCTTTGGTGCTTCACGCCTTCCTTCTCAACGGGAAATAGAGCAGGTGGTCGATCGCCATTTCAATCACCCGCATATGGTCACTGTTCGAATCAAACCCGTTGCTGGAAATTGATCATTATAAAGACGGTCTGTCAGGGGAAATGACCAACCTTCACTCCTGTCCACTTGTGGAAAGGATAGGTGTTTACGTGAACAGTCGGGGAGTTTTCGCTACCCTTGAGGGCGATGAGCGAGCTCAGCGTGCAATCGCGTGCATGAGGGAGTATAAATAAAACCGATGGAGGGACCTGAAATGAAACGCTGGCGGTGTGTAATTTGCGGTTACATTCATGACGGAGATGAACCACCCTTGAAATGTCCGGTCTGCGGTGCACCGAAAGAGATGTTCGAGGAGATTACCGAACCCTAATTTCAGGTCCATCTATCTTTGATATTCCTGCCTGCACTGCAAAAATAATTCTCGTCCTTTCGGGACAGTTCAAACCGGAAAATATTTGTTCGCATCAAGGTGATCATGCCTCTCTGCTGGCGCTGGACTCGCTAAACCGGAATACCAAAGTCTGTAGGAATCCGGCGCAGAGTTGTGGGTTTTATTCTGCTAATGGCGGTTTAACAGAATTTATTCTCTTTACTATATAGATATTTTAGAATAATTAGCGGTAAAAATAGGAAAAGACAGAATGTTAGACGATGTCGATCTTATCATACTTAAAATACTGCAGAAGAAGGCGCGCATCCCCAATGTGGAGGTTGCCCGTCAGGTGGGTATGGCCCCTTCGGCGGTTCTGGAGCGGATACGGAAACTTGAAAAACGGGGAATTATCGCTGGGTACGAAGTCCGACTCAACCCAAATCGTTTTGGGCGGAATCTGGTGGCCTTCATTACTGTAACCTTGCAGAGACGGCAGGATGAAGCCCGTTGCGGCGCGGCCCTGGCTGCACTGGCGGAGGTACAGGAAGTTCATTGTGTGGCCGGAGATGATGGGATATTGGTAAAAGTGCGGGTTGCCGGCCCTGAGGAACTCGGCCGGCTCATTCGGGATAAGATCAGCACTGTTGAGGGCATTCGACCCGTCCGCACGATTATCGTGCTTGGCACCTACAAGGAAACGGCCCGCATTCCAATTGACAAAGAGGGTCGTTGACGACATATTGCGCCACTTGCGGAAAGTTCCTGTTCACTGATGGGCACGATTTCGACAGATCTGATAATGAATTCGATAAGTCAATGTGAGGAGATGCGATGATCACGATCAACGAAAATTATCTCAAACTTAAGTCATCTTATCTGTTTTCGGATATTGCCAAACGGGTGGCGGCTTTTCAGAAAGCCCACCCGGAAAGAGAAATTATCAAACTCGGTATCGGGGATGTCACCCGAGCGCTTCCCGAAGCCTGTATCAAAGCGTTTCACCATGCCGTGGACGAAATGGCTGTGGACGCCTCATTTCACGGATACGGACCAGAACAGGGCTATCCCTTCTTGCGAGAGAAGATTGCTCAATACGAATTTCAACGCAGGGGAGCAGATATCGCTCCGGACGAAATTTTCGTCAGCGATGGCGCCAAGTGCGACACAGGCAATATTCAGGAAATTTTTGCCACAGATATCAACGTTGCGATTCCCGATCCAGTTTATCCCGTCTATCTCGATACCAACGTGATGGCCGGTAGAACCGGCGTCCACAGCGATGGTTGCTACAGCGGCATCGTTTACCTCGAGGGAAATCGCGCCAACGGGTTCGTGCCTGAATTACCGACAAAGCCGGTTGACCTGATCTATCTCTGTTTTCCCAACAATCCCACCGGGGCGACGATCACCAAATCCAGGCTCAAGGAGTGGGTTGACTATGCCCGGAACAACCAGGCCCTGATTCTTTTCGACGCCGCTTACGAGTCTTTTATCCGTGATAAGAGCCTACCCCGATCGATTTACGAGATCGAAGGCGCGCGGGAGGTGGCTATCGAATTCAGGAGTTTTTCGAAAACAGCTGGTTTTACCGGTACCCGTTGCGCCTTCACGGTGGTTCCCAAGTCCTGTCGGGCGTTCACTAAAACCGGTGAGACACACAGTGTCCACAACCTATGGAATCGAAGGCACACGACCAAATTCAACAGCGTGTCCTATCCGGTCCAGCGGGCCGCTGAAGCGGTTTACAGCGAAGAGGGCCGGAATCAGACCAGGGAATTGATCGATCACTATCTGGCAAACGCTGATCTCATCCGACAGGAAATGACCGCCCTTGGCTACGACTGTATCGGCGGAGAGAATTCTCCATACATCTGGGTGGACGGGCGGACCGACTCTTGGCAGTTTTTCGACCTGTTACTTGAAAAGGCAGGGGTCGTCTGCACCCCCGGTGCCGGTTTTGGCAAATGCGGGCAAGGCTTTATCCGAATCAGTGCCTTCAACTCCCGAGAAAATGTTCAAAAAGCCATGCAACGCGTTTCTGAAGCGCTGAAAGGAGCCGTATAATCCATGCCGATGTCACCGCCGTTTGAAAATCGTCTCTATCCGCTGCTAAAGGAGATCTCCGAAGAATTTGGTACGCCCTTTCACATTTATGACGAAACCGGTATCCGCCAGACAGCCCGGGATCTTAAAAATGCCTTCGGCCATTTTGAGGGATTCCGTGAATACTTTGCTGTCAAAGCCCTGCCGAACCCCATTATTCTGAATATCATGCGAAAGATGGGGTTTGGATTAGATTGCAGCTCCATTGCCGAGTTGCTCTTAAGCCGCCGAGAGGGTGCCCGTGACGGGGATATCATGTTTACGTCCAACAACACCTCTGCTGAAGAGTTCGACGTTGCCGCCCGCGACGGCGGGTGTATCTTGAATCTGGACGACATCTCTCTGATACCCAAAGTGCCCGCAATGCCGGAGCTGATCTGTTTTCGCTACAACCCCGGCCCTCGCCGTACCGGCAACAGTATTATCGGTAATCCGGTGGAGGCCAAATACGGCGTGGCTCACGACCAGATACTCGACGCGTATCGTCTGGCGATGGAAAGAGGGGCGCAGCAATTCGGCCTGCACACCATGCTGGTGTCAAATGAGCGGAATTATCGCTACATGGTGCAGACGGCTGGAATGGCGCTGGAAATTTCTGAATGGATCGGGCGCGAGTTGAACATCGTTTTTGACTTCGTGAATATCGGCGGGGGGTTGGGTATTCCATACCGTCCGGATGACCTGCCGCTCGAACTGGAAGCCATGTCAGATGGCATCGGGCGGGCGTTTGCAGCCTTCAAAGGGCGTAACGGATATACGCCAAAGCTTTACATGGAAAGTGGCCGTTATATGACCGGACCCCACGGGGTCCTCGTGGTGACGGCGCTCAATCGCAAGGATACCTACCGAAAATACGTTGGCGTGGATGCCTCCATGTCAGCTTTGATGCGCCCGGCCATGTACGGTGCTTACCACCACATCACGGTACCCGGTAAAGTGAATGCGGCAGAATGCGAAAGCGTGGATGTGGTCGGGTCCCTATGCGAAAACAATGATAAGTTTGCCACGTTGAGACGGCTGCCGAAAATTGAAAATGGCGACATCCTTTGTATCCATGATACCGGCGCCCACGGACACGCTATGGGATTCAATTACAATGGTCGACTGCGGCCCAAAGAGCTCCTGCTGCATACCGATGGTAGTGTAGAGTTGATCCGCCGTGCCGAGACCATTTCCGATCATCTGGCCACTCTCGATTTCGAGCCGAAGACGTTGATGACCAAGAGCGCCAAATTAAGAGAATTGAAAAATTGAACCGTTCCACAGGCAAGAGAATAAAAAGTGGGTAACCAACGCCCTGCCAACCAGGGAGGCAATCTCAGGTTGTGATTAGAGCCTCCTTGTTTATGCGGTCGGGCGTGGCAGTGCCCGCCATGGTCATCAGGCGTGTAAGCTCACGACCGATGCCGTTGATTAGATCCGTTACCCCATTTTCTCCGCCGGCAGCCAGGGCATAAAGGATCGGTCGACCCAGACCAATTAGCGAGGCGCCGAAAGCCAGGCCCTTGAATACATCGCTGCCGCGGCGAAAGCTGCCGTCTACCATAATGGTGATTCGACCGTTGATTGCCGCAACAATCTCATCCAAAACCTGCAACGGATGTGGTAGGTAGTCCAGCGTATGCCCGCCGTGGTTTGAAACCACAATCAGGTCGGCGCCGGCAGCGACACACTTTTCAGCGTCCTCGCTGCTCAATATCCCTTTACAGACCAAGGGAATGTCAATCCGCTTTTTGATCTCCGCGATTTCCTTCGATGTAAACGGGATACAATCGAAGCCCATCTCCTTGTCGCGAACTTTGGTCCCTTGGCCCGCATCCACTTCAATACCTAGCCAGTCGGCCCCGCTTTCAAGGATTTCATCAATTTCGGCCAACATCTTGTTGCGATCCTTCAGTGGTTTGACATTGGCTGCCAAGGGCACGCCGAAGTCGGCAATCTGTTTAAGGTTCTTCGGTAGTGGCGTGCCGGTCCACATCAGACTGCCGGCGGACTTAAGACCCCGCGCGAGTTGAAAGAGAGCATCTTCTGCCATTGCCGGTATCGGCATGGTCATGGCCGACATGACCACGGGAGAGGATAACTGAACCCCCAATACGGAAACGGCCGTTTGTGCGGGTTCAGCGTCTATGCAGCGTTGGCGGATGGTGTAGCGGTCGAGCACACGCCGGTCATTCTCCTTTACATAACCGGTTTCGACGAAATTCAGCAGGAAGCCATAGTCTTTTTCCTGTAGGATGGACTTTCCTTTTTGATAGATTTCGGTCAACTCCATGGGTGTTTTCCTCCATTTCTATATCACAATGGGTGACGATCCCGAACGATACATAAGTCCTATTGAGTAATTATTCCTGCCACCGGCAGGTTCCGGCGGCTATCACCCCTGATAGATTTGAGCGACGATGTCTGTGAGTTCAACATTGATTCCGTGGGTCTCGAGCAAATGAACGATGATCTGTAAGTGTCCTAGATCTTTAACAATAACATCCAACCCTGCGGGAGTGCCGTTGAGTTGAAAGTGCTCATCCTCAAGAACGCTTTGGGCGGTCTCAAACTTGTCGACCCGAAGCGCCAGAATGGAATAGTCGGACATATACTGCAGGGGTAAGGACGCATCCTCGACACCAACCGATTCCGTTTCGGTGAATGTCGACTCTCTCGGCAATATCGAAATTCTTCCCATTTAACTTCCTATCTGTTTTCAAGTGATATCAGCATGCTCCATGCTAAACCTGCGGAAATGAGCGGCTCGATTGCTCTGAACATTTCAAGGAGCGGTTTCTGAACAAGAAACATGATTGTCCTATGTTTCAAATTAGGGTGCGCTTGGGAGAAGATGATTCGTATCGTCCTTCTGATTGAAAAATAACATGAAGACATCCTGTTTCGGTGTCCCGGTTGAAGAGCGTTACCTTGAGGATTATGTTGACGGTGTCGTTCATGAATTCGGCGCGATTGCGGTTACAGAAGAGGATATCATTGCTTTCGGCACCCGGTTTGATCCCCAGAGCTTCCACACAGACCCGGAGGCGTCGAAGACGACCATATTCGGCGGTCTCATTGCTTCCGGGTGGCATACCGCTGGACTGATGATGCGGCTCTTCGTCGATCATTACCTGTCCGGTGTGGCCAGCCTCGGTTCTCCGGGCGTAGACGAACTGCGCTGGATCCGGCCTGTACGGCCCGGAGATGCGCTCTCGATCCGAGTGACCATCATAGAGACCAAACGCTCGCACTCAAAACCGGATCGCGGCATCGTTCTTTCTTTTATCGAAGTGCTGAATCAGGAGGAAAAGTGTCGTCATGAGTATGAAAGCGGTAAATTTTCTACTCTGTCGTTCCCAATAGCAATTGAACCGTTCATCCGCTATTGGGTCGGCCGACGCCTTTTCAATTACCGGTATCGGTACCACCAATGACTTTTCGAATATCGGCGGCATGAAGGTTGACATGTTCATACGCCCAGCGGATAAACCTTTCAAGCTTGTCGTGGCCGTGAAAAACATGCCAGCCCTCGCGGTCGAGATCCTTCTCTGACATATCTTTGACGATTAAGATCGTGTCTGACCGCACAGCCTCGAATTGGCGGATCAGTTCATCAAGGCTGAGACCGTCGAGTTTTCTTCGGTTGCGTGCGATTAAACCGTTCGATGTCAAAATCTTTGGGTGACCCCGGGCCGCCCGAAAGGATATTTTTAAATAACCAATGCATCGTACGTTCAATCGTGACGAAATGCGCCAGTACCAGTTTGATCGTCCAATCCGTATCTTCCTGATAAACCCGTACGCTGAGATCTTCGGGCGAAAGCGATTTGAAAAAAGCAACGGTCTCTACCAGGTTTCTTTCCAGGTTTTGCATGATATCCGTTTTTCGATTGTCCATTGTTACCCTCCTGATATTGGGCGCATTTTCGTAATATTAGCGTCAATGAGAGACTTTCTGTCACGAAGACCGCTGAACGGCGGCAGTGAATATGCCGGCGCCAATCAGCGCGCCACCGCCACAGCGGTTGAACCAGCGCAGAACGGCAGCGTGTTGCAGCACCTCGCGCAGTTGGCCGGCAAAAAAACCATACAGGGCGGCATTCACGGCGGCAAGTATCAAAAAAGTCAGTCCCAGCAGGATGAGTTGGAAAGTGATCGGGGCCGTGTGATCGATAAATTGCGGTAAAAAGGCGACAAAGAAGACGATGCTTTTGGGATTCAAAGAGGTGACAACATAAGCGTGCGTGAAGAGCCGGTAGTTCGATGCGGTTGTTGCTGCCGGGAGAATAGTGGAGGGCTGCGGGGTGGATCGCCAGAGTTTGATACCAAGATAAATCAGGTAAATCGCGCCAACCCATTTCAAAATGGAAAAAAGGGTCGCGGAAGCTGACAGGATGGCCCCGAGTCCCAGGAGCGACAAGGTCATGGCCGTAAAATCACCGAGAGTCACGCCTGCCACAAGTGGCCATACGGCCCGCCGTCCCTGGCTGGCCGACTGGCTGATCACCAAGATGATGGTCGGGCCGGGTATGACCAGAACGATCGCCGCTGCAAGAAAAAAGGCACCATACGTTTCTATACTCATGCAAGCTCTCCCTTTTCGAACTATCTTCGCTGCGGTTGATTACAATCATTCTGCAGCTTGTTCGTCAAGGGCTTATACTCATTATTGCTGGTTTGCTATGTGACTTTATACCGCTTTTCAAAATTAAATTCCGAAATACGGAAGGATGGTATAAGTGGTTGTAGAAAAAAACGTTCGCATGACCGAACGTTTTTTTGACAACCACTATAAAAGAAATGAAAACAGGAGAAAACGATATGAATGCAGAAGATATTATTCTTTACGGGGCCCATTGGTGTCCGGATTGCCGCCGCAGCAAGATGTTTCTCGGTGAACACCAGATTCCCTACACATGGGTGGACATCGAAACGGACGAGGACGCCGAGAGGCTGGTTATTGAAAAGAACAATGGTAAACGGATCATTCCGACGATCGTCTTTAAAGACAACTCATTTTTGGTAGAGCCCACCAACGCGGAATTGGCAGCCAAGCTGAAACTTAAAACCGAGGCGAGCCGAAGCCACTACGATTTGATTGTCATCGGAGGAGGGCCAGCTGGTTTGACCGCCGCGCTCTATACTGCCCGCGAGGCGATTGATACTCTGGTAGTTGAAAGGGCCGCCTTCGGCGGACAGTCCGCCGGGACGGAAAAACTGGACAACATGCCCGGATTTCCGGAAGGCGTTTCCGGTGCCGATTTTGCTCAGAGGCTGCGCCAGCAGGCTGAACGTTTTGGGGTTGAGCTCCTGCAGGCCCAGGACGTTATCGGTATTCGGCAGCACGGGAACTATCATTGCATTGACACCAAAGATGGTGCCAGTTATAGCGCAAGTGCGATTTTGATCTCCACCGGCAGCCGATACAAGCGTCTGAATGTGCCCGGGGAGACGGATTACCTCGGGGCCGGGGTGCATTTTTGCGCGACCTGTGACGGCCCGTTCTACAAGGGTAAAAAGGTGGCCGTCATCGGAGGGGGCAACAGCGCCACCGAAGAGAGTCTTCTGCTGACCAAGTTTGCCGATCACGTTGTCATACTGGCTCGAAGCGCTCAGTTCACCGCCACCCGCTTCATCCAGGAAAAGGTGTTGAGCCATGAAAAAATAGAAGTGCGTTGGAACACGGAAGTCAAGGAGTTTCAGGGGGCTGGAAGTAAATTAACGCAACTCAAAGCGGTTGACAGTACAACCGGGGCCGAGGAACTCCTTCCTGTTGACGGCGCTTTCATTTTTATTGGGCAGATTCCGAATACCGGATTTTTAAAAAACAGTGGCGTGTCACTGGACCGTTGGGGCTATATCGTCACCGGGCACGCATTGACGCACCTGAACCAGCAGCATCGCTACCGGGGAAGAGAACCCCATCTGCTGGAAACAAGCATACCAGGCGTGTTTGCCGCCGGAGATGTACGCGATGGCAGCACCAAGCAAGTCGTCAGTGCCGCCGGTGAAGGCAGCACTGCGGCGCTGATTATCCGGGAATATCTCAAGACGGTCTGATCCACTTTTACAAATTATGATGCCTTGTGGAAATGCCTCCCACGGTTGTCAACAGTGCCAAATTAACCTGCATGGTGAAATTATTCAGCATTTCTACATTGCCGGTTGAAAGCCAAACCGTCTTGTTAGACTGATGGTCCATATTACTTTCAACGGAAAAACATTCATGCAACATGTGGATGAGGCGGATCTATCCATCCGCCAACTATGGGGCTTCGAGAACAAACAATTGGTTCAAAATGTAAAATACAGGTGTATCGACGAGTAATCGATTCAGTTGGTAAGCCATTGTTTTTTTAGCCAGTTAACCGTTTTTCGGATAGAGAGGGACTCGGCAAATTCGATCAGATAAGGGATTTTTGCTGCGTCATCCATAGGAACCGACTGGCCCGGCGGAAAAGCAGGCGCAAAGCGTTGGTATCTGTCATCGAGAATTTGTCGGCACTGATAATCGGCGATCCCTGTCGTTCCGTCCAGCATGAGATTCATCAAGGGCTTGACCCACTGGACGTATCCCCAGTCATGAGAGCGTCCCTTGATGTACTGGAGGCTGGTCCCGGTTCCGAGGGAAAAAAGGACAACTTGGTCTATAGACGGCGTGGGGCTGTATCTTTTATCCTGGGTTTGTGCAAGAGCGCACATACTAGGGTTGGAGGCGTAGACACCGCCGTCAATGTACCCGTCCACGGATGGGAAATAGGTTGGTGCGGCGCTTGTGTACAACCCGACCCTGTAAACCGGCGCGCTTCTGTCGTTGCCTCGCCCGTTAAAATTGTGGAAGAGCTTCGGTTTCCAGGTTCGTCGGTATGGATCTTCGTTGTCGAGGTCGAAAGATGTAATCAGCACCCGCTTCTTCAGTTGGCCCAAGGTGGCGGATCCAAACAATCTTTGCAGCTCCCGGCGCAAAGGCGAGATCGCGTAGTCAGCACCTCTCAATTTACCAAGATCCACAAGATCGTCCAACCAGGAGTCGTCGAAGATCTTGGGACCGCTATTGATAAAAAGATTCCGGAGTTCTGTCAGGTTCACCTGATGTGCGAGGCCAAGGGCGATAAGTCCTCCCGAAGATGTTCCTGCCACAAGGTCGATGTCATTGAGGAAGTTTTCTAGTCCTGGAACAGAAACAATCCGCTGCAGCAGGAGAGTCGTCACCAGGCCACGGATTCCTCCTCCGTCAAGAGCGAGAACACGGTACTTTTTCATTTCTTCCTCCTGGCAAAACATGCAGCCGCCATTGAAATCGAGGGCGATCGACAATAGCGGCGATAACGATTGCAATCATCTTTTATACTGCTTTTCAAAAAAAATTCCGCAAAACGAAAGGGTGGTGTCAGTGGTTGTCAAACAAACGTTCGCATAACGGAACGTTTGTTTGACAACCACTATCGTGCGGGTCAGGCTTTCGTGACCCATGGAACGTCTTGCGTTTGCTTATGAAGCATTATGGTATTATGATGCGTATTGTCAAAGGTTTCAAACGACTTCTGGTTTTTTTGGTGACATGGAGTATATCCGCCAATCCATTACAAGGCGAGGTGCCGGCTATGACCGACAGTCACCAAACCCGGTTGCGACTGCAAGCACATCTCTCCATGTTGACCCGTTCCATCGGAGAACGCAGTGTTCGGATCCCTGAAAATCTGGAGAGAACAGCCGCCTACATCCGTTCCAGCATTGAGAGCTTCCAGTTGCCGGTTCACTATGAACCTTACAGATATCACCGAACGACCGTCAACAATGTCGTTGCAACGCTAAAGCCCTCACACAGCCCCAGCGTGCATTATGTATTGGGTGCGCATTACGATTCGGTTGCTGGAACTGTCGGGGCCGATGACAACGCCAGCGCCATCGCCGTTCAGTTGGAGACAGCACGCGAACTGAGTCTATTGGCAAGCCATGAAATGCTGGACGTTATGGTCACGTTCGTCTTCTTTGCCCTTGAGGAACCACCGGTGTACGGCTCGCGCTACATGGGCAGTCGCATATATGCCGAAAAGGCGAAAAAGGAAAAGATGCAGATTGACGGCATGATCTGCCTTGAAATGGTGGGGTACAGCTGTCGGAAACCGGGATGCCAGCGGTATCCTTTCCCATTAATGTTTTTTGGTTATCCCCGGGATGGTCGATTTATCGGTATCGCCGGCAATTTCAGATCACGTTCGCTCACGCGCGATCTTTCAATGGCATTTAAAAAAAACCGGGAGTTGCCCGTAATCTCCCTAACCGTACCTTTTGATGGTTGGGTCGTCCCAAACATCAGGCTCAGCGACCATGCCTCATTCTGGGACAATGGGTATCGAGCGGTAATGATTACGGATTCAGCCTTTTACCGCAATCCGCATTATCATTTGGTATCTGACAAGATGGAAACTCTCGATTTTTCATTCATGACCGAGCTGGTAGAGAGCCTGGTTACTTTCTTCCGATCTTATCGTTCTGAACCCAATTAGTGTCCTTTCGTGCTCATGGAACGATCTGGCAAGGAGTCGAATATTGAGTTTGCGCGTTTCATTCTTTAATTTTTTCAGGGACAAATCGTTATCATTTGGTGCCATTCCGGAATCTGGCACCGGTACTGGAATATCAAACAAGAGCACAAAAAGAACAGCCAGATAGCCGAGATGGGCGCGCATGCTCAGATTTTTAGGGAGGAGGCGTGTTGGATCGGGCCGGTTTTGCAGGACGGAAGATTCTGCTCGGATCATGTGTTGGACGACTTGAAGAATGGACCATTTGCCAGGCCCGTCAATCGCGGTCAATTTTTCGGGCGATAGGGTTGCCAGCTCTTCAAACAGAGCCCGACGTGACCGATCGTATCGTTTCAACCGGGATGTCAACCGGCGGATCATCATCGACCCGACCCTTCATTTCCGTATGAATATATACGGCTCAATTTACAGCTGGGTTTGCCAGCGCTGAAAAAGTTTTGGCCGTATTCGATTCTATGGTTTGCTTCGAACTGGAAACGATTCACACGGGAAACAATCTGATAGCGAGAACGGCCGCCAGAAGACCGAACATGGCGGCGATTAGCAAGAATACGGCGGTGCGGCGGTTGATGAATTTAAGTGGCCTTCTGTGGTTCAGGTTGATGTATAGAGCCCGCTTCTCCTCTGGGGTGACTTCTGAAACCGGTAGCGTCGCGGCCGAAGAATGCCGTTTTTTCGTATTATGGTCTCCAGTCAATGCCATGGCCCAGCTCGGAAAGGTATTGCCTGATGTGTTACAGTCGTTTGTGTTACGCCGAAAAGCGTGTCTATCATATCAAAAATAGTATAAATGTCAATAAGTTCAAAACTTACTGATTGCTTTTCCATATGATTTCGGGTTATAGTACTAAAAAATTTTTGTTTTTCCCGATCAATGCAGCTGACCGCCCTGTCGGCGAGATAAACCGGTCGGATTCAACGAGAACATGCTCAATCGGGTGAATTGATCCGGCCTCAAAATCGAATGGTGTTCAGGAGACTGCCAAAATTCCTGATCTCCCACGACCCACAAGATAACCAATGACCGTCAGTACCATCCTAATCTGTTTTTCAAAATTATTCATTCCTTCCACTGTTACCCGTGAAGATGGCCTGACTTACTGGCGTGAACTCATTTTGCACGCCCTGCTCGGCACGGCCCTGATCCTGGGGCTCGTGGCGCTTATCCCTGCCCTTGCTCTTGCCATATCCGAAAAATTATGGGGCCTGATTGTATTTGACGTCTGCATGTATCTGGGCGTGATCGTCCTGGTCACCTTCCGCCAGTGGTCCTACGAACTGCGGGCAACGGGCATTTTGTTGGTGATGCTCGGGGTTGGAATTTGGGTGACGGTACACGTAGGCCCCCTGAGTGGTGGTCCGGCCTGGCTGTTTGCCGTTGCTGTTTTCACGGGTCTGCTGCTCGGTCTGAAAGCCGCCCTCGTGGCGGTTATCGTGAACGGGATTTCGTTGGGCGTCATCGGCTGGCTGGCATTCAACGGCGACCTGGTTGCCGATCTGCCATTTTTCACCAGTAAGGCGCGGGCCATCGCGGCGGGTGCAAATTTTATTGGCCTTGAATGCTGGTGCGGCCATATCGGTTTCGGTACTGGTGCATGGGCTTCAGGCGTCTGCTGAAAAAGAAAAGTTCGCCAAGGAAATCATAAAACGGGAACAGGCCGATCTTCTTGACGCTCGCGAAGAACTGCGGCAGGAAATCGAGATCCGCAAAGAAGCCGAAGAGGCCCTGAAGGTTGAACGGGATACCCTGGATCGAATTACCCGCAGCATTGGTGCGGGACTGGCGGTCATCTCGCGGGATTATCGTACCTTGTGGGCCAATGCCGTCTTAAAGAAAATGTTCGGGGACCTTGAGGGTAAGCCCTGCTTCGAAGTCTACAATCAGCGATCTGACATTTGCGTTGGGTGCGGCGTCAGAGAGGTTTTTGAGGAAGGCAAAGAAGAAGCGGTGCATGAGCAGAAGGGTCGGGATTCCCTGGGAAATGTCGTTTGGTCGCAGATCATAGCCACACCGATACGGGATGCCAAAGGAAATGTCACCTCAGCCCTCGAACTGGTCGTTCCGATAACCGAGCGCAAGCAAGCTGAAGGAGAGCGGCGTCGTCTCGAAAAACAGCTTGAACAGGCCCGGAAGATGGAGGCCATTGCAACGCTGGCCGGCGGCATTGCGCATCAGTTCAACAATCTTCTCTCGGCGATTTCAGGCAATATCGAACTGTTGAAACTGGACGGCACTGAGAATAAGCGGTTTCACCGATATTTCGCACCAATGGAAAATTCCATTGATCGAATGGCGCACTTGACCGGTCAGCTCCTGGCCTACGCCCGAGGCGGGAAGTACCAGATCAGCCGCCTTAGGTTAAGCGAGTTTGTCCGGGAGACCCTTCCGCTGGTTAAACATTCACTCAAGCCCACCATTGTGGTTGAGACCGAATTACCGGATGATGTTACCAGTGTCGACATCGATATTACACAGATGCAAACGGTCCTGGCAGGGATCCTGTCGAATGCATCCGAAGCGATCGACGAAAACGGTCGGGTATTGATTACCTCTACAGACAGAACAGTCACCGAGGATGAAGCCAATGCCGAACCGGGTCTGACCGCCGGGAATTTCGGGCTCCTGACGATTTCTGACGACGGTAAAGGTATGGATGAAGAAACGCGCAATCGCATTTTCGAACCGTTTTACAGCACCAAGTTCCAAGGGCGGGGCCTTGGTATGGCTTCAGTTTACGGAATAATTAAAAATCATAATGGCTGGATATCGGTTGATTCAGCTGTGGGCTTGGGTACAACTGTAAAAATTTTCATACCAGCCGTTGAAGGAAGACCTGTGGCGGCAGATCCTGTCTTACCTCAGAGAAGTGTGTCTGCCGGCACGATATTGGTGGTGGAAGATGAAGAGATGGTCATGGACGTGACCAGCTCGATGCTGGATAAGCTCGGATACGATGTTTTGGAAGCGCGCACCGGTGCAGAGGCTTTACACGTATCGGAAACTTTCGCTGGCGATATTGCTTTGGTACTGCTTGACATCGTCCTTCCGGACATGGGGGGCAGGGATGTGTGTGCGGGTCTTTTGAAATCTCGACCCAATCTCAGGGTCATTATTTGCAGCGGATATTCACTGAACGGCCCGGCCCAGGAAATCCTCAATCAGGGCGCCCACGGTTTTATCCAGAAACCATATACAATGGCGACATTGTCCGATAAACTGGCAACCGTCATCGATCAGTCTCGTGAAACGGGTTAAGATCCGTTTTGGTTATATAGTATACCGATACATTTTGGAAACGGAACGCCTCAACGGCTTTTGTCGCTATCTTTCTCGTTGTTTTCGATGTTGTCTGCGAACGTTTGAAACCGGAAGGCCTCGGATTTATCTCCACTGCGAGAGTAAATGCGACTGATGTTTCTGTAGTAAATTTTAGCATTGACCGGATCATCACGCACCAGGGAAAGGAAAAGTTCAAGAATTTTGGTCGAATGGTCGCCAGCGGCTAAACTGAGTTCGGCATAGCGCCGCCGAATAAAGGGATCGACGTGTGCTGCATATGCCGATGGTGCTGCACAACTGCTGCAGCGTTGCATGATTTCCCCGTAAAGATCTCGGGCCAATTCCATTTGGTTTGCGGTATCAAAGGAAACGGCCAGTGCTCGGGCAATATTATCGTTCCAGCCATATTTACTGAGGGCTGCCCGGTACCAGGCGATGGCTTCTGGATACCGTTGTTGCCGATACATTGTTTCGCCGTGTAGAAGAACGAAAGCCTCGGATTCACGCAAGCTCTGTGGTATTTTGGCCAGCAGGTGTTCCGCGCCGGCATAGTCGCCGTTTTCCCAGAATATTTCACATAGCATGCGATAGGCCGGCAGAGCATCCGGGTGATGACGGAGAAACGGTTCCAGCAATGAGCGGGCGGCTTCATCCTGATCAAGGTTCAGGTAAGCCGTTGCCAGTTCGAGAGCAATATAGCTGCCGTCGGACGGTTGATCCTCCTGCGCCCGGGACAGTGCTTTCACGGCCGTTTCAAAATCACCCCGGTTTAGCGCGATATAGCCGTTCCTGAACGGCTGGCCCAACTTCTTATAGATCTTTCTAATATCCTGCGGCAGGGTGTTGCAAAGGGCATTAAAGTACGTTTCGTTATCTGCGGAAATCACTTCTTTTTCGGCCATATCGTCAGGAGCCGGCATGTCTTCTACTGTTGAGGTGTTCAATTCATCTGCCGGCGGTGATTTTGTTTTCTCCCGACCGCTTTCCAACAAGGATCGCAATTGTTCATCATTTGTCAGTTCCAAACCAAGAAGATAATACTCGCGAGCTTCCTGCGGGTAACCGGCGTCAAAAAGATTATTGCCACTCACCAGGTGCTGCCGTGATAATGCCTCTTTGCTGCTGCGGAGTTTTTCATGCAAACGCTCAGTCTGCTCGCCAATGGCGGCTGGATCCCTTTCCAGTTTGTTCAGGGCGGTATCGTATTCAAGCTTGGCTTTGCCCCAGGCCCCGGAAGCAAAATGCAGGTCCCCTTTCTGTTCGTGCTGCATGGGGGTTTTACCCTTAATAAATTTGAGAATATTCATTCCGTTTGAAATCTCTCCTAGCATGAGGTCCGTCGACGCGATTTCAGGATCTTTTTTTCCCGGCGGCTGATCCTGCTGACTCGCTAAGTATTCTGAAAATTTGTAGATAATCCTTCTTGTCCATAGATCGGGGATTTTCTGAATTGCTGCCATTTGCTGCACTGTTAGAAGCCAGTTCATCAAAATCTGCTTCGCTGACACCGAGTGTGTTGAATTCGGGCAGATTGATGTCAGATGCCAGCGTCTTTACTGCGGCAACCGCTTTTTGCGCGCCGCTTTGGACATTTTTGTAGCTGAATCCCATTGCTCGGGCGAGTCGCGCGTATTTTTCTGTGCAGAACGCCAAATTGTACTCCATGATTGCCGGGAGGACGACCGCATTGCATACACCGTGGGGCAGGTCGTACTTGCCGCCGAGCGCTTCTGCGATACAATGAACAGCGGCCACATCTGAATGACTGAAGGCAATGGCAGCCAGGACGCTTCCCAGTAGCATTGCTGATCGAGATTCGAGGTTCCGACCATCCGTGACGGCGGATTTGAGGTGACGGTAAATCAGCTCCACCGCATACAGAGCAGCGGCATCTGCCAGAGGTTCGGCGGCCTTGGCGGTGTAGGCTTCGATCGCGTGTGTGAGTGCATCCATACCGGTAGCGGCCGTGAGTGACGGCGGCATACTCTGTGTCAGCTCGGGATCCACAATGGCTACTCGGGGAGCCATTTTAGGGTCTTTAAGGCTGAATTTATAATGTTGCCGGCTGTCGGTAATCACAGCGCTGAAAGTCACTTCGCTGCCGCTACCTGCCGTCGTGGGGATAGCGATCAGCGGCAGGACATTTCCCGTAATTTTGCCTTTACCCTCGTAGTCCCGCACCCGACCACCGCCGGGTGCTACAACACTGATGGCTTTGGCACAATCAATCGGACTGCCGCCGCCGATAGCGACCAGACAGTCTGGGTTTAAAAAGGCCGCTTTGCGAGCACCTTCCTCAACATTGTAATCCTTTGGATTGGCTTCGACCCTGGTAAATATATCATAGCTGATTCTTTGCGAGCCGAGATGGGTTGTGAAACGGGACAATAGACCCGATGAAGCGAGACGAACATCGGTTACCAGCATGACATTTTTTACCTTGCGTGATACAAGTTCGTCGGCGAGTTTTTCAACTGCCCCGACTCCGTATTCGATTCTGGTGGGAAGCTCAAAACTGAATGACGGCTTAAAGTTCATTATGGCATCCTTTCTCGTTTATAGAGATTGTCAAAAAAAACGTTCCGTTAGACGAACGTTTTTTTCACCAATCACTTATACCATCCTTTGATATTTCGGAATTTATTTATAAAAAGAGATATAATATTCTGCAACGGTTATGTTTTGTCCTTACGACCTTCCAATGCCCGGCGCAAATGATCGCGCTCGGCTTTAACTTTACGGAGTTGATCCAGCAGCTCTTCCCGGTTTGCCGGCGAAGCGGTTTGGATTTCCTTATTTAATTTTTCTGCCACACCGATTAAACGGTATAAGTCTTTGGCGATCAAACGGACAGACATATGACCATAAGCTTCCTAAAGGCGTTCCAGGAACGCCTTTACCAGCACGAGGCGATGGGCCTTTTGCCTTGGAATAGGATCTTCTGGCTGGGCGTCACGGATCGACGGAGACCCGCTGAGAGGCGCTACTGCCAGTTATTAACATAGCTGGCGGATGTGTTTTTCGTCAATCGGAATCGCCGCTATTGTTGCTTTTTAATATCCGGCTCTTCAAATTAAAAAAATGTCATTTGACATTATGTGTGTTGTGTGCTTATTTTAAAGTTTAAGCGAAGCAGTACAGGCTCGAGACCACTTCTTAGCCGGGACTGCTTTTTATTTCGCAATCGGGAAATCATTGCCAAAGCCATAGATCTTGAGGGGCTTATTCAATAGTGTTTCAGCCGACCGACCCAGTCACAAACCAAAAAATTATCTACTACGGGTGCAGCCGGCAAATTCAATCCAACCATACCCCATCAAATCATACACAGCGGACCGGAAACGGTGCCGCTTCATTTTTTTGGAGGTGACTCATGATGTACTTTGAAGCCATTTTTCAGCCGTCCAACTTGACCAATTACGCTTCCGACAGCATTCAGAAAATTGTTGGAAAAAAAATTGCGTTGCAGGATGGCTGGGTTCTCGAAGAGGGTCCTCACAAGGGTCAGCAAGGATATTACCTACCAAATTCCACCGTCGGTCTCATTCCAGCCAGTGATCTGAAAGAAATCAAAGTCATTCCATACGCGCAGTGGAAGGACATATTTAATAGCACCAAACAGGAAGTTCTTTAAGTCCAAAGATCGAACGGCAGTATCAGCAATCGGCTTCTTGGGAATGACCGAATATGATTGTCAAATTTGCGCTCCCTTCACCATGAACAATTCCCGCTATTGCTCCCGGTTTTTACGTTGATATCGCCGACTCCCCGTGGAAACGAAGGTATTACAGTCGTTGGTCGCGGGATGTTTTTATATTTTTATAAAAAAACTGTTGCAATAAATAAACAGGCGCGTTAATTTATATTCTCATGGAAAGACTTGAATGGTTCAGATTGAATCGCCAGCAGAAAATGGGATGCTGAATCAATCACCTTCCGATAATCGTAAAGATATACTTAAAAATCGACAAATCTATTTTTTTGAGGGCGATAAGTGCCGCCAACCCAATTCGATTCTTTCTTAAAGCGTGTCTTTTCTGCAACCGGTATTGATTCACAAACCGAGTTGGCCAACATTCTGCGTGTTAACCGTTCCGCCATCACCCAGGCGCGTAAAAAAGAGTCCGTTCCGGCCAACTGGATTCTGCAGCTATTTCGCACGTACAGTCTCAATCCGGACTGGCTGGAAACTGGCAACGGAGAAACCTATCTTCGGCCGGGGGGCGATGAGGAGCTTCCTCTTCAAGCATGTTCCCAAGGTTAAGGCGCGACTCAGTGCGGGCGGCGGTTCATTTGAGATCGGAACGGAGGTTCAGGGCTATTATGCATTTCAAACGGAATGGTTGCGAACCAAAGGAAATCCAGAGCGAATGGTTCTGATGGATATTTTCGGAAACAGCATGGAGCCAGAGCTTAAAGATGGTGACAGTGTCCTGATTGATGAATCCCAGAAAGATATTCTCGCTGGGGCGGTTTATGCTGTGGGTGTCGATGATACCATTATGGTCAAGCGGGTTGAGAAACATCCCAACAAACTGGTATTGCTCAGTGAGAATAGGGATTATGCTCCGATTTTTCTAAAAGGCAGCGAGTGTGAGAGTGTGCGTATTATCGGCAAAGTTATCTGGGTCGGACGGGAATTTCGATAGATGCGCAATTTTTTTTGCGCACAGTGTTTATATAAATTAACTAAAGTTGAAATAAAATCAACAAAGGAGGTAGAAAATGCAACGGAGATTTTGTGCGTGCGGATTTTCAGTGTGGGTCCAGTATTTGCTGTCGGAAACAAAATGTCGCACCATTTTCTGGTCAGACAGTCTATCCTGTCGGAGGCGTTCTCTCCCATTGTCCTAAATGTGGCTGTCATCTCCATATCGACCGGCTTCGCTGAACGGACCGTTGCTGCGGCCTGATACAGCGGCTGGAAACAAATTTATGGGCTTTGATCATCAGAAAGGAGAAGCGCTGTGACACGGTTAACAACCTATCCTACTTACGACGATATCTATGAGTATTTCGGCGGAACAACCATCCAGAGGACACGTAGAAAGGCTGATGAAACGGTCTGGCAGGACTGGTTGCTCTTTGATTCCATTGAGGCGGCACTTGAGTTTTTCAACGAATGCTGCAGTGCTTGACACCGATGTAAGCCTCTTAGAGACGTCGTTCGGGGAGGTCGGTGCCAGTCTCAGACTTTAAAAGACAATCCGGTGGTATGAACGGTATGTCAAAGGGACGACATCCGCTGCCGGTGCTCACGGAGCGGTCGGCATGGCCTGCTGTGGTGGTCTTCGTTTTCTGCCCGATATCTACGCGTAGGTCAGGACGCGGATGATACCGATACTGGCACCGGTATCATCCGTGGTGGTCGTATCGCTGACCGAAACAACTGTCGTGACGTTATTCTTGTTCGATGAATTGATTAACGGTTTGATCGAGTTGTTCAAGTTCTTCCTTGACGTGAAACACCTTGAGCGGGCTGGTAAAGGTTTTTACTTTGATCATCGGTTAATCTCCTCGATCCGACAAAAGTTGGGTTCAAATATCGATATGGTTGCTTGAAAGCGAAGCCTGTGGGGTAGGGTTTTTCGTCGACACAAAGGCGGCACACAAGTTTTTACGCTGCCAATCCTTACCCATCAATAACTAGTTAATACAGCCCTTTCCGATGTCAAATCAAAATCTTGAGGGGGTTCATTCGGTCCGGGAGGCAGTCAAGGTTGAGATTCGGTGAAATTCTTTCTCGATGGTACTGACGGAGAGCATGCGCCCCGGTTCAAGGAAGGTTTTGTATAGCCGATCGCTCGTGTCGGGAGGGTGTTGCGGCCAAGTTCTTTTCAATTTCGCACAGGGCTTCAACCGACTTGTCGCATACCGGATATCCTTTGTTATCCAAATAAATGCGGGGTGTAAAATATACCGGAGAAATGTTGTTAATATCGACAAGTTTGATGTCTCCGGCATCGGTGAGAATCAGATTTCCATCTCCGGCCAAATCGGGAATAAGTCCGGTCTTGGATATCATGTCTTTGACATGACGGACGAACGCTTCAGCGCTTGTGCGGATGCGGGCGACGAGTGCTCTTTTTCCAATTACCGATGTCGCGCGGCTGCCGAGTCGCGGACGGAGAAGATTATCCGCCAATCGCTCGGCGTTGAGAAATCCCCAGGGTTCGATGTTCAAGTCCTTCGATATATTCCTGTAATCCGCAAAGCAGGATCTCATGTCGATCATTCCAGTAGATAACTGACGAGAAATTCATTGGAACGAGCGTATCCGGCGGGCCCGAGATAAGAAGCGACAATGAGCACCCGGTGTAGCTCTTCGTGGGCCTTTTGGATGGAGTCGAAACGTGTTCTGAAAATTCGCAGCATTTTCAGTGGTTTGGCTTTTGGAAACCATTTGATTCCATTCGATACGACCCCATTCTTTTCCCGGGCGACATCCATCGGATCGAGCACTTCCATGATGTGTGAACGGAGGCCCTGTCGGTAGTGTCGTCTGAACACATATTTGCATTGTTGGGCGAATAAAGTTCAAGACGAAAGACATCGTCTGCATTTAATGTTTTTTTATCCCTTACATCGTGGTCCATGGGTACCGAAAAGGGCTTGAGGCGGGGCAATTTTCCATTGCAGGTTCATGGAAGAGTCAATCATAATTCAGGCAGGATGAGATTGGCAAGGGAGTATCTCATCAAAATTCGGATATAGAGACTCAGAAGCGGATCGTTATGCTGAGAGTGGGATATGATTGAAGGGTTCAGACGAGGGATTGGGGTGACCTTGCGAATGCGCTCGTTACAGTCACGCGACCACCTGCGCAGATCGAGCGGTGTCATCCTTTCATGCGGTTGTCCCAGTCATATTCGGGTTCGGTGACGATATGTTCCATATTTTGGATCCGTCCGTTCAAGTCGGTCAAAACGTTTCCTGCAGGCGATGAACAGCTCTATAGCGGTTACCGGTGTAGCTGTCGTAAAATTCCTGTTCATCTTCGGCAGCGATGGGAATAACCGGCTCGGGTTTCATGATGAGTGCGGCCAATAAATAAAGACCGGTTACCGGCCAGAATCCAGTGAAAACCAGAGTAACCACGGCAATGGTTCGAATCCAGAAAGGAGAGAAATCAAAATAGTCCGCCAGGCCGCGGCAGACACCCAAAATGGCCCCTTTGCGCGAGCGATAGAGGCCGTCAGGCCGGATTTTTTCTGAACGTTTCCATGATCAGCTCCTTTTCCGCGATCGATCAAAATTGTTTCAAGTGCGTCGACACGTTCTTCAATTCGAGAAAGTTCGCGGTACATAATCTGTATAGTTCTCGTATCTTCGGTATCTTGTTGGCGATGTTTTCTGGACACGCCACCCTTGATGAGGCGGATGCCCAGCAGGATCGTGGTCCCGATCACGGCCAGCGACATGACGATGCCGCCGAAGACGATCGCTGTGATAAACGCCCCCTGCATATCTGGCTGCCCTCCCCTCCACTTTGCTATTCATGGATCCAAGGCCGGCGCGATGGTGGTATCTGCTTTTATGGCCAATCGTTGGCTATATAGATGACTATAACTGATTGCTTTCTCCGGCCGATGGTCTTTTAAGCGCCGACAATTCAGCTTCAATTTCCTCATCTACCGTGAGCTTGTCAAGCTCTTCCTCGAGCAGTATTTTGCCGGTCGATATTTACCAGGTCCGCTTCCGATTCCATACGGTCGATCCGTTTCTCGAATTCCTCGAACTTGACCATCACCTCCGTGCTGTCAGCGCGGCGGATTTCGTGTTGGGCGTCCATTTTATCTGCGGGCATGAACATGTCGCTGAACCAGCAGTGTCTGCTTGTCTCGAGCGGATTTTAACCGATCCTCCAATTCGCGGATGTCGTCATGATACTGATCAACGAGAAGCTCGAGCTCGTCTCGGTTCTGCTGCATCTCTTTCAGTCGCCCTGCATACAAGCGTTTTTGGCGCAAGGCATCACGTGCCAGATCGTCGCGGCCTCTGCGAACCGCCAGGGCGGCCTTTTCTTTCCATGCGCTTGCACGGAGCGTCAGTTCATCGAGCGACGCTGGTTTTTTTTGCTGTCAGCCATCACACCGGCACAGGAGGCCTTGAGTTCGACCAGGGTATCTTCCATTTCCCGGATCATCAGTTTGAGAAGTTTCTCAGGGTCTTCGGCCCGATCGAGCATGGCGTTTATATTTGAACTGACAATATCTCTAAATCTTGTAAATATACCCATGATTTACCTCCCGAAGTCGTTTTACGAAGGTAATTAGCATTTAACATGCCAAACAAAATAATAGTTAATTTATCAGTTGGTTACAAAAATAGCGGTTGACATCTTCGATCATATGTTGGCATATTATACCATAATTCAGCATATAATACCATATTAATGAGAATTTTTGCCTACAACCAAGTGATATTGCGTTGGGGGTACCCAGAATTATTTACCACGCTGCTTTTAACCTTTCTGTATTTTGGATAGAGCCACCGCCAAATTATGGAAGCACTGGGCCAATCAGAGATTTTTCTCGAATTTCAGGAACGCCTATCACAGGTCGCACCAATCAATCGGCCGGTTCTGCTTCTCGGTGAACGCGGTACCGGTAAGGAACTGGCGGCCGCGCGGTTGCACTACCTTTCCACGCGCTGGCAAGGATCATTCGTAACCCTCAACTGTGCTGCACTTTCGCCGACACTGATTGAAGCCGAACTGTTCGGTTTTGAGAAAGGCGCTTTCACCGGGGCCGCCCAGCGTCGGCGCGGGACGGTTTGAATCGGCAAACAACGGTACGCTATTTCTCGATGAAGTCGGTATAATTCCCTTAGAGGTACAGGAGAAAATCCTGCGGGTAGTCGAATACAGTACCTTCGAACGGGTCGGGAGCTCTGAGAGTATCGACGTCGATGTGCGGATCATTGCGGCCACCAATGCTGACCTGAAAGAACTTGTCAGAACCGATCGCTTCAAGCAGGATTTACTCGATCGTCTCTCTTTTGAAGTTCTTTTTTTACCACCGCTAAGAGCGCGTGAAGAAGACATTCTGCTTCTGGCCAATCATTTTGCGGCCCGCATGGCATTCGAAATGGGAAGGGAAACGCTTCCGAAATTCAGTCCTGCGGCTGTTGAAGCGCTTAAAACATATGCCTGGCCCGGTAACATCCGGGAATTAAAGAACGTCGTTGAGCGTGCCGTGTACCGCTCGAAAGGATCGACGATCACGACCGTCGCATTTGATCCATTTCGCAATCCTTTCGAACTGCCAACGCCTGATGGTCTCAACGCCAAGGATCCGATCGGACAGCGACGATTCGGTTGATCAGAACACTTTGAGGAAGCCATTTGAAACAGCCATTGAAGAGTTCAAACTCAAATTGCTTAAAGACGCCCTGCAGGCGGCCCAGTTTAACCAGAAAAAAGCCGCTGCGATCATGGGGTTGACGTATCACCAATTTCGCGGGCTGTATCCGGCGTTACAGGAAACAGTTGTCTTCGGGCTCCTGATAGATACGAATGATGGGTATAGTGGTTGTCAACAAAAAAAACGTTCCGTTATGCGAACGTTTTTTTCTGCAACCACTTATACCTCTCTTCTGTATTGCGGAATTTATTTTTGAAAAGCGGTATAAAAGCAAACTGGGGCGAGATGCCGTTAAAAGGCTGCGCTAAAATGATTTTCAAAAGTGAGTGCTGGGAAAGCGAGGGAGAATTTGGGTGGTGGCGGTTGGCGCCAATGACGAATGCACAAAAGAATTGTTTGGAGAGTTAAGGCGATCGTAAAGGTGGCTATCCGGTCAAGGCAACTTGTTTTTCAGCGATTCTTCGATCATCTTTCCCGCAATCTTTGTAGAGTTAATTTCATAGGTGCCGTCGTCAATCTTCTGTTTTAAGAGAGAAACCTTCTCGCTCCGGATATCGGGAAGCTCCCGAAGTGCTGCCTGGGCCAATTTGAGATCTTTGGCATTCTGAGACAACTCGACACTGTCTTCGCCTGTCCTGGCCCCACCTTTCTCACTCGGTTTTTCTGTTGGGGCCGAATTTTGTTGGACCTGATTGACGTAGCTATTTATTTGGACCGGGTTTTTATCAGAGATTTCCATTCTGAAACTCCTTTGAATGCGGCTGGGTGTAACCCTTTCAACCTGTTGCGCGTATGTTATCCCAACCAAGTCGTAATGTCAATTACGTGACTATCTGTTCTGATTATCGGCCGTATTCAGGCAGACTTTAGTATTTTTTTGACAAATGAGTCGCCTGTTATCGATCCTGCCTGGGAGGATCAATGCGACGCGGAATCGAAAATAGGAACGTCGATTTTCAGCGCAGTGTGCCGGGATTTTAGAATGGTTACCCGATTGTCTGCGTTAATTTCGAAGTTTTCCAGGTATCCACGGCTTTGAAGTTCCCGCAAGCCTCTTTTTACTTGGTTTCGCAGGCGGTCGTGGGACTGTTGCGTATCGATATTGACCGACCGTGCCAGACCGCAAAAGGTCAATCGAGATTTTCTTTTGCGTATTGTCCCTGGAAATACCGGTAAAAGGCTTTGCTGATATCGGATTTCAATTCGGCTCGAAATCGCAGGTCGATGTTGGTCACGAAACTCTCGGCATACATCTCGATGAAATAGGGGTTGATGACCGTCCGGACAATGCCGCTTTCACGATCGAGGTCTCCGTAACTAAGAATAGAACCGGTCATCTCTTTTAGCGCGCGGCGTTTTTTTCCACTTCCGCTGGTCAGTTCCAGGTCGATACGGGTTCCGGCCAGCCGCTGGATGCTTTTCCAGATAGCGGTAAAATTAGCTGCGGTGGGTGTCATGCCGGCGATTCCACTAAGTTCGGCCAGTGTGGACTCGAATGCATCGTTCTGGTAACGGCTCATCAGGCTCAAGAGACAGAAAAGGACGGTCTCGTCGAAAATGACCAGGAGTTCACCAACCACGCGCATCCTACCCCAGGCGTTTACATCGCCCGAATCGAGACGAACAAGAGGCCAGTCTCTCGATTTCGTGCGGTTTTTGAAATGGAATGGTGACACCCGCGTCAGCATTGTGGGCATGAAACTGAAAAACCGCTGGACAGGGGGTTGGCGACTGATGTGTCGGTCAACATATCGGGCGGCATCTCTGATCATTCGTCGTCCGATAAGCTGCTTTTCTATTGAAGACAGTTTTCCTTTGGTTGCGGGTGCAACAGGCTGATGCGGTTGGTCTGGAGGGGTTTTCATATTTGTCCCTGCTGCTGCGGGTTTGTGAATTGTAACCATCATAGTGGAACACCGATCATTTGTCAAAAGATAAAGGATTTCGCACGGCTACCCTGTTTATCAAAATGGCCAACTGCTGATACCCCTTGGTGGATTTTTTCTCATTCGGCATTACGTTAGTTCACCGAACTGTTCCGTTATTGTGAAAATCAGGTAGTTTTTCATATATTCAATCGGTATTCTCTTCTGAGCCGCTAAAAAGTGAGCAGAGTCTTGACTGATTCTATAACCCCTGAACGAAAGGAGGTTTGCATGCCAAAAGCAATTGTTATGAATGAAACCGGTGGACCCGAAGTTCTGCTCTGGGTGGATTACGATCCTGGCCAACCCGGTCCGGGGGAGGTGCTGTTGAGGCACGAAGCGGTTGGGTTGAATTTTATCGATGTTTACCATCGCACCGGTCTATATCCTTTACCAGCACTGCCGGCCATTCCGGGAATGGAAGGGAGCGGCACGATAGAGGCGATCGGTGCCGATGTAACCGAGCTGGCAATCGGCGACCACGTGGCTTACGCTGGTTTGCCGCCTGGGGCCTATTCTCAAGTCCGTCGAATTCCGGCCGACCGATTGGTCAAGCTCCCGGGAACGATCTCCAGTCGTCAGGCTGCAGCGATGATGCTGCAGGGCATGACCGCGCGCTACCTGCTGCGAGGGTGTTACAGCGTCAAAGCTGGCGACATTATTTTGATCCACGCTGCCGCGGGTGGTGTGGGGTCGATTGTCTGCCAGTGGGCCAGCTATATTGGCGCCAAAGTAATCGGAACGGTCGGTTCGGAACGAAAGGCGGAAATTGCTTTGTCTAACGGTTGTGATTATCCCATCCTGTATAATTCAGAGGACTTTGTGGCTCGTGTAAGGGAGATTACCGACGGTAAAGGCGTCGATGTGGTCTACGATTCTGTAGGGCAGGCGACGTTCATGAAATCGCTGGATTGCTTGCGTCCCATGGGGATGATGGTGACCTTCGGTCAGTCCTCAGGTCAGATCGTACCAGTGGATTTAGGCCTTTTGGCCGCTAAAGGTTCCCTGTTTCTTACCCGTCCGTCCTTGATGACCTATACGGCCAAAAGGGATGATCTGCTTGCGCATGCACACGATTTATTTGACGTCGTTGAAAAAGGCGCCGTGAAAGTAGACATTCAACAAACCTATCCCCTGTCAGATGCGGCACGGGCACACCGTGACCTGGAGGATCGCAAGACAACCGGATCAAGCCTTCTCATGCCCGAATAGCCCTAAATGCTTATCCTGGGCAATCATTTGCCAATCGCTGGAGACACCGCCGGGATGTGAAGGATTTCAGCGGATTACCGCTAATTTAGGTGCGGCAACGATGGAAGACTTTCGATTGGCAAGTAAGGTGTCGAGGGCTTCAATAAAACCGAGCGGATCGACATTGACACCATGTATTTTGACGCTCCAGTGAAGATGAGGTCCGCTGACCCGTCCCGTAGCCCCTGATTTACCGATCACCTGCCCCTTGTCTACCGATTGGCCTGTGCGGACATCAATACGGCTCAAATGCGAATAGCTGGTAAATAGACCTTCCCCGTGATCCAGAATAACGTGATTTCCGGAATAAAAGAGGTTTTTCGCTAATCGGACCATTCCCCTGTTGGCGGCATATATGGGAGTGCCAATCGGGGCGCGAAAATCAACGCCACGATGGAAGCGTTGCAACTGGCCGTTGAGTAGACGCTGGGCGCCATACGGACTTGTCACTTTCCCGCTTGCTGGACGCTGAAAGGGTACATCCCAGTATCGGAGCGGTTGACTATGAGAATAGGCGGCTTTGATTTCCTCCCGTTCGCGTTGAATCCTTGTCATCGCTTTCTTTGGGCGGGTTCACTCGGCTGGCGGTGACCTGCAATTTCTCTGCCTGGAATTGACCGCCCCGGATTTCCACCGGGATGGAATGATTGTGATGGCCTGCCGTATCTGTCCAATCGACAGAAATATTCGCGATGCCTGGTGGCGTCTGGTAAGGAACCGGTATGAGACCGATAAGGGTGTTGCGTCCCGCTATCGGATGATCGAAAAGCGGAATGACGATATCGAGAAAACGGGCACTTAGGTCTTCGAACGGCATTTTCTGATTAAGGGTAGTCGATTTCCAGTATGGTAATATCCCCCACTGTAACCGTTTGTTGAGTGAGCCGCACGCCAAGGGAGGAATTGGCTGCTTCTCCTGGCGCTGCGGCCATAATCGGAGACCAGTGGCCTGAAATCATTGCGAGAAGGCCGATGAGAACGAGCGACATCGCTGGCGCTGTTTTAAAGGTCTTTTTGCCGGTCGACAATCGGTTATTCTTTAACGAAAACACAACGCGCTCTCCTCTTTCAGGTTTTTCTGCGGGCCACCTCGCGTGATGACGGATTCGTCTTGATAGGGAAACAGTCCTGTAGGGCTGGAATAATGGATTTGAGGGCGCCGGTCGTCAAGCTCCAGTGGCTAAGGCAGATTGGGCCTCGGAAAGGATCAAATCCATACCGGAGGCATACATTTCTACCCGGTTTTTTCCGGATTGCTTGGCCACGTACATGGCGGCATCGGCTCTTTTAATCAGTTCCTCGATGTCGTTTCCATCCTCCGGATAGGCGGCAATACCAAGGCTGATGGTCAACGGAGGGCAGATCATCCAATTGCAATTGTGCCAGCTTCCGGCGCAATCGTTCGGAAACGATGCGGGCTTCCACTTTGTCGGCTTCCGGAAGCAGAATAACAAACTCCTCGCCTCCGAAACGGGCAACGAGATCGATATCCCGAATATTATGTTGCAGAAAATCTGCCGACAATTCTTAGAACCCTGTCACCGGTGGAATGACCATATGTGTCGTTGATGTCTTTAAAACCATCCATGTCGGCCATTACAACCGCCAGGTTCTTTTTATACCTTTCCGCTCGATGAAGCTCTTCCTGGAATTTTACCATAAAGTAGCGCCGCACAAAGAGACCAGTCAATGAATCTGTTACTGCCATTTCCCATAGTTGAGCCTTGTTGATGGCGACGGCAGCCTGGTCGGCAACCGCCTTCAACAATTCCACTTCTTCGTCACTGAATCCCGTGTCGTCCAGTTTGTTGGTGACGTTGATCACGCCGATGGGATCGCTGTAAACTTTCATGGGAATGCAGGCGATGGAGCGCACAAAGGATGTGGCCGGTTCGACAAAAAGTTCCTCTTCACTGGCCTTGTCTACCACCATCGGCCTGCCGGTCTGAAATACCCGACCGGCGATACCTTCACCGGGTTTGAAACTCCGGCAGTCAATCTCATTGTTGTTGACTTTTTTCTGGTAGGCTTTGTCCTCGAGACCGGCCAGAACACGGACGCTGAGCCGGTTGTTTTCGATGTCGTAGAGCATGATCGAGCCTTTTTCGGCTCCGGTGATCTCGATCGCCTGGTTCAAGGATATATTGTAGGAGGCTTTTCAGATCACTGATATAGGTCATCGCCCGTCCAATGTTGTACAGAAGCGAAAGGTTGTATAAGGTGCGGTTCAGTTCTTCCTTTTCTTTTTTACGTTGCAGGTATAGGTGGCTGGTATTGATACAAACAGCGGCCTGGGCAGCTATCTGCCGAAGGAAATATAAATCGTTTTCGCTGTAGGGATGATCCGGTCTCTTCCGCTGACGGTCAGAAAACCGATGACCTTGTTTTGCATCATCATCGGAACAAGCCAATCGGCATGCAACAGGTCAAAGTGAAACCGCTGATAAAGATCGGGGTTGAGGGGTGCCCGGAATCATCATGCAGCGAAAAAGGTTTGTTTTCCACCAGGCGGTTCCAGAGGGCACTGATGTTTTCGAACATGAATTCCCGGTTGATTTCGCCAACACCGTATGTGTATGACCAATCGAAACGTTTTGGTTTTTTGGCGATAAATGAATATCGAAAACATGTCGGCGCCTGATTTTTTGGCGGACGATCTCAGATAACAGCGCGTATAGTTCTTTCAGGTTGAGGATGTTGCTCAGTTTCCGGCTCACATTGAGCAACTCGTCGAGTTCGGTTACCCGGCTGTTCAAGCGCCTGGACTATCCGATTTGGGGGGACGGTGGGATACATGCGAGGGCATTCTTGATTTTTCATGGTCATAATTGTACCGGTTTTATGCCAATAATGCAACGGCGATTTTCAACGCCTTTTTTCAATCAATTGCCTGAAATTGTTATAAATTCAATTGTTATAACTCGGTTTTTCGGCGCTTCTCTGCGCCGGCGAGGCCAGCAATAAACCAATTAATATCATCGACATAGGGAAAATGGTGCGGAGTAAAAACCTATTGGATCGACCTTTCATCACCCTTGACAGGGTGACCATTCGGGTCAGGGATCAACAATTGTTCACCGGCAGTTCCTGGACAATCGGCACCGGACAGCATTGGGCGGTTATTGGTCCTAACGGCGCCGGAAAGACATCCCTGGTTCGCGCGATTGCCGGTTTGGTGCCGGTGGTTGCTGGAAATATTTATTTTCACAACCCCACTATGGTGCCGCAAGATATCGGTTATTTGTCTTTTGAAACCCACCGCAACCTAATTTCAAGAGAGGAGAACCGGGATGAAGCCCGTAGTTTCAGCGGTGATTTCAAGAACCATTTATCCGTGCGAGAACTGTTGGGGGGGCAGACGCAAAGAATAACTTCGCCATCGACAGGCATCCGGAGGTTGATCGATAAATTGGACCTTACCGAACTTGCTTCAACGGCCGGTCCGGGGGCTTTCAACCGGTGAGGTTCGCCGGGTTTTGATTGGTAGAGAAATCCTCAAGGCGCCCCAGTTGCTTATTTTGGACGAGCCCTTCGATGGGCTAGATATCCGGAGGCAAGAACAACTGACGGCAATCTTAAACCGATTGATGGGTGGAGCGACACAGATCATACTGGTGACGCATCGTTTAGAAGAGATTCCGGCCCGAATAAACCACATTTTGGGTGTGAAAAATGGTCGGATTATATTTCAGGGCGGACGCAGAACGCTTGACAGTGATTGTCTTTTTCGACTTTACGATGCTGTCAAGCATTCGGATAAATCGTGGCCGGATCGGGCGCAGATCAATCACCGAGGGCGGATGGCACCTAAACAGGTGATCATCGAAATGCAGGATGTGACGGTAAATTATGGCGACCAGGCGGTCATCAGAAACCTGAATTGGACCGTTCGGGCGGGTGAAAACTGGGCCATTCTGGGACCCAACGGCTCCGGCAAGACCACCCTGCTGAGCTTGCTTGCCGGTGACAACCCCCAGGCGTACGCCAATACCGTTAGGCTTTTCGGGCGGCAACGGGGCTCCGGTGAAACGATCTGGGATATCAAGCAACCCATTGGTCTGGTGTCCTCCGAATTCCAGATACGCTACCGCAAATCGCTCCTTGCAGCTGATGTCGTGCTGTCAGGCTTTTTTGATTCTGTCGGACTGTATCGAAAAGCCTCCAGCAATCAGCGCCACATCGCCGCCGCGTGGATGAAACGATTGGGATGTAGCCACATCGCTGAGCGTTTGTTTCATTTATTATCCCAGGGTGAACAGCGCCTTATTCTGCTTGCACGCGCTATGGTCAAGTCACCCCAACTGTTGATTCTGGATGAACCCTGCCAGGGGCTTGATAGAGCGGCAAGACATCGACTGCTGCGTGTGTTCGATCAGGTGGGCTTTGATTCGGGGGTGCAACTGCTTTATGTGACGCATCAGCCAGAGGAATGGCTGGCCTGCATTACACATATTTTGCGATTCAAGAAGATGCCTTCGGGGGTTTATGGGGCGTATTCGGAAATGGCACCGGCGCAAGGGAAAAACTAATCCTTAGGCAACGATCATACCGTTTTCCTCGACGTCGGCAATGAATTCCTCTACCAATTCCTGGCACAGCTCCTGATTACCCATCCGGCGCAGAATGGCGAACGCCTCCTCTCGGCTTATGCCTTGTTGGTAGGGTCGATCGGTTGTCATGGCATCGAAACAGTCAGCCACCGCAATTATTCTGGCACCCAGAGGGATCTCATCAGCCGTTAGTCCATAGGGATAACCCGACCCGTCCAGGCGTTCATGGTGTAAGTGCACAAAATCGAGTACGGGTGCAAGGCTGTCGATCCCCTTGAGAAGCGCCACACCCATGTCAGGATGCCGGCGGACTTCATCCAGCATGTCTCCATACAACCGAGGGGTTCTATTGCTGAAGATCCGGTCACTTAGGCCGAGTTTGCCGACATCATGGAGCAAACCGCCGATACCGATGTTTCCGGCATCTTCAACGGAAAGACCCAACCGACGGGCCAGTCTGGTGGAATAAAGAGCGACCCGGTGGGCATGTCTCTGGGTATAGCTGTCTTTTGTCCCGAGAGCGGCGTTGATATCACGTAATTTTTGAAAATCTGAATCAAGAGATTCCGAAGACCCGTAATCCATCAACAAAATCGATTCCCCTTATTGCTTGACGCACGCATCAGAAGCGTTTTTGTTCTGTCAGCCCGTCCATGTCCGTCTTGACGTATACTTGCGGGCCATCCGAAATACTGTGCAGAATACATATCGCAATCGGACGCACGAAAGCCGGTTTATAGAAACCTCCGGCAGGGTTGTCAATGTTATTTTTAATTGATCCGGATTAGGTCTTGCTCGTTAGGGGTGCCACAGTGACAGGTTAAATGTCGTCCCGCTGCGGTCCGGCTTGCGGGACGGCATCTAACACGATTGTTGGGATGGTCGATATATATTTCTCAAATATGTTAAATAGACCATTCAAGACCGATAAAAATTCGAACGAGATGACGCTCTCCCTTCCATTTTTACTTGAAGCCCTCACCCATTGATCTGACCGATTCCCTCTTTTCCGAATCGCGACAGTCCGGTTGGGAAGATTATCGACCGGACAGATATTTCTTCAGGTACAAAGCCGTGTGAGAAACTTGCGTATGTTGCAGTAAGTCGTCAGGGGAACCGGTTGCCACCACCCGACCCCCTTCATCGCCGCCTTCCGGGCCCAGGTCGATGATATAATCAGCGGATTTGATCACTTCCAGATTGTGCTCGATTATAGCCACGGTATTTTCTTCATCTACCAAAGACTGTAGAACATCTATCAGTCGTTGGGTGTCAGCCAGGTGAAGGCCGGTTGTCGGTTCATCGAGGATGAAAAAGGTGTGGCCCCTGGCAGGTTTGGCCAGTTGCCGGGCCAGCTTCATGCGCTGGGCTTCGCCGCCGGAAAGAGAGGGACTGGGCTGTCCCAGACGAAGGTATCCGATGCCGATGTCGCAGACAAACTGGAGTGCCCGACGGATCGCCGGTACGGCTGAAAAGAATTGCAGGGCCTCCGCGAACGTCAGATCGAGCACTTCCGCGATCGTTTTGGCTTTATATCGAATGTCGAGGGTTTCCCGATTGAAGCGCTTACCGCCACAACTATCACATAGAACGTAAACGTCGGGCAGAAAGCTCATGGCAACCTTGGGCTGTCCTTGGCCTTTGCAGGCCTCGCAACGTCCGCCGTCCAGGTTGAAAGAAAACCGGGCGGCTTTATAACCGCGGGAGCGCGCTTCCGGTGTCATGGCAAACAGTTGGCGGATCTCGGCCAAAAAACCGATATAAGACGAAGGGACCGAACGTGGTGTGCGCCCGATGGGACTGTGATCAACCTCAAGGACCTGGCTCAATTTTTTCCAGCCCGTAATTCTGCGACAGTTACGGGAAGATTGGTTCAGATTGCCCAGTTGATTTTTCAAACCCTTGAAAAGCGTCTCTTTCACCAGCGAGGATTTTCCTGAACCCGAGACACCCGTCACGCAGATCAAGGTGTTAAGGGGGAACTGCACGGTAATGTTTTTCAGGTTATGGGCGCAGGCTGAGTGTACGGTCACCTTCGGCGATTTTTTATATGGCCGCCGGTGTGAGGAAATCTTTCGAGGATGGCCGTCGATGTGGGCACCGGTGATAGATGCGGGCGTGTTTTTCAGATCTTCCAGACTACCGATCACAACCAGATTTCCGCCGTCCTGTCCGGCCCCTGGGCCGAGGTCGATGATGGTGTCAGCGGCTTGGATCGTATCGACATCGTGTTCGACCACGATTACGGTATTGCCGCGATTTCTCAGCGACAGCAGCGCATCGAGCAGAACGCTGTTATCCCTGGGGTGAAGGCCAATTGTTGGTTCATCCAGAATATAGCTGACGCCGGTAAGGTTTGAGCCGAGGAGGGCAGCCAGGCGCACCCGCTGGGCTTCGCCGCCTGACAGTGTATCACCGCTGCGACCCAAGGAAAGATAGGAGAGACCGAGTTGGTTGAGCAGATCGAGCCGGCCCAACGTTTCCTGGATGATCGGCTCCACAATCGACTTTTGCAGGAAGGGAAAAGTCAGTTCGCGTATGCTTGTGGCCAGCCTGCCCGCTGACTGCTGCGTGAGATCCCAAATGCTTCGGCCTGAAACTCTTACAGCCAGTGCCTCAGGATTCAGGCGGCTGCCGGTGCAGGTGGAGCAAACGTGCATATTCGCTATTGTAGATTTCTTTTCAGCACCTTCGATCACCCCCAGACCGTTGCACGCCGGGCAAGCGCCTTGCCGGCTGTTGAACGAGAAAAGCCGCGGGTCCAGTTTTGCGACACCGACGCCGCAGGTGGGGCAGGTGCCGTGAATACTGAAGACCTCTTCATTCCCATCGGGGTCGAGTATGATAAGGCTGCCATCGCCCGCCTTCAGGGATTGGTCAACCAGGTCGGTGATTTCGCTCCGCTTTCCCCCGATTCTTCCAGTTACCCACTCGATGGTGTGTTCGTGGTAACGGCTCAGAGCCATTCCGGGTTGCAATTTGGTCAGCTTGCCATCGATGCGGGCGCGGGTGATGCCACTCTTCAACGCCCGACTCAATACCTCTTTGTGAAACCCTTTGCGACCGGAAATTTTCGAGATCAAGACTAAAGCAGACCGATTGCTGAATCGTTGCCGGATATCTGTGACGATATTTTCTGGTGCTTGGGCTGTCAATCGTCGATCGCAACTCGGGCAGTGTTGGTTGCCAAGTTTGCTGAACAGCAAACGCAGAAAATGATAGACTTCAGTCAGGGTGGCAACCGTGGACCGGCGGCTTGAATAGCTGACCCGCTGTTCGACCGCAACAGTGGGCGAAAGCCCTGAGATCAAATCGACATCGGGGCGTTCCATCACCCGGACATACTGTCGTACATAAGGGGCCAGGCTTTCGAGGTAGCGGCGCTGACCCTCGGCAAACAGGATATCAAATGCCAGTGTTGACTTGCCTGAGCCGGACACACCACTCAACACCACAAGCTGGTTGTGGGGAATGAGCAAGGACAGGTCTTTGAGGTTATGTTCTCGGGCACCTTGCAATGAGATAACAGCCTGGGAGCGCGAATTCTTATAGTTGGCCGAAGGTTCACCAATCAACGTTGGACCTCTGCTGGGTTTGAAGCGGCCGCGTCCGGTTAAGTATGCTTTTAAGAACCGTCCGGTATGTGAGGCCGGGTGGGTCGAGACGGTTTCGGGTGTTCCGGAGGCCACCAGTCGTCCCCCGTCGTCGCCGCCTTCCGGCCCCAGGTCGACTATCCAGTCGGCGGTTTTGACCACATCCATGTTGTGTTCGATCACTAGAACGGTATTTCCGTCATCCACCAACCGTTGAAAGGCCAAAAGGAGGACGGCAATGTCATCGTAATGCAGACCTGTGGTCGGTTCATCAAAGATGAACAGGCGTCCCGTGCCAGCATTACTTTTGAGGTACCGAGAGAGTTTGAGCCGCTGGGCCTCTCCGCCGGAAAACGTATTGATCGGTTGGCCAAGCCGGATGTATCCCAATCCGACTTCAGTCAAGGGGCGCAGCGCGTTCTGTATAGCGGTGTGGCGTTTCGACGCCCCCCGGAAGAACGATAGGGCCTCGGTTACGGTCATATCGAGAATGTCAGCAATGCTGCGCTGACGATAGGTCACCGCCAGGATTTCAGGTTTGAACCGTTTACCGTTGCACTGCGGGCAGGAAACAAAGACGTCTGAAAGAAATTGCATTTCGATTTTTTCGAATCCATCACCTTTGCAGGCTTCGCATCTCCCGCCATCGACATTGAAAGAAAAATGTCCTGGTCCCCACCCCATCTTTTTAGAGAGGGTCGTTCCGGCCAGTAAATATCGAATCGGTTCCAAAGATTTAGTGTAGGTCAACACATTTGCACGAGGCGTGCGGCCAATGGGGCGCTGATCGACCAGAATCGTTTCGGTGATCGTTTTCAGACCTGAAATAGAGTGGTGTTTTCCTGGTTTTGACCCGGCTTCACCCGCGAATCGTTGCGCAGCCCGATAAAGGATGTTCTCAGCCAGAGTCGATTTTCCGGAACCGGATACCCCGGTCAGGCAGACGAAAAGGTTGAGGGGGATGCGGACACCGATGTTTTTAAGGTTGTGGGCTGTGGCACCCCTTATCGTTATCCATCGATGTTTTTGAGGTTGACGACGGAATTCTGGCAGCGGAATCTGACGGGTTCCCTTCAAATACTGGCCAGTCAGCGAACCATTGACGCTCGCCGTGGGGCCAAAATACATGATTTGCCCGCCCTGCTCTCCCGCCCGAGGTCCGAGGTCGAGCAGGAAGTCACTTTCTCTGATTATTTCAGGGTCGTGCTCGACAACAACGACAGTGTTGCCTTGATCCCGCAAATTTTTGAGAATGCCGATGAGACGATGGCTGTCACGGGGGTGAAGACCGATGCTGGGTTCGTCAAGAATATATAGAGTATTGACCAGGTCGGCGCCTAAAGCCGATGCCAGAGCCACCCGTTGCACTTCACCACCAGAAAGGGTCCGTGACTGGCGCGCGAGAGTCAAATAGGCCAGGCCGACACTCTGCAGGTAGTTTAGCCGCTTGGAAACGGCACTAAGGATCAGACGGCTGGCCTCATCTGCATCGGGCAGCTGGAGATCGGAAAAAAAGTGTGTGGCAGATGCCACATCCATTTCATAAATCTGAGCGATTGTTTTGTCGGCCAATCGGTAGAGGAGCGATTCCTCCTTAAAGCGGGTTCCACCGCAGTCTCGACAAATGTCATAGCTGCGATAGCGCGAAAGAAATACGCGCACCGGCATTTTATATGTTCTGGTTTCGAGCCACTGAAAAAAGCCCCGGATACCGTAATATGTTGAGGTACCATCGACGATGGCGCGCTGCTGGGTTTTTGATAGCTTTTGAAACGGAACCTCGGTCGAGATGCCCTGGGCCCGGCAAAACTCGATCAGGTCCTCATATTCGGAGCGATGATTCGACGGCCCCCCCCAGGGTTTGACGGCGCCATCGGAAATGGATATTTTTTTGTCGGGAATAACAAGGTCGAGATCGATATCGATGGTACGACCGAAACCGCGGCAGGCCTTGCAAGCACCTATCGGGCTGTTAAAGGAAAAAAGATTGGGCAGCGGCGGGCTGTAACGTTGACCACAGTGCGCGCATTCCAGATTACAACTCAGAGCCAGATGCCTTTCACGGTTCATCCAGACGTCTAGACGTCCGCCACCGAATCGGAATGCGAGTTCAGCGGAGTCGACGATGCGCTTGCGATCCGATGGTTTCAGCGAGATGCGGTCTGCCAGTACATGGAGGGTTTCATTTTTCGTTTGCGGGAGCCATTCGGCTACGGGGCGAATTTTCCTGCCGTCGAACCAACGGTCATACCCCGTTCGGACGAGCTCGCTGCGGATGTCTTTGGCGGGAGTATTTTTTACCCGGTGAGGATAAGTGAGAATCACTTCCGTGCCGGTTTCCTGCTCCTGCAGCATTTGCCACAGGTGTTGCGGTGTTTCGACCAGGACGGGGCGATTGCAGGTCTTGCAATGCAGTTGACCCAAACGGGCAAAGAGAAGTTTCACATAATCGGTGATTTCGGTCATGGTGCCGACGGTCGACCGTGATGTGCGCACCGGCTCCTTACGATCAATGGCGATGGCCGGGGGTATTCCCTCGATCCGGTCCACCTGCGGGCGATCCATCCGATCCATAAACTGTCGGGCGTAGGGCGAAAAAGTCTCGACATACCGGCGCTGGCCTTCAGCATAGAGGGTGTCGAGGGCGAATGAGGATTTACCGGATCCGCTGACGCCGGTGACAATGGTGATCCGGTTGAGGGGGATCTTCAAATCGAGGTTCTTCAGGTTGTTCTGGCGGGCACCATAAATATGTATGAAGTCAGTGTCGATCATTCGATTTGTGGCATTTTATCGCAGAGGGTTTACTTTTCGCTTTTCAAAAAAATTCCGCAATACGGAAGGTTGGTATAAATGGTTGTAGAAAAAAACGTTCGAATAACGGAACGTTTTTTGACAACCACTATATAACGTCTCGCCGTCAAATGGGTTGAGCCGAATTTAAATGATAAGCATCAGTCGGGAGGATTAAAGGTCGGTGGGCTGAAAGTCAAAGATGATTCTGGCAGGAAACGATGCCTTTTTGGGACAGGCACCGTTTCCCATTTCCCAAACCTATTTTTTAATGCTGCGGGGCAGCAGCATCTGGTGATGGGGGCATATCGATCGCGGGTTCTGATAGGCCGCGCCGGCAAAGGCCAGCATGTAACGCCGAATTTCGGACATGGTGGCCACCTCGTCGACGAATCCTTTTTGGGCACAATAGACCGGGCGTGAGTTATCGTAGTATTCTTTTACCATCTTGTTCATGTTTTCAATGACCTGGTCAAGAGGGCGGCCGGCGCCCTTTTCTTTAACCAGTCGTCTCGAGAAACTTGCCGCTGCCGCGGTCTCGCCGTGCATGACGTAGATTTCGGTTGTGGGAATCCCGAGTGTGAAGGCATTGTGCCGGTTGGCAGTCGGTCCACCCATAACGTAATGGGCGGCCGCGGTGCCCTTGCGGAGGACGACGAGCATCATGGGAACTTTGGTCTGCTGGATCGAATAGATCAAGGACTGGCCCAAGCCGAGAAGCTCTGCTTTTTCGGCCAGATCGCCGACGTCGATGCCGGAAGTGTCCTGAAACCATATGACCGGCACGCGGTCTCGCCCGCAGAGGGTCACGAACTCGTTCATTTTAATCAACCCCTGCCGATAGAGCTTGCCACCGATACCGGGGTAAGGTGCGTATTCCGGGTAATCTTCTCCAAGATAGCCCTGGCGGTTACCGATGCACCCCACCAGAAAACCGTCAATTTTAACCAGACCGGTGTAAATTTCTGGCCCGTAGTCCGGTCGGTACTCGAGGTGTTCACTGCCGTCCACCAGGCGTGAGAGGACCTCATCGAAATTGTACATCTGTTTCTGGTTGAACGGGAGCAACCGGTATAGATCCTCGGCTGGGAACCGGGGTGGTTTGGGATCGGCCACCCGGAAAAATTTTGGGTTATAGGCCGGCATATCCCGCATATAGTCTTTGACTCCGTCGAGCACCTGGGTCTCCTCGTCGTACAAATAACGGAAAAAACCGGTTTCATTGTAATGGATTTTAGCCGAGCCTGGCGGTTCTACCTTATATTGCTTGGCGGCATTGATCAGTTGTTCAGCCCCTTCTTGATCGAAATAGCCTTTTGGAGACATGCCGCTAAGGATGCCACCGCCGCCGACGGCAATGTTGCAGTCCTTGTGGGCGAATAGAACGGTGGGACTGATGCCTTGATACCCGCCGCCGGCCGGGTTGGTACCGTAAATGGCGGCTAAGATCGGGATTCCCATCTGTTCGAGTTCGGCGTGCCGAAAAAAGGTCGTGCCGCCACCGCGCCGGCTGGCGTAAAATTTTTCTTGCTCGGTAAGTTTGACCCCGCTGCAATTCACCAACCAGACCAGGGGCAGGTTCAACCGTTTAGAGAGATCTGTAACCCTGAGAATATTTTCATATTGCCCAGGAAGCCAGGCACCGGCAAAGACTTTATTATCGAACCCGATGATCACGGCCCATTTGCCGGAGATCTTTCCGAGTCCGTCAATGACATTGGTGGTCCCTTCGACGTTATCGTCCGGATTGTAGAGGGTATGCAACGGGTTCCAGGTTCCCGGATCGACCAAGTAGCGTAGTCGCTGCCAAATCGTCATTTGTCCGCGCGCGTTGATTTTTTCTTCAGGAAGACCGACATTTTTGACTTTTTCGATTTCCTTGCGAACCGTTTCCTCGACATCTTTGATCTTCTCGACATTCTCTTCGGTACTTTTGATTTGTCCCGGATTCAGTTCAGTGCCGAAGTCCTGCATCTTTTCAAAATAAGGTCTCATGGTGTCTCACTCCGCTATGATCTGCGATTCTTTTTGGTATCACCGATTCTCGGTGATAGGCCACATCCCTTTTTCTTCCAGAACCGACCGAAAGGTCTTCAGAGCGGCGTTGACTGTGGGGATGCCGGCATAGGTGAAAGTTTGAAATATCGCTTCGGTAATTTCCGTCACCGGACAACCCACGTTCAAAGCGGCCTGTATGTGCAGTCTCAGCTCTTCCTGGCGGGATAAGACCGTCAGGACGGCAACGGTGATCAGCTGTCGGGTTTGATGGGGAATTTTTTCACGGGCATACATCTGCCCGGTGATGAAAAGAGACAGATCTTTACTCAGGTTTTTGTCGAATGCCCGCCAGAGATCGAAAGGTTTCTCGTCCGTAATTCCTTTAAAATAGAGTGCTGCAGTGCTTTTGGTTTTTTCGGTCAGATCCTTGTCCAATTCGCTGCTCCTCCTTTGCGACTCGGAAGTTTAATTTCCCTACCGGTATTACCGGTTGGCCTTGCGGATGCCCAATTGATCTAAGGCGATTATCCATTTGCAGATATTGGCCGATCCTTCCACCATGGTATAGGTGGGAGCATCCCGGTAGAACCGTGCCACAGGGTATTCGGGAGAATAGCCGTAGGCGCCGAGAATCCGCATGGCATAGTTTGCACATTTGGTCACCACTTCGCCGGCAAAGTACTTGGCCTGGGCCACGTCGAGACCGTTGTTGAGTTTGCCTTGATCCTTGGCCCAGGCCGCTTTGTAAACCAGACAGACGGGCCGCCTCGATTTCGGCCGACATCTGGGCGATCATATCCTGATTCATTTGGTATTCACCGATCGGTTTGCCGAACTGTTTTCGCTCTTTGCAGTATTTTACAGCGGCATCCAGACAGGCCTGGGCCACACCGACGGCCCCGGCGGCGGCCGACAAACGTGTCTGGTTAAGTGAGCTGAAAACGATTTTAGCGCCGTCACCGGGTTGTCCGAGAATATTTTCTTTCGGAACTCGGGTGTTGGTCAAAAAAATTTCTCCCGTGGGCGAACTGTGGGATCCCATTTTTTCCAGAGCCGTGGTCCTGACGCCATTGAAATTCTTCAGCTCGACAGCGAAAGCCGACAGGCCGCTAGATCCCTTGTCGCGATCGGTGTAGGCATAGTAGATGACGACATCGGCAATGTTGGCGTTGGAAATCCAGGTCTTGGAACCATTTAGCAACCAATGATCGCCTTTGTCCTCGGCCGTGGACTGCATCGACATGACATCCGAACCGGCATCCGGTTCGGTGATGCCGAACCCGCCGATGTATTCGGCATTAATGAGTTTACCGATGTACTTCTTTTTTGCTTCATCAGTTCCGTATTTATAGATGGTATAGGCGCAGCCAAGAGTCTGCATATTGACCTGTACCCTCAGGGAACTCGACGCCCGGGCGATTTCCTCGGTGACGAGTATTGCCGCCAGCCAGCCGTCATCCATACCTTCCCCATCGTACTCTTCAGGAATAACGGTGCCGAAAAACCCCAACTCGGCCATCGGTTTGATGGCCTCTTTGTAAGGGAAATAATGTTTGGCATCCCACTCATCGGCGTTAGGGGCGATCTTCTTGTCGGCGAACTCCCGTATCGCCTTCCGCAGCATTTCAAGCTCTTTGCTCAATGCAAAATGCATTTGATATCCTCCTCTGTAAATCGGTAGAAAGGTCCGCGCAATTCCATATTTTTAAGTGCGGTTCAGGATGATGGTGAAATGCCTTTTGCCGCTCGGCCGGCAGGACGCGACCCCATGGCACGCCGCTTTACTTTGCGCGTGTGGTTGAACGGGTCTCGAAGGCGGATACACTCCGAAAATATAGCTACCATATAGCTATCACTGGCAAACATTGTCAAGCGCTTTCGAACCGCCACCAATGTCACGGTTTGGCGTCAGTATGACACAAACCGCTTGACAATCTGCGGAGCTCTCTGCCATATTTTTTAAAAAATAGAACGGTGTTTTATATGATGAAACAAAAGCCGTCAAGACGCAATTCGATCGAAAAGGCGTTGCACATACTTTTGGCGTTTGGGGTGGAGCAGTCGAACTGGGGCGTCCGCGAGTTGAGCAGTCATCTGGACTTGAGTCCGGCGACGGTTCAGCGGATATTGAAAACGCTCAAGCAATACGGGTTCGTTGACCAGGACCCGGAAAGCCGGCTGTACCGTTTGGGGCCGGTCTATTTCCGATTCCTGGGCATTCTCCAGAGCACCTATCCCATCAGCCGGACAGCAGTGCCTTTCATGGAGCGATTACAGACAGGAACCCAGGAAACCGTTCACCTGAACGTCATTGATGGATTGGAACGTGTCTGCATCGAGCATATCGAATCGAATCAGTACTTGAAAGCGAGCATGCCCGTGGGGAATCGATCACCGCTCTATGCCGGGGCATCGTCCAAATGTCTGCTGGCTTTCAGCGCTGCAGAATTCAGGCAGCAATATCTCAGCCGGGTTGTGCCGGTTGCGCTAACGGAAAAAACCTTAACAGATTCGTCCGCGTTGGCGACTGAGATCGAGCGAACCCGCGCAAGAGGTTACGCGTCAAGCCTGGGGGAGCGGACGCCGGGACTCGGCTCTCTCAGTGCACCGGTGCTTGATCACAAGGGCGTCATTCTGGCGGCTATCAGCCTGGCGATTCCGGAGATCCGTTTCCGTGAAATAAAGCATCGTGATACTTGCCTCCGGAGATTGCGAGAGACAGCTGGAGAGCTCTCGCAGTTGATGGGGTACGACTGTTGATTCCATTTCTACCACAGCAAATGGGAAAGGCGCTGTCGATAACGCTTTTCGTAAAGACCGATCTAAAACAACTACGGCCACTCACCGCCAACCAGACATTTAACATTTTGTCAAAAAGACCCCCAAAGGATTTGGTACATGAACACCAGCAAAGACAAGCTCATGGATCTCGCCGAAGCGATTGAACGTTTTGTCAAACCCGGATCACACCTGTCGATCGGAGGCTTCACCATCAATCGCAACCCCATGGCGGCCGTTTATGAAATTATCCGACAAAAGATCATCGGCCTTCATCTATACGCCCATTCCAATGGTCAGGGCGTTGACGAGCTCGTCGGTGCCGGCTGCGTCGATAAATTGGAGATTGCCTATGCTGGCAGTGGCCGTTTTGCACCGACCTGCATTCGCTTCAGGAAGGCGGTCGAAAACGGGGATATCGTTGTTGAAGACTACTCTAACTACCAGATGACACTGCGGTTTTTGGCAGGAGCGATGGGTGTTCCCTTTCTGCCCACACGCTCGGGTTTAGGAACGAGCATTATAGACAACTGGGGTTTTCCATCCGAGCTGCGGCAGACCGACCCAAAAATCCCGAATAAAAAACTCGTTGTACAGGACAACCCGTTTTTAGCATGGGGAGAAGCCACCCGACTTGTTCTGGTTCCAGCTATCAACCCGGATGTGACAATCCTGCACGTCCAGAAAGCCGATCGCCAGGGAACTGTGCGCATCGAAGGGTTGACCTTTGCCGATGTCGAACAGGCCAAAGCGGCTCAGCATTTGATCATAACATGCGAAGAACTCGTGGGAAGTGACCATCTCAGATCGGCGCCTGATCAGAACCAGATTCCATTTTTCTGTGTCGATGCCGTCGTCACGGTCCCCTATGGTGCCTATCCTACCGCCTGCTACCGTCACTATGATTATGATCCTATTTATCTCAACCAGTACCGCGATGCAGCAAAAGACGACGCACGCTACCAAAACTATTTGGATACTTTTGTTTATGGCGTCGTGAACCACACAATGCTGATGGAGCGGATCGGTCGAGGCCGTCGCGACAAGATAGCCGCAGACCCGCGGACAGGTTACGCTGTTGATCTCGATCGCCGATAATGGTTTTTCAAGGATATATTTGAACAGGAGAAATCGTATGCCAGCATATACCCTGCGTGAAATGATGGCCATTGCTGCGGCACGTCAGATTCAGGATGGCGACATCGTATTTTGCGGTACTGGAATCTCAATGTTGGCCGCCATGGCGGCCAAGCATATCAGTGCCCCCAGCAGTGTGATTTTTTTTGAAACCGGGGCCATAGATTCGCTTTTGGAAGAAGTTCCCATGGCCGTCGCCGATCCCCGTGTCATGTATTGGACTTCGGTAAACGGTAGTCTGGCCGACGCTTTTGCGTTTATGCAGAACCGGCATACCGGTCGTCGAGTGGTGGGCATTATGGGGGCCGCCCAGATTGACCGTTTCGGCAATTTAAATTCGACGGTGATTGGTGACTACAGAAACCCGCGTGTTCGGTTCTCAGGCAGTGGAGGGGCTTGTGACGTGGCCTCTTTTGTGGGGCGGACCATCATTTTCATGCAACACGAGAAGCGAAAATTTGTTAAAGATCTTGATTACTTGACAAGCCCTGGTTGGCTCCAGGGAGCGAAACAACGGGAAAAAGCCGGGCTAGCGGCGGGAGGGCCGGCGACGGTCATCACCAATATGGCCGTGATGGGATTTGATCCGTCAACCCGGGAAATGGTCCTTGAGGCTGTATTTCCAGGAGTCTCACCGAAGAAGGTCTTGGAACATATGCAATTCGAGGTGGACATCTCACAGGCCCGGGAATTTTCTCCGCCGTCAGACGAGGAGTTGAGCATACTTCGGGACAAGTGTGACCCCCAGCGGTTGATTCTTAGTTGAACGAAACGAAGGTAATAACGTGTGTCAATACCACAGATCTTTATTTCGGATATTTTACCAAAATAGCGGTGACACTACTGGCCAAAGTGGCTCGGGGCGCTGTTGTTGTTCGTCTACCGTGAAACTCGACGCCAGCCATTAATGCCGCTCTTTTGGCCTGACGAGTGAAATCTTTTCAAATCGTTCAAGGGCGTTACAACATGCACAAATGTAGGATGATTAATAGTTTCCAGTAACAACCGGACGTTTTTTTTGATTTATGCGCTGGAAAGATTTCATGAAAATTTCGAGTTACCGCCGCTGGGTTCTGTTTATTCTGGCAACGCTTCTCTTCGTTCTGTCCCAATTCTACCGGGCGACCGTGGCTGTTATCACGCCCCAGCTCATGGTGGACTTCTCGCTTGACGCCCGTGGACTAGGCCGAATGTCAGCGGCCTTCTTCTATGCCTTCGCCTTGACCCAGATCCCTCTGGCGGTCTATCTGGATCGCCTCGGTTTTCGCCGGACAATGGCCGCTTTGAACCTGGTCGCCGTCCTTGGTGCGGTCGTCTTCGCCAAAGCCCAATCACTGGATATGCTGATCATCGCCCGTCTGCTTCTCGGTGTCGGAATGGCCTGCAATTTGATGGGCACCTTCAAGTTGCTGACAGTCTGTTTTAACCCCCGGCGATTTGCCACTCTGGCCGCCGTTATCTTTTCCATGGGCACCCTCGGCAACATATGCGCCGCAACACCGTTGGTCCTATTGACGGGGGCGTTCGGCTGGCGAACGACTTTTTTACTGTTTGCAGGCATCAACCTGCTCCTGACGATCATTTTTTTTGGGGTAGTCGGCGCTACAGAGACAACTGGCAATGGCGTGGCTCCGGGAGGGCCTAGCAGGGGGTTCCGTGAGATGTTTGCGGGATTACGGCTGCTGATCCAAAAAAGGGATTACTGGATTATATCTTTGAGTACTTTTTGCCGCTACGGTATTTATGCCGCTATTCAAAGCCTCTATGCCGGTCCATATCTGATTGTCGCCCGGGAATTGCCGGCCGTTACAGCCGGCAACATTATTCTGGTGATGAATCTTGGGTTTATATTGGGAGGGCCGATCTTTGGTACCGTATCGGATCGGTTGGCCAATACACGCAAGTGGGTCGTGATTCCGGGTCTTGCGGCTTTGGCCTTGTTGCTCGTGATTCTTGCAGGACTGCCGCCGGGGGTCGATCCGAGATCCCTGGCTGTTCTATTCTTTATGCTGGGGGCTGTAAACAGTACCGGTGGCATTATGTACAGCCACATAAAGGAGCGCATGCCGCTCCAAATGGCCGGTACGGCCATGACGGGCATTAATTTTTTTACAATGATCGGGCCAGCCGTGTTTCTCCAGGGTCTCAGCAGCCTGATGCAGTATATTTATCCATCGGCGCCCCTTGGTATGGCCGCCTTCGAAACCATCTTTCGATTCAGTGCGATCTGCCTGGTTTCGGTTGGATGTCTTTACCTGTTGACCGAGGATTCACGTCCCCAAGCGACCCGTTGAATTGATAAATATCGCCTTTAGAGAATTGTTCTCGAAGTTGGTTTTATATCGCTTTTCAATAATAAATTCCGCCATACGGAAGGTTGGTATAAGTGATTGTAGAAAAAAACGTTCGAATAACGGAACGTTTTTTTTACGATCACAATTTAGAGACGGTGAAACCAGTGATAGCGATATAGGACCGGGTTCTAATCTCGCTCGAAGAGAAAGGGCATGACGATATAGGTAAAGATTGCTCAAGGCCCCTATCCCTGCTGGTGTCAATCCGAAACAGGGCGAAATTTCTGCAGCGTGACGGCTGTCAGGAAGGCAAGAAAGCCAGCAATATCGCCCCAAACCACCGGCCAGAACAGTCCGCCGGCCGCCACAGTAAAGAGGATCGTTTCCAACCAAGTGGCACGACGGATGAAGTAGCGCTCCAGGGCCGAAGCAAAGGCCACCAGACCTAACGACGTGGTCACCATTGTATATATTACCGGCCAGTGCAGCAGTTCATAGTTTTCCCCTATCCCGAGCAGCGGGCGATAGGCCATGATGATGGGAATAATGTAAAGTCCTTTCGCCAGTTTCCATGATGTGAACGCCGTTCGCATAGGGTTTGCCCCCGCAATGCCGGCGCCGGCAAAGCTGGCTAGGCTGACCGGAGGGGTGACATTGGCATCCTGGGAGTACCAGAAAACGATCATGTGGGTGACAAGTATCGGCACACCCATATCCAACAGGGCTGGTCCGGCCAGGGTGGCCAAGACGATATAACTGGCGGTGACGGGCAGCCCCATGCCCAGGACCAGAGAGGCCGCGCCGATCAAAAGGATGGCCAAGGCTTTGATTCCGAAGCTCAGGTCAAGGACCAGGCTTGAAAACTTCAGGCCCATACCGGTCAAGGTGACCATGCCGACGATGACACCGGCGGCGGCGCAGGCCACCGAGACCATAATGGCGTTTATGGCCCCTTTTTCTAAAGCGCCAAGGGTCATTTTGAGTTCTTTGAAGCTGAACCGGGCCAGGTTGATTCGGTCGGCGTGGTTGGCCGGCAGCCGGGCATTGTGAATGGCCCAGCGCACGGTGTTGGCCGTCACGCTGGCCGCCAGAGTACTCAGAACGGCAACGAAACCGGCCATCATGGGCGAATAATTTGAGACCAACACGTAGATCAGGATCAGCACAGGAATAATGAAGTGTAACCCTTCCTTTAGCACCGTCAGAACCCGGGGCAGGCTGTCCCGGGGTTGTCCCACGAGTCCGTGTTTCTTGGCCTCGTAATGAACGAAGAAGAGCACCGTCAGGTAATACATGATGGCCGGGACCAGAGCGACCTTGATAATAGTCAGATAGCTGGTTTCAGTGAACTCGGCCATCAGAAATGCACCGGCGCCCATGATGGGCGGCATCAGCTGGCCGCCGGTGGAAGCCGCCGCCTCGATGGCGCCGGCCACATGGGGCCGATAACCGACTTTTTTCATCATGGGAATCGTGAAAGAACCCGTGGCGACCACGTTGCCCACTGCCGAACCGGAAATCGATCCCAGGAACCCGGACGCAACCACGGCGGTTTTGGCCGGGCCGCCCGAAAAACGACCCGTTATGGCATAGGCCAGTTCGATGAAAAAATTTCCGCCGCCGGTTGACTCCAGAAAGGCACCGAACAATACGAAGACGAAGACGAAGGTGGCGGCCACGCCGATGGGAAGGCCGAAGATTCCTTCGGTTGTGAGCCACAGGGTTGTGGAGATACGTTCGATGCTGTAACCCTTGTGGATGATCAGCTCGGGCATGTACGGCCCGAAATGGGCATAGAGAATGGCTGACAGGCAGATGCCGGTCATAACCAGCCCGATGACCCGTCGGCAAGCCTCAAGGACAAGGATGGTGCCGATTATGCTCACCACCAGATCACTCCTCAGCCAGTCGCCCTGGCGTTCGAAGATGTCGGTGAGATTGTAACAGATGTAAAAAGTGCAGTAAACTGAAGCCAGAATAAAGATCCAGTCCAGTAAAAGCCAGACCGTGAGTTTGTCCTTGCGGGCGCCTTTGAACGGGGGTTTGAGAAGAAAAGTCAGGCTCAGTATGGCCCCGAGATGGATCGAGCGCTGCACCAGGGCCGTTAAGGCCGTGACGCCCGCCGTATACAGCTGATAGAGACTCAAGCTGACCGCCAGGATCATCACCAGGCGTGCCGTCCAGTTCACCAAAGCCTGATTGTGATCAGGTGGGGTGGCGGCTTTGAGTGGCTGCCGGCGCGTCGTATCGGCATCAGATTTTGGTTGGCGGTTATCCGACATCGATCGTTCCAGGCACCGGGGTCTTGGAGTGGGGCTTTATCCCCCGCAAAAGACGGAAGAGTAAACTCACTGGTTGGGCTGAAAACCGAACGGCCGTATGGGGCACCACATCGGAAAGGTTGGTGCGGGTTCCGCGCCAGATGATGGTATGGTCCACCCCGGGACTTCCCACTCGCAGGATGAAATTTCCGGTCGGCATATGCATGTTCTCAATGGCTTCATAAGGACCCCGCTGCACCATGCGACCCACGCCGGGCATTCGGCCCATCCCGGCCCCGAACTTCAAATAGCGTTCTTCTTCGATATAGATCACACCCTCTTCGTCCAAGCTGTGTTCTTCCCAGATGGGTGCGTTTTCGACCGAGTGGTAATAGTGCAGAGTGAAGCGTTCCCCCGGCGCCATCGGCAAGACCAGAAGCGGCGTGCCGCCGTTCACCGGTTCGATTCTCAATTCCAGCCCGCCGGGCGCCATTCCGGCCAAAATCAAAACCAAAAGAAACAGGCCGGACGCTGCCAGACAAATCCGTCGCACCGGCCTGTTCTGCATGTCACGGTTAAGGAACGAGTTTGGTCGGCACCTCAACACCCTTTTCTTTCAGGTACTTGATCGTGCCGGGGTGCAATGGTATCGGCGAATACTTCACTGCATTTAGAGGCGTGGTGTAAGCCGCCGAGGGGTGGATTTTGAGCAGGTAGTCATTGTGCTCATACAGAGCCTTGGCCAGCGAGTAAACAAAATCGTCCGCCAGCGAGGCCTGACAAATCATCACGTTCCACACACCGATGGTGGGGACGGCCTGGTCCACACCGCGATAGACGCCGCCGGACAAATCCACCGAAGAGTAGGTGGCGTTTGCCGCCAGGACTTTTTTGACCTGCTCCGGAGTGAAATTGATGATGTGAATATCATGCGTCGTGGCCAGGTCCAAGATTGAGCTGGTGCCGGGGCCTACTGACCAGAAGCCGACATCGACGGTACCGTCCCGCAACGCATTGGCGGTTTCGGTAAAAGACAGACGGCTGTCCGTGTAGGAATCAAGGGGTATATCGAGGGCTTTGAATACAGCTTCGGACATGAAATTGGTTCCGCTGCCCGGACTGCCGCTGCTGATTTTTTTACCTTTGATCTGCTCGATATCGGTAATGCCGCTGCTTTTCAGGGTCACCACCTGCAGCAGATTGGGGTACATGATGGCCATGGAGAGAATGTCATGTTTCTTACCTTTGAACTTGCTCGTGCCTTTATACCCGGCGTCGGCCACATCACCCATAACCTCGCCGATAACCGTTTCTCCCTTGTGGGCCAATTTGACGTTTTCTACGCTGGCGCCTGTTACTTCGGCGACGGCTTTGACGCCTGGGACGTACTTCGACCATATTTCAGCCACACCGCCGCCGTAGGGATAGTAAATACCGCCGGTACCGCCGGTCCCAATTCCGATGAAGGTCGTTTTGGCTGCCACCGGACCGGTCAGAGCTAAGGTCAAGCAGAGCATAAGGGTCAGGCTGATTCGTTTCATGTGCATCTCCTCCCTTTCACTTGTGCGACTGTTATTCAGATATGGTTTTGATGATAAGTGTCATGGCTTTCGGACTGGCAGGCATGTCCACCACCGGATACTTGAATGACATGGACTTGCCGGGTTCCACGAGGCCGCCTTTGGTTTTTCTGGGTATGAGTCCGCCCACAGCCTTACCGTTATCCATGAAGAGATTGACCCGGTATCGCTGCGGTCTATCACTGACATTTTTTACGGCAACATTAAAGTGCAAGGTGTCTTTGCCCTCATATTTTTTGAAAGAGCAGGACAGGTCTTCCAGGGCGGCTTCAGGTGCAATATCTTTTTCCAGTTTACTATCGGGCACACACGGAAAACTCTCCGGTGCCGTTCCTGGTGTATAGCCCTTACCCGCACAACCGCTAAGCAAAAGACCGATCGCCCCCATGAAGATGACCAGCAATGTTGCAACACCGTGTGACTTCTTCATCTCCCCTCCCTTTTCTTGTTGTGTTGATCTTGAACGACTGTAGTCAACTGTCAAAGATCATACCGGTAAGCTATTGTCAATGGGAATCTCCGCGTGCGCCTCAGCGCTATCTTCCCGAAATTCTCTGTCTTATTGCGCCGTTATCTGATTCAACAATCTCAAAACAGCCGTAAGGATATCGCCTCGGAATCGGGTGGTCAGGGCACCACGTAACATGCCGTTTGATATGATCCGGTTCTGTTTTGCCAGAGTGGCCAATGCCGAAAGGGCCCAATCCTGGGGTTTAATGCCGCGAGATTTGAAATCTAAATAGAATTCTTCGGCCGCTGACGGCGGCAGGTTGACTCCCGGGGCCTTCAGCACCAACGTCTTTTTATCCAGGCGGGCCAGCAGCGATGTTCTGCGCTCCACGCCTTCCTGGCTGAGAGCAATGACGACATCCGGTATTCCGATCCCAGTGTAATCGATCCGCTCTTCGGACAAAAGCATTTCGCTGATCGACGGCCCGCGCAGGACGGTTATGTTGTACTCGTTTTTTTGGGTCGCGTACAGCCCGGCGGTCATGCCGGCCAGGCACAAGATTTCGCCGGCGGTTATAATGCGTTGACCGGCATTGCCGAGAAGCAGAACTTCATGACGTCCGGGCTGTGGGGGTTCGAACTGTTTTTCGATCGTCGCTGGTGGTGCAACCGGTTTCAGGTTTTTCGCTGTTTTGCGGTAGTGGACACCGTATTCCTGGCGCCGGTTCTCAGGCACTTCGCCGGTTTCCGGCGGGAGCTGTTTGAGAGCCGCTGCGATATCTTTCGGCGACAATTTGTTCGCGCGGGTGTAACGGCCGGGACATATGCCCCAGATATCCAGGACGGCAAAACCCTCGAAAGCGACGGCCTTTGCTATTTCCTCCGCCAGGTCTTTTTGGTAGCTGCTGCAGCGCCGCACATATACCGCACCGGCCGACCGGGCGACACCGCAGATGTCCAGCGGACGTTCAAGCCGATTCAAAAAACCGGAACCCACCTGGGCGTCTGCGGGGGTTGTGGCTGAGAATTGGCCACCGGTCATGCCAAAATTGAAGTTGTTCAGGACAAGCAGCGTCATGTTCAGGTTGCGACGGCAGGCAGCCAGTAGGTGCGCGCCGCCGATACCCTGTCCGCCATCTCCCATGGTGACCACCACGTTTAACTCCGGTTTGGCCAGCTTGATGCCGGCCGCGTAGGTGAGGGCTCGTCCGTGCAGGCCGTGCAGGGCATGGGTGTTGAAAAATGTGTCGAACAATCCGGAGCATCCGATGTCGCTGACGATGGCAATCTGGTTGCCGGCCATATCCAAGAGGTGAAACCCTTTGTCCAGAGCCTGAGTCACGCGATCGTGGGCACATCCCGGGCAAAAGACCGGGGGGCGGTTCTTGTTTAACAGGCTATCCACGCGTAATCACCTCCTCGATCTGTCCGGGTGTAATCAAACGGCCGTCCATCTGGCCATAAAAATCGATTGTTTTACCCGGCAATATGCGACGAATTTCATTGACGTACTGTCCCAGGTTCATCTCGAGAACCACTACCCGTTTGGCCTCGCGGGCGGTCCGGCGGATTAGGCTCTCCGGAACCGGCCAGAGTGTTTTGAGAACCAGAAGGGAAACGGGAGCGCCCAGTCGGTTACAGACCCGAACGGCAGTTTTAGCTGCCTGCGCTGTTACTCCATAAGTAATCAAGAGAGTTGAGGCGTCTTGGCCGCCAATCTCGTGGTAACTATACCTGTCAACGGTTGTCTGCAGTTTGTCGTAGAGTCTTTGCTGGAACGAAGCGATCTCATCGGTGTTGGTGGTGATGTAACCATCAATGCCATGGGTAGAGGAGGTTTGGCGAACCGGAACATTGTCACCAATGGGTAAAAAATAGGGAACGCTTTGACCATTTTTAATTTGGAAAGGAAGAAAATGTTCGCTGTCCGTCGCCATTGTCCGATTGAAAACCGGCGGTTGTTCAACAGCCGCAAGATCAATGCTTTCGCGTGTCATGCCGATTTCCTTGTTAGAGGCCAAGAAAACCGGGCAACGGTAGGTTTCCGCCAGGTTGAAGGCCTGCATTGTGAGGGAATAACAGTCTCCAACGTCCACAGGAGCCAAAACGATCACCGGCAGCCCGCTACTGCTCCCCCAGCGCATGAAGTTAATGTCCCCATCCGCTCCTCTGGTGGCCGATCCGGTGGAGGGTCCCAGGCGCTGGACGTTGACGATGACGATGGGGATTTCACTGCCGATGGCAAATGAGATGTGCTCGCTGTAAAGGCTGATACCCGGGCCCGAGGTGGCGGTCATTGCTTTCATTCCGGTCATCGAGGCACCCAGACAATAGCCGATGGATGCAATTTCGTCTTCGCCCTGCAGACAAATGCCTCCGGCAGGCGGCAGCAAGCTCAACATCGTATTCAGGATCGTTGTGGCCGGTGTAATGGGATAACCGGCGAAGAAACGGCAACCGGCTGCCAACGCTCCGTAGGCGACAGCCTCGTTGCCTTCAATTAAAGACATGCCCATGATTGTCTTCTTCCTTTAAGCTAAGAGTGTTTCATCGGAATTGGAGGAAAGGCGGTATTATACCGCTTTTCCATAATACATATCGTAATACGGAAGGGCGGCATAAGTGGTAGAAAAAAACGTTTGCACAACAGAGAGTTTTTTGACAACCACTCTGTTGTGAGGTACCTGACCTGTCGCCTTTCATACCGGGGACTGAAGGGTTAATCTAAAACAACCGGAGTGTCAAAGGAAATCCGTCGTGTCCTGAACCAGTCATGGATGGGCCCGAATTCGGCAGGGAATTCCCTTCAGATCGGGCGAGCCGAATTCTTTCCCCAGTCGATCTGTTGTTGTGAGCATATTATAGTTGGCGCTCTGCCAGTCGAATTGTCGGCCGTCTTTTTTTTCTGGGAACCACCAGCCGTAGGCAGCGGCGATGACCCCCGGCTTGATGGCGTCCGATAGTTGTGCAGTCTGGACAATGCGGCCCCCGGCGGTTTCGATGACCATCAGGCCGCCGTTGCAGATATCGTGGTCGGCCGCTGTTTGGGGATGAATCTGCGCAAGTGGCTCGGGACTTTGTCGTCTCAGAGTATCAATCCAGCGGAATGATGAATGGAGATAATGGCGGTTCTTATAACTGGTGAGAACCAAGGGAAACTCCGGTTTGATGTCCGAAGGTTCCGTGAAACGAGGAAGTGCCGGTGCTTTCAGGGTTTCTGCCCGGCTTAACATCAGCTCGACCTTGCCGGACGGCGTCCTGAAACCGGCCGTCTGGTATTTCTTGAACTGCTCGACGCCTTGCAGAATCTCGAGCTTGCAGAACGAATCAAAGTTCACCCCGGCAGGCGCCAGAACCTCATCGAGGAGCTCTCGGTAGTCGCCGTACCAGTGTTCTTCACCGGTCAATTCGCGGCCTAAAGTATTGAGAATTTTTATGTCCGGCCAACATTCCGTCGGAGGGTCAACCACTTTCGGACGAGCCAGGATGTAGCCATGTCCCAGGCCGTAATGGCCGATGTCGTCGAATTCAAGATGAGTGGCAGCCGGCAGGACGATGTCGGCCATCGAAGCGGTCGGCGTCATGAAAATATCTGATACAGCGAGAAATTCAAGACGGTTCAGCGCCGCAAACGTCTGCTGACTGTCGGCGTATCCAACCAGCGGGTTGGTGCCCTGCATATAGGCACCACGGACGTGATAAGGGACGCCCTCTATGATCGCCTTTTTGAAGTAGGCGGGAGGAACTGTCATCAGTCCACGGATAGTTTCGTGGCAGGCATGGAGCATCTCGGATTTTTTATTCGGCAGCAAGCCTGCGCGAACGAATTTACCGAGGGTCAGTACCGGAGGATCGAGGGCCTGTACGTTGCCACCCGATACATCCAGGTTTCCACAAATGGCCATCAGGCAGGCCAGCGCCCTGGCTGTATCACAGGAATGGGTGTTTTGTTCGATGGCATTTCCCCACCCGATGGCAGCTGGCGCCGATGCGGCATACGCCCGGGCTGCCTCCCGGATCAGATCCGCCGGTACGCCCGTTATCGCTGCCACCCGTTCGGGAGAATAGGATTTCACGTGGGCGGTTAACTCGGTAAACCCGGAAGTCCAGGCATCGACGAACACGCTGTCGTGAAGCCTCTCGCCGATGACCACATTCAGGAATGCCAGCGCCAGAGCCGCATCGGTTCCGGGTCGCAGCTGCAGCCAGAACTTGGCCTGGGCGGCCAGGTCCGTCCGCCGGGGATCGATAACGATCAGCTCGGTTCCATTCCGAATCTGAGTCCACACCTGACTGCAGATTTGCCCTTCTTCATTGGTGGCAGTTATGTTGCTGCCCCACAGCATTATCAGGCGACTGGCGTGACGGTAATTCGCCACCGGGTAAAATCCGCAGGTGTGAAACCCGCTGATTTCACGCGGGGCATGACAAACATCCTGGACGGTGACCACGTTAGGCGAACCGAAAGCGTTGGCCAAACGGATGAGTACAAAATGTTCCAGCCCCTTGGGCATGCCCTGACAGAAGGCCACTGCGCGGGCGCCTTCTGTCGCTTTAATGTGATTTAGATTTCCTTTGATGATCTCAATGGCTTCAGGCCATGCAATCGGCTCCCAGTTGCCGGCACCGCGTTTTCCTCGCCGCTTCAACGGGCGGCGCAGGCGCTGCGCGTGAGTCAAGCGCTCCGCTGTGGCCCGCCCCTTGCTACAGATATAGCCCTTATTCAAAATACCGCTGGGATTACCTTTGACTTTGACGATTTGCCCGTTTTTGGTACCGACCAATAGCCCGCAACCACCATGGTCCATACGCGCACAATGGGTTTTTACCCAGTGGATTTCCTTGTCCATGAATGGCTCTTTTCCTAGCGACAGCATTGCCATACGTCAAGTTTAAATGGAGTTACTTCCCCGCTAAATTAAGCATTGTTTACCATGACTGCTGGGGTGCTGCAACCCGAACGGCTATCGACAGTCAGGCAGTAACGATCATCAGGGGTTGCTTGGATAGTCGTCTCGGCGCGAAGGCGCGACAACCATATTTTCAGTGCGCCAGCGGGACCTCGGGGGCGATCTTTATGACCATTAAGGTGATGTCATCTTCAGGTTCCTGATTTCCACGGTAATTGTCGAGTTCATTGACCATGCGGGTGATGATTTCTTCGGCACTGAAGGACGCATTTTGGCTGAGGACGTTGTTAACAGATTTTTTGCCGAACCTCCTGCCGCGAGAATTTTGTGTTTCCCAGATGCCGTCCGTTCCAAGAAATATAATTTGTCCGGGGGCGAGATCTTCCTTACGGTTTTCGACATATTGCCAGTTTTTATCGACCCCGAGGGCCATTCCGTCGCCGCGGAGTTCCTCAAAACGTTCTGTTGCCGGGTCGTAAAGTATCGCTGGGTCATGTCCGGCGCGGACCCAGGTCAATCGACCCGAAGCCGGGTCAATCGTCATATAAAATAAGGTCATGAAACGGCCAGATTCGTATAGGTCGGCGGTCAGGTGACGGTTTACGTCTTTAATAACCTGTGCCAGAGAGCCGGGTTGTTGCACGCGACTTCGCAGAAGGGCACGGGCGGTTGTCATAAGGAGAGCGGCTTCGATTCCGTGGCCGGTGACATCTCCGACCACAAAGTCCAGCCTTTCGCCGGTCCTGTCAGGAAAAGAGATAAAATCGTAGTAGTCCCCACCGGTGGCACTGCAATATATACTTTTGGCGGCAATATCCAGCCGTTCGTTATCCGGCACCCGTTGAGGCAACAGGTTCACTTGAATTTCGTTCGCCAACGCCAGCGATTTTCTCAGGAGGCCGTTCTTTCTTTTGATTTCAAGGTGTGCTCTTTTCACATCCCGGTTTATCTTCCGAAGGAGGACATCATTCAGATCTTTGTTCTGTTCCAGCCTTTCACGATAGTATTCGGCCCTGTTCAATTTTTTCAGTAAAAATCTGTTTTCGCTTTTCAGTTGCGCAATTGTCGCTTCGGTTGCGCTGGGTGCCGGTGGTTGCGGGAATGATTCAGCGATATTGACATTTTCGGAGGTGTCCGCCGCCTGGCCGATAAGAAGTGTTACCAAGGTACAGTTGTGCAGTTGGCTGTGATCATTTGGCCGCAAAGGTGATAGTTCACCGAATGTATAGAACCCGCATATCGGTGTGTGTGCCGGCAGAAGGTTTTCAAGGATTCGCAGTTCCTCCTTGGTTCGTGTGCCGAGGATCTGCTTTCGGGCGGCACACGAAAAGGCCAGTACCAGAGCCGGCCGCCAATTCCTGTCATAGACATTGGCAACGGTTTTAATTGAGAGCTCCGTGTCCGCAATAACGCGATTGCGTGTAACTTCGGTGAGTTGAACAATTGTATCCGTTGCTATCGGTCCTGAGAAAAAAATACTTCCCCGACGTTCATCGTAATCACTCGGTGACCGCACAAAAAAATTATCCGTATCTTTTTCGTAAACCGCCAGCGGGAATTCCAGGGCCGGGTAGCGGTGTTTTCCGAGGTAGTAACGATAATAATCAAGCGCTCGCATGTCGCCTATCCGCCGGACTTCATATCCACCGGAATCGGTCACTTTACTTTTAACACCAATTGGTTTCCAGCTGTTGCTGATACCAAAAGCGTAATTGATCTTTCCGGAGAAAAGTAGCAATGGTGCGGCGTCTTCGAACACCTCATCTTCGAAAAATTGAAGTGTGGGGGCGGGAATTTCATAATGCCGGCTCGGTACACCCCCGAATACAGGGCATAATGGAGAAAGAAATTGACTCAGACTTCTTACTATAGCGTTCGGTGAACCGGTAATTCCATCAGGAAAAACGATACACAGTTTTTCGGGGCCTGACAGGTTTTTTCTGGCTTGTTTGACGGCGGACTCAGCGGCTCTGACCGGATCGACGGAGATTTGCGTTCCGATACCGGCCCTAATATCGATGGTGTCAGATGCAAAAAGAATCAGATTGATAGAGTCGTCGCTGAAACCAAAATCAGATGAAAATTCGCCTCCCGTGGTACAGCCAACCAGTTCGATTCCGGGAAAAGCGTGCCTGATTTTGGCAAGTACGAGATCATGATCGAAATCGATGCTGCTAAACAGAATACCGGCTATGGGCTGGAGGCCCTGGAGTTGATACTTACACCTTGATATCGATCGATTAACGGCGTTACGGGTATCGATGTCCTCACCCTGGCCGATGGCAACTTTGAGCATAACGCTTACCTCGATGAAAAATCTAAGATGCGTCGGGTTATCGTCAACCCGCCACTGAGACACTGCTTTTTGAAAAATAACCGAAATACGGAAGAGTGGTATCAGTGGTTGTAGAAAAAAACGTTCGCATAACGGAACGTTTTTTGACAACCACTACATCATTCTAAGCACCCTTGGGTTGTAAACCAAATGGTATTGTCTGTCAGCTGAGTTGCCGGGAATTTATGCGGTTTCGCTTAGGAGAGGATATGTACGACTTCGGAAGCCGGTACCAACTGCACCTTTTTTTTCAATTCGGGAAGCATTTCTTTGAGGATTTGATACGTCGTTTTTGACGGGTGGGCGATGCCGACCGCTTCGCCGTTTTTTTTTGCGATTCGGATTAGTTTTTTAAGTTGTCCACGAATAGCATCCGGTTCCTGATCATGATCGATGAAGACGTCCCGCTCGGCAAACGGCAGTTGGAACAAACGTGCGGAGGGTCGGCCGACGGTTTCCGCTGTCGAGCGGCTGTCGATAAAAAACAGACCCTCCTGCTTGAGAATCGAAAATACCTGGTACAGCCGTGTCGATTCGGTTGTCAGTTTGGAACCCATGTGATTGTTGACGCCTTTTATACCGGGAACGTCGGTCAGATTTTTTTTCAATTGGGACAGGAGTTCGTCTGCCGACATGGATGACAACAGCGCGCCCGGGCCCGGGTCTATCGATGGGTATTCTGCCGGTTCCATCGGTAAGTGAAGCATCAGTTCGCCTCCGTTTTTTTGGATGGACTTGGCAATTGACCGGGTATGGGGCGCCTGAGGCAGGACTGCAAATGTCAGCTGGTTATCCAGGGCTAAAAATTTCTTGGCCAAACGTCGATCATAACCCAAATCGTCGATGATAATGGCCACTTTCGGCAGCCCGCCAACCTTGGGTGTCGGCTTGGGCAACGGTACGGGGGGGGGCAGGTCTTCTTTTGGAAAGACTTCGAAGGGATGGGTTGCCGCATCCGATTTTTCCTTTTTGGGATGTACTTTGTAGTGACGGTTAGCGGCATCCGGTTTTTTCTTTTGGGGAGGTACTTTTTCGGCACGGTCAGCGGTATCCGGGGTTTCCACTACCCTCGGGGGAGGCAACGGGCTGACCGGCACCTTGCGTTTTATGTAATGGTGAGCGAGAAACCCGGCGGCGGTCACGAGGACCACCAAAGCAGAAAACCCGACCAACGCCTTTAACAGGCTGAGGCCGAAAGGATCCCGGTTGCGGGATTTCTTTCGGCTCGGTTTTTTTTTTCTTCGTGATATCTTTTTTTTGGCCAATGCGCGAATCTAATCTGCGGCGTTTATGGTAATGCGTTAATTGAGATTATCCTTGCAGATTTTTAAAAACATCGTGGCTGATCAATATTTCCAGCGCCCGCTGTACCTGGTAGTCAGATTGCAGTTTTTCAGGGGTCAGCGGTCCGTGTCGCAGTTCGAGTTCCCTTTGCTGCCGGGATTTTTTCTTCTTCGAATCCGTCTTTGATGGTTCGATGGTCTCTTTTTGGTCATCGCCTTCCAGATGGTTTCTGAGATCGCTTTCTTTCAGTCGATTGTCTTCAGGACCATTGAGATCTTCTGCATCGACGAATCGCTTTTTTATAACGATATCCGGTTCAATGCCCTTGGCTTGGATGGAACGACCGCTCGGCGTGTAATAGAGGGCAATGGTGAGCTTGAGACCATAGCCTTCTCTCAGTGTTTCAACCGTCTGAACCGAACCTTTGCCAAAGGATGTCGTGCCGAGCACCAGCGCCCTTTTTTGATCCTGCAACGCTCCCACAACGATTTCCGAAGCGCTGGCACTGCCGCCGTTGATCAGGGCAACGATTGGATAGGGTCTCTTCTCACCATTGGCGTGTGCTTTGAATTCCTTGTTATTCCGCGGTGAACGACCTTTAATGGTCAAAATCACGCCGTCTTCCAGGAAAAGGTCCGAGACTTTTATGGCCTGATCCAGCAAGCCGCCACCGTTGTCTCGTAAATCGAGAACGAGGCCTTTCAAGGGCTCGGGAGCTGATTCAAAAGTCTTTAACGCATCTTCCAAATCTTCGAAGGTATTGCTGTTGAAGTTGGTGATCCGAATGTAGCCATAACCGGGTTTCAACCAACTGGCGCGGACACTCTCGATCGGAATCACGTCCCGCACCAAATCAAATTCGATCGGTTCAGGCGTGCCCTCCCGCAGCACCGTGACCTTCACCGATGTTCCTTTCGGGACCGCGCATCAGGCTGACAGCTTCACGCAAATCACTGACTTGCTTTTCGTCCACCTTGATAATCCGGTCCATCGCCTGGATTCCGGCCTTGTAAGCCGGTGTACCCTCGATGGGCGATATGACCGTTACAAGATCGTCACGCATGGTTATGTGAATGCCGATGCCCGTAAATTCGCCTTTGGTATCGATACTGAGGTCTTCAAATGCTTCCGGCGGCAGCAACGAGGAATGCGGGTCAAGGCCGCGGACCATCCCCTGTATGGCTTTTTCGATAAGCTCTTTGGAATCGACTTCATCGACGTAATTTTTCTGTATCAATTCGATGACCTCGGTAAACAGCTTGAGCCCTTTGTAAGTTTCTTCGTTGTCGGCTGACAGCTGTCGGTCATTCCCCGTCCCGATTGTCCAGAAAATCACAGAGGCGATTACAGCCATCCAGAGTTTGATTTGCCGGTTTCGTTTGGATGTCATTCAGAAACTCCTTCTCCCTAAACGGTCTATCCCTGTGTGATCCACTCCAAAGGATCGAGGGGTTTGCCGTGATGGCGAACTTCGAAATGAAGAACCGGCCCTTCCGCCGTCGCCATTTCGTCGATCGTTGCAATATCTTCGCCGGTAGTGACGACGTTTCCTTTTTGTTTATAAAGCGCCTCTAAGTGAGCATAGACGGTGTAGTAGCTCTCTCCATGATCAATGATGATCATGTTGCCATAGCCTTTGAACCAATCGGCGAAGAGAACCCGTCCACCATAAACGGCGCGGATGACCCCACCCTTCTGGGCCTTTATGTTGATACCGCTGCGGAATACGGTAACGTTGAACTTGGCGTTTTTTTGGGGACCGAAAAAAGAAATAATTTTACCCTTAATGGGCATATTAAGCAAGCCTTTATGCTCAGAAAAAGGACCGAGAGGGCCGATGTTGACCGGGACCACGGGCGCCGGACGGGCGGCGAGAGATTCGATGGTTCGATCCAGTTTTTTTGCTGTGATTTTCATGGACTCCATAGCTGCCAGCTGTAAGGCTTTATCGGACTGAATCTTGGCCAGAAGGCGGGAACGATCGGATCGGTCCCGAGACATTTTCTGGATCTCGGCTTTAACAGAATCTTCTAAATCTTTTTTTTGAGCCAGCTGGGCGTCGAGCCGATCCAAAATCTGCTTGAGTTTGTGTTTGTCTTCCACGAAACGCTGGCGGACCTGCTCATCATGGGTCAGAATCCTTTCCAGGGCGTTTTTACTCTGCAGCAATTCATGGATTGAATTAGATGATGCAAGTACGGGCATTGTCCCCATGTTGCTGAGTTTATAAAGTGTCACCAGTCGTTTGGTTGCATAGACCTGGTTGGCGTCGATTCTATCGATCAGTTCCTTGTAAACATTCTGATTTGTAATTATTTTTTCTTGGAGCAGAGTCAGTTCGTTTCGATGCGATTTGATGGCCTGACCGGCGCGGGCGATGGCATAATCCAAATCGTCGAGGCTGCGCAAAATACCGGTTTCCCTACTGGTAAACTTGCGGACTCTCGCTGCGGCCTCGTCGATTTTACGGTTAAGGTTTTCTGCTTCCTGGCGATATTTTCGTATTTTCTGGTTGACTACCGGTCCCGTCGTGTCATCTTTTTCATCCTGGGGCACCGTCAATATATGCACATATTTACTCCGGTTCTTAATATAACCCACTCGGCTACCGAGACGGACTTTCAGCCAACCGTTTCGAATTTCTTCGATAGTGACCTCAGTGCCGCGCCTCAGTGACGCGATCGGTGGTTTCCGGGTTCCAGGTTCTGGGCGTACATTCAGTTTGTCGACAGTGACGATGCCGACCTGTTCGGCTGAGATATCCGCTGCCCCTGGAGGAAGGAATACCAGTGTAAAGAGAATGAATGAAACCATATTGCGACGGAGTTTGGATGTGCTATGGTTTTTCTTCATCCTCTGCTCCTATCTGAAAAACTGCTTGAGTGACACGAAGCTTCCCAGCCAACCGACCATCATGCTGGTCACCACCATTGCAAGAACCATTTTGGGTGGCAAGAAACGTATTTGAAACATGCCAGCGGATAGTGCCGGTTTGACGTTCGACGAAACCATCAGAAAAACAATCAGGCATGCGGCTCAAACCGGCGATACCGCCGAAGGCGCCCTGAATGATACCCTCGATATAGAAGGGCGTTTTGATGAAACGGTCCTCGGCACCCACCAAACGCATGATTTCAATCTCCTCGCGACGGGAATAAAGCACCAGACGAATCGTGTTGGCAACGAAAAAGACGGCTGCCATGAAGAACAGTACGCCCAGGGCGTAACCAGCCAATCGAAAGAGATTGAAGATGTAAGTAAACCGTCCAAGCCAATGCCTGCCCATATTCGACTTCATCTATCTCGGGCAGATTTCTGGAGCTGCTGGGCCAGTTTTTCAACTTTTTGCCAGTTTTGAGATTCAGGAATCAGGCGGATCTCGAAGGCATCCGGCAGAGGGTTCTGTTTGAGGTTATCCAGCAGGGAGGACTGATGGGACAGCTTTTCTTTAAGGTTTTTAAACGCCTCGTCCCTACTAATAAAACGAACACCACTGACACCGTATAGCCCACCCACCATCCGTTGTAAGTTGGGTATTTCAGCCGCAGAGGTATTGCTCTTGAGGTACACCATAATCCGGACGCCCTCTTTCCAAGCATTAACGAGGTCATTGGTGTTAATGAAGAAAAGGGCAAAGGCGCTGACGATCAGAATCGATAGGGCTATGGTGATAGTTGTCACCAGGTTCAAGAAACTGTTCTGACGGATATCTTTTATGGCCCGTTTCAGATAGAGAAGCATCTTAATCCGTTATTTACCGCTATCAAACCCGACCCGGCGGTTGAAGCCGTACCGGGTTCGGTGGATTTTCCTATGTATATGAAATGCTGGTACGGGCATCGCTATACGACTCCCCGGTCGTTTCAAAAGGCCTGTGTTTCTAACAGCCGACCCGCAGTGAGGTACACCACGCGACCGCCGGATTTGCGAATCAATTCTTTGGCATGGGTCGCGATGACCACAGTGGCGCCCCGGGTGTGAAACCCTTTCAACAGATCGAAGATAAAGCCCGCGGCTTCGTCGTCCAGGCTTCCGGTCGGCTCATCCGCCAGAATTATTTCCGGATCGCCAACAACTGCTCGTGCAATGGCGACACGCTGCTGTTCTCCTCCCGAGAGAGTCGGCGGAAGAGCGTTGATCCTTTGTTCCATACCAACGGTTCTGAGCACGCTATTAACTTTTTTATTTATGAAGCGGCGCTTGTGACCGGCCGCTTCCAGGACCAGAGCCACATTCTCGTAAACTGTTTTGGTCGCTATGAGTTTGTAATCCTGAAACACGATTCCGAAATTTCGCCTTAGAAATGGAATTTTTTTTCGAGGGATCCGTGAAAGGTTCATTCCGCCGACGAGAATTTGCCCGTCGGAAACTGGTTCCGCCAGGTATAAAAGTTTGAGGAGAGTCGTTTTACCTGCGCCGCTCGGTCCGCTGATAAAGAGAAATTCGTTTTTATATATATCGAGGGTGATGTCTATAACGGCGGTTTTGGCGCCGTAATTGCGATAAACATGGAAAAGGCGGATAATGGCGTTATTCGCGGCACTCTCTCTCATTCCAGAATTTCCATGTTGACCGCTTTCTGCAAAAAGGCTTTGGCGATTTTGAAATCATAGAGTGCATTGTAGAAGTTAACCTGAGTGGTGGTCAGCAACTGTTCGGCGACCAGAATGTCTACGGATGTAGCGACTTGTTCCTTGTATCGTTCTTCAGTGATGCGCATGTTTTCTTTGGCCTGCTCGATGGCCGTTTCTACGGCGAGGATGTTTTTTTCGGCCTCTCTGGCTTTTAAGTATGAAACTTCCACTTCCAGCCGGGCCTGGTCGATGGTCTTGTTCCGGCCGATTTTGGCCTGGGAAAGGCGGCTGCGTTTTTCACTCGTGTTGTATTTGGTGCGGCCCCATTCCCAGAAATTCCAGGACGCCGTTCCCGTAACTGACCAGCCTTCGGGATTGAAGAGGCTTTCATCATCACTTAAGTTCCAATCATTTGCGATTTTAAAGATGTTTCCTTCCAGGTTTAGCGTGGGGTAGTAATCTTTGCGCGCGATATCTACTTCTTTCTCGGCTATCTGTATGTTAAGGTCGGCGGCCTTGATGTCGAGCCGGTTCTTTTCTGCCATATTCAGATAATAGCCTATAGCTCCTCTTCAAGGGATTCATAGGCCTCAATATCGACGAGGTTGACCGGCGCATTGACGGGGCGGCGAAGGATTACATTGAATTCCGATTCCCTCGTATCAAGATTGTTTTGGGCGGTAATTAAGCTCTGACGGGCATTCGCCAACTGCACTTGGACTTGCAGGAGATCGTTCAGAGGGGTCATGCCGACTTCGTAGAAATTGCGGGCCACCTCCACCTGTGCTTTAAGGACCTTGACGGTGTTACGCGCCACTTCCAGCAGCCGATTGGCTTTTAAAACATTGAAATAGGCCTGTTTTGTCTGGAAAATGACTTCCAGCCGAATAAGCTTCTGATCCAACTCCGCGATATTAACGCCCAGTTCGGCCGCTTTATATTGATTGACCAAAGCGAATCCCTGAAACAGGGGCTGCGTAAACCCGGCGCCAAGGGTATAGGTATCTCCCGCACTGGGGGCGGCACCCACAGTGAACCCGGCGGCCCCGTCAGTGCGAACAGCCTGATAAGTGGCATTCAACGTGGGCAGGAGTTTTGATCTCTGTACACTTCGGTTGGCACGGGCTGCATCGATCTCTTTCTCGAACTCTGCAGGTCGAGATTGGCGACGATAGCCTGTTCTACGGCAAGCTGCAGGTTCATCTGAGAACCGGGTTCGGCGGCTTGGCTGCATGTGGGAGGGGTAAAAAGATGACCGGTAATCAACAAGATGAGTATCCAGCTGGCAAAATGCCCGGTCGGCGGGAACCAATGGGCGTATGCTTGCGTTCGCACGGGCTTCTCCACGGGTTTGTGATTGACCAACATGAAAATTGCTGGTAATGGGAGGATCGAGTATCAAGGAGTGCTGTCTCCAGTTTTCCTTGCTCAAAGCCTCTACTGTATCCCATTAATCCGGCTTCTTCCAAATGGTGGAGGCTTTTTATATCCGATTTTCACTTTAAAATCAACATTTTCTTGGTTGTTGGTCCACCCGCTGACGACCTGAGTGCAGTTGTTACAGCCAGCTTGATAAATGGGGGATTTTTCGAATGATGAAACCGGAACTTGTTGAGCTGCTCCGGAGAAAATCTTTTCAATACAGCCAAGAGCCGATTTTCAAACTGGTATCCGGGCGAATGAGTCAGTTTTACGTCAATTGTAAACCGACGACCTTGAGCGCACGCGGCATGTATCTCGCTGGACATCTTGTATTTCAGGAAATCTGCGATCTCGATGTGGTCGGTGTGGGCGGACTGACCTTCGGTGCTGATCCAATCGCGGTGGCCACTGCTTTTGTTTCGGAATTGAAGGGTACGCCGATCAGCGCATTTTCCATTCGCAAAAATCGCAAGGATCACGGTATTGTCCGTTGGATAGAAGGGGATCTCAAACCGGCGAGTCGAGTGGCAATTATTGACGATGTGGCCACAACTGGTGGTTCGACGGTGACCGCCATTGAACGTGCCCGGTCCGAGGGGCTGGTGGTCGTCAAGGCGGTTATTCTAGTGGATCGGCAGGAGGGTGGAATAGACAATATCCGGAAACATGTGGCCGATGTTTCAACGATCGTAACTCGTGACGACCTCATGCGTCACGACGAAGACGGTTGAAAAGGCCGGTTTTAAGGCGGCGGGCAGGTCGGGATAGCTGTGGTATTTTATTCAGGAATGTAAGTGGCGCAGGCGTTTTCGGACTCCCAGGCCGTGACCCGACTGACAAGCGCATTCCGTTTTTCAACCGCTGCTTGCAGCTGGGTGGCAATAAAATAGGCGATATTTTCAGAGGAGGGGGGGTAGTCGTTTGTGAATGGTTCGATTTCATTTAAAAATTTGTGATCAAGGTCTGACATAATAGCAGCCACTTCTTTCTTTAACTCACCGAAGTCCATCAGGATACCGGCCGAATTCAACTTTTCTCCCTTTAAACAAACCTCGATCTTCCAGTTGTGACCGTGGAGATTCTCGCATTTTTCCGCGACCATCTTCAGTTGATGGGCTGCAGCGAAGTGGGTAACGATTTTTAATTCGAACATACCGATTTCTTCCCTCTATGGTCCAGTTCAGTCTAACTTAAAGATATTATGAACCCTTCTCAGGGATCTTTAATCAGTCTCTTTTATACCGGAGACCGTCCGGGCTCTATGCTTTTAATGCCATGGCTAAAAATGGTAGCCTAAACGGCCCCCAAGGATTCTCCTTTGAGGATATTCTTAATCTTTGATGATAATTTGGCGTTTTCCAGCTTGGAGAAATCCTTCAGAAGCGCTTCCTGTTTTTTGTTTAGATTGGTGGGCGTGCGGATTGAAAACTGTACGATCTGGTCACCCCGGTTTCCATTCCTCAAAGAAGGGATTCCCTCTCCGCGAAGCCGCATGAAATCACCCGGTTGGGTTCCCTTTTTAATCTCGATGGTCTTTTTGCCGGTCAGTGTCGGAACCTTGAGTTTGTCCCCCAAAGCTGCCTGAATGAAGGAAATAGGCACCTGACAAATAACGTCGTTTTCGTGTCGTTCGAAGAACTCATGAGGCTCAACATGGATGAAGACATACAAATCTCCCGTAGGCCCACCTTGGGCACCGGCCGCCCCCTCACCGGTCAGCCGAAGTCTGGAACCGTTGTCGACGCCTCCTGGAATTTTGACGGCAACCTTTTTTCGTAGCTGAACTTGACCAATACCCCGGCAATCGGGACAAGGATGCGTAATCGTCTGACCGCTACCCCTGCAAGCGTAACACGTGCTGCGCACGGTAAAGAAACCCTGGGATCTTGTAACCTGTCCGGTTCCACGACATTGTTCGCAGACTTCCGGTGAGGTTCCGGCCTCGCTGCCGCTGCCTCCGCAAGCGCGACAGGCTTCAGCTTTTTCGACATTTATGTTGGTTTCCGTCCCGAAAGCCGCGTCCATAAAGCTGAGGTTCATATCGTAGCGAAGATCTGCACCCCGTTGCCCGCGGCTTCTGGATCGCCGACCGCCTCCGAAGCCAAAGAAATCCTCAAAAATGTCACCGAAACTTGAAAAGATGTCCTCGAAACCGCCGAAACCCGAAAATCCCGTACCCTCCAGGCCAGCGTGTCCGAATTGATTATAAATTGACCTTTTCTGGGGATCCCGCAAGACTTCATATGCTTCGGCAGCCTCTTTGAAAAGGTCCTCAGCTTCTTGGTTGTCGGGATTTCTATCCGGGTGATATTTAAGGGCAAGTTTACGATAGGCTGCTTTTATCTCTGCTTCTTCCGCTTGGCGACCAATGCCGAGCACGTCATAATAGTCACGCTTCTGTGCCATAGTTATTCTGATTTTATTAATTTATACGACAGGTTAGAATGATTTAAGAATGCATGGACTTTAGGCTGGACTTTAAAGTAATGCTAAAACATTATTTGTCAATCGCGCCGTCAGTGGTACCGGGGTCTGTTTCTTCGGCCGTTTGGTTCAACGGCTGATGGTGGTGAAACCCGAAGGATTCATTATAAATACCGGCCGGTTTGCAAGCGCTCTTTTCGGTCGGACAACCGGCCAACGCTGCTGCCCCATGTCTCGTACTATAAATGAACGCAGCCAGACCGAGGATCATTATAAGAGCACCGACAGGAAATGCCGCTCTGAGGCTGAAAAAATCCATCATCAGCCCGGCAAGCATTGAACCGGCCAGCATTCCCATGCTGTGGGCGACTGTGAGCCAGGCCATAACAGAACCCATAGCGAGGGTTTTATCGCCAATGATAACAGCCGTTGCCATGAGGGCCGGCATACAGATCCCTCCTCCGATGCCGAAGAAGAAACTGGCCAAGACCATGTCGGAAAACTGGTCGGCCCATGAATAAGAAAAAACAGCGTAGCTGACCAGCAGTCCACCGGATATGACCATTGTTTTTTTTTTGATGCGGTCGGCCAAATAGCCCATCGGCAATTGGAATACACCGCTGATTAATATGCCCAACATGACAAGAAAGCCGATGCTGGTGCTCGACAATGACAATTCAGCGTTCGCCAGAACCGGTAAAAATCCCCAGATGATACCGATACAGGCCGTGTAAGAAAATCGGAAAAAAAAGAGACCGGTGATCTCCCAGTTTTGAACCAGTTGTCGCCACTTCACTTCAGGCGTTCCGCGTTGAACGGATTTTTCGTTCCGGGTTGGCGGCAGCAGGAAAAAGCTCAGTAAAAACCCGATGAACGACAGGCCGCCCATACCCAAAAAAGCCGCTTCGAGGCTGATACTGTCGTGTATCAAGCCGCCCAACACCGGGCCGAGGCTTAATCCCAAAAAAATTGACATGTTGAACAGACCCATGGTTAACCCCTCCCGTCCCGCAGGGGTAATATCACCCACATAAGCCTGGATAACCGGCATCAACATGGCCGAAGCGATGCCCTGAATAAAACGGATCAGAATGAGGGATTTGATGTCGGTTGTGAGTAGAAAGGCAATCGAGACGAGTGTGTATGCCAGCAATCCGGCGACAATGAGAGGTTTGCGCCCTTTTTTATCCGAAAGGTGGCCAAAGTAAGGCAGAAAAATAGTTCGAGATAGCGAAAAAGCGCCGAATATCAACCCGATGTATATGCCGGAGGCTCCCAATTCGTGGGCATAGACCGGGAGCAGCGGTACCACAATGCCGACACCGGTAATGGTGGCGAAAATCGAAAAGAAAAGGATCGTGAAGATCAATTTTTCCGGTTTCTGCATACCTGTTCCTAAATGACGCCGATGTCATAACACTCATAGACTGACGGGACAAGAGCCTTTTCGTCCAAGGGTTCTCACGACCGGACGTCTAGCGCATGCCAGATGATCTTTTCGAGTGTTCAGTCTATCGGAAATGCCCAGGTTGCCGATCAATTTCGGATCAGAAGGTAGCTGAATTCGTTAAGCTGAGACCGCAAGTCTCTGGCATTGCTCATCAGACGATCCAGCTCGTTCCAGAATTTTTGGCCGTGGTTTTTTATACGGGTATGCAGAAGTTCATGTAATAATACGTATCGCTGCAATTTCGGCGGTAAATGGATGAGGTTGATGTTGAGACTGATGTTGTTGTCTGCTGAGCAACTTCCCCAGCGGGTTTTTTGGTTCCGTACAGTTACCCGGCGAACGTGAAATCCGTGTCGGTCTGCCAATCTGTGGAGTTTTTGCACCAGGAAATCGGTTGCCTTCGCGGAATCGATGCTATCCATCCATTCGGCTACCTGCATCCTTTTTCTTTCCATCTCATGCGCCAGTTCAAGATGCTTCGCGATCCAGCGTTTTTTTGAGACGACGAACCGTTCCACCTGGTTGAGCGGTATCCCAGGTGGAAGCGTCACCTGGACGCCGGAAAATGGTTTAACGGTCAGGTTTAGATGGCGGGCCCGTTGATTGCGTTTCAAGCTGATATGGCCGATTCCGGAAATTTCGAGCGTAGTTGCCGCTCTGCGGGGCTGTGTCTTCATCAGTGCAGTGTTTCCTGATCGCAAAGATGCTGCTGAATCTAAAGAATCTCGTTCAGATGCGCGGTCAGACCGCTTGCCTTGTATCGTTCATTTCGGAAATCCTGATGGCAATGCGTCTGTGCGATAAAAACACGAAGCGCTCGGTTCCTGTCCGAACCACCAGCTTGCGGCAGGCGCACTGATATACAACAGGACACTACCTCAAAAAAAAACCCGGCTGCTGTAATAGCAACAGGGCTTTAGGAGCGCTTTAGCATTTTTCAATAGAGGGAATGCAAGCTGCTGATCAAATCCAACCCTCCCCAGCTATGCTCCCTGACGGGGCATTGTTTGCTTTCGTGTAATGTTGAGCGTAATCATATCAACTCCGCTTGGCTTGTCAATACCTATTTGGCCGAGTGTGTAACTATTTGAAAATATAACAAATAAAGAGCATAAAAAATATATGGCAAAGTAATACGTTATACTACACTCAAAGATGGCGCTGGGGTTTCCCCTTGTCGAAGGCCCGGGTTAGCATCCAGACGGTCTTTCCGTCGCGTCTTGGCAGGCAGGATCATAGACTCTATGCCCCCAATAGGTGGCAAAAAAATCGTCGAGGGGAATATCTTCCTGTTTTACGAATCCGGCGGCGAACTTTCCGCGGCTGAATATTTCCAGGACTGCCACCAAACCGGCGGCTGTTGACAACTGTATGGCCGATACAGCAGTGCCGTCGATGACCTGGCCGTAGATTTTCTTGACAAAATTACGTTGCTTGACCGGTCCGTCATCGCTACCGACCACATTGACATATATAATGACAACATCCTGCTCAGTCAGCGGTACTTCCTGGTCAAAAATTTGTGTTAAGACGGCCCGATTTTGACCGAGGTTCAGATCTTGAAGCAGAAATCGCATTAAATCTCGATGGCCGGGATATCGAATCGTTTTGTAGTTCAGATCACTGATACGTTTTTCGAACGTTTCGCACATCGTGGCCACGCCGCCGGAGGTGTTGAACGCTTCATATTCCGTTCCGTCGATCGTCAAGCGTTCGAGTCCTTCCAACGGAAGAGTCTTTATGCGGCACCCATCATGGAGAGCTTCAGCCAATTGGCAATATTCGTTAATTAGACCGGCGGTGTTCCAGCTCAGGTAATACTTCATTGAATTGCTTGCGTACAGTGGCAGGGCGCCGACACGCAATTCGAGGCTGCGAACAGTTTTAAACCGCCTGGCATAACTGCTGCCGATAATATTTATGGCACCAGGTGCCAATCCGCATTGCGGCATAAAGGTGACAGATGTACTTTCTGCCTAGGGAGCGGATTCGAAGGGTTGTTTCCACATCTTCGGTCAGGTCGAAGTACGCCACTGCCGTCTGGGCACACGCTTCGGCAATGGTTTGGTTAAGGAAAAACGGTGCCGCACTGACAATGGCATCGCGGCCGACGATGAACTTCTTGAGGGACGATCGGTCGGTGATATCCAGTTTGACGACGTCGATAGGAGCCAATTTTTTTAATTCCTGCCGCGGTTCGATATCCGCAATCAACAGATCGGAGCAGAATTTGCTCTTTTTCAGCATGAGAGCAATGGTTGTACCGACTTTTCCAGCGCCCAAAATTGCTAGTTTCATCATCTACCCATTTCTGTTGTGCGATTGATGTTTAGCTGACGACGGCCGCCAGCGGTACATGTCGATTTATTATTCCTTCGGACAACCATAGCGCAATTCCGATATTGGGAAAAATTTTTCTCAATTTTCCTGAAGAAAAGCCCACAAATATTATATCACACCAAAAAGAATGTTTTAAAAATATGTATTAACTTATTGTAATTTAATCTTAAATTAAGATGCTGTATTATGGCACATTGTTTGCTATCACCAATAGTGCCGGAGAATACCGGTAATTTTCTTTCGCATGGGCGGTTCCCTTTGGGAACCGCCTGACTTTTCCTTCAGGTCGTTAGGTTTTGGTGAGCTTATAGTGATTGTCAAAAAAACGTTCCGTTATTCGAACGTTTTTTTCTACAATCACTTATACCAGCCTTCCATATTTCGGATTATATTTTTGAAAAGCGGTATAATATGCTAAACCCTTTGCTATATGGCCTCTTGATGACGGGAATTGTTGTCTCGATCGTCGTATTTATCCTGACTCTCGAAAGAGTATATCTGAGGATCAAGCATCCAGGCGAGGGGGGCGGCGACCGGCGTTAAGCACTTACCTCGGCGACAGGGATTATCGACCAGTATCCTGACGGCTAAAGGGCTGGCAGGGGTGATTGCGCACAAAAACCCGTTTCCCCCTGGCGGCCCTATGGCCGCCTTTTTTGATCGCCGGGCATGAAAATCGACAACGGATAACAAAAAAGGCGGGCCCGAGGGGAAAGGGCCCGCCTTTCATGAAAGGAGGTTGAGTTACGCCCATGGGGGCTAACTCCTGATGCCATTTCTAACATGCCACAATGTGGCAGTCAAGTCGTTTTTTAAATTCCCCTTTTGTGCCGTAAGATTGACATTACCGGAGAATTGGCTTAATTAATGGTAGCTCTATAGATGAGAGAATAGACACAACAATGACGAGATAAGGAATATGAAGGAGCTGTCTTTCATCGCAATGATGGATAATGGCGGGCGCCGGTTGTGGACAGACAGGCGGAAGAAAAGGGTTCCTATCGACAGGCCGGACAGACGATCGGGCATAGACCGCCGGTCCGGTATGGACCGCCGTGGACTCCAGGCCATTGAGATTGATGAAGAGAACGAACGGCGCAAGAAGTTGGTCGACTCGGCTTTAGATTTAAGAGAGGATAACGGCTGAATCTGCCGCCACGGGTGCCAACGTTGCCGTATCTGCCTTCTACCCGCCATTGAGCCATCAGCTCTTTGACGGTAGGGGACCTTAGAAGGGTATAGAATAACCGGTTCCTCTCCGGTAACCTCACGCCGCGGATCGCAGTTTATCAAGCCCCCCCCTCAATCAATTTTCTAGCATAGCTTTCCGATGTCAAGCGGCAGTCGCGCCCGACACTGATATTGGTGGCAGCCTGTTGCCTCAGGAAGGTGCCGACACCTTGGCCGATAAGTCCGACGTCTTCAGCTGTCATGTCCTTGCCGGCAATTCCCCTGATGTCATACTCCCTGAACATATGCGGATTCATCTTCAACTCCCCCTTCAGCCCAGGCTATCCTTTGATAACGCCGATCGGTCTCAGTTTGGCAACTTTCCGCGAAATGCCGGCGCCATGCACGACATTGACCACTTCGGTGATATTCTTGTAAGCATCCGGCATCTCCTCCGCCAATGTCCCCCTGCCGGTCCAGCGTACCAGAATGCCTTTGTCTTCCAGCTCGCGCTGTATTGAGCGCCCCTTGCTGGCTTTTTTAGCGGCCTTGCGGCTCAATACCCGACCGGCCCCGTGACAGGTTGAGCCGAATGTTTCCTGCATTGCCACATCGGTTCCCACCAGAACATAAGATGCGGTGCCCATGTCGCCGGGAATAATAACCGGTTGTCCCACCCTACGATAGGTATCATCAAGGGCCGGGTGCCCGGGTGCAAAGGAACGCGTTGCTCCTTTACGGTGCACACAGACAATCTGTTTTTTCCCATCGACAACGTGCTCTTCCTTCTTGGCAATATTATGGCAAACATCATAAACCAACCGCATGCCGAGATCGCGCGGGCCCATTCCAAAAACGTGCTGGAAAACGTCACGAACCCGGTGCAAAAGAATTTGACGGTTGGCCCAGGCATAGTTGGCCGCACAGGCCATGGCACCGCGGTAACGCTGCCCCAAATTCGATTGAATCGAGGCGCAGGCCAGCTGGCGATCCGGCAGTTCGATACCGATCTTGTGCGCATGCTTGGTCATTGAAGCCAGGAAATCATCGCAGACCTGGTAACCAAACCCCCGTGACCCACAATGGAGCATGACGGTTATCTGCCCCTCGAACAAGCCAAAGACTTCGGCGACGGGCGGGTCGAATATCTTATCGACGACGCCGACTTCAAGGAAATGGTTACCCGACCCCAGCGTCCCCAGCTGTTTTCTTCCCCGCTCGAGGGCCCGGCTGCTCACCAGTTCCGGATCAGCCCCGGGCAGACACCCGTTGTCTTCGGTGTGGCTGATGTCTTCTTCTTCGCCAAATCCCTGCCGCACGGCCCAGCGGCTGCCCTCTTTGAGCACCCGTTTTTCTTCCTTTATAGAGAGTTTCAGCGGTCCTTTTGATCCCACACCGGAGGGGATGTTCTGATAAAGCGCGTTGACCAAGGACGCCAGTAGCGGTTGGACTTGAGCTTCGACCAAGGCGGTGGCGGCCAGACGGACACCACAGTTGATATCATACCCCACCCCTCCGGGAGATATGATGCCGGTGTCCCAATCAAATGCCGCCACTCCGCCGATGGGAAACCCGTAACCCCAATGCATATCCGGCATCGCGAGAGACGCTTTGACGATCCCGGGCAAGGTGGCCACATTGACAACCTGTTTGATCGGCTCGCTAAGTTGGGAATCTTCCAGCATGGTGGCGGTCGCGTAGATGATTCCCGGCACACGCATTTTTCCGCTGATAGGAACTTCCCAGTGAAATTGGTCGATCTGTCTGAGTTTCATGGTGGGGAACCTCCGGCAGACGAGATGGGTCTGCAGAGCAGTGACACAAAGTTACGTCAAATAAAACTACACATCCAATATGATCTTGGCCTCCCATCCTGCCAACTGCTGTTTGACTTCTATCTGGTGATAGGTCACAGCCTTGATTTCAGTGGTAACAGAATGCCGAAAGGGATCAAATGGATCAACGATGATGTCGGCAACAAGACCTTGCGGTCCTATTTCTCGGATATTAGCCGCGTGCACCAGGAGGTCACTTCCAGACCATAGGTACAAAATTTCACGCAGCCAGTTGACCATCAGATCGGACCAGTCCAAGCCCTCGACACGCAAAATAAGTGACTGTGTCGCTCTAACTCGGCTGGCGTCGATCATGATATCAAAAAGGGCTCGGGCGGCGGTGCTGAAAAGTTCGGTCGGGTCTTTGCCGAACACGTTCAGGCCGATATCGGCGGTGTGGTCGATGAGGGTGTATTTCATTTAGCTTTTCAAACGCCTAACGCCAATACGTCTCCGGTTTTATGGGTGCTGTAACCACCCATGGTTTCGACCCTCTTTTTGAAGGTCGGACTGCGGATAATATCCAGAAGTATCTTGAAGTTATCACTTTCGAAAAACGTTTGTGGCACAACCAGATCGTACTGTTCGGTGACGACTGGAATAAAATCGAGCCCCAATGCTTTGGCCGCCGCAAAAATACCCAGTCCCACATCGGCGGTACCGCTCAAAACAGCCACTGCTACCGCCATATGGGTGAACTCTTCATTACCATAACCGTCTATTTGTGAGGGATCCAGTGCCAGCTCCCTCAAACGGTAATCCAATAGAATGCGCGTGCCAGAACCTCCCTGGCGGTTAATCATGGTTACGTTCTCACGGGCGAGATCTTCGATCCCCTTGATACCCTTCGGGTTACCGGCACGGAGGATCAGACCCTGATCGCGAAATACCAGGTTGACCAATCGCACCTGGTTCTGGGCATAAAGATCGGGAAGATAGCGCTTGATATAGGCGGTGTTGTAGGTGCCATCGGTGGTGTCCAGCAGGTGGGAACCCGCTAAGTGGCACAAGCCCTTCTTAACCGCCATAAGGCCGCCCATGCTGCCGACATGACTTGACGAAAGGGATAGGCGGCTACTGCTCGGCACGCATTTCATCGGCCAGGACATCCAGGGTGTTATCATGGCTGCCAACGATCACAATGGTGTTCCGGATTGTTGACAGGGGGCGTAGGAGCGAGGCCGTAAACGGTTCCTGGTCATTGATGCCTTCCACATGGTTCGGAATGCGAATGATTCCGTCAGCTTCGGTGATCGATGTGATGCACCCTGCCCCGCGAGGCAAAGGGGTGGCGACGATGCGGTTGTTTACTTCGCCGAGCTTTACGCGCAAAAACTCTTCCACACCCAATTTGGACGCTATTTTACGCGTGGGTTCGACCAAGGCCGTATGTGTTTCTATATCCGATACGCCCAATAATTTGCGGATCAGCGGGCGGACGATTTGTTCGAAGGCGATGATCGCAGAGACGGGATAGCCGGGGATTCCAAAAACCGGCTTTGCATCGACCTCACCGACAATGACAGGTTTACCGGGCATCATGGTGACGCCGTGAACATGGATCCGGCCGAGGGCGGATATGACATGCCGGGCATAGTCTTCTGATCCCGCTGAAGAGCCGCCAATGATCAAAACCATATTGTGACCGGCAGCGATCCCTTTTGAGGTTGCACTTTTGATTGCTTCCAGATCGTCTTGCATTTTGTCGTGCTTGACATAGGTCCCGCCGCAGGACACGGTTAGATTTCCAAGAACATAGGAGTTGCTTTCAAGAACCTGACCAGGTTTCAATTGGGCCGAGCCAAGGCCGCGCCAGTCGATAAGTTCCGTACCGGTGGGAATGATCAGTAAGCTGGGTTTCTTCCGCACGGCAACCTCAAAGATACCGGCCGACAGCAATGCCCCGATGCAATAGGGCGTCACGATATGATTCTGAGGAAAGAGCAGTTCGGTGGCCACAATGTCTTCTCCCATCCTGCGGACATTCTGCCAGGGAAATACGGGGGCGTCGATTTGGACCCTAATTTCATCCAGGGTGTTGACTTTTTCAATCATGATCACGGCATTTGTTCCTTCCGGCATCACGTGGCCCGTATTCACAGAAAATGTCGTTTCACCGATGATCAGTTCTTTCGGTCTGGCTTCGCTGGCCCCAAAGGTGTCTTCTGCGTTGACCGCGATGCCGTCCATGGCGGCGGCGTGAAAATTAGGTGACGAAAGCCGTGCGGTTACAGGCCCGGACAGAACCCGTCCCACGGCGTCTGGCACCGACAAGATTTCTCCGGGCATGGTACTTGATCCAAATTTCCGAAACACGAGTTCGCGGGCGTCCTGGAGAGTTTTCATTTTCAGGTATATATTTCGTTTATGTTCCACAAGAACTCCTGTTCGGTGAGAAACGCGCGCCTTAGCGCGCACGCGCACGGTCTGGTTTTTAAGAGGTCGATCGGGAAATCAACGGTCTTAAGATTTTCAGAATGGCATCACGGCAACGGTGGCCCCGGCATCCAGGCCTTCGGTATGGGCATCGATTTCGATCAATCCATCAGCCAGGACCATCGTATTGAGGAGACCCGATTTGCCCAATATGGGTTCAGCGCGATACCCTCCGTTCTTTTGTTCGAGACGCACGCGCACGAAATCGGTGCGGCCCTGGGCCGATTCGATGTTTCGGGTGAGGCGGGCGGGAATCGTAATGGGCGGGTGCGTTGAAAGGGTCATCCCTGAAATACGGGCAATAAACGGTTGAACCACGATCCTGAAAACGACCATTGCCGATACCACATGTCCGGGGAGTCCCCATAAAGCTTTGGCATTGGTTTTGGCCAAGATGGTCGGTTTGCCGGGGCTTATGGATATGCCATGGACTAGAATTTGCGACGCGGCAAGATTGGTCAAAACATCGACAGTGAAATCGCGGGTTCCAACTGAACTGCCGCCGGAAAGCAAAACCATGTCCGACTGTACGAGCGCTTCCTGGCAGGTCTGGAATAGCGCATCGTAACTATCGGGCACAATGCCATAGTGCACCGGGATTCCACCGGCTGTCGTGACCAGTCCGGACAGAGTGTAGCTGTTGATATCCCTGATTTGACCAGGTGCTGGTGTTGCGTCGACCGGCACGATTTCATCGCCAGAAGAGATTATGGCAATAACGGGCCGTTTGAACACGCGGGCCACTTTGTGACCAAATGCGGCCAGCAGTCCGGTCTCTTGCGGTCGGAGAAGCTGACCTGATCGAAGGATAATTTGATCCTGACGAAAATCCTCACCCTTTTCTATGACGTTCCGACCAGGGGCAACGCTGCGATAGACCTCGATGGTCGACTCATCCAGCTTGTCCGCGTGCTCGATCATCACCACGCCGTCACTGCCTTGGGGCAGCATGCCACCGGTGGAGATGCGGGCGGCTTCACCGGGCCCGATTGAAAACGCCGGAGGCACACCCATATATACAGTGTCTTTGACCATCAGGTAAGCCGGGCTGCTTTCGGAGGCACCGAAAGTGGACGCGGCTTGCACGGCGTATCCGTCCATAGTTGACCGAGAAAATGCCGGCAGGTCGTGATCTGTCGTGATATCTTCAGCCAGTATCCTACCGGCCGAGGTTGTCAGAGGAATCGTTTCCATGCCCACAAGAGGAAATTCGGCCACGCGTGCGAGAACGCTTGCCAGATTCGTTACTTTAAAAAATTCTTTCACCATCCCTCACTTGAGCAGCGGCAGCGCCGCTCTGAAAGTGTCCGTTCCCGCTGTTTGGAGCAGTTCGTATATGAGCATGTCGGCAGAAGTTATCGTAACGCCATTATCCTTCAAACGGGCCAGCGCTGTTTCTTTGTCAAATGCCGATCGAGAGGCTGTTGCGTCGGCCACCACCACCGAACGGAACCCCGATGGCGCACCAAGCGCAGTCTGTGCGACACAAATATGGGCTTCGATTCCCATGAGTATCAATGTCCGGCGGTCATAAGATACCAACCGGCGGGAAAAAGTATCTTCGCCGAAGCAGCTGAATGACAACTTTCGCACGGGGGTAATGCCGGCCAGCTCAAATTGGACTTCATCGACGGTATCCCCCAGGTTTTCCTGCTCGGTTAGCAGAACCGGAACGTCGATTAATCGTGCCAGGCGGATCAATTTGAGTATTTTTTTAACAATTTCGGTTGTTTCAGCGATATGTGGCGCCAGTTTCTTTTGAATATCGATGACGATCAACAGGCAGTCTTGCGGCTCGATAAGTTTTGGGGTGCTGGTTTTGGTTTGCATTCAACCGGAATCCTTCCTTTGTTTGTGAACAACAGGGGATAGCTTGTTGAGGCTGGATTTATCAGCTTCGGCTGCCTTAAAGTAACGCATGGTGGCCAAAGTTAAAGGGGTGCCGTCCGTTCCAGGTAACACAAACAGCCGTCTTCATCAAGCCGACACCTGGGGATATGAAACCGCCGAAAATATAAATCTCCAACGCTGGGGAAATCCCCGTCATAAGCGGAGAGATTTGAGGCAATCTTGATATTTCAACAAACGCTCATTACGTTAAGCTGATTAAACACTGAACCGGTCGATATTAGAGACAGAAAACCAAATGGGAAAATGTATTCAACATCCGGAACGTGAGACTGAATTCAAGTGCATGAAGCATGATAATTACCTATGCAAGGAATGCCTCAAATGCCGAGAACCGAAGGTTTATTGTAAATTTAGATCCGCCTGCCCCATATGGTTTTTGGATAAAAACGGTGAGGCATGGGGACCTGCGAAAAGGATTGACTGAGCCTTCGGAAAGTAGAGTGGATCCCAAATCACCGGATTTGAAAGGGCTTGCGGTTCCGAGGCCGCCACAACCGTAGACCCCGCTATCGACTCCAGATGCTTGCAATATCAATAGAAAAGGTATAATCTGCCACCAAATTGGAGAAGAATCTCACCACCAACCCAAAAACAAAACGATTGAGGTTTACATGTCCGAAGAGACCGAATCGGAGGTCACCGAACAGCGGGCTGGAAAGCCTAAATTTCTTACACGAACGACTTTTACTGAATTTACTTTGCCGATGGAGATTCTTTCCGGGATAGCCGGCGCCGGGTTCACATACTGCACGCCGATACAGGCGCAAACTCTTCCTGTGTCTCTTGCCGGCCGGGATGTGGCCGGGCAGGCACAGACCGGTACCGGCAAGACGGCGGCTTTTCTCGTGACGATTTTTGCCCGCCTGTTATCAGCAACCGATCGCGAGCCCGAGTTACCTGGAGCGCTCATTGTCGCACCGACCCGAGAATTAGCCCTGCAGATCTATGAGGAAGCACAGGTCATCGGCCAACATACCGAATTCAAAATTGCTCAGGTGATCGGCGGCATCGACTATCAGAAACAGGCCGACATACTGAAAGAGGGTGTCGATATCGTTATCTGCACGCCCGGCCGCATCATCGACTATTTCAAACAGGGAATATTTAAAACAAAAGGTATAAAGATTGTCGTCATCGACGAAGCCGATCGTCTCCTGGATCTGGGTTTCGCTAAAGACATGCGATTCATTCTCAAGAAGCTGCCGCGATACGACAAACGTCAGACCATGCTTTTTTCAGCCACGCTCTCCTATCGCGTGCTCGAACTGACATACGAATACATGAATTTGCCCGAGTTTATTTCCATTGCGCCTGAAGATGTGACTGTGGAAGGTATCGAGCAAGTCTTGTTTCATGTTGGCCGCGAACACAAGCTGCCGCTGCTGTTGGGGCTGATGGAAAAAGAAGAGTGGAGCCGGGTGCTGATATTCGTCAATACCAAGGCCGGTGTGGAGTGGTTGAGCCAGAAACTCAAGGGCAACGGCCTTCCAGCCGAGGGTATCACCGGCGATCTGCATCAGCGGAAGCGCTTGCAACTGATGGAAAAGTTTAAGAATGGTAGCACTAAAATCCTGGTAGCGACGGATGTGGCATCACGGGGGATTCATGTGGAAGACATCAGCCATGTCGTCAATTACGACCTCCCCCAGGACGCAGAAAACTATGTCCATCGGATCGGCCGAACCGCAAGAGCGGGCAAAACCGGCAGGGCCCTGTCACTTGCCTGCGAGCAATACGTTTTCCACCTGGAAGCCGTGCAAGACATGTTGGGGTATAAGATTCCTGTGGCTTGGCCGGAAGACGACTGGTATATTGCCGACAAATGCGGACCGGTGAAATCCTCCTCACAGGGCCGTCGGGCCAAGGCCGTCCGCGGACGTGTTCAAAAAAGGTTGGCGCGCCAGAAACCAGCCGAGAAACCATGGCCAAAGAAACATCCGGGAGCGTTTTTCGGATTTCCTCCCGAAGGTGACCCCGCTGGAGCCACTCCGACAACGGATGAGGCTGCGGCACCTTCACCCCGGAAGAAAAAACGACGCCGGCGTCGCAAGAAGAAGACGACTGCCGCCGAAGGCACGCCAGAAAGAGTCGACCAGGAGGGCGAGCCCCAACTCTAATTTGTCGTCATTTTAACATTATAAACGCTCAGCTAAGGTTCCAGATAGAGACCGCCATGGGCTACGTGTTCGAATTCAAAGACGCCAGATTGTATGAACGCTGGTTCAATGAACCGCGCTATCGATCCGAAGCCGAACGCGAAACCAAACTGATGCTGAGTATGCTCCAGCCTGCCAGGGCAGAAAGCATCCTTGAAATCGGTTGCGGTACCGGGGCCCGACTTGCGCCTTTGCTCGACATGGGTCTCAATATCACCGGTATTGACCCGTCACCATACATGCTCGACATTAGTTTCAAAAAGATGAGCCAGCGCGTCGATTTGTACCGTGGCTACGCAGAAGACCTCCCTTTTGACGATAACTCCTTCAACTACGCTTTTTTCATGACCACGTTGGAATTCGTCGACGATCCACATAAAGCCATCGAGGAAGCCTGCCGCGTTGCTAAGGACCGGGTGTTCCTCGGGGTACTCAATCGTTATGCCATCAAAGGCGTTCAACGCCGGGTTGCAGGTATTTTTTCGGAAACAATCTTCAATCATGCCAGGTTTTTCGGGATTTGGGAGCTAAGAAGTTTGATTCGGTCCATCGCAGGAGCCGTGCCATTGACCTGGCGGACCGTCAATCAGTTCCCTATCGGTTGCGGCAATTTGAGCCAAAATTTTGAACAGTCCAGGTTCGTTCAACGGTGCCCTTTCGGGGCTTTTGTCGGCATGCTCGTCACACTCGTACCTTTATTCCGAACCCGACCGCTGGCCATCCGCTATCAGGCCAAACAAAGAACAGGAATGGCCGCCGGTTGAATTGGATGCCCTATAAATGCCCAACCTGTAACCGCGTATTCGCCGTGGTTGATAGTGGTTCTCAAAAAATCGTTCCGTTATGCGAACGTTTTTTCTTCAACCACTTATACCACCCTTCCGTATTTCGGAATTTATTTTTGAAAAGTGGTATAAACCTGTAAAGTCATCATGGAAGCCTACCTCTATAAGAAATCGGATGGCGGCCGGGTCATCTGCAATTTATGTCATCATCGCTGTCTTATCAGGGACGGTCGGCGCGGCATATGCGGTGTCCGCGAAAACCGTTCCGGGGTTTTGCACACCCTGGTATTCGGCAAGCTGATCGCGCGCCACATCGACCCCATCGAAAAAAAGCCTTTGTACCACTTTATGCCCGGTACCTTAAGCTATTCCATCGCCACCGTGGGGTGCAATTTCAAATGCCGGTTCTGTCAGAATGCTGACATCGCCCAAATGCCCGAAAATAACAAGGGATTGATCATGGGCGATACATGCACGCCGGAAAATGTGATTGCCGCTGCCATTCAGGGGTCCTGTCGCAGTATTTCATACACCTATACTGAACCGACGGTTTTCTTCGAATTTGCCTATCAAACCGCCCGGCTTGCCACTGAAAAGGGCCTGAAAAATGTGTTTGTCACGAATGGATATATGACTGAAGAGGCCCTGGAAATGATTCACCCCTACCTGGATGCCGCCAATGTCGACCTGAAAGCGTTCACGGAAAAATACTACCGCCAAATTTGCGGGGCCAAACTCGGTCATGTTCGAAAAACCCTGTTGCAAATGAAAAACCGGGGGATATTTTTGGAGGTGACGACACTTATCGTACCTGGTCTCAATGATGCGCCTGCGGAGCTGGAGGAACTGGCCGCTTTTGTGGCGGCAGATCTGGGGCCCGAAACCCCCTGGCATATCAGCCGGTTTCACCCGACTTACAAACTCACCGACCGACCGCCAACACCGCTGTCAAGCCTTGAAAAAGCACGCGAAATTGGACTGAGAGCCGGTCTCAAATACGTCTATACCGGCAATGTGCCGGGAGAAGGTGGGGAGAACACCGATTGCCCCAGTTGCGGGCGGTTGCTCATCGAGCGCTGGGGGTTTCAGATTAAAAACAACTTCATTGAAAACGGCGCATGTCCGTTTTGCAGGGCCGAGATTAGCGGCATTGATCTCTAACCTTCACATATTATGCATTAATTCAGTAGATATGCTGAGACTCTTCGGCCGGATGCGGGCCGGTTCAAAATATTGAACCGGCCCGGTTTGATGTAACAATCTTAAATTACACGTTTTTATTTATAAGTCGTCCCCAGTGTGTTCAGAAATATGAACATTGTGGCCTTTTTTACCACTCCATTGTCGAATTTGTAAAAAGGTGTCGAACCGAAAAAAACTTTACAGATTAGACATTTAGGTGTCATTCATATTTTTATGATTAAAGTTTTATTTCTGGCATATATATTGCTGATTCTAAAGGCATCCTCAGTATTCATCATCTGTATTCCTCCTTTTGCGGTCAATCGTAATTTCGATTGGCCGTATTTGTTTGTGGACCATCGCATTCAACGCCATTTGACGAAATGTCCGAAAGAGATATGTGTGACCGGGAGAAAGGTTGGCAGTCAAATCAGTCTTGACACCGATTGGACAATCTTTCATACTCCGAAATTCATTTGATCCTCGGCGGCTTTCGATCAGGAACCCCCTATCAACAAAGAGCGAATTGATGCTTAAAGATATCGGTTTTCAAAGATTTTTGCATGACATACGGTACCGCCGCGATCGTTATCGACAGTTTATTGGGATTGCTTTTGTTGTACTCGTGACGGTTGCGGGACGTCCGACTGCCGGATTATACTGGATTGGTGTGGTTGTCGCGTGCAGCGGCATCGCTGTCAGAATGTGGGCCTCCGGGCACATTAAGAAAAACAAGGTCCTCGCGACCGACGGGCCCTACCAATACGCACGCCATCCGCTATATGTCGGCAACATCCTGCTGGGTTGCGGCTTCTGCCTGTCTTCTGGGCTTTGGTGGAGCGGACCCCTTTTCATCTTGATACTCATCATTTTTTATCCCCAAGCCATACGACGTGAGGACGAAAAACTGCACCACCTTTTCAAGGAGGACTGGGAAAGATGGCAGCAACAAACCCCTGCGCTTCTTGCACGTTTGACCTGGACGCACAAAAAAGGGGGCAGCTGGTCTTTCTGGCAGAGTCTCCGTCAAAACGGTGAACCGGTTATTGCCCTTTTTCTTTTAGCCTGCCTTTATTATCTTTTTATTAGACTCTGACCATCTCTGGACTTTATGCACAACACAATCGCCGGTATTTCCGAGGAAGTTCTCTGGCGTAAGATTACGGCCAGCATTAAAGACGGTCGGAACGTTCTCGGTCGCGGATATCAGGGAAAAACTTACATTTTCTCCGAGGGGGGTCGGCAACTCGTCTTAAAAGCTCCTCAGGGGCGAGGGGTGGCGGCGTTTATCCGTCGAAGGATGATCGCCAATGAATACGCAGTTTATACCCGGCTGTCAGGAATGGAAGGCATTCCGGTCTGCCATGGCCTTTTGCGAAACAGGTATTTGGTGCTCGAATTCGTGGACGGCATCCCCATTAAAGATGCACGCCTCGATGACCGCACATTTTTCTGCAACGTTTTGTTGCAAAAAATAAAAGAAATGCATCGCGCCGGCGTGGCCCACGGTGATCTGAAAAAGAAGGACAATATTCTTGTCGTCAACGGCCGTTATCCCATCCTACTGGATTTCGGCGTTGCAATCATCCGGAAGAGCGGCCTGGCGCCGATCAATCACTTCCTCCACAATTTGTTCAGAAAATTCGATTACAACGCATATATAAAGGTAAAATATAGAAAACGCCGGGATCGGATCAGCGATGACGATCATCAGTACTATCAGCGCACACTGATCGAAAAGGTGGCGGGTTGGATCAAGCGTTCGTATCTCAAGGGTAAAAATATACTGCCGGGGAGTTGAGACCCTAACCCAAGCGTTACCACAATGACGGTTGACATGCACTACCGCGCACCGATTGGATCCGCAACCGGGTATCCGGCGTCAAGTGTGGATTCAAGCGGATCCGATTCGATGCCTCGGGGCTTATAGACAACCCTTTTCTGCATACAGTCGACGGTCAACTTTCAGGCCAGCAAAGCGCGAGCCAACCAGGTTCCGGTCCTTTCATGACGGTATCCTGGTGTCGATTATCCTTGACATGATTTGGCAAGTTGACTATACGCTTCACTTTGAGTTGGCCTGTGCTGTAAAAGAGCAAAGAGCATTATTTAGCAGTAATATCAAGCAACTAAAATCTTCACTTCTTCCTGTCACGACCGGGGATCGGGAACCATACGACGCATGGGGCTTGAAAAAATATTAGCCAAAAAACGTGACGCCATCGTTGCTGACTGGTTTGATTTGGTGGCGAAGACCTATGCACCCGACACCGCCCAATTTCTCAAAAAAAATACAGATCCTTTCACAAACCCCGTCGGTGGGTATCTCACCAAAGGTTTAGCCGGCCTGTTCGATCAACTACTGACCGGCCTGGACCAGGAGACTGTCCTACCGTTGCTGGACCCCATCGTTCGGGTGCGTGCGATACAGAGCTTTTCCCCTTCAAAGGCGATCGCTTTCGTTCTGGTTATTAAACAAATCGTCCGTAAACACCTATCGTTGGATTCCAAAAGCAGACTTTTGGTGAAAGACCTGTTGGAATTTGAGGACAGGGTCGATGCGATGAGTCTGTTTGCATTCGACATTTACACCCAGTGTCGCGAAAAAATTTTCGAGTTGAAGGCCAACGAGGAGAAGGAAAGGGTATTCAAAGCATTCAAACGGGCAGGATTGATTCAAGAGGTGCCGGAGAAGGAGCGGGTCCCCTGATTGTCTTTTTCGCATCATTATTCACAGAGGCTGCGCGCGCCGAAAACGGCGGCGGGGCTGTAAACGAGGAGCTGGTCGATGAATAAAAGGTACATGGTTTCCCTCCTGGCCGTGGTCGTATTGTTTCTGCTGGCTTATGTGGGGGTTTCGGCGGTTCCGGCCACCAAATGGTTGTTCGGTGTCATCATTCCATATGCGGCGGTACTGATTTTCATCATTTTCTTTATCCGCCGGATTCTGGCGTGGGCACGTGTGCCGGTTCCTTTCAAGATTCCCACCACCGGCGGGCAGCAAAAAACGCTGCCCTGGATTAAGCATGCCAAATGGGACAACCCTTCTTCAAAGGGGGGTGTTTTTATACGCATGCTGCTCGAAGTGGTCGCATTTCGTTCCCTGTTCCGCAATACCCGCATGAAACTCAGAGAAGGCAGAGTCACTTACGCTCTGGAGCTTTTTCTCTGGGTCGGCGCTCTGGCCTTTCATTACGCCTTTTTTACGGTAATTTTCCGTCATTTGCGGTTCTTTACCGAGCCGGTTCCGCTGCCGGTGCAACTGGTTGAGAACCTGGACAGTTTTTTCCGACTCGAATTCATGGCGAACGCTTTTCAGTTTGGTGTGCCGGGCGTCTATCTTTCCGGACTGGTTCTGTTGGCCGCTGTTACTTACTTGTTATTAAGACGCCTGTTTGTCCCCGGTGTTAAATACATCTCTCTGGCCTCGGATTATTTTCCGCTGTTTCTGATTATCGCTATCGCTTTTACCGGAATCCTCATGCGCTACTTCCTTAAGATCGATGTGACGGGCGCCAAGGAACTTTCAATCGGTTTGGTTACGTTTCGCCCGACGATACCGGAAAATCTGGACAGCCTCTTCTTTGTTCACATGTTCCTCGTCAGCATGCTGCTGGTCTATTTTCCATTCAGCAAGCTGATGCATCTGGGGGGGATTTTCATGAGCCCCACCCGCAACATGACGACCGACACCCGGGCCAAACGCTACCTCAACCCCTGGAACTACCCTGTCAAAGTGCATACCTATGATGAATATGAAGACGACTTCAGAGAAAAAATGATCGAGGCCGGCTTGCCGGTAGTCAAAATGCCGGCGGAAACGGCTGTGGAAGAACCAGCAGAAGCATCTGAGGAAAAGGAGTAATATATATGTCCGACATCCCAACTGCAGAAGAGCTCTTGAACAACGCTGGCCTGCGTCCGCCTTCGACCGACTGGATGGATGTGCCCGCTGAAATTAAAAAGGGGTTCGCGTGTTATGCGGGCAATCCCAAGAGCCTGGAAACCTTAGGCGCTCCGAACCCGCGGACCTGGAGCTGCTTCGACGACGACTGGCAGCTGCCCGATAACTGGCAAGAAATCATCCACAACGGATTCAAGGAACGGCTGGAAAAGTTCCGTACGTTCAAAGTGTTCATGGACATTTGCGTCCGCTGCGGCGCCTGCGCCGACAAGTGTCACTACTTCATCGGCACCGGTGACCCCAAAAACATGCCGGTTTTGAGAGCCGAGCTGCTGCGCTCGATCTATCGCAACGATTTCACCCGGGCCGGCCGGATACTCGGTAAACTCAACGGGGCCCGCCCGATGACTGAAAACGTCCTTAAGGAGTGGTGGTCTTACCTGTATCAATGTTCTGAATGCCGCCGATGTTCCCTGTTCTGCCCCTACGGTATCGACACGGCCGAGATCACCATCATGGGCCGGGAGTTGACCAACCTACTGGGACTGAACATCGACTGGATCGCCACGCCGGTCTCCAACTGTTACAAAACCGGCAACCATTTAGGCATCCAGCCCCATGCGTTCAAAGACATGCTCGATTTTTTTGTGGAAGACATCGAGGAGGTTACCGGCATACAGGTGGAACCCCAATTCAACAAAGTCGGGGCGGATATCCTGTTTATCACCCCTTCCGGTGACGTGTTTGCCGATCCCGGCACGTATACCTGCATGGGGTACATGCTTCTCTTTCATTTTCTGAAGGAAAAATACGGTTTCGACATCACCTGGAGCACCTACGCCAGCGAGGGCGGCAACTTCGGATTTTTCACCTCCCATGAAACGATGAAGCGACTCAACTCCAAGATGTATGCCGAAGCCAAGCGCCTGGGGGTCAAATGGATCCTCGGCGGTGAATGCGGTCACATGTGGCGAGTGATCAACCAGTATATGGACACCATGAACGGACCGGCCGACTTCCTTGAAGTGCCTGTATCCCCTATTACCGGGACCCGGTTCGAGAATGCCCGCTCCACCAAGATGGTCCACATCACCGAGTTTACGGCCGATCTAATCAAGCACGGCAAGCTCGACCTGGATCCCAGCCGCAACGATCACCTCAAGGTGACGTTTCACGATTCATGCAACCCATCCCGGGGAATGGGTCTGTTAGACGAACCCCGATACGTGATCAACAACGTATGCAACAATTTCTATGAAATGCCGGCCAACACGATCCGGGAACAGACCTTCTGTTGCGGCAGCGGCTCGGGCTTGAATGCCGGTGAAGACATGGAGCTGCGGATGGCCGGGGGACTGCCAAGAGCCAATGCCGTCAAGGCTGTCAAGGAACGACACGGCGTCAACATGCTGGCCACCATATGCGCTATCGACCGTGCGGTTTTAGGCGATCTGATGGACTACTGGGTGGGAGACGTGGATGTCACCGGCGTGCACGAAATGGTCGCCAACGCCCTGAACCTGCAGGGACAGAATGAAAGGACCACCAACCTGCGCGGCGAAGAACGGGAAGACTTAAAAGATACCGCAGCAGAGACGGAGGAATAAACCGATGGGTAACAAGAAACTCGTTTATCTCGGTATCACCATCTTTCTGGTCATCGTGGCACTACCATTCTGGTACAACCACGGAAAGGCCGTTCCGCCCCCGGAAGTCGAGCTGACGGCCAGGGCCAAGGAAGCCAAGGAGTGCGTCCGTTCCAAAGATTACATGGCGCGGGACCATATGAAAGTCCTGGACCTCTGGCGGCATTCGGTTGTCAGAAATGCCGAACGGATATATGTCAATCCGCAGGGCAAGGAATTTGCGATGAGTCTTTCCAACACCTGCCTGGATTGCCATTCGAACAAGGCTGAATTCTGTGACAGATGCCACAACTACGCGTCGGTCCGGCCATATTGCTGGGACTGTCACATCGATAACCCGAAGGAGAGCAACTGATGGAACGCAGTCGAAGAGAGATTTTGAAGCTATTCGGCATTACAGCGTTGGCCTTGAACACCCCGCCGGTCCTGAATGCTTTCGCCGCTGAGCAGGAAACCGGGCACGGCGTTGAAGGTGAGCCTTACGTTAAAAAAGGGGATGACGCGCTTAAAGCCAAGCAATGGGCCCTGGTAATCGACACCAAAAAGTTCGCATCGGCGGATGATGTCACGCCGCTGGTGGAAGCCTGCCACAGGATCCATAATGTACCGGTCATGCCGATCAAAAACCACGAGATCAAGTGGATTTGGTCGGCTCCCTACCACAACGCCTTTCCCATGAGCCCGATGAAATTCATGGACGAGAAGCTCGAACACGCGCCGGTCATCGTGCTGTGCAATCACTGTGAAAATCCGCCGTGCGTGAGGGCCTGCCCGACGAACGCGACATTCAAACGACCGAGTGACGGTATTGTACTGATGGACTTTCACCGTTGCATTGGCTGTCGTTTTTGTATGGCCGCCTGCCCGTTCGGGGCCAGAAGCTTCAACTACCGCAATCCGCGTCCTTTTATAACCGAGACCAACAAGAAGTTTCCGACCCGCAGCAAGGGGGTGGTGGAGAAATGCAACTTCTGCGCGGAACGCCTGGCCGTTGGCCAGCTGCCGGCCTGCGTCGAGGCCTCCGACGGCAAGTTGGCGTTCGGCGACCTGTATGATCCCGAGTCCGAGGTACGGGAACTGATCAGATCCAATTACACCATCCGCCGCAAACAGTCTCTGGGCACCGAGCCGGCGGTCTACTACATCGTGTGAGGTGGTTATGCTTGAATTAGCGCTTAAAGGAAGTAAGAGATATTACGGTTGGATGGGCCTTCTGCTCGCCATTGTCGGGGTCGGATTCCTGACATATCTGAAGCAGCTGGACTTCGGCCTCGGCATTACCGGCATGAGCCGCGATGTTTCCTGGGGGTTTTACATCGCCCAGTTCACGTTCCTGGTCGGCGTGGCGGCCGGAGGCGTGATGGTGGTTCTGCCCTATTATCTCCACGATTACAAGGCCTACGGCCGGATCACCATTCTGGGTGAATTCCTCGCCATCGCCTCCCTGGTCATGTGCCTGACGTTTATCATCGTCGATCTCGGTCAGCCAATGCGGATTTTCAACGTGTGGCTCTACCCGACCCTGCACTCGGTGCTCTTCTGGGATACGATCGTTCTCAACGGGTATCTTTTTATAAACATCGTGGTCGGTTGGAACGTACTGGAAGCCGAACGCAACGGCGTTCATTATAAGCCCTGGCTCAAACCACTGATCTACCTATCCATACCGTGGGCCGTCAGCATCCATACCGTGACCGCCTACCTGTACGCCGGTTTGCCCGGCCGTGGATTCTGGTTGACGGCCATCATGGCCCCGCGCTTTCTGGCTTCGGCTTTTGCCGCCGGACCGGCCCTGTTGATCTTGTTGTGCCTTTTCATCCGCAAAACGACCAACTTCGATCCCGGGCGCAAACAGATCCAAACCCTGGCAAAGACCGTGGCCTATGCCATATGCCTGAACGTGTTCTTCCTTCTATGTGAAGTCTTCACCGTTTTCTACAGCCAGATCCCCGAACACATGGACCACCTCACCTACCTGTTTGCCGGACTGCATGGACACGCAACCTATGTGCCCTGGATGTGGACCGCCATGGCGTTGATGCTGCTTGGCATCATTCTGCTTGTCAATCCGGTGACACGCAAGAATGAAGGCGTGCTGGCAGTAGCGTGTGTCGCCATTTTTGCGGGCACATGGATCGACAAGGGGCTGGGAATGATCTCCGGCGGATTCGTTCCCAATCCGCTGCACGAAGTCAATGAATACATTCCGACCATTCCCGAGCTGATCATAGCCCTGGCGATCTGGTGCCTCGGGTTCCTCGTTCTTACCGCACTCTACAAAATAGCGATTTCGGTCAAGGAGGAGGTGCAATAGGGATAGAATTACTACCGACGAAATCAAAAAAGGGGATGGCCGAAGCGGCCGCCCCTTTTTTTGTGGTGGCCCTTCGTATCTGGCGGTTGACTCGGCCACGATAGAAACGCACCCGGATAAGAAGTCGGTATGTGGCGTCCTGTCGGCGAAACGACCGATAAAAACACGCGGCCCTCATACCGGTATGAGGGCCCCGTCGCGCTTCACTCAGCCCAGGAACACTTGCGTTGCGGTGAGAATATTCGGCAGGGCCCTGATGTCTTCGAGAACATTGTCGTCGGCCGGGGTGTCGATGTTGACCATACACAGCGCCCGATCGCGGAGTCGTCCCAGCTGGAACCGTCCGATGTTGATGTTGTGGCGGCCCAGAGTGGTTCCGACGTTACCGATGACGCCCGGCCGGTCGATATTCTGAATCACGATCATCGATCCGCCCGGAATGGCATCCATATAAATTTTTCCCAACCGGACCAATCGGGGGTATTTTTTACTGAAAATCGTTCCCCAGATTTCATCGGTTTCTTCCGCCGAACCTTCCAATTTGATCTTGACCAGGTTCGAAAAATCCGCCTTGGCCTGGCTGGTGGTTTCCCGCACGTGAATTCCCTTTTCCAGCGCGATAGCCGGCGCACTGACATAATTCACCGGTTTATCGGTGAAAGCACCGAGCAGGCCTTTCAGAGCCGCGTGGGTGAGTGGCCGGGTGTCATATCGGGTGACGTCACCGCTATAAGTGATCGTTACGTCATGGGGCTTTCTGACCAACTGGCCCATGAGCGAGCCCATTTTTTCGGCCAGATCAAGGTAGGGCCGGATCTGTTCCATAACCTCCTGGGACACAGATGGGAAATTGACCGCATTGGTGATGACCCCGTTGATCAGGTAATCGGCCATTTGGTGGGCGATCATATCGGCGACCTTGTCCTGGGCTTCGCCGGTACTGGCACCGAGATGGGGGGTGAAGATGACGCGCGGATGTTTGAGAATCGCCAGCGACGGGTCGGGGGGCTCCTTGGGCAGAACGTCCAAGGCGGCGCCGCTCACATGTCCGCTCTCAAGTGCCGCGAGAAGCGCCTCTATGTCCACGATTTCCCCCCGCGAACAGTTAATGATGCGCACGCCCGGCTTCATTTGGGCAAGACGGTCGGTGTTTATCAGATTGATTGTTTCCTTCATGCGCGGTACGTGCAGGGTGATAAAATCCGCAACCGGCAATAAATCCTTTAGAAGCAGCAGTTCAACGCCCAGTTGCCGAGCGGCCTCCGCGCTGATAAACGGATCGGCGGCGATGACCTTCATTTTCAAACCATGGGCTCTTTCAGCCACAACCCGGCCGATGTGACCGAGCCCGATAATACCGAGGGTCTTTCCGGTGATTTCAACGCCGGCCAACTGCTTTTTCTCCCATCGGCCTTCACGCATGGAGGCGGTGGCTTGGGGAATGTTGCGTGCCAGGGACAGCATGAGTGAGATGGCATGCTCGGCAGTGGTCACCGTGTTGCCGCCCGGCGCATTCATGACGACGATACCATGTTCGGTTGCCGCGGTTACATCGACATTGTCCACACCGATGCCGGCGCGGCCGATGACCTTCAAACGGCCGGCTTTTTCAAGGGTCGGGGCAGTTACCTTGGTCCCGCTGCGGATGGCCAAGCCGTCGAATTCATCAAATATTTTCAACAGCGCTTCCGGGCTTCCGGTCGTTTTGTCATTGTCCACCACCACGTCGATCTTACCGGTCGATTCCAGGATCTCTTTCGCCACTGGGGACATGTTGTCCCGAATCATCACTTTGTACATGTGTCCTCACTCTTTCTGATCAGTCTGGATTTATAAAAAACCCACTTTTACACCCGATTAACCGTCCAGGCAAGACCAAAAAAGCCATTTATAGAAAGACTTGAGGCAGGTATTCAGCCGACAGGGTGAATCCAACGAGGGGAATCATGGGTTACAGACGGGAAATATAAGCAGGAAGACGACCACCGAGGTGACAGCGGCACATTACTGTTGCAGCATGAAACGGAGCGTGGCGTTTACCTTGACACGAAATCATGTTTTTTCTAAGTTTAATTGTTCCTCCCTGAAACCCAGCAGAAATTCGAAAATAAATGATGGAACGAAAAATATAACAAATGCCCCATCCCAAAATGGTCTTTTTTCCGTCTATTAAAAGCATAATAAAATACCGGTAAAACAAAATGCACCAGAATTTTTCTGAACGACATTTGAAAATGGCTTTGCGAAACGATCGGTGTCGTGCACTCGACAATGCTGATGGGTATGGTAAGAACACAGGTATTTGCGGAGATACAGTTGAGATATACCTTGCTGTGGACCAAGATCGCCTCAGTGGCGTATATTTTCAAACCGACGGATGTCTGAATACCACTGCCTGCAGTAATACGCTTGCAGAGTTGGCGATCGGTAAGCGGATAAACGAGGCCTGGCAACTAAAACCAGAAAATGTAATCAATTATCTTCAAACGCTCCCCGACGACCATCATCACTGTGCCGAATTGGTCGTCGGCGCTATGTACCATGCATTGACGGATCTCTCTTCAATCGTTGAAAAACCGTGGATGAAATTATATCGGGTACAACGGCAGTAATGCCAGGACGAGTATTCCCCAAATCATTATTTTACGCCACCTGGATAAAAACAAGTGCAAGCTAGAATTCTATTCCGGCTTGTGCTTTCATTCCTTTACTAAATGGGTGGTAGATCTCATTCATTTCAGTCACGATGTCTGCTGATTTTAGCATATGAGAAGGCGCGTTACGCCCGGTAAGCACCAGATGTAAATCAGGCGGTTTTAATTTCAAGGTACTTTTTAGATCAACGTCTTTCAATAGTCCGAAATCAATTGCTACGAAAATTTCATCCAAAACTACCATCTCATAATCGGATTTTAATAAGGCTGTACGAAAACACGAGAGCCCTTCATTCGCGAGGTATATATCCAGAGGTTCGCAAGCTCTTGATTGTACAAATCCTGGGCGTCCGAATCTTTTAATGTCAATTGGGAGATGGCACTGTTCCAATGCCATTATTTCACCGATATTCGATTGCCCTTTCATAAATTGAATGATCAGGACACGCAATCTTTGACCGGCTGCTCTCAGTGCCAAACCGAATGCTGCAGTTGTTTTCCCTTTCCCGTCTCCTGTAAAAACAATATTTAGACCTCGACGGATACTATTCATAGTATACTCCTTATCAAGTATACTTCAGATATAATATTCGAATTGAGACCTCACCATTTTATCTTGATTCTATTATTTCATCACCCATATGGCAACATTTGTCAAAAATTGAACACCTTTGCTTCGGCAGCCAAATCTATCGAATGAGGACCTCCATCGAATATCATATTAGGGAAAAATTTTGCCTCGTCAACCTGGCGGGCATCAGCACCTGGAATTCAAACCCCGATAGGAACTTGGTTATCAACCAGCTGAATTAAAAAATCATTCGGACAATCTCCAGTCGCTGTTTTTTTAGTTAAATCCCGGCTGGAATTAGCCCACACAACGCCATTGTCGATAAAAAACAGATCCGTATTGTGGCCTTTTGAGTAAGGTATTTGAGCAAATTGAAATCATCTTGTAGCAGCCTCATTGTCATCTATACTTAAGACGAATAAGAAATAGGCCATTGTTTAACTCTTCTTTGTTTCTAACATATATTTTAATCCTATTTTATAAGATAATCCCTCCTCACTTATAACTTCCTCGACCCAGTGGACTTCTGTTAACCCTGTGGAACGAATATATTCTTCATGCCCATGTGTATCCGTCGGTGAGAAATTTCGAATGCGAACTATGAGATAAGCTCCCTTTTTAACCACTTTTGGCGATACGAGGACCAGGCCTTCTTTACCGCATTTGATCATGTTGGTATTGAAGACGTCACTTCGCCCGGTGAGTTTTATACATTCGGCTTGGAGGTCGCATGCTGTGTCACAATTCGCCAAGTTTTTTGCACTATGATCCATACCAACCTCCCTGATACGTTGTCCTTCGGTATGTATTACATTGGCATTTCTCTTTTGGCTTTCTTTGCATCGAATCCTGGCATCTGGAAGCATTTATCTGCCAGGTGTCCCTTTATGTATGCATTTAAAACGTCCTCCAAATCCCCACAAATGAATCCGATAACTCTAACACCTGTGATATTAATGGCAGTTTCCATCTGACGCGAGACAGCACCGCAAAGAAGTACATGCGCTCCAAGGTGGTAGACTTCTCTTGCGCGTTCGAACGACCCGCGACATTTCAGAACGTTGTCTTGCCGATTAAATTCTCTGCCGTTTTTGATGTCGACCAGTAGCAACCTGTCGGATACATCAAACACAGGTGAAATTCGGTTTTCCCAATGCGCAATAGCGACTTTCATAACCAACATTAGCAGCAAGCGTCATGCCAAAACCGGAAGAATTGTG